>DAOUJO010000006.1:0-37751 GCA_034422595.1 Dehalococcoidia bacterium | reverse complement strand
ATCGAGGTCAGGTTCGGGGCGCCGTTGAGTTTCCCGCCCGGCACGGACTACCAGGATGCGACAGCGGCCATCGAGAATGCGGTCAAGTCCCTCTGACCAGCGTCGCAGGACCGCTACCCTTCCCACACCCGCTGTGTCGGAAGTTATGAGTACAGTACCGTATAGTCCATGGCCAGCCTGTCGAACCAGCGACTAGGGAGTTTATCCCAGTGCCTCCACCCCGCCCGACGAAAAGGATGGTACTACGACGACGCCCCGCTTCGAGATGTCGGGGTCAGCGTGTCGCCCAGAGCCGCACGCTCATCCTGGCCATCAGGACAACGAACAGGGTGTCTATCAGCCCCCAGAAGACCAAGCGGACATCGCCTGTGTCGCCATAGCCGACGACCAGCTCGTTGATCCAGTTCGAGAAGTACAGGACGGCCAGCACCGCGGCAGCGTAGAACGCCGCGTTGACGGCGATGTACGTCCTGGCGTCGCTTTCGCCCGCGTCGGCGCTTCGCTTGTCAACGTAGGCCGTTATCAACACGACGACAACGGCGAAGGCCATGAACCAGTTGAGCACGAACCAGATCGATCCGACGTCCAGCGCATCTGCGTAGAACGGAGCGAACACGAAGTTGATGAAGACCCCTAGGGCCGTGAGACCGAGGATAATGGCGAGCGGTTTCCCGAGTTGCTCCACGGCTACCACCTCCAGTCGAACTGTGCCCATTATAGGGGTGGTCGAATCGACTGATGCTCGCCACGCGCGCCACGGCGACATTGGCGATTCCTCTGTTCTGCCCGCGATTCACCTCTGCAACCACCCTGTTTCGGCACCCGCGACTGAAGCCCATCTCCTTGTACACTCCGAAGACAGCATTCAGAGGGCCATTCTGTTAACCCGCTTGTCGGGCGTATCGAAATTCAATATGCCCCATGGGCGGTGATGCGGGGACCCTCGGTTGTGCTCACTCCTTGATGAGTGCCGCGGTTTCACGGACCGCAGCGACCACGGAGAGATGAGCGAGTCGGCGCAGAGAAGGCCCACGGTGGCGGTGCCGGGGGCGGTCTCGGCGAGGACGCCCTCTCGCCAACTATGACAGCGACTTCTCCGAGCACAAGAAGGATCGCCAGCGGCCTGACCTGCCGCCGCTGGGACTGCGGCATATGAGAGAGACCAAGAGACAGCACAGAGGACGTAGGCCCACCGGGACAATCTCGAGATGAGCGTAGTCTGGGCCGACGCCAGCTCCTTCTCCGACGACGAGGCGCGGGAGTTGGCCGAGCAGGGCCTGTGCATCCTCGCGAGGCTCATCGTGCGCGCTCACCTTCGGTGGGAAGTGTCACTGGCTGCCACAGACCCCGGGGAGCGGTCCCTCGACAACTCGAATGCTGACACGAGCCCCTTGCACCGTATGCTGCCCAACCCGGGACCACATGGTCAAGGGCTAGCGTCCTCGGTGCCAGAAGTGGCGACCGCGGGGGTCCAAGTCCCGCCGTACCATGCTGAAGAGCCGTGAGGTCGGCGCCGTGTTCTACGACGCCCTGCCTGACAGGCCTGTGAGAAGCGTCGCCCTGTCGATCTCGCCCAGCAGGCTCCCATTGCCGGCGACCACCGCGATCGGATGCTCCGTCTGGGCCGCCATCGGCACGACCTCCTCGATGTATGCGTCGGGGGACGTTGTCGTTGCGGGGACAACGCGGGCTTCTTCCAGGGACTCCTTCCGCCGCAGGAGCAGCTTCCTCGCCTCCTCCGCCGTCAGGATTCCCCTGAGGGTGAAATCGCGCCCGATCAGGAATACCCCGTCGAGCCCATGCTGCTGCATCGCGTACAGTGCTGCGCGGGGCCCCTGCCGTTCGTACAAGACCACGCTAGGCTCCCGCATGATGGCCTTCGCCGGAAGGACCTTTGCTCGCGACACGTCCCGGACGAAGTCCGTGACGTAGGCGTCGGTTGGCAGCGTGACGACCTCCTCGGGCGAACCCATCTGGATGATTTCGCCATCCCGCATGATCGCGATGCGGTCGCCCATCTTCAAGGCCTCGTTCAGGTCGTGCGTGATGAACACGATGGTCTTCTGCAGCTCGGTCTGCAGCGTCAGGAGCTCGTCCTGCATCTCCCTCCGTATGAGCGGGTCGAGGCCGCTGAAAGGCTCGTCCATGAGCAGCACGTCGGGATTGGTCGCCAGTGCCCTGGCGAGACCGACACGCTGCTGCATCCCTCCGCTCATCTCCCGGGGGTAGTTGTGCTCCCAACCCTCCAGCCCCACGACTCTGACGGCCTCCAGCGCAGCCTGGTACCTGGCTTGCTTGTCCATCCCCCGCACTTCCAGGCCGTACACCACGTTCTCTATGACGTTGCGGTGCGGGAAAAGGCCGTAGTGCTGGAACACCATCGCGACCTTGCTGCGGCGGAACTCCACCAGCTGCTTCGGAGCATATGCGCGGATGTCCTCGCCGTCGAAACAGACCCGCCCCGCAGTGGGCTCCGTAAGCCTGATGAGGCAGCGCACCAGAGTCGACTTGCCGCTGCCGGACAGTCCCATGACGACGAAGACCTCTCCCGTGTCCACGCTGAACGAGACGTTTCGGAGCCCGACCACGATACCCAGCGCCCTGCGGATCTCCTCCCGGCTCATGGACTCGCACTCCGGCAGCAGGGCAGCTTCCGGGTTCTCGCCGAATACCTTCCAGAGGTCACTGACCTCTATCTGACCAATGCCCGGCCTCATGTGCGGATGGCTCCCGGCGAATGCCCCTATGCAACCCGATACGTACAGGATAGTGACACGCAACGCTGGGGACAATGCATGTTTCGGCCAGGATAGAATCCCTTCAGACAGCGCCCTAGGAGCGGCTGACTCCCGTCGATGACGTGTTCTGCGGTCTCCTCCAGCACCTCTCGGTCACGTGCTCACCGTCACCTTCGACCCCGGTATCATCGTCGCCGAGCACCTCGACGGCCCCAGACTGGTCGGGTCCGCAGCAGCAGTCGCCCTCGATCACAGCGGGCGAATCGCCGCGTCCCCCCGCACGAGATGGCCCGCGTGTCCGTCGTCGAACCGGACCGCAGCTGCCCCGGCACGGCCGTCATGTGGCCGCTCCCCCGTGGCCGTCCACACCCGACTCCCCGGTTATCTGCGCCGTCCGCGCAGTCCTCGTCGCCTACGTCATGCTCACAGTCCGCCCCGCGGTCATCGCCAAGGCCGACGTCGACCTCCCTACGGCGGGTCGTCGATGCACAACGGGGCAATGCCCCGTCATTGCAGGAGAGTCCGGCCTTCAGCCGCGCAATGGAGGAGGCGGGCAACTCCACGGACTTCCTGGTGTTCTGCAACGTCAGGCGAATCGTGGCGGAGGCGCTTGACAGATGGACGAAACCGAGCTGGAGGAGTACCGGGAAACGGCGGAGCCCTTCGTAGGGCCGCTGGAAGAGCAAATCTCATGCTGGAGCCGGGGACCTCTACGCCCGAAGCCTGTCCCTTAGGAGAAGCACACAGCGAAATATGGGTCATACGATCAATTCCGCAGGCGACTCCTTCCCTGGCGACATGCTGTACGAAGACGGTCTGCATGAAGCAATGCACACCCTCTACGGAGCAGAGACCACAGAAACAGGACTCATGTGCCACGCCGTAAAGCGCTACTGTTACCACAGCCCCCTTCACGATGGCATCGGCATACGGAAATACGCTCTACGCTTGCGGCCGGTCGACGCCGAAGTCTTCACCTTGTACGGCCTACTGCCACACGGAATGAGCCGGGACGAAGCCGCAGGGATCATACAGATACGCTAGAGTAGGGCAGAGGACGGCTAGGGGATGGTTCGTTTCCACTTTCTCATCCCCCAGCCGCCCAAGGTTCGGCCCGTCAGTCGGAGCAGGACCGGCTCCGGCTGGCGGGCATCTAGGGCTAGAAGGGTCCGCCCCTAGGGAGTAGCCGTGTTGGGAGCCGCAGACACCCTCCCAGCGGCGCGGCAGGAGACAGCCCGGGGCTGTCTCCGCTCGTGCAGCAAAGGGGTTCCACATGCGCCTCACACTCAGTCTACTGATCATCGCCGTCGCCATCGCGTGCCAAGGGCCAACGCTGGAGCCGACTGCAACGCCGAGGCCGGAAGCGACCGCAACGCCGCCTCAGTATCCCCCGATGCCCACCGTGCTGGCACTTGAAGAGTTCAGTCAACTGACCCCAGTGCCGACTGTCGCGCTCCCAATCGGTGAATCGAGACCCCCTGACCTGTGGGACCTCGAACTCACCCGCGATACCACAGGACGGGAGGTGATCGAGGTGCTCCCTCCATCGGATGCCGAGTGCCTGCGTATAACGTCCGGGCCGGACGTGTTCGACGAGTCGTTCACCTGGCTGGATTCTTGGCTCGACTGCCTGTCGCCTGCAACAAGTGCCGGAATCGATTTCGCGGCGACCGCGGCGAGGATCAGGCCAAGCGGGCTCTCGGCCGATAGCAGGGCATGCCTCCGGGAGGTGTTCGCCGAACACGGGGAGCTGTTCGCACCGGGGAGCAATGTGTCCGACTTCCGTTTGACGGAGGCATTCATGCGCGCGGCAATATGCCTGAGCGATGAGGAATCCGAAGTGCTCCCGGTCTGGGACGAGTATTTCCCGCCGCCGTCAGTGTTCAGGTGCATGGTCGCCGAGTTCGGCGGGTTCGAGCAGTTCTTTGAGGCCTACACCAACGAGTGGGTGCCCTCCGAGAATGACCGGGCGGTGTCCGAGGCCGCTCGGACGTGCGGGTTCGACCTCTGGGTTGAGGCCGGTCAGGCCGATCCACCTACACCGGCTTCTCCTCCACCGCCCACTGCGACCCTTGTTCCATCCCCGTACCGTCCCCCGTAACCGTTCCGAGGCTCTGCTCAGAGCCGCGTAGCCGGACAAGCACGTCGCGTACTTACCCTAGGAGGAGCTATGACCTCGGTTGTCTGACTATGCGGCGCAAGAACGCCCTACGCCCTCCGCCGTCTCGCCCTGAACACGAGGGCCAGCGCGCCGGCAACGCTGACGAGCACGAGGAATCCACCCGCAACCTCGGCGCGGATCGAACGCCACAGGTCAGAGCCCCTGGGAGTCTGGACATGCACGTTGACCCTCGCTTGCAGGTCGTCGTCGAGCTCGCCCTGGCGCAGGCGGCCGTCGCTCTGCACCTCCTGGCGAATGACAACGCCTTCCCCCACTGTGGAAGCGAGAACGCTGTCGAGAGCGGATGCGGGCACCCGGAAGCTCAGGAACGCCTCCTCACTGTCCCGGCGGGTCGTGACGATGACCTCGCCCATCGTCCCGCCAGTTCCGCCAACCAACTCCCTGATGCGGCTGACCGCACGCTCCACGTCGTCCACTTCCACCTGCAGGGACGCCGACGGAGCGACCGGTACGGAGCCAGGAGGGAGCACAAAGCTCACGGTGATGGTCGCGAGTGCCACGCTGCGCTGGATGAACTCGAGCTGCCCCTGCAGTCGCTCGATGTCCGCACGCACGCGTGCAAGCTCTCGTTCGACGGTGAGCACGTCGCTGACGGATACCGCCCGCTCGTGCAGCTTCAGCAGACTCTGCTCGGCGCTCTGTTCGCTCTTGAGCCGGGCTTCGAGGTCGATGACCTCTCCCGTGACGTCCCGCTGGCCGAGGGTCTGTCCCATAGCCCTCCCCAACCGCTCGATGCTGTCGAGCGCGTCGAGGAACCGGTCACCGGGGACACGGACGACGGCGGAGCCGTGCTCCGGGTTGGGGCCTCCCGAGGTGGAGATGTGCTCGATGAAGCCCCCGAACGACTCGACCAGCCCCCGAAGCTGGGTGGCGGCCGCGTTCACATCGCTCACCTCGAGGTCCAGCGACGCCTGAGAGATGATCTGGCGCTCGCCGGTGAAGCCCTCGGGACCCCAATAGTCCGAGCTGTTGGTTGCGAGCTCCGCGCTGGCCGTTTCCGATGCTGATGACGGCGCTGGCATTTGCGCTGCCGTTGGCACTGGCGCTCCGGGTTCTCCGGGCGCTCCGGCTGGCCCTAGCACCCCGGACGATTCTGGATCGGCGGTGATACGGAGCCGCAGATCCCGGGTTGCATCAGAATCATCCAGCCCCGATGCGACTTCGTCGTCTACGCGCACATCGATCCAGGCGTTATCGGTCCCGTCCCATCGCCCATCGTTGCCGCCCGAAAGGGCCACTATGCCCCGCTGGGCCTGCCCCAGGAGGGGCCTGACCGCGCGGGGAAACTCGTGCCGGACTGGAGCGCACTCGCGGCGGATTGGGACGGCGTGCACCTGACGTTCGCCGGACTGCTGACCGTCCCGTTCGTGGAGCACGAGTCCGACGCAGGAAGCACGATGATGTGGTCGTGGGACACCGAGGGCACCATGTGGCTGCAGGGGGGGTTCCTGCGCGTCGGTGAGCCGATGCCGCCCGCGCCGGAGGGCCTCGACTAGGACGATCTGGTCCGACACCTGAGCGACGCCTACCTGGGAATCCCGCGTTCGGGGCTTCTCATGCAGGCGCGCCGCCGGCCGTGGTGGTGGCCGTTCGGGAGGCCCTAGCCAGACCCCAGTACCCCGGGCCGCCACTCAACCCTGTGATCCGGTTCGTGTTGCTCTCTATCCCCTGTGTTGCCTGCCAGATGGGGCTGTGGCCGAGGCGACCAAGAGCGCCAGGCCTGTGGGCAGGTAGAGCAATCCAACAGACAGGAATGACAGCAGACAGAGTCCCAGGAAGAGGATGGTGGTCAGCCAGAGCAGTTCCTTCCTTCGCTTCTTCCGGGTGTCGGTGCACTGAACGACCCAGACGACGAAGCCACTCACGAGGATGGGAAGCATCAGCAGTGGGACCACTCGCAGGCCGTTCACCTCGATCATGGTCTCGGTTGTCCGGACAAGCTCCCCTGGCTCCCCGCCGAGTGCCGGATCAGATGACACGCCTTGGTAGGTCGGAACGAAGACGAGCGCGATTGCAGTTGCCCAAGCAATGATGTGGGCTACCCACGCCGCTATGGCAGAAATAGACATCGAGAAGCCGAAACCTCGGCGGGTCGGAGTTAACGCCGACCGGTACGGTCATTGAGTGTACAACTCTGAATGCGGGCAGCGTTCCCTTGTCGGCCTCGCCGCCGTGACGGACGACGAGGCCGAGGGATGAGTGGAGAACTATGGCGCCTCCTCCGCGTAGAACCGGCAGCGTATAACGGCCCCGAGTGTCAGCCTGAGGAGTCGGCGAGTTAAGTGCAGGAGTAGTCCACCTAGGGCTTGGGACTGCAACAAGGCCCACACACATGGACGAGTTTCCCGCCTTAACCGCAAAAGGACAACATACATGAGCAGACAGGGGAGGGCGTCGACTGCGCCCTCCCCTGTCGCTCCAATCTAGCGCCCCGCGCCGACCGGCTCTACCTCGCGCTCCCGCTCCATACCGAGCGCCCACTCGAACATGGAGATGCTCGCGGGCTGGGGTTTGCGGCTCCGGCTCTTCGGCTTCACCGGCCCCTCGGCCATGAACTCCGCCCAGGAGAACAGCGTCTGCGCTGACTTCGGGGACTCGTCGTTGCGGCCGTTATCCAGCACCGGCTCGACGCCGGTGGCCGTGCCGTCCACCGCAACCGTCTCCGGTTCGGTCTCCACGGCCTGCCAGCCGTCATCGACCAGGAACTCCTCGGCCTCGGTCTCGGCGTCCCGAGCTGCCGCGAATACCGCCTCCACCGTCTCCGCCTCATCCTCGTCGCCGTTCACGATCTTCCGCGCCAGCGCGAGCATGAGGTCGTCACCGTCGTCGCCGTAGGCGGCAAGGCCGTCCTCCGGCAGCTCGCCCTCCACCGCCAGCGAAGACTGGAGCTTCTTCGCCACCAGCTTCAGGGCGTCGGCCTGCAGGCTGTTCCTGTAGGCCATGAACACCACCCGCACCGGCCGCGTCTGGCCGATGCGCCACGACCGGCGCGACGCCTGCCGCATCGTGTAGACCGAGTAATCCGTCTCGTACCAGCAGATGGTCGGGAAGTCGATCAGGTCGAGGCCGGTCTGCACCAGCCTCGGGTGGCAGATCAGGACGTCGAGCCCCTTCTCCACCTGCTCGGCGACCCACGCCTCGCGCCGCTGGGGTTCGACGGCATCGGCCTTCATCACCGCCACCCGGAACCCGTGCCGGGTGAGCATGCTCTCCATCCGGCCGGTGATGTCGCGCGTGCCGGTGTGCGTCGCGTACACCAGCACACGGCGTCCCTCCAGGCGCTCGGCCGCCACGAGGTCGACGAGCGCCTGCTCCTTCGGATAGGTCCGCTCTTCGGAGAGCGGGGGCACCCCCACGATGGGGAAGCCCGTGGTGGGGTCGAAGACGGTCTCGCCCCGTGTGCAGCCGTCCGGGTAGGCGAGCAGCGTCTGCAGGTAGGTGGCCAGCAGCCGCTTGGAGCCGGTGGCCAGTGCCGCACCCAGCGCACTCTTCAGCGTCCCGTAGAGCATGTCGTAGGCCGAGCGCTGGGAGAGCCCTGTGTGGTCGGGTTCAGAGTCCATCCGGGAGAGCAGGACCCGCTCCTCGTAGGGAGGCAGCCCGGACGCCACGTCCGAGAGCCTGAGGAAGATGGAGTTACCTATCAGGTGGAAGAGCGCCGAGGGTGCGAGGCCGGGGCGCTCGCGCACCACCCTGCGGTAGCGCCGCCTCCGGCTGTTGCGCCCGTCCTCGACGGAGGAATCGTCGTTCTTGTACACCGTCTCCTCGGTGAAGCCGTAGCGCTGGATCCACCGTCCCTCCTCGTTGTGCCGGAACTCGGTGCGGATCTCCGGGGAGAACCGGTAGAGGAGGTGGAAGAGGGTGCTGGCATAGCCGCCCATCAGCGTGCCCGAGAGGGTGAGCGAGCGGCCGCAGGATTCCGCGAGCACGCCGGCGGCGATGCCCTGCGCGGAGCCTCTCGCCTTGAACTCGTGCACCTCGTCACCGATAAAGAGGTCGAAGAACCCCCGCATCCGGTGCTTCACGTAGTCGGCCAGGGGGTAGCGACGGGGGCCGGTGTTGTCGGCCTGCCACAACGGGGAGTTGCAGACGTCGCAGACGTGCCGCTTCCGGGAGAGGTCCGCCGTGGACAGGGGCACGCCCTCCCTGTCGAGCACCTGCGCGGCGCAGACGGGGCAGCAGGGGATGCGGAAGGACTCGCCCGTCTCCTCGACCCGCACGAGCCTGCCGTTTGCCACGGCCCACCGCTCATTGACGGCGGGCTCCCAGCGGTAGGAGAGTTTGGCCCGCTCGCGGGACATGACCGCGAAGAGCGGAGCGGCGCCGGGGAAGAGGCGGAGGCGCTCGAGGTCGGTGATGGAGGTGACGATGGCAGCACGAGCGCCCGGGATCGTCTCCTCCACCTCGCGCTTCCACTTCCGTACGAGGTGCGGCGGGCAGAGCACCAGGACGCGCCTGAAGCCCGCTGCGTGGGCGGCGCTCGTCGCAATGAAGGTTTTCCCTGTTCCCATCTCGCCGACGACGGTCGTGCCCTGGTGGGCCTTGAGCGAAAGGGCCGCGCCGCGTATGGCGTCGGCCTGTGCGCCGAGCGGTCTCCGGAGGAGTGCGGGGAGTGGAACGGTCTGCTCGGACGGCCGGTAGAGGGGCGGGTACGACTCCACCACCCGCTGGGCGATGGAGTCCCTGAACGTGTCGATGAATCCTGCCAGGTTCATGGGGTCTCTCCTGTGGGGGACGCATCCCCCACGGACCCCAGGGACTCCGCGCCCCTGCGTCGGCCTTCCCCACGGGGGAGGCATGGACGCAGAGCACACCCCTCCCGCCTGTCCGGCAAGAGTAAGTGTGCCGGGCAGGCGGGAGCCCTGCGGAGTGCCCGTGGGGGCACGTCCCGGGTGTGGTGTGCTGTGTGCGATGTGACGTGTGGAACGGCGGGAGCGCTTCAGGTGCGCTGGCCCGCGGATATGGGAACTGCGGACGCTCAGTCCTTCTCGTCGTCATGCCGGACGTCGAGCCGCAGGGATGCGTAGACGATCATGACGCCTGCGTCCTGAGCAGGTGCTCCGCCCTGCTCACCCACGCCCTGGAGCCGGGCTCCAGCCCGTCGAAGACGGGGTCGTTGCGCAGGTCGCCGAGCCGCCGCAGGAGCGCCCTCGTGCGCGAGCGGCGCCGTCGTCTCGTGCGGTCGCTGGGGCCGTAGGGGGCCTGCTCCTCGCGGAGCAGGAGCGACCCGCCGGCCGATGGGCGGCTGGCGTAGTTCCAGACCCAGGCGCGCCGGGTCGGGTGCCAGCCGAGCTCGACAACCAGCCGCGTGCGTCCCTGCAGCGGCTGGTTGTCCTCGGGTGTATGGGGAACGAAGGGTGCTGCCCTCATGCCGGCACCTCCTCGAAGAGGTCGAGGAGGCCGATGCCGAAGAAGTCGCAGAGCTTCTGCGCGAAGCGGTCGCCCGCCCTGCGATGGCCGCAGATCAGCTTCGAGAGCATGCCGCGGCTGCTCGCGGTGGCGTCCGCGACGTCAACCTGGTTGAGGCCGTGGGCGCCGCAGAGGTCGAAGAATGCGGAGACGTTCAGCCGCCACCGGGCGGGCCCTGGTCCGGGACCCCCGGGATTGCCTGGCGCGAACTTGCGAGCGAGGTAGCGCCGGTGGGCGGCCTCGTTCAGCACGCGCAGCTGCCCCCAGACGGGGACGATGTGCCGGTCGTCGTGTCCTGCTAGCATGGGTCGTACCTCCTGTTGCGCCGGGCCGTTGACCGCCTCTGTCGCGCAGGAGCAGAGAGGCCAGGGAGGTGGAACTCCCTGGCCTCTCGCCATCCCTGATGTTGGTTCCTTCCTTCCTGCATGACCGATGCAGTCATGCGGGGTGGTGGCTGGGCGTTCCCGCTCAGCACACGGTCGATGGGTCATGGGAAACAGGCAGACGTCGCCCCCGGTGTGGATGCCCTGGGTGGGGGGCGACGAAGCGTTGGGGGAATGGGGTGTGCCCGGCCTGCGCGCGGATCGAACGCAACGCGGCCATGGGGCGGGAGACGCGCGGAACCCTTCGGTGGGGTCCGGCCGGTCGTCAGTGGGGGAAGGTTCAGCGAAGCGGGCGCGGCTCAGGCACACACCGCGCCGAGCCACGCGACGACGGCGCTGGTGCCGTGCCAACGCCGCCGTCAATGGTGCGCCGGGTCGCCCGAGGGAGGTCGAAGGCTCCCGGCACGCCGCGCAATCTAGCACTCTCGGCCAGCGACTGCCAGAGACGCCGAGGAGCCGCAGAGGTTATCCTCTCCGATCGGTGGCGGGGGTCGGCTCTCAGCAGCCATGGAGCCGGCATCCCGCCATCGCCCCTGTTCGAGGCGGCCGGACGTCACAGCGCTTGCGGACCACGGCGAACCCACGGTGGGGGAACCAGTCGCCGTACGAATGTGACAAGCACGTGGGGTAAGAAACCTCAGCGTCGGCAGCGGCCCATCCCGCGCACGCGAGGCGGTCACCAGAGCATCAGACGCGCCTCGGCGGTCCCAGGTGAGGGGCGATGGCTTGTCAGTGTGCCCGCCCAGTGTGTTCCCGCTCTTCGATGCGGCCCGGGGAGAGCAGCGCTCCATCCCTCCGGTCGCCTCCCGCAACGGGGTCGCGGTTCGTCCCTCTTTGTCCGTCATCGGGAGAGCAAGGCTCGATCCCTCCGGTCGGCCAGGGTCGAGGACGAAACCCTCCAGCGTTCTCAGGTGCGAACAGCTGGCAAGCCAACAACCCGTTCAGTATCCGGCTGGTCATCCACGCTAGGCAACAGGTTCCCGCCCTCCCCACGCACATCGCTCGCTGCGACTATGCTGCGACTGCGCAACGACGCCGCAGGTTTCGCGCAACGGCAGCCCGCTACTCCCACCAGAACCCCAAGGTCAGCGCCCGGCGCAACCACTTCCTGCGCAGCAGCCGGCCTTGCTCCCTCCGGTTCAGCGCCAGCAGCTGGCGCCGGTTCCACACCTGCTCCTGCAGCTCGAACCTGCTCCACGGGTACCGCGCGGGCGGCAGCGTCAGCCTGTGCTCCTCGATCAGCGCGACCTCCAGCTCCAACCTCCGCGCGTTCACCGCGTTGCACCGCAGCGATTGGCCGGACTTCTCCAGCCGCATCGCCTCCGCATACGTCTTGCGCCACTCGACGATCACCGGCGCGGCCTCCCCGTACACCTGCTCCTCGCCCTCCTCCGCCTCCTTCGTCACCAGCTCCGGGTATCTCCTCGGCGGAACGTACCGGGGACGCTCCCCGGGTTGCTCACCATCTCCTGCCGCCGCCGGATCGCTCCCTTGGCGCACCACCTCCACCGCCGCCAAGCGCCGCTCCACCAATTCCATGGCCTCGGCCTGCTCCTCCCGTTCCTCATTGACGACAACGACCTCCGCCCTGAGCGCCGCGACCTCTGCACCCACGGCGTCGATACGGTCCACGGCCTCGCGCAGCCCCTTGGCCAACTCCCCGGTGCGCTTCGCCAGCGCGTCCACGCGCTCACGCTCGCGCGCGGCAGCCACCCCCCCGCCGAGCAGCAGCCGCTCCAGCGCCGCGACCATTCGCTCCGTCAGCACGCCGGACTCGGTCGCTCCCTGCAGCGTTCGATAGTTGACCCCCAGCATCCGCGCCGCGTTCATCTTCCCTTCGGCCTCGACGATGTCGCGCAGCAGCGCCAGCAGCCGCACCTCCCGCGACTCCTCCGGCTCCCCGCCTGCTTCCCCGTCCAGTCTCCCGTCCTCCATCATCCCGATCTCCCCGATTGCATTTCTGCAACTGCTCACGAGTAACACTGCAACTCCGCACCCATTCCCCCGATTGCACTTCTGCAACTCTTTACGAGAGGCACTGCAACCCCGGAGCGGCAGGAGCCCCGGAACCGAAGCGCTCGCAGATAACCGGCGCGATGCCCCGTCCGATAGGCGGCGGCCTTGCACACGACTCCGTCTTCCCTCGCGTACAGAAGTCGAATCTCTGTACACGGGTATCACATCACACCCGCCACGTTGCTCGGAATGGCTCCTGGGGGAGGCTCGCGCGCGAGCCCGGGCTCGCGGGTGAGTCCCCCTCAGAAGCCATTACCAAACCGCTCCGCTTCCCCGACACTCGATGGTCGGGGTGCTGTCCGATAGGACGCACCCAACCGGCGGGAACCAGTCATCAACCCGGAATGGAGTCCGTACATGACGAGAGAGCTGCTTCACACCGAGACGCGCAAAGCACACGAGCGACACCACGAAAGGGAAGAGCCATATGAAACTGAACATCTTCAAACGAGACGCTGCCGCCGATAGGAGCCCGGTGCTCCTCGAGATCACGCCGCCGCGCGCCGGCGAGCGCACCTTCCTCGGCGTCGAGAACCTCCTCGGCTCCATCGCCGTCCCCGAGCCCTTCTCCCTCGACCTCGCGGGCACCGCAGACGGTGTCTCCGTCATGGCGCGCTGCATCGAGGGGCGGGTGATCCGCGGGCAAATCGGCGCGCACTACCCCCAGGCACCCATCCGCCAGGTCCCGCCGGAGGAGGATCCCCTGCGCATCGAGGAGGGCGAGCAGGCGTGGACCATGACCCTGCGCTCCGAAGGCCCCGAGTACGTCCCCCTGCGCACCTTCCGCGACCGCGACCTCACCGATCCCGGCTCGGACCCCCTCCTCGGCGTCCTCGGCTCGCTGTCCGACCTGGAGGAGGGCGAGCGCGTCGTCACCCGCATGCGCATGCGCTCCCTCGGCCCCGACTGGGCCGTCCAGCACCAGCGCCTCGCCTACGAGCGGCCCGCCGCTCCCCTGCCCCCGCACGCCGCAGGGCCCCCCGGCGCCCAGTCGGGCAATCCCATCCACATGATCGTCCTCGCTCTCGGCGCACTCATCGCCCTCACCGCCTACAACTGGGTGCAGGCGGGCGAGACGTGGAGGGCCGTCCTCATGGGCTTCGGCGTCGTCGCGCTGCTCGCCGCCGCCGGCTACGTCAAGGCCCGCTTCTTCAAGAAGCCCCGTCTCTACCCGCCGTCCCTCGTCGAGGAGAAGGTCTCCCGCATCGCCTACGACGCCGAGATACAGGTCACCGCCATCCTGCCCGCCATGGGAGCGGAAGATGGGCGACGCCGCGCCGGGGAGCTGCTCGGGCCGGTGGCCGCCGCCTACCGCCACTACGACAACCCCTCCGGCGCCGGCTTCGCCATCGGCAAGGTCCGGCCCGCACCGGCGATCGACGCATCCCTCACTCCCACCCCGCCGGGACTGTTCGGCAGGCGCAGCGTCATCGGCGTCCGCGAGGCCGCGGCCCTCTGGCATCCCCCGGCCCCCGGCGACGATTCCCCCCTCGTGGACCACTCCGGCGCGCGGGCGCTCATGCCCCCGCCCCAGAGCCTCCGCTCCGGCGTCCCCGTCGGCGAGACCACCGTGGGCAGGCCCCGGCCCGTCCACCTCCCCAGCGGCAAGCGCCGCCACCACTGCTACGTCGCACGCACCCAGATGGGCAAGTCCACCCTCATGCACCACGTCGTGGCCCACAAGCTGCGGGAGAAGGCGGCGGGACGCGAGGACGACGCCATCGTCGTCGTCGACCCCCACGCCGACCTCGTCGACGCCCTGCTCGAACACATCCCCGAGGAGCTGATCCCCCATGTCCGCCTCATCGACCTCGCCGACATGCGTGGCGCGGTCGGCATCAACCTCCTCGACACCCGCATCTTCACCGACCGCGACCGCACCGCCGACGCGGTGGTGCGGGTCGCCAGGGGGCTGTGGCTGCATTGGGGCCCCCGCATGCAGTCCATCCTCGAGCAGACCGTCAAGACCCTCCACGAGGCGAACGCGCACCCCGCGACCCCCGCCGAAGAGCAGTTCACCATCATCGACGGCCTGACCCTCCTCGCCGACGACCTCTTCCGCGAGGGCGTCCTCACCAGGGTGACCGACCCCTACCTCAGGGAGTGGTGGACGCGCGTCTTCAAGGGCTGGAACCACGAAACGCGCGCCGACGCCCTCGCCCCCGTCCAGACCCGCCTCTCCTACTACGCATCCTCCAAGCGGGCGCGAGCCATCCTCGGACAGCCCCGCTCCACCATCGACGTCCGCCAGAGCATCCGCGACGGCGGCATCCTGCTCGTCTCGACCGCCCAGGGCGTCGTGGGACGCGACGTCGCTGCGCTCACCGGCGCGTCCATCCTCAACCTGGTCGATGCCGTCATCCGGGAGCAGGGCAGCCTGCCGCGCGAGAAGCGGCGCGGCGCGCTCGTCGTCGTCGACGAGATGCAGTCCATGCCCGGCGTCGACTACGAGTCCATGCTCTCGGAGTTGGGCAAGTTCGGCGCAACCTTCGTCCTCGCGACACAGAGCCTCGCCAAGCTCGACGACCTCTCTCCCACCATGCGCGAGACCATCCTCTCCAACGTGGGCTGCCTCGCCGTCTTCCAGACCGCGGGCTCCGATGCGCGCCAACTCGTCTACGAGCTCGGCAGGGACCGCGTCAGCGAGGAGGACATCGTCTCCCTGTCCGCCCACAACTGCTACGTCCGCGCCATCATGGACGACGACCGGGTCTCCACCTTCTCCCTCAGGGTGAGCAGGACCGGGCCCGGAGACCTCGCCGCCGCGGAGCGCATCCGCGGCGAGGCCGCCTCCTACATGACGAGCGCGCAAGAGGTCGACGCCCTCTACGACACCGCCCAGGCCCGCGACGACGGCTACCGCGAGGCCGCCCGCACGATCAGGAACACGAGGGCGTCATCGGACCCCGCGCCGAAGGGCGGCGGCAGGAAGGCCCGCAACCGGGAGCACCGGCGCTCCAGGAATCCAAGGCACTCCAAGCCCCTCTCCGGGGAGCCCGCACGCGAACGGGAGCAGATGGGGTGAGGCCCTCCGAGATCGAGACGCTCCGGCTCCTCTCGCACGTGCCCCTCGTCGACCGGCTGGAGGCCGCAGCCCTCTCCGGCTGGTCGAGGAGCGCCGTCTACGACGCCGTGGAGTCCCTCGAACACGGGGGGCTCGCGGCATCCCTCCCCCACGCCTCCGACCTGATCCCGCCGACACGACGCCACCTCCTCACCGCCGAGGGAATCCGCGTTCTCGCCCGCGAGGAGGGCATCAGCGTCGACGCCCTGCTCCGCAGCCGCCCCGTCTCGGTGCAGTGGCTGCGCCCGCTCCTGGAGCGGCTCGATGCCGTCGCCGTCGTCTACCGGCTCGCATCCGCCCTCTCCGACGTCGCCTTCCCCCTCACGCTGCGCCTCTACCGGTCAGTGCCGGTGGACGCCGCCATCGCGCTGCCCGACGGGCGCGTGATCGCCATCGTCCGCCGGGGCGCTGCCGCCGACCGCACCGGCTTCGCCAAGCGGCTCTGGCGGCTGCGCGCCGTGCCGAAGCCCGCAGCCTTCCTCCTGCTCATGCCCGACGAGGTGACG
Organism: Dehalococcoidia bacterium; assembly: GCA_034422595.1. Taxonomy (GTDB): domain Bacteria; phylum Chloroflexota; class Dehalococcoidia; order Lucifugimonadales; family Australimonadaceae; genus Bin16. Next base: position 21,456 of record DAOUJO010000006.1, on the reverse strand, counting down.
CTCAGGCAGGCCCGGAGACTGCTGAGGGACGCCCCGTTCATCGCATACCTCGCCCTCGAGGTCGACGCCGCAGCCGCAGGGCCCGAGGCGCCCATCTGGCGCGCATCGACCGGCACGGCCCTCCTCGACCTGCGCGCCGCGCTCGACCGCACCGGAACGCCGGGACCGTGGCCGTCCGAGCAGCCTCCCGCTCGGGCTGACGTCCCCAGGGACGTAGAAGGCGATGCAGGCGCGGACCGGCTGCTTGCCGTCGTGCTGAAGCCTGTCGAGAAGCGCGCGGTCGGCATCATCGCCGACTGGCCGTGGCTGAGCCCCGCGCACCTCGGCGGCATCATGGGGCTGAAGCGCTCCAGGCTCTCGGAGGTCGTCGGACGCCTGGTGCGGCTCGGCCTCGTCTGGAACGGCCTCGTCGAGGGACGGAGGCGACTCGCCGCAGCCGACAGGGCTCTCGCGGCGCTCGCACGCGCGGACCGCGCGTCCGTCGGCGCGGCCCGGCAGCGCTGGAGCCCCGCGCCCATCGACTCCGCCAACCCGCTCACCTGGCGCAACGTCTCCGGCGCGCGCAGCCGCCAGCTCCTCCGCAACGTCGAGCACACCGAGGCCGTCCATTCCTTCGTCGCCGCGCTCGCACGGCAGTCCCGCGTTCTCGGCTGGGAGGTCCTCCAGGTCGACCCGCCGCGCAGGGCCTCCCGCTACTTCAGGCACCGGGACAGGCTCCACTCCGTCCAGCCCGACGCCTTCGCCGTCCTCAGCAAGGGCGATGCCGTGCGGCCGTTCTTCCTCGAATGGGAGCGCCGCGCCGTCCGCCCCGTCACCATGGCCGCCCGCCTCGCTCCCTACCTGCGCTACTTCGCCACCTCCCGCCCCATCGAGGACCACGGCGCGCTGCCCGCCGTCCTCGTCGTCTTCGACGACGAGCTCGCCCAGGGTCACTTCCTGCGCATCGCAGACCGCGAAATGAGACGCGCCGGCGTGCACGTGCCGCTCATGGCCTCGCACCGGCGCCTGCTGGAGCGCGAGGGGCCGCTCGGGCGCGCGTGGTTCGCCACCGGCGCCACCGAGCCGGCACACGCCTTCCAATTGCCCTGACAGCGGTCGGTCTCCGCGACCCGGCCCGACGTTCCGATGGACGCGGATGCGGCGAGAACGTCCTCATCGAGTCAAAAAGAGAGGCCCACCGGCCACGCTCATCGTTACCCTCTCGAGTAGGGAGCAACGAGACGTCGCAACTTGTCCGACACTTCTACGCATATCCGTTGTCTCTTCGGCTCACTGCCAAGGGACACGGTGAAACGGTATTCCCTTTCCCCCGCAAACTTCATTCTCTTCACAAAGGGAAGGACCATGGCCCTGTAGTGCTCGGGGTAGCGTTCGACGACTTCCGACGGCTCGCCGCTGTAGACCACCTGCCCGTGACGAACATCAACTACCGTTTCCGGAACAGGGGCTCCAGCCTTCCTGAACCCTGCGGCAATCGTCGCAAGATGCACCATCGCCATGGCGTCGCTTCGCACGGCATCTTCGCCATGCCGGAGTCCGAAGTCCTTGCCCAACTGCAGGGCGAACTCCGACGGGTCCGGGATGACGGTTGCACAATCGTACGCTGCGAAGTCCCTTCGGAGCCTCTCGAATGCTGCGCTGGTCCCAGGCTCCACCGACGTGCAGAGCATCCAGAAGCCGTCGACTCCATAGGTCACCTGAACTGAACCGGGCACCTGGGCGTCAGCCAATGCGGGAACGAACCTGCGGTGGAATTCGGAGAAGTCGTGTTGTTTCTGGTACATCGCCTCCATCCTGTCTCCAACACCAGTCCCTCTCGTCTCGATTTCAGGAGGGCGTCCCCGTCGTCTCTCCCGTACCTCTTGTTCAGGTGGCGCCGGTCTCTCTTCCAACTCCCTGTAGTACGAGGGAGACGACAGCAGGATGCTCGCCGCAGTCCGAATCGAGTGCTCGCTCTTGGAGAACCTGACGACCCTGGGAGGATTCCCCGGCAAAGGCTGGTCGCCATAGTTCACTCGGAAGACCCTGACCAGGAAGTTCCTGTCACCCTCCACGACCTCGCATGCCTCCAATTGCAGGCCCGCAGCTTTGAGCTCTCGGCGGGTGGCTGCGGAAACATGTATCTGCTTGTTGGCTGCACTCACGACGCCGCTACCCCCTGTTCCCTGCGATGTCCCGGTCCTGCTGGAGTCCCCGTTCACAACGACATCGTTCCCATGAGCCTGTGCGCACGGCCATGTCACCGCCTCTTGCTTGGTCTCGATCTTCAGTTCCCCTGGGTGCAGGAAAGGGCCACTGAGAACGTGGCCCCTGAGACTCGGCTCTGTCCATCGTACACGTAGGCCCGGCGATCATCGCCGGGCCTCTCCATGCGTTCAGGAGCCTTTCTCAGGCTCCGGTCGGGCTGCGGTCGTCCGCCGTCAGCCCACGTCCCCGTACGGCCAAGGCTCCGAGCAGGGCCGCATCAGCACCGCGACTCCGCCGGGCACCGAACAGGCCCACTCCAGCATCGCCCCAAGCTCCTCGACGGTGGGAAGCGCACCGCACCGCCATTCATCCGCCCGATCCTCCGGCAGCCGCCAGTGGCGGGCGAACTCCTCCAGCGGATCGCCGGACAGGTCCTCCAGCCGACCCAGCCGACATGAGAAGTCGTCGGGCAGGGGCGGCGCGGGATATCCCTTGCTGTAGCTCCGTTCACTCAGTCCCATTCTCAACCTCCTGTTCATCCCGCCGCGCGGTCGCAGCCGCAGCGGTCCGTTCCATATCCAGCTCAACGGTCCGACCATCGATGACCATGACCCCACCTACTTTCGTTCCAATATCATTCGCGCATCGCCGCAGAGCCTCCAGGTCGACGTCCTCGGGCAGGTCCCACTCGGGACGCATCAGGAGGCCGTCCCGCATGCCCAGGCCCTCGGCGATCGTCAGCAGCAGGAAGAGGTGCGCGCCGTCGGGCTCCACACCCCCGACCTTCCAGCGCCGGAGCCGGTAGGGGCTGACGCCCAGCAGACCGGCGAGCGCCCGCGTGGACAGCCGGCTGGCCTGCTGGAAGCGCGCCAGCCGCTCGGGAAAGTCCGCCGGGAAGAGACGCTCCACCGGTCTGTGCGTGCGGCGCTGGACCCCCATGGCCCTATCCCTCCCCGCGGTCGAGGCCGGCGCCGACGGCGATCCCGGCAGGCTGCGCCGCTCCGGGAGGCGGCATGACGTGCGTCCCCAGCAGCATCTGGACTCCGCCCGGGATGCGGGCGCCGAGGAGCATCAGTGCGAACAGCCCGTCTCCGCTGGGTTTCGTGCCGTCACGCCACCGCTGCAGCTGGCGCGGGTCCACGCCCAGGCATCGGGCCAGGCCTCCCCACGTCAGACCGGTGGCCTCCTTGAAGCGCTCCAGGCGCGAGCCGAAGTCCGGCGGTAGGAAGGTGACGCCGAGGAGCAGATGGGCCGGGGGCAGCGCTCTGCGCCTCATCCGACGTCCTCCAGCATGAACAGATCCTCGAAGTCGGCGACGCCCAGTACGTCCACGAGCCGCCTCCGCAGCGCTGCCGAGGGGCTGCGCGTCCCGCACATCAGCTGCGAGAGGTAGCCGGACGACGTGCCGGCCAGCGCCGCCAGCTCGTTCTGGCTCATGTGGCCCCGGTTCAGCAGCTCCCACACACGTTCGGGGTTGAGCTTCACCCGCGAGAATCGCCGTCTGCGCCTCATGCAGCATCCTCCTCCAGGGCAGCCTCCGCCCCTTCGACCGAACTGCCATCGGCGTCGTGGCTCGCGTCGGCGTCCGGCTGCAGGTCGGCGAGCCAGCGGCGCGCGATGAGACGCGCCAGTATCCGCAGCCCGCTCAGCCGCAGCTCCTCCTGCTCTCTCGTCAGCCGACGCCTCTTCACGCGCACGCCTCCGTTCCTTCCATCAGTCTCATGGTTCTCCTTCCAGGCCGGCGGCACGGATGGGATGCAGCCAGTGCAAGGCGGAAACAGAACATTAGTTCTGCATCAGCGCAGTGTAGCAATCGCCAGCGATGCATGGCAACGGGAGACACCCCTATTCAGGCAACACCTCGACGGATCGCTTCCTCGAATATGCCAATACATGACCTAACCGTAACCTCCTGCAACGGCACGGCAGCGTGGGACGCCACCTGCAACCGATGCGGCGATGACCTCCGACGACGACGTCAGCCCATATGAGCGACTCCCCATCGGCGCGCTCCTCCGGGAGCTCCGCGGCCGCCTCAGCCTCCGTGAGGTCCACGCCGGACCGGCATCTCCAACCTCCACCTCTCCCGCGTCGAGAAGGGCGAGCAGCAGCCGGGACTCAACGTCCTCAGAAGGCTCGCCGCCTTCTACAACGTCGACCTCCAGTTCCCCGTCAGGCGCGCCGGCCTCCTCGACAACGGGTAGGCCCAGCCCCCGGCCGACGAGGAGGCCGAGGTCGAGCGCGCATACCGGTTCGTCCTCGCCGATCCCGGCTTCCGCTTTCGGCACCAGGCCCCGAGGACCCCTCACCACCGAGGCCAAGCGCTTCATCGTGGAGGTCTACGAGCGCTTCAGCGGAAAGCGCCTCCTCGACTGACCCACCTCACGCCGGTTTCTGTGGTCGGAGACCTCGGCGAAAGCCGGACATCGCTTCCATTGTGACGGAGCAGGGGCCGCGAAGGGAGGTCTTCGAGGACCCCTCCTGCAAAGTGTTCACAATTCTTCACAGACCCGGAGCGGAGCTGATCCCAACAGAACCTCAGCCATCCTCCGTCGATGCGATGCGCTCTGTCCTCTCCTTCTCAAATGAGAGCACCCGCGCCAGCCGCCGCGTCACCATTGCTATGTCTCTGCCAGAGGCGGCTGCGTGAGAGTGGCTGCCTGCCCCTTTGGAGGTGGAAGCATGCCCATGTTTTCGGCACGCTTTCGATCGGCGAAGTCCGCGCGAGGAGTACGACTGGCAAGCGCACTGTCGTCTTGAAGGAGCACGCCGGGCATATCCAGCGCGTCGCTCCCGGAGGGGCGGGGAAGCTCGAGGCGGGAGAGGGGGAGACGACGCAGGCGACCCGAAGAAGGCCGAACGCCGCCGCCCAGGCGTCGGGCAACCTCCTTTAGTGGGTCGGCTACCGGATGCCTAAGGCCGAGCCTCCCGCCAACGACGCTGGCGGACGGAAGCTTGCCGGAATGCGATAAGGGAGATGGTCTCGTGTCAATGGCCCTATCCCTCGTGGCGCCCACCTGACGGCTGCAATCGGTGGACATCCGTAAGTAACATGTGGGTAAAGATGGGCATATTTGGTAACAGAGGTATGGCCAAGTAAGGCAGGATTCACCGGTGTCGATCAGGCGTGTCAAGGCTCGGATGAGGCCGATGACCGAGTTCTGTGCGAGCGAAGGCCGTACGCTCCGTAACGAGGTCAACAGATGACCGAACCAGGCGACCGCGACCGGCGGATGACCGAGCCGGAAGACCGCCTCGCCCGGCTGAGCGAGGCCAGCCTGCATATCAACGAGAGCCTCGAGTTCGAGGCCGTCCTGCAAGGGGTGCTGGACAGCGCCCGCTCCCTGACTGACGCACGCTTCGGCGTGATTGCCCTCATGGACCCCACGGGCCTGTCCAAGGGGTTCCTCTCCTCCGGCATGACTACCGAGGAGTCGAGACAGCTCTGGGAGACGCCGGATGGGATGAGGTTCTTCCACTACCTGAACGGGATCGCGGAACCGTTGAGAGTCCGCGACCTGCCGGGCCACATCAGGGAGGCCGGCCTTCCCGAACTCCGGGTGCCGATACAGGTGAGCGCCTTCCTGATGACCCCCATCCGTTGCCGGGGGAACCGGGTAGGCAACATCTACATGGCAAAGAGCGGGCCGGGCGAGGAGTTCAGCCAGGATGACGAGGAAACCCTGACGCTGTTCACCTCGCAGGCAGGGCTGGTCATCGACAACGCCCGGCGGCACCGCGACGAGCGACGGGCCAGGGCCAACCTGGAGACCCTGATCAACACCTCGCCCGTGGGCGTCGTGGTCTTCGACGCCAGAACGGGCGCGCTGGTATCCGTCAACCGGGAGACGGGAAGGACCATCGACAACCTGCGGGATGAGGAGCAGTCGGAGGAGCAGCTCCTGCAGATGCTGACCGTCCGGCGCGCGGACGGGCGTGAACTCTCCCTGGCGGAGCTCTCCATAGCCGAAGTGCTGAGCGCGGGGGCACCGGTGCTGGCTGAGGAAGTGGTCTTGAAGGTGCCCGACGGACGGAGCGTCAAGACCTTGATCAATGCCACACCCGTCCTCTCGGAGGAGGGCGAGGTAGAGTCATTCGTCGTCACCATGCAGGATATGATGCCGCTGGAGGAATTGGGCAGGTTGCGGGCCGAAGTTCTGGGCATGGTGAGCCACGAGTTGCGCGCCCCGCTGACCTCGATCAGAGGCTCGGCAACCACCATCCTGGACGCCATGGCGGAGTTGGACCCCGTCGAGCTGCGTCAGTTCCTCCGGATCATCGTCGAGCAGGCCGACAACATGCGCGACTTGATCGGCCACCTGCTGGATGTGGCGCACATCGAGACGGGTACGCTTGCGGTCATGCCTGAACCGGTTGAGACGGCCCTGCTGGTGGACCGGGCCAAGAGCACTTTCCTGAGCGGCTTGGGTCGGAACAACCTCAACATCGACCTGGCCCTCGACCTGCCCCTCGTGATGGCAGACCGGCGGCGCATCGTCCAGGTCATCAGCAACCTGCTGTCCAACGCGGCCAGGCACTCTCCCGAGTCGTCCGCGATCACGGTGACCGCGGTGCGGCAGGGTGCTGACGTTGCGGTATCCGTCATTGATCAGGGGATGGGGATGTCCCCCGAGCAACTGACGCGGCTGTTCCGGAAAGCCCCGTCGCCTGATGCCGGGGGCCGGCCAGGCGACATAGGGGTGGGCCTTGCCGTCTGCAAGGGGATAGTGGAGGCTCACGGGGGCCGAATCTGGGCCAAGAGCGAGGGGCCGGGTCTGGGCTCCCAGTTCACCTTCACCATTCCGGCCGTCGGTGAGGCCGCAACCAAGAGTTACTCGCCATCGGCGCCCTGTCAGCAGCAGATGAAAGGCGCGCCCATCCTCGTCGTTGATGACGACCCGGAGACCCTGAGGCACGTCCGGAAGACGCTGACCGAGGCGGGCTACCAACCTATCGTCTCCGCCGATCCGGAGGAAGCCATCCGTCTCGTGAAGGAGCATCAGCCCCACCTGGTCTTGCTCGACATGATACTGCCGGGCTTCGACGGTATCGACTTGATGGGGTACATCTCGGACATCACCGAGGTCCCGGTGGTCTTCCTCTCCGCCTTCAAGAGCAGCGAGATGATCGCACGGGCCTTGGAGATGGGGGCCTCCGATTACGTCGTCAAGCCCTTCTCGCCGACCGAACTGACGGCAAGAGTCAGAGCGGTCTTGCGGAGGCATCGGGCCGAGCACCGCCAACCCTTCGTGCTGGGCGCCCTGACCATCGACTACGCCGAGCGCCGGGTGACCGTAAACGGCCGGCCGGTGCAGCTGACGCCCATCGAGTACGGCCTCGTCTACACGCTGTCGATCAACGCAGGGCGGACCGTCACCCACGAAGAGCTGCTGAGGCAGGCATACAGCCGCGACAACAAGCCCAGAGACGTGCGGTCGATCCGTACCCACCTGAAGCGGGTCCGCCACAAGCTGGGCGAGGACGCCGACAACCCGACGTACATCTTCGCCGAGCGGCGCGTCGGCTATCGAATGCCAAAGGGCGAAACGCGGGAGCTAGCAGGAAGGCCGTGAACTTGCTGCCCCACCGAGGCTCCAGTGGTATGCTCACTGCACGCGCAACGCCGCAGGCGTGGCTCGCTCAGGCTCAGGCGGAACTCGCGTGAGGCGGAGCGCTGGCGCACACGTAGCGATGGCGAAGATGGACGAGCTGCTCGCGAAGCAGGCGCGCAGCCAGTAGGGCGATCAGGAGCGCGATGCCTACTGTGCTGCGAGAGGGACCCCATGGGTTCCACTTCTATCTGGGCCACCGGTCAGCGCCGCCCCACGTGCATGTGCAACGGGGGCAACCAGGCCTCCAGGCTCTGGCTGAATCCTGTGGCGCTCCACGGCAGCGGAGGCCTGAGACCCCATGAAACCCGCCAGGCCGAGCGCGTCATGGAAGAGCATGAAGGGGACGGGATGTACGTTTCAACGACGGAGGTCAGCGTCCCGGAAGCGATGACGGTCTCCGTCACAGAGGAAGCCCTTGCCGTGCGGCTGTCCGATGGGCATCAAATCTCAGTGCCCTATTCCGGTATCCCCGCCTGGTTCACGCAACGCCCGCGGAGCGAGGTCACTGGGAGTTCATTAGCGGCGGACAGGGTATCCACTGGTCCGGCATGGACGAAGACATCGGCGTCGAGATGCTACTCGCAGGCCGGAAGTCGGGCGAGAGTCGACGGTCCTTCAGGCAGTGGTTGGAGGCCAAAAGCGCGGGCCGTGGTCTCACACTCGGCGAACTCACAGCACATGAGCAGGAAGGCCAGCGAGGAGCGCAGATACCAGCTAACAGGCCGGGCTGGACGCAGGCGCCTGATGACTGGCCGCGTGCCATGGACCACCCTCACCGCAGCCCTGGGATGGCATTGAGATGTTGACCCTGCTCCTCATAGCGTTGGCCGGTATGGCATTGGGCGCATTCTTGCTGGCGTACGGGCTCATAGTCCACAAACGTTGGCGGAATGAGCAGCGCAAACGATGATGCAGCAATCAGACGGGTAGACCCACCACCGCGCCGAGCGGCAGCCGCCTGCACCTTCGGAGAGGACGCCCTCAGCGATGGCGGACCGATGGTTACGCTCCGGCACTGAGCGAGCCTGGCACCCTGCGGGCGATGCGCTTGGGGTTCCGAGGGCGGCATCGGTAACGAGCGGCGGACTGCAGCTTGCCTCGTGATCGACAGCTGAGGTGCGGGTGGGAGTACCCGCGAGCGATGTACAGAAGCCTCTCAGACGCCCGGCTCATCGCTCGAGACAGATTGTATTCGGGCTCGCCCCTCTGTAGGGTAACCACGGTGGCGCGCCCCGTGCGAAGCATCCTTCCTCCCCGCGCGGGTCGAGAGGTAGGCTATGAGCTTCTGGGTGAACGTGGACTACCCGACGCGAACGGTGACGGTGCACGCAGAGGGGTGCCGGCACGCGAAGCCCGCGAAGGTGGGGCGTGCACGCGGGCTGTGGGGAGAATTCGGGACGCTGGCGGGGGCGCAAGGGGCGGCGCGGGTTTTCGTGAACGTGGCCCAGGTCAAGATGTGCAACGAGTGCCTGCCGGGCGTGCGATGAGCGCTGTCGCGCAGTGAACGCCGGGAGCGGTGCGCCACCTTCCGGGCGCGCTGCCACGTCAGCTGCCACGCAGCCAGAATGGGCTCGATCTCTCGGCATGTTGGTGTTCGGCAGCAAGGCGCGGTTGGGGACTACTCACGTGGCCATCCCGTCCCTTGTGACGGATAGCGGGGTTCTACTCCTCTCGCTGGAACGAGACGTCGTTGTCGCGCCACCCATCTGATCCCGGGGACGGCTGCTGGCGACGATGCGCCGTCTGAAGTGGTGAGCGAGCGTGGAGAGCACCGCTCTCCCTCGGGGCTTCTGTCGTGCAACAGCAATCCCGCCTCGTCCATGTTCTATCCGGGTGTCAACACCATCTCGCCGCGCGGCCGGGACCGTCCTCGGTGCAACCCGGAACGCTGGGATCCGCGACCTCGACGTACTTGATGATCGAGGCAGGAAGCATGCTAGCCGGTGGCCGCAGGCGCAATCACGGAGAACGGCGCACGCGCAAGTTCGTTGCCCTGCACCACCAGATGGAATGCGTACTGCCCGTACTTGGGAAAACTGACGCCGTTGAGATTGAAGATGAGGTTCAGGTTGCCTTCCAGGGCAGGTTCATGCACCGCGAAGTCCAGGTTCACGTCAAGCGGCGGTAGGACGTTGGCGCCGTCAGCATCGATGAGGCGGAGCTCCACCTTCTTCATCCCGGCCTCCGCTATCGTTCCGGAGAGACTCGCCGCGAAGGTCATCTGCGAGTCTTTAGCGGGCAGCGTTGCCGCCTGTATGCTAGCCAGCCCGATGCCTAACGCGTTGATCTTGCCTGCTCCTGCCTCTTGGGCGAAGTCACATAGGAACGCGTAGTTGCACCGCAAGGGTATCCCTCCTGGGTTCGGGACCACCACATAGCCTCGGCAATGGACAGAGTGCGGCCGGTCACCGTTGGTCTGAGTTTCTGGATGAACGAGGTCGTGGTCTGCGGAGTTCGAATGCTATCACTCGCCTTCGCACTGGCCCGCGCACGGGAATTGCACGCAGCGTGCCCATCCATGTCCATTGTACAGGGCGACTGCTCCAGACCGTCGACGGAGGGGGCGGAACGCAACGTGCTCTCCAGAACTGAGTCCACTCGCTCCCAAGGATCGGGGAACAGTTCGTGTGGTTCACGCTCAGCGTGCGCTCGAGCGCTGCGAGACCCAGTCGGCATTGGTGTGGATCCGGGAGGTGTTGGCCAGGTCTGCTGCAGGAGTACACACGGATATAATCACTCGCGGCAGGCAAGCCGCTCAGACGGGACCGTCGGCGCGCAGCATGACAAGAGGCACACGACATGACAGGAGAGGGCATGCGATGGCGAGCGCCGCGATGCTCAAGGTAGAGATGGTTCGCTGGACAAGCAGGGATCTGCCTATCGTGTCCGGCGAGGAGAGGCTGTTCGCCCTGCCGAAGGGCGACTACGGTGCGGCGATCGCGGCTCTCAGGATGGCAGGGCTGGAGGAGCGAGCAGTCAGGCTGCGCGAGGTCGGCAAGACATCCGCCGCGATAGTCAGGGTATCGGAGGTGCACTGGTCCGACAGGGGGACTCCCATAGAATCCGACGACCTGCGGGTGTTCGTCCTACCGGATGGTGACTACGATGACGCGATAGCGGTACTCAAAAAGGCAGGGTTCGCCGAGCTACGGATGCCCTAGGTGTCGCTCTCCCCTCAATGCCGTCGAAGATGTAGGAGACGACGTCGGTGTCCGGAACGATCAATCTGAGAACTCCTCGCGCCCCACGTCACGGCCCTCGCGGATGGTATGTGGAGTCCGGCTTCTGCTCCTCCCTATACGAAACGACGCCACCCACGGTCTCATCCACGACGGGCACCGTGAAGACGACCCGCGTGCCGAGGCTCTGTTCCGGGCTTTCCGCCCATATCCGGCCGCCGTGCGCCTCCACTATGCCCTTGCAGATGGCCAGACCGAGACCGCATCCGTCCAGCTGGTGCTTTCTGCCCCCGTACTCCGCGCGGGCGAACTTGCTGAACAGGTACGGCCGGAACTCGGTGGGGATGCCCCTACCCTCGTCCGTCACCGAGATCGCGACGTGCAGCTCCTCCAGCCATGCGGCGACCCTGATGGAGGACCACTCGCGCGAGTACCGGGATGCGTTGGTGAAGAGGTTGTGCAGCACCTGGACGGTCCTGCGGCCATCAGCCAGTATCCGGGGCAGGTGCGGCGCTGTGCCGATCTCAACGCTGTTCTTGTAGCCGCCGCTCAGGAAGGCGCTCCTCGCCAGTTCGATCACCGACTTCACGTCGGTCGGTCCGGGGGCGATGGAGAGCGTTCCCGCCTCGATGCGCGTCAGGTCCAGCAGGTTGTTGATGAGGCCGCGCATGTGGTCGGCGCGCTCCTCGACGATGCGGAAGAACTGGAGTATCTCCGCCTGGTCGAGCGGCGACGAGGCCGTCAGGACGGTGGCTGCCGAGCCCTTTATCGACGTCAGCGGCCCACGGAGTTCATGGCTGACCACGCCGAGGAACTCGGCCCGCAACCGCTCCAACTCTTCCAGGGACGTGATGTCCTGAACAGTGACGAGGACGGAGACGACCTCCCCGTCCTCCGACCATATCGGCGTGGCGTTGACGAGAGTGCTCGTCTCCGTGCCGTCCGGCAGGCGGAACACCACCTCTTCCGCCCTGACGCTCTCCCCGCTCGCGGCCGCCCGTTCCAGCGGGAGCTCCTGACGGGAGATCGCGGCCCCGTCCATCCGGCGGTAGGACACCGTCCGGAGGAGCTCATCGAACGCGCGGGACGTCCCGCGAGTGCCGGTGATGATGCGGAGCGCCTCCCGGTTGAATCTCAGCACGCCTCTGGTCTTCGCGTCGAAGACCAGCACGCCCACGGGAGGCGTATTGACGATGGCCTCCAGATCGGCCTTGACGCGCTGCCCCTCCCCGTAGATCCGCGCGTTCGTGATGGCCATCGCCGCCTGCGCGGCGAACATCCGCAGCGTCTCCTCGTCCTCCTGGGTGAATTCCGGCCCTCCCGGCTCCATCCCGAGGTAGATGTGCCCCACGTGCCGCTCGCCCTCCCGGATCTGCAACCCTAGGAACGCCCCGACCGGCAACGGGAACGCCGAGAACCCCAGCGGCGCCACGTGCGCGTCGAGGTCCCGCGTCCTCAGCGGCTCCCGCAGCCCGCTCAGGTACCACAGGATGTCCCATCCGTCGGGTGTCTCGTAGTACACCCTCCGCCGCTCTTCCTCCGTCATGCCCGAGACCGCCAGCTGCTGGAACGCGCCGGTCCCGTCCATCGTGGTGATCGCGCTGTAGCGGGCACCGGAGAGCGAGCGCGCACTGTCCGCGACCTCCTGCAGCACCGACTCCACGTCGAGCGCCTCGTTCATGCGGAGGATGGCCTCAGTCAGTCCCGTGAGTCGGGCACGCAGTGCCTGGTTCTCCACCTTCAACCGTTCGGCTTCGTCCAACGCGCCCACCTCATAATGACCATCATGCTCGGGGAATCGGCGGCGGAAGTTCTTCACGCGGGTCAGGGAGGGCCCGCCCTGTACGCGGTTTGGCGCGCGTTCACCCATCCGGGGTACGGGCATGGTCACCGCTGCCGGGAAGTGATGAACACGCCCGCCCCCGCGACCAGCGCCAGGAGGAAGGCGACGACGACCACGGGGACCGCCCACGGCGGCAGGCCGCCTTCGTCCACTGGGGGGACGACAGGCACCCTCGGGATCGGCGGCGGCGTAGCAAGTCGGACTCGCCTAGGCTGGGCTGGACAGGTAGAGGTTTATGAGCCGAATCACGTCGGGCCTGGTGGGGGCGTCCGTACCTCCATCGAAGTAATCGTTGATGGCCTGTAGCACTTCACTCCGTCCGATCGCCCCGTCGCCATCGTCGTCGTACGGGAGCCCCAGCCCCAGTCGCTCGGCCGCTGTGTTGACCCTGCTCTCGGCGTCTTCGGCCACGCCCGTGGCAACGTCCACGGTCACCGGACCGACGGCGTTCGGCGTCACCTCGAAGGTATAGACCGCACCGCCGCCGGACAAGTTGCCCGCGGCGCCGTTCGCAACCGTGATGTCATCGACGGCGAAACCGGAGACCTGGCTGCTGAACGTGGCCGTCACTGAGATCGGAGCGCCCAGCCTCACCGTAGAGCTTGCGGCGGTGAGGGTTATCGACGGACCGCAGAGCGGCAGGCCGAGCTGGTCGAAATCATCGTCCAGGGCCTCCCGCAACCCCTCCGGAACGCACCCTGTCAACCGGTTGCCGCTGAGCCGCAGCTCATCCAGGTTGGTGAGGCTGCCCAACTCGGCGGGTATCTCACCGCTCAGATCGTTGCCGTCGAGTTCCAGCCTCTCCAGGTTGGCAAGGCCGCCCAGTGACGCCGGTATCGCCCCGCTCAACCCGTTCTGCCCGAGGTACAGTCCGGTGACGCGGCCGTCGGCATCTGCGGTGACGCCGTACCATTCCCTGCTGGGCCGCCCGCTCAGCCAGTTGGTACTGTCGGCCCAGTTCCCGCCATCCGTGTCGTCGTGCAACTCCATGAGCACGGCACGGTCCTCTTGCGAGTCTGCCGGCGCGCAACTGCTGCCGCGGACGGCGGCTATGCCCTCGAGCCATGCCTGGAATGCGTCGTCAACCGGCGCGCAGAGCCCGGGGTTGAAATGGAAGCTGAACTCCTCCAGCGCGGTCAGCCCTGTCAGCGCCTGCGGTATCTCACCGCTCAGAGCGTTGCCGTCGAGCTCCAGTCTCTCCAGGTTGGCGAGGCTGCCGAGTGACGCCGGTATCGCCCCGCTCAACCCGTTCTCGGCGAGCTCCAGCGCCGTCACGCGGCCGCCGTTGTCGACAGTGATGCCGTGCCACTGGCCGATGTGGCGAATGGTCAGCCAGTTGGCGTTGTTCGTCCAGCCGGCGCCGCCGGTAGCCTCGGAGAGGGCAACCAGTGCTGCCCTATCCGTCTGCGGCATGTGATAGGCGTTGATCTTCGGGCTTCTCCAGTCCGCCACCCACATCGTCTCCCCGTCCGACCAGATGCCGGCCACTACGAAATTGGCATCGGTTATCAGAGTGTTGAACTCCTTGCCGGGGACGCGCTCCCTCGTCGCCATGTCGTAGGCGTAGACCTTCTCGCTATACGCGTCCGCCGACCACATCGTCGTCCCGTCGGACCAGATGCCGCTCGGAGAGCCGTTCCTCGCGCCCTTGAGCGTATCGAAGTCCCAGCCCGGGAGCCGTGCCCTCGTCGCCACATCGTAGGCGTAGATCTTGTCGTTGGACCGGTCCGTCACCCACATCGTGTCCCCGTCCGACCAGATGCCGGCCGGCCACGTGTTGCCGGCAGCCCTGAGCGTGTCGAAGTCCTTGCCGGGGACCCAGGCCTTCGTCGCCATGTCGTAGGCGTAGACTTTCTCGCCGAGCCAGTCCGCCACCCACATCGTCTCCCCGTCCGACCAGATGCCGTCCGGCCGCGTATTGCCGGCCGCACTGAGCGTGTCGAAGTCGCCTGCCGGGAGCCGCGCCCCGGTCGTCACGTCGTAGGCGTAGATCTTTCCGTCGAGGAGGTCCGACACCCACATCGTCTCCCCGTCCGACCAGACGCCGTTGGGGGACTCGTTCCCGGCGAATCTCAACTCGTTGAAATCCGCCGACGCGTTCCGGGTGAAGGCAACCGGCGGCGCCGGGGCGGGAGGCAGCGCTCCGCCGGGCGGCGGGAGCAGGACGAACCCGTGCCCCCAGGTGTTGTTGGGGTCCGGGCCCTGGCGCTGCTGGGCGTTCTCCTTCAGGTATCCGGCAACCTCGGCCGGCGTGTAGGCTGGGAACCGCTGGCGCACGAGGGCCGCCAGGCCGGCCACGTGGGGCGCCGCCTGGCTCGTGCCGCAGAAACCCTGGTTGTACTCGTCCAGGGCGCTCAGCGCCGTCACCCCGCAGTCCGCCCCGACCACGTCGGGCTTGATGCGCCCGTCGGGGGTCGGCCCGCGGCTGCTGTAGGGTTCGATGGCCTGGATGTCGTCCCAGTGGGCCGCGCCCACCGCAAGCATGCCGGGGTTCGCGCTCTCCGATGGATTGCCGATGCTGCCGTTTCGGGTGTAGCGCTCTATAGACCCTCCCCCCCAGACCGTCAGCTGGACCCAGCCGGGTGCGCCGCCGCTCTTGTGGCTCACGACGATGCCGAAATCGTTGCTGTCGACCAGGGCCCTGAACCAGAACGTCTCATGCGGCACGTGACCGCTCTGTCCCGACTGTACGTCCGTGCTGCTTATCGTTGTGACGCTGCCGGTGAGCTTGTCGTACAGGTAGACGTCCAGGTCCGTGCTGGCTCCGTACCAATTGTCGTGCCACCGCAGCTGTACCCTGTAGGTCCGGCACGCTCTGAGGGGCATATCGATGACTTCGTCGTTCCCGCCGCCGAACCCCAAGACCCCATCGCCGTCCGGGTCCGAGTAGCCTCCGGACCAGGTCCCGCGAGCATTGTTGCCCGCCGAGTTGACCCAGACGACGTCGCTTGCCACGGCCCGGTCCACGGCCCGCAACGGGCTCGTGCCGAAGGGCGAAGTGCCGTCGCCGGGACCGTCGAAGGTCCAGCCGACCGAATAGTTGATGACCTGTACGCCCTGGGAGACCATCCAATCGACCGCGCTCTGCAGGTCCCCCCGTGACCGTGGATTGGCGATGTACAGCGAAGCATCCGGCGCTATGTCGAAGATCGACTCCGCAACTATCGTGCCATGCTCGGCATTGCGGACCGCCACGTCCGAGGCGTAGCCGAAACACTCCGGGGCGATGCGTACGGGCACCGGATCGACCGTCTCGCAGTCGGCCAGGTTGTCGGTGAACACGCCGATGTCGGTGTAACACCTGCCGTGCACCGCTGCCGGCACCTCGGACCCCATCAGGCTGCTCAGCCCCCTGAACCCGTCGATTATCCCCACCTTGACGCCATGGCCGCCCCATCCGGCCTCGTTCCAGGCCAAAGAGCCATGCACTCCGGGGCCGTTCCCTGCAACGCTCTGGGTGATCTGGACGGGCTCCGGTGCCGCGATCTCCCGCACGCGGATGACACCGGGCTGTTCCGACAGCCGCCCCAGCAGCGCCACCGGCACGTAGGCTTCCACGTAGTCCTCGCCCACGTTGCGCGGGTCGCCGCCGTGCTCCTCCAGGAAGCTCACGACCTCGTCCGCGCCCCCGGACAGGTGGATCGTCACCGCCACCGACCCTCCCACGTGGACCGGAGACTGCGCGGCCGCGCTCTCCGCCGCCATCCGTCCCCCCTCGACGCCGGACGCCAGCCGGTCGAGCCCGGAGCCCAGGTTCGGGTACTTCAGCCCGGCATTCTCCGGCAGGGCCACGGCCTCGACCTGGTCCTCGTTCCCGTCGTTCCCGCCGCTCGCTGAGCCTGGCGGCGCGACCGACGCCAAGACGACCGCCGCGATAGCGAGCGCCACGACTGCGGCGCCCGGGGACAACCTCGTTCTGCGCATCCCGGTCCAACCTTCCTTGCATCTTTTCTGGCAACGGGGCCCTCGCCTGCGCTGACGGACGCCGACCGGAAGGCACGGCGCTCGTCAGCCGCTCTGGGCGCCCTCCGGTGGGACGATCTCCCGCACGCGGATGACACCGGGCTGTTCCGACAGCCGCCCCAGCAGCGCCACCGGCACGTAGGCTTCTATGTAGTCCTCACCGGCGTTGCGCGGGTCGCCGCCGTGGGCCTCGAGGAAGGCCACGACCGCGTCCACGTTCCCGGACAGGTGGATGGTCACCGCCACCGATTCCCCCTGGTGGGCCGGCGACTGCTCGGCTGCGCTTTCCGCCGAGGTCGAGCCCTCCTCGACGCCCGTCACCCGCTCATCGAGCGCGGAGCCCAGGTCGGGGTACTTCTGCGCGGTCTTCTCCGGCAGCTCCGCGACCTGCTCGGCTCCCCCGGCCTCCTGGTTTACGGCTACGGCCGCCGCCATCCCGCCCAGGAGGGCCAGGACCGCGATGACTGCCAGGAGAACAACCGCCGGCTTCTTCAGCCCCATCACGTCTCCTCCTTCTCGTGCTGCCCGTTTCCGTTCGACACGTCAGGCAACCTCCATTCATCGCTGCCGCGAAGTGATGTACACGCCCGCCCCCGCGACCAGCGCCAGGAGGAAGGCCACGACGCCCGCCGGCACCGCCCACGCCGGCAGGCCGCCTTCGTCCACCGGGGGGACGACAGGCACCCTCGGTATCGGCGTCGGCGTGAGCGTCGGCGTCGACGTTGGCGCAGGCGTTGGCGTCGATGTCGGCGCAGGGGTTGGCGTCGGCGGCAGCGGCGTCGGAGTCGCCGTGGGCCGTGGCGTTGGCGTAGCCGTCGGAACGGGCGTCGGCGTGAGCGTCGGTGTCGACGTCGGAACGGGCGTCGGCGTGGACGTCGGCGCAGGTCCCGCCGTCGGCGTCGGCGTCGGCGCCGGCGTGGGCGTGGGAGTCGGCGTAGGCGACGGCTCCGGCGTGGGCGTGGGCGAAGGCGTCGGCGTCGGAGCTGCGACCGTCACCGTCGACGCTCCGCCGATCGGGCTGCTGTTCCGATCGGCGTCCAGCAGCGTCCCCGCGAACCGGTACTGACCGGGAGTGCCGGAGGCCCTCACCGTATATGTGAAGGAGGTTTCGCCAAGCAGGGTGAAGGTCACCGTCCGGCCGGAGGCCACGATCTGGTCTGCGGGGTGGCTGCTCGACACGAACGTGAACCCGTCCGGCAGCGTCTCCGTCGCTACTCCGAAAGCTCCATAGCCGGTGACGGTCACGGTCACCGCCACCTGCCCGCCGGGGGCAACGCTCGGCGGGTCGAACGACCGGGCGCCGGCGGCCTGCGCGGACACCGCGCCCAGCCCCAACAGCCCCAGCGCCGCCGCGACCGCGACCGCCGTCACGGTCTGCCCTTTTCTCGACGATGCCATCCGCTTCTGTCTCCACGAACGAGGGGTGCGCGCCTCCTGCAAGAGAACAGGGGGCGTATCCGCCCCCTGTTCAAGTCACTGCGGGTTCAGGACCCGGCCTACCGGTTGCGACCCCTTATGGCGAGAGTCCCAACTACCGCCACGGCTGCCAGGCCCACGACGATCACGATGATCAACCAGACCGGGATGCCGCCCTCATCCTCCGGTACGACCGGTGGCGCAGGCGGGACCGGCGTCGCAGTCGGCGTCGCCGTGGCTGTCGGCGCAGGCGTGGCCGTCGCCGTCGGAGCGGGCGGGACCGGCGTGGCCGTCGCTGTCGGCGTCGCTGTCGGCCTCGGCGTCGGCGTAGCCGTCGGGACCGGCGTGGCCGTGGGCCTCGGCGTCGGCGTCGGCGTCGCTGTGGGCCTCGGCGTCGCTGTCGGAACTGGCGTCGCCGTCGGAGTCGGCGGCACCGGCGTCGGCGTGGCCGCGGGCGCAGGCGTCGGCGTTGGCGGCACAGGCGTCGGCGTTGGCGTGGGCGTCGGCGTGTTCACGGGCGTGTACCGTGGGCTGTCGTCGCTCCTGCCGCCGCTCCCGCCACCGGTGCTGGGCGGCCTCGGCGTGGCCGTCGGAGCTGCGCCGACCCGCAGGCTCAAAGTGCCAGCAACGGCGCTGGAACGCCCGTCCTGGTCCCTCAGGGTCCCGGAGAACCTGTACGTGCGGGCTGTCGACGGCGCGGTTACAACGTAGTTGAAACTGTCGCCGCCCAAGAGGGTGAAGGTGAGTGTTTGACCGGACTGTTCGAGCTGGTCCTCGATGCTGCTCGACACGTACTCGAACCCGGCGGGGAGCGTCTCGACCACCTGGCCGAACGTAACGCCGGAAGGCCTGATCGTCACCGTCAGCCTGCCTCCGGGGCGTACTGACGGCGGGGAGAAGGACCTCGCCGCGCTCGGCCCGGTCACGGTAACACGCGTATCGCCGCCCAGCGTGGTTGAACGCCCATCCTGGTCCCTCACGGTACCGGAGAACGTGTGCGACCCCACTGACGTGGCGCTCGCGATGTAGGTGAAACTGTCACCGCCCAAGAGGGTGAAGGTGAGCGTTTGACCGGACTGTTCGAGCTGGTCCCCGATGCTGCTCGACACGTACTCGAACCCGGCGGGCAGCATCTCGATCACCTGGCCGAACTGGATGCCGGAAGGCCTGATCGTCACCGTCACTTCGTCGCCCACTGCCACGGATGACAAGGAGATGGACCGGCTGCCGCCGATCGGGGCCGGCCTTACCGTGACCCGCGTAGCGCCTCGCACCGCGCTGGAACGCCCGTCCTGGTCCCTCAGGGTCCCGGACAACGTGTACGACCCCGCTGTCGAGGCCCTTACGATGTAGGTGAAACTGTCGCCGCCCAAGAGGGTGAAGGTGAGCGTCTGGCCGGACTGTTCGAGCTGGTCCCCGATGCTGCTCGACACGTACTCGAGCCCGGCAGGCAGCGTCTCGACCACCTGCCCGAAGGTAACGCCGGAGGGAGTGATCGTCACCGTCAATTCGTCGCCCGCCGTTACGGACGATCGGGAGACGTCCCTGCTCGCGCTGGGCGCGCCGTCCTGCGCCGGGCGCGGCGTGGCGGTAGGCGTGGGCGTCGGCGTCGGCGTACCCTCCACCGTGGGTGCAGTCACCTCGATCGAAGTCGTACCAACGTCGCCGGTCGGCGGCGACCCACTAAAGGAACGCCAGGTGCCGGAGAATGAATACGTACCCGGCTCGGTATCGGGCAAGGCCCTGACCTCGTACTCGAAGTTGGGAGGGGAATCAAACAGGGTAAAGGTGACTGTCTGACCAGTGGCTGTCGGTTCATTGGGGAAGGTAGTCGATACGTACTCGAACCCGGCAGGCAGCGTCTCTACCAGCTGGCCGGTAGAAAGGTTGGAGGTAGCGATCGTCACCGTCACCGTTTCGCCGGGCGCCACGGATGAGGGCATCGACCTCATGACGCTCGCCGACTGCGCCGCCACGGTAGCGAAGCTCAGCAGTCCCACCAGGCCCACCGCCGCCGTCACTGTCATCAACGCGAGTATCTTCCTGATCAAAGCCTCTATCTCCCTGAGCTTCGTTTGAAGGGTGCTGCCTGCCCGGCAGCCAGGGTGGAGGGGGGGTTACCCCGCACCCCGGCTGCCGGAAGCAGACTGGAGTCTCTGCTCTCCTGCAGCTCTCTGCGCCGCATCCCCGATTAGCTGGCCAAGGCCTCGAAATAGAGCCCTATGAGCCTGATCACCTCGGCCTTGGTCGCTTCGGGAGGAGTCTTGAAGTAATCCCCGATGGCCTTGATGACCTCAGGCTTCTGGATCGTGCAGTTGCCGTCGGCGTCGTACCTGTCTATGAGCGCGTCGCCGCAGCCCAGCTCCTCGACGTCCGTGACCGTTACCGTCACGCCACGCTCCGCGGTGTTCGTGCCGTCGTTGGCAACCACCGTCACTTCGTACGTGTTGTCGGTGTTGGCGTCCGCCGCGTTCTCGTAGTCGGGCACGCTCCTGAAGGTCAGCACACCGGCACTGCTGATCATGAAGTCCCCGGCGTCGGTTCCCGACAGTGTCCACCTTGCCGAAGCCGCGTCGGGCCCTGCCGCCGTGTAGGTCGCCACCGCGGTGGTCACCGGCGTGTTCTCCGCGACGGAGGCGCTGGTCGGCCCTGACACCACCAGCCCGCCGGCTATGATCGCCGGAGCCTCGTTCACGTTTTCGACCGTCACTCTGACCATCCGGTCGGCGTGCAGCGTGCCGTCCGAGGCCCGCACCGTCACCTCGTACAGGTTGTCCCTGTCCGAGTCCTCCGGATTCTCGTAGTCGGGCGCCTTCACGAAGGAGAGGACGCCGCCGGTGCTGAGGCTGAACTGAGCAGCGTCTGGCCCCATCAGCGACAGGTTAACGTTGAGTCCGTCCTGGTCCATTGCCGCGTAGGTGACGCTAACCTCCGTTATCTTAGTGAACCCAGTTGCCGTCGTGCTGAACAGGGCTTTGCTGTTCTCCGGTAGCGTTACTGTTTCAGGCGATTCTGCCGTGCCACCTGTGGTAGTGAACGTCGGCCTCTCATCCACGTCCGTAATCTTGATGGTCACGGTCGCGTCGACGAACACAGGGGGATCAGCTGTGGCTGTTGTATCGGTGGCGTCGCCGGAGGCGTCTGTGGCCCTGACAGTAACCGTGCACTCGTTCTGTGTTGTGGCGCAATTGGCGGGGTCACCTGCAGCCGCCTCGCGGTCCAGTTTCACAGCGGTCGTGATCTGGCCGGTCTTCTG
>DAOUJO010000005.1:0-153866 GCA_034422595.1 Dehalococcoidia bacterium | reverse complement strand
CGCTGGTTCCAGGACGACCCGTCCACCGAGCGGTTCTTCGCCGTGCGCTGGGACGGGCGCTCCTACCGGCTGGTGGTGCCCCCGCAGGAAGGGACGGCCACGCGCCTCAAGTACGCACCGCCCGCAGGGGTGGTCGCCGAGTTCCACTCCCACGGGACCTCCCGCTCGTTCTTCTCGGCCACCGACGACCAGGATGAGCAGGGCTTTCGGGTCTACGGGGTCGTGGGACGCCTCGATAAGCCACGGCCCGAGCTGAGCATCCGGGTCGGCGTCTACGGCCACTTCGCCCCGGTGGAGTGGCCGCAGGTCTTCGACGGGCCGGAGCCCTGCGTCCGGTTCATCGGCGAAGACATCGATCTCACAGACAAGGAGGTAATGGACGAATGCCCTACTACCTGGACAACGCCTTTCTGCTGGACAACCCCTGGATAGCGGTGGTCGGCTGCGGCGGGACGGGCGGCTTCGTCGCCGAGGGCCTCTGCCGCCTCTTCCAGGGGCGGGAGGCCACCATCACCCTGGTCGACCACGACCGGGTGGAGCCCCACAATCTGCTGCGCCAGAACTTCTACGCAGAGGACGTCGGCAGGTTCAAGAGCCAGGCGCTCGCCGATCGGCTGGCGCGGGCCTACCGGCGTCCAATCGGCTACTCGGTCTACCCGTTCCGGGAGTCCGGCTCCCACGCCTACGGGCACCGCTACCCCGGCCTGCCGGGCTACGGCGACTGCCTGATCATCGGCTGCGCCGACAACGCTGCGGCGCGGAGGGCGATGGCCGAGAGCCTGCCGGGGGGCCGGCGCCGGTGGCTCATCGACGCGGGCAACGACACCAACTGGGGGCAGGTGCTGATCGGCAACGTGGCCGACCTCGAGGATTGGGACGAGCCCGCTTTCGTCGACGAGACCTGCCTGCTGCTGCCCGCGCCCACGCTGCAGCGTCCGGACTTGCTGACGGCCGTGTCGACCACGCCGCCGGACGTGGACTGCGCTGCCGCCCTCGACCTCACCGACCAGGACCCCACCATCAACCAGATGATGGCCTCCCTGGTGCTACAGGTGGTCCGCCGCATGGCGGCGGGCTCCTGCCCCTTCATGGGCCTCTACCTGGACATGGACCAGGGCACGGTCACCCCGGCCTATGCCACCCCGGAGGCGGTGGATCGAATCCTGGGGTCGGATACCGAGGTAATGTCCGAAGGGTAGGCCCTCAAATCCCATCCAGAGAAGCAAGACGAAGGAGAAGTCATGTCTGACGACAAGGGAACAACGACGATCTGGCAGGACAACCACAACCGGTACCGCAGGCACAAGCTCATGACGAAGGAGCTCGCCGTCACGATACCGCCTCTGTACGCCAATGACGGAGCGGACGCCCCCGACGCCGTCGTCGCCAGGGTGAAGCTGTTCAGCCCGTACATGGGCTGGCGCTGGTACATCACGGAGTGGGACGCCGAGACCGGGCAGTGCTTCGGCCTCGTCGAGGGCTTCGAGACGGAACTGGGGTACTTCGACCTCACCGAGTTGGCGGAGGCGACCGTGTTCGGCAACGTCCCCGCCGTCGAGCGCGACCTCTACTGGAGGCCGATGACGCTCGGCGAGATCAGGAGAGAGTCGTCGAGGATGGCGGCCTAGTCGCCCGGCGCACGTGAACGTAACTGGAGAACGACAGGAAGGAGAGACCATGCCTGACGAGATTGGAACCGAAACAACCCGCTCGGATGCACCGAGCGCCGACGACAGCCCCTTCGCCGATGTGGCGGAGGACACGGCTGCCGCAGTCACCGGAGAGGAGGACTCCAACGGAGAGGCCGAACAAGAGCCGCAGGGCTCCGACGACGGCGAAGAGCAAGCCGCTCCACCGGAGGAGTTGAAGGTGGTCGTGTCCATCAAGGGAGGCAGGGCCACCATCGGGGTGCAGCAACCCAAGTCAGACCCGCACATCGAGTCGTTCGACGACCATGACCTGCCAGGACTGGCGCAGGAGGTCCCGGCGGTGACCGAGAGGGCGAGAGCCAGGTGGGAGGACGAGCCCAGGTATCCCGCTCACGTGAAACCTGCTCTCCAGGCCAGGCGTCAGACTCGGCGCGGGCAAGTGTCGGCACACGCTTCAACTGCCAACGAAGGGGAAGCCCAACGGCAACTTGAGATGCCACGACTACTCTGAAGGTTGTTGTTGAGTTCCGGGCCTGCTAGGGGTTCTCTTGCAGGTGGCCGTTTCGCGCTGGCGGCCACCTGCCTTCCATTTGTGTAGGGTTCTTTTGCAGTTGGGTGGCGTGTTCTCTTGCTACAGTTGGTGTCTGACGTCGCGAGTCATTGTTGCCGTGGGTTCGTCTATCCGTTGCCATGCTGCTTGCCTTAGCAGCATGGCTCATTGGTCCATGACCGCTCGGCGACCCAACGGAGCCAAAGCAGGTCCTGCATAGGGAGACTCCCGGCAAACCGTTTGAAAGTCACACGCGATGCAAGTCTCGTCAGCTGGCCGTGCTTGCCAACTCTGCTGGATGGATCCTGCTTCCACTTCTTTGTGCACAGAGGATTCAATCTCGCCGACTACGTCATCAAATGCGCTCAGCGCTTCGTCCTGATGACTCCGTTCTACGGGCACAACCTTTAGTGCCCTCGCCAAGCGAAACTCCCAAGACAATCCATAAGGTGACTCGCCACGCCTGGAACCCAAGACAATTCTTTGGTCCGTGCTATTTGACCCTGGAAGCACCTCAGTTCTGTTGTGGGCAATATCTTCACTGAGCTTCACCATGTCAGCCTGCGAAGGAAGCAGTTCATTAATGAAGACCACCATCCCAGCACGAACAGGCAGACTCTCGGGTTGCTGAGTTCTCAACCAAGCGTAAGTCTGAAGTTGTCGTTCGTACAGCTCCGCTTCTTCGGAATCGGTAGGTGGGCGACGGGTTCCCTTATAATCTACCAGTATCTCGAATGGGTCTGCAGAAACGACACTCGGAAGAGAAGCATGAATTAGTTTGGCTATTGGATTTCCTGCTGTCGACTCGTCTGCCAGCCTCAAACTACTAACAACATCTATCCTGCCTGTTACCTCAAAGTACTTGGCTCTAAACTGAGATTGCTGAGGCATGTGTCGTGTGCCGCTCACATTTACTTCCGTAGCATCCACAAGAGGAAACAGTAGGGGTCCCAACTTATTGATCGCGACGATAGCACGATTCCTCGCGTTCTCCTCTGCTGCCCTGCTGCGTGGCGTTTTGCCTTCTGCAGCAAGACGTGCCGAAACTGGGTCACAAATCTCACTTACAATAGTATCTGCGGGCCAAGGTAGATTGCCCAAATGGCCTTCTTGGAAGTTGCGCACAGCTAGTTCTAGCACGCTGTGAATGAACTCACCAAACCACATCTGGATTGGTCTCGATGGTGGAAGGGCGCTGTAGTTAAGATATCGGTATTGTAGACCGCACCGCTTAAAGGAGATGATGTCACCGGTAATACTGTATTTCGGTACAGTGAATGTTGGTTGGCGCGTGGGAAGTACTGTCATGTTCTTTCTCCCTTAATTAAGTTCTGCTTGATGTGCCCACTTGCAGAATCTCAGCGTATGGCTTTCCAGTCTCCCGCCAATGAGATACGCCATTGCGAGCCGACCCTAGTGCAACATTTCTGATAGCTCTCTCTGGCCTACTTGCGTCTAATCCTACTAGTACCATTAGCGTCTGAGCCCTGCTAAATGCAACGAAGTACCTTCTTACCAAGTCATCGAAGGCTCGATCTCGCCAAGAGCGAAAGGAGCCTTCGCGCAGTCGACTGTGAGGAATGGTATGATCTTCAATGATGTGTGTCTCGTCTTTCTGGTCGGGAAATCGCATGAACCGTTGCGTGCGTGCATTTATCTTGAAGTCGCTAGCAACGTCGACGATTGTCATTGGAAACTCCAGACCCTTCGCTTGGTGAATTGTCAGTACATTGACAGCGTCTCTAGGAAAGGTCTCCAGCAGATCTTCATCTATGGAAATATCTCCCATGGCTATTGGAGTAAATATCTGACGGATGGCCTCGAGAACGCTGGACCGTTCCAAGCTCTCGGAAGCGGACACAAACCTGGAACTGAATGTATTCATGGAAGCTGATTTGCTAATGGCTCGTGCAATTACTTCTAGAAACACTTGCTTTTCAGGGTCATCATGGAGTGAGGGTAGCCACGTCGAGAGTTGGTAACACAGGTCAAGCAGGGGGATGTCGTTTGGCCAGTTAAGGCGTGTTTGCGATGTCCTGTTCGCCCAAGCTGTAACAAAGTCCCGGAGGTTCGTGTTAGCCGATGGAGCTGGATCTTGTCTGATAAAGTCCCGTGCGACCTCCCGCCATCGAGTCAGGGTTTGCAAAGCCTGCTCGCTCCAATTCTGAATGGTGTCTTGAAAATAGCTGTCAGGGTCGATACACTCAAGCATCAACCCACACAGCCTCTGCACTTCAGGGACTTCTTCCAACGGTTGTCCTCGGGGGTTGAACACCTTGATGGGTCGTTCCAAGTTTCCGAGACTCCATCGCAATAGAAGAGGTAGTCGTGGTGCACCTCCTCTGCCAAAAGGATTCCATGCTTTTCTTTCCCTAACAGAAAATCCCAAATAGGCGCAATCACCAGGCCGCCCCGCCGGCGGAAGGACAACGCTGAGGTTTCCGTGGTCGGTTGCCAGCGAGAGCTGTCGGCGGTTGAAGAGCCCATCCATCATCTTGCCTAAGTCATCAGACAGTGCTTCGATGTCGGGACGGAATAGAGCCAGGACGGGAGTGTCGCTGTCGCTCTGTGAAGTGGTGGTGTGGTTAGGATAGATTAGTCTGGGCTTGTTAGGGATGCGGGAAGGCTGGTACTCTTCGTCCAGTTCGGCGAAGTCGTTGACGAAATTCATAAGAGAAATCGTGGATCGATAGTTTGTGTTGAGATATAGGATGTCTAGGGAATTGATTTGCAATGCCTCTCGAAACCTCTCTTCAATTTGGCTGAACAATTCGACCGTTCCACCACGGAAGCGGTACAAGGATTGGTCGTCGTCTCCAACAACAGTTATGCAGTTGCCGATTCTCTGTCCAATCTCCATGTAGATTGCTTCCTGCAGTGCGTTAGTATCTTGGTATTCGTCAACAAAAAGGCTTCGTAGATTCGAAACGAAATGCTCGAGTTGACCAGAACGCAGTTGGTTATAGAATTGATGCTCAAGAGTGGCATAGTCTGCGAGGCCAGTACCAAAGTCATCTAACGACTGATGATATTGAGTGATAACCTGCGCCATCACTCGATGACCTTCGCTCTGTGATGCAAAATGCGGCAAGTTCAACAGATCATGGAGAGTGCGATCAGCATACAAGCGCGCCAGTCGTAACATGTCCCGGACTGAGGGACCTCTGCCCGTATTCCGCAGGCCGTGAGCAAGAGCGAATGTCATAAAGTCCTGGTTTCGCCACAGGTTGCCCTCGAACAGGCCATTACGAAGCAAAATGCCATTCGAAATGAACTCATCCAAAACTAGCGGTGTACTGGTATTGACTGGCCTGTATTCTGCCAGAATCTCTTGAGCCAAACTATCCAATGTCCCTGTCCTGATCCGATTTATGTCAATCGATTCTAGGTAATCCAATTCAGTATGCACAGAGGAATCTTGTTGTAAGAACTCTTTCACGCCAATGCCCCATCCCAATAGGCGTGAACGCATCTCCGCAGCCGCCTTCCTAGTAAATGTTGTGAACATGATGGTCTTAGGGTCCCAGCCGTCGACGAACACTTCCTTTAACGCCCGGGCGACAATGGTAGTGGTCTTTCCAGTACCAGGCCCGGCCACAATCACTAGAGGCTTGTCGGTTGGCTGATTGACGGCTGCAAGTTGTTGAGGATCTAAAGGGCGCCCCTGCATCGCTACCTGTAACGCCCGCTCGAATCGATCCATAGGAATCATGACTTGTTGTCTCCGTCTTGCCTGTTCTTGGAGAGGGCTGCGGTGTTCTTAGTGAGTTGGTACATCATTAGCGTGTTGTGCGCACCTCGCCGCTTGTTTCTGTTTGCGCCGCGAAAGATCAGCATATGAATGCCAATTGTACGGCAGAAAGTGCAATCACAGTCTTTCCATGGTCGCTTTACGAGAGTGCGCCGATAACTCTCGCGCAGCGACCTATGTTCACTTGACCTAGGCAGAAGTTGGTCGTAATGAAGTACAGCATCAAGGACCTCGTCGATATTGACCTCTTCACGATCGTAACGCGATAATAGATTAAGGACTTCTCGCTCAGTGTTTTGAAGGGCGACTAAGTTCTCGGGTTCCTTCGATAGATGACGTTGTAATCGAGGATCTGTTGTCATTGGAACTCGTATCGCCGCGTACCACTCGTTATCCCTGGCCAAATAGTTTTGGTCCGACCGTAGCCAAGCCTTACGAAAGTAGGAAGCACTATCGAAACTGTCCACCTTCAGGCGTCTAAAGGTCTCCTGCAAATTGGGTCGAAAGATTCCGAAAAGGTGGACCCAAGGCCTTTCAGGGAGTTTGTCTGCCTCTGCCATGGTGGCTTGTACAATCTGTTCGATTTCCCTGTCTGTGCGAAATACCAGGCCTCCTATGGCGAGGTGGCGATATCCGTAATCATAGTATTGCCGTACATAGCGAGCATGTTGATCTGGCGAGAGAGCTTGAATGGTGCCCACTGGTATAAACTGGGCCTGTTGTGACTGCACGGCTTCCATGAATGAACGAGCGTTCAATGCAGTAATCGCAACCCTCTGAGCGAGTTGCTTACGTGTCAGAACGGTGCGGGCGCCATTTTGTCGTATAGCAGGGATTGGAATGTGATCAACTGATGCACCGAAATCGAAGCCATATGATTCATACAAGGCCACGGCGTGTTCTACTGACATCGTTGGCTCTTGCTCATTCACATAGCTGAAGGCTCCACAGTCGCCGAAAAGATATTGGTCCGGACCTAATCCAAAACGCCGACGAAGAGACACTGGAGCCAACGATTCCATTTCCGTACCCTTGAGTCGACGGAGAGGTCCCTTTGTGCTTAGTCGTTGCGCCAAGCTGACAAGTATCCCATCTGACAGCCGATGTGATTCCATGAGCTGGCTGCAATGTTGGTCAGCTCGCTCTATTCGTGTGCCTGCGGAAAAGCGGTCTGCTTCGAAATTGAAGTGCGGATCGAGCAGGTCGTCCCAGTCTGGAAGGAAATACGATGGCACTCCACTCCCAGCTTGCAGCCCGGGTTTAACCCGAGGTGAGGCACCTGAATTGGCAAGAAAGTTCCTAATGTGGTGTAATTTTTCTCCTTGCCCTCCATGAAAGACCTCAGGGCGAACTCCGAGTTGACGAAGGGCTGGTTCAACCGCTGGCATGTAATCCTTGCTAAGGGAGATGTAATATGAATGATGTGAACTTGACCAACGATCTAAGATGCTCATGCACTTATCCGCTGTTGCCCTTGCTTGAGAGGCATCCATCGTTAGATCATAGTTTTCGATGCCTGTCAGTACACCGAAGAGACCATATTTTGCGGAGAGGATCGCTATGGATAGATCTTCTGGCCATTGGTGCTGACGCAGGAATGTCCTGAGCACGCGGTACGTTGGTCCATCATACCTAGCTAACGCAGGTAGCAATCCTGGAGAGGAGCGCTTGCGGTTTGCACATCCAATGATGAGAAGTTTGCGATGATTAGGCGTTTCAATGGCCATGGCTGAATTGCTAAATGCCCTTCGGTTTATACTGGTATAGGCGCGGAGTTTGCCTTGCTTCGCAAGAGCGCCACGATGACATAGACAAGGGGAGTGTCCAATAAGGCTATAAGGACCTTTACCAAGTACTGTGCGATTAACATACCTACTAGGGTGTCTGCAGGCACAACACCTGCGAAAGCGATAGGGATGAAGATCGCAGTATCTACGGCTTGCGACAGTAAAGTAGAGCTGTTGTTCCGTAGCCAAAGATGCCGAGTATTGGTTGTTCGCCTCAGAACATGGAATATGATGACGTCTATGTGCTGGCTAATGAGGTAGGCGATAAGGGAGGCAAAGACAATTCTAGGAACAAGGCCCAGAATTACGTCGTATGCCGCCTGGTGTTCCCAGAATGGGGCGGGTGGCAGAAGCTGTCCCGCAATGACAAACACGGCTGCGGCGAGGCTGAAGACAAAACCGTACCAGACAATTTTGATAGCAGCACCACGGCCGTAGAGCTCTGAAATGGAATCAGTTATCAGGTAGGTAAATGGGTAGGCGATTATCCCACCTGGTAGGATCAGTCCAATGATGCCAATGGGCTTGGCGGCCAAAATGTTGGCCAGCAGCAACAGCATTGCGAAAGCCATCCCTAGAGCAACGATGGGCACTTCGCGGCCTCCTGGATGTCATTTTCTTGCACTATGAGCAGTCCTTTGCATTTCCTAACGCGCGTTGCAACGTGTGGCTCATTACGGCAGGGGCGGTATCATACCGAAGAACGTACCGTTCGTCAAGGGATGAGTGGGAGGGCTTGTTGTGGAGGGATATGGATGAAAAGCAATGAGACGAAGCTCGATAGATGAGCACGCAATGCCGACGCACGTGATTGAGAGAATACGGAAGGAATATTAAACACCTTAGATGTAAGACGTTTTACGTCCGCCCCAATTTGACAAGTAGAGGGTCGAGGATGCCTGCCTCGGCAAAGCCCTTGGCTCGAAGGATGCAGCTGTCGCAGTTGCCGCAAGGGAACCTACCCCCACGGTAGCAACTCCAAGTTTGTTCAAGAGGCGCTCCGAGGTGTACGCCGAGCGCAGCTATCTCAGCCTTGCTAAGGTGGATGACAGGAGTCTCAATGTTGATCGCGATGCCATACTCGTTCCAGAGTTTACTGCCGATTGCCAACGTTCGTCTGACTTCCTCGTAGAACTCGGGCCGGCAGTCGGGATAACCGCTATAGTCCAGAACATTAGGGGCCAAATAGACGGATGCTTGCGTGCTGGACGCTACAGCTCCTTCTACCTCGATGGCGTGCAGTACTTGGCTCTCCAGATATGCTGCGGCGAGCGACAAGAAGATGGTATTCCGCATTGGTACGTAGGTTATGGGGACGCCGCTCCCTATCTCTTCGCGGGAGCGGCCTGAGGGGACTGGGAAGCGGTCAGGGTTAGTCAAGGCCGAATACCAAGCGACATCCGAGAGGAACGAGATGTCGAGGAGCTTGTGGCTTATGCCCATGCCCTTGGCTATTTGCACTGCGCAATCGACTTCCTTGGAATGGCTCTGGCCGTAGTAGAAAGTAATTGCCGACATGTTGTCTACTAGGCCTTGTGCATAGGCCACAACAGTGGTGGAGTCTAGGCCGCCTGATAGGAGGGTGACACCG
This sequence comes from Dehalococcoidia bacterium, assembly GCA_034422595.1. Classification (GTDB taxonomy): domain Bacteria; phylum Chloroflexota; class Dehalococcoidia; order Lucifugimonadales; family Australimonadaceae; genus Bin16. The sequence goes on along the minus strand of DAOUJO010000005.1, from coordinate 144,538 downwards.
TAGCTGGGCATGGGATAAGTGTAGCAGACGTAAGGCCGACCTCGGACGGATCCTGATGACGAGGACGAATAGGGCGTCGGCGCATCGGGGACCCAGGGGGAGGAGGTGATGTCGGATGGCAGGCGTGCGTGTGATTCGCCAGAGGATCTGGAATGAACACGAGTGCCGCAATGAGCCCATCTCATTGGCGGCATCCGTTGTCTCAGGCGCTTGCAAAGGCCCCTAGGCTAGGGGAAGAAGCCCGGATGCAGCCCTAACGGCCCTTGCCGGCCGATGCCACTGGCATGATGCCCCGGCCTTCCAGCTGATCGCGGCATTTTGTCCAGGCGGGAATGCCGTCAAGATGCCAAGTCAATAGCTTGGGGGTGTGCAGCCCTACAAGAGGGAAATAGTTCAGCACATTGAGGGTAATGGCGGGGGCGTTGAATGCGAACATGAGCAGTTCGAGGGGAATCGTCGGGTATCGTTGCATGAACCCGACAATCAATGCCTCGTTCCATTGGGCGGATAGCTTAAACTCCCTACCGGACGTGTCAACGGCGTTGAGCCACATCCACACAGAGGAAGCACCCGGATGGGTGACGTCACACAGATCACTATAGCATCGCCTCACGTTCTCGGCATTCTGATCCCGGAAGATGCTCAGGTAGTCTTGCACTTGTCTTGCCTTGTGAGACTTGGGCGTATCGGGCTGCTCTGCTCGGGCAATACGCCGACCATGAGAGTAGTGAATCAATTCGTCCTCCAGGTCCGAACAGATGGACACTGACGTGGCCCGACCATCCAAGGCCTCGGAAATCATGGCATGCCATTGAGCCAGATTCAGCGGAGTGCCGACAAGGGCAGTGGATGCATCAGCTGCCGATTCGATGAGCCCCGGAGGCCTGCGGCGAACATAAGGAAGTTCTCTTGTGCGATAGCGTGTTGCACACCCCAAAGCCACTGCCTGCTCCTCAAGACGGCAGTCACGGCGGCAAGGTGCGTCCTCTGTAACATCTCGGCCCAATAGACACGCATCCCTTCACCTAGGTCTCGTGACAGCAGCCGTCTGAATATCTCTTCGTCCATGAAGGTGTAGTGGGTCTCCAGTCGTTCCAGGCCGAGGTCATCGACCATCTCCACGAAGCGAATTTCTTCTGGATTCAACATTGATACTCTTCCTGCCATCTTGCTCGCTCCTCATCGTGCTTTTGCCGCCTCGGTCGCTGACGGTCCGCTGCGCACTTTCCCCGATACTGGGGCGGGGGACGGCAGCATGGGGGTTCGAGGCCGCCGCCGCGGCCCTCAGGCCATCCTATACGGCCGGAAGCTTGGGAAGACTTGTCGGCGAGGACACGAGTGTGGAACTGAGGTGACACGGCTTTCGGCTTGCTTGCATTGGCGCCTCCGCATCGCTACTAGGATCGCGCCCGGAACTGGCGGAGTGACCACCACGAGCCGTGTGAAAGTATAATCATTACCGTGACCGCGTCCCAATCGAGGGCGTACCTTGCAACCCTTCTATCAACCCTGAGGCTGCACCTAGCCCGTTTCCCCGGCCTGGGGATGCAATGCCTACCGGCTCGAAGTAGACGGGACGTGGAGGCTGATGCAGGAGCGGGAAAGCGGGGAAATGGAGGACGTCAGGTATGACCGCAGACGGGAAGGCTAAGTACATCTGTCACGCCTGCATCGGCGACCCATACCTTTCCTTAGAGGTCAGGAGGGAGTGGACCCCCGCCACATGTGGCTACTGTGGCGGCACGCGCGAGGCGTTAGCACAGGAAGACTTGGCCGACCGTATCCATGGTGTACTTCACGAACACTTCCAGTTGACACCCAACTACCCGGACGAACCACACGAGTACTTCCTGCTCTCAGAGGGAAGGTGGGAGCGCAGAGGCGACCCTGTGAGCTTCGTGATTGCTGAGATTGCTGGTCTCGACGAGCCGCTAGCCGATGATCTCACGGAACTCCTATCGGAGCAGCATAACTACCGAACAGCGAAGGGCGACGGAGAGAATCCGTATGGCCGTGAAGCGATGTATGAGGAGAGAGAGCCGTTCGACTTCGGTTTTCAACTCACCTGGGCCGAGCTCTGCCGACACATACGCTCACGATCCCGGTTCTTTAGTGAGGATGCTGAACGGATGTTGAGCGAAATCTTCGGAGATCTTTCCGCACACTGGTTGGGTTCTACTTGGCCGCATGGGATTAAGGCAGCTCGAGAATCTTCGCGATGTAGTCGTAGCCACCGTTGCGCTCTGGAAACAGGATGTGCTTTGCCGCGAAGTCGTCCTTGGTCCATTTCCCATCGCCGTATATCTTGGACAGCACATCATAGGGAGTTGCGGAAACGATGAACGAGTCGAGTTGCACGTTTCTACCGGGCGAGCGCTGCGCTATCGCACTCGCCAGTCCTGGCAGCCGTTCGTGCAGTTGCGCTTTTTCGTCCTGCTCGTAAGCGTACGCGTGCACCATGCCGTGGGGTTCCACGAACACGATGCGCTGGGCGTCGCCCACCTTAACCCAGAGGATGAAGTCCGGGTAGAACCAGTTGGTCTCGAAGAACCCGACACCCTTGCCGCGGGTCTGGTTGCGCAGCAGGAACAGTTCAACCCCGTCCGGCAGTCTACTTGGTTTGCTGGCGCAGAATTTCCGCAAACCGTCAACGAAGGCCTTCTCGCTCTCATGCAGTACGGGCGGCGAGACCTTCACGTATTCCCGCTGAGGCTCGACGAGCAACGGCTGGTAGAGATGCCGGTCGAAGTGTATGCGCGGCAAAGGTTCTCCTTCACCGTCGTAAAGCCTGCTGAAATCGTTGATCAGATTCTGGATGTCCGAAAGCAGGGCCGACTCGCTGCGCGGCACTTCGATCTGATATGCCTTGCCGTCATCCTCCCTGACCAACTGGAAGTTCTCGTCGGTATCGTCCAACTCCTTGTAGACGAGGTTCTCGGATGCCCAAGTCGACTGGCGGCGTCCGTAGAGCCTGTCGGCGTACTTCCGGAGGATGCTGACCGCTATCCCTTGCAGCCGCTCCTGGTCTGCGCGGTTCCGGGGGGCCCGTACCGCCTCGTCGGCGATCAGCTCGTATGCTGACTCCCCGGCTTCCAATATCTCCCGCAGCCTGACTGGCTGCACCAGCAGGTTGTCATAGCCTCTCGTTCCCTTGTGCTCCAGCATGTCCAGATACACGCGCTCCCAGTCCACGAGGTCCAAACTCTCGCGCGGCACCGGTCCGGGGTCGCCGGACTGCGCGTCGGCAACGGCGACCCCGGACGGCCCGCTGGAGACCTGTTGCACCCGCGCCGACAGGTCTACTGATACCGACCGAACATCGCCGTCGTGTTGGAGGAGGACCAGCGTTTCGAAGTGAGCGCCCTTCTCCAATCGGGGGACCACAAGGCCCTGCTGCAGGAAGTCACCGTTGGTCCGTATGGGCAGCGGCAGTATTATCGTCTCTTCCGTATCGATACCCTCACTCTCCAAGTAGTCGCGGAACTGGGTCATGTAGTTGGCGCGTAGAGCGAAGATGTTCAGGGTTTCCAGCAGCCCGATGTCCTGGGGATGGGCTTCGCCCGGCAAGGCCGCGCTGCGCTTCAGCGACATATCCCGGCCCCGCAGCCTGACGCCACGCCCGAACAGTTGGATAATCTGGGATCCTTCGCTCCTCCCGATGTTGAGCAGCCCCATGTTGGAAACCCGCCATGAGTTCCAACCTTCCATGAACTTCCGGGATCCTGCCAGCACCTCTATGGTCGAGTCGTGGTCGTTGATGCGGTCGAACAGGGAATCGTGCAGAGCGTCCTGCTCGATGGCAATATCGGAATCGTCGGCTTCCACGAGTTTCCTGAACGCAGGGGCGTCACCGATGTTAATCACGCCGAAGTAGTCGTCGCTGCCAGCAGCCCTCAAGCCAATCTCGCCCTCGCTGCCGCGCATATCGTACAGGTGCAGCCCACCGCCCGTCGTCGTGTGAAACACCCGTTCTAGTACGCCTCGATAGACGCTTGCCGAGTTGTACGTCCCTGCCTCGTTCCCGGCGTGGCTGCGCAGGTAGCCGAACCTGCCGGCGAAAATGTCCTCGCCCTCGGCGTCCGTGATCCCTGATCGACCTTCCAACAGTTGGCCGATGGCCGTTTCGGTCCAATGGCGTTCGCTGAGCACGCGATGAAGGAACCGCGCCACAGTCAGAATATCGCTCCTCGGCTTGCCGTTCTCCCTGTACACGGCGTTGACGCTGCCGCCGACGAACGTCCAGAGCGGGCGTGCCAAGTTGTAGGGCCGGAGTTGTTCCTCCTGCTCCGCGAAGACCAGTTGCTGCTCGTAGAAGGAGAGCATGCTGGCCAGCAAGAGCGTGTCCGCCTCGTCCGCCGTCGTTTCCTGCTGGAGGTTGAGGATGCGGAAGTCCTTGCCGTAGCCGTCGCCGTAGAAGTGACGGTAGGAGTAGTCGAAGGCGATGGCCTTGCCGTACTCCTTCAGCAGCTCGTCGTTGTTCGCCGCGGCGAGCGCCTGTCCGAACGTGGCGCTGTATTCGAACGTGAACCCGGTTTCGCCCAAGGAATCCCGCACCTCCCGCCACGCTTCGCCGCCGGAGCCTTTGTGCCCCTCGTCCACGAAGATGAGGTTGTTCCCCTCGAAGGCTTCCACTGGAACGCTGTCACCCTCTCCGCGCTTCCTCATAACGAGCTTGGTAATCTCGGTGACCTTGACCGTATCGTCCGCACCGAGCAACCCCCCGGGTTCGTTCAGGTCGAACCGCGAGGCCGCGATGTTGGACGTCTGTAGTTCGCCGATGTGCTGTTGGCTCAGCCCCTCGTTGGGCGTAATTAGCAGGATGTTGTCCAAAGGCGTTCCGCCGTATCTTCGGTTGTAGTGGAGGAACTGCCGGTAGTTCAGGTGTAGCAGCAGCGTCTTGCCGCTACCCGTGGCCATCCAGAAGGCCAGCTTAGAGAGGTCGCCCCTCCGGAACCGTTCGTAGCGCCCACTTTGGCTGCTGACGAAATCGTTCAGCGAGCGCAGCAGCGCGTCGCGGTTGTGGCAGTACCGGTCGAGGTAGATCTCGGCATATAGTGCCGAAAGGTACTGGAAGTAGCGCAGCGCAACCGGCTCAGAACGACCTGCGTTCATCGCCGCGAGGTGTACGCGGATGTTGTCGTCGTACCGCTCCAGGCTGTTTCTCATGCCTTCCGGCAGGTCGCTCCGCGCTGCCAGCCGCGCGAAGGCGTAGCTGCGCCCGTCCGGATCGAAGCCCTCGGCGGCCTGTTTGATGTCCTCCAACAGCGTGCGCGTGTCGGGGTAGGCCAGTTGCCGGTGCAGCCAAGCGAGCAGCGCCAACTGCCGCTCCAGACGGACGTAGCCACGGGTTTGAATCCGGCTCGGCTGGGGAGGTCTGCGCGGGGGCATCCGTGAGTCTCTCCCACTAGCCAGCGTTCACACCGGCGAACATCCGCGCCTTGAACAGCGGCTCAATAGCCCTAGCGTCGGGGATGGCGGAGTCGCCGTTGACGTACACCACATCCGCGTCTGTGGCCAGTTCCTGCTCGGCAACAAACGCACGATCCCGCTCGAAATCGTCCTCCGTCCACCCTCTAGACTCCCGCCAGATGACCACGACCTCCTGGCCCGGTTCCGCCCGCGTCTCTCCCCGATACACGAGGTAGCGCCGCCCGCCATCGTTGTACGTCCGGCGCGTGCGGAGGTTCAGCCCCAGCAGGTAGTTGAACGTCTCCGGCACATCGACCATCCGTTCCTGCTTCTCCCCATTGGTGTGAACGCGCAACCGGTAAGCAAACGGGCTGGTCAGTTCGGCTGCGTTCAGCAGTGTCTCGCTCGCCTTCGTCTCCCAGCGCAGCATGTACTTGAGCAGGTACTCGTCGGATTCTTCCGCCAGCCTCATCTGGCCGGCAGCATCGTCGAAGGCGATGCTGTCCAGCGCATCCTCGTACGACTCTAAGCGGATGTACTTGAAGGCTCCACCGCCTTTGTACCCGGATGTCCGTGACACTGAAGTGCTCTCACCATACAATGTGTGTTTCATTCTAGGCAGCAAAACATCGCAGAAATGCGTGTCCATTTCACAGAGAATATACTTTCGATTAAGCTTCTTGGCACATGCCGCAGTCGTTCCGCTACCACCGAAATAATCCAAGACTAAGTCTCTTTCAGTTGTACAGGAAAGGATAATCCGTTCCAGCAGTTTCTCCGGCTTTTGCGTGCTAAACCCGGTACGCTCTGTAGCTGTTGGCTGCTGCTGGAACGACATGATGTCCGACCACACGTCGCCAATAGGTTTGCCTTGCTTTATGGCGTCATCAAGGTAGCGTCTATCTCCCCGACCGTCAAAATACTTACGCCCGTTTTCATCAGTCTTGTCAAAGCGATCCAGATATTCCTTGCGGTGGGGTTGACTAAGTTTGTTGAAGGTATATGTGTCACTCATGGTGTAGTAGAGAATGGATTCATGCCCTCGAATCCAGTTCGGTGCCATGGTCTTGAACCCAGAAAGCACCTGAATGTCCCAGATAATCTCTCTCTGGAAGTGAAAAAGTGTATCCAGAATCTGCCTCAGCCTGTGAGTCTCTATGTGGTCAATGTGGCAGTAGAAGGCGGCCGTAGTATCCATCAGCAGACGAGATAGTTCTGCCCTGTCTATCATCATCGAAAGCCAACTCGAATGCTGATAAGAGTCTTTGTACGCGAAGCCGTCACTGCCAGTGTTGTACGGGGGGTCAATGTAGGTGCACTTGATCCGCCCTGCATATTTTTCAGTCAGCAGTCGTATCGCCTGCCAGTTCTCGCCGTGCACCAGCAACCCATCCGTCATGCTGTCGATATCGTCAAAGGATGCCAGAAGGCGGTCGGTGAATGCGGTGTCGTAGTGTTGGGTGTCCAGCACGAGCGTGGGGTGGGCCTGCAGGAACGCCACGCTCCGGTCGTCGCCGTCGATGTCGAACAACTCCCGCCACTCGTCCCACTGCGCATCGTTGGCGGCGACCTCCGGGTAGATGGCAGCGCTGATGTTCCCCAAGGTGATGCAGTATTGCATCTCTGTGACGAACTTGCGCTTCTCCCAGAGCATCTTCTGGAAGTCCTCGATCTGGGCGAGGAAGTCGATGACCTTACCACCCACGGCCTTGATGAGGCTTACTTGCTGGAACCAGCCGCCGGCCATGTTCTCGCCAGCGCTGACGACCTCGTCGAGGTTGAGTACCTCGTTCTTCAGGTAGAAGTCCAACTCGCGGCTGAGGAACCCGGCCAAGTCCTTGTGGATGAAGAAGTCGGAGTTGTTGCGGCGCGTGTAGCGCACGAGGTGGTGTTGCAACCGGCTGACGGGGCCGTTGCCGTTGCGCCGGTGTTCGGCAGTGAGCGCGCCAATCGCTTCGGGCGCTTCGCCCAGCAGACCTGGGATGGCCTCGGCGGCACGGGCGATAATCTTGTCCTGCGCCGACGCTGGTTGCCCGTAACGGGCCTTCTCCGCGCCAGTGAGCGGACGGTATTCGAAGGGGATGGCGACGGAGCGGGCATCGGCATCCCATTCGACCCCATCCAAGAGAGGCAGGAAGAAGCGCCTATCGCCCTTGACGTTGTTCTGCTCGACGTCGGCGTTCTGGAGGCGGAAATACACGGAGACGCCGTTGGGAGCTACCCAGTCGTAGTTGCGAAAGTGCTCGTCGGTTTTGACGTAGTACTGGTCGCTATTGGCCCAGTGCAGGTAAACCTCCTCGCCATTGTAAGGGATGGCGTAGCGCTGGCTGCGGGAGTAGCGGCGCTGGGATATGAAATCGCCCTCGTCGTAGTAGCGGCTGAAGAAGGTGTACAGATGATTATACACGCTGTCGGCAACGGCGCCGCTGCTTCGGCTTGCGCCAGCACGGGTCCTGGCTTCAAGGTAGGCCCGGCCGTACGGGGTATCACGGTAGACTTCCACCAGTTCGCCCACAGCATCGAAAGCGTTCTCGCCCAACGCCGACAGGACGTTTCGGTGGGCCTCTTCAAGCGCGGCTGCGGCCTCGGCCTGCTGCGCCAGCGCGCCCTCGTCCAATCCCGCGCTGATGGCAGTGGGAAGCTTCTCCGTGATGAACCGCTCGATGGCATCCCGTTTGTGGTTCATGATGCGGTAGATGCCAAAGTCGAGGTCGGCGCAGTCGAACTGGAAGAGTTCGCGGAGCAGGCCTTGGAACTTCTCGATATTTCCGCTGGCGGCGTTGGACTCGTCGGCCATGTCGCTATTCTCCGGGCACCGGCGCACGGGTCGTCGCCGACGTGCCGAGGGAAACGATACCACGCCTAAGGGGTGAGGTGGAGAGGATTGATGGACTAGCTCGTCCTTCTCGCTAGAGCGGCCTCCGACGGGCATCCGGCATGTCTGTGCGCGGAGGCGGGTCGTAGACCGTGTGTGTCGGGGCTCTCGGACGATGCGAGGGGACCGAAGCCGTAGTGGTATGGTGTCGGAGAGAGGGGCGGCTGTAGGACGTTTCCGCCCGCAAGCGGAGGTAAATGCCATGCCCACGTTCAGCACACTTTCAATCGGCGACGCCCGCGCGAGGAGCGCGACCGGCAAGCGCGCGGCGTTGCTCCGGGAATACGTCGGCTACATCGAGCGCGTCGCACCCGGAGAGGCGGGGAAGCTCGAGGCCGGAGAGGGCGAGAGCACACAGGCGATCCGGCGCAGGCTGAACGCGGCTGCGACCGCGCTGGGAAAGAATCTGGCGTTCCGCCGCACTGAGAACGTCGTCTATTTCTGGCTATCGGAGGGACGGCGGCGCGGCAGGCCGCGCAAGAACCCCGTCGGATAACTCTCACCCACTGCCTAACGTTCAGAGCGTCAGATCCCCGCCCCGTCCCGTCCGCCGGTCAGCCGTCGGTAACCTAGGTCGCAGAGCAGTTCGACGACGTCTTCATACTGTCGGCGGCTGGGGAGTTCTGCATATTCTTCGAATCCGTCAGATGCGCCCTTGAGAGCAACCCGCATTCCGCCGTCGAGGTCAGCGCCGTGAGAGATCAACAAGGGAACCAACTCGGTACGCGCGTAGACGACTGCATAGTCCAGTGGCGTCGCATCGCGATCCCGGTCGCGCAGTGCGAGGTCCGCTCCGTGATTCAGCAGCGCATTGACGGCCCTTCGTTGGTCTTTGTAAATCGCCCAGTGAATCGGAGGGGGCGCCTGCTCGGCGGAGTTGACGAGACCAGGCCGCATCGTCAGAAGTCGCTCGATCCGGTCGACGTCATCAGCTTCGATGGCTCCGTAGAGGCTGTCCGTACTGCACATCATGTCCTCCGCTCACAATCGCGCTTCGACGCTGGTCCAGTGCTGCATCGCACCGGAACGCCAGCACAGGTGTCACTCCTCGGAATCCAGCCGCCGAGTCCAATAACGACAGAGCAGTCCCATGTCACCCCACCTGCAGCACTACCAGAAAGCCTCTCTCCTTCCCCGTCGGCAGTGCTGTCATCTCGCTCGCTAAGGGGCTAACATCCGGTGGAGCAAGGCAACGCGTTCTCGGTCTAAAGCTCAAGAACGAACCTCAAGATGAAGGTTCTTGATTTCGTCAAGTCTGGTACCCCTGCAGGGACTCGAACCCTGGCACGCGGTTTAGGAAACCGCTGCTCTATCCTCCTGAGCTACAGGGGCACGGCAGTATTGTACCCCTACACGTCCGGGGTCTCTGCTCGAATCTCCGCGGCGATCTGGTCCACGAGAGACATGGCCTCGCGGAAGATGCTCGTAGCGTACGTCACCCGTCGCGCGCCCGCCTGGGCCGCGGCAGCAACCGAGATGGGTCCCCCACGACGGACCGTTACGTTGACAACCTGGGCTACGTCAACCAGGGCGCGGATCGCGGTGGGGTCGCTCAGGCTGATGGGGTATATGCAGTCTGCTCCCGCTTCGCGATAAAGCTGGGCGCGTTGCAGGCCCTCTGCCAGTTGCGCCTCCACGTCTCCTTCGCGCCGGATGAACACATCTACCCGTGCGTTGAGGAACAGGTCGACGCCAAGGGCCTTCGCCTCCGCCTTCACAGCCGCCAGACGCTCTGCCTGTGCTTCGGCCGGCACCAGCCCCGATGTCCCGTAATGGTCCGTGTCTTCCAGGTTCAGGCCCATCGCCCCGATGTCGATCAACCGTCGAGCGATCTCAGCTGGGGGCAGCCGGTAGCCGGCCTCGAAGTCAACGGTGACAGGCGATTGAACTGAACGGGTGATACGCTCCGCCGCAGCGAGCATCTCCTCGACCGGGGCTGCCTCGTGGTCCGCGTGGCCGATCGCTGCCGCTACGCCTCCGCTGGTCGTTGCGATCGCAGGGAAGCCCGCCGCCTCGAAGCGTTGGGCACTCGCCGCGTCCCAGGCATTCGCCATCACCAGCATCCCAGGTCCGGTATGCAGGTCGCGGAATGATCGAGCCTTCGATGAAAGCTGTTCCAGGTCCACCATGGTGTTACGTTCCACTACACTGGAAGGCGCGGTTTAGCGAACCGCTGCCCTACCCTCCTTGAGCTACAGGGGCAATGCCCTCCCATGGTACTACTCACCCACCGCCATCCGCGTCCGCTGCGCGGATCCAGGAGACAGCACATGAAGATATTCGTCCTCAGCGGTTCGTCGAGCATCGGCCAGGCCGCGATACGCGTCCTCCTCGACGCCGGCCACGACGTCTGCGCAACGTACCGCTCCGGTGTGCCGGGCGGCCTCGATGCCGCGACCTGGGTGCGCGCCGACGTGCGCTCCACCGCCGACCTCGACGCGCTCGCCGGGCCTGCCGAGGGCGCTGACGTACTGCTCCTCCTGCCCGGCCTCTCCCTCGGCCTCAAATTGGAAACCTACGACGACGACCGGATATCGGACGTCGTGGACGTCAACTTCTCCGGCCAGTTCCGCGCCATCCAGCGCATCGCCCCCGTCCTCTCGGACGACTCCCACATCATCATCCTGGGCTCGCAGGCGGGCCAGCGAGGCTCGAGCGACCCCCTCTACGGCGCAACGAAGGGCGCCATGCACGCCCTCGCGAAGTCGCTGGCGAAGTCGCTCACGCCCCGGACGCGGGTCAACGTCGTCGCTCCCGGCATGGTGACCGGGACCGCCATGCACGACGGCACGTCCGAGGCGGTGCTGGACATGCACCGCAGGACCACGCCCACAGGCCACTTCATCAGCGCCGCCGACCTCGCGCGCGTCCTGCTCGACATCATGCAGCCGCACTGGTCCCAGCTGAACGGCGCGTGCATCGACATCAACGGCGGCATGTACATCCGCTGATAGCCTGTTCCCATGCCCTACGAACCCTCGCCGTTCCTCCGCAGCCTGCCGCTCTTCGCGGAGGATGAGCACCAGCCGTTCCGGAAGTCCGCACGCGGCGCGATGCGCGGCGCCGCGCTCCTCGTGCACGGCTTCCCCGGCACCCCCGCCGACATGCGGCCGCTCGCCGCATCGCTCGCCGCCGCGGGCTGGGACGTCGACGCGCCGCTGCTGCCCGGGTTCGGCCCGCAGATCATCACCCTCCCCAACCGCCGCCACGCCGAGTGGACAGACGTCGTCGCGGAGCGCGTGCGCTCGCTGCGCACGGAGCACGACAGGGTCATCGTCGTGGGACACTCGCTCGGCGCTTCGGTGTCCATCGTGGCCGCGCAGCGGGAGATGGCCGACGGCTACGCACTGCTCGCGCCGTACTGGCGCTTCGGCGGGCCGGCAGTGCACGTACTCTGGCCGCTCCTCCGGCTCTTCTTCGGACGGTGGCGCCCGCTCAAGCGTGCGGACTTCTCGGACGAACGCATCCGGCAGGGCCTGTTGAGCGTCATCCCCGGTCTGCAGATAGACGACCCCGCCGTGCAGGCCGAGCTGCGGGCGTTCGTCGTCCCGACGCAACTGCTGAATGAACTGCGCAGGCTCGGCCTTGCCGCCGGAAACGCGGCGCGACGCTTGCACGCCCCAACGCTCGTCGTGCAGGGCGTGCGTGACACCCTCGTGAAGCCGGATGACACCGCCCGCCTCGTCGAACGTCTGCCGTCGGTGCAACGCTTCGAGACAGTGGACGGCTCGCACAGCCTGCCGCTGCCGGAGGGTGGCGCGTGGGAGCGCGTCACTCAGGCGGTGCTGCGCTTCGCCGACGAGATCGCGAGTGCGTGACGGCGGCGCCTACCGCTCCGCGAGCCAGCGCCCCAGCCGGTTGAGCGCCTCGCGGATGTTCTCCTGCGAGTTCGCGAACGAGATGCGGACGTACCCCTCGCCGTACTCTCCGAACGCCGTCCCCGACAGCAACGACACGCCCGCCTCCTGCAACGCGCCCCGTTCGAACTCGCCGCTCGTCATCCCTGTGCCCGTGATGTTCGGGAACGTGTAGAACGCCCCTTTCGGCATCGGGCAGGTCACGCCCGGCAGGGCGTTCAGTCCCGCGACGAGCAGGCTCCGGCGCTCCGTGAACTCACTGACCATCGCTCTGACGGGCTCCTGCGACGACTGCAGTGCGGTCACCGCCGCGATCTGCCCGAACGCCGCCGTGCACGAGACGCTGTTCGTCACCAGCCGCGTCACCGGCTCCACCAGCGGCTCCGGAAAGACGCCGTAGCCCAGCCGCCATCCCGTCATCGCGTAGCTCTTGGAGAGCCCGTCCAGCACCACCGTCCGCTCCCACATCGATGGGAAACTCGTGATGGAGGTGTGCGAGCCCTCGTAGTAGAAGTCCTTGTATATCTCGTCGGAGAGCACGACCGCGTCCGCCTCCACCGCGAGTTCCGCGATGCGCTGCAGCGTCGAGTCCGGTATGACGCTTCCGCACGGGTTGTTGGGCGAGTTGACGATGATGAGCCGCGTGCGGGGACTGATCAGCCCGGCGAGTTCGTCCGGGTCAGGGTTGTAGCCCAGCTCTTCGCGCAGCCGCATCGGCACCGGCGTCGCGCCCGCGAACCGGATCATCGACTCGTAGATGGGGAATCCGGGGTTCGGATAGATGACCTCGTCGCCCTCTTCCGCGAGCGCAAGGATCGTGAAGAACATGATCGGTTTGCCGCCGGGCGTCACGATGATGCGGGACGCGGGCAACTCGCAGTCGAGACGCTGCCCCACGTCCGCCGCTATCGCCTCGCGCACCTCGGTGATGCCCGGCGACGGCACGTAATGCGTGTATCCCGCGTCGAGCGCGCCCTTCGCCGCCTCGACGATGTGCGCAGGCGTGTCGTAGTCCGGCTCGCCGATGCCGAGGAAGATGATGCTGTGGCCCTGTGCTTCGAGCGCTTTGGCCCGCGCCAGCGCCTCGAACGCCGTCTCCGTCCCCAGCCGTGACATCCGCGAAGCTAGGCGCATCTCTCGCCTCCCCCCGGTTCACTGTTCGAAACGGCTGCGCCGCCTGAGATGGCCGGGATGAAGTGCACCTCGGAACCCTCGTCGAGGGGCGTCAGCAGGCCCATGTTCGTCGGCTCTCCGTCCACGATCGCCGCGAGTCCGGGCATCAGCCGGTCGGCATCCTCAGGGTTGACGAGGCTCTCGGCGATGCCCGGATAGCGCTCGTTGAGGTTCCGTACCAGCGCGCGCAGCGTCGCCCCCGGAACGTCCGCGCTCGACTCACCGTTGGTGTAGCGTCTGAGCGGGATGGACAGGAAGACCGTCGCCACGGTCTAGTGTCCGTTCTTGCCGTTCCGCTTGTTCGCCAGCGCTTCCATGATCCGACTGGGGTTCATGGGCGTCTGGTACAGCCGCGTGCCTATGGCGTCCGCTATCGCGTTCCCGACCGCGGGCGCAGGCGGGACGATGCTCGTCTCGCCGATGCCGCGCACCCCGAACGGATGGTTCGTGTTCGGCACCTCGACCACGATGGCGTCGATCATCGGCAGGTCCAGCGCGGTCGGCATCCGGTAGTCCAGGAAGCTGGAGTTCTGCATCACCCCGTCGGGGCTCGTGTAGTACTCCTCGTTGAGCGCCCAGCCGATGCCCTGCGCTGCGCCGCCCTGGAACTGGCCTTCCACGTAGGACGGGTGGACGGCCTTGCCGGCGTCCTGCGCCGCCGTGTAGCGGAGTATCTGCACCTTCCCCGTCTCCTGGTCGACCTCCACGTCGACCAGGTGCGCCGCGAAGCTGCCGCCGCCGGAGCCGCGAACGTTCACCGTGCCCGTCTTGGAGACCGGGCCGCCGGTCTGGCCGAGCTTGCCCGCCGCCTCCTTGAACGTAAGGCGCTGGTCAGGCGCAACCTTGTTCTGGAAGACGCTGTCCTCGAACTCGACGTTCTCCGGCTCCGTCTCCCAGATCATCGCCATCCGCTTCTTGATCTCCTCGACCACCTGCTTCGCGGCCTCTATCGCCGCCTGTCCGCTGGCGTAGGTCGTGCGGCTGCCCGCCGTCAGGTCGTTGTAGCCGACGGAGTCCGTGTCCGCGACGGTCGGGTGCACGTCGTGCGCCGGGAGGCCGAACACCTCCGCGGCCTGCATCGCGATCGTCGTGCGCGTCCCGCCGATGTCGGGGTTGCCCTCCACCAGCGATACCACGCCGTCGTCGTTGACGCTGATCGTGACGGACGAGCGGTTGCCGCCGCCGTTCCAGTAGCCCGTGGCCAGGCCGCGCCCGCGCAGCTTCCCGTCCGAGCTCTCGCCCAAGTCGCTCTTGAAGTGGTCGGAGTCTCTGATCGCCTCCATGCACGCCACGTTCCCGATGCGCGGGAACACCGGCCCGTCCGGCCTGCGGGTGCCCTCTTCCGCCGCGTTGAGCAGGTGGAACTTCATCGGGTCCATCCCGATCGTCTCGCACAGCTCGGAGATGAGCGACTCGCTGGCGAACGTCGCCTGCGGCGTGCCCGGCGCGCGGTACGCAGCCGTCTTGGACATGTTGATGACCACGTCGTAGGCGTCGATGCGCACGTTCGGCACCTTGTAGCAGGCGAAGATGCCCGCCGTCGCCGCGCTGATGGACGAGCCGGGGTAGGCGCCCGCCATGTAGCGGATGTCCGCCGTCGCCGCGACGATCTTCCCGTCCTTGTCGACGCCTATCTTCGCAGTGACCTGCCCGCCGGGGCCCGGGCCTGTCGCGTCGAACACCGACTTGCGGTCCATCGTCATCTTGACCGGCCTGCCGGACTTGCGCGAGAGCATCGCGGCGAGCGGCTCCATGTAGAGCCCTATCTTGCCGCCGAACCCGCCTCCGATCTCCATCGGCACGACGCGCACGTCCGAGAGCGCGAGCTTCAGCACCGTCGCCACGTTGCTCCGCACGCCGAACGGCGCCTGCGTGGTCGTCCAGACCGTGAGCTTGTCGTCCGGGCTCCAGAAGGCGGTGGAGCTGTGCGGCTCGATGTAGCCCTGGTGCGCCCGCGCGATGGTGTACGTCCGTTCGAGTACGTGCGCCGCCTCCGCGAACGCCGCCTCCGGGTCGCCGAACTCCGTGCGGGTGTGCTCCGCGACGTTGGTCGGCGAAACCTTCTCGCCCAGGTGGTCGCCGACGAGGTCGTCGTGGATGATGACCGCGTCCGGCTTCATCGCGTCTTCGAGGCTGATGACCGCCTGGAGCGGCTCGTACTCGACCTCGATGAGCTTCAGCGCCTCAAGCGCCGTGTTCTGGTCGACGGCGGCGACCGCCGCGATCGGGTGCCCCCGGTAGACGGCCTTGCCGTGCGCCATGACGCGCTGGCTGGACCACTTGAGGTTCGTCACCTCCTCGACCATGTCCACCATCTTGGGCGCGGTGACCGGCATGTCGTCGCCCGTGATGGCGGCGAAGACGCCCGGTGCGGCCTCCGCGCGGGAGACGTCGACCTTCTTGACGACGGCGTGCGCGTACGGGCTGCGGAGCACCGCGCCGTGGATGAGGCCCGGCAGCTTCAGGTCCGCGCCGTACTGAGCGCGGCCCAGCACCTTGTCGACGCCGTCGTGCCGGATGGGGCGGCTGCCCACCACCTTGAACTCCTGAGCGGGTCGGTCAGCGGTCGTACTCATGTCGCTCGACTCCTCGAGGTGCCCTCCGGCACACTAAGTCTGGTCCGCGGCGCTCTGTACGGCGCGCACGATCTTGTCGTATCCGGTGCACCGGCACAGGTTGCCGGCCAGCCAGAGACGGATGCGGTGTTCGTCCGGATGGGGTTCGCGCTCCAGCAGCGCCCGCGCCGCCACGAGGAAGCCCGGAGTGCAGATGCCGCACTGGAGCGCGGCCTCCTCCAGGAACGCCTGCTGCAGCGGGTGCAGCCCGTGCGGCGGCGCCATTCCCTCGATGGTGTCGACGCTCTTCCCGTCGACCTCGGCGGCGAGCACGAGGCACGAGTCGACGATGCGCCCGTCGAGCGAGACGGTGCATGCGCCGCAGTTGCCGTCGTTGCAGCCTTCCTTCGTCCCCGTGAGGCCGACCACCTCGCGGAGCGCCTCCAGCAGCGATTGGTACGGGGCCGCGAGGAACTCCGTCTCCTGCCCGTTCAGCGTGCAGGCGACCGGAATCTTGCGGACTGGTGTCTCTCGTTGCGTCATTCCTACCTGCCTGCTCAGCGATTTGATTGGGCGCGACCCAGCGCGATGGCGAGCGTCCGGCGCGTCAGCACCTTCACCAGTTCGATGCGGTGCTCCGCCGTTCCGCGCATGTCGCCAATGGGCGTCGCCTCGGTGGAGGCTATCTCTCCCGCCTCCGCGAACGTCTCCGGCGTGGCGGGCCTGCCCGCTAGGAACGCCGACGCCTTCGCCGCGAACAGCGGCGTCGGCCCGACCGCAGCGAGCGCGATGCGCCCGGACGCGATGGTCGCGCCGTCTTCACTCAGCGTAAGCGCGCTCGCGACTCCCGCCACGGCGATATCCATCTCGTTGCGCGGGATGAAGCGCTGGTACGCCGCGCCGGACCCCTTCTCGGGAGCCGGGACCTCCAGCGCCACGAGCAGCTCCCCGCGCCCCAGCACGTTCGCCCCGGGCGCGGTGCAGAACTCCTCTACCGGCACGCGGCGCTCGCCCTGCGGGCCCTGCACCACTGCGACCGTCGAGTGGACGATCAGGGGGCAGATGCCGTCCGCGCTCGGCGAGGCGTTGCACAGATTGCCGCCGAGGCTCGCCCGCGACTGTATCTGGATGCCGCCGATGAGCGATGCCGCGTCGATGAGGCCGGGGAACGCGGCTGCGATTGCGCTGTCCTCGTAGATCCGGTAGCACGGGACCGCCGCGCCGATGCGGAGGCTGCCGTTGAGGTCGAGCGACGTCGCCTCGGGCACGCCCTTCAGGTCCACGATGGCGTCGAGGTCGAACCTCCCGCCGCGCAGTTGAACGAGAACGTCGGTGCCGCCCGCGAACGGCCTCGCGCGTTCGCCGTGCTGTTCGAGCACGGCGACTGCTTCATCCAATGTGCTAGGGGCAACGTAGATGAATGGATGCAATGGAACGCTCCCTCCTGCCGTGATGCGCCAGTGCGCCCACATTATTCACGAAAGGCCAACGCCATCGCAATCTCCGGCCTCGTGATTGACCGGCGCAGCGCCGTGCCACGGTTTGCTTGCAATCCGACAGCATCAGTGGTTGTCGGTGCGATTTTCGACGGCGAAACATTGCGACTTGCGTGTAGCCCGTCATGCGGCTACAATGCGGCTCGCCGCCTGGCCACTCGATGCTCAGCCTCGGCTTTGACAAGCGGAGAGAAGGCGGCAATACTCGGCGTCACGCCGTTGCGTAGTTTGGAGGATACCGACAGTGGCAGAGGACAGCAATCGCTTGTTTGTAGGAAACATACCGTTCAGGATGACCCAGGACGAACTCCATGACCTCTTCTCTCAGGCAGGGGCCGTGGTTTCCGTCCACATTCCAACGGACAGAGAGACAGGACGCCCTCGCGGCTTCGGGTTCGTTCAGATGGAGGACGACACCTCGAAGGAGCAGGCGGTCCAGATGTTTAACGGCTACTCGGTGAGTGGCCGGGCCCTCGTGGTCAACGAGGCTCGCCCCCGCGAACCCCGCTTCTAGGCATCGCTTGGCAATCGAAGAGCGCCGCGGTCGTCGCGGCGCTCTTTCAGCCTATCCCTCATTCACTCACGCTCGTACTGACACGCCCGCTTGAGCGCCTTCACGCGCCCATCGCAACGTCCGTGTACTTGCTGCCTGCGCCCGTGACGAGGAGCACCGTCTCCGTCTCCGGGGCCAGGAAACCGGACTCCCGGAGCTTGCGGTAGGCCACGAGCGTGGCCGCGCCCTCCGGCGCGGACCAGACGCCC
The DNA here is from genome assembly GCA_034422595.1 of Dehalococcoidia bacterium. GTDB lineage: Bacteria > Chloroflexota > Dehalococcoidia > Lucifugimonadales > Australimonadaceae > Bin16. The sequence goes on along the minus strand of DAOUJO010000005.1, from coordinate 126,411 downwards.
TCGGCCGACGCCATCTCGCGCATCCCGGCGAGTATCTCCTCGTCCGTCACCGCGATCGCCGTGCCGCCGCTCTCCCGCACCGTGTCCAGGATCAGGTAGTCCCCCACCGCGACCGGCACGCGGATCCCCGCGGCTATCGTCTGCGCGTTCTCCCACGGCTCGGCGTGGCGCGCGCCCTGCTCGAACGCCCGCACGATCGGCGCGCAGCCCGTGGACTGCACCACGATCATCTTCGGGCGCTCGGGGCCGATCCAGCCGAGGCACTCCATCTCGCTGAACGCCTTCCACATCCCCACGAGGCCCGTGCCGCCGCCCGTCGGGTAGATGATCGCCTCCGGCACACGCCAACCCAGCGACTGCACGATCTCGTAGCCCATCGTCTTCTTGCCCTCGACGCGGTACGGCTCGCGCAGCGTCGACACGTCGAACAGGCCGAGCTCCGCCGCCTTCTCGCGGGAGAGCCTGCCCGCATCGTTGATGAGCCCCTTCACCAGCGTCAGGTGCGAGCCTGCCAGCGAGGTCTCCACCTGGTTCGCCACAGGCGCGTCCTCCGGCATGAATACGTAGGACTCCATGCCGCCGCGGGCGCAGTACGACGCGAGCGCCCCGCCCGCGTTGCCCGCCGACGGCGTCGTGAGCCGCGTCAGCCCCAGCTCCTTCGCCCGCGACACCGCCGACGACAGCCCGCGCGCCTTGAACGAGCCCGTGGGGTTCTGTCCCTCGTCCTTGATGTAGAGCGTGCGCGCGCCGAGCGCGAGTTCGAGGTTCGGGGCCCGCATCAGTGGCGTGCCGCCCTCGCCGAGCGTCACGATGTTCGACTCGTCGCGGACGGGCATCAGCTCGAAGTAGCGCCACATCGTGGGAGGACGCGTCGCGAACACCGACGGGTCGACCTCGCGGCGCACCGCGTCCATGTCGTAGCGGGGGTAGAGGACCTTCTGTGCTGCGGGTGAAAGGGTGTGCGGTTCGTCGGCGTTATACGTCTCTCCCGTCTCGGTGCATTCGAGATGGGACAGATAGCTGCGCATGACCTAGCCTCCGGTGATCCACCGCCACAGACGGGAGAGGGGGCCGGCAGGTTGCGGATCATCCATCGGCTGCCCGCGCCAGCGCCGTTCCACCGTCCGACGCGGCCTGGTGAAGTAGGCGACGTAGGCGAAGACGAACAGCGCCACGCTCGCCCAGAGAAACGGGGTTACACCTGGGGCATCGAGCGCCCTGAGAAGGATGGAGAGAACGAAGAGGACGATGCCGGCGAGCAGGAGCCTGCCGGACGTGGGCCGGATGAACCTGCCCAGCCTCGGCCCGCGCGGCGCGCGGGCGACGCGGCGGGGGCTGCGGGGCGGCTTGGAGCCGTCTGAACCGGCGCCCTCGCCCTGCTCCCCGGCCTGGCCGAGTATCTCTTCTATCTCGCGTTGATAACGCTGCGCCATGCTGCCTTGCTCCTCCTCCGCATGACTGGCGAAGCAGGCAACTTAATCATACCACCGCACACGTCAAGTGGTATGCGCACATTGTCATTCCGAGCGGAGCGCAGCGGAGTCGAGGAATCTCTCGGGCTGCGTGCCGCTCCGTACCGACGTCCCCCGAGAGATGTTTCGACTACGCTCAACATGACAACCCCCCCTCACAGCCCCAGGAACCGTATCGTGCTGTGCGCCTTGTGGATGCGGTTCAGGTTCACCAGCAGCGCCGTCAGCTCTTCGACGTACCGCGAGTTCGACAGCGGCCCCGCGTCGACCGCCCGCAGCGACGGCATCGCCTCCGCGAGCGCCATCGTCTCGCGACGCGCCGACTCGTCGTCGGCGGTCACCGCGACGTCGCCCTCGAGCGCATGGTTGGCCCGGAGCAGGTCGCGCGCGCTCATGTTCTGGAACGCGGCTGCGACGCGGCTCTCCGGCAGCAGGTCCCGCGTCAGCTCGCCCGCCGACCCCTCCGGTACGCTCACCGCGCGCATCTGGCCGTCGACGAACTCCACCGGCGCGACGATGCTCACGACCAGCCGCCCCGCGAGCGCATCCCGCAGCGCCTCTGCCGTCGGGCGCAGCCCCTCGAACGGCACCGCGAGCAGCACCGCGTCCGCCCCGCTCACTGCATCCGCATTCGCCGCCCCCGTGATGAGCAATCCGTCACTCCCGTGCTCACTTCCGTCATTCCCGCGAAGGCGGGAATCCAGCCGCCCCTGTTCCCCACCCTCGCCCCCTGGGAGAGGGTGCGCATCCCCGATGCGCGGGTGAGGGTTCCCCAGCAGCCCCGACGCCGCCTCAGCCGCGCGCCCCGCGTCCCGCGAGCCGATGACGACCTCGTGCCCGGCCATCGCCAGCCGCAGCGCGAGCCCGCGCCCCTCCGGCCCCGTTCCTCCCACGATCGCGACACGTGTCATGCTTAAGCCAGCCCCGTGATGTCCGCGAGGCGCTCCAGGTGCTCCTCCATGTCGAACACCGGGTTGAGCAGCACCTCGTCCAGCCCCATCTCGGCCCACTCCTCCAGCAGCTCGCCGATCTTCGCGGCGCTGCCCCAGATGGCGGCCTGCTCCGCGTTGTCCGGGTTGCCGTAGTAGTAGCCGAACCACTCCCGCAGCCGGCGCTTCGCCCGCTCCTCGTCGTCGTCGACCGCCAGGTAGAGCCGCTTCGAGATGGGGAACGACGACGGATCGCGCCCGGCTTCCGCGAGGTGCGACTGCATGAGCGCCACCTTACGCGGGAAGTCGGCGAGCGGCCCGCTGCCCGCGCCCATCCACCCGTCGGCGTGGCGCACGCTGCGCGCGAGGGCGGCGTCGGCGTTCGCGCCGAAGATGATCGGCGGATGCCCCGGCCTCGGCGAGATGCTCGCGTCCGCGACGTCGTAGAACGTGCCGGAGTGGCCGGACGGTGACTGCCCCCACAGCGCGCGGATCGCCTGCACCTGCTCGACGAACCGCGTGACGCGGCGCTCCGCGGTGATGCCGTACATCGGCAGCTCGTCGCCGTTGTTGCCGAGTCCGACCCCGAGCACGAGCCGCCCGCCGCTCATCACGTCGATGTCGGCCGCCAGCTTCGCCAGCATCACCGGGTTGTGGCGCGGCAGCACCAGCACCGACACTCCGATGCGGGCGGTCGACGTCTGTCCCGCGAGCCACGCGAGGAACGAGAGCGGGTGAAGGACGGTGGGCGAGCCGGTGACGCGCTCCTGCGTCCAGAGGCTCGCGTAGCCGATCTCCTCGGCGCGGCGGACGTACGAGGTCGCGAACGTCATATCCACGTTCCCGTCCGTGAAGATATGGGGCGACGCGATGCCGACTTTCATCCGGTCTGCGATGGCCATTGCACTCCTGACCGCGCCCCGTTCACTCCTGGGGCGCTTCGCTGGGGGTAACGATCGGTAACATTCGGTAACACTGCTCTCCTGACCCGCGGGTGGTCCGCCGCATCGAGCCGGAGCCTGCGCACCGGCCTTCCATGGTAGGTGGCGGGCGTCGGGACGAGCAAGGGGGCGCGTGGCAGTGGGGGGACGTCAGGCTGCAGGAGACAGGAACGAGTGAATACGATGTTCGAGGCCGAGCAAGTCTCCTACCTCGCACTCCCAAATGACCAAGACGTCCCAGCCCGCTTCCCGTAGTTCGCGCTCGGTCCGTATGTCCCGTTCTCTGTTCCCATCCAACTTCTCCGCCCAGAACTCCGAGCGCGTCGCTGGCCGCGTGGCAAAGCGGCATCCGGGATGCTGGTGCCAGAAGCAGCCATGCACAAAGACTATCTTCCTCCGACTGGCGAAAACGAGGTCGGGCTTGCCAGCCAGGTCCTTCCTGTGCAGGCGGAATCGGTACCCCATACGGTGGGTCAGCAGGCGCACAATCATTTCGGGCTTGGTGTTCTTGCCCCGGATAGCCGTCATGCAGCGGCTGCGTTGCTCAGGTGTGAGCACGTCAGGCATTCGCCAGAGCGCTCCGCACAGTATCTATGAATTCCTCCACTGACATGAGGTTCATGGAACTTCCTTTGGGATACAACGCGTGCCTGTCCGCAGGAACAACCAACGAGACATTGACTGATGCCATTTCGTTCAGTTGGTTCAAGGAGATACCCTGTTGCAGTGTTGCCAAATGCTTTTTCTCCACACGACGACCTTCATTCAGCACCTGGCGCCACCTGTCTTTACAAGTGGTCTTCAGGCCCACAATAAACAGCGATTCATCTGGATAATTTTTGTCGTAATAGGCATCAGTGCATGGGATCACCAAGTCAGGCTTCCCGTCTATTGGCGGCTGGCGATTAAAGGGAATCTCAGCCTGCTTGAGTATCTGAGCGAAGTGATTCTCCCAGGAGCGGCCCGCTCTCGCCCTTCGTCGGTTTACGATGGTCTGTGCTGTCTTCAGGAATTCATCTATGTCTTTGAAGGAACGATGCACGTCAGGTTCGCAGAGTTTTCTCTCAGCCATCCTGAACAGCTCATGCTCGGCATCCATCGCTTGTACAAGCCTGTCGTCCACATTCCCTTCTAAAAAGTCGTGGATGCAGTCCTGCAGTGCCTTCATGGCTTCTTCTGAAAATACTTCTCCTTTGGGGAAACCAGTCAAAGCTGCCACGAAATCGCTGAAATGATGATCGATGCATTCTGAAGGAGTCTCCGAGGGAAGCTGAGGACCACCATAGAGATCCCAAAATCTCTGAACATTCACGCCTAGCGCGGTTTGTAATGCTTCTATGTCCTCTTCCCTGTCCAGTACATAGCCAGAGAATTCGTACGTAGCGATCGGTATCAGTACGAGTAGATTTCCGACTGAATCCGGATTGAGGAAAGGAAAGCCTCTACCAAAGCGCGTTAGGCGATATTCGCTTCTCGTACCTGTTCCGTACCAAGTCACCACGGAATTGGTCTGACGTCCATCTTGCCAGACTATTGTGACATCGTTCTTGTGGTTGATGCCCTTGACCGGCGGTTGAGGTGTAAACAACTCTCTCGCCCAAGTAGGCAGATAAAAGCCGCTCTGGTGTGCTCCCGTTGCTCCCGCGTCGTTGGGAGATATGAATTTCAGGAACGCCTGACCGCAAATCAGCGCGTCCTCAATCGCGCGTTCACCGTCAGTGCTGAGCATAGGCGTGCTCACGCGGTTCAGTACCCGAGGCATCGGGCGGACCACACCCGACGGAACGGTAGCCCAAGGCGTCAAGCGTTCTCACTATTTCCCGCCCAATGGCCTCCGCCACGGGAGGAACGACCGCATTCCCGAATTGCTTGTAGGCTTGTGTGTCCGATACGGCGATGCGCAGTCTGTCAGGAAAGCCCATGAGCCGGGCCGCCTCGCGCGGAGTGAGTCGTCGCGGGTTTCTCCTGCCGGTCTGCGGGATGAGCACTTCCGAGCCGTCCTTGTAGTATCTGGCGCTCAGAGTCCGACTCACGCCATCCAGATCTGTCAGCCCATACCCGAAGCCGTTGCCCATGGACCTGTGCTTGGCGGCGTACTCCTGCAGATACTCCCACAGGTGGTCGCTAAGTGTGTACTTGACGTGCACTTCGGGCTCGAGAATGTCGCCAAACCGGAGTCGCGCATCGCGATCACGCTCCGGAAACTGAAACTCCGGGGAGTCTCCGAACCTCAGGCGGTCAAACCCAATTACGAAAATCCTCTCCCTGTGTTGAGGCACCCAAGACGCAGCATCAACAACCTTGGGGTAGATCTTGTACTCTAGGTCATCAAGCCTCTGCTTGATTATGGCCCAAGTCCGTCCCCTGTCATGAGACAGCAGGTTCTTGACGTTCTCCAAAAGAAGCACCGGGGGACGTTTCGCCTTGATCAGGTTAGAGAGGTGGAAGAAGAGCGTTCCCTGTGCCACGTCCCTGAAGCCATGTTCCTTGCCCAAGCTTGCCTTCTTGGAGACGCCAGCGATAGAGAAGGGCTGGCAGGGGAACCCTGCTGTCAGCACGTCATGGTCCGGGATGTCGCGCGGGGCTATCTTCCTGATGTCTCCTGCAGGAACCTCGTCAAACCACTCTTGGTAGGTGCGTTGCGCCTGCGCGTCCCATTCGCAACTGAACACACATTGGCCACCGACAGCCTCCAGCCCCAAGCGAAATCCTCCGATACCCGCGAAGAGGTCGCTGAAGGTGAATCGAGGGTGCTGGCTGCCCGCCCAGCCGTCTTCGTCCATGGACAGAAACATACCACGCGGATTGCGGGAAGTCTCTGGGTTCGGCATGAGCTTGATCTGCATGTGTCACTCCTGGTAGAGGGTTACCAGTACAAACTAACCAACGCTTTGGGCAGTGCATAAGTGGCAGATGTCACACCTTGACACCCCGCTCCTTGGTCCGATATGGACCACGGACCCTGCGCGGGAGGCGTCGGCATGGGGATGGACATCGGCATCATGAAGTTCGAGTACCTGGAGCGGCCCGGGGGCGTCGTCTACGACTTCGCATGGGAGATGGCGGTCGAGGGCGCGGACGACGCGTATATGTTCGGCGAGGGCAACAGTTGCATCCCCTTCACCCAACGCCAGGTGCTCCGGATGCTCGACGAGTTCACCCGCGAGCGCGGGCTCTCGCCGCAGGAGCGGTTGGAGATTCGGTCGTGGCTGGCGTCGCTGCCGTGGATCGGCGGCTGGCAGGACGCGCTACCGCCCAGCGACGGGCGCGACGGCGGCATCATCGAGCTGCACTTCAGTTGGTGAACTACTGACACCCGCCCCTTACGCGGTCGCCCCATGACCGCCTACGCTGTCTGCATGGCACGCCCGCAGCAGACGCATCGCCCGCACTCCCATCCGCCCCTGTCGCACTCATGTCGCATCGCAGTCGCACCACGTCGCAGCGGAGACGCAGAACGTCGCAGATGCGTCGCATTGGCAAGCCCGGGATCACGAGTGGATACGCCGGAATGCGACACGTTGCCACACCTACCTATAGAACGCCCCGCCTTCGCGGGAATGACGGAATCAGGGCGCCCGTGTACAGACGCCATCCGCCGCTGTACCATCCGCCCATGACGAGAATCGTGACGTAGAGGAGGCAGACATGGCGAAGCGCGCTTTCCCCGTCGTCGACTGCGACGGGCACATCATCGAGGCCAGTTTGGAGATGCTCGACTACATGCCGGAGCCGTTCAAGTCGGTCATCAGCGGCAGCAGGAGCGCCGGCGGCAGGCTCTTCCCCGGCCTGGACGGCATGCACATGCCGCAGGCCCGACCGTCGGGCGCAGCGGGGCGCGAGCGCGTCAACGCCAGCGAGCACCGCATGGGCTCCGGCGAGGACTGGGTCGCCTTCCTCGAGGGCGCCGAGATCGACAAGGCGGTCATGTTCACCACGCAGGGGCTCGCCGTCGGCATCATCCAGAACCCGGACTACGCCGTCGCCGTCTGCCAGGGCTTCAACGACTACGTCCACGCCTGCTACCGCAAGGTCAGCGACCGCCTGCACCCGATGGGGCTCATCCCCATGCAGAACGTCCCTGAAGCCGTGAAGGAGCTCCGCCGCGCCGTCGAGGACCTCGGCCTGCCGGGCGCCATGCTCCCCACGCGCGGGCTCCCCGTGAACCTCGGCCACGAGATGTACTGGCCCGTCTACGAGGAGGCGGAGCGGCTCGGCTGCGTGCTCGCGCTCCACGGCGGCTCCAACCTCAACCTCGGCATGGAGGGCTTCATCGACAACGGCGCGTCCCACATCCTCCACCACCCGCTGCCGCTCATCATCAACTTCGTCTCGTTCTTCCGCCAGGGCGCGATCGACCGCTTCCCGAACCTCAAGATCGGCTTCATGGAGGGCGGCGCGGGATGGCTCGCGTTCGTGCTCGACCGCCTCGCGCGCGAGGACGAGTACCGCCCCCGGGCGTCGGACCTCGACCCCGTGGAGTGGGTCAAGAGCGGCAACGTCCTCATCGGCTGCGAGGGCAGCGAGGGTACGCTCGGCCACCTCGTCGACCGCGTCGGGGCGACCCCGTTCGCCTACGCCTCCGACTACCCGCACGAGGTCGACGCGCTCAAGGCCGAGGAGGAGATCGACGAGCTCGCCCATTACCCCGGCCTCACCGACGACGACAAGGCCGCCGTCCTCGGCGGCAACGCCAAGCGCTTCTTCAACGTCTGAGGAGGACAACATGGCAAAGAACGGGTTCAGCATCATCGACAGCGACATGCACATCATGGAGCCGCCCGACCTCTGGGAGCGGTACATCGACCCCGCGTTCAAGTCGATGGCCCCCATCGGCATGACGTCCGAGAACGTGCGCGACCTCGGCGTCTACTTCCCCGACCGCGAGCGCTCGATGCGCGGGGCCCGCACCCCGCACCGCGGCCACAACTACGAGCGCAACCAGGTGCTCTACCGCGACCACGCGGCGCGGGGCTGGTCGCCGGAGGTCCAGTTGGAGGCGATGGACGCGGAAGGGCTCGACGTCGCGGTGCTCTTCCCCAGCCGGGGCCTCAGTGTGCTCACCATCCCCGACCTCGACCCCCGGTTCGCCGCCGCCATCGCCCGCGCCTACAACGACTGGCTGTACGACTTCTGCCAGGGCGACACGGCGCGGCTGCTCGGCGCGGGCATGATCTCCGTCTACGACGTCAACGACGCCGTCGAGGAGGCGCACCGCGTCGTCGAGGACCTGAAGTTCAGGGCGGTGTTCGTCCGCTCCAACATCGTGAACGGCAAGAGCTGGCACGACCCGTACTACGAGCCGCTCTGGGACGCGCTGGAGGAGCTCGGCATCCCGCTCGGCTTCCACGAGGCGTCGGGCTCGCGGTCGCGGCAGAGCGCGGAGAGCTACGACCCGAACTTCGGCCTGCGCCGCATCTACGCGCAGCCGTTCGAGCAGATGCTGGCCATCGGCAGCTTCGCGGCCGGAGGCGTCCTGGAGCATCACCCGCGCCTGAACGTCGCCTTCCTCGAGGCGAACTGCGCCTGGCTCCCGTGGATGCTCTGGCGCATGGACGAGGGGTACGAGCGCGAGGCCGACATCTTCATGGAAGACCTCACGATGCCGCCCAGCGAGTACTTCCGGCGCCAGTGCTACGTGTCGGTCGAGCCCGACGAGCTGCCCGCGAAGTACGCCATCGACGCCTTCGGCAACGACAACATCGTCTTCTCGACGGACTACCCCCACGGCGACTCGAAGTACCCGGCGGCGGTCGACAACTTCTTCGAGCTGCCCTTCACCGACGAGGACCGCCGCAAGATCCTCTGGGACAACTGCGCCCGCTTCTACTCCATCGCAGGCGTCCCCAGCCCCGCATGACTTCGTCATTCCCGCGAAGGCGGGAATCCAGTGCGACTGCTGGTCGCGAGGCAGGGTGTCATGCTGAGCGGAGCGCAGCGCAGTCGATGCATCTCTCGGGGGCTCGATCCCCTCTCCTGAGGGAGAGGGTTAGGGTGAGGGCCCTCGGCGGGGCGTGGAGCGGGGTTCTGGTGTAGGGGCGTCCCTCGTGGGCGCCCTTGCCCCTCGCCCTCTGGGAGAGGGCAATGCGATCAGCGCGCGGGTGAGGGTTCAGATGCACCGCACCCGCGTTCGGCGTATAGTGCACACGACAGAACAAGGGAGGGACGCCATGGTGATTGAGACGAGGACCCAGAACGCGTTGGACCGGTTCGTTTCGAAGACCCGCGAACTCTTCGCATCGGAGCCCGACCTCGAGAAGCGCTGGGCGGCGCTCGCGCCGGTCCTCGCCGAGCTGCTCGCCGACCCCACCGTCGTCGAGGCCTCGAAGTCCTGGCCGGACTGCGTCCCCGCCGACGGCCGCGCCGAGAACCTCATCTTCTACGAGGACCCGGACTACGGATTCGCGGTGAACGGCCTGACCAAGGGCGAGGCCCGGCAGGGCGGACGCGCCCGCATCCACGACCACGCCCACATCTACACCCTCTACGGCGTGCTCGACGGCCACGAGCGCATCGAGCGCTACGACCGCCTCGACGACCGCTCGAAGCCGGACTACGCCGAGATCGCGCTGAACTCGGACGTGATGGTCGGCCCCGGCGAGATCGACCTCGTCAAGCCATACGAGATCCACACGGAGATCACGGTCGGCGAGCGCACGGTCGCCATCATCATCCGCAGCGAGAAGTCGGGCGGCTTCAACCAGGGACGCTACGACCCGGAGACCAACTACTACTACGAGAGCCTCGGCCCGCGCCAGACGCCGGTCGAGATGTTCCCGCAGCAGTAGCTACCCTCTCAGCCACGGCACCGGCAGCACACGCCCCCAGACGCGCCGCAGGCGCAGCCTGAAGTACGCGCCCTTGCCGAACAGCGTGCTGGTCACGAGGAGCAGCGCCGAGTACATCGGCGTGATGAGCGCCACCCACGCCGCGCGGTACGCCCACGGCCCGGACCACAACGTGCCCTCGATGCCGAGCCCGTCGCTCAGCAGGACGTGGCCCAGGTACGCCGTCAGCGAACCGTTGACCGCGAACACCAACAACACGACCGGATAGTGCAGCGCCTCCCACGCTCGCCGTATCCGCCCGCTCACGGAGCGCTGCTGCCGGGAATCATCGTCAACCCGCGCCTCCGGCGTCCTGCCGCGCCTCGACGCCTGCCAGCGCCTCCACCGCCTTCACGACGGCCTGCGTGCCCTCGTCGCTGCCGCCCATCGCCTCGACCGCGGTCAGGTACTGCCGCGCCAGTCCCGTCACCGCGAGCGGCACGTGCTGCTCCTGCGCCGCCTCTAGGATGAGCCGCAGGTCCTTCTGCTGCAGCTTCACCATGAAGCCGGGAGCGAAGTCCCGCTGCGCCATCCGCGGCCCGAGGTTGGACAGCTGCCATGAGCCTGCCGCGCCGCCCGAGACCGCCTCGACCGTCTTGAGCAGGTCCGCGCCCTGCGACGCCGCGAACACGAGCGCCTCAGCCACCGCCGCGCACGTTCCCGCGACGAGTATCTGGTTCACCAGCTTCGTCGTCTGGCCCATGCCGGACGGCCCCATCAGCGTGATGCTCCTGCCCATCGCCTCGAACACCGGCAGGCACCGCTCGAACGTCTCCGGCTCGCCGCCGGCCATGATGGTGAGCGTGCCCTGCTGCGCGCCCCACGAGCCGCCGCTGACCGGCGCGTCGAGCATCGCGATGCCGCGCTCCGCCAGCCGCCCCGCGAGTGCCCGCGTCTCCGCAGGCGATATCGTGCTCATGTCGATGAGCACCGAGCCCTCGCGCATCGCGCTGGAGAGTCCGCCCTCGCCTTCCACGACGGCCAGCACGTCCGGCGTGTCCGGCACCATCGTGATGACGACGGACGCCGTCTGTCCGACCTCTGCCGGCGAGGCCGCGACCGTGCAGCCGTCCTCGCGCAGCGCCTCCGCCCGCGATGCGGTGCGGTTGTAGACGATGACCTCGAACCCCGCCTTCGCGAGGTTGCGCGCCATCGGCGCGCCCATGATGCCCGTACCGACGACGCCGACGGTCTCAGCCATCACCGGCCCTCCTCGGCGGAGCGCGCGCCGTCCACGTACGCCTTCGCGGCGCCCAGCAGCAGCGCGTTCGCGCCCGTCAGGAAGAGCTGCACGCCCCGGTCCCGCCAGTAGGCATAGTCCTCCGGCGTGCGCGCGATGGTGCCCGCCGTCCTGCCCGCTGCCACGATCTTCTCCGTCAGCTGCTCGATCGTCTCCAGCACCATCGGGTGCTTCGTCTCGCCCGGCACGCCGAGCGCGACCGAGAGGTCGGACGGGCCGAGGAAGACCGAGTCCACGCCGTCGGTGTTGATGATCTCGTCCGCGTTGTCGATGCCGTCTCGCGTCTCGATTTGGACCATCACGACGGTCGCCTCGTTCGCCATGTCCGTGTAGCCGGGGGTGGTGGCGAAGTCGTTGGCGCGCACGCCGGCGAGCCCGCGCTTCCCGACCGGCGGGTACTTCACCGAGTCCACGACGTACCTGGCGTCAGCGGCGTTGTTCACCATGGGGATCATCACGCCCAGCACGCCCGCGTCCAGGTACTTCGCCATCACCTGCTGCGTGTTCTCGCCCACGCGCGCCATCGCCGGGACGCCCTTCGCCTCCGCCGCGCGCACCATGTCCACCGCCTCGCCCGCCGCGATCGGGTTGTGCTCGCCGTCGATCATCACGTAGTCCACGCCCGCAACCGCGAGCAGCTCTACCGTCGTCGGCGACTCGATGCTGATGAACACGCCCACGAGGGGGTCGCCCGACCGCAGTTTCGCCCTGAATGCGCCATCGATCATGCTGTCTCTCCTTTTTCAGGCACGTACGTTCCCTGGGTGTACGCCTGTTTCGCTGCCCTGATCTGGCGCGCTACGAATACCGCGCCTCCCGTAGCCACGATGCTCAAGTAGCTGATGCTCCTGTCCACCAGCGCCACCGCCAGCGCCGCCTCCACCGCCAGTTCCAGCCCCAGCAGGCCCGTCACGCCCGTCTCGACGAGCCCCAGCCCGCCGGGGGTGAGCGGAACGGCGGTCAGCAGGCCGTTCGCCATCGGCACGAAGAGCACCAGCCCCAGCGCCACCGGTGTCCCGACCGCCATCACGACGCAGAAGAGCCGTCCGGCTTCCGAGAGCCATCCAAGCACGCCGAGCGCGAACACGACGTGCATGCGCCCGAAGCTGTCCATCGTCCCGCTGTGGAAGCGGTGGTACATCTCCCGCAGTCTCTCCGGCAGTCGGGGCGCGACCCATCGCCGCGCGAGGACCATCGCCACGAGCCCTGCGCCGACAACGAGGAGCGCTCCCACCGCAACCCCAACGAGGAAGACCGGCGGGACGATCTGCCCGCCGACGAACAGCGCGCCGACGCCGATCGTGATGAGGACCGCGACGACGACGAGGTCGATGAAGCGGTCCGCCATCACCGTGCCCATGCTGCGCGAGAAGCTCGTGTTCGTGTCGCTCGCGTACGCGTAGGCGCGGTAGGCGTCGCCCATCCTGAACCAGGTCACCGAGTTCACGAACCACCCCATGAGGATGACCCGGCCGGCGTAGGCCACGGAGGGCGGAGGCCCGCCGCCGTGACGATGCGCATTGGCTATCAGGGCACGCCACCGCGCGCCTCTGAATACGAACGTGGTGTAGTGCGAGACGAACGCCAGGACGTACCACCACGGGTTCAGCGTGGTGATGTGCTCCCACGTGTCGCTGAACCCGATGTCGGTCTTGTTCGTGAGCAGCGCGATGACGAGCACGAGCGCGATCAGCGGGATGCCGGTCTTCGGCGAGAGGAGTCTGCGCTTCAGCGACTGGTTGTCTTTGAGCGATGCCAGGACGTTTGCCACGTGCTTAAGCCTAAATCAGCGGACGCTTGGCCGGTATCCCTGCCTTCCTCGGATACCGGGGCGGCGTGGATTCTACTTTCTCGACCGTGATGACGTGGCGGTTCTCCAGTCCGGTTTCGACGCCTACCTGCTCGAAACCCACAGCGCGACCACCGAGCAGCGCTACGGTCTCGGGATGCGCGACAGCCTCTGACGGAGCGTCGGCCCCCCGCTGACCGAACAGCGCGCCTCCTGTCTTGCACAAAGGGAGCGTCAGTTCGAGCACGACAGGCCAGGGGCCGAGCGCGCGGCAGACCGCAACGTCGAACGACTCACGCAGCGCAGGATCGTGCGCTGCGTCTTCCGCGCGGGCGTGCAGCACGTCCACGTCCAGCCCCAGCTCCTCGCAGGCTCGCTCCAGGTACGCCGTCTTCTTGCGTGTGGCGTCCATCAGCGTCACGCGCAGCGCAGGCTCGGCTATCGCCAGGACGAGACCCGGGAAACCGCCACCCGTTCCCACGTCCACCAGCCGCCCTTCGTGCAGGCTTGCCCGTCGGATGAGCGGCAGCAGCGTGAGCGAGTCGAGCACGTGGCCCCGCAGCACGTCGGCAAGCGCCGCCTCCGACATCAGTGATGCCGACGCGTTGTAAGAGCGCAGCATCTCGACCATCCGGAGGATGCTCTCAAGTTGCGTAAGAGAGAGCGGCGCTCCGGGCGATACGGCCGCCGCCGCGTCGGCGAAATCGTCCCACTCCAACGGCGCGTAGGACACTAGCTCTTACGCCGCCTCGACAGGATGAAGACCGCGGCGATGGCTGCCGCAGCCCCGGCGATGAGCAGCGGTCCCTTACGGGACGTGGGAGGGTGGTACAAGCGGTATGAGACGGGCAACGGTTGCGGGTCTGCCGGCTTGTCAGCCGGCGGCGACGCAACGCGCGCCGCATCGGCGAGGTGGCTCGCCGCGTCGTCGCCGAACGCTTCGACGTAGCCGCGCACCAGCCCGTCGGCCGCGGCGCGCAGGAAATCGTTCCTGCCATGCGTCGGGCGATAGCGGTAGGCGCGTCCGTCCAGATCGCGGGTCAGCATCTCTTTCTCGACGAGGCGGTTCAGCACCGTCATGACGGTCTTGTAGTTCCCGCCGCCGAGCCTGTCCACGACCTCCTGCACCGAGAGCGAACGTCCCGCCGACCACGCGACGTCCATCAGCCGCGTCTCCAGCGGCCCCAGCGACGTCACCGGCGTCTTACGCTCCGTCTCTTCCTGCATGCCTCGCGCTCGTACTCTCACGGACGTGTTGCCTACTCAACGTAAGAGCACGCTCGGGGAGTGTCAACCGGGGGCGGTCGCAGGCTTCGGTGATTCCACGCAGCCTCACGACGCCCACGCGACGCCTCCCGCTGGCGTAAGATTAGGAGACGCTCGTCGAAGTTCCGCGGGATGTAGAGTACCCGCGCGCAGGGGGAACGACCCGATGCCACTGCTGTACGAAACCGTCCGCAAGGGCGCGTCCATCGCCGCCTCCGAGGTCAACGCCATCGCCGACAGGCTGCGCGGCCAGATCGCCGGTGAAGTGCGGATGGACCGCTACAACCGCCTCATGTACTCCACCGACGCCTCGATCTTCCAGATGACGCCTGTGGGCGTCGTCGTGCCGCGCACGGCGGACGACGTGGAGGCCACGATACGCATCGCGCGCGAGCACGGCGTGCCGGTCACGCCGCGCGGCGGCGGAACGGCGCTCGCAGGACAGACGACGAACCACGCCATAGTCATGGACTTCTCTAAGTACATGCGCAACGTGCTGGAGGTCTCGCCGGAGGAGCGATGGGCCCGCGTGCAGCCCGGCATCGTCAACAACCACCTCTCCGCCGCGGTGCGCCAGTACGGCCTCATGTACGGGCCGGACCCGGTCACCAGCGCCCGCGCCACCGTGGGCGGCGGCATCGGCAACAACTCCTGCGGCCCGCACTCCGTCATCTACGGCAAGACGCTCGACCACATCCTGAATGTCGACGCCATCCTCTCGGACGGCAGCCGGGCGCACTTCGCGCCAGTCGTGGGTGAGACGCTGGAGGACAAGCTCTCGCGCAGCGACCTTGAGGGCACGATCTACCGCGAGACGCGCCGCCTTGCCTGGGAGAACTCGGACGAGATAGCGCAGCGCTTCCCCCGCATCCTGCGCCGCGTCATGGGCTACAACCTCGACGACTTCACCGGTGACGGCCCCATGAACCTCACCCGCGCCGTCGTCGGCTCGGAGGGCACGCTCGTCGCCGTCACCGAGGCGCGCGTCAACCTCGTGCCCTTGCCGCGCTACAAGGGACTCGGCGTCGTTCACTTCACCGACCTCATCGAGTGCATGGAGGCGTCCGTCCCGCTCCTCGAGCACAGCCCGTCGGCGGTCGAGCTCGTCGGCCACATGATCATCGACAACTGCAAGGTGAACCCCGGCTACCGCAGGCTGCTCGACTACTTCATCGGGGAGCCGCGCGAGCTGCTGTTCGTCGAGTTCTACGGGGACTCCCCGCGCGAGGTGCAGTCGAGGCTCGAGGCCATGAAGGCCGACATGGAGCACCGCCGCCTCGGCTACGCCACCATGATTACGAACGACCCCATCGAGCAGCAGCGCTGGTACGCGCTCCGCGAGGCGGGACTGGGGCTGGCGATGGCGCTCAAGGGCGACGCCAAGCCGCTGCCGTACGTCGAGGACACCGCCGTCTCGCCGGAGCAGCTGCCGCAGTACGTGCGTCGCTTCGAGGAGATCGTCGCGAAGTACGACACCGAAGCCGCCTACTACGGCCATGCGTCGACCGGCTGCCTGCACATACGCCCCGTCGTCAACCTCAAGCAGCATGAGGGCGTCGAGAAGATGGCATCCATCGCCGAGGAGATCGCCGACCTCGTCCTGGAGTTCGGGGGCAGCCTCACCGGCGAGCACGGCGACGGCATCGTACGCGGCGTCTTCACCGAGAAGATGTTCGGCTCCGAGCTCTACCAGGCATTCAAGGAGCTGAAGCAGGCGTTCGACCCCGAGAGCATCATGAACCCGGGCAAGATTATCGAGACGCCCGGCCTGCGGGAGAACCTCCGCATCGGCCCCGACTACACGGCCATCGACGTGCCGACGTACCTCGACTTCAGCGAGGACGGCGGCTTCGGCGCACACGTCGAGATGTGCAACAGCCAGGGCGCGTGCCGCAAGCTGGACGGCGGCATGTGCCCCTCCTTCATGGCGACGCGCGAGGAGGAGCACTCCACCCGCGCCCGCGCCACGATGCTCCGCATGATCATCAGCGGCAAGCTCCCCGCCGACGAACTCACCGGCAAGCGCCTCTACGACACGATGGACCTCTGCGTCGAGTGCAAGGCGTGCAAGGCCGAGTGCCCCTCCAACGTGGACATGGCCAAACTCAAGTCCGAGGTACTCAGCAAGTACTACGAGAAGCACGGCCTGCCCCTGCGCGCCCGCGCGTTCGGCGAGGTCGCACGCCTCAGCCGCATCGGCCAGGCCATCGCGCCCGTCACGAACCTGCTCGGCAGCCTGCCTCCCTCGAAGCTGTTCGCCGAGCGCGTGTTCGGCATCGCCCGCGAGCGCCCGCTCCCGAAGTTCGCGCTGCGCCGCTTCTCTTCGTGGTTCGCGCGCCGGGACGCGCAGGAGCAGAAAGGGACGCGCGGCGACGTCATCTACTTCCACGACACCTTCACCGAGTACATGACCCCGGAGGTGGGGCGCTCCGCCGTCCGCGTTCTCGAGGCGCTCGGCTACAACGTGCGCCTGGAGACGCAGCGCGGCTGCTGCGGCAGGCCGCTCATCTCCAAGGGGCAGCTCAAGAAGGCGAAGGGCTGGGCGCAGAAGAACGTGGAGGTGCTCGCGCCGCACGCACAGCGCGGCACGCTCATCGTCGGCACCGAGCCGTCGTGCCTGCTCACCCTCCGCGATGAGTACCCCGAGTTGCTGCGCAACGGGGCGTCGAGGTCCGTGGCAAGCCAGGCGTTCATGCTCGACGAGCTGCTCGTGAAGCTCGCGGCTGAGGAGCCGGACGCGGTGCGCGCCGCGTTCTCGGAGGACGGCAAGGCGCAGGTGCAGGTGCACGGCCACTGCCACCAGAAGGCGCTCGTGGGCGCTGGCCCGACGCTGGAGGCGCTCCGCATCGCGGGCTACGGTCCGGAGCTGATTGACTCAGCGTGCTGCGGCATGGCGGGGACGTTCGGCTTCGAGAAGGAGCACTACGAGACGTCGAAGGCGATGGGCTCGCTCAAGCTCTTCCCCGCGATAGAGGCCGAGGAGAAGCGGGGCTGGCCGGTCGCCGTCTCCGGCATCTCCTGCCGCCAGCAGATCGGCCACTTCACGTCCAAGAAGCCCCGCCACTGGGCGGAGTACCTCGCCGACGCTCTGCGCTAGCGCCGCCTCCTACGGGGCGTAGGACGGCCACCCCGCCGCCGTGGCGGCGCCTGCGATTCCGGTTCCGCCGCAGGCGCGCGCCCGGTGCTGGGTTCCTGGCCGGCTTCCGCCTCATCACTTGCCGCTTCTCGTCTCCGATGCGCGACAGAGACGGCGCGCAGGAGCGCGTCGGCGACGACCTCAACGTAGCGCTGGTCCCTCGACGCCAGTACGTACACCGGCCCGCGCTGCGTCGTGATGCGTATGCCGTACCGCGGACGCTTCCGCGCCAGGTTCAGCGAGCCCGACATCACGGCCACCGCGCCGACCATCACCGTAATCGTGTGCTGCATGATGAACCCGGCGATGATGATGGCGAACCCGAGGGCGAGTGTGGCTTGCCCGGGCCAGCGGATGCCCTTGTCCTCGACGCGGTCCACGCCCTGGATGTTGCGGGGGGCGTAGGCATGCTCGGCGAACACGGCGCGCTGCGCGGAGATGCGGACGCCGTTCGCGTCCATATGGAAGACCTCGGTGGCCATCGCTCTATCGCTGCAGCAGAGCGTATTCGAGGCTGTCCGACAGCGCCTGCCACGACGCCTCGATGATGTTCGTCGACGCCCCGACAGTCGCCCAAGTCTGCTCGCCGTTCGTGGACTCGACGAGCACCCGCACGACCGCGCCGGTGCCCCCCGGTCCCTGCGAGACGACGCGCACCTTGTAGTCGGTCAGCTCCACGTCCTTCAGGTGCGGGTAGAAGTCGAGCAGCGCCTTGCGTATCGCCTGGTCGAGCGCGTTCACCGGGCCGTTCCCCTCCGCGACCGTGTGCCGCACCTCGCCGTTCACGGAGAGTTTCACCATCGCCTCGCAGAGCGAGTCCTCGCCGGTCAAGTTCCCCGGCCTGCGCCGCTTCTCCATCACCACCATGAAGTCCACGAGGTCGAACGGCGGCTGGTAGCCAGCCTCCGTGCGCTCCACGAGCAGCCGGAACGACCCCTCGGCGCCCTCGTACTGGAAGCCCTCGTTCTCGCGCTCCTTCACGAGTTGCAGCAGCGCGCTCAGCCGCTTGCCGGAGACGTCGGCGCTCAGCCCTGCCTCTTGCAGCTTGACCGCGATGTTGCTCCGCCCCGCGAGCTCCGAGACCACGACATGCTTCGCGTTGCCGACGAGCTCCGGCTTGATGTGCTGGTAGCTGTCCTCCACCTTCGTGACGGCGGAGACGTGCAGCCCACCCTTGTGGGTGAACGCGCTCTCGCCCACGTACGGCTGGTAGCGGCTGCGCGGCATGTTGGCGAGTTCCGCCGTGAAGCGGTGCAACTCCGTGAGATGGCTCATCTGCTCCTCGCTGATGACGTCCATGCCCAGCTTCAGCTGGAGGTTCGGGATCACGGAGAGCAGGTTCGCGTTGCCGCACCGCTCGCCGTAGCCGTTGATGGTGCCCTGCACCTGCGTCGCGCCGGCCTGCACCGCCGCGATGGTGTTTGCAACCGCCACGTCGGCGTCGTTGTGGCAGTGGATGCCGACGCCGCAGTCCACGGCCTTCGCCACCGCGCTCACGGTCGCGAACACGTCCACGGGCAGCGTACCGCCGTTCGTATCGCACAGTATGACGTACTCCGCTCCGGCCTCGGCAGCCGCACGGATGCACTGAAGCGAGTACTCCGGGTTCGCCACGTAACCGTCGAAGAAGTGCTCCGCGTCGAAGAAGACGCGCTTTCCCTGCTCCCGGAGGTAGGCAACCGAGTCGCGGATCATCGCAAGGTTCTCTTCGAGCGGCACTTCGAGCACGTCGGCGACCTGCATCTCCGACGATTTGCCGACGAGCGTGACCACCTCCGCACCGCAGTCGAGCAGCGCTTGGATATTCGCGTCGTCCTCGACGGCGGCATTCGCGCGGCGGGTGCTGCCGAACGCGGAGAGCTTGGCGTGGGTAAGGTTGAGGCTCTTCGCCTCCTGGAAGAACTCCTCGTCCTTCGGGTTGGAGCCGGGCCAGCCGCCCTCGATGAAGTGGACACCGAGCTGGTCCAGCCGCTCGGCGATGCGCAGCTTGTCGTGCACGGAGAGGCTCACCCCCTCCATCTGCGAACCGTCGCGCAGCGTCGTGTCGTACAGCGTTACGCTCACCATGACATCCACTCCTTCGCTTACCAACAAAAAAACCCGCCCCCTGACAGGGACGGGCATCACCCGCGGTACCACCCTGGTTCCCCCGCCTGTCCCCCGTCATTCCCGCGAAAGCGGAAATCCAATGGAGGGCGGAGACCCTCAGCGGAGCGCCATCACGCTCCCGCCTTCGGTAACGGGCGGCGAACCCGGTCAGGTCTACTCACTCGCTCTGCGAGCCTTCGGCTGACGGCTCGGGAGGGATCTTCGACTGGGGCGGCGCACCGGTCTCACACCGTCACCGGCTCGCTTGACCGCCGTGGGCCCGTCTACTCGTCTCCGTCGACGCCGTTGCCCGTCAGGATACCACGCTGCACAAGGTGCGGCCAGCGCGTTCGCGTGCGGACAACGGCCTCGGTTCGACAGGAGAGTCTCCCTCACCACTTCGGCCAGTGGCGCGACAGCAGACGGCCCACCGTCGGCATGAAGCCCGTCACGAGGCCGAAGAAGAACACGACGTTCATCACGTTCTGCACCCCGAGAGGCGCGTTCGGCCAGAACAACGTCTGCGCTATCGCTACGCCCAGGGCCACGAGCCCGATCTTGACCAGAACGTTCCCGCAACGCCTGAGGTTTACCTCCACGGGCCGCTCCTGTTCAGCGTCGCGAAGGTCGCTCATTCCAGCGGCGGACGTGCATCGTGCCAGGTCGTGCGCTGCTGGTACGCGTGACCGATGCGGAAGAGCGTGTTCTCCTGGAACGGACGCCCCGCGATCTGGATGCTCAGCGGCAGGCCGCCCTCCGTGAACCCGCACGGCACGGCCATCGCCGGAACGCCCGAGAGGTTGAACGGGCTGCGGTGCGAGCGGATGCCGAAGAACTGCGCGATGACCGCCTCCTTCGACGTCAGCCCTGTCTCCGTGGGGATGGGCGGCGCGCCCCCGGCCTGCGCGGGCGTCACGATGACGTCGTACCTGCCGAGTTCGCGCATGACGTGACGCCGCATCAGCGTGCGGAAGCGCAGCAGCTTCGTGTACACCGCACCGGGGACGAGGCTCGCGGCCATCAGCCTCCGGCGCGTCGCGAAGTCGTACTTCTCCGCCTCCGTACGCAGCCACTTCCGGTGCGTGTGCGCCGCTTCTACGTCCGAGAGCGTGTTGGCGATGAGCCCGCCGCGCTCGAAGAGCGGCAGCGACGCGTCGCCCACCTTCGCGCCGGCGTCCTCCAGCACGCGCATCACGGCGTCGAGGGCGGATGCAGCCTCGGCGCTCGCCATGCCGTTGTCGATGCTCTCGCGCACGACGCCGATGCGCAGCCCGCTCAGATCGTCGTCCGGTTCGAACGGCGTCACGGGGCGCGTCGACGAGTACCGGTCCTTCGGGTCGTGGCCCGCGATCGACTGGTGGAGCATCGCCGCGTCGGTGACCGTCTTTGTCATGGGGCCTATCGTGTCCATGAACCATGCCATCGGGAACGCGCCGTGACGGCTGACCGCGCCCCACGTCGGACGCAGGCCCACGATGCCGCACCACCCCGCCGGGCCGCGTATCGAGCCCGCGGTATCGCCGCCGAGCGCAGCCGCGCAGAGTGATGCGGCAACCGCGACGCCGGAGCCGCTGCTCGACTGTCCCGCCTGCCGCGTCTCGTCCCACGGGTTGTGCGGGACGCCGAACGGGTGCTGCACGTTACCGCCGAGCGCGTACTCGCTCAGGTTCAGCTTGCCCAGCAGCACCGCGCCGTCCTCCCGGAGCCGACCGACCGCCGTGGCGTCCTCGTCCGCAACGTAGTCCACGATGTTGCCGCCGAGCGTCGTCCGCATCCCTTTCGCGTCGAACTGGTCCTTCACCGCGACGGGAAGCCCGTGCAGTGGACCCCGCGCCATGCCGCGCGAGAGTTCGGCCTCAGCAGCGCGGGCGGCACGGAGTGCGCCTTCCTCGTCGAGCGTGATGTAGGCGTTCAGCCGCTCGAAGCGCTTCGCCCGCGCGATGAACGCCTCGGTCAGCTCGACCGGCGACACCTCGCCGCGAGTGATGAGCGCGGAGAGCTCCGTCGCGGACCGCAGCGTGAGGTCATCGGCCATCGCCGGGCTCCTCCGCCTCCGCGCCCTCGGTGGTGAGCCAGAAGACGGGGATGGGCTCTATCGCGTCGGCCTCGGGGTCTTCGAGCGCGGCTGCCGCCTCGTTGATAGCGTTCACTCGGTTCGTGATCTCGTCGAGATCGACGTCGTCGAGCGGCGTCATATCGAGCGCCCGCAGCAGCGAGCGCACCTCATCGGTCGTCAGGTCTGGCATGAGGGGAACCTCCGCGCCGCATTCTAGCGTGTGTGAACGCGATGCGGCGCATGACCGCCTCTCCCGTCATTCCCGCGCAGGCGGGAATCCCGCACCTGAGAGCACAGCATGTCGCGCATGACCGGAGGGGGCGGATTTGGTATCCTGACGAGTGGCGTGGAGGGATCGCATAGTGGCCTAGTGCGCCCGCCTGCTAAGCGGGTTGGGGGTGATGAGCTCCCTCGCGGGTTCGAATCCCGCTCCCTCCGCCACTACTGAAGCAAGCAGCAGTCATGGGAACGTTCACCGTACAAGTAACCTTCGAGGGCCCGCAGGGGCAGTTGAACGTTGACGCGCTCGTGGATACCGCAGCGACCTACCCCGTCGTCCCCGCCGCAGCCCTGCGTTCTATCGGAGTGCAGCCATCGGGGCGGCGCGGTTTCCGCCTGGCGGATGAGGCGCGTGTGGAATACGAAGTAGGGTCGGTTGACTTGCTCTACGAAGGTGAACGCGTGCCGGTGCTCGTCGTCTTCGGAGACGACGCTGCATCCCCACTGCTTGGGGCCACGGCATTGGAGAACCTCAGCCTCGCCGTGGATATGCGCAACCAGCGTCTCACGCCGGTAGACGCTCTGATGAAGTAAGCGCCATGCCGAGCTACTACATCTGGACCGTTGGCTGTCAGATGAACAAGGCCGACTCCGAGCGGATGGGAGCGGGGCTGGAGCAGCTCGGCCTCGAGTCCGCCGACACCCCGAAGCAGGCCGACGTCATCGTCCTCAACAGCTGCGTCGTGCGCCAGCAGGCGGAGGACCGCGTCACCGGCATGCTCACGTCGCTCAAGCCGTGGAAGCAGCGCTTCCCGGACAAGACGCTCGCGCTCATGGGCTGCATGGTCGGCCCGAAGCAGGACGACCTCCGCAAGCGCTACCCCTACGTCGACGTTTTCATGCAGCCGCAGCAGTTCGAGCCGCTCATCGAGCTGGTCGGCGACAAGATGGGCGTCGACCCCGACGGCTGCGCGGGGCCGTTCGTGCCGGGCCACCCGTCGGTCACGACGCACGTGCCGATCATCCACGGCTGCGACAAGTTCTGCACGTTCTGCATCATTCCCTACCGGCGGGGACGCGAGGTCTCTCGCCCCGTCGAGGAGCTCGTCGAGGAGTGCCGCATGCTCGTCGCGCGCGGCGTGCGCGAAGTGACGCTCCTCGGGCAGAACGTCGATTCCTACGGCCACGACCTCCCAGGCGCGCCCGACCTCGCCGACCTTCTGGAGGCCGTCCACGAGCAGGTGCCCGAGCTCGCGCGCATCCGCTTCCTCACCTCCCACCCCAACGACATGAGCGAGCGCATCATCGAAGCGGTCGCCGGGCTGCCGCGCGTGATGGAGAACATCAACCTGCCGTTCCAGGCCGGCAACGACGAGGTGCTCGCGAACATGCGGCGCGGCTACACGAACGCGCAGTACCGCGAGCTCGTCGCCCGCATCCGCGAGACCGTCCCCGGCGTCGCGATGGTCACCGACCTCATCGTCGGCTTCCCCGGCGAGACCGAGGCGCAGTTCGAGGACACGCTCGACATGGTGCGCGACCTCCGCTTCGACAAGGTGCACTCCGCCATGTACTCCACCCGCCCCAACACGTTCGCGGAGCGGAAGATGACCGACGACGTGCCGCAGGAGGAGAAGCACCGCCGCCTGAAGGCGATCGAGGCCGCGCAGGAGACCATCCTCTCCGAGATCAACACCGCCTACTTCGGCACGACGCAGGAGGTGCTGGTCGACGGCCACAACAAGGGCCGCTGGCAGGGACGCACCCGCACCGACAAGCTCGTCTTCTTCGAGCACACCGAGGACGACGGCGTAGCGCTGGGCGACGTCCTGAACGTCCGCATCACCCGCACGACGCCCTGGTCGCTGCAGGGCAAGGCGCGCATCGCCACGCCTGCCTGAGTCCCGTCATCCCGCGAAGGCGGGAATCCAGAGCGCCTGCCAAGGCACGCGGTAGGGACGAGGTGAGGCTCAATAAGTCCAACGAGGAACTCACATGCAGAAAGACCAAGCCCGTCAGTTTTGCAACGAGCCCCTTGTCCAAGGGGAATGGCGCATCGAAGGGATGTGGGACAGCGTCTCCCACAGCATTTGCTTTGGGAACCACCGTATCTACCGATACTGGCTGGAGGCCAAAATTCCACTTGCACGTGAACAAGAGGATAAAGGCACCTGCCTGTTCCTGATGCTGAACCCCAGCAAAGCGAACGAGAGGAAGCCGGACCGGACGGTGAAAAAGTGCATCGCATTCGCGCAACACTGGGACTACGGCACCTTGTGGATATGCAACCTGTTCGCAGTCCGTGGCCCTGACGCCAAGGAAGCACTCTCCCACCTGAACCCCGTTGGTCCTGATAACGACCAGCATATCCAAGACACAGCTCGGCAAGCGGACAAGATAGTTCTCGCGTGGGGAACCAGCGGCTACGATGTAGAAGATCTGTTTCTTGGACGAGTCAAAGAGGTCGTAGGCATGCTCGTCAATGGCGGCAGGGCAGAGAAACTGCACCGGTTTAACGATTTTTCAAACGGGCGCGGCCAGCCGCGACATCCCGGTGCCTATGGGAAGTACGAACTATCACTGTCTACTCCGTGCGTGCAATTCACGGGCGATGAGTTGAAGCGATTCGAGCTTCATGGATTCGCGCGCCCTTGGAAGTCCGCCTGACCTCTCCCCCTTCCCACTTTGTGCATTCCGTCACAAAGTACCCCTTGCGCCGCCGTAGAATTCTCTCTCACAAGCGAAATCCCACCCGGCGCGAGGTGAAACCATGCTCCACCACTGGCACGGAACACGAGATCTGATACGCATGGCACTGGCCGAGGACGAGGTCGCCTACGACCCCACGTCCTCGCTCCTGCCCGACGACCTCACGAGCGAGGCGCTGATGATGCCGAAGGCCAACGGCGTCCTCGCGGGCGTCGACGTCGCGCTTGAGGTCTTCCGCGAGACCGACCCCACCCTCGAAACGACCCGCCTCGTCGACGACGGTTCGCCCGTCGAGCGCGGCATGTACGTCGCGGCCATACGCGGGCGCATGTCGAGCATCCTCCGCGCGGAGCGCACCGCCCTCAACTTCGTCCAGCGCATGAGCGGCATCGCCACCGCCGTCAACGGCTACGTCCGCGCCATCGAAGGCCTCCCCACGCAGATGATCGACACGCGCAAGACGCTCCCCGGCTGGCGGCTGCTGGACAAGTACGCCGTGCGCATGGGCGGCGGCCACAACCACCGCATGAGCACCGGCGACGGCATCCTCATCAAGGACAACCACATCGCGGCGATGGCCACCCGCGGCGAGAGCATGACTGAGCTCATCCAACGCGCCAAGCGCGACGCCGCACACACCATCCGCATCGAGGTCGAGTGCGACACGCTCGACCAGGTCCGCGAGGCCGTCGAGGCCGGCGCCGACATCATCCTGTTCGACAACATGACGCCCGACCAGATGCGCGAGGGCGTCGCCATCTGCAAGGGCCGCGCCCTCACCGAAGCGTCCGGCGGCATCACCATCGACACCGTCCGCGACGTCGCCGAGACCGGCGTCGATCTGCTCTCCACCGGCGCCGTCACGCACTCCGTCACGGCGCTCGACATCAGCCTCGAGGTCCGCGTGGACGGATGAACCCGCCCTCCGGGGCAGGGCGGGACGCGGGCTGTCATGCTGAGCGAAGCCGAAGGGCGTAGCCTTGAGGCGCAGTCGAAGCATCTCTCAGGAGACGGCCAGGTTGAGGCTACTGCTCCGTGCCGCATTCATAGCCGCGGTGCTCCTCGCTCTCGCGGCGTGCGGCAGCGACGAGCCCGCGCCCGGTACGCCGGAGCCCTCCGGCAGCCAGCGCATCGTCTTCGTCGACCCGCGCTTCGACGTCTGGAGCGTGCAGAGCGACGGCGGCAACCCCGAACGCATCACAGGCGGCGGGTCCGGCGAGTCGCGCGAGTCCGGCACCAGCGTCTCGTTACGCCCTCAGCAGGCACAGAGCGTCCGCTACACCTGGCCCACCTGGTCGCCCGACGGCAGGTTCGTCGCGCTCTCACGCACGCCGGGCAGCGGCAACGCACTCGCCAGCCTCGTGCTGTTCGACACCGAGGAGGGGACGCAGCGTCGGCTCCATGAGACGCGCCCCGGCTCTGTTCCCCTCGTCGCGGGCGGCGCGCCGCACTATGCGCTCTGGTCTCCAACCTCGGAGTTCCTCTCGTTCGTCGCCCCGAGAGGTCCCGGCCGGGGGCTCGGCCTCTTCGCCGTCCGCGCCGACGACAGCGAACCCTACGAGGTTTCGGCCAGCGCTCCGCTCTACCACGTCTGGTCGCCGGACGGCAGATACATCCTCGTGCACCGGCGGGGGCAACTGCTGCTCCACGACACTCAAGACCGCTCCACGCGAGACCTCGACGCGGACTCGCTCCGCTATCGCGTGCCCGCGTTCAGCCCGGACGGCGACCGCATCGCCTACGTCGTCGAGGAGGGCGGCATCGGCAGGCTCGTCACCTCGAAGCTCGACGGCACGGACCGCGTCTCGCTGATGGACGTCCCCGGCGAGGCAGCCTTCGCCTGGTCGACGGCAGGTGGCCGCATCGCCGTCGCGGTGAGGACGTTGTCACGGCCCTCCTACGACTCGCTCTACGTCGTGGACGAGGACGGTACGGGGAGCGACGAGCCGCTCGTGCGCGGCTCGATGGCCGCCTTCTACTGGTCTCCGGACGGCTCGCGCCTCGCCTACGTCGCCATCGGCAACCTCTTCGAGTGGCGCGTCGCCGACCCGGCCACCCGTGAAACGAGGCTCCTCACGCCCTTCATCCCCACCCCGGACTTCCTCACCCACCTGCAGTTCTTCGATCAGTTCGCGCCGTCCCACCTCGTCTGGTCGGCCGATTCCACGAAACTGGTGTTCGCAGGTGTTCTCGAGCGCAGCGAAAGCCCCCAGGTCTGGGTCGTCGACGCGGCTGGCAACGAGGCCCCGCGCCCCGTCGCCGAGGCTCGCCTCGCCTTCTGGGTGCCATCGCCCAGGGAGTAGCGAGTGCGCGCTGGGGAGGCGCTATGCGCCTCACGCCTAACGCGCTATCTCGTAGACGGTCACCGTCTGGCTGACCTCGTTCGCCACGAGCAGCAGCGGCGCGCCGGTCGGGCTGTCTTCGGCTGCGACGACCTCCAGCCCCTCCGGGCCGATGTCGCCTGCGGTGCCTGCGTCCAGGTCGCCGTAGCGGTTCGTGTTGCTCACGTAGTCGAGGAACCGCGTCTCGCGGGGATACGTAACGTCGAACACCGCGACGCCCCCGATGCGCTCCAGCCCGAGGAACGCGTAGGTGCGCCCCCACAGCCGCGCGACCGCGACGGCTTCCGGCTCCGATCCTTTGTCGTCCGACCGCCCGTCGAACCCGTCGGCGAGCCCGTTGGAGTTGAACGCCTCAGGCGCGTACTCGGTCATGGCGCGGGCGATGGTGCTACCACTGTCGAAGACCACGTTCCCGTCGGTGTCCCAGATCGTGAGTGAGCGGGCGCCGTAGGAGTAGATGACGTCGTAGTCGCCGTCTCCGTCGGTGTCCCCGTGGGCGCTCGTGGTCTTGAGACGGCCCAGCATGTCGTCCGCCTGCAACTCGGCTGCGTTGGGGAACGCGTCGGGGTCGAGCGTCAGGTCCTTGACGCGCTCTTCCTCGCTGTAGCCGTCGTAGTCGCGGGCGTCGCCCTCGTTCGCGGTGACGATGTACAGCTCGCCGTCCGGCGCCATGTACGACGCGATGGCGTCCGGCTGGTACATGCCGAGCACCGGCCAGTTCCGGATGGTGATGCCGCCGTCCTCGTTGCTCGCGTCCAGCTCGTTGCCCGGCAGCGAGTGGTCCTTGTAGGCGAGCGGCAGGATGCGCGTCACCGTGGCGCTCGCGATGTCCACTACCGCGATGGCGTTGTTCTCCTGGAGCGCCACGAAAGCGGTGGAGGAGTCCGGCGTAACCGTGATGTACTCCGGCTCCACGTCCTCTGCGAGCCCGGCTCCCGGGCCGAATATCCGCAGGCCGCCCTCCTGCAATGCGTCGAGGTCGAACGCGGAGGCGTCGAACGCAGCCGTTGCCGTCGTGAACCCGCCATCGATGTCTATCACCGTGATCGACCCCACCGGGTCGATGGTGTAGTCGTCGCTCGGTTCGCCCTCGTTCGCCACCAGCGCGTACTTCACGTCCGGCGTGAACGTGATCATGTCCGGCAGCACGCCGGTCTCCGCCTCGGCGATGCGTGTGAACGACGTGGCGCTGTAGAAGAGCGCCTTGCCGCGCGCGTTCGGATCGTCGCCCCTGTCCGCGTCCACCGCTATGCCGACCAGCCCGTCCTCCACGTCAACGCTCGTGACGCCGTCGCCGTCGGACGACAGGTCGAGCACGTGCGCCACGACGGGCTGCGACGGGTCCGACAGGTCCAGCACTTCGACCGTTGCTCCGGCGGTGACGAACGCGCGAGCCGTCGACGGGTCGAATGCGACGATCTCCGCTCCCTCCGAAGAGGTGTACGTACCCAGTTTCGTGAGCGAGATGGGCGGCAGCGGCGCCGTGAGGGAAGCAAGCCCCTGCCAGTCAGAGTCGCCCTCTCCGGTGTAGCGCCACGAGAGCACGCCGTCCACGTTGACCAGCTCCACTTCGCGCCCGTCCGCTCCGGACACGCCTTGTCGTCCGCTCGAACCCGTCTGTCCGGCAGGCCCCTGGGGCCCGGCGGGTCCTGTTTGTCCTGCCTGCCCCGCCAGCCCCTGTGGCCCTTGCGGTCCCGCCGTTCCGGCCTCGCCTCGCTGCCCTGACGGGCCTTGCGCGCCCGCCTCGCCTGGTACTCCTTCCGGGCCCTGGCACCCCATGAGCGCCAGCGACGCCGTCAACATCGCAAGCAAAAGCCCTATCCATAGTCTGCCCGATCGAGAGGGGTGTTCCACGCTGTCTCCTGGGTAAGTGAGGTGATGCCTGCGCTTGCCGCTCCTGGGCGAACGCAGGTACATCAATCACACCACGGAGCGCAGGCCGTCGTGTTATGGGCAGGGGAAGAGTGCGTTATGCGCAGCGAAAGAGAGCGTTAAGGATGCTCTGATCCCTAGCCCACCAGCCCTGCCACCACGTCCGCGAGCGACACGCCCGCCAGCGACGGCAGCACGCAGTCCGCGTGGCGCAGGTCCATGTTCGCGGTGAGCGGGTTCGGCGCGGCGACGCACCGCAGTCCAGCCGCCTTCGCAGCCGTCACTCCGTGCGGTGAGTCCTCGATCGCGAACGCCTCGTGCGGCTCCACGCCCAGCCGTTCCAGTGCGAGGCAGTAGACCGCCGGGTTCGGCTTCGGCTCCCCGACCTCGTCGCGGGTGCAGACGGCGTCGAACGACGGCAGCAGCCCCAGCCGGTCGAGGTGGCCGGTGACCCATGCGGACGTCGAACTCGACGCCACGGCGAGCGTCAGTCCCGCCTCTTTCGCCTGTACGATGAGCTCCGCCGCGCCGTCGCGGGGCGGAAGTGTCAGCGTCACGTCGCGTCGCCTCGCACGCGCCTCCGCGCGGATCGCCTCGCGGTCCACCTCCCGCCCAATAGTGCTCTCCAGGTGGACGAACGCGGCATCGTTGCCCACGCCCTGGCCGATCACGTTCTGCCACACGCTCAACGGCAGCGACGCGCCGAGCTCCTCGAAGATCGACGAATACGCCTCGTAGATGGGCTGCTCGGTGTCGACGATGAGGCCGTCGAAATCGAAAACGATGGCGCGGAAGGGGATACTCACCCGCCTATTATATTCCCGCACCGGCGAGAACCTCCCTGGTGTAGGGGCGTCCCTTGTAGGCGCCCATGACCCCTCTCCCTTGAGGGGAGAGGTCGCCGCGCAGCGGCGGGAGAGGGTGAACCAGCGCGTGGGTGAGGGCCCTCGGCGGCGCGGAAGCGCCCCCGCGCCGCTATACTTGCGCGCAGCCTGCCCAGCGGAGATTGCGATGTCCCCTGAACTGACCCCGGACGCGTTCGCCTCGATGGCGCGCGCCGCCGGGATTACCGCCGGCCCCGAATACATCGAGAAGCTGCGCCCCGAGGTGGAAGCGATGCTCGGACGCATCGCGCCGCTCGACGGCCTGCCGGTCGACCACATCCCCGTCGAGCGGGCGGTCGGGGGCGTGGAATGACGGACGTCACCGCCCTCTCCGCAGCCGACCTCGCGCGCCGCATCGCCGCGAAGGAGCTCTCTGCAACCGAAGCCGTGGGCGCGTTCGTCGCCCGCGCCGATGCGCTCGAACCGCAGGTGGGCGCGTTCATCACGCGCACCTCCGGAGATGCGATGGCCGACGCGCGCGCCGCCGACGCCGAGCTCGCCGCCGGGCGCTCGCGCGGCCCGCTGCACGGCGTGCCGTTCGGCATCAAGGACATCTACTGGAGCGCAGGCATCGTGACGACCTCCGGCTCGGCGCTCGACGCCGAGTTCGTGCCGGACGAGGACGCCACTGCTGTCCGGCTGCTCCGCGAAGCGGGCGCGATCTCCATGGGCAAGGTCAACACCGTCGAGTACGCGTTCGGCCCCACCGGGCAGAACGCCACCTACGGAATGCCGCGCAACCCGTGGGGCGAGGGGCGCATGCCGGGCGGCTCGTCCAGCGGCACCGGCGCAGGCGTTGCATCGGGCTTCTTCCCCTTTGGCCTCGGCTCGGACACCGGCGGCTCCATCCGCATCCCGTCATCGCTCTGCGGCATATCCGGCATCAAGCCCACGTTCGGACTCGTAAGCCGCTTCGGCGTCACGCCGCTCTCGCACTCGCTCGACACCGCGGGCCCGATGGCGCGCACCGTCGAGGACCTCGCCCTGCTCCTGAACGTCCTCGCGGGGCACGACGAGCGCGATCCCGTTTCGATCGACGCTCCAAAGGTCGACTACGTCGCCTCCCTGGAGGGCGGCGTGAGCGGCCTGCGTATCGGCGTGCCCCGGCAGTACGTCTGGGAGCCGCTCGACGCCGACGTCGCGCTCGCGTTCGAGGCCGCGCTGCGGACGCTGGAAGGGCTCGGTGCGCAGGTGACGGAGATATCGCTGCCCGAGCTGGACTGGACGACCCCCATCGCCGCAGGCATCACGACCGCCGAGGCGGCGATGGCCCACGGCGCGCGCGTGCTCCGGGACGGCGACCGCATGGACCAGGCGATACGCCGCCGGTTCGAGTCCGGCTTCTTCGTTCCCGCGACGGCCTACGCCCGGGCGCAGCAGGCCCGCGTCGCGTACGCCCGCGCAGTCGCACAGGCGCTCACGAGCGTTGACCTCATCGCGATGCCCAGCGTCGCCACGCCTGCGCCGCTCGCCGACCAGGACACGCTCAACATCAACGGCGCCGAAGTCTCGTCGCGGGAGATGCTGCTGCGGCTGACGCGCGTGTTCAACCTCGCCCGCATGCCAAGCGCGTCCGTGCCGTGCGGCTTTTCGCCCGGCGGCCTGCCGCTCGGCCTCATGCTGGGCGGCGCGCGCCTCAACGACGCCCTCGTGCTCCGCGCCGCGCACGCCTACCAGACCGCAACCGACTGGCACCTGCGCCAGCCCCCGCTGGGCTGATACACCAAGGAGGCCAACGATGACCGACCTGACCGGACTCATGGAAGAGGTCGCGCTCGCGAACCGGATGCTGTACGAGATGGGGCTCGCCGACTCCTCCACCATCGAGCGCGGACACGTGAGCCTGCGCCTGCCCGATGACCCGGACAGGTTCGTCATCAAGGCCCTCGGCCCCGCGCTCTCCCAGACCTACGCCGAGCACATGGTCGTCGTCGACGTGAACGGCTACAAGGCGGGCGGCCCGAAGGAGCTGAACCTCCCGAACGAGGTGAAGATGCACTCCTGCCTGCTCCGCGAGCGCCCGGACATCAACTCCGTCGTACACGTCCACCCGCGCTACACCGTCCTGATGAGCGTCCTGGAGGAGCAGATGGGGCCGATGTGCATCGAGGGCATGCCCCTCTTCTCAGAGCCGCTGCCGATGTTCCCGAGCCCGCGCCTCATCATCCACGAGAAGGACGGCGCCGAGGTCGCGCGCCTCATGGGCAGCCACAGCGCCATCCTCCTGCAGGGGCACGGCGCGGCGACGGTCGGCGGCGACATGGAGGACGCCATCGTGAACATGCTGCACCTGGAGGAGCAGGCCCGCATGAACTATCTCGCGTTCTGCGCCGTCGGCAGCGGCCACGCCGTCCTCACGCCGCAGCAGCGCGCCGAGTTCGTCGCCAACATGCGCTCCATGCCCGACGCCGACCACCTCACGCCCGAGGTCGCCCCCACGCCGCG
This sequence comes from Dehalococcoidia bacterium, assembly GCA_034422595.1. Classification (GTDB taxonomy): domain Bacteria; phylum Chloroflexota; class Dehalococcoidia; order Lucifugimonadales; family Australimonadaceae; genus Bin16. The sequence goes on along the minus strand of DAOUJO010000005.1, from coordinate 94,196 downwards.
CAAGCCCAGCGGCATCTGGCACCACTACGCCGCCCGCGCCCGGCGCGACTGATCCCCTACTCCATCGCCTTCAGACTCGGCACCAGCGACCTGAAATACTCGTACGCGTGCGACGCCCGGCGCGACCAGTCCGGCCCGAACCGCGCGACGTACTCGTCCTCCAGCGGCGTCGGCGTCCCCACGATGGTTGCGATGACCTGGGTGATCGCGGCGCGTTCGAGGTAGATCGTGTTCGACACCGAGTGGTCCATCGATTCGCCTACCACCACGACGCCGTGCCCCCTGAGCAGCGCCGCAGTCCGGTCGCCCAGCGTCTCCGCGACCTCCTCCCCCAGTTCGGTCGTCGTGATGAGGTCCGGCCTGTGGTAGATGGGCGTCTCCGGCGCGAACGGGATGCCCTGGTTCTGGAGCGCCCTGATCGGAACGTTCCCCGCACCTATCGAGGTCGCCACCAGCTGGTGCGTGTGCACGACTGAGTTCACGTCCTGCCTCGCCCGCATGATGGCGGCGTGCAGCGCCGTTTCGCGCGGCGGCACGGGCTCGGTTATCGTCCGCCCGCGCTGGTCGCTGGGGTTCCACTGCGAGTCCCCGCCCTCGAGATAGGCGTCGATGTCGACCGCGATGATGTCCTCCGCGCGTATCTGGTTGTGCGGGCGCAGCACCGGCTTGATGTAGAGCACGTTCGTGCCCGGCAGGCGCGCGCTGACGTGCCCGTGGAAGTCCACAAGCCCCTGGTGGTCGAGCACGTGCGAGCTGTCCGCTACCTGGCGCTTCAGCGCCTCGATCTCCGTGGATGTCGTCATGGCTGTGCGTCTCCTCCCGTTGCGGTTGCGGCGCTGACCGCGCGCTGCGGACGCTTCGGTTTCACCGCGAGTGCCAGCAGCACGGCTGCGATGGTGAATGTTACGGCAGCGGAGTAGAAAACGGCGTCGTAGGACCCCGTGGACTCCCTGATCACCGACATGATCAACGGGCCGAGCGCGAGCCCCACGAGCAGCGCGGTCTGCACGACTCCCGAGATGGCGCCGTACGAGCGCCTGCCGTAGTAGTTCGCTATGAGGATCATGAGGATGGAACCCTCGCCGCGTGCCGCAACGCCGAGCAGGACGCCGTACCCGACAGCCACGACGGGATGCGAGACGAACTGGAAACCCAGCGCGAGCGCCGTCCCCATGAGCATCGTGAAGATGCCCAGGAGCCGCTCCGAGATGCGCTCAGCCAGGAAGCCCCAGAGCGTGTTCGCGAACGCGCCGGAGATGGTGAACATGCTCACCGCCGCGACGCCTATCTCCAATGCGAACCCTTCCTGTCGGTAGTACTGCGGCATGTGGAACGGCAGCCCGCCCCCGCCGTAGTTCGTCAGCACGATGGCGGCGATGATGAGGACGAACGACGGCGTCCGTATCGCCTCGCGGAACGTCCACGACTGCGCAGCCTCCCGCGCGCTCGCCTCGATCGCCGCCTGCCCGCCGGCCTCCGTAACGTCGTCGCCGTCCGGCAGCAGCCCCATCTCCTCCGGCGTACGGCGGATGACGAGCGCGTTCGGCAGCACGAGGAAGACGATGACGGCGATGCCGAGAACGACCCACACGCTGCGCCAGCTGTACCCCGCGGTGATGATGAGCAGCGCAACCGGGCCCAGCACGAACGTCCCTATCGGGTGTGCCGTCCCCACGAGTCCGATGGCGCGCCCCCGCATCCTGCGGAACCAGTTGACGGCGACCACGCGCGGAACGACGCCCGCGATCATGTTCTGCGCGATGCCCCGGGCGATGGCGTACCCGGCCATGAGCACCCACACGCCCGGCGCGGCCGCGATGAGGAAGAACGAGGCGGCCATCAGCACGACGCCCAGCGTCATCAACACGCGCGGGCTGTACCGGTCCGCGAGTAGCCCCACGACCGGCGAACCCACGCCCGCCAGCACTCCCCCGACGGTCACCGCTCCCGCGATGGCGGTGGGGCTCCATCCCGTGTCCTCGCTGATCGGGTCGACGAGTATGCCGATGAAGACCTGGCTCGTGGGGCCTGCGAACAGTCCCGTCAGCAGGATGACGCCGAGGATGTACCAGCCGTAGAAGATGCGGCGCTGGGGTTTCGGGTTGGGGGTCGTCAAGTGAACGCTCGCGGGCAGGTTACGCTACTGGTTCCGGCGCGCATAGTCGCCCGAAAACATGCAACCTCAGCGGCTCCGGCGACGTAGAATCCGGTAGGGGAGTATGAGCACTGTGGACGACATCCGGGCGCGCCTCGACATCGTCGATGTCGTCTCCGGCTACGTCCCTGACCTGAAGCGCACCGGCAGCAGCTACAAGGCGCGCTGCCCCTTCCACCAGGAGCGCACGCCCTCGTTCGTTGTCTTCCCCGACAGGCAGACCTGGCGCTGTTTCGGCGGATGCGCGACCGGCGGCGACATGTTCTCGTTCGTCATGCGGACGGAGAACACCGACTTCACCGGAGCGATGCGCCTCCTCGCCGCGCAGGCGGGCGTGCGCATCGAGGAGCGGCGCGAGCGCAACGACGACGATCCCCTCTACGCGCTCAACGACGCGGCGCAGCAGTTCTTCAAGCAGTCGTTCATCGCCGAACGCGGAGCGCAGGCGCGCGCCTACGCGGAAGGACGCCACATCGGCGAGGACGCCGCCGCCCGTTTCGGCATCGGCTACGCGCCGTCCACCGGCGGCGAACTGCTGCGGAGCCTCGGCGCGCTCGGTTTCAACAACGACCTGCTCCTCCGCTCCGGGCTCGTCCTGCGCGGCGACGACGGCACACCCTCGCGCGATATGTTCCGCGGACGGCTCATGTTCCCGCTGCGCGACGTGGACGGACGCATCGCCGGGTTCGCGGGCCGCTCGATGGACGGCTCCGACCCCAAGTACATCAACACCCCGCAGACGTCGGTCTTCGACAAGGGCCGCATGCTCTACGCGCTCGACCGCGCCCGCGAGGCCATCGGCGCGGAGGGCGAGGCGGTCGTCGTCGAGGGCTACATGGACGTCATCGCCGCGCACGAACACGGCTACCGCAACGTCGTCGCGTCCATGGGCACGGCCCTGACTGAGACGCAGGTCGCGCTCCTCAAGGCGCGCGCCCAGCGCATCGTGCTTGCGCTCGACGCCGACGCCGCGGGACAGGAGGCGATGCTCCAGTCGCTGCGCACCACGTGGGAACTCGTCGGCAGCGTCGCGGCGGGCCGCAGGCGCACCGAGGTGCTCAACCGTCCGGATGACATCTCCTCGCTCCGCATCGCGCTCATCACCGAGGGGAAGGACCCGGACGAGCTGATCCGCAACGACCCCGCGCAATGGCAGCGCCTGCTGGCGGACGCGGTTCCGGCGGTCGAGTTCCTCATCCACGCCGAGGCGTCGCGCCTGGACATGGGCTCCGCGCAGGGGAAGTCGGCGCTGGTGGAGCGCCTCCTGCCGGTCGTCTTCGCCGTGCCGAACTGGGCGGACCAGGAGCGCTACGTCAGCAGGCTCGCGGAGATAGTCGGCGTCCCCGTCGCGACGCTGGAAGCCGCGGTGGGGCGCATGCAGGGCCCGCTGCACAGCCGGCAACGCGCCCGGCGGCCCGCGCCGGAAGCCGGGAGCCGGGAGTTGGAGTCCGTCTTCACCGTTGCGGAGCACGACCCGCTCGAGGAACGCGTGCTCGCGCTGCTCGCGCAGGACCCCGATTTCCTGGCGCAGGTCTATGAGGTCGACCCCGAGACATTCGTCCGACCTGAGAACCGGGCCGTATTGTTCGCTCTCCGGGATGCTGGTACGATGGAAGGTGCGATAGCGCAGCTCGACGGCCAACTTGCCGACCGACTCGTCAGGCACTCGCTGGAGGCGCTTCCTCCCGCCGATCGAAAGCAGCGCACCGAGGAATGGACCGGCTGTTTGCGGAGGCTCGAGGAGAGGCGCCTTCGTAACTTGAAAGCACAAGAGGCGGCAGCGTTCTCCTCGGACGCCGTCGGCGATGCCCCTGCAGATCCTGAGTACGTGCAAGCTGTTCAACGGCAAGCCCTGGAGGTCAACGAACGGCTGCGGGATCTCTTCACGAAGGCGGTCGACTGACCCGCCTGCGGCAGAACAACCTCTCCCCTATCTGAGGAGGAAGCATTGGCGACCAGGCAGAAACCCGTCACTACCGATAACGAGGACGCCGCGGAGACGAACGGCGTCGCCGGCAAGAGCCGGGCGAAGGCGCCCGTGGCGAAGGCTGCGGCGAAGAACACGGTGAAGCCCGCCGCGAAGACGGCAGCGAGGCCCCGCTCCCGCGCGAAGGCCGCCGTCGCGGAGCAGGCTCCTGGAGCCAACGGCGCCGCCCCGTTGAACGGGGCAGGGAACGGCGTGGAGACCGTGGACGTCACCGCCCCCTACGCATCCGCCGTCGCGGTCGCCGCTATCGCGGCCGACCCCGCTACCGACGAGCCGAACCCGGACGACATCAAGGCCACCGAGGAAGAGGCGAAGGAAGCCGTCACCGACGCGCAGCAGGACGACATGGAAGGGGACGTCATCGACGACCCCGTACGCATGTACCTGCGCGAGATCGGACGCGTGACGCTGCTGACGGCCGCGGACGAACGCCGCCTCGCCCTCCAGCGCGCCTCGTACAAGCACGTCGAGAAGGCCGTCAACGACCTGCGCGCGGAGACCGGGCGCACCCCGAGGGACACCGACGTCGCGAAACTGCTGCTGCGCCGCCTCCACGACCAGCGGGAGCTGCTCGAGAACATCACCGAGTTCCTCGCCATCGAGGAGGAGATAACGCTCGGCGAGCTGCTCCACAACGAGAAGCTGCGCGCGAACGTCGACGGCGAGTTGAACCTCGAGATGCTCGAGACCCTGGCCCCGCGCTACGAGATGGAGCCCCCCGAGGTCGGTCAGCAGATCGTGCAGCTGGCGCTCAACAGCCACGTGCTGCCGGACGACATCCTCGACATCGTCGGGGCGGACGTCGCCGTCGCCGATCTCCCGGAGATCATCGAGGACGCGGACATCGGGCAGAACATGGAGAGCCACGAGTTCGTCCTCCACCGCCACTTCCGGGACGTCGAGGAGCTGGGCATCAAGGCGCAGCGCCACCTCGCCGAAGCGAACCTCCGCCTCGTGGTGAGCGTCGCCAAGAAGTACATCGGACGGGGCATGTCCCTGCTCGACCTCATCCAGGAGGGCAACATCGGCCTCATCCGCGCGGTGGAGAAGTTCGACTACCGGAAGGGCTACAAGTTCTCCACCTACGCCACCTGGTGGATACGGCAGGCCATCACCCGCGCCATCGCCGACCAGGCGCGCACGATCCGCGTACCCGTCCACATGGTCGAGACCATCAACAAGCTCATGCGCGTCAGCCGCCGCCTTGTGCAGGAGTACGGGCGCGAACCGACGACGCAGGAGATCGCGGAAGGCATGGAGGTCCCGCCGGAGCGCGTCCGCGAGATCCTCAAGGTCGCGCAGGAGCCCGTCTCGCTCGAAACGCCCATCGGCGAGGAGGAAGACTCCCACCTCGGCGACTTCATCGAGGACCGCAACGCGCCTGCCCCGCCGGAAGCCGCGACGGCCCAGCTGCGCCGCGAGGAGGTCGCCCGCGCGCTCGGAACGCTGAGCGAGCGCGAGCGCCGTGTGCTGCAGCTCCGGTTCGGCATCGACGACGGACGCAGCCGCACGCTGGAAGAGGTCGGGCGCGACTTCGGCGTCACCCGCGAGCGCATCCGCCAGATCGAGGCGAAGGCGCTCCGCAAACTCCGCCACCCCAGCCGCTCCCGCCAGCTCCGCGACTTCCTGGAGTAGAGCCGCCCCCTACTCCTCTGCCTCCCCTATCTCACGCGGCTGCCTTCCGCTGTACTCCTCGAACAGCGCCGTCTCCACCAGCGCAACGAGCGGCGCGCTCACGCCCAGCGCGACAGCGCCCACGACCGCCGACAGCAACGCGCTCTCCACCGTCGATGACGCTGCTCCGCTCGCCGCCACCAGGATGATCGCGAACAGCAGCACGGGCAGCTGGATGAGGAAGGTGCGCCACCAGTTGCCCTCCACCACCCTCCAGCTGCGGACGAGCGCCTGCAGCGGAGTGCGGCGCTCCAACACGATGGCCGGCCCTGAGAGCGAGAAGCGCACCGCGAAGTAGATCAGGACGGGGAGCGCCGGAAGCGCGAGTGCCGGGACGTAGTACGAGATGAGCAGCAGCACTCCGCCCCCGACGCCGAGCACCAGCCCGACGCTGAAGAACCTCGGCAGGAGCGTGACGACCCCGTACAACGCGGCGGCGCTGGTGAGTGGGTCGCCTCTGCGGGCGAGTACCGCGAGCAGCCAAACCGGCGCCTGGAACCCGGTGATCAGCGCGGCGATGATCTGGCTCCAGACGAGCGCCGGCACGAACCCCGAAGGCGATATCAGCAGACCGGCGAGGTTCCCCACCAGCGCTCCGGCAACCCCAACGGTGACGAACATGGACGCGTTGCGCCCGTACAACGACACCGCCTCGCCGAGAACTTCGGCGGCTGGCACTTGGGGTACTCGTTCCGGACGGGGTGCATTCATCGGAGCCCGTCAATCCTAGAGTGCATCCAGCCCAACCGTCCACCCGCACGTTGCTATACTCGCACGCATGCCCGAGATACCCGACCTCGAAGTCATACGCGAGTTCCTGAACGAACGCATCGCGGGCCGCGAGATCGTCCGCGCCGAGGCGCCCAAGCCGTGGATCGTCCGCTCGATCGCCGCTGACGACTTCCTCACGGACGTGGTCGGCCGCACGTTCGGCAACATCCTCCGCAAAGGCAAGGACCTGCTTTTCCCGCTGAGCGGCGACCGCGTGCTCGTCACCAACCTCATGCTCACCGGGCGCTTCCAGTACACCGAGCCCTCCACGAAGCCGTCGAAGCGCATGTTCTTCATGCTCGGCACCGAGGACATGGACCTGCGCTACCTCGACGACAAGTCGATGGGGCGCATCAACTACGTCACGACGGCCCAGTTGGGTGAGATACGCCGGCTGCAGGAGCAGGGGCCGGACGCCCTCGACCCCGATGCCACGTTCGACGACTTCGTCGAGCGCCTGCGCCCCTACACCGGCGAGATCAAGGGCGTCATCGCGCGGGGCAAGGTCGTCGCCGGCATCGGGAACGCCTACGTGGACGAGATACTCTGGGAAGCGGGAGTCTCGCCCTTCCGCAAGCGCCGCTCCCTCTCCGACGATGAACTCCACAGCCTGTACGACGCCATCCCGAAGGTGCTGAACGAGGCGACCGGGGTGGTGCGGGAGCGCATGCCTCCGAAGATCCACGTGAAGGTGCGCGACTTCCTGAAGGTGCACCGCAAGGGCGGCGAGCCGTGCCCCCGCTGCGGCGCGCCCATCTCCGAGATCGGCCCCAACCAGAAGATCACCAGTTGGTGCCGCGCCTGCCAGCCGGGCGGGCTCGTGAAGAACTGACGATGCCGCCTGCCGCTAAAGTCATCCCCGCTCCGCAGCCGTTCGATTTCGCGCTTACCGCCGCGCACCAGACCAACTACCGGGGCAAGGCCGGCTCCGACCTCTTCGTCGACGGCGTGTACTACCGCGCGCTCTGGCTGGACGGCGAGCCCGTCGGCATAGCGGCGCGCCCCGTCGACGACGGCATCGAGGTCTCGCTCCCGAACGGCGGCCCGCCGCAGGCGCTCGACGCCGCGGCGGAGTGGGTCGCGTGGCTGCTGGGGCTCGACGTGCCGATGGACGGCTTCTACGAGATGCTCGCGAAAGACCCCGTCCTCTCTGACGCCGTCGGCGAACTGCGCGGCCTGCGCCACACGAGAACGGAGACTGTCTGGGAGGCGCTCGTGCACGCCGTCGTCGGGCAGCAGGTCTCCGGCGTCGTGGCGCGCGTCATACGCGACGGCATCGTGACGGAGTACGGCTCCGAGGTGCGCGTGGACGGGCACGCCATCCACGCCTTCCCGCGCCCGCAGACGCTGCTGGCAGCGGGTTTCGATGCGGTACGCGCCCTCAAACTGAGCAATCGCAAGGCCGAGTACGTGCTCGGCATCGCGGAGATGGCGTTCAGGGGCGACCTCGACCACGGGACGCTGGCGTCCATGAGCGATGAGGAAGCCATCGCGGTGCTGAGCGGCATCCGGGGCGTCGGACGCTGGACCGCGCAGTGGACGCTCATGCGCGCGCTGGGACGCGTCGACGCGCTTCCCGCCGGCGACCTCGCCCTGCAGCGCATCGTCGGCGACCACTACTTCGAGGGCAAGCGCCTCACCGAACAGGAGTTGGAAGACTTCGCTGAGGAGCGCTGGAAACCCTGGCGCGGCCTCGCCGTCACCTACCTCTTCTCCCGCATCCGCCAGGACCGCGTCGCCCGCGAGGGCGCGAAGCGCGGCTAGAACCCCGGCAACCCCAGACCGCGCAGGTTCCGCTTCTTGCCGGACGCAAGCTGCTTCATCATCTTGCGCATCTGCTGGAACTGGGCGAGCAGCTGGTTCACGTCGGCGGGCGTCGTCCCGCTGCCGTTCGCGATGCGCTTCCGGCGGCTGCCGTTGATGCGCTCCGGGTGACGCCGCTCCCACATCGTCATCGACGAGATCACTGCCTCGGTGCGCCGAAGCCGCTGCTCGCCCTCCGGCCCGCTGGGAAGTTTCGCCCCCAGCCCGCGCGCGCCGGGGATCATCTCGAGGATCGACGACAGCGGCCCCATCCGCTGCAGCTGCCGCAGTTGGCTGAGGAAGTCGCTCAGGTCGAGTTCGGCCCGGCGCATCTTGCGCTCGAGCTCGACCGCCTGCTCCTCCGTCGTCTGCTCCTGGACGCGCTCGACGAGGCTGACGATGTCGCCCATACCGAGGATGCGGGACGCCATCCGCTCCGGGTGGAACGGTTCGAGGGCGTCGGCCTTCTCGCCCGTGCCCGCAAACTTCACCGGCACGCCCGTAACGTGCGTGGCCGACAGCGCAGCGCCGCCTCGTGCATCGCCGTCGAGCTTGGAGAGGATCAGCCCGGTGAGTTCGATACGCTCGTTGAACTGCGTTGCCGCGTTCACCGCGTCCTGGCCGGTCATGGCGTCGAGCACCATGAGCACCTCGGCCGGTTCGAGGATGCGCCGCATCTCTTCCAGCTCCGCCATCAGCTCATCGTCGGCGTGGATGCGCCCGCCCGTGTCCACGATGGCCCACTTCACGCCCATCTCGCGGGCGCGCTTGACGCCGTTCTGCACGACGCGCGGGGCGGCATCGGGGCCTGCGTTCTCGCGGTAGACGGGGATGTCCAGTTGCCTGCCGAGCGCCTCCAGTTGGTCCATCGCCGCCGGACGCCGCAGGTCCCCCGCGATGAGCAGCGAGCGCTCCTCGCGCTTGCGCAGCAGCAGCGCGAGTTTCGCTGCGGTCGTCGTCTTGCCGGAGCCCTGCAGCCCCACGAGCATCAGCGTGGCGGGCAGCGACGGGCCGGGTGTGAGCGTGTGGCTCCCCTCGCCGAGCAGTTCGACGAGCTGGTCGTGCACCAGTTTGACGACCTGCTGGCCCGGCGAGATGCCCCGTAAGATGTCGCCCCCGGTCGCCCGCTCCTTCACCTTCGCCGTGAAATCGCGCGCGACCCGGAAGTTGACGTCCGCCTCGAGCAGCGCCAAGCGCACCTCGCGCAACGCCTCGTCGATGTCCTCGTCGGTGAGCCGTCCCTTGCTGCCAACGCGGTTGAATACCGCCGTCAGCTTGTCCGTCAGCGTGTCGAACATACCGCTCTACAGGCTATCAGAGACCGCGTTCACGCCGCGTCGCGGGGACCGCCATCAGCAGCCCCGCGGCCACAGCCAGCGCCCCCATCGACACGAACCACGCGGGCGTGTACTCGCCTGCGACGTCCCGCAGGTACCCCGTCACCGGGAACGCCAGCGCGCCCAAGCCCACCGTCACCGGGATCGTGAACCCCCGCAGGTCGCCCTGGTGTCGCCTGCCGAACTGGTTCGCCCACATGACGCTCTGCGCGACGTGCGTGCTCTGGAAGCCGAGCGCATAGAAGATGTTCGCCGCGAACAGCCAGAAGACGCTCCCCGCGAGCAGCAGTCCCACCGCGCACAGGGAACCGACCGCGATGCCCCCCAGCAACACGATGCGCAACGGAGCGCGGTCCAGCACCCTGCCGAGCAGCACGCTCGCAACGACGGCGATGACCGCGTCGACGGAGATGGCTGCGGCCACGAGCGTGGGGTCGAGGCCGCGCTCGACGAAGTGCGGCACGCGGTAGATCGTGAGCGTCGAGAGGCCGTACGTCATCGCCGTGAATCCGGCCAGCATCAGCCAGAAGCGTCGGGTGCGCATCGCCTCGCGCCGCGTGAGCGACCGCTCCGCCTCGGGTGCCGCCCGCACACCCGTCCTGGCTTCGCCGGACGAGGGCGTGTCGCCGTCCGGGAGCAGGCCCGCGTCCTCCGGCTGGCGCCGCAGCAGCAGCGCGAGCGGCACGGCTATCGCCATGCCGGAGACCGCGAGCGCCGTCAGCGCTCCCCGCCAGCCGATGCCGTCGATGAGCGCCTGCGTGACCGGGTAGTAGATGGCGACGCCCAGCGGCGTGCCTGCGAGCGCGATCCCCATCGCCAGCCCGCGCCGCCGCACGAACCACTTGGCTATCGGCGCTCCCGCCTGCAGGTCGTTCGCGCGCCCCATCCCCACGATGCCGATGAGCATGAAAGCCAGCGCCAGCTCCCACACGGCCGCGATACGCGACAGCCACAGCACCGCCGCTCCCGCAACGAGCACGGCCCCGACGACCGGCAGCCGCGGCCCGCGCAGGTCGATGAGCCGCCCGATGAGCGGTCCGGCTGCGAGGATCATCAGGAATCGGAGGAAGAACGCCCAGCCGAACGTGGACGAGCTCCACCCCAGCTCCTCGGTCATCGGCACGATGAACAGCGCGAAGTTCGCGCCCGCAAGGCCGACCCCCACGGCCCCGAACACGCAGAGAACCCCGGCGATCGTCCATCCGTAGAACGGCTTCCCGCGTGGAGTGAGGACGCCCATGCGAAAAGGCTAAGGCCGCGTCGCACCAGACACAACCTACGCAGCCCCACCTCTCCCTCGAGGGGAGAGGTCGCCACATCGTGGCGGGTGAGGGTGGTCCGGACGCGGGGCGCAGCCGTCGTCCTGCGGAGGCCCGCGCTTAGCGCGCAACCTCGCAGCCCCACCTCTCCCCCTGGGAGAGGTCGACGCGGGGCGGGGTGTCATGCTGAGCGGAGCGCCAGCGGAGTCGAAGTATCTCTCGGGTGTTAGCGCCGCGGGTGAGGGTTACGAGGCGGCGTCTGAACGGTTACTGATACGGTGTAGCGCGCAGCCCTAACTACGAGGAATCGATCGCCGTATGCGATACGATATTCCAACGAGTGTCTATGCGTCTGCTCAAAGCGAACCTCACTTCCTTGTGTGCCGTGGCTCTCATCGCGGCGGTGGCGCTGGTCGGCGCATGCTCCAGCCCTGAGCCATCCGTCTCGCCGGTTGTCCCCCGGGACACGCCGACCCCCACGGCCACCGCCACGCCTACCGCCACCCCGACTGCGGCGCCCACGCCGACGGCCACGCCCACCTCGACGGCAACCCCCACGTTCACCCCCACGGCAACGGCTACGGCAACGGCGGCCCCGACACCGACCCCGACGGCAACGCTCACCCCGACTCCTACGCCCACGCCCACCCCGACGCCAACGCCTACTCCGACGCCGACCCCCACGCCCACCCCGACGCCGGGCCCAAGCGGCGCGCCCATCCCGCCGGACTTCACCCCCTTCCCGGACAGGCCGACGAACACCCCCACGCCCGGGCCCTCGCCGACCCCCACCTCCATACCCTTCGACAGCTTCGTGAGCATGCACGGAGGCAGCACGCACACCTGCGGACTGCGCCCGAACGGCGCCGTGCTCTGCTGGGGCGGCAACGACCACCGGCAGGCGTCGCCGCCGCCGAACATCCGGCTCGCCTCGCTCAGCACCTCCTACAACCACAACTGTGGTCTGCAGGAGAACGGCATCGCGGTCTGCTGGGGCGCGGCGGGACTGGGCAGCCAGACCTACACCGTCACCTCGAAGCGTCCGCTGGCCACGACTGCGGGCACGTCCACCGGAGAGCTTCGGAGCAACACACAGTCGTTCTCGTTCGCCGTTCCCGCCAACCTGACCGGCGACGGCTCAGGCGGGCTCACGTTCACCCTCTCCGTGCGTCCCGTCTACAACAACAACGAGCTGGGAGCCCACACCTTCACCCTCGACGTAACCAACCTCGATGCTCCAGGCACAGAGGCAATCTGGGCGGTCGACACGAGCACGCTCGGCAGCCACAACTTCGCTGTGCTGTACAACGTCAGCAACAACGAACGCACGATCAGCATCACGCTTCGGAGTGACCCACCGTCGCTGAACCGGATGTACTGGTCGTTCTCCGCGTCCTACCCCGAATCGGAGTCGCGCACCTCGAACCTCACCGAGGAGATCCTGTCGCCGCCGCGCGCTGTCTTCACCACCATCAGCGCGGGGTTCGACCACAACTGCGCGCTCCTGCCCGACGGCTCGCCCGAGTGCTGGGGCGACAACTCGGAGGGGCAGTCGTTCCCGCCGAGCGGCCTGACGCTCAAGGCCATCAGCGCCGGGTTCCGGTTCTCGTGCGGCCTCCGGACCGACGGCTCGCCCGTCTGCTGGGGCGACACCAACCGCTGGACGATGCCTGCGCCGCAGGACGAGCAGCTCGTCTCGCTCACCACGGGCGGCGCGCACGCCTGCGGGCTGCGGGAGGACGGCACGCCCGTCTGCTGGGGGCGCAACAACTACCGCCAGTCGACGCCCCCGGAGGGCGAGGCCTTCAGCATGATGTCCGCAGGCGAGCGCTACACCTGCGCGCTCCGCCTGGACGGCACGCCGATGTGCTGGGGCAACAACAGCAAAGGACAGACGGCTGCGCCGCGCGACGAAGTGCTCTCGAACATCTACTCAGGGGTCGAGCACACCTGCGGCGTCCGGCCAGACAGCACGCCCGTCTGCTGGGGCGACAACTCGCACGACCAGAACTGGCCGCCCTTCTCAGCCCCCAGGCCGACCCCGACCCCCAGGCCCTACGAGCTGTACAGGCACACGGACCCCGACTGTGGCCCCGCTAGCGGTCAGAACAACGATGCGGACGGCTGCTCCTTCTCGAACATCAGCCTGGACGAGGGCGTCTGGCAGCTCTCTGTCCGCCTCCGCGAGAACTACACCTGTAACGACACCGGCTGGCCGACGGGCCAAAAGTGTCAAGACTTCACCACTACCCCCGCCGACTTCAAGGTCACGCTCGGCACGTGGGACGTCATGGACTACACCGCAGCCAACGCCCCCCCCAACGGCAGCTTGGGAGGCCCCGGCGATAATCAGTCCAACACCCGCACGTTCAGGGTCGGCCCGCTGGAGGACGGCAACAACGTCGAACGCGGCAGGCAGACCGTCACCGTCCACGCCACCGGCATCTGGACGCTCACCTTCTCGTTCGTGAGAGACCTGCCGGCCCCCAGCTCCTAGCCCCGCGTCGCCCGACGCACGTGCCAGGCGCGCTGCAGCACCGTGAGCGCCCCCACGACCGCGATGATCCCCAGCCCGTACGCCGGATACCCCAAGAGCAGCGCCACGCCGAGCACGACCACCCGCTCCGGCCTGCCCAGGAACCCTACGTCGCCCGGAACGTTCAGCCCCTCCGCGCGCGCCCGCAGGTAGCTCACCATGAGCGACGCCGTCAGGGCGCCGAACGCCAGGTACACGCCCGGCGCGTCCGCGTCGCGCATGTAGTAGACCGCGAGCCCGAACAGCACCGCCGCCTCGCCCAGCCGGTCCATCACCGAGTCGAAGAACGCCCCGAACGTCGACGCCTTCCCGGACAGCCGCGCGACCGAGCCGTCCAGCATGTCCATCGCCGCCCCTGCGAGCATCACGATGCCCCCGATCAGCAGCTCCCCTTCCGCGAGCAGCCACGCCGCAACCACCGCGACGCCGAACCCCGCGAGCGTCAGCAGGTCCGGCGACACCTTGAGCGCGATGAGCACGCGCGCGATGGGGTGCGCGAAGTAGCGCTCGGCCATCTCCCGCGCGCGCAGTCTGGGGGCGAGTGACCTCATCCGGCCTTCTCCCGCTGCGCCCTGCGCCACAGCAGCGAGCGGTAGTGCGCGAGCACGCGGTCCGCGACGCGCTCCCACCGGTACTGCTCGACCGTGATGCGGCCCCGCGCGCCCATCTCCTTGCGCAGCTGCCCGTTCACGATGAGCCGTTCGAGCGCGTTCGCGAGTTCCCCGTCGTTCTTCGGCTTGACCAGCAGCCCCTCGACGCCGTTCGAGAGCACCCGGCTGAAGCCGTCGATGCGCGACGCCGCGATAGGCTTGCCCGCGGCCATCGCCTCCAGCAGTACGATGCCGAAGCTCTCGCGCCCCGTGTTCGGCGCGCAGTAGATGTCGGCGGTCTGGTAGTAGCGCGGCACGTCCTGGTAGGGCACCAGGCCGAGGAACTCCACGTCCTCCAGGTTCCGCTCCCCGATGAGCGACAGCACGTCCTCGCCCGGGTTGCCGCCTCCCGCGATGAGGAGCCGGATGTTCGGGTAGCGCCACTTCAGCCTGCTGTACGCCATCACGAGGTACTTCAGCCCCTTGCGCCGCTCCAGCCTGCCGAGGAAGAGGATGTTGAGCTTGCCGTCGTTGAAACGCTCTATCGGCCTGGCGCTCTCGAACCGCTCGATGTCCACGCCGTTCGGGATGATCTCGTACTCGCCGGGGTAGAACTTGCTCACGAAGTCCATCGCCGGCTTGGAGACCGCGATGCGCCCGTCCAGTTTGCGGAACCACCTGCGGCTCAGGTACCGCCACGCCCGGTAGAACCGCGAGCCGTTGAACGTGTGGAACGTCCCGACGTTCACCGAGGTCGAGTTGTGGAGGAACGCGAACGGCAGCGCCGGGGTCATCGGCTCGTGCAGGTGCACGATGTCGAACCGCTCGCGGCGCAGCAGCCTGCGGACGTTCGGCTCCAGCCACACGGAGAACGTGATGCGGGCGACCGCCCCGCCGCTGGGAACCGGAACGGGCCTCCCCATCGGGATGAACCCCGGCTCCAGCTTGCGCTCCCTGGAGTTCGCGAGCGGGCCGATGACGGTGACGGCGTGCCCCTTCGCCCGCAGCTCGCGCGCGAGGTTGTTCACGTGGTCGTTCACGCCCCCGGGCGTGCCGAAGTCGTACGGCGAGACGAGCGCTATCTTCAGCGCCGCACGGCCCCCCAATCCGCCATGCTCGCCTCCTCCGTCATTCCCGCGAAAGCGGGAATCCAGGCGTGGCGGTGCGGTGTCATGGGGTGGCCCTGTCTCGATCACGGCGCTCGTGAGTCCTCCGTCTTCCGTTCAGGGACGGCTCGTCCAGTATATGCCGTCGCGCCGCCGGGGGTACTTTCGTCATTCCCGCACCGGCGGGAATCCTAAGTGGCCGTCAGGCCACACGTGCGCAGCAGCGCACGCGGTGGGGGGCAGGCTTGTCATTTCGAGCGAAGCGCAGCGGAGTCGAGAAATCTCTCGGGATGCCTGATCCCCCTCTCCCTTGAGGGGAGAGGGTTAGGGAGAGGGTGAACCGGCGGGGCGTGGTGCGGCGCCCTGGTGTAGGGGCGTCCCTTGTGGGTGCCCTTCCCCCACCTCGCCCTCTGGGAGAGGTCGACGCGCTTGCCCGTGGGCTTCCCGCGTCACCCCACGGGACGCTTCATGAACGCCGTTAGCGCCTCCTCCAGCCACTCGACCGCCACCAGCTCCCACCCGTCCGCGCCGAGCGCGTTCAGAACGCCGGTCACGTCTCCCGTGTCGTTCATGGCGTCAGCGTCGTTCCCCAGCCGTGGCCACAGCGGAACGGCGCGGTACTCCCAGCGCATCGCCTACGGTTCCGGCGCGTAGCGCGAGAGCACCGGCTTCGCCATGATCTTCTCCGGCTTCCACGAGCTCTCCGCCCGGTTGAACCGCACGAGGCCGAGGAACCGCCCGTCCTCCGAGTACGCCCGCCGGGGTTCGAGATGTTTCGCGTACGGGGCGGAGCCCGGCAGGTTGACCGGCTGGCCGTTCCGCAGGTGACGCTCGCCCGCCGACGGCACGAGGAGCGCGGGCGTCTCCTTCAGCGCCGCGTCCGGCGGCTCCAGCAGTCCTTCCCAGTCCTCTTCCGCCTCCAGCTGCTCTATCGTCAGCGCGTCGTCCAGCGAGAACGGCCCCACGCGCGTGCGCGTCAGCGCGCTCAGGTGCGCGGGGCAGCCTACGGCCTCGCCGAGGTCGTGCGCGAGGCTCCGCATGTAGAACCCCTTGCCGCAGTCGACCTCCACCACAGCGCGCGGCGGCTCCCACTCACGCAGCGTCAGCGCGTGCACGACGACCTCACGCTCCGGGCGCTCGACCTCCACCCCCGCGCGAGCGAGGTCGTAGAGGCGCTGGCCCTCGTGCTTCACAGCGGAGTACATCGGCGGCCGCTGCAGCACGATGCCGGTGAAACGCTGGAGATGCTCCTCGATCTGCTCCCGTGAGAGCGACGCGTAGTCGCCCGTCGCCGTCGTTTCGCCTTCCGCGTCGTACGTGTCGGTCGCCGCGCCGAACGTGATCTCGCCGACGTACGTCTTGCCGCTGTCCACGAGATAGTCCATGAACCGCGTCGCCTGCCCGAGGCAGACCGGAAGCACGCCCTCAGCTATCGGGTCGAGCGTGCCCGCATGACCCACGCGCTTCACGCGGGTGATGCGCCGCACGGCGCGCACCACGTCCATCGAGGTGATCGCCTTCGGCTTGTTGATGACGAACGCGCCGTCAGCCTCGACCCTTGTTGTCGTTCCGCTCATCCCTGTTCCTTGATGTCGTCCAGCAGGCTGAGCACGCGGTCGCCCTCTTCGATGGCGGTGTCGCGCACGAAGTGCAGCTCAGGCATGCGTTTCAGGTTCAGCCGCTGGTGCAGTTCTTTCTTGATGTAGCCCGACGCCGACCGCAGACCTGCGAGTGCCTCGCGGGCGTCGTCCGGTGTCCCCGCGACCGTGACCGCCACGGTGGCGTGGCTGAGGTCGGCGCTCACCTTCACGTGCGTGAGGGTCACGAGGCGCGACAGCCTCGGGTCCTTCAACCGGCCGGTGGTCAGCCTGCCGATCTCGCTCTGCAGCAGCCCTGCGATGCGCTCCGTCCTGCGGGTCATGGGTCGCTCGATTCCGCGCGCAGCCTGGGCTCAGGCGCGCTGCTGGCGGTGCGACTCGATGATGTCGCCTTCCTGGAAGTCGTTGAACCCTTCGAGCGAGACGCCGCACTCGTAGCCGGTCGCGACTTCGCGCACGTCGTCCTTGAACCGGCGCAGCCCGGCGATGGCGCCGTCGAAGACCATTTCGCCGCCGCGGATGACCCGTCCTCGCGCGCCTCGCGTCAGCCGCCCGTCCGTCACGTAGCAGCCCGCGCTCTTCCGGTTGCGTCCGAGCGAGAAGACCGCGCGCACTTCCGCCGTGCCTTCGGTCACGTCCTGGATCGTCGGCTCCAGCAGGCCGTGCAGCGCCTTCTCCACGTCCTCCGTGAGGCGGTAGATGATGTCGTAGCGCCGTATCTGCACGTTGTCCTGGTCGGCGAGGCGTTGCGCGCCCTGGTCCGGGCGGACGTTGAAGCCGATGACGATGGCGTCCGACGCGACCGCGAGCATCACGTCGCTCTCGGTGACCGCCCCGGTGCCGCTGTGGATGAGGCGTATCTGCGTCTCGGGCGTGCTCAACCGGTCCAGCGCCTGCCGGACGGCTGCGATGCTGCCCTGAACGTCCGTCTTGAGGATGAGCCGCAGCTCCTTCGTCTGGCCGGACGATATGCGCGCGCCCATCTCTTCCAGTGTCGCGCCGCGCGCCTTGTTCAGGTCCTCGCGCCGCAGCCGCTCCGCGACCGTCGCACGCGCGGTCTTCTCGTCCGGCACGACCACGAGCCGGTCGCCCGCGCCCGGCAGTTCGCTGAGGCCCAGCACTTCCACCGGCATGGACGGCCCCGCGTTGTGGATGCGCTTCCCCTCCGCGTTCACCAGCGCCTTCACGCGCCCCCGCGTCGAGCCGACGACGATGTGGTCGCCTACCCGCAGCGTGCCGGTCTGCACGAGTATCCGCCCGAGCACGCCCCGGTTGCGGTCCAGTTCCGCCTCCACGACCACGCCGACGCCCGGCCGCTTGGGGTTCGCCTTCAGCTCCGCCACCTCGGCGACGAGTTCGATGCTCTCCAGCAGGTCGGGGATGCCGTCGCCCGCCTTGGCCGAGACCTCGACGTCGATCACGTCGCCGCCCCACTTCTCGACCACGAACTCGTGTTCGGAGAGCTGGCGCCGCACGCGCTCGGGGTCGGCATTCGGCGAGTCCATCTTGTTGATGGCCACGATGATCGGCACTTCCGCCGCCTTGATGTGGTCGATCGCCTCAACGGTCTGCGGCATCACGCCGTCGTCCGCGGCGACGACGAGCACCGCGATGTCCGTCACCTGCGCGCCTCGTGCGCGCATCGCCGTGAACGCCTCGTGACCGGGCGTGTCGATGAACGTGACCGGCGTGCCGTTGTGCACCACCTGGTACGCCCCGATGTGTTGCGTGATGCCGCCCGCCTCCCTGGCGACGACGTTCGTCCTGCGGATGGCGTCGAGCAGCGTCGTCTTGCCGTGGTCGACGTGTCCGAGGACCGTGACGACGGCGGGACGTGTTTCGAGGTCGGCGGACTCGTCCTCGGCAACCGCGCCGCCCGCGGCGCTGACGGAGTCCTCCACCTTCCGCGCGGCGTACCCGAACACTCGGGCCACGCCTGCTGCGGTGTCGAAGTCGATGATCTGGTTGATGCTCGCGAACACCCCGCCGCGCATCAGCTGTTTGATGACCTGCACGGGTTCCACGCGCATCCGCTCCGCAAGCGCCCCGACGGCGACGGCCTCGCCTATGGGCAGCGCGCGGAGTGTGACTCGACGGGTGGCGGTTGCCGACCTCTGTGGTTCTTCGACCATCTGCTCTCCTATGCCGTGGTTCCGGCGGTCTCCGCAGCCGTTCGTATGCCCTCGGCGAACGCCGCGAGCCGTTCGCGGTCGCCCTGCCCGATCCTGCCGCGCAGAGCGGCGGCGAGGCGCCCTCCCTTGAGCGCTGAGTCCCAGCATCCGGGCCGGCGGCAGAGGTATGCGCCGCGTCCTGAGCGTTTGCCCGTGTCGTCCACGGCGCACTCACGCTCCGGTGTCATCACTATCCTGACCAGCTCGCGCTTGGAGGTCTTCACGCCGCAGATAACGCAGGAGCGCTGCGGTATGTGGCGGTTACGCATACGAGTCCTCCGTGCGGGGTCTACCCCGGGAAGTCGCCACCCCCGGCCGAAGCTCCCGGAGCTCCCGGCCCTCCAGCGCCTCCCGGACGCCGCGGGCCGCGGTTGGCATTGCCGCGGCGGGGGCCGCCGCCTCGCCGTCGGCCTCCTCCGCGCCGCGCACCCTGGGGCGCGCCCAGTATGTCCTCGGCGAACCGGATGGTGGGGCCGCCGCCTATGGGCTCCGGCACCTTCCAGATATCGCTGTCTATCACGTCTTCCTCGACCTCTTCGACGATGATCTCTTCGATCTCCTCGTCGATCTGGTCGAGCGACTCGAGCGCCAGCAGCTCCTCTGCGCTCAGGCCGCCGGCGGCTTCCTCGACCTCCTCGGTCTGGACGGCGGCCTCGGCTTCCAGCTCCGCCATGATGGCGGCTTCTTCCGCCGCGATCGCCGCGGCGCGCTCCACCGCTTCCTCCGTGCCCGCGTCCTCCGGAGCAACGGCCACCGCTTCGGTCGTCCCGGTCTCCACCATCTCACGCTCGGCGACGGTGCCCTCGATCTGGACGCGCATCCGCTCGATCTCAATCTCGGTCGAGCTCTTGATGTCTATCTTCCAGTTCGTCAGCTTCGCCGCGAGGCGGGCGTTCTGCCCCTCGCGTCCGATGGCGAGCGACAACTGCCTGTCCGGCACCACGATGATCGCCGCCTGCTCGGCCTCGTTCAGGTCGACGCGCAGCGGCTGGGCGGGGCTGAGCGCGTGCGAGATGTAGACCGACAGGTCGCGCGACCACTGGATGACGTCGATCTTCTCGCCCTGCAGCTCGTTGACGATGTTCTGGATGCGGATGCCGCGCAGCCCGACGCACGCGCCGACCGGGTCGACGCCGTCCTGCCGCGCGTACACCGCCACCTTGGAGCGCGAGCCGGGCTCGCGCGCGATGCCGCGTATCTCCACGATGCCGTTGTAGATCTCCGGCACCTCCATCTCGAACAGCCGCTTGAGAAGGTCCGGGTGCGTCCGCGAGACGATGATCTCCGGCCCGCGCTGCGTGCGCGTGACCTCCGTGATGATGACCTTCATCTTCATGCCGGGGCGGTAACGCTCGAGCGGCGACTGCTCGCTCGGAGGCAGCACGGCCGACGCCCGGCCGTTGAGGTCCATCGTTATCGCGCCGCCGAAGCCGCGCTGCACCGTGGCCGTGTAGACCTCGCCGCTCTTCTCCGCGAACTCGGCGTAGACCAGTTCGCGCTCGGCCTCGCGCAACCGCTGGAACACCACCTGCTTCGCGGTCTGCGCCGCGATGCGCCCTGCGGCGTGGGCGGAGAGCTGCTCCTCGATCATGTCGCCGATGGCGAAGGTCTGGCCCTTCCTGATCTTCTTCGCCTCGGCGAGCGTTACCTCGGCCAGATCGTTCGTGACTTCCTCGACGACCGTCCGTATCTGGAAGACCTCCACCTCGCCCGTGTTGGGATCGAGATGGACCCGGATGTTACTCTGTGCGCCGGAGGCCCCGTCTTTGCGGTATGCGGAGGCCAGCGCCGCCTCTACCGCGGAGACGACCATGTCCTGCGGCAGGTTGCGCTCAGCTGCGAGCTGCGTAACGGCGATGAGAAAGTCGCTCTTCATGCGTCCCTTCTACCTCCAGCATCGGCAGTTCCGAGAAAGCGCGAGAGTGGGCTGCGCCCACTCTCAACAGGCCAATACTACTCCCTTTAGCGCCTCCCGTCCACTTGTAACCGGAGGCATTCTGCCAACTCAGCCCCCCTGTCCTTCCCTCACTCTACTCCGTAGACAACTTGACCGCGGATGATTACGATTCGCACTGAGAACAACCAGGCACGATTGGATTCGCAAGGAGGGCAGCCATGGTGGCCATCATTCGAGCACGCGGGGACCGCTCGATCCGCGACTTCATCGACCCCGAGCGCGGCACGGTGAGCCGGGAGCTCTACGTCAACCCGGACATCTTCGAGCAGGAGATGGAGCAGATATTCCAGCGATGCTGGCTGTTCCTCGGACACGAGAGCCAGGTCCCCAACCCGGGAGACTTCGTCATCAGCCGCATGGGCACCGAAGAGGTGATCGTCGTGCGCGACAGGAAGGACAACCAGATCCGCGCCTTCCTCAACTCCTGCCGCCACCGCGGCATGAAGGTCGTCCGCTACGACCAGGGCAACTCCCTCATCTTCACCTGCCCCTTCCACGCATGGACCTATGACACCACGGGGCGCCTCGTGGGCGCCGGCTTCCAGCACTCCCCCGAGGCCTACTGCGGAACGCTTCCCAAGGAAGAGTGGGGCCTCGCCGAAGTCGCCCAGTTCAAGAACTTCTACGGCTCCCTCTGGGCGACCTGGGACCCGAAGGCGCCGTCGTTCGAGGAGTACCTCGGCCCCTTCGCCGAGAGCCTCCGCCACTGCCTGCAGGCCAGCGACGGCACGGACGCGGGCCTGGACATGTTCACCCCGTTCCAGCGTCACCGCCTCCCCACTAACTGGAAGGTGCCCGGCTTCACGTCCGTCACCGACCTCACCCACACGGCGATGACCCATCGCTCCGCCGCCGCCGCCAAGCTCCACCAGGACCGCGGGTCGAAGGGCGGGCGCGACCGTGCGCGGCAGGCCGCCCCGTTCCCCATGAGCAAGTACGCCATCGGCGACCACAACCTCGGCCACGGCGGCATGTGCACGCTCTACCACCAGAACGGCGTCCCCGAGTACGAGGAGGAGTGGTACGAGGCCGGCGTTGACGACTACTTCCGCGAGGCTACCGCTCGCAAGGCTGGACTGCTGGCGGACAAGATCATGGCCCCGCACGGTTGGGGCGGCGGCCACTTCGCCATCTTCCCCAGCGTCATGGTGGACAGCTGGCGGCTCCGCTGGTGGCAGCCCCACTCCGTCGGCGTCGTCGAGCGCTGGACCCTCTCCGGCGTCGACAAGACCGCGCCCAAGCACGTGCGCGACGCCGTCCGCCACTACTCGGAGCGCTTCAACGGCCCCGTCGGCTTCTTCGAGTCCGACGACATGGAGAACTGGAACTACGTCTTCCCCGCCAGCCAGGGCGCCAAAGCGCGGAAGCTGGACTACTACTTCGCCAACGGCAAAGGCCTCGGCAAGTACAACGACCGCCTGCCGGGCGTCGTCTTCAACGGCTCCTACACGGAGGAGGCCCAGCGCGCGCGCTTCAGCCGCTGGCTCGCCTTCATGGAGGCCGCCAGCTGGGACGACCTCTACCCCGTCAACAAGGCCGCTGACCACCGCATCTGGTAGAGGGAGAACCGTGACCGAACCGAAGAAGTACGTGCTGAGCGGCCCGAGCGGGGCTGACACCTTCCGCAACCTGCCGGAGGGCACGAAGATCACCACCATATACCAGGGCGCCGGAGTGATAACGGCGAACCCCGGCGACGGGGCTTACGTCCTCGTACGGTTCACCGAGCACCAGGACCCCGCCGTGGTGGGCACGGAGGAGTTCGTCTTCTTCAACGAGGTCCGCGAGGCGACGGAGTAGAGTCCGACCCCCTCTCCCTTGAGGGGAGAGGGCTAGGGTGAGGGTGAACCGGCTGAGTGGGGTGCAGCCCACCTCTCCCCAGGGGAGAGGTCGCCGCCCGAGGGGCGGCGGGTGAGGGTAACTGTCTGAGGAGGGATGGCGATGGTTGAGACTCAGAACGCGCTGGAGATGGTCGTCCTCAGGCACGAGGTCGAGCAGTACCTCTTCAAGGAGGCGCGACTCCTCGACGAGCGCAGGCTCGAGGAGTGGCTCGACCTGCTGGCCGAAGACCTCCACTACTGGATGCCCATGCGCCGCAACATCAAGTTCGGCGACTGGGACCTCGAGTTCACCAGCATGGACGAGGAGATCAACTGGTTCGACGAGGGCAAGGACATCCTCGCCGGACGCATCCGCCAGCTGAAAACGGGCGTCCACTGGCCGGAGGAGCCCGTCTCCCGGTTCGAGCACATCATCTCCAACGTGGAGCTCGTGAGCGTCGAGGGCGATGAGATCAGGGTCAACAGCAAGTTCTTCTGCTACCAGAACCGCCTCCAGGACGAGGTGAACCACTTCGTCGGACGCCGCGAGGACCTGCTCCGCCGCGACCCCGACACCGGCTTCAAACTCGTCTTCCGCAAGCTCATCCTCGCCCAGAACGTCATGCTCCCCAAGGTGCTCAACACCTTCCTGTAACACCCGTCATTCCCGCGAAGGCGGGAATCCAGAGAACGAGAGAGACGAATGGCCGCACGCATCGAATGGAGGACCAGGGGCAGGGGCGACGACGCCCTCATCTACGTCGGCGAGTTCGGCGAGGACGACAACACCGTTCTGCGCACCTGGAACGCCGACTCTGACGTCCTCACCGACTTCCTGAACGACATGACCGGCCTCGACACCACCGTCGCAGGTCTGGAGGTCGACGCCGACCAGCGCGACCCCGAGCAGTGGGGCAGGCTCGTCCTGACGCGGCTGCCCACCGGCGAGGTCGTACACGTCGACCCCGAACCCTACTGGGACGGCATCTACTACTGGTTCCGCTCCCGCGGCGTCGACCCCCACAAGTGGCGCGGCCAGCCCCGCTAGCCCCATGTTCCTGACTGACGAACAACAAGAACTCGCGAACGACATCGCCGAGCGCCTCATCGCTCGCGGCGAGACAGTCGCCGTTGCCGAGTCGACGACCGGCGGGCTCGTCTCGGCGGCGCTGCTGGCGGTCGCGGGCGCATCGCGCTACTACGCCGGAGGCGGCGTCCTCTACACCCTCAACTCCCGCATCGCGCTCGCCGGAGTCCCCGCCGAAACGTACGAGAACTACCGCGGCACGACGCCCGACATGCTCGCCGGCCTCACCGAAGCGATGCGCGAGCGCCTGGGCGCGACGTGGTGCATCGCCGAGTCCGGCGTCGCGGGGCCGGGCCGCAGCCGCTTCGGCTTCCCTGCCGGGCGCACGACGCTCAGCGTCGCGGGCCCCGTCACCCGCACCGACGTCATCGAGACCGGCATCGACGACCGCGTCGCCAACATGTCCGAGTTCGCCACCCGCACCCTCCGCTACCTCCGCGACGCCCTCAACGACGCCTAGCCCAGAACCTCGTCATTCCCGCACAGGCGGGAATCCAGGGTGCGCGGGCAGCGCACGCGGTAGGGCTGGGACGCGGGGGTGCCTCGTCCCCTCTCCCTCGAGGGGAGAGGGTTAGGGAGAGGGTGGCCCGGCGGGGTGCTGGTGTCATGCTGAGCGGAGCGCAGCGGAGTCCCGCGCTGTAGCGCGCGGGATCCTCTCGGGGATAGCCCGCTCATGGTGAGCCTGTCGAACCACAGATGACTGTAACTCCCGTCACCCGATGCAGAACGGGAGATCGAGGCCACCCAGCTCTAGTGTTCGAACATTTCGGAACGAGGCGGGGATGCATGTAGTAACGGAGAAGGGATTGGGGCCTAGCTCCAGGTTCTCCAGGTTGGTCAGCCAGCCTAGCTCGTAAGGGATCTCGCCGGTGAGCTGATTGCCGCCCAGCCTGAGCCACTCGAGCCCAGTCAGGTTCCCCAGGGCGGCTGGGATAGCACCGGTGAGCTGATTGTTGGACAGGAGGAGGAGGCCCAGGCCTGTCCGGTTCCCGAGTTCGACAGGGATCGCGCCGGTGAGCCGATTATCGGACAGGAGCAGGGATCGGAGTCTCGGCATGCTTCCGAATTCGGCAGGGATCCCACCGGTGAGTAGATTGCCGGAAAGGTCCAGCCATCCCAGTTTTGGCATACTCGCCAGTTCGACGGGGATCCCGCCGGTGAGTTGGTTGACGGACAGTGTCAGCGAATCCAGGTTCGCGAGGCGCGCCAGCTCAGCGGGGATCTCGCCGGTGAGTTGATTCCCTGACAACTGCAGTGATTTCAGGTTGGACAGGTTCGCCAGTTCGGTCGGAATCGCGCCCGTGAGCTTGCCGCCCAGGTGGAGTCCTTCCAGGTTTGACAGGTTGCCGAGTTCAGGCGGAATAGCGCCCGTGAGGCCATCGCTATAAAGCCTCAGTTCTGTGACGCCAGTCAGGTCTCCCAGTTCAGGCGGGATCGGCCCTGTGAGACGGAGATTGGCCAGGCTCAGCTGCGTCACGCGCTGGGGCGAGCCGCCGAGCGTGACACCGTCCCACGCTCCCAGGGGCACCTCTTCGAACCAGTTGAGTTGGTCCCCCGCCCCAAGGGCGTCCCGCGCCGACAGCAGTATTGCGCGGTCCCGCTCGAGAGCGGGGTTGGGTTCGTGGACGTTCATGTCGTCACAGACGCCGAGACGCATCCCCCCCAGCTCCAGGGTAGGGATGTCGAGGTAGGAGGCAGGCAGGCAGGAGAAGGGGTTGGATCCCAGCGACAGTCCATTGAGATTCGGCAGGTCTCCCAGCGCGGGCGGAAGTGGATCGGTGAGTTGGTTGTGGTCTAGCCACAACTGGATCAGGTTCGTCAGTCTGCCGAGTTCAGACGGTACCGCGCCGGTCAGTTGGTTGTGAGAGAGGCGCAGGTACTGCAGAGACGTGATCTCCCCGAGTTCAGGAGGGATTTCGCCCGTGAGCATGTTCGCTCGTACGCTCAACCCGGTCAGTTTCGTCAGCCTCCCCAGTTCGGGAGGGATCTCGCCCGTGAGTCGATTGTGGACCAGATACAGGTTCTGCAATTCCTCCAGGTTCCCCAGTTCGGATGGGATATTGCCAGTCAGATCGTTGACCGCCAGCCGCAACGTCTCCAGGTTTGTCAGGCTTCCGAGCTCAGGCGGAATCTCGCCCGTGAGGTCGTTGTGCGTTAGTTCCAGGTGCTGCAGTTCCCTCAGACGTCCCAACTCAGCTGGGATCCCGCCCGTGAGGTCATTGCCGGAAAGGTCGAGGTTCTCCAACTCCTTCAGGTTTCCCAGCTCAGGTGGAATCGCACCCGTGAGGCCGACCCTATTGAACCCGTTGTCAGCCAGGTCCAGCGTCCGCAGTTTCTCCAGCATCCCCAACGCAGCCGGGACCGCTCCGGACAGTTCTCGGTTGGGCAACGAGAGCGCTATTACCCGCAGCGGGTCTCCGCCGACCGTCACCCCGTCCCACTCCTGTATCCGCACCGTGCCTTCCCAGTTGAGCGTCGCGGTCCCCGCCAGGGTGTCCCGCAGCAGCAGGAGCGTCGAGGCATCCTGCGTGAGGCCGGGCCCGACCGTCAGCCTGTAGGCCGGCGTCGGTGTCGGCGTCGGTGTCGGCGAGGGCGTAGGGGTCGGGCTTGGGGTCGGGGTGGACGTGGGTGTAGGAGTGGGAGTTGGAGTCGGTGTGAGCGTAGGCGTGGGCGTCGGAACAGGCGTTGGAGTTGCGGTTGGCGTGGGTGTAGGGGTAGGCGTGGGAGTTGGAGTGCTCGTGGGTGTGGCCGTCGCCGTTGGGATGGCCGTGGCGGTGGGCGTCGGCGAAGCGCATGCGGCAGCCATCACGCCCAGCAGAACGACCGCCAGTATGGAAAGAACTCGCATCGACACTCCGCCTACCTGTGTGCGACGCAACGGCAAGAGGCACCACGACTCGCAGTGCCGCCGCGCGCACGGCAGTCTACCCGCTTTTTCCTGGCGACGGATGGCCCCACGTTGTGTAGGGGCGTCCCTTGTGGGCGCCCTTTCCCCACCTCTCCTGGGGGAGAGGTTGACGCGCGACAGCGCGGCGGGTGAGGGTTCCCCACGCTTGCGACGCCCGCTTGCTCTATACTGAGCGCCTTGCCGCCACCGGCGAAAGGAGAGCGTCATGCAATGGGGATCCGGCCTCTCGCGCCACGCCGACCTGAACGTCGCGCTGGACGAGTGCATTGCGTCCATCAGCGCACAGGTCGACGACGCCCACGCCGTCAGCTTCGTCGCGATGTTCATGTCGCACCACTTCGGCACGGAGACGGAGACGCTTCCCACGACCGTGAGCGAGCGCTTCCCCAACGCCGTCATCATCGGCTGCTCCGGCTCGGGCGTCATCGGCTCCGGACGTGAAGAGGAGGAAGCGCCCGCGCTCTCCGTCACCGCCGGCGTCATGCCCGGCGTCACGCTCAGCGCCTTCCACGTGACGCGCGACCGGATGCCGTCCCCCGACGCCCCGCCCGACGCCTGGCACGCCCTGCTCGGCGTCACGCCGGACCTGCGACCGGACTTCATCGTCCTCGCCGAGCCGTACACCACCGACGGCGACGCGCTCCTCGCGGGGCTGGACTACGCCTACCCCGGCGCGGTCAAGGTCGGCGGGCTCGCCAGCGGCGGCGGGCGCTTCTCGCCGCACAGCCTCGTCCTGAACGGCGCGATGCTCCGCGAGGGTGCGGTCGGCGTCGCGCTCTCCGGCAACGTCGTCATCGACAGCGTCGTCGCGCAGGGCTGCCGCCCCATCGGCGACCCGATGCACATCACCGACGCGGAGCAGAACATGATCGAGGCGCTGGACGGCCTGCCCCCCATGGAATGCCTCCAGAGCATCTACGCGGCGGCCTCCCCACGCGACCAGGACCTCATGCGCCACAACCTCTTCATGGGCATAGCGATGGACCCGCTCGAGCTGACCGATGCCGCGGGCGGCTACCTCATACGCAACCTGCTGGGCGTCAACCAGGAGAGCGGTGCGCTCGCCGTGGGCGCGCTCGTGCGCGAGGGCCAGCTCGTCCAGTTCCACGTCCGCGACGCCCAGACCTCGGGCGAGGATCTGCAGCAGTCGCTTGCCACCTACCTCGACGCCGCGGGCGAGCGCGTCGCTGCCGGAGCGCTGATGTTCTCCTGCACCGGGCGCGGGCGCTACCTCTACGGCAAGCCCGACCACGACACGGACATCTTCCGCGACGTGGTCGGCGGCATGCCGCTCGGCGGCTTCTTCTGCAACGGCGAGATCGGCCCCGTAGCCGGCACCACCTACCTCCACGGCTACACCAGCTCCTTCGCCCTCTTCAGACCGAGGACAGCCCCGGACTAGAAAACAACGGAGGAACACGAACGATGCGAGGACTCGAAGGGCGAACGGCAGTCGTCACCGGCGGAGCGCGCGGCCTGGGCAGGGCCGCAGCCGAGCGGCTGGCGGAAGAAGGCGTGAAGGTCGGCATCCTCGACCTGCGCGGCGACGAGGCGAACGAGGTCGCGCAGGCCATCGGCGGCGCGGCGTTCCAGTGCGACACCACGGACGAGGCGCAGCTCGCCGCTGCGATGGAGGGCGTGAACGCGCAACTCGGCGGCATCGACGTCCTCGTCAACAACGCAGGGCTCATCGCGCAACGCAAAGACTGGGCGACGTGGACGAAGGAGGAGGTCGAGCGGTTCGCCCAGGTAAACTACATCGGCTACTTCCTCACCATCAAGGCCGCCCACCCCTACCTCAAGGCGAGCGGACGCGGACGCATCATCAACGTCGCCTCGCGCACCTTCTTCATGGGCAACCCGGGCCAGACGCCCTACGTCTCCGCGAAGGGCGCAGTCATCGGCCTGAGCTGGAACATGGCGAAGGAGCTCGGCGGCGACAACATCACCGTCAACGCCGTCATGCCCGGACAGGTCGCGACCCCCGGCACGCTGGAGTACAACGACGAGGAGATGTTCAACCGCACGATGCAGAACCAGGCGATCAAGGCGCGCGTCTACCCCGAGCACCTCGCCGCCCTCATCGCCTTCCTCGCCAGCGACGACGCCTCCATGATCTCCGGCCAGTCCATCGTCGTCGACGGCGGCGGCCTCCTGCATTAGAAGAATCCCTCTCCCTACAAGGGGAGAGGGCCAGGGAGAGGGTACTGCGGCTTGGTGTAGGGGCGTCCCTTGTGGGCGCCCTTCTCCTAGCCCGCCTTCCTTCCCACCGCCTCACACCAGATGACCGCCGAGAACGCGTCCGGGCTCTCGCCCCTCGATTCACATGCCGCAACGAGCCGCTCCATCTCCTCCTGCGTGCTCCACCCCTGCTCGACGGCGACCGGCCCCACGAACTCCCGCGCCGCGCGCACGGCCAGCGACGCCCGCCTCCGAGTCGCAGCAGCGTCCGCGTCGTACTCGCACGATGCCGATATCGCGACCTCCCCGAACCCCGACGTACGCAACAGCTCGCGGTACCGCCTGCCGACCCGCGGGTCGCCGCCGTTCAGCTCCTCCACCATGGTCAGCAGCTCGATGAGCCTCACGACCTCCGGCGCGTGAGGCGCGATCACCACCGAGCCTCGATCGTCGTCCCGCAGCCCGATGACCCCTCCCGGCTTCAGCACCCGGCGCATCTCCGCGAGCGCCCGGAGCGGCTCCCTGACGTGCTGGAGCACCGCATGGGCGAACACCGCGTCGAAGGACGCATCGGAGAACGGCAGGTCGAGCACGTCCGCCGTCTGGAAGCGGACGTTGGCGGTCCCACGCTCTGACGCGCTCTGCTCCGCAATCTCGATCCGGGACGCGTCGCGGTCTATACCGGTCACCGTTCCGGGAGCGAGTGACTCGGCCAGTCCGAGCGTGATGGAGCCGGGACCGCACCCGCAGTCGAGGAGCGTCATCCCCGGCCTGACGTATGGCAGGAAGAACGCCGCCTCGCGCGCTATCCCGCGGCTCTGGAGATACCTGATGGTCTCGGCGTCATCGGTCGGCATTATTACCGCATCCCCACCTCTCCCTCGGGGAGAGGTCGACGCGCTTGCGCGGCGGGTGAGGGTTGCCGCCCCCTACGCGTGCGTGTGTGCGTGCACGTGCGGCGCCGAACCCTCGCGCTCCTCGAGGAACCCCGCGTACGGCGCTTCCGACAGGTGCAGTGCGTGTGTCTCCGGGTCGCATGCCGCCCCCACCCACACCTCGCCGTCCGCGAAGTACTCCTTCTTCCACACCGGCACCACGTGCTTGATGCGGTCGACCACGTACAGCCCCGCGAGGAACGCTTCGAGCCGGTGCGGCGCGCCCACAGCCACCACGAGGCTCACGTCGGTGATCTCCAGCCGCCCGATCCGGTGCCGCGCCGATATCGCGGGGACGTCGAACCGCGCCATCGTCTCTTCGAGGATCTGGGCGATGACCTTGTGCGCCATCCGCTCGTCGGCCTCGTACTCCAGCCGCACCACCGGACGCCCGCCCGTGTTGTCGCGCGTCGTCCCCTCGAACGTCACCACCGCGCCGTTGTACGTGCGCTTCACGGCCTCCGCCATCTCGCCCGCGTCGATCTCATCCATGCCGACCCACACGTCCACGCCGCCGCTCACCGGCGGGTAGAACGCCACGTCGTCGCCGTCGCTGAGCGGATAGGCGAGGTTCCCGAACTCCTCGTTGACCGCGATGAGGTGCGGCTTGAAGTCGCGCGGCAGCGCGGGCGCCGCGGCCAGCAGCGCCTCGACCGCATCAGCGACGACTGCGCCGTCGTTCAATGGCAGCGTCACCCGGTCGAGCCCCGCGGTCTCGCGGTACGAGGCGTAGAGGCGGATCAGTACGTCCATGGCCGGATTATACCCTCTGCCTGGTTTCCTCTCCTGAGGGAGGGTGGACGCGCTTGCGCGTATAATTCCATAAAGGAGACCAACCGCCCATGCCCCGACTCGCCCTGCTGACCGCACTCCTGATCACCGCCCTCTGGACCGCCGCGTGCAGCGCGGAACCCACCCCCACGCCCACGGCTACCCCGACGCCTACCGCGACTCCCGAGCCGCTCGCTCCCACGGCCACACCAACGCTGGCCCCCATCCCCACGCCACGTCCCCCGACAGCGACGCCCGTGCCGCCAACGCCTACCCCCGTTCCCACGGCAACGCCTCGTCCGACCCCCACGCCGCTGCCCACTGTGACTCCTGCAGAGGAGCCGCCGGACGAACTCGAGGCGCTCTGCATCACGACCGAGGCGTACGCGTCCGAGTACCTGATGGCCGTGATAGGCCAGGACCCCGTCCCCACCGCATACGACGCCATCAACGGCGGCGGCTGCGACTTCCCCATCGCCGTCCACGCGGTGCGGATCGAGCTGACCGGCGACGGAGACCCCCGGCCCTTCGAAGTCAGGCTGCCGCAACCCGCGCGCAACCTCGGCATCCCGTTCGACGACCTGGACGTTCCGCTGGTCGACGCCGACCTGGCGGATGGCCGCTACGCCCGCCGGGTTGCCGCGCTTGCCTGGGTCCGGAACAGCGAGGTGGAGATGGAGATCCCCGGCTTCGAGGACGTCTTCCTCGTGCGGGACATCGACTCGCAGCAGGCGCACCTCTTCCGCAACCGCGGCATATGGGAGCGCAGTGGCCTCGTCAACTACGACTACACCGGTGCGTGGGTCTGCGTCACCTGCGACGAGTTCTACGTCGCCACCGCGGCCGTGAGCGTGCGCGACGGCGCAGTGACGTCCGTCTCCTCGGCCGACCCGAACATCGCCGTCATCCCCGTGCCGGAGCGTTTCATCCCCATCGCGGGACTGTTCGATCTCCTGCAGACAGCCGTCGACCAGGGCGCGCACAACATCGACGTCAACTACGACGGCGAGTACTCCTACCCCACCTTCTTCTTCATCAACTACGACGACGAGGTCGAGGACGAAGAGCGCGGCTTCACCGTGCGCAGCTTCACGCCCCGCTAGGGTAGGATGGGGTGTGTGATCCCCTCTCCCTTGAGGGGAGAGGGTTAGGGTGAGGGTCCCATGACACAGCGCGGCATGCGGAAGGAACAAACGCTCTTCGAGCACGTGCGGCGCCAGCACGAGGACGAGAACGCCCCGCTCGCGGCCCGCATGCGCCCCCGCACGCTCCAGGAGTACGTCGGGCAGCGCCACCTCCTCGGCGAGGGCCACGTGCTGGAGCGCGCCATCCGCACCGGCCAGGTGCCCTCCATGGTGCTCTGGGGCCCGCCCGGCACCGGCAAGACGACCCTTGCGCGCCTCGTCGCCGGACTCACGAAATCGCACTTCATCGGCGTCTCCGCCGTCACCTCCGGCGTCGCCGACCTCCGGCAGGCGGTCGAGGAGGCCCGCGAGATACGCGCCACTGAGGACCTCGGCACCATCCTCTTCGTCGACGAGGTGCACCGCTTCAACAAGGCGCAGCAGGACGCCATCCTCCCCCACGTCGAGAACGGCACCGTCACCTTCATCGGCGCGACGACCGAGAACCCGTCGTTCGAGGTCATCTCCGCGCTCCTCTCCCGCACGCGCGTCCTGACGCTCCACCCGCTCTCCGACGACGAGATAGCCCACGTCGTCCGTCACGCGATCGCCGACACCGAGCGCGGGCTCGGTAACGAGCACGTCACGCTCGACCCCGACGCGCTCGCCTTCCTGCAGGAGGTCGCCTCAGGCGACGCCCGCGTCGCGCTGAACGGCATCGAGCTCGCGACCGAGATCGCGCTCCGCCACCCCGACGGCACGAAGCGCATCGACCGCCCGCTGATGGAGGAGGCGCTCCAGCGCCGCGCCCTCCACTACGACAAGGCCGGCGACAGCCACTACGACACCATCTCGGCGTTCATCAAGTCCGTCCGCGCGTCGGACCCGGACGCCGCGGTCTACTGGCTCGCGCGGATGCTGGAGGCCGGCGAGGACCCGCTCTTCATCGCCAGGCGCATCGTCATCCTCGCGGCTGAGGACGTCGGCATGGCCGACCCGCAGGCGCTGCCGGTCGCCGTCGCTGCGCAGCAGGCCGTCCACTTCGTCGGCCTGCCGGAGGGCGCGATACCGCTGGCGGAGGCCGCCGTCTACCTGGCGACCGCCCCCAAGAGCAACGCGTCCTACATGGCGCTGAACCGCGCGATGGACGAGGTCCGCACCGGACGGCAGCACCCGGTGCCGCTGCACCTGCGCAACGCCGTCACCGGCCTCATGCGCAACCTCGGCTACGGCGCGGAGTACAAGTACGCCCATGACTACAAGGGCCACTTCGCGGGTCAGCAGAACCTGCCGGACGAACTCGCGGGCAAGCGCTTCTACGAGCCCGGCGACCAGGGCTACGAGCAGACCGTCCGCCAGCGGCTCGAGGCCTGGTGGGGGAAGGCCCGGCAAGCCCAACCCCCGTCATAACCGCCTCTCGTCGTTCTTGCCTACTCCCGTCATTCCAGCCCCCTCCGTCATTCCAGCGAAGGCTGGAATCCAGAGTCCGACAGCCGCTGACGCAGGGGAATCGTTACCGATTTCACAATTTCTGCGCGAAATCCGCCGTTAAATCCGCCCCGACAGGGGTTGCATGTTCCTTGCAGCCGGGCTTACAGTGGGATCAAGGAGCCTTACCGGAGGCGGGCGGTCGAGTTCTGCGGAGGCAGACGCGGTCCAGGTGCCGCTCCGGAAGGGTCCGCTGAACGAAAGGAGGTGCACCATGGGTATACGCGCGGTCTACGTGCTGCATCACCGGTGGCACTTCCCTTGTACGGCCCTCCCGCCGGCGTAACGCGCTGACGGAGGAGGGCAACCGGAAGCCGGAAGCTCCGTTACACAGAGCAGGCAGAAGCGCCCGGAACGGCTCGACGAAGCCCGAGGCGGCCTGAGTCCGGCAGTGATCGCCGGGAACGGCAACGGAGCGGAAGGTGAGCCCCGCGGTCGCGGGGCACAAAATCAGTGCCGGAGCGGCTGGCAAGCCTCTCCGGCACTTCTGCTGCTGCTCTTACACCCCGTAGAACGCCGCCGGGTTGTCCTCCAGGATCTTCCGCGCCACCGTGTCGCTGATGCGGCCCTCCGACGCCCAGCGGCGCACCGCGTCGATCGCGTCCGGCTCCGCCGACGTGTCGAAGTGCGAGTAGTCGGTGCCCATCATCAGGCTGTCCTCGGTGCCGTACGTCAGGATGTGCGAGATATCCTCGACCGCGTCCACGGCCACGAAGAACTTGTTCTTCTTGAAGAGGTTCTCGCCCATCTCGAACTTCCGTATCCAGGAGCGCCGCTTCTTCTCGGCCTTCAGCCGGTCGACCACGTACGGGATCCACGTCGAGCCCGCCTCGATGAAGCCCCAGCGGATGTTCGGGAACTTGTCCGGCACCTCGTAGAGCACCAGCGCGTGGAACGCGTCCATGATGGGGATGCCGCCCAGGCTGTCGCCGTGGCCCAGCCGCGCCTCGGTGGGGTTGCCCGCTCCCGTGTGGACGCAGATCGGCATGTCCAGCGCGCTCGCCTCCTCGTACAGCGGGAAGAAGTACGGGTCGCTGACGCGCCTGCCGTGCTCCAGCCCGCGCTTGAACACGCCCACCGCGCCGTTCTCCTTCGCCCAGCGCAGGTAGCTCACCGCCGCGTCCATGTCCAGCAGCGGCGGGACCGCGACCCACCGCAGCCGGCCCTCGGTCGGCGCGCACTTGCTGGCGACGTACCGGCTCCAGCTGTCGACCAGCGCGCGCTCCGCCTCCGGGTTGCCGGTGATGTAGGAGAGGAAGAACGTCGGGTAGATGACGTGCATGTCGACCCCGCGCTCGTCCATGTGCTGCAGCCGCTCGTTCACGTCCAGCAGCTCGCGCGAGTTGAGCGTCGTGCCGGTCAGCTCGTCGTTGCGGATCATCCGCTGGCGGAGCCTGCCGTCGACGAGCCACCACCTGCTCGCGGAGGCGTCCATCCCGCCGGGGACCACGCCCTCGGGCGGGGAGATCGTGACGGGGCGGAACCGCGCCGCCGCGCCCTCCATGTACTGCCACGCCTCTTCCGGTTCGTCGATGTGGGTATCTGCGTCTATAACGGGCATATCGCGCCTCCCCCGTTGTGCTCGTGCGACCATTGTCGCTGCGCGGCGCAGTCTACTACGCCCCGCCGCCGATGACACAACGCCGTTGACACCTGGCGGACGTGTGGCTAGCGTTGAAGCGTGAGGAGGTCACCGGCCATGCGTTCTCCCAGCCAGGAAGCGGTGCGCAGGATTCTGCTGGACGAGTTCACGTACTATCTCGACCATCAGGACGAGATGGTGGC
Organism: Dehalococcoidia bacterium; assembly: GCA_034422595.1. Classification (GTDB taxonomy): domain Bacteria; phylum Chloroflexota; class Dehalococcoidia; order Lucifugimonadales; family Australimonadaceae; genus Bin16. The sequence continues at coordinate 59,153 of DAOUJO010000005.1, read as the reverse complement.
CCAGTACGATGGGAAGGTCATCGCGCTCAAGGGCCACGAAGTCATAGGGGTGTACGAGAACGAGAGCGAAGCCGTCGCGGAGACTCAGAAGGACCACCCGTTGGGCACGTTCCTCGTCCAGAAGGTTTCAACAGGCGAAACCGACTACACCGCCAAGTTTCACTCCCGCGTGTCCTTTGCATGACAGAGCGAAGAGGCTCCGCGTTCACGGTAACCTCCAATACCGGCCTGCTGAACGTCCTCATGAGTCCATGCGCCGTCTCTTCAGCCACGGGTGCGGCGGACGAGCGAGCCCATCCCTTCACAGCCATCTGGGATACGGGCGCCACCAACTCCGTCATCACACAGAACGTCGCCGACGCTTGTGGTCTCGTCGCTATCGGGATGGACAAGGTCTACAACGTCAGCGGATATGCGATACAGGAAACCTACCTCGTGGCCATCGAACTGCCCAACGGAGGCCGCTACGCCCCCGTTCGCGTGACTAAGGGCGACCTCTTGGGTGAAGCAGACGTCCTCATCGGCATGGACATCATCAACACCGGGGACTTTGCGGTAACCAACCTTGGCGGAATCACCAAGTTCTCATTCCGCTTCCCTTCCCTGGAGCATATCGACTTCGTCGAGCGAGAAGAGTCGCGGGCCTAATCTCCGTCACCACTGTGACATACGCCACTTGCGCGAACGTCCGCCCGTGCCGCACGATGGTAGGGCGCGATAACAGAGCGCGCACTTGACCCTGGCGGACGAGCCGCAGGAAGACCGCTGCCCCCTCAGCGAAGAGCACGAGGGGGCTTTCTGTGTTAACAGGGTGGAGAAGGTGGACCCCGTGGCAGAAGACCTCACGCGATACAGGGACGACCCCGTCGGCTTCGTGCGGGACGTGCTCGGCGAGGCGGGGATGCCGTACTCGAAGCAGGTCGAGATGCTCGAGGCGGTCGTGGTGCACCGGCGCGTCTCGGTCGTCGGGGCGAACGGCTCCGGCAAGGACTGGGCCGCCGCGCGCACCGTGCTCTGGTGGCTGGAGACACGTCCGGAGGCCACTGTCCTCGTGACGGGCCCGACGCAGCGGCAGGTCGAGGAGATCGTCTGGCAGCAGATGCGCCTGGCGCACGCAGCCGGGGAGAAGCGCCTCAGCGGGAAGATGTTCACGGCGAAGTACCGCATCGACGACAAGCGTTTCGCCATCGGCTTCTCCACCAACAAGGCCTGCAACATCCAGGGCTTCCACTCCCCGGAGCTGCTCGTCATCGTCACGGAGGCGCACGCCATGCCGCAGTCGCAGATGGACGCCATCAAGCGGCTGCACCCCAACCGGTTGCTGCTCGTTGGCAACGCTATGTCGCTCGACGGCGAGTTCTACGAGTCCCACCACTCGAAGCGCGCCCGCTACCACCGCATCCGCATCTCCGCCTACGACACGCCCAACTTCACCGGCGAGAACGGCGGCGTCCCCGGGATGATTACGCCGGAGGACGCCGAGGAACTCGCCCTCGACTGGTCGGAGGACCACCCCGCGTACGTCTCCGCTGTCCTCGCGCAGTTCCCCGACGCCCAGGAGGACTCGCTCGTCGGACGCGACGCCGTCGAAGCCGCCATGGAGCGCGGCGAGGCTCTGCTTGATCGTCATTCCGAACAGAGCGCAGCGGAGCCGAGGAATCTCTCGGGTGCAGACCCCGCTGAGGACGAACGTCCCCCGAGAGATGTTTCGACTTCGCTCAACATGACAGTCCTGCCCGAAGACGACCCCGACGCCGGCATGCCCGTCTACGTGGGCGTCGACGTGGCGCGGTTCGGCTTCGACAAGTCCGCCATCTGCGTGCGGCGGGGGCAGCGCGTGCTGGGCCTGCGCTCGTTCCAGGGGATGGACACGATGCGGCTGGTCCACGAGATCCTGCAGACCGTGGAGCAGACGGGCGCGGAGGCGATCTTCGTGGACGAGGGCGGCGTGGGCGGAGGCGTCGTGGACCGGTTGAGGGAGATCGGGGCACCCGTCTACGGCAAGCACTTCGGCGGGAAAGCGCCGCACCGCACGAGGTTCTACAACATGCGCTCCGAGTTCTTCTGGGAGCTGCGGCTGCTGCTCAACGACGGCCTGGTGGCGCTGCCGCGCGACGAGGAGCTCGCCGGACAGCTGCTCTCGCTGCGCTACGACGTATCGAGTTCCGGCCAGGTGCGGCTGCAGGGGAAGAAGGAGATGCGGAAGCGGGGCCTGCCGTCGCCCGACAAGGCGGATGCGCTCGCGCTCGCCTTCCTCGTGCCGCCGTCACTCGGCATCTGGACGGGCACCGGGCCCCTCCTCGACGACGACCGCCGTTCGCCGCACTTCGGCCTCGGCTACCGGCCCCCGCCCGACGAGGACTCCCAGCCCCATCGCAGCCTCGGGATATGGTTCGGCCCGCCTTGATCGGAGGCCTACACCCCCGCCTTCACCGTGCTCTCGATGGCGTCCAGCGCCTCGTCGATGTCCTCGGCGGTGATGCCATAGTGCGGCACGAAGCGCACCCAGTTGAAGCGGCCGTTGCCGAGGACGCCGCGCTCCTTCAGCCGCGCGGACGTACCGGGGCCGTCGCCGTCGTCCAGCTCCGCGTAGACGATGTTCGTCTCGATGGTGTTCGGGTCGACCTGGAAGCCGGGGATGCGCGCAAGCCCCTCCGCAAGGCGCTTCGCGTTCGCGTGATCGTCGGCGAGCCGGTCGACCATCGTGTCGAGCGCGACCAGCCCCGCGGCGGCCAGGACTCCCGCCTGCCGCAGCCCGCCGCCCGCCATCTTGCGGATGCGGCGCGCCCGCGCGACGAACTCCCTGCTGCCCGTGACGACCGACCCCACCGGCGCGGAGAGCCCCTTGGAGAGGCAGAACGTCACCGAGTCCGCGACCGACGCCAGCTCCGACGGCGGCACGCCGAGCGCGACCGACGCGTTCCATATCCGCGCGCCGTCCATGTGCACGGCCATGCCGTTCGCACGCGCCACGTCGACCAGCGGCTGCATCTGCTCGACCGTGTACGCCGCGCCGTTGCCGCGGTTGTTCGTGTTCTCCAGCGTGAGCAGCGACATGCGCGGGAAGTAGCCGCCCGGCGGGACGATCAGTTCGACGTCGTCGGGGTCCATCAGACCGCGCTTGTCGTTGGGGAGCGCGCGCATCTGCACGCCGCCGAACGTCGCGATGGCGCCCATCTCGTTCACGAGCAGGTGCGCGTCCACGCCGCAGACCAACTCGTCGCCCCGGTTGCACCACGAGAGCGCGGAGACGAGGTTCCCCATCGTGCCGCTCGTGACGTAGAGGCCGGCCTCCTTGCCCATGAGGCGCGCGGCGGTCTCCTCCAGCCGGTTGACGGTCGGGTCCTCGCCGTAGACGTCGTCGCCGACCTCGGCCTCGGCCATCGCGCGGCGCATCGCGTCGGTGGGCTTCGTGAGCGTGTCGCTGCGCAGGTCAATCACACGGGGCGCTGTGCCGTTGTTCGCCATCGTCGTACGTCCTTCTCCGGGGATACGGGGATTCTACCAGCGCCTGCTGATAAACTGGGGAGCGATGGTCGCATTCCTCTATAGGCACGGGCTGGTCATCCTGATCGCGCTGCTGGTATTCACGGCGGACCAGTTCTCGAAGCTGGGCATCGAGCTCTACCTCCCGATGTACTCGTCTTGGCCGGAGGAGGGCTTCTTCCGTTTCACGCACGTCGCGAACACGGGAAGCGCGTTCGGGCTGTTCGGCGGGAACAACATGCCGCTGACCATCGCCTCCATCGTCGGCATCGTCGTGCTCGTCCTCTTCTACCGCTCGCAGGGCACGCCGGGCGTCTGGGTGCAGACGAGCCTGGGCCTGATGTTCGCGGGCGCGTTCGGGAACCTGGCCGACCGCATCAGGCTGGGGCACGTCACCGACTTCATCGACGTCGGCCCCTGGTACATCTTCAACCTCGCGGACGCGTCCATCGTCACCGGCATCATCATCTTCGGCGCCGTGCTGCTCCTGACCCGGCCGACGCCCCGCCCCACGCTCGTCACCACGAGCACCCCCGGCGACGAGGAGTACTCCGACTAGGGAAGGCGCAAGCGATGCGTAACTCCGCGTCCACCCCGCCGGTTCACCCCCATCCTGACCTTCCCCCATCGAGGGGGAAGGGACCCGAAAGGGAGGCGCGATTCACCGCAAGCGAGGCCGACACCGGTTCGCGGGTGGACACGTTCGTGCAGGCGCGCGATCCGTCGTTCAGCCGCTCGCGGGCGGCTGCGCTCGCGCGGGAGGGCCGCGTCACCGTCAACGGACGCCCCGTCAAGCCGTCGGCCGCCGTGCGCAACGGCGATGTGGTGGTCGTCGTCGTGCCGCCGCCGTCGCCGCTCGACCTCGCGCCGCAGGACATCCCCGTCGGCATCGTCTACGAGGACGATCAGCTCATCGTGGTGGACAAACCGGCGGGGCTCACGGTGCACCCCGCGCCGGGACACCCGGACGGCACGCTCGTCAACGCGCTGCTGGCGCTCGTGCCGGACCTGCCGGGCATCGGCGGGGTGGAGCGCCCCGGCATCGTGCACCGGCTCGACAAGGACACGTCCGGCCTCATCGTCGTGGCGAAGACGGACGCGGCGCACCGCAGCCTCTCGCGCCAGATGAAGGAGCGCAGCGTCGACAAGTCTTACGTTGCTTTGACGGCAGGGACTCTGCGTAAGACGGAGGACGAGGTCGATGCGCCCATCGGCAGGCATCCGAAGCTGCGCAAGAAGATGGCGGTGGTGGAGGGAGGACGCGCGGCTCTTACGCAGTATCGGGTAGTGGAACGCTTCGACGGGCCGTACGGCAGGTTCACGCTGGTGGAGGCGCATCCGGTCACCGGGCGCACGCACCAGATACGCGTACACCTCGCCTCGCTCGGCCACCCGCTCGTGGGCGACCCGGTGTACGGCAGGCGCTCGCCGCTCGTGCCCCGTCACTTCCTGCACGCCGCGCGGCTGGAGATAGCGATGCCTCCGGGGGAAACGGAGCGTAAGACGTTCGAGTCGCCGCTGCCGGACGACCTCTCCGACGCGCTGTCGGAGTTGCGCCGCGCCTAGCCTCCCGTGAACCAGTTGCGGATGAACGGCTCCGGGTAGATGACGAAGAGGATGTTGTCCAGGAACACCTTGATGAATATCCCGACGACCGCGGCGGCGATGAGCGCCATGAGGAACCGCCCGTACCCGCGCAGCAGCACGATCGGCCCTGCGAGCGCGAACGCGAGCGCGCCCCACCTGAGCCCGACGGTCGTGCCGATCAGCAGGAAGAGGGCGAACAGGCCCAGCATCCGGTACGCCGCTTCCCGCGCGCCCTCGGCGTTTCCGCTGACGAGGCCGAGGTCCATGATGGTGGAGGCGTGCGGCCGGCCGCGCAGTCCTCGCCACAGCTCGAAACCGAGCAGTCCCAGCGCGATGACCGGCAGCCAGAACGGGTAGGTGGTGAACCGCCAGCGGTCCTGCACGGGGTGCGACAGGTGGTCGGACAGCAGCAGCGCCATCCCCGCCATGACCACGAGCGGGATGAGCACGTCCGGGTTCAGAAAGCGCTCCTTCCACCCACGGGCCGGGGTGGTTTCCGCGCCGGTCTCCTCCACGGCGAGCTCCGTTTCGCGCTCCATGCGTCTGACGGAGCGTAGGAGCACCGCGGCGACGGTGATCGCGATGAGCAGGATGACGATGGTGATGGGGCGGGTGAGCGAGCCGGGGTAGCCGTGGATGCTGACCGCGTTGAAGTGGTTCCGCTCGATGACGTCGACGAGGATGAAGCCGAGGATCATGGGCGGCCTCGGCCAGTTGTAGCGTTTCATCACGAGCCCCATCGCGCCGATGCCGAGGGCGATCTGGATGCCCCGCCAGCTCGTCGTGTCCACGAAGGTGGAGAGCAGCGCGATGGGGATGACGACCGCGCCGATGATGGGGTACGGGACGGCGGTGAGGCGCGCGAGGAAGCCGGTGACGCCCACGCCGATGCCGGAGATGATGAGGTTCGCGAGCGCCAGCGTTATGACGAGGAGGATGGTGATGTGCGCGTGCGTCCCGAGCATCTCCGGGCCGGGCGCGACACCGTACGGGATCATGGCCACGACGACGAGCGCCCACGTCGGCGCGCCGGGGACGCCGAGCGCCAGGGTGGGCAGCGCCGCGCCCGCCTCCTTCGCGTTCTGGGCGGACTCCGCGAACAGCACGCCGTCCAGCGAGCCCTTGCCGAACTCCGAGCGGTCTTTCGTGAGGATGATGCCGAACGCGTACGCCAGCCAGTCCACCACGGCGGAGCCGACGCCCGGAATCGCGCCGAGGAAGACCCCGAAGGCGGACTGCCGCACCGTCATCTTCCACCGGGAGATGCCGTAGCCCACGCCGCGCAGGACCTCGCTCCTGCCGAAGGTCGCGCCTTCCGCGGCCACCGGTCGGCGGCTCATCATCAGGTCGACGAGCTCCGGCAGCGCGAACAGGCCGATGATGAACGGCACGAGCGGCATGCTAACGAACGGGTCCACCGTCAGCCTGCCCATCGTGCCGATCATGCCGAGCAGCATCCCCACGAGCGCAGAGATGAGGCCGCGCACCATCGCGCCCCGGCTCAGCACGATGACCATGGCGATGCCGACCATGCCGGTCGCGGCTATCTCCGGGAAGCCGAACCGCAGCACGAACGGGCGCGCGACGGGGATGGCGATGGTGAGCAGCGCCGCTCCGACGATGCCGCCGAGCGCGGAGACGGCGTAGACCGCCCCGAGCGTATGCGCGGCCCGCCCCCGCCGGGCGAGCTGGTGGCCCTCCAGGAACGTCACCTGCGTTGCGGCGCTCGGCTGCCCGATGAGGATGGCGGGCACGGAGTCGAGCGTGTTGCTGACGCCGCTGATGGTCGCGAGGGCGACGAGCCCGATGGCGGGTTCCCTGACCTCGAAGAGGATGAAGGGGAAGGCGAGCGCCATCACGAGGAAGGAGTTCATGCCGGGGATGGCGCTCGCGATCGCGGCGAGCACGACGACGCTGAGAAGCACGACCCAGTAGGTGGGGTCGAGGAGGTAGCCGAGCGCCGTGAGGATGGCTTCCATGGGTCAGCGCGCTCCTCGTTGGGCGCCCACAAGGGACGCCCCTACACCAGACAGTCCACCCTCACGGATGTCCACGCTAGAGGACGGCAATCGGGTTCAGGGGCGAGCCGGTCGCCAGCGGGAAGTTCATCGGCGCGACGGTGAACATGAACTCGTAGCGCCCCGTCCGGGCGCACGCCTCGGCGAGCGCGTCGAAATCGGCGTTGTCGACGAGCCAGAGGCCCATCGCGACCTGCCCCACCGAGTGGATGGGGCCGAAGAAGCGGTCGTAGCCGGTGGGGCGCACCTCCTGCGCGCTGTCGCACGCGAGGACGGAGATGCCGCGCTCGTGGAGCCAGGGCAGGCAGGAGGCGTGCAGGCCGGCGCGCCTGCCCTCACGCGGCACGGGGCCGAGCATGTAGCGCCGCTTCGACCAGCCGAACCGGAGCAGGAGCGCATCGCCTTCCTCGACGCGCACGCCCTGCGCCTTCTCCGCCGCCTCGAGGTCGTCCACGTAGGCGGCCTCGCCGGGCTCGTACCAGAGAACGTCGCGCATCTTCGCAAGGTCGAGGAGCACGCCCCTGGTCACGAGGCCGTCCTTCATGCCGTCGACCGCGCCGAACGCCGCCTTCCCGCTCGACGATATGAGGCTGGAGGGGCGTCCGTTGTACATCTTCCCCTGCCAGAACTGGTGGCAGAGCGCGTCCAGGTGCGTCTGGCCGGGGCCGTGGATGGCCATGCCGAAGTAGTCGGCGGAGGTCTGGGTCGTCCACTCCTTCTCGTCGTCGAGGCAGTACTCCTCGCCGGTGTCGACCATGAAGTGGACGGGCGTTATCGGCTGGTCGAGCGCGTACTGGGTGCTGACGGGGCGGGCACAGCCGATGCTGAGGCCGTCCTTGACGAGCGCCGCGGCCTGCTTCCGCTTCTCCGGCGTGACGAGGTTGAGCGTGCCGAGCTGGTCGTCGTCGCCCCAGCGCCCCCAGTTGCTGAGCGACTCGAAGTAGCCGAGCACTTCCTCTTCGGTGGGCAGTTGGCGCGTGGTCATGGCGAACCTCCCCTCGTGGCGGTCGTGGCGAGCATACCAAAAGGAGGGGTGAGGCGTGGTTCGACAGGCTCACACGAGCGGGCATGAGGAGCGGGATGCCGTTCACCACGGAATGGATGCACACCTCGCCCCACCGGTTCACCCTCATCCTAGCCTTCTCCCCTCAAGGGAGAAGGGACCTGAGAGGGGACAGTCAAGGCGCGCAGATGCGCGCGGGGATTGCTATCTTTCCAGCGTGACAGAGCGGCTCTTGCCGCAGATGGGGAGGCGTTATGGCACGCGCACGATTACGAGACCTCGGCCTTGCTGTTGGCCGCATGCCCACCGGGCAGTACAACGCCATCACGGACGTGGACGGTGTGCTGGTGGGTCACACCACGCTCATCCACGACGACCCGCGCATCGCCCGGACGGGGGTCACGGTCGTCGTTCCCCGCGAGGGTGACATCTGGAAGGACAACGCCTTCTGCGGCTGCTTCTCCTTCAACGGGAACGGCGAGATGACCGGCATCCCGTGGATCGAGGAGTCGGGGATGCTGGGGTCGATCATCGGCATCACCAACACGCACCAAGTGGGCCTCGTGCGGGACGCCCTCGTGGAGTACGCGGTCGACAACGGCTACGCCGAACGCTGGCTGCTGCCGGTCGTCGCGGAGACCTACGACGGCTTCCTCAACGACATCGACGCCTTCCACGTCAGCAAGGAGCACGTGTTCCAGGCCATAGCCTCGGCCTCCAGCGGCATCCCCGCTGAAGGAGGCGTGGGGGGAGGCACCGGCATGACCTGTCACGATTTCAAGGGCGGTATCGGCACGTCCTCCCGGCTGGTGGAGACGAAGAGCGGCCAATTCACCGTCGGCGCACTGGTACAGGCCAACTACGGCACCCGCGCCGACCTGCGCGTCGACGGTGTGCCCGTAGGACTGGAGATTGGTCCCGAGGTAACTCCGCGTCCCGGAAACACCGGCAACGGCGGCGGCTCCATCATCATCGTCGTGGCTACGGATGCGCCTCTCCTCCCCATCCAGTGCCAGCGGCTGGCGAAGCGGGCAACCGTCGGTCTGTCCAGAGCCGGAGGCTCGGGGCACAACGGGAGCGGCGACATCTTCCTGGCCTTCTCCACCGGGAATCACGTCACGGGCGCCGACGAACCCCTCGACGTCAGGATGCTTCCCCTGGCCCACATCGATCCTCTCTTCGACGCCACGGCAGAGGCGGTGGAGGAGTCCATCATCAACGCGCTGACCTCCGCGGAGACGATGACCGGCCTCAACGGACGCACGGCGCATGCCCTGCCTCTCGACGAGTTCGAGCGGGTGATGAGGAAGCACCGCTTCTGAAGGCTGGCGGCTAGCGCGCGGTTCCGATGGCGTGGTTCGACAGGCTCACCGGGAACGGCAGTCAGCATCATTGACCCGCCTCCGCGCCCGTCCCCATAATGGCCGCGTCACTGAGGAAGGGGGTGTCCCGTCATGATCGAATGGCTCGGCATCGAACATCTCTTCGAGCTTTCCGGTACGGAAGCGGTCTGGGGGTTCTTCACCCCGCTCATCGTCTTCGCCGTGTTCGCCGTGTTGCAGATCATCCTGCCGGCACGACGGGTGCCCGGCTACGTCATCGACGAGGCGACCGGCCAACCCCGCAACTACCGGCTGAACGGTCTCCTGGTGTTCGTTATCGTGCTCATCGTGTGGGCCACGGAGGTCACCGGGATGCCGCGCGAGTGGTTCTACCGGGCGTCGGTCTACTCCGTGGCGGGCGGGACGGTCTTCACGCTCATCTTCGCGCTCGTGGCCGTGTTCAGCCAGCCGAAGGGTGACAGTACGAAAGGCCCTCTCGCGGAGCTGTGGACCGGGCGCGTGCGGGAGATCTCGCTGTTCAAGGACCGCTTCGACATCAAGATGTGGTTCTACGTCGTCGGCGGGGCGATGCTGTCGCTCAACGCGCTGTCCGGGGCCGCGTACCACTACGACCGGTTCGGCGACAACGCCAACCCGGGCGTGTTCCTGTACGCGGCGTTCTTCACGTTCTACATCCTCGACTACTTCGTCTTCGAGCGTGTCCAGTTGTACACCTACGACCTGATCCATGAGCGGCTCGGCTTCATGCTGTTCTGGGGCGGCCTCGTGATCTACGGATGGCTGTTCATCCTCCCGCTGTGGGGCATGGCGGCTCACCCTGACCCCGGGTTCTCGGCGCCGTGGTCGTATGTGTGGCTGGTCGGAACGCCCTTGCTCTTCCTGTTCGGGTGGAGCATCTCGCGCGGCGCGAACATGCAGAAGTACATGTTCAAGCGGTTCCCTGACCGCAAGTTCCTCGGGATCATCGAGCCGAAGTACATCGAGGTCGGCGAGCGCAAGATCCTGTACAGCGGTTACTGGGGCGTGGCCCGCCACTTCAACTACATGGGCGAGGGGTTCGCCTCGCTCTCGGTCGCCCTGATATTCGGCCACTTCGGCAATCCGTGGGCGTGGGTCTACTTCATCTTCATCGTCTCGCTATTCACCTCGCGCCAGCGCGACGACGACAAGCACTGCGCCGAGAAGTACGGCGAGGAGAAGTGGGCGGAGTACAAGTCGCTGGTGAAGTACCGGATATTCCCGGGGGTGTATTAGGGGGGCGCTGAAGCCGGATATGGACAAGGATGGGCGTATGCGGGTGATGACCCGGAGCGCCAACGTCCTCCTCGCCATCGCCATCGTTGCCGTCGTCAGTTACTCCGCCGTGATCTGGATACGGGCCGATTGGCATCAAGATATCCCGTTCTGGGCCCGGGTGTCGGACTACATGCTGAGCTGGTGGATGTTCGCCTTGAGGATACTCTGCATCGCCGTCATGGCGCATGCGGCGGTCCGGGCACTGACCGCCGGCCGGCGGGCTACGCGCCTGGTCTGGGCCGCCCTAGTAGTCGCCGTTAGCAGCAGCCTCACCGGGCGCCTGCACTTCTACGTCCGCTACGGCGAGATCACCGACGGCGAATGGCGGCTCCTGCTGTCCGTAGTCCTCGAGACTGCCGTGATCGGCATGGTGTTCCTGTTGGCCCAGTTCGCCTTCATTCGCGCGGGTCCAGCGCGCTGAGGCTGGAGATCCGTCGCGCGGCTATGCCTCGGTGAGGAGGGGGCGGAGGACGGAGGCGGGGGTTGTGTCGAGGGCGTGGACGGCGGCGACGACGTCGCGGGCGCGCTGCTCGCCGTAGACACCGCCGATGAGGTCCAAGGCCTTCTCGTCGACCTCTTCAGTCGTCATGGGGTTGTCCGCGGTGCCGTGGACGGCGGGGACGTGGCGCTCCAGGACGGCGTTCGCGGTGTGGATGCGCACAGTTGCAGGGCGCTGGCGCTCCATCCCTGCGAACTCGGGGTTGCCCTGCAGGCGAACCCTCGCCATGAGGTCGACGACGGCGGGGTCGCTCATGCGCTCGTAGGTGTGGGTGGCCTGGAAGGTGAGCCTGCCGCCGTCGAGCGCGATGACGGCCATGCAGTACTGGAGGTTCACGTCCGGCATGTGGCGTCCGTTGACGATGTTGGCGCCCTGCGGCGGGAGCAGCGCCTCGACCTCCCGGATGTCCGAGGCGGCGAGGCCGTGCTCGACGACGAGGGAGGTCATCGCTTCGGCGGCAGCCTGTATGGGCGAGCCGACGGAGAACTTCTTGATGTTGGTGAGCGTGATCTCGTAGTGGTCGCCGAGGCTGGCGACCCACTGGGGGAACTCGTCGCGGCGGGGGCAGAAGACATCCAGGAAGCCGTTGTCGCCCTCGAAGGCGTCCTCCTCGCCGGACATGCCGCTCTCGACGAAGAGCGCGGAGGTGACGCCGGAGCGCGCGCCGTTGCCGCCGAACACGAACGACTTCTCGACGTGCTCGGAGTCGCGGGCCCACGACGTGATGCCGGAGGCCTGCTGCGCGGTGTAGGAGAGGGCGTAGCGGACGCCCCGCGGGTCGAGTCCGACGAGTGCCGACGCGGCAGCCGCGGAGCCGAACATGGGGCCGATGGTGTGCGTCGCGTGGCCGTGCCAGCCCCGGGCGTCGATGCCGCCCATGAGCCGCGCGATGCGCGAGCCGACGTCGTAGCCGAGGGCCACGGCGCGGAGCAGCGCCTCGCCTGAGGCGTCCTGGCGCTCGGCCACGGCGAGCGCGGCGGGTACGACGGCGCAGCCGGGGTGCGTGAGCGACGGCGCGTGGGAGTCGTCGGTCTCGTCGGAGTGGGCGAGCATGCCGTTGGCCATGGCGGCGTTGATGGCCGTGGTGACGACGTTCGAGCCGACGACGGCGGCCTCAGGGACGCCTCCCTGCGAGCGGACGAAGTTGATGGCGGCCTCGCCGGGCTTGAGACGGGAGCCGGTGACCATCGCCGCGATGGTGTCGAGGACGTGGTGCTTCGTCTTCTCCAGGACGGCGGGCGGAAGCGGGCGGTCGAGGGCACCGGCGATGTAGGCGGCGAGTGTGTCGAGCGGGGCTTGCTGGGTCATGGGGTCTCCTCGTTGAACGTTACTGGAGTATCTCTCCGCCGTTGATGTGGAAGGTCTGGCCCGTCACGTAGGCCGCGTGCGTGCTGCAGAGGTAGACGACGAGGGCCGCGACCTCCTCAGGCTGGCCGAAGCGCGGGATGGGGAGCCTGGGGTCGATGCCGGAGACGTCGACGTCGCGCTCGGTGCCGGGGTCGCGCTCGCCCTCGATGGAGGCCGGGGCGATGGCGTTCACGGTGACGCCGTGCTTGCCAAACTCGCGGGCAAGGCCACGGGTGAGGCCGACGACGCCGAGTTTGACGGCGGCCTTCAGGGCCGTGCCTCCGCGATAGGCGGAGACGCCGGAGTAGTTGACGATACGTCCCCAGCCGCGCTCGACCATGCCCGGCAGCACCGCGCGGCTGGCGAAGATGGGGCCGTCCAGGTTGGCGGCGGCGGTGGCGCGCCAGTCCTCGTTGGACTGTTGGAGGAACGGCCCCGCGACGCGGTTCGTCGCGTTGTTGACGAGGACGTCGACGCCGCCGAAGGCGCGCTCGGCAGTCTGCACCATCGCCTGCACCTGTTCCTCGTCACCGACGTCGCAGAGCGCGGTCGCGACCTCGGCGCCGGCGGCGCGGCAGGCATCGGCGGCCTGCTCCAGCAGATCGCCGCTGCGGCGCGTCGTGAGCACGAGGCGCGCGCCTTCGGCGGCGAACGCTTCGGCGGTCGCCCGTCCGATGTTCCGTCCCGCGCCCGTGATGAGCACGACCTTGCCTGTCAGACCCATGTCCATGGCGAACCTCAGGTGGCGTTGTTGACGACGACCCGCCCGGCCTTCAGGACGGCGAGCACGCGGGCGACGTCGGATATGTGTTCATCCGGGTTGCCGTCGACGACGAGCAGGTCGGCTTCCTTGCCCGGCGCCACCGTGCCGACGGTGTCGTCGATCCCGAGCGCTTTCGCGTTGCCTCCCGTCGCCGAAGCGACTGCTCCGGCGGGGGTGAGTCCCGCGTCCACCATCGCGGCGAGCTCGAGGTCGAAGCGTCCGAACGGGTAGACGCCCCAGCCGCAGTCGGAGCCGGCTATCAGCTGGACGCCGTGCTCGATGAGTCTGCCCATCTGATCGAGGGTGGTGGCGTGGCCACGGAGCATCCGGTCCAGCATAGCCGTCTCCTCCCCGGTTGCGGTGCCGTTGTCCACGCGCTGCTGGAGGACGGGGATGCGGCTGCGGGTGATCTGCAGCGTGGGGTTCACGCAGATCCCGCGCTCGGCGATGTCGGCAGCGAGGCGCTCGTCGAAGACCCTTTCGCCGTGCTCGTTGGCGAACCAGCCGTGCATGATCACGTCGTACTCGGCGTCGACGACCATGCGCATCGCCTCGTTCGAGCGGCAGTGGGCGAAGATCTTGCGGTCGCGGCGGTGTCCTTCCAGCGAGATCGTGTTCAACTCCTCGGGTGAGAACTGCGGACGGAACGGGTCGCTGCCGAGCGTGCTGCCGCCCGTCGCCATGACCTTGAGGAAGTCGGCGCCCTCCTTGATGAGCTGGCGCGCGGCGTGCCGGACGCCATCCACGCCGTCGGCCTCGCAGCCCATGAACCAGCAGTGGCCGCCGCTGACCGTAATCGGGCGGCCGGAGGCGAGGACGCGGGAGCCGTGCACGACGCCCTGCTCCAGGCCGTCCTTGAGGCGGAAGGTGGTCTGGTTCCAGCCGCCGCAGTCGCAGACGGTGGTCACGCCGGTCTCGAGGGCGCGTCCCACGTTGTGCGCCGAGCGCAGCAGGCGGATGGCGTCGTCGTCGACGAGGTGGACGTCCTCGCCGCGCCTGCCGTCGCCGGGCATGTTCGTGTGCGTGTGGCAGTCGATGAGGCCGGGCAGTAGCGTTGCGTTGGAGAAGTCGAGCACATGCCCGTCAGGGGGCGCGGCGTCGGAGGCGGGGCCCACCGACACGATGCGCGACCCCTCGATCCGCACAACGACGTCGGTCGCGGCAGCCGCGCCGGTGCCGTCGAGCACCCTTCCCGCGTGGATGGTCAGCGAGCCATTCGATCGTTGCATGGCGACACCCCCCTTCCGCAGGGGGAAGATTAGCATGTCGCGCCAACCCTCACCCGTCGCGGGGGGAACCCTCACCCACACGCTGGCGCGCGTTGCCCTCTCCCAGGGGGCGAGGGGGGGTGCGGGGTTCCTGCCTACGCAGGAACGACGGGGAACACCCGAGAGATGCTTCGACTCCGCTGGCGCTCCGCTCAGCATGACAATATCCCCCACCTTGCCACACCCCACGTGCGCTGCCCGCGCACCCTAGATTCCAGCCGGTGCTGGAATGACGGGGGCTGCGCCCCACGTCCGGTTCACCCTCTCCGTGCGCTAAAGCGCGTTCCTCTCCCCTCAAGGGAGAGAGGGAATACCCTCACCCACACGCTGGCGCGCGTTGCCCTCTCCCAAGGGGCGAGGGGGACGAAAGGGCGCCCACAAGGGACGCCCCTACACCAGGCACAGCCCGAGAGATGTTTCGGCTTCGCTCAACATGACAAACCCCGCGCCGTCCCTACCCGCAGTACCCTCACCCCAACCCTCTCCCCTTGTAGGGAGAGGGAGTCAGAGGAGCGATTCCACGTCCGCGCGGGTGGGCATGGCGTCCTGCGCGCCGGGGCGGGTGACGGCGAGCGCGCCCGCGGCTGCGCCGTACCTGACCGCCTCCCCGAGCGGCTTGCCCTCGGCGAGGGCGCAGGTCATGGCCGCGCCGAAGGCGTCGCCCGCTGCGACGGTGTCGACGGCATCGACCTCGAAGGGCGGTACGTAGCCGCTGGCGGCGTCCGGCTGGTAGCCGCTGTCGGCGTTCGAGAGGTAGAACGCGCCGTGCTCGCCGAGCTTGACGACGACGGCTCTTACGCCGCGTGAGACTAGGGCGCGGGCCGCTGACTCGGCAGACGCTGCGTCGGTGACGTCGATGCCGGTCAGCGCGGCGGCCTCGGCCTGGTTCGGGGTCAGGACGTCGACGAGTTCGTACGCCTCCGGCGGGAAGGCATCGGCAGGTGCGGGGTCCCAGACGACCCGCACGCCCATCTCCTTTGCGATACGAGCAGCCTTCAGCGACACCGCGGGCGGTATCTCGCACTGGAGCATGAGCGCGTCCGCGCCCTCCAATGCCGACTTCACGGCGTCGACCTGCGTGTCGTCGCAGCGCATATTCGCGCCGCTGGCGACCAGGATGCGGTTCTCGCGGGACGCGTCGAGGAGGATCATCGCGACACCGGATGCGGCGCCGGGATCCTCCATGACGCCGGTTACGTCGATACCGTTTGCCGTGAGGTTGTCCAGGAGTTGCGGGGCGAATACGTCGCTGCCGACACGGCCAATCATGCGGACAGAAGCTCCCATGCGGGCCGCCGCAACCGCCTGGTTGGCGCCCTTGCCGCCCGGCGCGGTGGAGAAGTCGCCGCCGAGGACGGTCTCGCCGGGCGACGGCAGCCGGGGAGCGGCCCCGATGAGGTCCATGTTGATGCTGCCGAGGACGACGATGGCCGGGGGCATGGCGATGGTTCAGCCCTGCCCGACGGACAGCTCCAGGTGGTTGCCGTTGGGGTCGTCGACGTAGAGCGAGTAGCCCGCTCCGTCGCGGTGCTCACGGATGTGGTCGACGGTGAAGCCGCGCCCTTCGATCTCGCGCTGCAGCTCAGCGGGGTCGGCCGGGCCCTCGAGGTCGAAGGTGTGGTGCGGGACGCCCTCATTCTCGCCTGCCGAGCCGTCGAACAGGCCGATGGCGAAGTCGCCCACGCGGAGGCGGACGACGTCGACGCCGCGCACCTGGTGCCTGGTCGTGACCTCGGCCCCGAACAACTCCTGGTAGAACCGCACTGCATCTTCGAGGTCGGCGACGCTGTAGTTCCACGAGCGTATGCCTTTCGCTTTCATGGGGCCCTCCTTCCATGGCAACGGGACGACGCGGGCAGCGTAGCGTGCAGCGAAGGGTGGTTCAAGTGGGGGGGGGGACCCTCACCCAGGGGGCGAGGGGGAACAGGGCACCCACGAGGGATGCCCCTACACCAGACACCCCGCACCACACCCCCACCGTGTGACCTGCCCGGTCACTCTGGATTCCCGCCGGTGCAGGAATGACGGGGGGCTGCGCCCCGCGTCCGGTTCACCCTCTCCGCGCGCTAAAGCGCGTTCCTCTCCCCTCAAGGGAGAGGGGAACCCTCACCCACACGCTGGCGCGCGTTGCCCTCTCCCAGGGGGCGAGGGGGAGGCGAGATTCCTGCCTACAGCAGGAATGACGGAGGGCTCGTCGATGGCGAGCCCTCCGGTCAGCGTGGTGTGTGCGGCGCGCTAGATGACGTCGCCGACCATGCGGTTGCGGCGGACGGCGGCGGGGTCGTCTATCTCGATGCCCTCCCACTCCGGGAGCTTGGCGCCCTCGCCGGAGAGCTCGGCCTCGATGGTGTTGTTGACGACGATGTCCTTGAACGGCCCGCGCATGCTGCCCTCGAAGCCGGGGTACTCGAAGAACTCCACCGGGTAGATGAGGATCTCGTTCTCGTCCGGGTTACGGATGACGTTCATGGGCTCGCCGCCGCTTTCGACGATGCGCATCTGCTCCTCGAGCATGCGGCGGAACATGATGAGGCCGACGTCGGAGACGCCGAGGCGCTCGGTCGTGCGGTCGGTGATGGGGCCCTGCATGACCCACGCAGCCTGGTCCTGCCCGAGCACCCAGTCAGCCTTGATGGTGCCGTCCGGGTTGTAGACGGGGACCTCCTCGTGGGGCACCACGTCCGGCTGCTCCTGGCCGGGTTCGAGCGGCTCGAGGTCGACGACGAAGTGGAGGGTGTGGGTATCGTCCACGGGCACGCGGTACTGGAGGTTGGAGGTGATGTGGAGGACGTGGGGGAAGAGGATGGGGTGTCCCATCCGCCAGTAGTCGTTCTCCTCCGTCTCGTCACCGACGAGGCGGCGCTTGATCACGCCGTAGTCGGTGACCTCGAAGCCGATCTTGCGGTGGTCGGCGCCGCGCGAGCCGATGCGTGCGTTCCAGAGGTCGCGCATCTCGGGGGGCTTGTTGCGGTTCATCACCCAGCCCCCCCAGTAGCGGTGCAGCCACTGGAAGTGGAGCGGGTCGAGCGAGTTCTCGTGGCACTGCAGCCAGTTGCACGGGATCATGATGGACTGCGTGCGCCGGACGCCCGGCCAGACGAGGACGTCGACGCGGGGAAGCAGGGGCGCAGGTTCCGGCCCCATGTAGGCGAAGATGGCGCCGCCCAGCTCCTGCGCTTTGTACGCCTTGATGCGCACCTTCTCCTTGAACTTGGAGCCCTCAGGCTCGGAGGGCTGATCGACGCACTGGCCGGTCTCGTTGAATATCCAGCCGTGGTAGGCGCAGCGGATGCCGTTCTCCTCGGGGATGCCGTAGGAGAGGTTGGCCTTGCGGTGCGCGCAGGAGGGTTCGATGAGGCCGACAGTACCGCTTGCGTCGCGGTAGAGGACGAGGTCCTCGCCGAGCAGGCGCACTTCCTTCGTGGGGTTGTCGGCGTCGAGCTCGACGCTCGCGGCGATGGGGTGCCAGTAGCGGCGCATAAGCTCGCCCATCGGGGTGCCGGGGCCTACGCGAGTAAGTCGTTCGTTCTGCTCTGCAGTAAGCATGAGGTCGCCTCCTCTCGTGGTGGCTTTGCTCTTAACGCGCCAAGCATAGCGCATCGGGGTGTGAGAGGCGAGGGGGAACCAGCACGGGTGATAGACTGGTCTTGTGAGGAGCCGCCCTCCGGAGGCGGCGACCAGGAGGAGATGACGGGATGAGGACGGAGATCGAGTTCGACCCCAGTTTCACGATACTCACGGCGGAGCTTTCGCCGGGAGAGTCGCTGAAGGCGGAGCCCGGAGCGATGGCAGCCCAGCAGGGGCTGGAGATGCGGACGGGCATGGGCGGAGGCGGCGGACTGTTCGGCGGCTTCAAGCGGATGCTGGGCGGCGAGTCGTTCTTCCTCAACACGTTCACGGCGGGACCGGGCGGCGGCTGGATCAGCCTCGCGCCCCCGACGCCGGGCGACATCATCTCCCACGAGCTGTGGCCGGGGCAGGACCTCTTCATCCAGGGCAGTTCGTTCCTGGCCTGCACGGATAACGTGTACACGGACGCCAAGTTCCAGGGCATGAAGGGTATGTTCAGCGGGGAGAAGATCTTCTTCCTCCGCGCCTACGCCGAGGGCGGACAGGGCACGGTGCACGTCAACTCCTACGGCGCCATCAAGAAGCTCAACATCCAGCCGGGCAGCGAACTCGTCGTGGACACGGGGCACGTCGTGGCGTTCACGGACAACGTGCAGTACTCGGTGGGCAAGGTCGGCGGTCTCGGCTCGCTCATCGCGGGCGGCGAGGGGCTGGTGCTGAAGTTCACCGGCAGCGGCGACATCTGGATACAGACGCGCACGCTCTCCTCGTTCATGGACAAGCTCGCGCCGTTCCTGCCCTCCACCAAGAGCTGACGCATGACGGTACGTGTCCGGTACGCACCGAGCCCGACCGGCGACCCGCACGTCGGCAACATCCGCTCGGCGCTGTTCAACTGGCTGTATGCCCGCCACACCGGCGGGACGTTCATCGTGCGCATCGAGGACACCGACCAGGCGCGGATGGTCCCCGGCTCGGTCGACACGATCCTCGACGCGCTCCGGTGGCTCGGCCTCGACTGGGACGAGGGGCCGGGTTCGGACACGCCGCACGGGCCGTACGTGCAGTCGGAGCGGCTGGACCTGTACCGGGAGCACGCAGAGCGGCTACTGTCGGAGGGGAAGGCGTACTACTGCTACTGCACGCCGGAGCGGCTCGACGCGGTGCGGAAGGAACGGCAGAAGGCGCGCCAGCCGACGGGCTACGACCGACGCTGCCGCACGATGGAGGAGGCCGAGCAGGCGCGCAAGGAGAACCCCAACCCGCCCGTCGTGCGGTTCAAGATGCCGACCGAGGGCACTATCACGGTCAACGACTTCATTCGCGGCGAGGTGACGTTCGACGTTTCGCTGCTGGACGACTTCGTACTGCTGAAGTCGGACGGCTACCCGACGTATCACCTCGCGAACGTGGTGGACGACCACCTGATGGAGATAACGCACGTGATGCGGGCGGAGGAGTGGCTGCCAAGCGCCCCGCGACACCGGCTGCTGTACGAGGCGTTCGGCTACGAGATGCCGGTGCTGGTGCACCTGCCGCTCATCCTGGGGCCGGACCGCTCCAAGCTGAGCAAGCGCCACGGCGCGGCGTCCGTGCTGGAGTTCCGCGACATGGGCTACCTGCCGGAAGCCATGTTCAACTTCCTCGCGCTCCTCGGCTGGTCGCTCGACGAGACGAGCGAGGTGTTCTCGAAGGACGAGCTCCTCGAGCACTTCACGCCGGAGCGCATCGTGGCGAGTCCGGCGGTGTTCAACATCGAGAAGCTGGACTGGTTCAACGGCCTGTACATCCGAGGCATGGACGACGACGCTCTGGCGGACGCCCTCGTGCCGTGGCTGGAGAACCCTGCATCCGGGCTCCCCGCGGACGCGCTGCCGGTGGACCGGGACTACCTCGCCAGCATCGTGCCGCTGGAGCGCGAGCGGCTGAAGCGGCTGTCGGAGGCGCCGGAGATGCTGTCGTTCTTCTTCGAGGAGCGGCTGACCTACGACCCCACGCTGCTCGTGCCGAAGGGGCTGGACACCGACGGCGCGCGCACGGCGCTCGAAGCGGCGCTCACGGAAGCGGAGGGCGTAGACGACTGGAGCGTCGACCCGCTGGAGACGGCGTACCGGGCGCTCGCGGAGCGGTCGGGCATCAAGACGGGGCAGCTGTTCGGAGCGATACGCGTCGCGGTGACGGGGCGCACCGCCGCACCGCCGCTGTTCGATACGTTGTCGGTGCTGGGGAAGGAGCGCTGCGTCGCTCGCCTGCAGGCCGCGCTGGGAGCGCTCTGAGGCGAGCGCAACGCCGGTTTGCTATCATGGTTCCCAGGCACTGGGGATTCGGCTAGTGGTAGGCCGCCTGACTCTGGATCAGGTAACGATGGTTCGAATCCATCATCCCCAGCCAACCGTTCTTCCCTGAGTCCGTATCGTTCACCTCGACGGCGCATGCCTGACGCGTCCGCCCGGCGCTTGCGCTACACTTGCCGCGCAGCACGCAGGAGGGACCGCCGATGACGAATAACGCTGGCGAACACCTACGGATGGGGGCCGGACTCGGCAGGCTGAACGGGCAGGTGGCGGTGGTGACCGGCGCCGAGAGCGGCATCGGCAGGGCGACGGCGCGGCTGTTCGCCCGCGAGGGGGCGAAGGTGGTCTGCGCCGACGTGGCGGAGCGGGGCAACCCGCGCACCGACCGGCTCATCGAGGCCGACGGCGGCGAGGCGCACTTCCTGCTCGGCGACGTGTCGCAGAAGGCGGTGTGCGAGGAGATGGTGAGCACCGCCATCGACCGGTTCGGCGGGCTGGACGTGGTCTTCTTCAACGCCGGCACCGGCGTGCGGAAGAAGCTCCACGAGATGTCCGATGAGGAGTGGGACCACGTCATCAACCTGAACCTGTACGGCGTCTACCACGGCGTGCAGGCCGTGCTCCCGCACTTCATGGAGCAGGGGCACGGGAACATCGTCATCACGGCGTCGAGCTTCGGGCTGCGGGCAAGCCCGCGCTATCCGTCGTACAGCGCGACGAAGGCGGCGCTGGTGAACCTGACGCGGCAGCTGGCGGTCGACTACGGGCCGGAGATACGCGTCAACTGCGTATGCCCCGGCCCCATCGACACGAACCGCATCCGCGAGTTCCCGCCGCGCCCGCGCCCCATCGATGAGGACCAGCGCTACGAGGCGGGCCAGCGCGTCGCGGCGCTGCACCGCATGGGACAGCCGGAGGAGGTCGCGTACTGCGTGCTCTTCCTAGCGAGCGAGGAGGCGTCGTTCGTGACCGGCCACGCGCTCGTGGTCGACGGCGGGCAGACGATCACGGTGCAATGAGCGATTTGACGCCTGAACAGATGGCCGCGTTCCTGGAGCGGCCGCTCGTCGCGGTGATGGTGACGCTGCGCGCGGACGGGTCGCCCCACGCCATCCCGATCTGGTACGAGTACCGCGACGGCGAGTTCATCGTGTTCACGAGCGATACGTTCGTGCGGGTGAAGAACCTCCGGCGCGACAGCCGGGCGGCGATCACCGTCTCGACGCACGACGAGCCGTACATGTACGTGTCGGCGGAGGGGCCGGTCGTCATCACCAGCGAAGGCGTGGCGGAGACGGGGCTGTCGATAGCGCGGCGCTACATGGGGGAGGACGCCCAGCAGTTCCTGGACGATGTGTACGATGAGCACTCGGTGCTGCTGCGGCTGACGCCGGAGCGCATCCTGACGTGGGTGTCGGACTAATCCCGGAAGTTGACGTACTGCAGGGGCTGCTCGATGCCCATCTCCTTGATGAAGGCGATGACTTCCTGCAGGTCGTCGCGCTTCTTGCCGGAGACGCGGAGCTCGTCGCCCTGTATCGCCAGTTGCACGCGGATCTTGGTGCCCTTCACCGCCTTGACGATCTTGCGGCTGAGGTCGCCGTCGATGCCCTGCTTGATGGTCACCTGCTGGCGGAGACTGTCGCCGGTGGCTTTCTGGGGCGTCTCGAAGACGAGCGCGGCGCTGTCGACACTACGGCGGGCGAAGTAGGTGTGGAGCAGGTCGTGCACCTGACGGAGCTGGAGGTCGTTGTCGGCGGTGACGGTGAGCGCGCCGCCGGAGCGCTCGACCCCGGCCTTCGTTCCCTTGAGGTCGAACCGCTGCTGGGTCTCGCGTTTCACACCGTTGACGGCGTTGTCCACCTCCGTGAGATCGACCTTTGATACGACATCGAACGACGGCATGTGCTGTCCCTCCGGGTCAGGCGTTCTTGGCCCTGCGGGCCTGGCGCTCATAGTAGCGCACGTAGGAGACGACGACCGGCCAGTAGGAGCGGTCGGCCTTCGCGGGGTCGGCGAAGAGGTGGGTGCGGACGTCTACCTCCATCTCGGCCTCGCTCCTGCCAGCAGCCATGCCTTCCTTGATGAGCTCGCCGAGCTCGACGGTGATGCGCTCGACGGCGTCGATGGCGAATGCGGGGTTGGAGGCGAGGAAGCCGGAGTGGACGGGCAGCAGGTACTTCGGCGCGAGTTCGCGCGCCTTGCGGATCGAGGCGATGCTGGCGTCGACGTCGAAGTACGGGAGCGTCATCGGCGGGTCGGGAAGGAAGCGGGGCGGCTTGTAGTTGCCGAGGCCGTGCCCGCAGTAGAGCGCCTCGTTCGCCTCGTCGTAGACGCCGATGTGGTCGAGCGAGTGGCCGGGCATGAAGACGATGCGGTAGGGCGCGCCGCTTCCGAAGTCGAGCGTATCACCGTCCTCGACCGTGACCATGTCCTCGTCCGGCACGGGGAGGATGTCGCCGAAGACAGCCTCCCACGTCTCGCCGAAGACGTCGGCGGTGCCCGCGATGAGACGGGCGGGGTCGCGCATGAACGGCGCGCCGCGCGTGTGGAAGACGGCCTTCGCGCGGGGAAGTTCGCGCACGAGCCAGCCGCTGCCGCCCGCGTGGTCTATGTGGATGTGCGACGGCACGATCCATTCGATGGCGTCGGTGTCGTGGCCGAGCTTGCGGATGGCGTCGAGCAACTCCTCGGCGATGGAGGTGGGGCCGGGATCGAGGATGGCGGGGTGGTCGCCGGCGACGAACCATGCGGCGTGGGGCATCGCGCCGTCGGTGAAGAGCTCGGCGGTGTCGCGTCCGTACTCGGTGCGGAACTCCCAGACGCCGGGGAAGATACGTTCGGTCTCCACGGGTGGCCTCCTGCAGAGGCTTAGGATATCAGTCCCCGTACACCAGACGCCTGCAGGTCAGGCGGCCGCCCCCCGGCGCGCGGCGCGCCACGGCTTGCGCGTGAACCGGCGACCGAGGCCCCGCTGGATCTCGCTCCATTTGCGCTCTTCTTCGGGAGTGATGAACGTCACAGCTTCGCCGGTGCGGCCCATGCGGCCCGTGCGTCCTATGCGGTGCGTAAAGAGCTGTTCCGAGTCAGGGAGGTCGTAGTTGATGACCTGACCTATGCCTTCGACGTCCAGCCCCCTGGCCGCCACGTTCGTTGCCACGAGGATGGGGGCTGCGCCGGAGCGGAAGTCGACCATCACGCGTTCACGCGCGTTCTGGCTGAGGTTCCCCTGGAGCGCGCCGACCGGATAGCCCAATGCGTCGAGTTGCTTCGCCAGCTTCTTGACGCCGTGCTTGGTCTTGCCAAAGACGAGGACCGGTGCGTCGTCGCGCTGGTCCAAGAGCGTCTGCAGGGCGCCTATCTTGTCGCTCTTCTCGATGGAGTAGACGAGGTGCTCCACAGTAGGCACGGCCTGCATCCCGGCGTCCACTTCCACGGTCACAGGGTCGTGCAACTGCCTGGACGCGGTCTTCGCCACCCACTCCGGCATGGTCGCGGAGAGGAGAGCCGTCTGCCGCTCGGACGGGGTCTCGCCGAGGATAGCCTCCACGTCGTGAGCAAACCCCTTGTCCAGCATCTCGTCCGCCTCGTCCAGAACGAGGAAGCGCACTGAGCGGAGGTCGAGCGTGCCTCGCCGGAGGTGGTCCAGCGTGCGGCCCGGCGTACCGATGACGATGTGGGCCCCGCTATCCAGCGCCTTTGCCTCGGGCAGCAGCGAGCGGCCGCCGTACAGCAGCGTCGTGCGCAGCCGCCGCGATGCAGCGAGGGACTCGGTGACACCGGCCACCTGGATGGCAAGTTCCCGTGTGGGCACGAGCACCAACGCCTGCACCCGCCGGAGTGACGGGTCGCAACGCTCTACGAGGGGCGCGGCGAATGCAAGCGTCTTCCCGGACCCGGTGCGCGCTTGCCCTATCACGTCACGGCCCGCCAGGAGGTGAGGGATGGACTTCTCCTGTATGGGCGTGGGCTCCGTTATGTTCATCCGGGCGATGGCGGCCCTGGTTCCTGCCTGCAGGGGGATGCCGGGAAACACAACTCCACCCTCCGATGCGCCACCGGAACCGGGTCGAGCCGCGGCTGGCAATGCCGTTGCGGGACCACCCTTCGCGGGAAGACGGCCGGCACGACGGGCCCTGAAACACGGGGAGCAGTAGACGGGCCTACCCTGGCGAGGCCGGAAACGGACAACGGTGGGCGTACTACAGTCAGCACAAAGAGTGGAGTGTCGCTGGGTACGGTTAGTGGGACGCGGGCGGGCCGGTAGAGATTCAAATGGCATATATAACAGGTTACGTGAGTGCGCGGGATAAGCGCAATGATTGAGTGACGCAACGAGAACCCGCCTTACGGGACCGCCTGTGCAGGTGCGGGATGACGGCGCTGCCGGAGGCTCAGTCCCAGCGGAAGCAGGCGGCGGGGTTGTCCCAGAAGAGACGGCGCTTGTCGTCGTCGTCGAGCTGGTCCCAGCCGAGCACGAGGTCGACGGAGTCGGGGAAGCGGGACTCCGCGTGGGGGAAGTCGGAGCCGAACATGAGGACGTGGTCGCCCATCATGTCGGAGACCATCTTCACCATGTCCGGGCCCTCGTGGAGGACGACGGCGGCGAAGAATCGTCCGCCGGTCATGTACTCCTCCATGGTGTGCTGGAGGTCCTCGGCGACGTAGCCCATGTAGTGGACCTGGTCTTCCATGCGCTTCATCCAGAAGGGGAGCCAGCCGAAGCCGGACTCGAGGATGGCGAGGTTGAGGTTCGGGTACTTGTCGAGCAGGCCCGCGCCGAGGAAGGCGGCGGTCATGCGCATCGCGCCCCACGGGTGCGAGGCGGTGCGTCCGATGAACGGGTTGTCCCAGAGGTCGCGGTAGCCGGGGTAACCGGCGGAGTTGCTGTGGTGGACGACGGCAAGCCCGGCGTCGTCTGCTGCGGCCCAGACGGGATGGAGGTCCGGGTGGTCGATGGGGTAGTCGAGGGGGAGTTCCAGCATGACGCCGCGCGCCCAGCGCGAGCCACCCCACGTCTTGATCTCGCCGACGGCGTTCTCGATATCGCGTGCGTTCACGGTGATGAGCGAGGTGAGGCGGTCCGGGTAACGGCCGCAAACGTCGTCTAGGAAGCGGTGCACCGCGCCGATCATCGCAGCGTCGACGCTCAGGTCGTCGTGGCCGGTGAACGCGCCGTGCACCATGAGCTCGACGTCCACGCCCTCCTCGTCCATCTCCCGGATGCGGGTCTCGATGTCTCCGTCCTCAGAGTAGCGCGAGGGGTAGATGCGGCCCTGGAAGTTCTGGAAGTGGCGCTCCTCCTGCTCGCGCGGCCCGGCCTCGCCGAGGTGGCGCGGTTTGCCGCTGCCCCATCCGCCCCTGCTCTCGAAGCGGTACCAGTGAGTGAACGGTGGTTCCAATATCTGCCCTGCTCTGCCGGTCTTGACCTCGCGCAGGAACTGGGCGAGCTCCGGCTGGCGGGCCTGGGTCGCGGCGTCCATGTAGGGCGTCAGCGTCTCGACCGACGGCTGAAGGTGCGTGTCAGCGTCGAAGACCTTGAATCCGTTGCGCATGGTGGTTCCCTCCTCTGGTGGGAATTTAGTCCATGAGGCCGTAGGTGTCGCGGGCTTTGGCGGGGGTGAGGACGCCGTCCTCGACGTCGGCGCGGGTGCGGGCGGGGTCACGGTCGGCGGCGGGGAGGGCACCTCCGCCTCCGCCGGTCTCGATGCGGAAGACGTCGCCGGGTTCGAGGCCGACGTTGGAGACGATGCCGGGGTAGCGCTGCTCGCGCTCCTCGCCGGGGTGGACGACGACCCACGCGTTGCGGCCGTCGCCGCCGCCCTCGACGCCCGCGGCCTCGCGCTTCGACGCTCCGCCGGAGAGGCGGCTTGGGGCACGGACGCGGTACTCGCGTACGTAGCCGGGTCCGCCGCGGTACGCGCCGTCGCCGCCGGAGTCGGGGAGCACCTCGAAGCGGGTCATGTCGACGGGGAACTCGGACTCGATGACCTCGACGCTGGTGAACTTCGCGCCGTAGCTGGCGCGCGAGCCAACGCCGGAGAAGCCGTCGCCGCCCTCCCACGCGGGCGCGCCCGCGTACATCAGCTCGTACTGCACGTACTGGCGCCTGGCGCCGGTGTAGCCGACGACGATGGAGCTCTGGGTGGCGATGTGCGCGAGGGCGGGCCTGCCGGATGCCTTGGCCATGACCGCGCCGATGACGCTCTCGGCGAGCGCGAGGGTCTTCGAGTAGAAGCCGACGGGGCCGGGGAATGCGGGGTCGAGGAGGCTGCCACGACGGAAGCGGCACTCGACGGCGTCCGTCATACCGTGGTTGAGGGGGATGTGGCGGTCGGTGAGGCGTATCGCCATGTTCCGGGCGAGTCCCTCGATGAACGGCGGGCGGAGGTTGATGGGCGCAGTCGCCTGGTCGCCGGTGCCGGTGAAGTCGAGCACGAGGCGCTGTCCCTCCTTGATGGAGGCGACGTGCATGCGGATCGGCTCGCCGGTGCTGGGGTCGTCGACCATCGCCTCGACCTCGCAGACGCCGTCGGGCCAAGCCGAGAGCTGCTCGCGGATGCGGTGCGCGGTGCGCTCGCCCGCCTGCTCGAACTGCTGCAGGAGCGCGTTCGCGCCGTACGTACGGATGAGGTCGTGCAGTCGCGCCTCGCCGATGGTGTGGCAGACGCCGGCCTTGGCGGTGAGGTCGCCGATCATCATCTCCGGTACGCGGCTGTTGGCGCGGACGAACGTCGCGGTGTCCTGCTCGAGCCGGTAGTCGCGCATGTAGCGGACAGGCGGTATCTGCAGGCCCTCGCCGAAGAGGTCCCGCGCGGTCGCGTTGCGCGAGCCCGCGGCGACGCCGCCGATGTCCGGCGTGTGGCCGATGCTGGCGGCGAACGCGATGAGCCTGCCGTCGGCGAAGATGGGCGTCATCACGACCATGTCGTTGGCGTGGGGGCAGCCGCTGTGGTACGGGTGGCTGGCGAGGTAGGCGTCGCCCTCGCACATGTCGGCGGGGGCGTGGAATTCGAAAAGCCCGTGGACGCACGCAGGGAGACCACCCATGTGGCCGGGGTGAGAGCCGCGCGCGACGAGGCGTCCGTTGGCGTCCATGAGCCCGCAGCTGAAGTCGTGGGACTCGCGGACGATGGTGGAGAAGCCGGTGCGGAAGACGGCGTTCTCCATCTCGCGGACGATGCCGTCGAGGCGTGCGCTCATCACCTCGAAGGTGATGATGTCGAGCGGGGCGTTGGTCATGCGGGCATGATACGCGAGCACGAACATCGATAGACAGGATGGGGAGGTGTACTAAGAGGGAGTAGCCATGGCTACCGATAGAAGCAGTCGCGCTCCGTACAGAGATCTCTAGCTCGTGCAATAGGGATGCCGCAGGTACAGGAAGGGGCTCTCTCCTCGCTGTCAGCCTTGGCTGTCGGCGCATCAAGGCTTGCCAGCAATGCTGACCACTGAACCAAGCACTCATTGAGGGCATTGGCATACGGCATGAGCTTCTTCGCCCACTCCTCTGGATCGTGGGACTCATCACGCCCTACCGCCTGCGCGGCAGCATTTAACAACAATGCACGCTGGAGTTCCGTTTCCATCTAGATCGCTCTCCTGCTCGATTCTGCGCGAACCTGTTGCGCCATCTTACGTGCTCAATCACTCGATCCGCCACGCGGGACAGAGGAAGGCCCCCTGCCTGCGCCGGAACGTCGTCTTCGGGTATACTGGCCGTTGGGCCGAGGCCGGAAGGCCGTTCCACCGCGTGGCGCATTCGTCTAGCGGCCCAGGACACCGCCCTCTCAAGGCGGAGATCACGGGTTCGAATCCCGTATGCGCCACCATCTTGATAGAAATCAGAAGGCTTCACATTTACCTCCCTCTTAGACTTGTAGTCCGCGTGCCGGACTTGTCGTCTATGTCACAACTCGGAGAGCGGCAATGCCCTTTGTAAAGTTTGCTCTGGTGATTAGGCTGTTTGTTGTAGTCACCGCGGTCTGCGCACTCACCGTGGCCTGCGGGGACGACCCTGACCCAACCCCAACAGCAGTCCCGACACCAGCCTCAACCCCCACCACCGAACCGACGCCAACACCAACACCTACCGCAACGCCCGAGCCTACACCTACACCTGAGCCGCCCGAGCCGACGCCCACACCGGCCCCGGCCGAGAAGGTCGGGGAGGTCGCATCGCGGTGGGCCGACGCCAACCCCCATGCGGTAGCTGAACTCGTGATGGAGGCCATCTTTGCTTCATCGGACGTAGAGCAGCAGGTCACACCCCTGGTCAGGCTGATCTTCCAGGACGCCCTGGAGCGGAGTGTGGCCGACGAACTGGGGAATCAACTCACCGTGTCACTGGCCGAAGTGGCCTACCATGGCGGCTCGGTCGACCAGTTCAGCGCAACGCTCATGGTCACCGGCGCCGTGGCCTTGGACGCAGGGCCCTTCGAGGCAGTTGATGTGGCCGTGCCCATGATTGTGACAGTTGACCCAGACCTTGAAGAGGCCACGGCCTGGGAGGCTGACATTCCGAGCGCCACAGTCACGTTGAGGTAACCGAAAGCGCCCACTTTCGGTCGCACTTCCTGTCCTGCCGTCGGCAGTTCAGGCGAGCGCTAAGGCGCCCCCCTCAGTAGACTCCGGGGAATATCCGGTACTTCACCTTGGCCTTGTACTCGGCCCACTTTTCGGCGCCGTACTTCTCGGCGCAGTGCCTGTCGTCGTCGCGCTGGCGGGAGGTGAACAGCGAGACGATGAAGACGAAGTAGACCCAGGCCCAGGGGTTCGTGAAGTGGCCGAACACCAGGGCGATCGACAGGGACGCGAAACCCTCGCCCATGTAGTTGAAGTGCCGGGCCACGCCCCAGTAACCGCTGTACAGAATCTTGCGCTCCCCGACCTCGATGTACTTCGGTTCGATGATGCCGAGGAACTTGCGGTCGGGGAACCGCTTGAACATGTACTTCTGCATGTTCGCGCCGCGCGAGATGCTCCACCCGAACAGGAACAGCAAGGGCGTGCCGATGAGCCAGACATACGTCCACGGCGCGGAGAACCCGGGGTCCGGGTGCGCGGCCATGCCCCATAGCGGGAGGATGAACAGCCACCCGTAGACCACGAGGCCGCCCCAGAAAAGCATGAAGCCGAGCCGCTCGTGTATCAGGTCGTAGGTGTAGAGCTGGACGCGCTCGAAGACGAAGTAGTCCAGGATGTAGAACGTGAAGAACGC
This sequence comes from Dehalococcoidia bacterium, assembly GCA_034422595.1. Taxonomy (GTDB): domain Bacteria; phylum Chloroflexota; class Dehalococcoidia; order Lucifugimonadales; family Australimonadaceae; genus Bin16. Next base: position 29,459 of record DAOUJO010000005.1, on the reverse strand, counting down.
CGCGTACAGGAGTACGCCGGGATTGGCGTCGTCGCCGAACCGGTCGTAGTGGTACGCCGCCCCGGACAGGGCGTTGAGCGACAGCATCGTCCCGCCGACGACGTAGAACCACATCTTGACGTCGAAGCGGTTGTTGAAGAACGACAGCTCCCGCACCCGCCCCGTCCACAGCTCCGCGATGGGGTTCTTCGCCCCCGCTTTCGGTTGGCCGAACACCGCCACGATCGCGAAGATGAGCGTGAAGACCGTTCCGCCCGCCACGGCGTAGACGGAGGAGCGATAGAACCAGTCGCGCGGCATTCCCGTGATCTCGGTGGCCCACACCACCAGCGCGAGCACGAACACCAGGAGGCCGTTCAGCCGGTAGCTGCGCGGTTCGCCGGTCTTCTCGTCGATGACGTACCCGGGGACCCGCCTCGCCGGCAGGACGGTCTGCGCCACGGCGAACACGGCGAAGATGATCAGCGGGGTGAAGAACCCCCAGACCGCTTCCGTCCCTGAGAGCTCGAAGAGGTGACTGACGCCAAGCCATTCAATCATTGCCGAGCGCTCCTTTCTCCCGCGCCGCGGCCATTGTGAGGATGGGCGCGGAGCACGTCAACGACGCCGCGCTACAGCTTCGCCACGCTGGGCGCGAAGAGGTCCTCCGGAGCGGGCTTTTCGGTTATCAGTCCCTGCTCGTGCAGGTAGTCGATCACCGTCTGCAGCATCGGGCGGTTCGCCTCGACGCCGTAGGCGAACGGGTCGGAGTCGAACGTCCTGCGCGTCTGCGCCATGTAGTCGCGCCCGAACACCATCATCGACGGGATGCGGTCGTTCAGCGTCTGCTCGGCCTGCCGCTTCGCCTGCAGGAAGGCGTCGTACAGGTTGAAGGCCGCCCACGGGTAACGCTCGTACGTCGAGCGCCGGATGGTGTACATCTGCGTCGCGGGGATGAACCCGTACTTGCGGTAGAACCGCGTCCCCTCCTCGATGAGATTGGGGAACAGCGGCCTCACCTTCGACCAGTCGCCGGCTCCCCGTATAGACGCCGAGCGGTCGACGAAGTTCGCCTGCGCCCCGGCGCCCGCGCCCATGCCCGACACCGCGTCGATCTGATGGCTCACGATCATCGAGGCGAGGCTCTCGGTCTCGGGGATGCGGTTGAAGCTGACGCCCTCCGGCGGCTCGAACCCCGTCACCCCGCCGTGGCTCATCTCCTCGCTCCGCTCCATCCACCAGTGCACGTCGTACTGCGACACCCCGAAGTCGTGCTCGAGCGTCCCGCGCAACCACACCGACGCCGTCATCTGGTACTCCGGCACGCCGAGCCGCTTTCCCTTCAGGTCGGTGGGCTCCGCGATCCCCGCGTCGGCGTGATGCCGCACCTCCGCGTGCATGAACCGCCTCGACGCGAACACGGGGAGCGCGATGGCGTCGTACCCGCGCGTCTTCGCGATGATGTAGGAGGCGACCGACAGCGATGAAACGTCGAATTCGTTGAAGCTCAGCTGCCGCCAGTAGCCGGTCGAACCGTCGGCCCGCGTAACTGCAAGCTCGATGCCCTCCGGCTTGACCTCCCCCGCCAGCAGCGGGTTCACGATGTCGCTGGGGGACCCTATCAGGCTCATCTGCACGTCAGGCATATCGCGCCTCCCGGGTGCTCTCGTTCGTGAGGCGGATTATCCCACACTCCCATGGCGCACGCCCGCGTCCCTCCGGCCCCCTCCCCCGAAGACGGGGGAGGGCTTGGGGTGGGGGTTTGCGCGCGACAGCGCGCGCTCGTGTGAGGGGGAGAATTGCTGTACCCTCCCCCCGTGGGAGAGAGTCGGGGAGAGGGAGGACGCCATGCTCAGCCCGGAAGACAACAAGGCGCTCACGCAGGTCGGGGCGGACACCGCCATGGGCCAGTTGCTCCGGCGCTACTGGCACCCCATCGCCGGCTCCGTCGAGTTGGACGACGAACCGACCAAGGAGGTTCGGCTGCTCGGCGAGGACCTCGTGCTGTACAGGGACAAGTCGGGCGGGCTGGGCCTGTTGGGCCGCGCGTGCCCCCACCGCCGCGTAAGCCTGCTGTACGGCATCCCCGAGGAGCACGGCCTCCGGTGCGTGTACCACGGATGGCTCTGGGACGAGGAAGGCCGCTGCCTGGACCAGCCGGCGGAGCCGTCCGGCAGCACCTTCACCGAGCGGGTGCGGAACGTGGCCTATCCCGCAAGGGAAGCCGGCGGGCTCATCTTCGCCTACCTTGGCCCCGCGCCCGTGCCGGAACTGCCGCACTGGGACTTCCTCGAACGCCCCGACCTGGTGCGGCGGATCACCGTGCAGGTCCTCGACTGCAACTGGGTGCAGGTCATGGAGAACTCCGTCGACCCGATCCACACGGAGTACCTGCACGCGCTCCAGACGCTCTACCACCAGGAGCGGCAGGGAAAGCAGGTCGCGCAGGGCCCGGGCGGCGAGACGATGCTGCGGCACGTGAAGATCGGGTTCGACCTCTACGAGCGCGGCATCATCAAGCGGCGCGTCCTCGAAGGTCAGACTGAGGAGGACGACGCATGGAGGATCGGCCACCCGGTGCTCTTCCCGAACATCCTCAAAGTCGGCCACGGCGGACGGGGCAGCTACCAGTTCCGCGTCCCAATGGACGACACCCACACGCTCCACGTCGCCTACAGCGGCGCCCGGCCGCAGCCGGGCGAAGAGGTCCCGGCGACGCCGCCGGTGCGCGTCGCCGACGTGTTCGACCCCGTGAAGAACCGCTTCAAGGTCGCGACCAACCGCGACCTTGCCCAGGACGTCATGGCGTGGGTCACGCAGGGGCCCCTGATGGACCGCTCGGCGGAGCACCTCGGCGACTCCGACAGGGGCGTCATCCTCTACCGCCGTCTCCTCGCCGAACAGATGAAGGTCGTGCAGGACGGCGGGGAGCCGATGAACGTCTTCCGCGACCCCGCCGAGGCCGCCTACGTCGACATTCCAACCGAGGAAGAGAAGTACGTGGCGACCGTCGGCGACGGCGAGCGCGTCAACTTCGCCGGCGGCTTCGGCATCTTCGGCGCCCGCCAGGACGCCTGAGCAGCCCCAACCCCCTCCCCCGAAGACGTCCTGCCCCCACTGTCATTCTGAGCGCAGCGAAGAATCTCGCGCGAAGCGCGCCTCCGTCGCCCGCGAATGCAGGAATCTCGCATCCTGTCTCCCCCCGCGGGGGAGATGCCCGAAGGGCAGAGAGGGGGGTCGGCCCCCTCCCCCGAAGACGGGGGAGGGCTGGGGTGAGGGTTTGCGCGCGTCAGCGCGCATTTCCTGTACCCTCCCCCGCGAGGGAGAACCGCCATGCTCACGCAACAGGAGAACGAACGCCTCACGCAGGTCGGACGCGGCACGCCGATGGGCGAGTTGATGCGGCGCTACTGGCACCCCATCGCCGCCGCAGCCGAGATGGACGAGCGCCCCACGAAACCCGTGCGGCTGCTCGGCGAAGACCTCGTGCTCTACAAGGACAAGTCCGGCGCGCTCGGCCTCATCGACCGCTTCTGCCCCCACCGGCGCGTCGACCTCTCCTACGGCATCCCCGAAGAGCGCGGCCTGCGATGCATGTACCACGGCTGGATGATGGACGAGACCGGCCAGTGCGTCGAGCAGCCGTTCGAGGAGACCGTCCATCCCGACGGGCGCTTCAAGGAGAAGGTGAAAGTCGACGCCTACCCCGTCGAGGAGCTTGGCGGCCTGCTGTTCGCCTACCTCGGCCCCGCGCCCGCTCCGCTCGTGCCCCGCTGGGACCTGTTCGTGACCGAGCACGCGTGGCGCGACATCGGCTTCACGGTGCTGCCGTGCAACTGGCTCCAGTGCCAGGAGAACTCAGCCGACCCCGTCCACGCCGAGTGGCTCCATGGCGTCTACGGCCTGTACCTCGCGGAGAAGACCGGCGAGGAGGTCCCTCCGTGGCGGCGCGCCATGGCCAAGCCTCACCAGCGCATCGGCTTCCGCGAGTTCGCCAACGGCGTCTTCAAGCAGCGCATCGTCGAGGGCTCCACCGAAGACGACGACATCTGGAAGGTCGGCCACCCGTGGGTGTTCCCCAACATCCTCCGCTCCACCACCGGCACGACCAGCACCGAGTTCCAGATCCGCGTGCCCATCGACGACCACAACACGCTGCACGTCGTCTACACGCGCTACCAGTTCCCGCCGGAGGTCGACGTCCCGCCGCAGGAGGTCGTCCCCTACTACGAGATACCCCTCTACGACGTCGACGGCGAGTTGAACCTAGAAGTGCCGCTCGTGCAGGACTTCATGGCGTGGGTGACGCAGACGCCCGTCGCCGACCGCACAAACGAGCGCCTCGGCGAGTCCGACATCGGCGTCATCCAGCTCCGCAGGATGCTCAACGAGGCGATGGCGACCGTCGCCGACGGCGGCGACCCGATGAACGTCTTCCGCGACCCCGCCGCCAACGAGTGCATCGAGATGACGCAGGAGAAGCTGTACTACACCCCCGACCGCAATCAGGCGCGCATGATCCGCTACGGCCACCAGCGCTACAACCCCGCCATCGACGACATCATCGCCATGTTCCCGGCGTAGGGGGAGCGGCGTTTTGGCGAACCCCTACTCCTCCACGCAGTAGGCGAAGGCGTTGCCGACGGGCGACGCGTACACCTCGATGTAGTCGACGATGGTGGTGGGGCGGCCTTCGGTTACGGCGGCGGCGGCGATCCAGGCGCACGTCTCCCGTGTGCCGAGCGCGGGGCCGCCGGGCGACGGCATCCCCGTTATCACGCGCCCGCGCCGAGCCGTGTCCTGGCTCGTGTCGTCCTCGGGAATGACGTAGCTGTCGAAGTGCTCGGCCATGCCCCGGGCGTCGCCGGCCTCCAGGCGCGCCAGCGTCTCGCGGTCGAACTCCGTGTTCAGCCACGCGCCGGGCATCCCCGGCGTGTGCCACAGCCCGCCCGACGCCACCACCGCCACGCGAAGGTCGCGGGGGTACTCCTCCAGCACCTCGCGCACCGCCTTCCCGAACTGGTAGCTCCGGAGGCCCGATACCTGCGGCGCGAAGTACAGGTTCATCATGATCGGCACGGCGGGCAGCGAGAAGTCCGTCAACTCCTCGACCGACCGGATGACCCCGCCCGCGAGGCCGCGATCGGGCTTCGGCATGTCCATGCAGAACGCAGGGTCGAAGCCGCGCGCCATGACGCCGGTGAGGAGGTCCACCGCGAGCTCCGGGCTGCCGGGGAAGCTGAATCCGGGCTCGGCGTGACGCCCCATCTGCGGCATCGTCACGGGACGCGGCGACTTCCGAAACTCGTCGCCCACGTACACCGCGAACGCCGGGTAGTTGTTGAAGTCGAAGCACTCCAGCTGGTCGTCGCTGAACACAACCAGCGCATCCGTCCGCAGTTCGGCGATCTTCTCCCGAAGCACTCGGAACCCCTCGTGCGTCCGCTCAGCCTTCGCCGTGTTCACCTCGAGCGACTCGTTCGGCACGTCCTCCCGAATCGGGCGCGCGTTCCGGCGCTCCACCCACTGCTCGGGCGGCAGCGACGTCGTTCCTCCGTGCGAGTGAAAGAAAGTCCCCACGATGGTCGCCATGGCTAGTTCCGCCTTTCCGCTCCCGCGCTCCACGGGTTCACCATCACCCACACCGCGTCCGCGCCGTCGCCCTCGCCGCCGGAGGCCAGACACGCCTCTCCGGTGAGATCAAGCGGGTAGTGGTGGGTTATCAGCTCCCGCAGCGGGAATTCGCCCGACGCTATCCATTCGAGCCCCTGCGCGACGCTCGCGTAGCTGTGCCCCCGGCACGCCCGCAGCGTCCCGAACTTGCCCGTCAGCTTCTCCATCGAGAAGCCCTCCAATTCGTACGCCTGCGACACCACGATGCCGCCCCGGCGCACCAGCACCTCGATCGCCTGGTTGAAGATGACCGGGTGGCGGCCCGTCGTGCAGTCGATCACCGCGTCCGCGCCGCGCCCGTTCGTGAGGTCCATGATGGCCGTCGTGAAGTCGTTCGTCTCCACGTCGACCGTGTGGTCGGCGCCGAGGCTCCGCGCCGCCTCGAGCCGCGCGCCGTCCTTCGACAGCCCGGTCGTGATCACCGTCGCGCCGAACTTCTTGGCCGCGAGCGTCGCACCGAGGCCCTTCGAGCCCGGCCCCTGCACCACGACAGTCTTGCCGGGCCCCGCCTCGCCTTCCTTGCAGGCCCACTGCACGCCGTTGCCGACGGGCAGCGCCAGGGCGGCCTCATCCGCCGTCATCGTCTGCGGGACCTTGTGCAGCACTACGTTCGCCGGAAGGTAGAGGTACTGCCGGAACCCTCCCGCCAGCCGGTTAGGCTGCGGATTGTTGTGCGTGTCCGTCATCCAGCAGTGGCGGAACTCGCCCTTGCGGCACCACTCGCAGTGACCGCACGGCAGGTACTCCTCGAGCGCGACGAGCTCGCCCTCCTCGACGCCGTGACGCTCCAGGAAGCCCCGGCCCGCCTTCACGATGACGCCGGCGTTCTCGTGGGCGTTCATCCCCGGCTGGGGGCTGCCTCCGCGGCCCTCCCTTGTGAAGTAGCCGTAGGCGCCGCACATGCCCGCGGCGTCGACGCGCATGACCGCGCTGGTCTCGTCGACGTCCGGGAGGTCGATCTCCTGCACCTCAGCCCTGCGAGGCGCCGTCTTCACAGCCGCTAGCGTCGTGTCCATTGCTCCCTCCTTCCCTCTCTGCCCCTTCGGGGCATCTCCCCCAGAGGGGGAGTGTGGATTCCCGCCTGCGCGGGCGACGGTGTCCCTTGCCCCTCGGGGCTGCCTTCCCACTCCTGGGGGAGAATGGATTCCCCCTGCGCGGGCGACGGTGTTCCCTACCCCTCGGGGCTGCCCTCTCACTCCTGCGGGAGCGTTGTTCGCCTACTCCCGCGCTATCTTGTCGGCGTACTGCTTCATACGTGGGTACGCCCGCTGCACGTTCTCCTCGAACAGCTTCTTCCGGTCGGCGTCGGTCAGCCAGTCGATGCCGTCGATGTACGGCTTGGTGTCGTCGTACTGGCGCCCCGAGTCCGGATCGACCGCCTGCACCCCGCCGATCATCTCCGACGCGAACAGCACGTTGTCCACGCCCACAGTCTTGATCAGGTACTCCACCGCCGCCTGGCTGTAGATGGCGGTGTCGAAGTACATCCGCGAGAGGAACTCGTCGAACGGCTCGCGGTTCGCCATGATGCTCAGGCCCTTGAACCGCGCGTACTGGTAGGGGATGGCCCCTCCCCCGTGCGGCATGATGAACCTGATGGTGGGGAAGTCGCGGTAGACGTTCGAATCCAGCAGCTGCACGAACCCGGTGTTGTCGACGTTCATGTAGTGCGAGCCCGTCGTGGTGAACGCCGGGTTGCACGTCCCCGAACCGTGGATCATGGCGGGGACGTCCAACTCGCACATCTTCTCGTAGAGCGGGTACCAGTAGCGGTCGCCCAGCGGGGGGTCCGTCCACCATCCGCCCGACGGGTCGGGGTTGAGGTTGCACCCCACGAACCCCATCTCGTTCACGACGCGCTCGAGCTCCTGCACGACGCCGCGCTCCGGCGGGACGCCCGGCGACTGCGGCAGCGACGCCACGGGGATGAACCGGTCGGGGTAGATGTCGCACACCCGGCGGATCATGTCGTTGTTGATCTCCGTCCAGTAGCGGCTGATGAGCTCACCCCCGAAGTGGTGCCCCATCCACGACGCCCGGGGCGAGAAGAGCGCCACGTCCGTCCCGCGCTCGTTCTGGAGTTTCAGCTGGCCGTTCTCCAGCGACACCCGTATCTGGTCGTCGGTCACGTTCACGGGATGCTTCACCGGCGCGCCCATGAACGTGATCTGCGTGGCCCGGAAGACCTGCACCCCGGCGGGCGCGGTGGTGTAGTGGCCATGGGCGTCGATGATCATGACGGGGGCTTGCTCCTTGCGCCGAAGTGCGGCTGCCCGATACTACCCCAAGCGCGGGCGCGCGTCATTCCGCGCCCCTGCGCGGCGCCCTCTCCACCCTCTCCCCAGCCCTCCCCCTCGGGGGGAGGGAGCCGGATGCGCCCTGCGGGCGCGCAACCCCCCGCCCCTTCGGGGCTGCCCCCACACCTGTGGAGGGCAGGGCCTACCAGGCGCCGGCGTGGACGTTGGCAATCGCCTGCTGGGCGACGTCGTAGATATAGCGGGCCGCGCTGGGGGCTCCGTCCGTGCGGTCGATCGTGTCGGCCCGGTAGCCGACCAGCCCGTAGCTCACGTAGATGCGGCCGTCGGCCTCCGGGCCGGTCTGGCCCCCGATGACCGGCACGCGCATCGCCTTCGCCACGTCCCCGTAGATCTCGTGGCTCACGTTCGTCAGGTCGATCATCACCGCGCCGGCGTCCTGCACGGCCTGGCACCACTTCATCACGTGCTCGTGCGCCGCCGCGTCCTCGTGGCGCGGCTCCCACACGTCGAACCCAATCTGCGGGTACACCGGCAGACCCGTCCCAATCACCGCGAGCACGTCGTCGAACAGGCGCTCCTCCTGCGTGCGGATGTCCACCTTCGTCATATCGGCGCCGGTCTCGGCCTTGATGCGCCGCGCCGCCTCCTCCACCGCCTTCGGCCCCGCGTTGCACGTCGCTGTCGGCATGTCGACGTTCACCGCCGCCCGTTCGGCGACGTGGCTGACGGCCTTGCCGAACAGCAGCATGGCGTCGATGGTGAACTCGTTCTCGTCTTCCATCCCCAGGAAAGTGCGGCTGACGCTGTCGCCGACTGACAGCAGGTCGACCTCCGCGCGTTCGAGGATGCGGGTCATCTGCACGTCGTAGCACACGCCGGCGGCGATCTTGCGCCCCTCGTCCTTCATCCGCTGCAAATCGGCAATCGTAAGTCTCGCCATGGTGGTTCCCTCCTCTTGGGGTGCGGTGTGGTTCTCAAGCGCCTCTCGCGCAGAGGGCCGCGCGCGCCGGGGCGTCGAGCTCGGAGTCGGCCTCGATAAGCGTCTCCGCGAAGCGGACGCGGTAGACCGACGGGTCGTGAGCCGCGACGGGGGCGACGCCGTCCGCAGCGAGGGCGCGGGCCTGGCGCAGCAGGCGCCTGCGCATCGCGATGATGGCGGTGTCGCTCGTGCCCAGATGCTCCTCGTTGCGGTCGACAATCGGCCCCATGCTCTCCTGCACGGCCATGTCCTGCGCCTGGGTGCCAGTGATGCCCGTGAACGTCGAGCGCTCCTGCGTCTCCCGGTCGATGAGGTAATCGTTGTCGATGTTCCGCGCGGGCAGGAACGTGTCCGGCAGCACGGGGCCGGCGAACTCCTCCGCCGCCTCAATCTCCTCTCCGGAGAGGGGACGCTCATCGTTCCACGTCGCCACGATGGTCCAGCACGAGTGGTCGTCGATGGGCGTCCACGCGATGCCCTGGCTGTAGACCCCCGGCTGCATCGAACTCTGCCTGAACAGGTTGTAGTACGGCATCATCCAGTGCGTGAACCGCCAGTAGCGCTTGCCCTCGCCGATGTCGCGGCGCGCGCCCACCCGAACGCCGTAGTCCGTATCTTCCGCAAGAAACATCGGCGAGCGGTCGAGCGCGTGGTAGCGCGTGCGCAGGTCGGTCGCCTGCCGCGCCCTCTCCAGCCACGCCGGAGTGCGCCGGAACGCGTCCAGCGACGCGTGCAGGAAGTTCGAGTGCGCCGAGTCGATGCCGCCCTCCAGCCCCTGCACCCAGCTCGTGCGCTCAAGCCGCTTCGTAACGTGGACGTGCGACGCGGGCAGGGTCAGCCACGGGAGACCAGGCAACTCGCCCTCTTCCCCCGAAGGCCCCAGGTACGCCCACACCACGCCTCCGGCCTCCACGGCGGGGTACGCCGGCTGGCGGACCTTCGCCTTGTAGTTCGACGCCGCCGGCTCCGACGGCATATCGACGCAGCGGCCCTCGACGTCGAACTTCCAGCCGTGGTACGCGCAGCGCAGGCCCGACTCCTCATTGCGCCCGAAGAAGAGGCTCGCGCGGCGATGCGGGCACCGCTCGGCCAGCAGCCCTATCCGCCCCCCGGTGTCGCGGAAGGCCACGAGCGCCTCGCCCATCAGGCGCGTCCGCACCGGCGGGCAGTCGGGACGCGGCAATTCGCTCGACAGCAGGAACGGCGTCCAGAAGCGCCGGAGGAAGTCGCCCATCTCCGTGCCGCGCGACGTGGCCGTCAGCCTTGAGTTGTCCTCGATGCTCAGCATCCCGCGCCTCCCGCCGCCGTCCCTCGCGGCACGGCAACGATAGCACGGACTGCCTCCCCTCGACTTAACGAAGAGGGACGCCGCCTCAACCCGCTGCGGAGCGCGCCGGGCGCGGTTCTCCGTCGGCGGAGAGGGCTTCCGCAGGCGACAGACGGCGCAAGGCCTCGCTACGCAGCGCTAGGGCGGCCGTCGCCAGCATCACCACCGAGGCCGCGCCCGCCACCGCCCACGACCCGCCGATAGCCTCCGCCGCGCCGTTCATAATCGCTCCGCCCACCGGCAGCAGGCCCCAATGCATGCCGTGCAGCGCCATGACGCGGCCCCGCAGTTCGTCGGCCACCATCGTTTGGAGGATCACCTGCGCCGACGTGATCTGCACCACCCCCACGACGCCCACGCCCAGCAGGATGCCCAGCGACGCCGCAAACCACGGGCTCGCCGCAAACGCCATCAGCCCCGCCGCGAACGTCGCCGTCGACGCCAGCGCGACCTTGCCTGCCGGCATATGCCGCACCGCGCGCGAGTACAGCGCCAGCCCGATGATCGAGCCCACGCCCAGCACCGAGTACATCAGCCCCAGCCCCCGCGAGTCCACACCCAATATGTCCTGGAACACCGGCAGCGTCAGCACGTAGCCCTGTCCGAACGCCGAACTCACGAACGCCAGCACGACCAGCGGGCGAAAGATGGGGTGTCCCCACACGTAACCCGACCCGCGCTTCAGGTCGGCGAACACCGTCGCCCGCGAACGCGGCGGCGGGCCGCTCACCCGCACCAGGCGCATCATCGCCGCCATCACGGCAGCCCCCGACGCCGCGAGGTAGAAGCTCATCCCCGCTCCGAACGCCGCGATGATGAAACCGGCTATCGACGGGGCGACTATCCGGGTGGCCGACCACGCCACCGAAATCAGCGGCACCGCCGCCGGTATCAGCGACCGCTCGGGAAGAAGCCGGGGGAACAGCGACGCCCGGCTCGGTTCGTCGAACGACTGCACCAGCCCCAGCACGAACGCGCCGGTCGCCAGGTGCCACACCGCCACGTTGCCGGTAACCGTGAGCGTGGCAAGCGTCACCAGCACGAGGGCCGACATCGTCTGGGCGATGATGATCAGGTAGCGCGGATTGAACCGGTCGGCCAGCACGCCGCCGAGCAACCCCACGACGATGCGCGGCGCCGCAGAGAGCAGGTTGATCAGGCCGAGCTGCAGCGGCGAGCGCGTGAGGTCGTAGGCAAGCCACCCCAGCGTGACGATCGTGATCTGCTGGCCGGTCACCTGGGCGACGAGCCCGGTCCAGAACAGCCGGAAGTCGCGGTAGCGCAGCGCCGCAAACGTATCGAGCCAACCGGCCAGGAATCTCCGCAGCATTCCCGAATCATACGCCCCCCTCTCCGTCCCTCCGGGGCATCTCCCCGGGGGGAGAGGGGGGAGATGCCTGAAATCCTCGCAGGGGGTAACCTAGGAGGGAAGGAGTGCCGTTATGCCTGAAACAGCGCCCGCAGCCGACGACCGCCTTGCACGCTTCACTCTCGACGTCGCATCGCCCGACTTGCGGCACATGACCCTCGACAAGTCGGGGCTGCCCGGGGAGGTCGCCGCGTTCGAGCCTCTCCGCGACGAACAGGTGGACAACGACGCCTACGCCAAGCGCGGCGAGTCCCTCGAATCGCTCGAATCCCTCGCGGCCGCCAAGCGCCTCGACGGCTACGAGACCGCCTTCGTCGTTCCCCAGGGCGCCTCGACCCTCGCGGAGGAGCCCGCCGAACTCCTCGAAGTTGCGACTGCCGTTCACCTCTTCGAAAGCCCCGACGACGTGGAGGCGTGGATCGACAACGCATTCGTCAACCGCCTGAGAGGCGGCGTCGGCGAGTCGGACGCGCTCGACCGGAAGATCGCCGGCGTCGAGTTGCTGCGCCCCGCGGGCTTCTACGGCCGCGCCGCCGGACTGCTCGTCCTCCGCGAAGTCCCCGGCGGCGAGATCGCGTCCACCGTCGTCGAGTTCCAGTTGGGCCGCGTGCTCGGCGTCGCATCAGCCGTCTCCAAGGCCGACAAGTCCCACTTTGACCTCGCCGTCGACCTCGGCAGCCGCCTCGAACGCCAGATCGTCCGCGTCGTTCTCGACGCCTGACGATTCTTCTCCCAGCCTCCCCCACGAGGGAGGGGCCAGAGCGCGGAGATAATGCAGAATGGGGCGTCGTCCGCTAGAATAGGGCGGACGGGCGGTTAGCTCAGTTGGTTAGAGCGCTTGCTTCACACGCAAGAGGTCACAGGTTCAAGTCCTGTATCGCCCACCATTCGGGCGCCGAGGTGGCGGAACGGCAGACGCGCTGTGTTCAGGGCGCAGTGTCCTTACGGGCGTGCGAGTTCAAATCTCGCCCTCGGCACCACTACGACAGAGTCCGCCGCCGGGCAGGTCCGGCGGCACGCGACAGACGCGCTAGTAGCTCAGTGGATAGAGCGCATCCCTGCGGAGGATGAGGCCGTGGGTTCGAGTCCCGCCTAGCGCGCCATTCCCCGCCATCCCCTTCATGCCCTCTGCACGCGCGGCGAGCGTACAATCCCCCTCATGAGCAGCGGGGCCTCCCGGTGGCTGGTCGGCACAGCCGTTGTAGTCGCGGCGCTCGTCATAGCGAGCCTCGCGGTCGGCATCCTTGCCGGCGGCGACGCCGACCCGCTTCCCGAGGACTCCCCCGAGGGCGTCGTCCAGCGCTACCTTCTGGCGCTCGAAGACGACGACTTCCGCGCGGCCTACGAGCATCTCGGCGCCGACCTCCGGGAAGCGTGCTCCCTGCAGGAACTCCGCGAGCAGACCCGATGGCTGGGCGAGCGCGGCCGCCGCGTCCTGCTCGAAGACGCCGAGGAGATCGAAGGCCGCGCTTTCGTAACGGTGCGCATCACCACCATCTCCACCGACGCCCCCTTCACACCGGTCGAATCGGCCTTCACCGTAGACTACGTCCTCGAACGCCAGGACGACGCCTGGCGCTTCACCGAGTCCCCCTGGCCGCTCGGCCACTGCCGGCTGAGTCCAACTCCAACTCCGACTGCGACTCCGACTGCGATTGCGGCAGAGCCCGCGCCCGAGGAAGAACCGGCATGAGCCTCGAACTACTCTTCGCCATCACCGCGCCGCTGGCGCTTCTCGCCGGACTGGTCGTCACGGTCGTCGCCCTCTTCCGCCGCGCCGCCACCGGCGCCGGGGAGAGCGCCGACCCCGGCATAGGCGTGCTCAGGCGGCTCTACTACTACGTCCTCGGACTCGCAGCCCTCAGCGTGGGCGCCTCCGGAGTATCCCTCGTGCTCCGAGGCCTTCTCGAGACGGCCTCCGGCGAGCGCACGCTGGCCGGAGGCGAGTCCCAACTCGCCCTGGCCCTCGCGCTCACCCTCGTGGGGGTTCCCCTGTGGCTGTACCTCTGGAGCCTCGCCCAGCGCTCAGTCCGCCAGCATCCCGTCGAGGCGGGCGCTCTCATACGCAAGCTCTACGTCTACCTTGTGCTCGGCGGCGCCGCCGCCATCGCCGCAGGCAGCCTCGCCGAGTTCTCCGCCGCCCTCCTCGGCGTCGGGGACTTCAGGCTCGGAGGTCTCGCCGCTCCGGTCGTCATGGCCGGCGTCTGGGCCCTTCACTGGCGCAACGAGACCGTTGAGGGACAGCCCACCGAGGTCGCCCGCCTGGCGCGGCGGCTCTACGTCTACATAACCGCCGGCTACGGGCTCGTCATGGCGAGCGTCGGCGCTGGGATGACGCTCGCCGGCCTCCTCACCGCCGCCTACGACGCCGCAGCGGGGACGGCAGTCCTCGCGCCGGGCGGCGTTCCATGGGGCCGTGAAGCGCGCGAGGGCGCGGCGCTCGTGCTCGTCGGCGGCGCCTGGTGGGCGTGGCACTGGTTCCGCCTCGCAAACGCCGACGGACCGTCCGACCTCCGACAGATCTACCTCTACGTTTTCGCCGTTCTCGCCGGCGCCGTAACCGGCGTCGTCGGCCTCAGCCTCATCCTCCAGGGAACCCTCCAATGGGCGATCGGCGACGCCGAAGCCGCCACAGCCGCATCGCACTTCCGCCTGATCCCCGGCGCCCTGACCGCGCTCGTTCTCGGCGCCGGGGTGTGGGGCTACCACGCAGCCGTCATCCACGACGAGCCGGGCGTGCTCGCCGGCGGGCAGTCCGCCGCGCGCCGCGTCTACCGCTATCTCACCGCCGCCGTCGGACTCGCCACGCTCGCCAGCGGTCTCGTGCTGCTGCTCGGCGCGGCCCTGGGCGTCATCACCCCTCAAGCCGACCCACCAATCGCCGGCGGCGACTGGTGGAAGGAACCGTTCTCGTGGGGCGCAACTCTCACTTTCGTGGGAGGGCTGCTGTGGGGCCGCTACTGGCGCGTCCTGCAGATCGCCGCCGCAGCCCAGGCCGTGGAGGAGCGCGGCTCGCAGTCGCGCCGCACCTACCTCTACGCCGTGGCCGGCGTCGCGGTGCTCATCGCGCTCGGGAACCTCAGCGCCCTGTTATTCGTCCTGTTCCGCGACCTGCTGGAGGGCCGGCTCGCCGCGTCCACGCTCCATGAGAGCAAGTGGTTCGTGGGGACGCTTCTCATGGCGGGCGCCATCGGCGTTTACCACTGGCTCACTCTGCGCCAGGACCGCGAAGTTGCGCCCGCCGAACCGGAAGCCGCCCCAACGCCTTCCCCCGTCGCCGAGGAGGAACAGGCAAGTGAACTGCGCCCCAAGAGCGTCATCGTCCTCGCAGCCGGCGAGGCGCCGACCCGCGCCATCGAGGCGCGTCTGGGCTACGACGTGCAATGGTGGCGCGCGGGCGGCGGCCTGGACGCCCCCTCAGCCATGGCCGACGCCGACCTCGACCGCCTCGTTCGGGACATCGCCGAGGCTCCGGGCGAGCGCCTGCTCGTCATCGTCGACGGCGCGGCTGTCCGGGTCGTGCCCTACGAGTAGGGGATGGATTTCCGCCTTCTCCCCGGCCCTCCCCACGAGGGGAGGGGGGCAGGCAACTCTCTCCCTCGGGGGGAGGGGGTCAGGCGCCCTTCGGGTGCGCGGCGCGCCCTACGGGATGAAGGGCGCAGTTGAGTTGTCGAACAGCAGCGTGCTGGGCAGGATGCGGGAGAGTTCCTCGACCGTCCACTTCCCCTTGGTGCGCCAGTCCTTGTGGACGGCGCGGACTTCGGTGGGGTGGGTGTAGATGCCGTACTTGCCGCTGCCGGCGCGGAAGACGCAGCCGTTGACGTGGGAAGCCGCGTCGGTGGCGAGCCAGACGACTATCGGCGATACGTGCTCGCCACCGGGCCGGGCGGAGGCCAGCTCGTCGGTCGCCTTCTTGGCGGGGATGCCCGCCTCGGCCAGCACCTGGGGGTGGCGGTAGTTGAGGAACCCGCGCGTCTGGGCCATCGGCGCAATCGCGTTGACCGTGATGTTGTGGTAGCGCAGCTCGAACGCCAGGTCCCACGTCAGGCTCACGATGCCGCCCTTGGCCGCGCCGTACGCCGCCCGCCCCTCGGGGTTGCGCCACTGGCTCGACGCCGTGTTGATGATGCGCCCGGAGCGCTGCGCCATCATCAGCGGAACGGCATGGCGGCAGGTGTTGAACGTCCCCTTCAGGTGTGTTCCCACGACCGCGGCAAAGTCCTCCGGGCTGATCTCGTGAAAGAGGCCCTCGCGCGCGATGCCGGCGTTGTTCACGAGGATGTCTATCTTGCCGTAAGCGTCGACGGCGTCGCCGATGATGCCCCCGGCCTGCTCGTAGTCGGCCACGGAGTTGTAGTTGGCAGCGGCTTCGCCGCCGTTCTCACGTATGAGCGCCACTACCTCGTCGGCGGGAGCGACCGTGCCGCCGCTCCCGTCGCGCTCGACGCCCGGGTCGTTCACGATGACCCTGGCGCCCTCGGCGGCGAGCGCGATGGCGTGAGCGCGGCCTATGCCGCGTCCGGCGCCGGTTACGACGGCGACCTTGCCTTCGAGTCTCGCGCCCTTCGGGGGGATGTAGTCTTCCGCCATGACAGCCTCCACGTGCTTGCCCCTTCCTTGAAGCCGGGAAGGAGCGAGAGGATTTACGGTATGAACGGCGCCTTCGTCGGGCCGCCCACCACCGTCGACGGCAGCGCGACGTCGAGTTCGTCGAGCGTCCAGGGGGTTTCGTTGCCCCCTTCCCGGTAGAGGGTGCGCTCCTCCGTGGGATGCGAGTACCGCGCCACCTTGCCGGAGCCGACCCGGAAGACGACGCCGTTGATGTTTCCCGCCTGCTCCGACGCGAGAAAGACGACCGTGGGCGAGACGAACTCCGGCCCCGCGCGGTTCGTCCCCTGCTCGGCAGGGTCCTTCTTCCGGTCGAGTCCTGCGCCCGCGAGCATGTTGCGGTACGTTTCGTCGCCCCACCCGCGCGTCGCGCCCATCGGCGCGATGGCGTTGACAGAGATGTTGTGGTTCCGCAACTCGAACGCCAGCCCCCAGGTGAGCGAGACGATGGCGCCCTTCGCCGCGCCGTAGTTCCCGCGCCCCTCGGGGTTGCGCCACTGGCTGGACGCCGTGTTGACGATGCGCCCGTACCGCTGCGCCATCATCAGCGGAACGGCGTGGTGGCACGTGTTGAACGTGCCGAACAGGTGCACTCCCATCAGCCCGTCCCACTCGGCCTCGGTCAACTCGTGGAACAGCCGGTACTGGAACGTGCCCGCGTTGTTCACCAGGATGTCGAGCCGTCCGAAGTTGTCGACCGCGGTCTTGATGAGGTTGCCCGCGGCGGCGTAGTCCGACACGTCGTCGTAGCTCGCCACCGCATTGCCGCCGTGCTCCCGGATGAGCGCGACCACCTCGTCGGCGGGAGCGCGGCTCCCCCCTGCGCCGTCGCGCTCGACGCCGATGTCGTTCACGACGACGTTGGCGCCCTCTTCGGCCAGCGCGATGGCGTGCTCGCGCCCGATCCCACGCCCTGAGCCGGTTACGATCGCCGTCCTGCCCTCGAGCATATTGCCCATTGCCGTCCTCCGCCTCGCCTTCGCGACTGCCGCGAGTTTAGCCGTCCTGCGGCTTGCGCGAAAGGCGGGGGAATTGGTCATTGGGAGAGCCAGGGGGCAGGCGTATGATCGTGGCGTTATGGGATGTCGGATCGAGGGATTGATGGTCGCCTGGGACGCGCAGGCCCGCCGGCTCGTGATGGTGGGCGACGACACGCTCGGCTTCCGCGCGTTCGCAGAGCGAGCCGCGATTGAAGGGGACGACGACCTGTGGAGGGTCGTGGACTCTTTCTGCGAAGCGAGGGGCCTGATGTTCCCGTGGCGGTTCCTGCAGATAGTCTCCGACGAGGACGTTCTGGCGCGGGCGGCGTTGGAGAACCCGCCGCCGACTACTGAGTAGTCCCTTACCGGCGCGGTCGATGCCGGTCAGCGGAGTCGAGAACGATGGTCACCGGGCCGTCGTTCACGAGCGACACCTGCATCATCGCTTGGAACCGGCCGGTCTCCGCCGGGACGCCGGCCTCCCGGAACCGCCGCACGAGGTCATCGAACCGCGCCTGGGCCTCGTCCGGCGGCGCGGCCTCGGTGAACGACGGCCGCCGCCCCTTTCGCGTGTCCCCGTACAGGGTGAACTGGCTCACCACGAGCACGCTCCCCCCGACGTCCGCCACCGACCGGTCGAACCGGCCCGCCTCGTCGGGGAAGATGCGAAGGTTCACCGTCTTGTCGACGATATAGGCGGCGTCGGCGTCGGCGTCGTCCCGGCCCACGGCGGCAAGCACGAGCAAGCCATGCTCGATGGACGCGACGGTCGCGCCGTCGACGGCGACGGACGCGCTGGAAACGCGCTGCAGAACGGCGCGCATGGACTCAGGCGGAGTCGGTCTTGCTCGCGGCGCCTTCGCTCTTCGAGCCGGCGTTCTTGGAAGCGGCGCTCTTGCTCTCGGCCTTCGATTCGCTCTTGGAGTCCGTTGACGGGCCGGAGCCGTTCGAGGAGCCGCTGCTCCCCTTCCGCGCATAGTCGGTGGTGTAGAAGCCGGAGCCCTTGTAAATCACCGTGGGGGCGACGAACCGGCGCCGAGCGGTGTCCTCGCAGTTGGGACAAGGCGCTTCCGTGCTGGCGTCGAACCCCTGCTTGAGGTCGAATTCATGGCCGCAGGAGACGCATTGGTACGCGTAGATGGGCATGACGCTGACTCCGCCGATTAGCAGTCGGCGTATTCGAGTGCTAACCCTCAACATAGCGCGCGCTCGAAACCCTGTCAACCGCCCGCCGCCCAACTGTTGCCTTGCGTCCGGCGCAGTGCTATGCTGACTGCCACACGTTCGAGCAGGAGAGCGCATGGCCTACGTTGTGATGCGAGACGGCGAGCCCCCGGAGGCGATCGTTTCCCGGTTCCGCGCCGCGGTGACCCGGAACGGCATCCTCAAGGAGCACAAGGACCGCCGCTTCTTCCGCTCGAAGGGCGAAAAGGCCCGCATCGCCGCGCGCCGCTCCGCCCGCCGACGCCGACGTTCCGGCGGATAGACCCCCCACCCTATCCGCCCACTCCCCCCGGCGCCCGTTACCCCGACGGGCGCCTTTTTCGTCCCCCAAGGGGACCCTTCCCTCTCCGGGGAGGCGCCGAGGGCGGAGAGGGCCCGCCCGCGTGGTATGCTCATCTCCTTACTCCACGAACCGGCGTGGACTTGCCATCGTGACCAGAACCCTCCGCGTGGCCCTCGGCCAGTTCAACCCCACCGTCGGCGACTTGCGCGGCAACACCGACCGGATGCTCGACCTCGTCGAGCAGGCCCGTGAGCGGCAGGCCGACCTCGTCGCCTTTCCCGAACTGGCCGTAACCGGCTATCCCCCGGAAGACCTCCTCTTCAAGAAGCAGTTCCTCGCCGACGCCGACGCGCAACTCGAACGGCTCGCCGCCGCGAGCGACGCCATCGTCATCGTCGCCGGCGCTCCTCACCTCGTCGACGGCGAACCCTTCCATCTCGGCGCCGTTCCGTTCCCCGACGAGGTCAAGGGCCGCATCTTCAACAGCGCCGTTGTCGCCCACGACGGCGCCGTCGCCGCCGTCTACCACAAGATCTTCCTTCCCAACTACGGCGTGTTCGACGAGGAGCGGTACTTCGAGCGCGGCGACGAGTGCCCCGTGTTCACCATCCGGGGCGTCCACGTCGGCGTCAACGTCTGCGAGGACATCTGGTACGACACGGGCCCGGCCACCGTGCAGCGGCTCGCGGGCGCCGAGGCGGTCGTCAACATCACCTCCTCGCCCTACCATCGCGGACGCGGCGCCCAGCGGCGCGCGATGCTCTCCAAACGCGCGGCGCAGCACGGCCTCTTCGTCGCCTACGTCAACGTCGTCGGCGGGCAGGACGAACTCGTCTTCGACGGCCAGAGCGTCGTGTTCGGCCCCGACGGCGGCCTCATCGCACGCGCTCCCCAGTTCAGCGATGCTCTCCTGGTAGTGGACCTCGACGCCGACGCCGTCGGCCCGCCCGAACTCGACCCCGCGCTCACCGGCCCTGAACTCGAGGCCGTCGGCAGGCCCGCCCGCTACCGCCTCTCCGACGCGCGCCCGGACGGCCGCTCCCCGCTCGCGCCCTCAATCGCCGACGAACTCGACCCCGTCGGCGAGGTCTACGGGGCGCTTGTTACGGGCGTGCGCGACTACGTCGTCAAGAGCGGCTTCTCCGGCGCCGTCATCGGCCTCTCCGGCGGCATCGACTCCGCCCTCACGACCGCCATCGCCGCCGACGCCCTCGGCCCGGACAGGGTGACGACGTTCTTCATGCCGTCGCAGTACACGTCCGATCAGTCCTACGAGGACTCGGTCGCCCTCACCGCGAACCTCGGCGTCCGCATGGCCGTCCTCCCCATCAAACCGGTGTTCGACGCCTACCTCGACACGCTCGCGGGGGAGTTCGCCGGCGCCGCCCCAGACACGACCGAGGAGAACATCCAGGCCCGCATCCGGGGCAACCTGCTCATGGCCGCCTCCAACAAGTTCGGCTGGATCGTCCTGACCACCGGCAACAAGAGCGAAATGGCCACCGGCTACGCGACCCTCTACGGCGACATGGCCGGCGGCTTCGCCGTCATCAAGGACGTCCCCAAGACGCTCGTGCGCCAACTCTCCCGGCATCGCAACGAAGTGGCGGGCCGCGAGGTGATCCCGGACTCGATCATCGTCCGGCCTCCCACGGCGGAACTGCGCCCCGACCAGAAAGACGAGGACTCGCTGCCCCCATACGACGTGCTCGACCCCATCATCGAGGCCTACGTCGAGCAGGACCGCAGCGTCGAGGAGATGCTCGCGGCGGGCATGCCCCGCGACGCCGTGGAACTGACCATCCGACTCGTCGACCGGAGCGAATACAAGCGCCGGCAGGCGCCCCCCGGCGTCAAGATCACGCGCCGCAATTTCGGCCGCGACCGCCGACTCCCCATCGTGAACCGGTACCGGCAGGCGTAGGCGATGGTAACCGGCAAGGAGCGCACTGGCTGGTACTCGGACCACCCCCTGGCGTGCACGTGCGTCGAGTGCGAGTCGCGCCGGAACGCCGACGCGCGCTTCCAGACGTTCGCAGGCAACCGCAAGATAGGGCGCAACGAGCCTTGCCCCTGCGGCAGCGGCAAGAAGTACAAGCGCTGCCACGGGAGGTAGTGAGTCTCTCCCCCCGGCTCGTGGTTCGACAGGCTCACCACGAACCAAGCCTCGCAACTCCCCTCATCTGGCGCCGTGGGCGGCGCGCCCGTACAATCCCCGCGCGGACTATCCGCAAGGAGCGAGGGGATGCAAGACGTAGTCATCGTCAGCGGAGCGAGGACGCCCATCGGGCGGTTCGGCGGCTCGTTCAAGGACCTGCCCGCCTCGGAACTCGGCGCCGTCGCCATCCGCGCCGCCGTCGAACGCGCCGGCATCGAGCCGGGCGACATCGACGAGGTCATCATGGGCAACGTGCTGCAGGCCGACGAGACCGGCTACACGGCCCGGCGCGCCATGCTGAAGGCCGGCCTTCCCGAGCACATCCCCGCCATGACCGTCAACCGCGCCTGCTCGTCCGGCCTAGAGGCCATCAACCTCGCCGTGCAGGCCATCGCAACCGGCGAGTCCGAGATAGTCGTCGCCGGCGGCGCCGACAACATGAGCCGTGTTCCCTACCTCATGCGCGGCGTCCGCTTCGAGGGCCCCCGCATGGGCGACTACTCCGTAACCGACGGCCTCACCCTGGGCCTCAGCTGCCCCATCTACGACTACCACATGGGCGTAACCGCCGAGAACGTGGCCGAGCGCTTCGAGGTTACCCGCGAGACGCAGGACGCGATGGCGCTCCTCAGCCACCAGCGCGCCGTCCGCGCCCAGGCCGAGGGCTACTTCGACGGCCAGATCGCCCCCGTCTCCGTCCCACAGCGGCGCGGCGACCCCGTCGTCGTCGCAGCCGACGAGCACCCGCGCGCCGACACGACCCTCGAGGGGCTGGGCAAGCTGCGCCCCGTGTTCAAGGATGGCGGCACGGTTACCGCCGGCAACTCAGCCGGCATCAACGACGCCGCAGCCGCGGTGGTCGTCATGTCCCGCGAGCGCGCCGACGCGCTCGGCCTCACGCCCCGGCTGCGGTGGGTCGGACGCGGCGTCTCCGGCGTCGACCCGTCGGTCATGGGCATTGGGCCCGTGCCGTCCACCCGCAAAGTGCTCGACAAGACCGGCATGGCCATCGACGACCTCGATCTCGTCGAGTTGAACGAGGCGTTCGCCGCACAGGCCGCCTACGTCATGCGCGAACTCGACATGGACCCGGACAAGACCAACGTGAACGGCAGCGGCATCTCGCTCGGCCACCCCGTCGGCGCCACCGGCGCCATCATGACCGTCAAGCTCATGGAGGAACTCACCCGCACCGACGGCCAGTTCGGCCTCGTAACGATGTGCGTAGGCGGCGGCCAGGGGGTTTCGACGATCTTCGAGCGGGTGAACTAGGGAGCCGAACATGCCCACGCCACTCTTTTCAACGTACCGGCAGGGTGAGAACCGCGTAACCAGCACGTTCTTGGCTGTCCTTGAGCGGCTGAGTCTCCCTAACATTGACCGCATCCTTCAAGCGCTGCTCCAAGATGATTTCAACCTTGTCACGTTCGAAAACCAGCCAAAGGGGAATAGATCAACTCCTGATGCCAAAATTCAGACCGGTCGCGCTATCTGGATCGAAACCAAGACAGCGCGGAACGCGGTGCGACACAACCAAATCTCAAACCACCTAAGAAGCCTGGGCAGGGATGAAAAACTACTGCTGCTCACGCCGGACGACATCGAACCGCAAGGGCTTGACAGCAGAGTTGTCTGGTCGAATTTCAAGACTTTAGATGACGCCATAAGAGATATCCTCGCCGATGAAGAAGCGTCCCCTTCCGAGATGGAGACGACGCTTCTGCGAGAGTTCATTCTCATGCTCAAGCAAGACGACCTCTTGGCGTCCACTGAGCCCCGCGTCTTAGTGGTCGCTGCCCGGAATGCTTGGGACATGTACCAGCAGCTAAGTTTGTACCGATGCAGCCCTGACAAGCCTATGCGTCCGTTCCGGGAGGGCGACTCCTTGGCGTTCTACAAATCTAACGAAATCAAGCCGCTTGTCCCAAGAATAAGGGCGGTGATTGAGTCAATTAAGGTGGCTGAACCGAGCCACGTAGAGTCGTTGGACAGTTCACAGCAAGAACTTATTGAGGAGATGCGGGATAAGATTGACGCTTACCAACAGTGGCACCAGTTTCCATACACGTACAAAGTGATGTTTCTTAGCAAACCAGACCATGAAGAAACTATCAAACTGACTAATCCCATCCAGAACGACCAAACAGATAAAAATGGGCGAAGAGTGGCTTTTACTTTTGGAGCAAGGTACGTAACATTAGACTCGCTAAAGAAGGCGAGCACAACCAGCGAATTGGAGCCTTGCGAGCTATGACCCCGGCCACCTCACACGTTGGCCTCTCTGATTGCCTTAGCCTGCTCGCCGCATGCGCCGACGCCTATGCAGCCGACCACTCAGCTCCGCACCAACGCCAGAGCAAGCTAAGTACTGGGGCTTTGGGCAGGGGGAGTCCACAGGCCAGGGTCAGCATTGACTAAGCTCTGGACTACAGTTTCCGCGTCAAGGCTGTCTGCTGCGACGAGCGCCCACTGCCGGTAGAGATCCGACGCTAGCACATGGACAGTACCGATATTCGCAGCGGCGTCTCCAACGTTTTGATCAGGAACAGGCCTAGCGGAAGGCTCTACTGCACGGTACGGGTTGGAAAGCCATACCGTCAGGTCAGGAAGTCGGCCCTCCTCTTTGATGTAGCATTCACGGTGCTCGCGAATCTGGCGGGAGTCGTTCGTCCTCGTGCCGCTGGTGTAGCCCTTCACTTCGACGATTGCTTCCCACCCAGCAACTCCTTGACGTGTAAGCCGCAGGTCCTCACGCTTCGGCTCATCTTGCTCCAATTCCGCGTCCATGTCACGGACTATGAACCCGAGACCCGTGAGAATCTCCTGAACTACAGCAACTAATTCGTCACCGTCAGTCCAGAGAGCACGCCGAACTCCCAGCTCCGCTCTCTCTCCCTCAGCAATCAGTCCCGTCTGGAGTTGATCTCGCTTGGTGCTTAGACGCTCGATCTCAGATTCGATCTGAGAAATTTGATCGGCTAAGACCTTCTCCTGGGGGGTGTACCAGTCAGAAGGTTTACTCAAACGAGGCGGCGCTTCTGGCACTCGACTAGGATCGGACTGATGAAGTTCGCAGAGAAAGGCCCTGAACCAGGCCGCTAGATTGGCGGGTTCTGGAAGTAAGAGTGCAATGGGACTTGCCGCCTTACCATCATTGCCCTCCGATAGAGCAGGAATGACAAGCCGCAAAGCAACAGGTCTACCCGACGTCGTCTTGATTAGGGCAATCGCGTCTTGTTGGGAAGCGTACATTACCGCAGGTGGTTCGGCGGCGCGGCCCAACTGGCTGGACAATTCAGCAGCCAATTGCTTGTACAGATCCGGACAGTCAGAAGAAACTACCAGTTCCCGCTCGGTATTCTCAAGATAGCTCTCCACCCCAGAATACGCGTATGGCCATGAGACGAAGGCGGGCCCTATCGTCATAAGATTAACTCTGTCGTTCATTTGCCCATGGAGAGCCTCCGACACTACTATGTCTGTTTCGGTCCAACTGTAGCTTCGCAGGTAGCTGCGCAAAGAGCCGGCTACCCTCAACTCTCCACATAGGGGCGCAATCGACTCGCGCTGAGAGTTGCTCAGCCCGATAGCGGCGACCCTCGGTCGTTTATTGTTCGCCATCTATGCTTCTCCAAGTGCTACCCCCCAGCCTCACCCCCAGCAGCGGCAGGACCTCCCCCGCGAGGCGGCGGGCCTGGCGCTCCCATTCGTAGACGGGGTTGAGCGCGATGAGGCCGATTCCAGTGTCCGCGACCTCGGCGAGGCCTTCGGCGCATTGCTCCGGCGTTCCGTAGACGCCGACGCGCTCCGCGCGCTGGCCGCTACCGGAGTGCATCTCGAACCACGGACGCATCCGCCGCAGCGCCGTCTCGCGGTCGTCCTCGACGCCCACGAACACACGCTTGGAGGTGGTGAACGACGCGGGGTCGCGTCCGTGCGCGTCGAGGCGTTCGCGCAGGGCGGCAATTTCCTCGCGCAGTTGGGTCGTCGACGTGGCGCCCGCGCCCATCCAGCCGTCGCCGAGCCGGGCGGCGCGGTCGAGCGCGGCGGGGGCGTGTCCGCCGAACCAGAGCGGCAGCGGCTGCTGCACGGGCGTCGGGCTGATGAAGGAGTCGTCGAGCCGCCAGAAGCGCCCGTCGAACGACACGCGCTCGCCCGTCCACAGGCGCCGCATCAGCAGCAGGCCCTCCTCGAAGCGAGCCGCCTTGCCCTTCGCGGGCGCGCCGAACGCCTCCGAGAACGGCGCCCCCGTCGCGTTTCCCATCCCCACGCCCACGATGAGCCGCCCGTTCGAGAGGCGGTCGAGCGTCGCGAGGCTCTTGGCGAGGTTGATGGGGTTGCGCAGCACGCTGATGAGCACCGAACTGCCCAGCCGCGCCCGACTTGTGAGCGCGGCGGCGTAGGAGAGCAGCGGGATGGGCGCGAGGTCGTTCTGCGCGTTGATGGCCTGCTCGACCACCCAGCAGCTGTCGTACCCCAGTTCCTCGATCGCGGTGAAGAACGGCGGCAGCAACGAAACGTCGATCTCGCCGGGAAACCGCTGCGGAATCGCGACGCCGAACCGGAGATTGGGACTGATGGCCATGCCGCTCCGCGCTAGCCGAGGAAGCGCCGCTCGCGCCCGGCCTCTTCGATGTAGTGGGTGGTCCTGCCGTCGGCGCCCTGGCGCAGGCTCGCCCACACCGCGGTCGTCAGCCCCTCGTGGACGCGGTTGATCTCCTGGGTGAACCGCACGAGCAGCCGGCGGTAGTCGTCGCCGAGCAGCTGGTTGACGCGCGTCTCGTTCGCGTAGCGCAGCGCCGCCGCGAGGTCGTCGTCGATGCTCGGGTAGATCTCCCGGAGGTACGCGAAGTCGCTCTGGTCGAGCGCGGCGAGGCCGAGCAGTTCCGGCGGCACGCCGATCGAGTAGAGCGAGGCGGTGAACGCGATGGCGCGCGGCAGCGTAACGTCGTCCGAACCCGAGAGCGAGCGTCCGTAGCCGAACAGCCCGACGTGCAGCTTGCGCTCGCGGCGGCGCGGGGAGAGCGCGGAGACCGACGCTATCGTCGGGGCGAGGTTGCGCACCTGCTGCTGGTACTCGGCGGCCGCCTTGTCGAGTATGGCGACGGCGCGCTCCTCGTCGATGGGCGGCGCGGGCGCCTGCTCGTGAGCGTGTATCTCCGCAATGCCCGCCCGCACCTCGTCCGTGGAGTAGTCGAACTTGAAGGCGGACTGCACCGTGAGGGTGCGGACGCTGGGGTATTCCCGGAAGGCGCGGAGAATGTTCGTGGGCTTCAGGTGGCCTCGGAACGGAACGGAGCCGGCGCCGATGATGGGGTGCATCGGAGTTCCGAGTTCCTCCGCAAGCAGTTCGATTCGGCGGAGCGCGACCTTGAGCAGGATCTCGGCCCCCACGATGCCGTAGTTGAGCGCAGGGTCGCTCCGGGCGAGAAAGACGCGCTGATAGGGCTCCTCGCGCCCTCTCAGGTACTCCCGGACGATATCGTCGACGCGCAGCATCTGGTCGCGGTCCTCGACGAGAGGGATGACGCGGATGCGCTTGGGCAGGAACTCGCCTATCCAGTCCCTCACGGCGCTGTCGCCCATGAGCAACTGGTCCTCCTGGCCGACGATGAACCGCTCGTAGTAGGCCGCGATCCGGGAGAGCTCGTCGGCGGAGGTGGTGAACGGGAGGATGATCTCCTGTATCGGCGGCTCCAGGCCGGCGCCGTAGAACTCGCGGGCGACGTCGAAGGCGGTGGTGATGCCCTGCAAGGCCTCGACCATGAGCTTCCGCATCTCGGTCTCGATGGCGGGGTTGGGGACGCGGAGGGTGATGACCGCGTCGCGGCCGAGCTCGCGCTCCTGCCGGAAGAAGTCGGGGTAGTTGGTGAGGAGCTTCTGCACGACGTGGGTGTCGGTGTCCTTCCCCTCCGAGTCCCACATCTGCTCGTCGCAGCCGAGTCTGAAGACGTCGACGGCCTCGGCGATCTCGCCCTCGCCCTTGATGACCCCGTCGATGGCGTAGGGAGGCGCCGCCGCGTTGTCGGGGTGCTGGGTGCTCATCACCTTGGGAATGAGAGACAAGGCTCAACTCCTGTCGCCGAGGTCGCCCTATCCTACCGCCAGCGGCGCTCCCCCGTCATTCCCGCGCAAGCAGGAATCTCTCCGCCGAGGGGAAATGCCCCGTAGGGAGCAGAGGGTGCGAAGCGCGAAGGGGCGCTCCGGCCCCCTCCCCCGAAGTCGGGGGAGGGCTGGGGTGAGGGTTTGCGCGCGTCAGCGCGCCTCCGTCATTCCCGCGGAAGCCCCTCCCCAGCCCTCCCCACACTTGTGGAGAGGGGGATGCAAAAGACCTACCAGACGCTGCCGGAGAGGCCGGGGCTCGTTATGGCGCCCTCGCTGGCGGAGGCGACGCTCCTGGCGTACTTGGCGAACACGCCCGTCGTGTAGCGCGGCGGCGGGGGAGTCCAACCCTCGCGGCGGGCCGCCATCTCCTCCTCCGGAACCTCGGTCTCCAGCACGCGGCGCTCGACGTCCAGCACAATCGTGTCGCCGTCCCGCAGGAAGGCGAGCGGGCCGCCGTTCGCGGCCTCCGGCGTGATGTGGCCGACCATGAAGCCGTGCGTCGCGCCGGAGAACCGGCCGTCGGTGATGAGCGCCACCGTGTCGCCGAGTCCCGCGCCCTGGATGGCGGCGGTGACGGCCAGCATCTCGCGCATGCCCGGCCCGCCGACCGGTCCCTCGTAGCGGATGACGACCACGTCGCCGTCCTGCACCTTGCCGGCCCGGACTGCGGCGAAGCAGTCCTCCTCGCGGTCGAAGATGCGAGCGGGGCCGCGGTGCAGCCTGCGACCGTGTCCCGCGAGCTTGACGACGCAGCCCTCCGGCGCGAGGTTGCCGCGCAGGATGGCGACCCCGCCGTTCGGGTTGATGGGGTCGCTCGCGGAGACGACGACCTGCTGTCCGGGCTCGGGGACCGCCGCGGCGCCGATCTGGCCGAAGCTCTGACCGCTCACGTTGGCCGCGCCCGCGTGCGCCAGCTCCGCGCCGACGAGCTCCTTCGAGACAAGGCCGTACCCGCCCGCCGCGTACAGGTCCACCGCGTTGTACGCGCCGCCGGGTTTCATGCTCGCGACGATGGGGGTTCGCCACGCTATCTCGTCGAAATCGTCGATGGAGAGATCAACGCCCGCCTCGCGCGCTATCGCGAGCAGGTGGAGCACCGCGTTCGTCGAGCCCGCGGTCGCGGCGACGCCGGCGATGGCGTTCTCGAACGCCTCGCGCGTCATGATGTCGCGGGGCGTCGTGCCGCTGCGGAGCAGCTCCATCGCAAGCCTGCCCGCGTTCCGCGCAGCCTCCGCCTTGGCGTCGAAGACGGCGGGGACGGCGTTCGCGCCCGCGGGGCTGATGCCGAGGAACTCCAGCGCCATCGCCATCGTGTTGGCGGTGAACTGCCCGCCGCACGCGCCCGCGCCGGGGCAGGCGTGGTCCTCGACCGCCTTCAGCCGCGCGTCGTCGATGCGTCCCGCGCCGTGAGCGCCGACCGCCTCGAACACGTCCAGGATGGTGATGTCCTTGCCCTCCAGTTTGCCGGGCAGGATGGAGCCGTTGTAGAAGGCGAGGCCGGGCAGGTTCAGGCGCGCGAGCGCCATCCCGCCCGCCGGGAGCGTCTTGTCGCAGCCGACGAGCACGACGAGGCCGTCGAACGAGTGGCCGCGCACGACCGTCTCGATGGAGTCGGTGATGACCTCGCGGCTGACGAGCGAGCCGCGCATGCCCTCCGTGCCCATCGCAACGCCGTCCGAGACGGAGATGGTGTTGAACTCCATGGGCGTGCCGCCCGCCTCGCGGATGCCCTCCTTGACGTACTGGGCGAGTTCGCGCTGGTTGTAGTTGCACGGCATCGTCTCGATCCACGTCGTGGCGACGCCGATGATGGGCTTGGCGAGGTCGTCGTCGGTGAAGCCGATGGCCTTCAGCATCGCCCGGGCTGGAGCGCGGGAAGGGCCGTCGGTCATCTCTGCTGAGTGTCGCTTGAGCGGGTTGGTCGCCATGAGGACTCCTTCAGGTGGGTGCCGTGTGATTATAGTCGCGCCGCGTCAGGGATACGGGGAGGCGCTGCGAGATTCCCGCGTTCGCGGGAATGACGGAGGGATGCCCGCTACGTGTACCGGTACGGCGCGGGCTTGAACGTCTCCCAGAGGGCAGGGTCGTGGCTGGGGACGAGCGTTCCGCCGGTTACGGCGGCCAGCATCTTGAGGCGGCGGATGGACTCGTAGGCGTCCTGGAGGTTGTAGAAGCCGTTGAAGGGGCGCTCCTTCTCCGCGTTCTCCCAGACGTGAATGGCGTCGCCGCTGAAGATCATCGTACCGGAGTCAGGCAGTTCCACGAGCAGGCTCTGGTGTCCGGGCGTGTGGCCGTACGTCGACAGCACCCAGACCCCGGGCGCGATCTCGGTGTCGCCCATGACGGTCTCGAAGTCGAGCGGGTGGTCGAAATACTGCTTTCGGAGGACGCGGTCCATGCCCATGTCGGGGTGGCGGGCGGCGCGGAGCTCGTTGTTCTGCACGTAGACCCGGGCGTTGCGGAAGTAGCGCAGGCCGCCGATGTGGTCGTAGTGGAAATGCGACGCGATGACGATG
>DAOUJO010000004.1:0-38240 GCA_034422595.1 Dehalococcoidia bacterium | reverse complement strand
GCGGGAGGCGGGGAGGGGGGGGGAAAGGCCGGGGGGGGGGGGGGGGGGGGGCAAACTGCAGCGTGATAGCATGCCTGTACCCTACACGAGGGCCTCGCCGTCGCTGGAGACTCCCCCCGCTCGCTGTATGACCTACCTGTCCAGACCACGCATCCTGCTCTTCGTCCTGGCAACCGCACTCCTGCTGGTCAGCGCCTATGCGTACGTCTCCTGTGCCATGGCCTCGAGCGTGACCACGCCCAGCAGGAGCATCGCGGACGAACACCCCGACGACTACGGCCTGCCCTACGAGGATGTGACGTTCTCGCCGCGGGGCAACGAGTGGAGCGACGTCGCTCTCCGGGGATGGCTCATCGGA
Source organism: Dehalococcoidia bacterium (assembly GCA_034422595.1). GTDB lineage: Bacteria > Chloroflexota > Dehalococcoidia > Lucifugimonadales > Australimonadaceae > Bin16. The sequence continues at coordinate 37,882 of DAOUJO010000004.1, read as the reverse complement.
GCGACGGCCACCGGCGACGGACCCGCGATTGCGGTGGTCCACGGGCTCAACAGCAACCGCGCGGGGGACAACGCCCTGGCGTTGGCCGGCAGACTCCACCGCCTCGGCTACACCGTGCTCCTGTTCGAGCTGAGAGGACACGGCGAATCGAGCGGCGACCAGGTGGCTGCCGGCTACCTCGAGCGGTGGGACGTTCTCGGCGCTTACGACTTCCTCGTCGACAGGGGCGCACGGCCTGAGCGCATCGGCGTCCTGGGCAACAGCATGGGCGGCGCCACCGCGCTCCTTGCGGCCGCTGAGGAGCCCACGCTCCGTGCCGTGGCCACCGACAGCACCTTCGCAACCCTGCGGGACATGATCGCGCAGGAGACCGCCCGCACCACCGTCTTTCCGGAGTGGATGGTGCCGCTGTTCATCCCCGGCATGAGCCTCGTCTCCGGCGTGCGGTATGGCATCGACATCGGCGCGGTCGTGCCCGAGCGAGCTGCAGCAGCGCTGGACTATCCGATCCTCCTCATACACGGCGACGCGGACACCCGCATCCCTCCGCAGCAGAGCGTCCGCGTCCATGCCGTCTCGCCGGCAGGCAGCGATCTGTGGCAGGTCCCCGGTTCCGACCACGTCGACGCCTTCCTGGACCGGCCGGACGAGTACGTGAGCCGGGTCGATGCCTACTTTCGCTCCCGCCTCGCCGCAGGCGGGGAGAGTGTCCCGCCGCCGACCATGCCTATCCCCGTCGCGCCCGTCGCGACAGGACGCGGAAGCCGCATTCCTCGACGTGTACCGCACACTCCACGGTGGGCCTTTCCCTGCCCTGAAGGTTGACTGGGTAGTATCATCCACCGGGTGTTACCCAACAAGCAGGAGGTACGCATGACTCTTTACCCGCGCAATCTGCACCAGCCGGTGCTGCAGCGTCCCACCGCCCTTCTTGCACTCCTTATCGCTCTGGCCGTACTGCTATCACTCCCCGGTCCGGCGGCGGGCCAAACGCTTCCCGGCGTCCCCGATGTGTACCTGTCGATGTCTGAGATCTCCCTGACCGAGCGGGACGACGCCACGAACATCACCGTGACCGCCACTCTGCGGGAAGCCTCTGACGCGGCGATCACCGTCACCCTCGCGCTGGACAGTGCTCCCTTGCTCACGCCGGGCATCACCAGCGGGGCCACCCTTGGCACGGATTACACCACCACCTTCGGCGACAGCAACAGGAGGGTCACCATCCCCGCCGGCAGCGTCACAGGACAGACCAGGTTTGCCATCGACCCCCTCTATGATGCCAACACCGAAGGCGACGAGGCCATCATCCTGACCGGCAACACCTACTCCGGGGGCGGCTTCGCGTCCGTTGTGGCTCCTACCGACCTGATCATCGAAGACGGGCCATACCTCTCCTTCCCCACGTACATCGACGGCAGCCTCCACTATCCGGGCGAGGCGGTAACCGTAACTGTCGGCGAAGCGATCAACCCATCAGCTGCCGGCAGCACCGTCACTTACTCCCTGACCAGAATCGAGCCATCCAACAACCCCCTGGGGCTGCGCTTCAACCCGTCAACCCGGCAGTTGACCGGCACAGCTCCGGATGCTGCCCGCGTTCCTGCCGCCGGGCTCACAACCCGCTACACCATCACGGCCGTTGACAGCGCCGGCCGCCGCGCGACCACCATGATCAGCGTTGCGGTGGTCAACGACGTCTGCTCTTCCACCAAGACAACCTGGTTCCACGCCACCAACGAGCCGCCAACCGGGCTGGTGGAAGACTGCAACGTGCTGCTGGCGGCAAGGGATACCCTGCTTGGAACCTCGAGCTCGTTTTGGCTGAACTGGGCAACGGACAGGCAGATCGAGGACTGGACTGGCCTCACTGCCTTCCACAACGACAAACAGATACGGAGTATCGAAGTGCGGGACAGGTACCTGCGGGGCACGATCCCGCCGGTGCTGGGACACCTGGCCGCTCCGGTGGACGTCGTGCTGGGTCGCGACTGGAGAGCCCCTACCGGCCCCCAGAACAAGCTCACGGGGGCCATCCCGCGGGAGTTGGGCCTTCTCTCAACCATGACCGTCCTGGCCCTGTCCGGCAACGACCTCAGCGGCCCTATCCCCCGTGAACTGGTCAGCGCCCGACGTCTGCACCACCTGTATCTGCATGGCACCAAGGTCTCCGGCTCGATACCGCCGGAGTTCGCAGACCTGCCCTTGCTACGGAATTTCAACATAAGCGGCAACCCGGGCGTGAGGGGCCACATCCCCTGGCAGCTGGGGAAGAACGTCAGCAGTGGCAGCCATCCCGGCCTGCAGGTGCTGAACCTGTCAGAGAACAGCCTGACGGGGACCATCCCCTGGCAGTTGGGCCGCTTCGGCAAGTTCCAGCAGCTGGCCCTGGGAGGAAACCGCCTGACGGGGACCATCCCCTGGCAGCTGGGCAACCTCGGCGCGGAGGAAGCCTCCGTCTCGCACAGAATCACGTACCTGTACCTCAACAACAACCAGCTGACAGGTCCCATCCCGCCCCAACTGGGGAATATCGTCAACTTGCATACGCTCTCCCTGTCAGAGAACGGGCTGACCGGCCTCATCCCTCCTCAATTGGGGAACCTGCCGAAACTGCGGCACCTGTTCCTGCGCGACAACCAGTTGCGCGGAGGCATCCCATCGCAGCTGGGCAGCCTCGGCCAACTGCGGTGGTTGGCCCTGTACAACAACCCGCTGGGCGGCCAGATACCGTCCTCACTGGGCAACCTGTCCAACCTGACCCATCTGCTACTGGACAAGAACGTGTTGCGCGGTCAGATCCCTGCCTCCTTCGGCCAGCTGACGAACCTGCAGGTGCTGTCGTTGTCGTGCAATGATCTCGACGGGTCGGTTCCCACGGCCCTCACAACGAGCCAGGCGTTGACCCAGTTGCATATCCAGGGGAACCCGAGACTGAACCGGAACGTGCCTGAGCGCCACGGGCTGACGGTGACGCGGATCCTTCCGTGCGAGGCGGACAGGCCGGCTCCGGTTTCGACTCCGACCCCGACTATCGACGCCTGGTCCGCCACCCTCACCGTGCAGGACCTGGGCGGAGGCAAGCTGGGCTGCGACAACACCCATACCGATGAGGCAAAGAGGTGCAGCGCGTGGCTTACGGAGGACCGGTTCATCATCGGCACATGGAGGGTCTACTCGGTCACAGCGGTCTACATCCAGAACAACAGCATCCACTTCAACCTGAACAGGAGGTCAGCCACCCTGCGGGACTACCTGCTGAGCGTGGACAACTACGACCTGGCCTTCTCCTACCCCAACACCCACAACAGCTGGGGGCCGTGGGAGCCCGTCAACAACGTCAAGAGAATGCCCTTCCGATGGAGCGAGGGAAGCAGGGTGAAGCTGAACTTCAACGAGAAGGAAGTAACGGATGCGGACCATACGGCAGCCCCGGCCGGCGGCGCGGCCTCCCCGCTGAGGATACTGTCGGCCAGCCGTACCTCGGTGCGGGAGGGCGACCCCGCGATCACCATCACCGCAAGGCTTGCGCGGAATGCCGAGAGCGAGCGGGTTATCGGCATCACCCACGGCAGCAACCACGGCCTCGCGACGGTTCCGACAGGACTCTTGGCCACTGTGACCTCGGCCTGCGATCCCGGCAACGCCGACAAGGACTACACCCTCACTCCCGCCGCCATCACCATCCCTGCCGGACAGCGGACGGGAACCGCAACCCTCGCGGTCTGCGACGACACCACCGAGGACTCCGGCGAGTACATCTACCTGAGCCCGGACTGGGTGCCGCCGGAAGCCTATCCAGCCTCCGGCAGCGGCGTGTACCAGGTGGAGGGCCTGCGGATCACCATCTTGAACGACGAGACGGAGAACGAGCCGCAGGACGAGACGGAGAACGAACCGCAGGACGAACCGCAGACGGTGGAGGTCCCCGGCCCGGTCGTCGGCCTGCAGCTGTCGGCCACCACGGACAGCATCACTGCCACCTGGAAGACCCCGCAGGACGGCGGTGCCCCGGAAAGCTATGTCGTGCGCCTCGACCCCGCCGACGGCAGCAATGACCAGGTCAAGCAGCCCGGGGCCGGGACGACAAGCGTCACCTTCGGCGGACTCGAGGCCGGCGCGCGCTACGAGGTCAGCGTGCGGGCGGAGAACGTAGCGGGCAGCGGGGAGCAGGTCGGGGCAACCGTCACCCTGCCGGCGCCGGAGCTGGAACCGATGCCGGAGCCGACGCCGGAGCCCCGGAACAACGGTAACGGCGAGTGCGACGGCACGCTCACCCTGGACGACATCGTGCGGGCTCAGGCCGACCTCAGGGCAGGCAGGATTACCGTGGAAGAGTTCAAAGCAGTGCAGCGCTGCTGGGACAAGCAGCGGGGCTTCTGACGCCCCGTTGTGAGAACCGGAGGAAGGGAGTGAATGACACGTCTCAAGCGGCGACGGCCTGGGCGCAGGGTGTCGAGAGTCATGGGCTGTTCTCTCCTGTTTAGGCGAACCTCAAAGCGTGGTGCAGTTGATGAGGTCCTCGCCGTTCCAGACGCAGACCTCGTCTGCGACGTCCAGGATGCCTGGGGCGATGGTGCCGCGAACGATGATGTTACCGTTGCTGCTGACCTCGAAGACGTCGGCAGTGTAGTAGCCGGGCTCGTCCGTCCATTCCCAGTCGGCGTTGGCCGGTGGCGGCGGTTGTAGGACTGCGATGAGGGTGTTGTCCTTGTAGAAGGAGATGTTGGTGACGTACTCATCCGTGCCGATGATGCCCGGCCAGATCCAGTCAATGGCGAGTGGGCTGGTAGTCTCGATCTCTGTGCTGAATGCGCCGTTATTGGACAGCGACGGCTGCCATGCGATGGGGCTGATCAGGTCCTCGTAGCCATAGATGCAATCAGGGTCTGCTTTGCAGAGGTCGACGAAGGACGTCGGCGTCGGTGTTGCGGTCGGCACTGGTGTTGATGTCGCAGTTGCTGTCGGCGTTGCGGTCGCCTCGGGCATTGCCGTTGCGGTTGGAGTAGCGGTCGCCGTCGCTGTGGGTACCGTGACCGGCGTGTGCGTCGGCTCTGGCGTAGGCGTCGCGGTCGGCTCCGGTGTCCAGGTCGGCTCCGGTGTCCAGGTTGGTACTACTGTCGGTATGGGCGCCGGGCTGCTGCAGGCGGCAACGGTCGCGACGGCGATGGTCAGGATGAGTAAGCTGAGCGTGAAGCGCATGTGGAACCCCCTTGCTGCCAGGAGCAGGTGCTCTTGTCACGGAGATCCACTCGCAGACACAGACAAGGGGGCCGGGTGGCCTCCTTGCTCCAGGCAAAGGGTTGTCTGCTGCCCCTGTGAGGGGGCAAGAGATCTCCGTGACGCGGGGAGACTATCACAATCTGAGGCTGCCTTTCGGTACCTCTTCGTCATGGAGAAGACGCCAGCGGGGACATCTCGCGCGCATAATGTCCATTATGTCGAGTTGGCGTCCTCATGCTGCCGGTAGTAGGATGGCTCCATGACCACCGGACCATCCATCGAGGAGCGCGTCAGCCGCCTGGAAGGTGCCTACGAGCATCTGGCAACGAAGGCGGACGTCGCGGAGTTGAAGGCGGAGCTGAAGGCGGACATCGCGCACATCGAGGCCCGGATACTGCGCTGGCTGCTGCCGACGGTTATCGCCAGCATCGGTGCGACCGCGGCGATAGTCCGCCTAGTAGGGGGAGGGTAGCCGTGCTCCATCGGCTGATCTACTCGTGCCGGATGGAGACGTACCTCCTGGCGGCGGTTCTCGTGTTGGTCTTCTGCCTGCTGATGCTAAACACGGAGCCAGAAGCAGTACGGCTGCAGGGCGTTGCTGTAATTGGAGGTGGCTGGTTCGGCAGCGACCCTACTCCGGATCTGAAGGAGATTGCAGGCCTGCGCCGATAATCTCCACAGGTAAAAACTTGCGCGGGCGGCTCCGCCGGTACAAGTACACTAAACCACCTGGGAGGAACCAGAGATGACCATCGCTTCGACCTGTCTGACCTGTCAGTACTGGAATGCGGCAGCATCTGATATCTACGAACTCGGAGAGTGTAGAGCCCTACCCCCCGCGCCGGAAATAATCCCCTACGGGGCGGAGTCCGGCCCGATTCAGGCACGATGGCCACTCACGCGCAGCCAGGACACTTGCGGGAAGTGGACGCCATTGCCGTCGTCGTAGAGATGCCGGCTTTGTAGCGCGATGGTCAGCAGACCTGACACGGTCCATGCGGTATCCGAGCGCCTGGCAGTGCCGTGGCAGGGCGTGGTGAAGAGCGTCTGCCGGAAGGTGACGATCGAGAGGTTCGTCGCCGACGACCGGGAGCTCGTCACGTGTCCTCCATGCCTCGAGCTCCTCGCCGGCGCAGCGGCGGCGACGCCGGAGCCGGAGCGGTGAGCCCACGCCTGGGCGGGCGCGCATAATAGCGATTATGTAAACCAGCGCGGTTCCTGCGCCCGGCGACGAATCGCCGCCGTCCGCGGGCCGCGATCTCCGGCTGGAATCCGCAGCGGCCGCTGCCGCTATTCGTCACGGCGGTATTGATACTCAGGCATGACCCCGGCTGGCGACGGGTTCCGTCAGAGCATCTTACCGGGCGCCCCACGGAAAGTTTCGGAAAAGCTGCCCCGCTGTCCACGGGTGGACCCGCCCCTTCTCGGTGTAATATGCATATGCACAGATGGGCACTTGCACTCATGCACGCATGCACAGGTGTTGTATTGTGCATATGCACATCTGCACCAAGGTACACAGGAGGACAGCAGCATATGTCAGTAGTCGCCATCGTCAATCAGAAGGGAGGCACCGGTAAGACCACGCTGGCCGTCAACCTCGCCTGGGTCCTTGCCGAAAAGGGACGCGTCCTTCTCTTAGATGCCGACCCGCAGGCCAGCGCCGAGAACTGGGCGGCCGGCGATGAGTCGACCTCTGTGACGTTCACCGTTCAGGGAGTTCGAGGAAGGGTTCTCCATCGTCTGGTCCAAGCGGCGGCAGCCGACTATGACTGGGTCATCATCGACGGGCCTCCCGGCATCACCAGGACCAGCTCGGACGCCGTGCGCGTAGCGGACGTTGTGCTCATCCCGGCCAAGCCGAGTCCTCTCGACGTATGGGCGGCTGCAGACATCGTAGCCGCCGTGCAGGCCCGCCAGAAGGTCGCCGGCGGATTGCCAAGGGCCGCGTTCGTTATCACGATGACCCAGGCGCGTACACGCCTGGGCCGGCAGATCGACGACGCACTCGAGGAGATGGGCATCCCCGTGCTCCAAGCACGTACCACGCAGCGTGTCGCGTACCCCACGGCCATGAACGACGGCAACTCGGTCGTCGTCGGCCGTGACCAGACGGCCCGTAATGAGATCCTGGCCATCCGCGGAGAACTGGAGGCGCTGACCCATGACAATCAGACGTAACCCCCGGCAGGGAGACCAAGAAGCGCGTGAAGCCTTCAGAGACCAAGCCGGTATCGAAGACACCACACGGCTCCATTGCTTCATCCCCAGCGAGCTCCACCACAGGCTCAAGGTGGTGGCCCTGGAGGAGCGCACCAACGTGAAGGCGCTGGTCGTCAAGGCCCTGCAGGACTTCGTGGACAAGCAGCGCTGAAGCGCACGGCCGGGGCGTACGCCGGACGCGAGGCCCGTGGAGCAGCCCTACCGCGCGAACGCCGAAGCCTCCCTGTACATCGCCTTGCCGGCCGCTGCTGAAACGAGCGCCGTCCTGACGGAGGGCTCACCGAGGTGAATCTGCCCGATGCCATCAGTATCGGCGCATGATGGCGGGATTACTGCAGGAGCCATCGGGCAGACCAGCCGAAAGGTCCTTCGTAATCCCGACCAGCATGCCCTGCAGGGTTGTCTGCTTGGTAGACCATGAGTAGCGGGGGTTGAAAGGCGCTGCCGCAGGGGGGCGCGGCGGGCAACCGCTTCCCGCCGCGCCGAGGCTGCGGCAGCGCACACCACTCCCCTCACAGCCTGGCTCCACCCCAAAACACCCCGGCACGGCGAACGCCGTCGCGATGCCGCCGGACTTCCGCTCGTCTATCCTATGTCCCAGCTCGTCACCACGGGTGTACGCTTCCCAGCTGGGACACAGGAAGACGAACCATGGCACGCCTCAACGCCATACAGCGCCTCCAGCTAGGGCCGTACCAGCGCGCCCTCTACGACTACTTCGGCGAGACCCGCTACAGGCCGTGGTTCCACCGCCCCGGCATGCCCGGGTACGAGGAGCAGAAGCAGGAGACCATCCAGTCAGCACGCAACGATAAGGAGCTCGAGGACCTCCGCGGCATCTACGCCGGCTACGAGGAGGAGGTCCCGCCCGCACGAGGCACCCACCCGGTGGACCCGTACGACATCAGCCCGCGCATGGCCACAGAGAGCTTGGCACACCAGCGGATCATGGCTGCCCGACGCCACGCCAGGAAGTCCGCAGCTCCCCGGGAAGCGGTGATCAGGACTGCCCCGATCCCCCGCATCACGACAGACCCGGCCGACAGGCCCCGGCGCAACAGCCGACCACCACAGGCCCGATAGACGCCCCAGGCTGCTGCTATCACCAGCCCGCCCGGCCGCAGTGCGGGCAGGGTCCACGCGCCATCTCGCGCCACGTCTCGCCATCACGGGCGGAGACCAGGTGGCCGCAGTGCCGGCAGCGCCCCACCTGCACCGTGCCGGGGACGCGCGGCCTCGGGTCCCGAGGCTCCATGCCGCGCAGCCGGAGCTGCTCTCCCCCGACGCCGACCGGCTCGGCCGCAGGCCGCTTGATCCGGATCTCGGGGTCCGCCTCCGGGGGCAGGCCCCCGCCCAAGCACTCGACCGACCGCAGGCCCGCCGCCGCGTGCCGCTGCAGGACCCCCGCGCTCGTCACCTGGCGGATCTGCCCGCACTTCGAACAACGCCCTCGCATCACGGACACCTCCTGCGCACGGCCGTCTCGGAGCACCAAAGAGGGCTGGGGTATCCATGCCCGCTCGGAGCACGGAGCCCAGCCCTCTTTCAGGCCAGCGGGGAAGGTACCCCGGGAGTACGTCTCCGCCAGAGCCCCACACCCACTAGATGTTGAGCCCCAGCCCCCGACGGATACCGCCGGTGGGGTCAATTTGCATTTTCCCCGCACCCGGTGGTACCATCGGCCGCGAGGCCAGGGAAACGCACTCCCTAGACACTCGCTGGGTGCCTGACGTCTTCAACCCCGTCAGAACACCGTTCACAGCGAAGTCTAGCACCCCTCGACCTCCATGACAACAGGTGAGGCGAGGGGTTCTTCAGTGGACGGCGAACACTCCGGCGACCAGCCCGACCCGAACGAGGCCGCCTTCGGCCCGAGCCTCGGCACCATCCTCCGCGGCATCGCCGCCCGCACCCGAACCGACCCGTCCGCGATCGAACCCGCGCCGCAGCCGCCCGACTGCCTCATCTGCAACGACACCGGCTGGCTGCGCCACGACGTGCCGCTCGGACACCCCGACTACGGACGCGCATGGCCCTGCAACTGCAGGATCGAGCGCACCCGGCGCCGGAACGCCGAGCGGTTCCGCCACCTGAGCGAGATACCGGACCAGATGCTCCGGATGACGTTCAGCTCCTACATCGCCAAGAACGACCACCAGCACGCGGCCCTGCACGCGGCGCTCCGGTACGCCGAAGACCCGCAGGGATGGATCGCCTTCGTCGGCGACCCCGGCTGCGGCAAGACCCACCTCGCCGTCGCCATCGCCCAGGCGCGCATCGAGGCCGGGCAGCAGGTCTACTTCCGCGACGTGCCCCGGATGCTCAACGACCTGCGCGCCGGCAACAGCGCCGACAGCCCCACCGACTTCCACGGCCTGCTCAACTACATCCTCGACGTGCCGGTCCTCGTGCTCGACGACCTCGGCATCGAGCGCATGACGGAGTGGGCGCGCGACACCATCTACCAGATCATCAACCACCGCTACGTCCGGCAGAGCCCCACCATCATCACGGCCAACGGCTACCCGCCGACCGACAGCGGCGACCCCATCGCCTCGCGGATGAACGACACGCTCCTGGTCGAGCTCGTCCCCATCATCGCCCCCGACCACCGCCTCGAGGACCGCGCCGGATGACACCGCCGCGCAGGAAGGGCCAGGTGCTCACGGCAGAGCAGATGCTCGCGCGGAACCGCAACGCGCAGCCGTCGCCGGAGGCCGCAGAGCAGCAGCAGCTCCCCGGCATCTGCCGCTTCTGCGGCGAGAAGAAGGAGGAGACGGCCACCGCGCCCCAGAGCCCGTGCCGCAAGTGCCGCGCCGTCCGCAACGGCCTCACCAACAACGCGCAGAGGACCAGGGTCGCATCCCGCAGGCGGGCATCCGTCGCCATGACCATCCTCACGCTCTCCAACGCCACCAGCCAGTTCTACGAAGGCTTCTTCACGCACTGGTTCCTGCGCTACATCATGGACTGCCACATCTCCACAACCTACCGGCGCATCAACGCCCTCGTCGACGAAGGGTTCCTCGCCATCGAGAAGATCATCGAGGGGCACACGGACCGGGATGGGAACCTCCGCACCGTCAGGTACCGGTTCCAATGGACGGAGCAGGCCATCGCCCTCACGCGCCGCGAGGTGGACGTCGCACGCGCCGCCGACGCAGCCGGCATCGCCAACGCCGACCAGACCGCCATCCTCACCATGCTGACCAACGCGGCCCCCGAGCTCGTCGGCGAGGTCCAGCCGGAGCCCGAGGACATCGAGGCCGAGGAGATCACCCCGACCTGGACGTCCATCAGGGTGCGCGTGAAGACGCACGAGCACGCCAGGCTCATCGAGCAGGCCGCGCCGAGCCTCAACGCGGTCCTCAGCCGCCGCGCCGGACGCACCGTCACCGTCTCGCCCATCCCGCCGCCTGACGATACGTAGGGGCGCAGGCCCCAACCGGAAAGGCATACCAGCTCCCCTGACTCGCGCACCTTCTCCCCGCACGTCCACCGGCGCCTGCGAAGGCGTCGGACGCCCTCCGGCGACCCATCTTCGGCCTCGATCCGGCCTGACGGCCCGCCGTCAGCGTCCCCGGCCGCCATCCCGGTCCCCACTTTTTCGCGTCTACGCGAATATTCCTTCGCAACTACGCGTTGTATCTCTCGCGTTATCGCTGCTTTTCCTTCGCTGTTGCGCATCGTGCTCATCGCCGTCACGCCAGCGTTAACGAGGGGTGGGGTACGGGTACAGGTAACGGACCAAGGAACGTATCCGGAGGAATCTACATCTCGCCGGAGGAAGCCAGCTGAGCCCCCCTCAATCCGGAGAAAACGCTCGCCGCTTGGCAGGGTTCCCGCTGCGGGGAGCCGACGTCGTCAATCGACTCCGGAGAGCTGGGCGCGACGAGCCCCGCGGGGTGGCCACCGGCTCCCCTGGCCGAGGCCCGCCGCACCCAGTTGGGACGTCCATCCCAGTCGCCGTCCTCCGGAAGGCATGGGATTCGCGTCCCGTAGCGGTAGTGGGGGTCTTCGAGACCCCCTTCCTCTGCTGGACGCCTGCACCGCCGACAGACATCCAGGGCTCGAAGCGGGACCCCGAGGGGCTCTCCTGCGTCGGCCAAGACAGGTGAAAGGGCGGCGCGGAGTGCTCGCTGTCGCTCGCAGCGCGCCGCGGGCGCACCCGACTCTACATTCACCACGACCACCGCCCCCGCAGACTGCAGCAGCCGCGAAGGCGGCAGCGTTCGCCCTTCAGCCGCAGTCGAGGGGAGGACTACAGGAGGGGTGTGACTACCTCCTGCTGAGGTAGTAGGAAGGCTGTTCGTCAAGGGAGTTTTTCGCGGACGGCCGCCCCTCGATGCACGGGGCAGGTCGATGCCGCGTTCCCTCCAACGACGGCGGAAGTCCTCCACCGTGGAGACGTGACAGCCCACCCGCTTGGCGGCCTGAGAGTTGGACCACCCGTCGAGGATCAGGGCCTCCAGCTGGTCGTCGCGGTGCTGGCGCTTCATACGACGGATGCTGCCGGAGGCGATCCCGCATTTCTGGCACAGCTCGCGGTACTCCGGCGTGACCTGCCGGAACGGGTCGCGCCAATTGCCTTCCACCACCGCCCACTGGTAGAAGGACTTGGCGACGCTGTCGACCTCTTCGGGGTAATACGGAGACCGCGTGGCAGGGTCGTTGACGACCTCGCTGACAGTCAGGCCGATGATGACCTGCGTCAGCTCCGCCAGGCGATAGAAGCGCAACCGGTAGCAGATCTCGCACCACCAGATCTTGCGCGTGAAGACGCCGCTGGTATCGACCTTCCCGGACCGACCGCGGGGATTGCGACGGCGAGCCATCAGTAGCCCCTCTGCCAGTCACGCCAGGGCCGCGCACCGGGATGCGACGACGCGACCGGCTCCAGCATCAGACCGGGCAGGAACAGCAACGCCGGCGTTACGACGACGTCGGGGACCCTGCGGGTGCTTGCTCGAACAATCGCAGCGCAGGAACGTACGAACTCGGAATGGATCGCCGCCAGCGATTCCCGCAGCTCGCGCACCGTCGCCTCCACGGACACGCGGGAACACACACGCAGGCGCTGTCGCGGGAGAGGCCGCAACAGCCCCGTGCCCACGACAGGCGCACTACGCTGCCGGCCACCGACACGCCAAAACGTCCCCGTCGCCTTGACGGGTTTCGTAGAACGAATGTACTGTGTCGATTGCCGCATCGCCCTTTAAGCCTGCGGAACTGGAGGAAAGAACCCAAAGACGAGGGGGTTCGATCCAACCGGGGGGAGGCTTGCGCGGCACCCGTGCCGCACAAGAATTGAGCCCGCAGGCAAAGCGGGCTCGCTCCCTACTATTTGGGCGCATTATACGCTCTCCTGCCATCTCGTTAACCCCACAACCCGGCCAATTTCAAAACATCTTCCAAACACCCCTCCTCGTGCCGACCAACCTCGCAAAGGTAAACAGATGGAATCCTGGCGCACCCACAACCCGGCAACGGGCACAGCGAGCTACCTGCACGAGTCGAACTGGGCGCTGCACGCCGCGAAGAGGCCGGAGATCAGGGACCACCTCTTCTCGGTGCGCGAGACCGTCAGCGCGCCGGACTTCGCCGTGACACGCGGGCCGACCGTCTACAAGTACAGGGGCGGCTACGGCCACGGCAAGACCAAGGACCTATGGCTCGTCGTCATCGAGGAGCCGGACCCGTCCGGCGCCCACTTCGTCAAGACCGCGTACTTCACGGCCGACGTCGTTCAAGGTACGCTCTGGCTCGGAAACTTCCGCATCGGAGGGAGGTAGCCAACGATGTACACGCAGCAACAGATCACCGCATTCCAGGAGGCGAGCCGCGAACAGCGCGCGGCCTTCCTCCGCCGGAACCACGACCTCGAAGGCATCCTGAAGGCCAACGAGCTCTTCATCGACTACGTCCAGGAGCGGGACCATCTCTACATCGGCATCGGCACGTCGACGGCGGGGATGGCGCTGTTCCTCGGCCGCGTCGTCGCGATAGCCGACCCCGACACGCTGGACTGCATCGCCATCGAGGTCCCAGACTTCGCCAAGGGGGTACACGCAGGGCTCTTTCCCCGCGGGGGTAAGGAGCTGCTCTCCATCGTCAAGTGGATGCCCGTCAGCTACATCCCTCCGGATGCACAACACGGCCAGCTGCCGGCGATCCTCGCCGAGGACCTGCACCGGGAGCTGGCCGCCGCCTGACCTGATGAACACACAGGAGAAAGTCACCCATGCAGCTCATAACCCGCCTGATCAAAAGATGCCCGACCTTCATGGCCTACATCTACATCACCGCCGCTATCCTGCTCTTCATCCTCTTCATCCTGACCTGGGAACACATGACGATGGACGACACCTACCTCATCTTGGGCGCGATACTAGCCTTCGGCGGAATGGGTGTGACCAACCTCAGGTTTCTGGACCTCGAAGACCGGGTCGACCGGCTCGAACAGGCGTGCTCCAAGCCCGATTCGGACTAAACCGCACGCGCAAGCATAAAGCCGAACCGATCCGGTCGCTCGCCGCTTGGCAGGGGTTCCCGCCGCGGAGGGCGGAACCCGTCTGGTCCAGCGTCCTGGATGCGTGAGCCTGTCAACGGTGCTCGCCGAACTCGCGCACAAGTCCGAGCGGACACGCCACCACCGCCCTGCTGTATCCCACAGGCTCGGCACTTGACGCTCCGTTCACCGCTCCACCGTGTGACAGGAACGTCCGGAGAAGAAGGCCCGGTGCGCCGGGAGGCCGGGCTGCGGCCGCTCATCGCGGGGAATCAGACTGCATCAGTTCAATGACACGATCCCACTGGTCGGGGCCAACGCGATAGTCGTAGGAGTAAGCCCTGATACGTGATTTACTCTGCACCGTATTGGACAACTCCGCTATCAGGGCGTCAGCGTTGGGGAAATTCTTGGCGGCCTTGATGTTGATACAGGCCAGGTACCTGTTCTTCTCTCCGTGGTTGAAGTAGATGCTAGCGTAGGGCCGTATTTCGATGCGGGTGTAGTGCTGCATACGGTACGTACTGCAGGACGGAAAAGCCTGCTCGAACCTTTCAAGTGCTGTGATGTGCCCGTCTCCAACTCTGGGCGGGGGAGTGTGTCCGTCTCCAACTGTGGGTGGGGGAGCGACAGCACCACTGACGATCCGGCGTACGGCATCTCTGACGATCTCCCTGAAACGGCTGACCTCCTCAGTTGTCCTCATGGCCACGCCAGCCCATCCCATCGCCAGGTGCACGAGTTCGTCGGAGGGATGCCCCGTCAGTTCATGACGCAGCCTGTCGTGGATAACCCGCGAGTATCCCAAGTCTGTTACCCAGTTTTGGAATCCCTCCGCGTCGCTGAGGTGGCTCTTGGAACAGCGGGCGGCCCTGCTGATGGCGGTCGGGTCCAGCCGGCGCAGGTCGAGAACCAAGAAGGAGTCGCCGTCCATCTGCTTCACCCTGCCCCGGTTCCGCTCCGCGTAGAAGCGATACTCAAGGCCGTTCGTGTAGATGCCGAGCAATGCGGTCGGCACCCGGCTGAAGTAGCTGTCCAGCTGTCCCGGACTCTCCAGGCTGACGCTCGGCCTCTTGGCTTCGACGAGAACGCGCACCTCGTCGCCAACCTTGATGGCGTAGTCGCAGCTCGTCGTGGTCGAACCGATCCGGATGGGATACTGCGTCAGGACTTCGCTGGGGTTGCGTGACTCGTAGCCGAGGGCATCGAGGAACGGTTCTACCAAGGACCGCTCCGTCTCCCTCTCGGAGAATCCGGCGACGGGCATGCCATGGATGCTCTCGGCCAGATGGTGCAACCGGTCTTCCACGCTCATGATCACACTGACACCTCGCGCACATCCTTGCGCACCTCGGAATGGAGGGGAGCACCCTCCGGCCAATCGCCAAACGGTCGAGGGCCATCCGCGTACCAGCATACGTGACAGGAACCATGCCGCCAACCGTCCTGCAGCAGCACCACCCTATGCGAGCTCACCGTCACGCTCACCAGTTGGAGGGGCCTCATGCACCGCTGGGGCGTGCCCCTCGAGTCGATACACCAGACGACGGTTCGCCTCGAAGAGCTGGGCTACGACGACGAGACCCTCGAGCTCGCGGCCGCCGACCTCGTCGCCGACGGCTACGACCCGCGCCGGCGCAGCCGCTCGGCCCCCGGCTGGAAGCTCGAGCACGCCGCCCGGAGACGGCTGGCCGCCACCCACGCCTAGTGCGCCGGCGCAGCAAGAAACAGGCTCGGTCGACCAGGAGAGGCCGTCCCCGCCGTACGGAATTGAAGGGCAGCTCAGCCCCGAACCGGCCTACTCGGCCCTAGCGGTGGTGTTGTCGCCCTTGAGCCGCACCCCACTCGCTGGACTCGAGGCCCGCGGGTCAGTGACCACGCTGCTTGTCCCAGCACTTTATGATCGCCAGCCGCTGCTCGAGGGTGATCGCGCCGGAGGCTGCGTCGGTGTTCGCCTTGACGACATCCTGGATTGTGAGCGTCCCATCGCAGGTGACGACCGCTTGCTGCTGCTGTTCGGGTTCCTCCGGCTCCGGCGTCGGTGTCGCGGTCGGCTCCGGCGTCGGCGTTGCGGTCGGCTCCGGCGGCGGTTGCTGCTGCTCGGGTTCGGGCTGCTCGGCCTGGTACTCGGCCTCGGTTGGCAGCGTGATCGTGACGTGGCGACGCAGGCCCTTGCCGGCGTCGTTCTGGGCGCGCACCCAGAGCTTGTAGGTCGCGCCTGGCGTAAGGTTCTTGAACGTCGTGTGCGTCTTGGGCGCGTCAGGCCGTTTGGTCGTCTTGCCCTTGCCCTCGCCGCCGACCGGCCGGATGTGCGCGATGTAGTTGCGCGCCTCGCCGCCGCGCTCAGGCGCGCTCCAGCTCACGGTCGCCGTGGTCGGAGTCGTCGTCGCCTGCAGGTCGCCGACCATGCCCGGTTCGTATTCGGCGACCTGCTTCTGGGGCTCGGGGTCAGCCGAGTAGAACGTCGGATCGTTGGGGTTCCGGTTCCGGACCGTGACGATGACCGCAGCGCCCTCCCAACCGGTGATCTCGGACTGGGTCGGCGCGTCGATCCGGTGGGTGATTCTCATGGCGTGGTCGTTAGCGTTGTTTGAGCGAACGGGAGCGGTGACGGTGTACGTCAGCACCGCGCCCGCGGTGTGTGACCCTCCGCCGTGAGTAGTGACTTGCACCGCATCTCGAGTTGCTTGTTGTCGGTGCCGCCACTGGGGACGTTCGTTACCCAGGGGGGTTTCGATCACGCTAACCCCCACGGAGCCCGTTACTCGCTCGGTGACGGTGACGGTGTAGGTGCCGGTCTGGCCCTCATCCAGATGCAGGTAGCGGGTGGAAGCGACCAGGACCGGGTTCACCTCGTTGCAGTCGTCGTCGAGGATATTGAAGCGCAGGACATAGCCGTGGTGCCTGCCCTCAACGTTGCTTATGTCCCAATTCCAGCCATCACCGCCGCCGGTGGCATGATTGGTGACGAAGATAGTATCCACTCCTGCGCCCTTTTCGTGCCTGCACACCTCGTCGTCCACAGCGGTCACCGTGACCGATCTGTATTGCATCCAGTCTGTGCTGAGCACCGATTGGGCCTCCCAGCTAACCGACGCAGTGTCGACGCGGAGCAGGCTGCTATCGGATCTCGGGGTGAATGTCAACTTTGCTGTGGGCGGTTCACTGATGGAGATGCCGTAGCTGTACGATTCGCCCTCGTTGATCGTGATCGTCCCGTTGATGGCGACGTTCATGCTGGGCTCGTAAGCCGATGCAGGCTGTGGGGCGGTCAGTACGAACGCGGCGAGGGCGCCGACGAGGAGCAGAAAGGTCGAGAGACGTAAGGAAGTGCGCAGGGCGCTGTGGTGGCTTCTGATCTTCATGCTGCTTGTTTCTCTCCTTGCTCATGGCGTTATCTAGGCTCAGGCAGTGACGCTCCGGAACGTCTGCGTCATGCCGCAAAGTGCAGGAAACCCTATCACGGGGGGGGGGGGGCAAACTGCCCGCCTTGCGAAACGACCGAAGATGCGGCTCCCAGTCCCGTTGAACGATGATGCTCGCCGCACCCCCGGTGCGCGTCTGCTATCCTTGCTCCATTCCCACAGGTTGTGAGGCAGCACCGTGCTGAACAGGACGACCCCATTGCGATTGAGCTTCCTGCTTGCCCTGGCCGCGCTGGTATGCGCCGCCGGCGCCTACGTCTTGACATCGGGCGGAGAGGTGCAGGCCCACAACTGCGGCCATCCTGAGTTCCACCAGAATCACTCGGGCGTGACGGGCGACCACGCCTCGACCCTTACCTTTGCCGCTGACCACGGCCACAGCCACAGGGAGCGGGCTGTGAGTTACTCGTGGTTCGACGGCCAGAGCTTCGGGTACGGGCTTCCTCCTGCAAACCGACCAAACGCGGAGGGGTGGCATCTGCACTGCCTGATCATCGGCGGGATATAGCCGATGCCCAGCCCGGAGACGATGAGGGAGATCTCCCTGAACGCGAAGAGGCCCTGGCTGACCTTGATCGCCCTGGCCGTCCTGAGCTCGCTGCTCCTCGCCGCCTGCGGTGGCGGTGACGGGCTGACCCGCGCCGACGTGGAGGAGATAGTGCGGGAGGAGAGGGCGGCCCGGCCGGAGCAGGGCCTGACCCGCGCCGAGGTCGACGAGATCGTCCGTGCCGCCATCGCCGCCGTGCCGCCCAGGTCCGCCCCCGCCGAGTACACCCGCTGGGTCGTCGACAGCGCCATCGCCCGCTACGAGGCCCAGGGCCTCGACGCCACCCTCGCCCACTACAACCGCGCCGAGAGCGTGGACGGGCAGTGGTACGTCTTCATCATCGACGAGAACGACCTCGTGATTGCGCACCTCGACCCCGGACGGCTTGGCCTGGACGTGAAGGGCTGGGTCGGCACGGACATCAACGGCTACCGGTTCGGCCCGGAGATGCTCTCGGCCGACGAGGACGGCAAGTGGGTATCCTACGTCTACAGCAACCCGGCGAGCGGGAGCATAGGCGAGGGAGGCTTCGAGCTGAAGAACGTGTGGGTGGAGCGGCATGACGGGCTGCTCTTCGGCTCCGGCTGGTACATCGACGCCGACGAGTTCACGAAGATGCTGGTGGCCACAGCGGTGGACAGGTTCCTGGAGGGAGGTCTGGCGGGGACCATGTCCTACTTCGCCAGCCCGGGGGACGAGCTCGCCGGGCTGGAGGCGGCCATCGCCTACTACAACAGCGCCGAGACCGTGGACGGGCGCTGGTTCGCCTTCATAGGCGACCCCAACGGCGTGATCGTGGGCCACTCCGACCCCTCGAAGATCGGCGGGAACGTCGAGGACCTGCTCGGCGGAGATACGTTCGAGGCCACCGCCGAGGGCGCGTGGGTGGAGTCGGAGTCGCTGCGGGTGTGGGTGGCGGGGCACGCCGGCTTCGCCTTCGGCTCCGGCTGGCACGGCCAGACAGCCTATAGGCAGTATATCGAACATGGCGCGATTCTAGGCCCATAGGCCCGCGCAGAGACCACCGCCGCTCCCGGCCTGACCGGGTTTCCTTCCCACGACCCCGTAAGACAGCCCAGCGCACGCCCAGGCCGCTCCCTCGTCCTTTCCCGCGAGTGCCCCGGCCCCGCAGACAGCCGATAAGCAGGATCTCGAACATGGCGCGATTCTACGCCCACACGCCCGCGTAGAGACCTCCGCCGCTCCCGGCCTGACCGGTTCCCTTCCCGAAACCCCGTAAGGCAGCCCAGCGCACGCCCAGGCCGCTCCCCTGTCCTTTCCCGCGAGTGCCCCGGCCCCGCAGACAGCCCTGACCGTGCCGGAAGCCGTGGCGCGGCTGGCGGAAGACTCTTTCTTTCTCTGTGCCCGCGATGGTAGCGCCTTATGCCGTCAAGCCCGCTGGGCTGCACGCGCCAAGTGAGGCGCGTTCCTCCGTGAGCCTAGCACCTGCGCTCGGACGAGTTTCGGCGTGTTGGGGAAGGTGCCGGTGCGGGGAACACGCCGAGAACTCATCCGGCTTAGGGCATTACAGGCTCCCGGAGCAGGCTATGACGACGGGCGCTATTCCGTGGTTGCACAGAGTGCCGAAGAGAGCGCTCTGGCACGGGAGAGACCGGGTAAGCGGTCCCCGTGACAAGGAGGGCAGCCATGGGGATCTTCCCGTGGTCCACCAGCACGCCGCGGACGCCGGCATCGCGGCCGTTCACCGTCCCGAAGCGAGGTGCGGCATGAGCACCGACACCATCACCGGCCTCGAGTGCAGCCGGTGCCACCACCGCCACTTCCACCTGGTCGAGGTCTACGCGGACACGGACCTCACGCACATCACGGCGTACTGCGCCAAGTGCGGGCAGGCCATCGACTACGACTACGGGATCGAGCGCATCCAACGCACCGTCCGCAGGCCCCTCCGGAAGCGCTCCTACCCGCGAAGGAGGGCATCATGAACGACCCCGAACTGGCCAGCGTGTTCGACCGAGCCGAGCAGCTCGTCCACCACAGGTGGATACGCTTCGAGAGCGCGAAGGACAAGGACGGCCTCAAGGTCCACCCCTGCGACCCCAGCGCCGAGATGTTCTGCACGGCCGGAGCCTTCTACAGGGCCATCAGCGAGGCCCACCCCGACGCAGGGCCTGACTTCGACCTCTGCGCCACGGACCTCTACGACCGCGGCTACAGCGCACTCACGGAGCTCATCGGCTCCGCCAGCATCGGGATCTGGAACGACACCTACGGCCGCACCCAGGAGGAGGTCGAGAGCACATTCCACCTGCTCGCGGCAAGAGCAAGGAGCGAGGCATGAACTGGCAGGACAAGCACAGCGGCCTCCGCAGGCACAAGCTGATGACGAAGGAGCTCGCCGGCAAGATACCGGCCATCGGCTCCACCAAGAACGCGGCGGACATCGAGGATGTCGTCGTACCGGCCAAGCTCTTCAGCCCCTACAGCTCATGGACCTGGTACGTGCTCGAACTCAACCCCGACACCGGCGAGTGCTTCGGCCTCGTCGACACCGCCAACGGCCACGAGTACGGCTACTTCGAACTGACCGAACTCTCGGAGCTCAAGTTCAACGGCATGATCCCGATGGTCGAGAGAGACCTCTACTGGGTCCCCCGGACCGTCGGAGAGATAAGGAGGACAGCGTGACACAGGAATCCGACCACACCATCACCGACCCCAACCCCGGCCCGCTGACGAAGAACCAGGTGCTGAACCAGCTCAACCTGCGCGGGCTCCTGATCTGGCGCGACATGAGCGGCATCAGGAAGGAGGACGAGCGCATCCGCAAGGTGACGTTCGACGAGCTGCAGCGCGTCTACGAGTACGTCGACGCCAACTGGACGTGCCACGCCGACAAGGACCGGCTCTGCCCGCACCTGGTCGACGGCGCCTGCAGCAGGGAAGGCGAGCAGCTGACGCTCAGCAAGCTCGTCCACCGCGTCGAGGTCGCCGGCCTCTGGATATGGGGCGAGATCGGCAGCAAGGGCAAGGCCCGCGACATCCGCCAGAGCACGGCCGCCGAGATGCAGGCCCTCGTCACCTGGCTGGAGAAGCACTGGACGTGCCCGCACACGTCGCCGGCAGAGCCCCTCACGCTCGCGGCGCTGCAGGAGGTGGAGGCGTGACCATCGACATCACACCCAACATCGTCGACACCGAGACGCAAGCCGTCCTCGAGGCCGCCGCGGACATCATCGAGGGGCGCGGCTGGACACAGGGCGTCCTCTCCCGCGACCACGAGGGCAACAACGTCATCGAGGGGCCGCTCAGCGACAGGGCCGAGAGCTTCTGCATGCTCTCCGGCATCATCCGCGCAGCCGGCGACCGCCACGGCACCGAGAAGGCCACCGGCTACTTCGACCTCCGGACCCGGGAAGGCTCACTGCTCGGCCAGAAGCACTTCGACCTCGTCCTCACCCTCAACAAGGAGGCCGGCGACTTCTACGAGCTCGCGCTCATCGAGGCCGCCAAGCGCATCACCGGCCGGAGCAGCCTCATCACCCACGACCAAGCCACAAGGATCCTGCAGAGCTGGAACGACACCGCTCACCGAACCGCGGACCAGGTCATCCACATGCTGCGGAGAAAGGACATCTGGACGTGACCGTCAACGAGAAGACCATCCTCACCGAGGCCGCACAGCTCGTCCGCACCGGATGGACGTGCGGCACCTACGCCCGCGACCGGGACGGCGAGGCGTGCAACGTCACCGACGAGGAGGCGTGCGAGTTCTGCCTGCTCGGGGCCATCGACCGGGCGGCGTTCACCCTCGAGCAGGACTTCGAGAGGGCCTCCGGGCTCTACCACGCCTGCGTCACCCTCGCCCTCGCGGAGCTGCGGGAGCGGACCGGCAGCGACCGCGCCAACCTCGACACCTGGAACGACACCGAGGCGGAGTCCGCCGAGGACGTCGCCGTCCTCCTCGAGGCGGCCGCGGCGAAGGGGGGTGCGCCGTGAGCAGCACCACCGAGTTCATCTGCTCCTACTGCCTCGCCGGCGAGGAGCTGGAGAACGACTACGCCGGTCCCAACGCCTGCAGCACGTGCGGGGCGAAGGACTCCCTCACCTGCCTGGACTGCCCCTACGTCTCCGACTGCCTCACGCGGTGGCCGCACCGCCGCTGCATCGAGGGCGAGGAGCGTCCGGACTACGCCTTCGAGCACTGCGGCTACACGATGGAGCACCGCGTCACGACGGGCGGAGCCGCCTACTGGTTCTGCATCGTCTGCAGGCACACGGAACCGTGCCTCGTCTGCAACGGCGAGGACTCACCCCAGAACGAGAGGATCCCGGACTACACCCGGAGAAGGAGGAAGGAGACAGCATGAGCACAGCCCGGGGACCGACCCACCTCTATGACCCCAGCAGGGGCAGCCTCTACGACGAGGACGCCACGGCCTGCGGAGCACCCGGCAAGCACATGAGCCGCCACGAGCTCAAGCGCGGCCGCATCACCTGCCCCGCATGCCTGCAGACCCTCGCGCCAACCGATCCCGACAAGGAGGAAGACCGTGATACGTAACACCGGATTCATGCTGGACGGCGAGCGGTACGAGTTCGACTTCAAGTACTGCACGCCGGCGAAGGGCTGGGCGCAGGTCGACACCGACCAGGACGCCTGGTACTACGGCAACTGGGCGAACCCGACGAGCCTCGAGCTCTTCGAGTACGCTGAGGGCGACATGACCCACCGCAAGGCCGAGAGCGAGCAGGAGTTCGTCGAGGCCGTCCGCGAGCTCTCGCAGTGGGAGCGCTTCCGCGGCATCGACCCGATGCTGGACGAGGGGATCGCGCAGCGGTTCCGCGACCTCGGCCTCGGCGACCTGCTGCACTGATATGACCGCGGGAATAACCCCCGGAAGGAGAAGACGATGAACCAGCAACCGATGTCCATGACCGAGCAGCTCATGCGCGCACAGGAGTCCGGCAAGCCGATCTTCGACCGGATGCGCAGCATGCTCGAGGACGACCCGGAGAAGGACGTCCGCCAGGGGACGGTCGAGGAGGTCATCCCGATGATCGACCGCTCCGTCACCTACGTGGTGCACACCATCCGCACCGACCGCTACCACGGCTTCATCCAGGCGTTCACCGCCGAGGGCATGGTCCGCCTCTACATGCCCCCGAAGGTGATGCAGGCGCTCTACCGCCAGCACGCCGCGATCGTGAAGAAGGCGAAGTCCGAGCGGGCGAAGAGAGGCGCGGAGAAGCGCAGGGCGGAGGGACACGTCCCGTTCGTCCGCCGGCAGGAGCCGGACGACGAGCCCGACCTGCCGGACGACGCTGCCGACGAAGAGCTCCCCGACGCCTAGAGCGAAGGGGAAGAAGGGAAGGGGCGGGCCTCGCATTCCCACAGGCGAGAGCCCGCCCCTTCGCGTACCCGGAGATCACCGAGATGGTTACACAGGTCTACTGCGGACAATGCGGATGCCGCACCGCGCTCATAGAGACACGACGGAACACCAGGGCCGAGGCCCGCAAGCGGTGGCGCTGCACCAACGAGGGGTGCGCCACCGTCTTCATCACCTACGAGAAGGAGACGACCCATGACCGATGAACCGACCCTCTACACCGCGAGCGCCAACGGCTTCTCCGCGACGTCGGACGCCTGGGCGCGCGACCCCCTCGACGGCCACATCTACCTGCTGTCGATGGTCGGCCCGCAGACCGCGCTGAAGGCGATCTGGGCGGCCATGCTGAAGCGCACCCCGGACCCGCTCTTCCTCATCGAGGGGGCGGACGGGATGGCCGTGTCCGGAGGCTACAAGCGCTGCTCGATCCCGCCGCACACGGTCGGCACGTGGACGACGAAGACGATGCGGCTGCCGGTCTCCGGCGGCTTCCACTCGCTCGTCTACACGAAGCTGGCCGAGTACACCCACGACGCCCCCGGCTTCCTCCTGCTCTCCGAGGCGGACGAGCCGCCGCTGGAGGCGTACTACCGGTTCCTCAACCGCAGGACCTCGATGCCGCTGCACCCGTCCTGGGCCTCCTGGCTCTGGACGAAGGCGGAGCGCAACAGCGACGTGCTCCGCCTCGAGTCTGCCGGCATCAACGCCTGGCTCTGCACGACGAACGAGGACCGGCTGCGCGTCGACGTGCCGGAGGGCATCGCCAACGGCGTGCTCACCATCGAGGAAGGGGGTGCGGCATGAGGCTCGAAGGAATGGCCAAGGGCGGCTACTACCCGACCCCGGACCGCGTCGCCGACCGGATCGCGGCGATGATCGCGCCGGTGGCCGTCGACGAGGGCTCCGACGTCCGCATCCTCGACCCGTGCTGCGGGACGGGCGCGGCGCTCGAGGTCCTGAAGCGGCGCATCACCGACCCCTCCACGTCGACGGGGGAGCTGACCGCCTACGGGGTGGAGCTGCACTCCGACCGCGCCGAGGAGGCCGCCGGCCGGCTGGACCACGTCCTCAACACCGACCTCTTCGCGACGTCCATCGCGAACGGTGCGTTCAGCCTGCTCCTGCTCAACCCGCCGTACGACTTCGACTCCGGCGACACGAAGCGCACGGAGCACGCCTTCCTGATGCACTGCACCCGCTTCCTCGACGAGGGCGGGCTGCTGGTCTACATCGTGCCGAGGAACCGCCTCGCGGTCTCCGCTCGCTACCTGGCGGGCAACTACCGCGGCATCGACTGCTACGCGTTCCCTGAGCCGGAGCGCGAGCTGTTCGACCAGGTGGTGCTCTTCGGCCGCAAGAAGCGCGAACCCCACGCCGAGCCGCACCAGGAGCGGCTCATCGCGGCCGTGGCCCACGAGGGCGCTCCGGAGCTGCCGGAGGCCCCCGTGTCGCCCCTGTACGTGCGCGTGGACTACCGCAAGGACATCCTGTTCGCCAACCGCGTGGTCGACCCGGTGGTCGCCGCGCGCGAGGCCCGCGTCCGCGGTCTCTGGGCGAAGCCGGAGGTGCGCGACGCGATCTGGCCGGTCGAGGAGGAGTACACCCGCCCGCTGATGCCCCTGCGCAAGGGACACATGGCGATGCTCGTCGCAGCGGGCTTCCTCAACAACCTCGTGCTCCGCAACCGCGATGGCGACGTCCTCGTGAAGGGCAAGACGGCCAAGATCGCCGTCCCCCTCGAGGACGACGACTCCGTCATCCGGGAGCGGATGACCACGACCGTCAACGTCCTGCACCTCGACACCGGCGAGCTGGAGGAGATCGCCTCCTGACGCACCGGCGCGGGAGGGCAACACCGAGGCCCGCATGGGGGGAGCTCCGGCTTCCTCCGTGCGGGCCTTTCTTGCTTTAAGGGGCGGGAGGGGAGCGGGAGCGGCGGTCGTCCGCTGCGCGGGGCGCCGCACGTCGAGCTCCAGACCGCAGTTACAGGACTCGGCCCGCCGTAGCGAGCCGAGCCGCCGGTGAAGTTGTGGGCTTCCCCCGGTGCCGGCCAGTCTACGCCGAACACCCCTCGGCTTCAACCTGTGCCACCACCTGGGAGCGGGTGCGGCGTGATGCCGCTGCGCGGACGTCCGCACCCGGGAGACCGGCGCGGAAGGATGGACGGCCCCGCCTCGCTGCAGGGAGGGGAAGCGGGTGCGGCGCAATGAGCCGCTGCGCGGGCGCCGCACGAGCCACGCCCCAGGCGCCGGGGTGAGCCTGGCCGCGCTAGCGCGGCCAGGGGCGCGGCCTCGATGCTGCGTCGACGTGGACGGAGACTGCTTCTCCGGTTGCCTCCTCACCTGCGCCCCCGTACCCGGGCTGCAGGCGGAGCGTGATTAGGGGCTGGGTTCGGACGGCCGTGCGCTTACGGAGCCCGGTGGAGACGCCGGCGTCGTCGAACGCGCACACCGGACGCGGGTTTGACGGCGAGGTACCGGCAACGCCCGAGCGGTGGAGAGGGAAAGGGCAGGGACCACTCGGCGGGCGTTGGAGGGGGCACTCCGCACGCGCAGCGGGAGACGTGGTAGGGCGGGGCAGCACGTGCGGAGTGGAGGGGGCGCCCGTGGCCGGGCGGAGGAGTGACTTGTGCCGGCGATGGTAGCGCCTTGTGCCGTCAACCCGCCTGGGATGCACGCGCAAAGTGATGCGCGCTCCACCGCGAGCCTAGCACCTGCGCCCGACGACTTTGGGCGGGTTTGGGGGAAGTGCCGGTGCAGGGAACCCGCCCAAAGTCATCGTTCTTAGGGCATCTCAGGCTCACGGAGACGGGCTGACGACGGCGCTATTCCGTGGGTATCTCATCTCAGGGGGCCGGAGGTGCCCCCCCAGGAGGTTAGTCATGGTCCAGCAAACGACGACGGCAACCAGCGTGCGGGCGATGCCCGAGGAGCAGATCGCGCGGCTCTACGCGGAGATAGCGGAGCGCGCCGAGCGGGAGCTGAGGGAGGTCCGCAGCGGGAGGTAGGTGAGTCGGGAGAGAAGGAGGACGGCGATGGTACCGCAGGGTTTGTACGGAACGATGGAGTTCATCACGGAGGCCGAGGAGGACGTCCTGCTCGGCCGCCTGGAGGAGTGCACGTTCGAGCGTGACCGGTTCCACCCGGTGAGCCGCGTGCACTTCGGCCATGAGTTCGCCTACCTGGAGCGGCCGGGGGAAGCGCCCCCGGTCCCGGACTGGCTGAGGCCGGTGGCCGAGCGGGTGGGGGAGCTGCCGCAGTTCGAGCGGATGCCGGACGAGGTGATCGTGAACCGGTTCGCGCCCGGGGACTCCCTGGGCTGGCACGTCGACCACCGTGGGTTGTACGGCCCCGCGGTCGCGAGCCTGACGCTCGGTTGCGGGGATTGGCGGGTGAGCTTCCGCCATCCGGAGCGGAGCGCGGAGGAGATCCACCTGCAGACGCCGCAGCGGTCGCTGTACGTGATGACGAGAGAGGCGCGGAGGACGTGGCAGCATCGCGTCGCTCCGCAGGAGCTGCCGGTGCGGTTCAGCGTGACCTTCAGGACGATGGTCGCGGGGAGCAGGTGAGCGGCGGCAGCCGAGGTTCGAGGAGAGAGGTAACGGGATGGACCGCCGGGGAGCCGACGAGGGCCTCCGGCGGTTCGTTCTGAATTCGCGCACGTAAGGAGGCCGGAGATGGCACTGACGACGCTGATCGTGAGGAAGGAAGGGCGAGGGTACGCGTACAAGACGTGGAACGAGCATGGGCGGAGCGGCGAGGGATGGGTGGCGGAGATGGAGACGCTGTTCGACGTCCTGGTGGACAGGGGCGGTTGTGAGTTCTGCACTTCGCGGAGCGACGTGCTGTTGTGCAGCGTGGGTGAGCGGAGTGAGCAGCTCCCGGTGTGTGACTACTGCCGGGAGGAGCAGGGGCTGACAGCGGTGTGAGCGCATGGCGGGCCGGAGAACGCGGCCGGTGCACGGGAAGGATGGACGCGATGAAGAGACGCAGTTCCGGAGTGAAGGGGCTCTGGCTGCCCGAGGGCCTCGCGCGATACGTGGTATGGCCGAGCCTGGGCGTGTTGGTGATGGAGATGCTGGCGGTCGGGATTGCCCTGGCGGCCGTCGCCGGCAACGGCGGGATCAACTGGGACGCGCTGCCGCGGGCCGTCGCGGTGTTCGTGATCCTGTGGGGTGGGTTCACGATGGCATTCGTCATCGACTACCGGGACAGGAGCCGCGATTCGGACGAGCGCAGGCAGTAGACAGCGCGGCAGGCCGGAGACGCGGCCGGTGCACGGGAAGGAGCGTGAGCGATGGAAGGGCTGTTGATACGAACGTTGAAGCGGGTGACGGGGTGGGGGAAGGACCCGGAGTGGCTGGCGAGCCGGGAGGTGCTGGACAGGTACCTGGCCGATGACTACGAGCCGAGCGAGGAGGAGCTGCGGCGGATGCTGCGCGAGGACCTCGAGCTGACGGCGATGGGCGACGTGGAGGCGCTGCTCGACGTGGTGGAGCTGGAGCTGCGGAAGCACGAGGAGAACCCGTGCTTCTCGGCGCGGGCGAACCTGCGGCAGGCCGTGAGGCACCTCGAGAACCTGCGGGAGTCGTTCGACCTGTACGCGTGCCTCTCGCGGGCGCACCACGACGGGCACCACGGCAGCCGGCGCAACGAGGAGGCCATCGTCGACTTCTTCAGGGAGCGGCGCGGCGAGGAGAGGGAGGTGGCGGCGTGAGCAACGTGACGTGGCTGGAGCGGGAAGGACGTCCACGCGTCCGCGAGGCCCGCTGCGCCTCGTGTGGCTCGTCGCGGATGGCGATCACCCGCTACTGCGACAGTGAAGGGTTCGTGGTGACCGACGACGTCGCGTGCCACGCGTGCGGGATGCCGGTGCTCGACTACCCGGGCGACGGCTCCCAGTACATCTGAAGGGCAGACGCCCACCGAACGAGTTGATGGATGAGACCCCGGCTGGCGAGTCGGGGTCTCCGCACGACAGGCCAGGTCAACGTGGCCGGTGCAGGAAGGAGATATCCGTCATGACGACGCAGACGCAGAACCAGCAGGCAGCGCAGGGACAGCAGGAGCGGCCGCAGTCGCGCCAGCGGACGGTGAACCAGGTGACACTCCTGGGGCGGGTCGGCAACGACCCCGAGATGTTCTACGCGAACACCGGGACCGCCATCACGAAGTTCCGCCTGGCGACCGACCGGCGCAGGGCGAACGACGAGTACGCGACGGATTGGCACAACATCGTGACCTTCGGCAACCTCGCCGAGATCGCGAGCGCCCACGTCGGCAGCGGCGACCGCCTCTACGTCACCGGCTACATCGCGCTGAACTCCTGGCAGGCCGAGGACGGCTCGCCGAGGAGCCGCCACGAGGTCCACGCCAACGAGCTGATATTCATCAGCCAGCGGCAGGCCAACGGCGGTGGGCAGCAGGCGCCGGCGCACGTCTATGTCGCGCCGGAGGACGTCGGGGTGCAGGGGGCCGACACGGTCTCGCCCGACGACCTGCCCGATCCCGGGCCGCACCCGGCCGACGAAGCCGCGTAGGCCCTCGACAGCGAGGGGGAGGGACCCTGGCCCCTCCCCCTCAGAGGGAGTCAGCGCCGATGCCTTCTCCCTCGCGCGTCCCCCGAATCCTGACCAAGGAAGGAGAACACGACCGTGAATATAGCAGAGTTCATCGATTCGTACCGGGACTCGATCGCCAGCCAGGTGATCGCCTCCTATCCGCCCCTCTACCAGCCATCGGAGCTGCGCACGCCCCTCCCCCGCCTGCTTCGCCGTCCCATGGGCGGTCAGGCTGCCGCCATCCGCGGGACGGCGCTCTCTTTGCAGGCCCACCCCGGCACCATCGTCGTCGGGGAGATGGGAACCGGCAAGACGTTCATCGCGGCCGCCGCCGCGCATCTTGCCGGCTTCCGGAGGATCATCGTGGTCTGCCCGCCACACCTCACCCCCAAGTGGAAGCGGGAGGTCGAGCAGACGATCCCGTCCGCGACGGCCGTCATCGTCAGCTCCATCACGGACCTCGAGAAGAGCCGCCGCATCCTGACGATGGGGCCGGTCTTCATCATCCTCTCCCGCGAGCGGGCGAAGCTCTCCTACCAGTGGAAGCCCGCCGTCGTCGAGCGGTACGCCCGCCTCAACGGCCAGCTCCTGCGCGACGAGGAGACCTACGAGCCGTTCACGGCGCTCCACTGCCCCGACTGCAACCACCCGGCCGTCGACAAGGAGGGGCTCCCCGTCTCCTGGAGCGACGTCTCCCGCCGCAAGCACGTCTGTGCACGCTGCGGCACGCCCCTCTGGTGCGCCGACAACCACGGCCCACGCCGTTACCCGCTCTCCGAGTACATCAAGCACCGCTTCCGCGGCCACTTCGACCTCTTCATCGGCGACGAGGTCCACGAGTACAAGGAGCGAGGCTCCGCCCAGGGCATCGCTGCCGGCGTGCTCGCGGAGGCCGCTGGACGCTCCCTCACGCTCACCGGCACCCTCATGGGCGGGTACGCCTCCACGCTCTTCCACCTGCTCTACCGCTTCTCGCCGGCGATCCGCAGCACCTTCGAGCACAACCAGGACTCCCGCTGGGTCGATGCCTACGGCTTCCGGGAGTACACCATCTCGAAGGACGACGACGTCACCTTCGACGGCCGCTCCTCACGCAGGCGCGGCAGGAGGAAGCAGGTCAAGGAGCGCCCCGGCGTCTCCCCCTCCGTCCTCTTCCACCTGATCGGCAACACCGTCTTCCTCCGGCTCGCCGACGTCGCATCCGACCTGCCGCCGTACCGCGAGCAGGTCATCGTCTCCCCGCTCTCCCACGAGCCCGCCCACTACGACGACCTCACCCAGGCGGGCTGCTACCGCAAGGTCTACACCAGCATGCGGAAGGCGATGAAGGACGCGCTGCAGGACGGCTCCAAGCGCCTGCTCTCCATCTACCTGCAGGCCACCCTCGCCTACCCCGACGCCTGCACGCAGGGCGAGACGATCATCGACCCCGTGACCAACGAGCTCCTCGTCCAGGTCCCGCCCCTCGAGCAGCACATCACCTACCCGAAGGAGCAGGCGCTGGTCGACCTCATCAAGCGCGAGAAGGCCGAGGGCAGGCGGGTCCTCGTTTACTGCACCCACACCGGCAGGCGCGACGTCACCAGCCGGGTCCGCGACGTCCTGCGCTCCGAGGGGTTCAACGCCGCCGTCCTCTACGCGGACACGGTCCCTCCGGACAAGCGGGAGGGGTGGGTGGAGCACCAGGTGAGCCGCGGCATCGACGTGCTCATCTGCCATCCCCGGCTCGTGCAGACGGGGCTCGACCTCCTGCAGTTCCCGACGATCTGCTGGTTCGAGACCGAGTACTCCGTCTACACGATGCGGCAGGCTTCGAGGAGGTCCTGGCGCATCGGCCAGCAGCACGACGTCCGCGTCATCTACATGGCCTACGCCCACACCGTGCAGGCCGACGCCCTGCAGCTCGTCGCACGGAAGCTCCAGGCGAGCCTCGCCATCGAGGGGGAGCTGCCGGAGCAGGGACTCGCGACCCACGGCGACGACGGCGACGACCTCATCCTCGCGCTCGCCAAGCGCATCGTCAACGGCGAGACCGACGACGGTGCCATCGAGGAGCTGTTCGCGCACGCCAACAGCATCGAGGCCGAGGCCGAGGAGTTCCTGGTCTCCGACGACTGGCACGTCGACGAGCCGGAGCCGGAACCCCCGCCACCCGCGCCGGTCGTCCAGTCCGTCATGACGTGGGACGACTTCCTCCGGGCAGCCGATGCCGCCACCCCGATGCGCCGCGGGCGCCGGACCGCGCAGCCCCAGGCATCGATGTCCATGTTCGAGTGGGCGGTCCAGGAGCAGGAGGTGCCGGCATGATCCTCTCCGAACGGCGCGACCCGACCTACACGTCCGTCCAGATCTTCCAGCTCGACCAGGTGCAGCAGCTCCTGCACCTCACCCAGGAGGAGGCCCACGTCATCCTCCTGGACAACCAGAAGAAGGTGCGGGCATCCCGCATGGTCTACCGCGGCACGTCGAACGAGATCCCCACCCGTGTCGCGGAGTTCCTGCGCCCCGCCCTTCTGCTGAACCAGCCCTGCATGGTGATGGTCCACAACCATCCCTCCGGCGACCCCAACCCCTCGGCGGCCGACGTCGCACGCACCAAGGAGGTCAAGGAGGCTGCCGCCATCATGGGCATCACGCTCCTCGACCACCTCGTCGTCGGCAGCGAGGGGTTCGTCTCCATGTACGACCGCGGAATCATCAAGTGAAGGAAGGAGGCCCGCCATGCCCATCGCATCGAGGGACGACCCCCACTACCTCGAGCACGTCGACGCGCACCGCCGGCGCTACGTCCACCACCACCTCTTCGACACCCACCACGGCTTCCACTTCCTCGACCCGCTCGGCGAGGCCCACGACCCCTCCAACCTCGCCGTCCTGGTCTACCGGCCGCGGACGTGGCAGCGGGCGCTCATGCGCTACGACTCCCGCACCGACCTGCGGCTCAAGGACCCCTGAACGAGCGACGCCGGCAGGTTGTTCCGTGGACCCGCCCCGACACCCGACTCCCCCAGTCCCTCCGGAAGATCGAGCCTGGAGCAATCCCCACCACGGAGCCTGCCGGCATCGCCGCAGACCTTACCGCATCAGACAACAGGAGAACAACCGTGACCACGCGAATCGAGACCCAGCGACACGAAGACACCCGCATCTACGTCTACGGCCTCACGGCCGCGGACTGCATCGATCTCATCAACCTGCTCGGCGAAGGACCGCTCCGCAGGAAGTTCGAGTCCGCGATGAAGAGCGACGACGAGCTCGGCTACTACCCCAATGAGCTCATCACCGCCTTCACGATGGAGGATGCCAAGAACGCCTTCGACAACGACGTCTACATCCCCCAGCCCGACAACCTCAACGACATCCTCCGGCAGCGGCTCAGCGACAGCATCACCGACGACCTGGCCGACACCCTCTGCCAGGGCAACTGGGATGCCGACCTCTGCGAACGCGAGCCGTGGCCACCGAGAGCCGACTGACCCGCCTGACACGCAGAAGCCCGGAGGGGGGAGCCGTCCCTTCCCTCCGGGCCGTGGCGTGCCACTGGAGACGAAGAAACAGCGGCACGACCGGCAGGGTATCACTCCGCACAGGGGGCTGTCCCTCAACCTGGCGTCCGTCCTCCCTCTACACCGCTGCAGCTTGTGCGTCAGCGTGGACCTGGTACGTTTGCAGGCTCATCGATGCCTTACTGTGCCGTGCCCGGGTCTTCATTCGACGACGCGGCATCGTCCTCGGGGGGCGTCCCGCCCGGGTCCAGGAAGGTGAAGCCGGTCTCGATCCCGCAGGCGCTCACGGCCTGTCCAAGGAGCGCACTCTGCTCGAGGGTGAGCCCTGCCGGGTCGCCAGTGTTGAAGATGCGGAGGACCTCCTGCCCGCCTTCCACCTTCATCAGCTCCTCGGTGAGACAGCGCAGAGCGGCTGCGTCCGGAGGGGCGTCTGCGCCCGGCGGGGTCATTGCCGCAGCCTCCTCCGGCGTGAGGCACGCGACCACGTCGAGGTCCGCGCCCTGCCCGATAGAGCCGCCCGATGCGAGGCTCGGCGCAACTTGGGGGTTGCGGGTGAATACGTCCGCCAGGCAGCTGCGTGTCGCGGCGCTGAGCCCGCCCGCGGCCTCGGAGAACATCACGATGGCGAAGCCCGCGGTGCTCTCCGGCGTGAGACAGCCCCCGGCACCGGGCTCTCCCAGAGGACCGGACTCCTGCATGAACGTCCCGGTCCTGAACGTGTCGAACTGGTCACCGAGGGCTTCCTCGATACAGGAGCGTTCACCCTCGGAGAGGAGGGCCAGGAGGTCGTCGCCGGTCGACGATGCGTCGAGGTGCCAGTCTGCAGGGGAAATCAGCGGCGGTGTGGGGTAAGGTCCGCCGAACACCGTTGGGGTCGGCGTCGGGGCCACCGATGCGGGAGTCGGCGTTGGGGCCTCCGGTGTGGGAGTCGGCATCGGAACCTCCGACGTGGGGGGTCGGCCGCGCCTCGAAGGACTGCACCGTGGGTTCGACGTCGTCATCGCAGGCGACGGCGAGGATGCCGAGGATGAGAGCCGCGAGGAAGCAGCAGAGGGATGAGAAGCGGATGAGGCTGGACTGGCTGCTTGTCACGGCGTGCTCCCTTCGTACGGCCGCCCCGTGCCGGGGCCGGGACTACCACCTGCTGGACATCTCGTCTCGATCGTGGTCGGGCATGCGATAAGAGATGCCGGCGTCGTCGAATGCTGAGATCGCGAGCATCTGGCCGAAGTTGTCGGCGGTCACACTCTTCCCTCGAAGTCTCGCCATCAGCCGCCGGATGCGCTGCAACATGCGGAACTGCCACAGGATCCCTATCTTCCTGGACTTCGGGAAGCGCAGCTGGTCCGCGAGCTCATCCCCGATGAGCGCCCGCGAGATGGGGTAGACCTCGCGCTCCACCATCGCCCTCCGCAGCGCCGGGTCCGTTACGCCGGCTACCTGGGGAGCGGAGTTGATCAGCGCGTTCGCCATGATGATGGACTCCTCAGCGATGGGCGGTTCACAGGCGTTGCCTACTTCGTGCATCTCGAGGGCCTCCCGGTAGTTCGTGAACGTGATGGACTCGGGTATCCCCATGACGTGGGCGGCGTAGCGCCAGATGGCGCAGATGCTCTCCTTCTCCTCCTGGGTGAACCGGACACCCACGGACTCCGCGTGCACGATGGTCCGAGCCGAGAAACAGGCGGCCGCGTAGCCCAGGTGCGCAGCGTGCAGCGGAACTCCCCACGCCTCGCTGTCCCAGGCATCGCTACCGTTCAGCAGATGCCTCATCTGCGCGTGGATGAGCCGGATGCGCACGGACAGCTTCCATCCGTCACCCTGCCGCTCCAGCCCGCCGGGGAAGAAGATATCGACGAAGTGGCGGTTGTTCTGCCGGAGCCGCCTGACGCCGTGTTCGAACACGCGGCCCGTATGGACGAACGACTTGCTGATGAGCGTCCCGAAACCGTCGACCAACACGCCGGCCGCGAACCCGGAGATGATCAGGCCGCTGTCCCTCTGGAACTTGCGGATGCCCGGCTTGAAGGCTTCGTAGTCCAGCCAGGGCGGGTCCGCTGGGGGATGGTCGATGAAGAACTCGCGCAGCACCTTCGGCGCATCGCGCATCGCCTTCACGTCCTGGTCCATGCCGGCCTGGATGAACTGTGTCACCTCGCTGCGGGACATGCCGGCGAGCTCCTGCGGCATGTCGTCCAGGAGAGGGTCGCCTATCAGCGTGTGCCTGAGATAGTTGGCCGCCTGCTGAGGGTACCTGGCCAGCGCCCTGTCAGCGTTGATCCGGTAGGCGGTTGGCACCATGATGCCTTCGAGCCCCCCCCCCCCGGTGAGTGGGGATCCATGTGTCGCGTCGTCCTGCATGGCTGATAGAGTACCATCCCCTGACACGTACTTCCCATGACTTACCTCGTCCACGTCACCCGGACCGCCAGGGGTGTTGCACGGTCGCAGATGTGTAGAAAACTACATAAGCCCCCACCGGATAAGAGGCGATAACCCGTCATGCAGCCACGACAACCTGGGAACCGACGCGGCAGTTGGCTCCTCGGAGCCGCCATCCTCATCGGCTTCAACCTGCTCATCGCCGGGTGGGTCTTCGACATCACGGAGCTGCTGGTCGTCGGCCTGATAATGGCCGTCGTCACCGCCATGGTCGCCTACGTGCTCTCACAACAGTAAGCGGCCTCCGCCGGGCGGAGACCCCCGGGAGCGCGTTATCGGCGCGATCGCGGCCGGAAAGCCGGTTAGCTGACATAAGCGCAGTTGTGCGCGGTCCGCCCTTGGAACAACCTATGGGCTATCTTCGGCGTTCCTGATTGACCATCGAAATGCCATGAATCCAGGCAACGAGCCAGAGCACCGGGAGAAGGAAGAGCGGGATGATTAGGAAGATGCCGCTCACTACCAGCACTGCCCAAGCCAAGAATGTCCAGCCAGCCAAGTCCCACCGACCCACGATGACGTATCCGACCGGAGGTAGCAAGATGTTGCCTATCCAAACAGCGTGGCCGTACGTCATGGAATGCCTCCTTCTGCCGTTGTTCTGTCCTGCCCTGCAGAGCTCAGCGGGCGTGGACGCGCTCGCCCTTGCCGGCTTCGTTCTGAGCCCGCACCCAGACCCGGTAGGACGCGCCGGGTTCCAGGTTGCGGAAGGTGGTGGTCGTCTTGCCCGCCCTGGGCCGGTGGGTCTTCCCGTCACCGCCGCCGTCCGGTTTCAGATGCACGATGTAGTTGTCCACCGCGCCGCCGGAGGCCGGGGCCTCCCAGGTGACGATGACCTTCTTGCCCTTGGCCAACAGTTGCAGGTTGACCACCGGGCCGGGTGTTTCCACCGGATCTGCCGCCTGCTGCTGCTGTTCTGGAGTGCCGTCGTCGGGGACGGTGATGGTCTTCGGCTCCGGGCGCGCCTCGGTCACGTGGATGCTGTAGGTGGTCATGCCGCCGGAACCGCTGGCCATGACGTACAGCTCGGTCGCGCCGCCGTCCGGCGCGAGGGCCAGATCGACCGCCGTCCCCGAGGGCCGCACCCGCGCCGGGCGCGTGAAGGTCGTCCCGCCCTGGCGCGAGCCCGCGTGCACGCTCGCCCCGCCGCTCCAGTGCGGCGCCAGCGTCACGCTCGTCGTCCCCGCCGGGACCTCCGCCCGGTACGACAGCACATTCGTCGAGAAGGCCGGGCTCAGCGCCACCGCTCCCGAACCGGCCGTAAGCGCGAGCCCGGTCACGGTCGGCGGGTCGCGCTCCTGCTCCCTCGCCGCGTTCTGGTCGTCCTTGACAACGACGGTCACCCGGGCGCCCAGGTAGTCCGCCGGGATGCCCGGCGAGTCGACGCTGTGGTCGACGTGCAGGACCGCGTCACGGGAGTCCGCGTCTCTTCCGGCGCTGACCGTGAACGTTTGCGGGCTCGTGTCCCCCGCTTCGACCCGGACCCGCTCGGGAGAGACCGTGATCGCGTCGAGATCGCTGTCGCCGGCGGCGCTGATGCGCGGGGAGATGTACGCGGCGTCCTCAAGCGGCATCTTCAGACGGACGGTGTAGGTCGCGCTGGCGCCCTCTTCCAGAGACACGGAACCCGGGGAAGGGGCCAGATAGGTGCAGTCGTCGTCGATGATCTGGATCCTGATCACCAAGCCATGGTGTCGGTTCTGCAGGTCCCACCCTCCCCAGTCGGGACCGCCGCCGCTGCCGTGGTGCCTGATCCAGAACCGGCGCTCGGGCGGAGACTTGCACACATTGTCGTCCACGGCGGTGAGCTTGACCGGTTTGGAATCCAACCAGTACTCCTCGCCGGTGAAACCATGACTGTTGA
Organism: Dehalococcoidia bacterium; assembly: GCA_034422595.1. Taxonomy (GTDB): domain Bacteria; phylum Chloroflexota; class Dehalococcoidia; order Lucifugimonadales; family Australimonadaceae; genus Bin16. The sequence goes on along the minus strand of DAOUJO010000004.1, from coordinate 1,230 downwards.
GATGTTGGAAGATGGGTATCCCGTCAATCAGGATTATGGGGGACTCGAAGGCTTCCCAGGTGACCCCGTTGTGAATCGTGAGCAGTCCGTCGTGGGCGTTGTGGGCTCGCGGCGTGATGGTCAGCCTGGCGGTAGGCGGCTGGTTGAGCGCGATGTAGTAGGTGATCGATTCGCCCTCGTTGATCGTCACCGGGTCCCATGGGTCGTCGACATCGACTCTCATCCTGCCCTCGCTGCCCCACGACACCGGCGGGGCCACGAACACGGCGTTGGCGATCACGCCCTGGAATTCCGCATCGGACGAACCGGAGCCGGCCAGGAGGATGACCACGCCGCCGTTATCGAGCATGGTCTGGGTGAGGGTCATCTTGTTAATGGTGCTGCCGGTGCGGATGTGCTGGCACTCGGCGGGCTTGGTGCTGTCGTTCTTGATGCTCTTGGCGGTGTCGGTGGTGCTGATCAAAACCCAGGCGCAGGCGAAGGCGCTGTAATGGGTCCAGGAGATGTCTCCGGAAGAGCCGTCAGGATCAGACCAACCCCCAGAAATGGTGACGTCGTGCTGCGAGCCGGCCGCGCCCGAGAAACTGTCGGCGGTGAAATGATTGTAGGCAAAGGTAATACGAGCATGTTTGTAGGCGGTGAGCTTTTCGGTAGCCCCGGGCGTGACCTGCGTGGCCGTGCTCTGGGTGCCGCAGTTAAAGATGTTACCGCCCGCCCACCCACTGCACGCCTGCATCACAATGCTGTACGTCGTGCCGTTGGTAATTGTTTGATTTACACTGGTTGCAATCGTTGTGACGTTGCTTCCCCCACCGAGGATGACATGTCTGAGGGCGCTTCCCCCCGTGGGTGTAACCGTCACTGCGTAGGCGACGGCGCCGGTCACCGTGTCCCAGGTGACGGTGAACCTGGCGTTGCCGACGTCCACTGCGATGTTGGCGGGGGCGGGCAGTGTCGTCTGCGCCTGGGCGGGAGCGGATGGCATCGCGGACAGCGATAGCGTGACCACCAGGGCGCCGAGGAGGAGCAGGAAGGTCGAGAGACGCAGGAGGCGCATAGGGCTTCCGCTGTGGTGGTTGCTCTTGGTGATCATTGCCGGCTTGTCTCTCCTTGCTCATGGCGTTCTGTATCTGCATCTAGGCTCAGGCAATGACGCTCCGAAACGTCTGCGTCATGCCGCAGAGTGCAGGAAACCCTATCACGGGGGGGGGGGGGGGGAAAACATGGGGG
>DAOUJO010000003.1:0-396069 GCA_034422595.1 Dehalococcoidia bacterium | reverse complement strand
AGCCAGGGAGATGCTGTGGGGCGAGTAGAACAGGTTCCCATCCTCTGCCCGCAGGGCCTGGTACAGGTTGAAGGCGAAGGCGCTGTTGCCGTCAACCAGCGAAGCCAGTGCCGATCCCGTGGTCGATGGCGCAGCGCGCCCCTTGGCCGAGCGCAACTCGTCCGACACGACCGGGACGGCTTGGCCAGCCGGCGCCGCAGGTGTGGGGTCAGCAGCCGGCGCCGCGGGGGTGGGGTCAGCAGCCGGCGCCCGTGGCTCAGCGGTAGCGGTGGGTTGCGGTTCGCCGTCGCAAGCCGACAGCAGGGCAATGGCTGAAACGCAGAGGACCATGACGAAAAGTGGCCGACAGACTGACCGGCTCAACCCGTTCGCGCCAGTGATGTTCTTCTTCATCTCCCGCCTCCATCACTCCTGCGGTCCCCCCGGCTCGTGCCTACAAGTGAGCGTATCGATCAACTGAGAATACGCATTGGCCGTGGAAAAGGTTCCCTAGCCGTGCGATGTAGAGCAGTAAGTCAGGAGGTAGAGCAGACGGCGGCGGCGAGAATAGTACCGACGACCTCCACCCACCTACGGGTGCCGGCATCCCGCGACCAACATCCTGGCAAACGTAACGCCCCCGCCGGACAAGTCAACGACGGGGGCGAGACATCTGACCCGCACCATCCCCATGTGCGCAGGCACGGTGAACCTTATGTCGCCTGAGCAGAGCTGTCTGCATCCTACGCATGCGGATTTTCAACGGGCAAAGGCCCACACCCTCCGCCTGAACGGTATCCCGCGCCGCGCCCACCCGCCAGGGTGGTCTCCACTTCGACCTGAAGGGCCCGCTCCGGCCCCTTCCAGCCAGCAGGAGCATTCACCATGGAGACTCCCGTAGTCGGAGCTTCACTCGGAAACCGGCGTGCGGTTCTGCCGGAATCCGCAGTCTCCTAGCTCTCCCTCCACGCGCTAGGGAGCAGGATGCTCAGCGCCTGAATGACCGGCTTTTTGAATCCTGCGTCATTCATCCTCGCAAGTGTAGAGCCGGTAGAGCATTATCACGGCCCGGATGGTCCCGAGAAACACTCCGGCGTACCCGGCGAACACGATGGGATACCAGATGATGGGGTGTAGGATGTCTCCTTGGCCCCCCTGCGTGTTGGCCGCGGTGTAGAGCAGGAGTGCGCCGAGCGGTATCGCTACGATGGCGCCCAAGAGGTGCAGCGTCCAATGGGATTCGGGACTCTTCAACATCGCTCATCGCACCTCGGTGGGTCCTCCAGGCTCCCGTGCATCCGCCCGGCAACGGAGTAGTTGGCCAAGGGGTGCAATCGGACGCGGACTCCCGCTACGGACCGGACGCCTCAGCCCGCGTGTCGATGGCGTAGAGCCGGTTCCATGCTGCCGCGTATACGACGTCATCCGCCACAGTCAGGCTACTCACGTAGCCGGATGCCACGGAATGTAACTCCCACAGCAGTTTCCCCGAGGCGGCGTCGAGCGCATAAACGCTGCCGTCGAACCCCGCGACGTAGACCACGCCGTCCGATATGACCGGAGCGGACGAAAGGGTCTCTGCGAACCGCCAGACCTCAGCGCCGGTCTGAGCGTTCATCGCAACGAGGTTGTCACCGTAGTCCTTGACGTACATCAGCCCACCGGCCACGGCTATCTCAGGAATAACCTCATGCAATAGGAACTCCCACAGCAGTACCCCCGAGGCCGCGTCCACGGCTTCGACCGATGCATCTCCTGCTGCACCCTCCCTGACCAGATCGCCCGCGAAGTACAACACGCCGTCGGCCAGCGTCATGGTCGTTGGGGTTCCGTTCGTCACGTATTCCCAGCGCACCTCTCCTGTAACCGCGTCAAGGGCGTATGCGGCGGCAGCACCTGCAAGCGCGTAGACGATGCCGTCGTCCGCAATGGGCGAGTCCCATGTCGGCATGTACGTGGTGGACTCCCACGCGGATGCTCCCGTTTCCGCATCGACCGCGAAGATGGGGCCGGTATAGGAGCCGGCAACCACTCTTCCTCTCGACACCACCGGCTGCAGTTCAACGGGGCTGCCCGTTGGGACTCGCCACAGCACCCTGCCGTCTGTGCCGTCGAGGGCGACCAGGAACGCGCCGTCGCTCTTGAACGTTCCCACGTAGACGACGCCGTCGCGCTCCGTTGGCTGGCTATGGGTGTCGTATTCCTCCCCATACCGCCAGAGCTGCTCACCCGTTGTGACGTCGACCGCGTGCACATGGTTGCCCGCCGACGTGTACAGCACTGCGTCACGCACCTCGGGCGCATACGGCTCCGCGTTCGTGTCGTACTGCCAGAGGACTGCCGAGTGCTGGGGAGTGTCCCATTCCATCAGGAGGTCAGGAAGACAGCTCAGCATGTTGAGGGTGATGAGGGTGAACAGGGACTCGGCATCGGCATCGTCCAGCGATTCTGGGGTGAGTTCCAGCAGGCTTTCGAGGCTCCCCTGCACGCAGGCCCGCTCCTCTTCGCCTATCGCGCTCATCGTGCCCTCATCAAGCCACGCCTGCAGCACGACGTCGACGAACACGTCGGGCATGCAGGCGAACAGGCCGATGGGGATGTCGCCCGCCAGGTCTTCGCCGAACGCGGCAGCGCCCATGCTGGTCATCCAGTCCCGCAGGCAGCCCCTTTGCGCAGCGGTAGGCTCCAACTCAACCCCGATCTCTCCCTGGACGGCCTCGACGATGATGTCTACGAATATGTCGGGGATGCAGGCGATCATGCCGGAGAAGGCCAGGCCGACGGCGGGATCGTCACCGTCGGCGACGAGCACTCCAATCTCCAGGCCTGCCACCCAGTCTCGCAGGCAGGCTTCCTCCTCGCTGCTGAGGTCAACGCCCTCTGCCTCCACCTCCGCGATGCGGATCGACAGGAAGAGGGCGCGGGCGCTCTGAGGGGCCACGCAGAGGAAGATGGACTTCTCCCAGTCCTCCGCGTAGCCGTCGCTGAGGAGCCGCTCGCCCAAGGCCCGCCTCAGCGTCCCGTCGTCCACCGCGCTGCGGATGCAGTCCCGTTCGGCGGGTGTGAAGGCGTCGAGTGCGTCTCCCCATGTGGTTTCTCTGTCCACCGTGAATGACAACACGGCAGGGGTGGCAGTCGGCGTGGGGGCGGGAGTTGAGGTGGGAGTGGGAGTGCTTGTCGGACTGGGCGTGGGAATAGGCCCGGAGCACGCGGTAAGCATGACTGCAGGGAGAGTCAAGAACAGGACGATGGGAAGGGCCGGAAGGAGGCGCAGCGGCCAGGTGAGCCGCAGCGCGGGCCAACACCGGGAGGAGGCAAGAGCCTTCCGGCCCGGATATTTCATTTTGCTATCCCTTGCCCCTGGACCTGTTCCAAGCCGGGACGAGCTGGAGCACGAATATGGACAGGTAGCAGAGGAGGGCCAGTACTGAGCCGCTGTTCGGGAGCACGATTACATCGACTCCTGGCGGGAGTCCGCCTGCTGCACGCAAGGCATTGATTATCTCGGCGAAGAAGTAGAGATATGAGTAAACCGCGATCGCCATGCCTGCGATGCCGATGAGAACCGGCACGATGCGGGGCAGCACTATAGAGGCTGCGCTTGCGATACCGAGCACAAGCATACCAAAGAAGATCGGGCGGGCTTGGCCTGTGTCCCATCCCTCTCCGAGCGGGTCGGTCATTTCCCATAGGGTGAAGTGGAAGGATTCTCTCTCCCCGCCGCCGGACAGTCCAAAAAGTATCCAAGGCATCATTACACTCACTACTGCAAGCACTCCGAGGATCGTGCTTCCTATGCCAGCAGGGTTCACCCGGACGAATCCCGGGAGAGCGCCAACCGCTGGCAGCGCCGACGCCTGGCCACGCTCGCCGTCTCCGGCTGCGGCTCCCGCCTCTTCGCCGGTCTCACCGCCGCCTTCAGCTCGCCCGGACCGGCGCGCCTGAACGGTCTTCAGCACCGTGCTCAGCCATGCGATGGTGGCCGGGTTCCGTTGCAACGTGTGGCGATGCTGGAACTGCAGGGCGGCGATGGCGCCGAACGACAGCAGCGTCAGCCAGAAAGCCACGGAGCTGCTTATGAGCAGAATGAGCAGGCCCAGCACGGCTATCGCTATCCGTGTCTCTACCTGAACCAACTGGGGCGCGAAGTAGGTCCCGGCTGTTGCCAGTCCGAGAAGCCCCAGGAGCAGCTTGTAGACCAGGGGCACGCCGAGTATGAAGGCGGACAGCAGGATCACGACGCCAAGGCCGGGTACGATGAGTCGTTCTTGGATCTGCATCAACTCCTCCTCTCGACACGGTCAGAATGCCTAACAGAGCCACCGTCATCTTGCGCACCTCGGGTCTTGGGTTTGGTGAATCGCGCCCTAATCGTAGCAGGGCAATGCATCCAACGCTCTCATGTGCGAGTCGCACACTCGGTCAGCATGTCAGGGATCTCGCTGACGCCCACACTGGGCTGGCATCAGGACATGCCCTCGACCCTCGCTGTGAACCGCTACGCCGCAGGGTAAGTCGACCCGTCGGAGGTCGCGCTGCACCTGGACGACTCCGAGACGTACGCGCTGCAACCGCCTCGCGAAGAGGCGACCAGCTCCTAGTGACCTCGTCCGGGCGCAGGTACCAACTCCGGCAGTGGACAGTTCAGTTCGACCAGCTCGGTATGGCTCCCAAAGAGAAGGCCAATCACCGGAGAGAGAACCTCGGGCGGCTGCTCCGCGCCTTACGCATCCCCCGCCCTAACTCCCGGATCGGAGGCGAGCGAACGGGGGACACAGTCGTGCTACTTGTCCAACGCGGCAGTGAACGATGTCGTCCTACAGGTCGACATCCCATTGAGAAGTTCGCAGTACGGGTATCCTGGCTCGCCTTACGATTCGATCCGCCCCGCAACCCCCATGGGTCCACGCTTTCCCGGGGTCACCTCGAGTGGAGTGGGAATCAGCCAATCCGCTCCGCTCTTGGTCGCTCCCCGCACCCGGCCGTCCCGGGCCAGTTTACGGACCCTGCGTTCCGACACGCCCAGCCGGGCAGCCGCCTCTCTGACAGTGACGTTGGCGACGTCATCAGTGGGCGCCTCGGACGCCAGTTCGAACTCTACGGGGCCCGGCTCCACTAGCGTGCTCATCTCGTGGATGAGGAACCCGATCACCTCGCCGTCGTCGTCCAGCCGCTTGAGGATGCGCTCGTCGTCGGTGGGAGTGAAGTAACCCTCCCGCTGCGCCCACAGCACCTCAAGCATGTCTCCCTCGTGGTCGAACGAGACAAACACCCTTCTGCTCGTCATAGTCACCCTCCTCTGATGCCTCGCCTCAGGTGGCGGGTGAGGACGAAGGAGTCGTCCGTTCCTCTCTTCACCACCACGCACAGATAACGGTTCCTGCCCAACTCGTCCGGGTAGAGACGGCAGTTAGAGATGGACCGTCGGGCTGGACCTCGAAGGGATCACCGCGTCGGGGCTGGCCAGGGTCTCGGCGAACCGGTGCAACTGAAAGGCCCTACGGGATGCCTTCGCAGGATGTGCCAGCCGCTCGTCGGTGAGCCTGGCCTCGCTACCGCGCTCATCGGCGATACGCCGCACGCCGGTCTCTATATCATTTGTTACTGTACCGAAAAGTGTACCGCCTGACGGCACAGCCCGGCAACGCATCGTCGTTGCACAGCCCGGCATGGATGTCCATCATGCCTCCTCCTCACTGTCGTGGCCCGGCACATCGCGGGATGTCGGCGACTGCCTCTGGATGTGGGCGCGGATGGCCACATCCGCCAGGATGCGGAACCCCTTGAGGAAGGTCTCCCGCTGCCTGGGAGAGTATCCCGCCATCAGCTCAGCCAGGGTCTCATCCCCGTCCGCTTTCTTCTTTCTGTTGTCTTCGTTCTCTGCGGCGTCAGCTTCCATGTTGCGCGGTCGCAGCGGCGCCTCCCGTGGCCATTGGCCTCTCTTGGTCCGGTAATCGAACCGCAGACGAGGACGGGATTGGGCGAGCGCCGGCGGTGTTATAGCTTGTGGGGCGGCATGACTGAGCGCAGAGCAGGGGGGACGCAAGCCTACGAATGCCGTTCATTACCCATGAGCTGCCGAGATTCGGCCGATGACGTCTGCCGGTTCAAGGTGAGTGTAGCCCCCGTGAGGCTGGAGTGCCGACACTATCACCCGCTTGCCGGAGCAGCGTGGCGGATGGTATGCCTTGTTCACCGCCAACGAGGAGTATGTCATGCTGAAACATGCCAACTCGAGTGATGCCAAGCTCGGAGCTGTCTTGGGAATCATACTGGGCGCTCTCATCGGGTTCGCGTTGGTTGACGTGCCCGGCGCCCCCATAGGAGCCGTAGTCGGAGCGGTAGTCGGCACTGTCACCGGCGCCTTCGCGCGGGTGATCGGAACGCCGCCAATATAGGGTCAGTCCTGCTAGCCGGATCACTCTGCTCGCCGCCTAGGATGTACCAGCGTGACACGCACGCCACCCTTTAGCCCGTATCGGCCGGCATCGTCACCACCGGGCCAGCGTGCTCTCGCAACGCGCTGGCCGGGTCATGAGGCCGGATGCTTTCGATCCGCTCCGCCTCGATGCGCTCGGCGTGGTAGAGATCCCAACGGAGTTGCAGATTCAGCCAGAAACCCGGAGAGGTGCCGAAGAACTTGGAGAGTCGCAGGGCAGTGCTGGGCGTGACGCCCCGTTTCCCGCGAACCACCCCGTTGACCCGCTGGTAGGGCACCTGAATCGCACTCGACAGGTCGCGCTGGGTCATCCCAAGTGGTTGGAGAAACTCCTTCAGCAGCATCTCGCCCGGGTGCGTCGGCTCTCGTTCAGTTGGAACCCGTACCATGCTCAGTCACCTCTTCAGTGGTAGTCGGCTATCTCGACTTCGGCTGGGCCTGCGTCGGTCCATACGAAGCAGATGCGGTACCTGTCGTTGACGCGGATGCTGTGTTGTCCCCGGCGGTTTCCGGTCAGCCGTTCGAGCCGGTTGCCAGGTGGTATCCGAAGATCGCCCAAGACGGAGGCGGAATCGAGTTGGTCCAGTTTCCGATGGGCCACGCTCCATATCGACACGGGATACGCCCGCAGTGCCATCTGAGTAGCTCGCCCGTTGAAGATGTCCTCGGTGCCGCCATCATTGAATGACACGATCACATTAACATGGTAGCACGGCTATCGTGCTTTGCCGACCGGCCTACCGGCGTAAGCTGCAATGGAGGTCATGTTCGGCGTTCGCACACTGATACTGTTGCAAGTATCTGACCGCGCATCGGGAAGGCACCACGCGCGCAGCGCAAGCCCTGCTGTTGCAGAGGAGTGGTGGACCCTGATGAAAGACTATCTCTTGGACTTGGTGGCCTACGTGGTCATCGTGGCTGGCAAGCCGCTTCCCTACATAGCTGGGGGAGTAGTGGTCGCTGTGTTCTTCGAGCACTTGGCCAACGATAGGGGCGACATTCCTATTGGTCTCTGGCGCATCTTTGGCCTCACTCCCTGTGCTACTGTGGGTACGCAGGAAGGCTGAAGAACGGTATAAGGACGATGCCACCTTATGGTTCCCTGCCTTGATGGTGGGGGCGTTGTCCATCACTGCGTACCTTGCCCTCATGCCGAACCTCTTGTAGCAGGGAGCGCTCCCCGTACATACGGGTGGGATTTCAAACTGAGGCACTACCTGGCAACTGAGTCACTACCCGGAGACGGGCCTATTCGCACCAGCTCGGAGGTCTTGGTAGAGTTGTGTGCCGAGCCAGTCTGCGGCTCCTAGTACCGTGGCAGCAGGAGAAGGACACGTGGACATCAGGGCCACACGGGAAGGTGCGAACCTGATCGTGGATGTAGAGGGGCGCGTGGACGGGACGAACGCGACGGACTTCCGGACCGCCCTAGAGCGTGTGGTGCAGTCGACCGACCGGGGCGTCATCATGGACATGGCGGAGTTGCACTACATGAGCAGCGCCGGCCTCGACGCCATCCTGACGGTCGCCAGGTGGCTCCGGCAGCAGGATGCCAGACTCCTAGGCTGCTCGCTTTCCGAGTCGGTCCTGGAGGTCTTCACCATCAGCGGGTTCGACAAGATCGTGCCCATCTACGATTCCCGTGCAGAGGCTCTTCAGGCGCTCAACGACTGAGCCCCCAGGCCCGCGTCGGTCACACGTGACCGCCGCTCCAGTTCAGCGCAAAGATTGGGTTCAGGAACGGAGATGAGGAGTCCTACGGGCGAACCGCTATTCGAGGCCCACTGCCCTATATGCGGTGCTGCATTGGTCGTGAACGCGAAGAAGAGGCGCAGGATCCCCTTCGCCAGGCGCTCGCTATGGGATGTGGAGGAAGTCTGCTCCGGCTGTGGTAATCAGTCGGGAGGGACGGTGGGCATCGTGGAGTTTGGCTCCCGGGGAAGGGTCGAGCGAGGTCTCGAGGCGCTCCGAAGATGCCTCCGCAGTATTCCCCTCGTGAACAGTTGGCCCGACAGCGATCCTGACCTCGGGGTCGCGGACCTGGTGAAGCTCGTGGAGGCGGCGCCGTTCAAGGTCTACGGGATGAATGGCAATCCGCTGGGGTTTCGTCTCACCGGCTTCGGCAGCGGCGGAAAAGGACAGTCGATGCACCACGTCTCACTACGCTATTCCGCCGGGTCCATTCATCTGAGGAGTGTCCCCGGGGAGCGCCTGATCGAGATAGAGCAGGGAACGGCGGACTGGGACTACGATGACCCAGAGGCGCTGGGGTCCATACGGAGTCTCGTCGACGGCGGGGTCCACTTCCATCGAGATTGGAACCTCAGGAGGATCGAGCGCACTCCCAGGGATGCGGTGACCGTAGGCGTTGACGGAACAACTGTGGTAGCAGAATTTGCCTCATGGCACGAGCCTGAACAGGTCACTGTGGTCCGCATGAACGTGGGAGGACACCGAATCAGGGTGACTTCTCTGAACCTGCCCGAGAAGGAGTTGATCCATTGCCTGCGAACGCTGGTGGTTCTGCAAGAGAACCAAGGCACCCGGACGCAACACCAGCAGGATTTCGACCGGGCATCTCAAGAGTTCCAACGTCTCTGGAAGGAGCGCCGGGCTTGCTAACCCACCCATGCACCGATCCGACGTGACTCCTCATGCGAACACCCGACCCTCGAAAGAACAGCGTCCGTCCGCATGACAGGACGACAGAATAGGGCTTAGGGATGGTGGTGCAGCATCCCCTGTCGGCTCCCCTCCTACTCCTCAGAGCAGCTCAGAACAAGACACCAGGAACTCCTAGCTCTCCCCGAACCTAGCTCCTCGCGCTCAGGCCTGAAGCATCACGACGTGCACCCGGGGAAGGAGATTGGCCTGAGACGCTGTGTCATGTACCGCCCGGAGCTGTGCCTGACCAGCATCCTGTGCATCGCCGCAGTGGCCGAGGACTCAGCTCTATCGTCGGAGCTTGCGGCTGTCCTGCCGGCGCGTTCGTACGTTCGCGTCTGTCGCTTGGAGCGTGACCTGCTTTCAGTGGCATGTACAGTCCTGTGTTGGCCGTCCTCTTGGTCGCTGTGCGCGCAGTGTGGCGGTTGCCTCCTACGTCAGCAGCCACTCCCCCGACCTCCATTTCTTTGACGCCCAACGCAACGGCTTACCTGAACGTCGACGCGTCCTCGCCCACCCACTTGAGGATGAGGGTGCTCAGGTTGGCGTAAGCCTTCATCGATGCCAGGGCCTCGTCGATCTTGCCCTACGCATCAAACCGCCAATCCATCTATCCTGTAAACAGGAAGCAGATATAGGAGATATACCTATTGGCATAGAGAGGCTTGTCTTTGGTCGGGTTGCTGGCCCGCTTTAGCACGCGAAGGCCCTGCGTTGTCATCGCCGTCTGGGCTGCGGCCGTCATGGTTGCTGGCGTCCTCGCCATGGACGGAGAGGTGGCCCCCGGCCCGGCGCGGCTCACGGACATGCTCGATGCCGCCACGACCGCGGAGTTCCGGCTGAGCGACAGCGCCGAATCGAGGCGGGCCGACATCCTGCTGGAGGAGAGGCTTCGGGGCGCCCAACCGGTCAACGAGGTCGTCATCTTCCAGTCGGAGACGGAGACCGTCGACTCGACACGCTTCAGGGCCAAGGTCGAAGCCGTGTACGACGCGATCGTCTCCCTGGGGAGCGAAGCGGTCACCGGGGCGTTTCACTACTACCAGACCGGCAACCCGGCCCTGGTCTCCGCCGACCGCAGGACGACGATTATGCCCCTGGTCCTGACCGGAAGCCTCGATGAGGCGGTGGAGAATCTTCCGGCCATCCTCCACGTCGTGGATGGCGCGGACGGCAGGGACGGCTTCCGTGCGCTGATGGTGGGGGACGCCAGCACGGCCGTCGACTACAACGAGTTGGCCGAGGGCGACCTGAGATGGGGAGAGCGCATCGGCGTCCCTGTGGCCCTCATCATCCTCCTGGTCCTCTTCGGCACCGTGACGGCCGCCCTCGTGCCGGTGGGACTGGCCTTGGCCTGCATCATAGTCGCGCTGGGCATGACGGCCCTCATCGGTCAGGCCCTCGATCTGATATTCCTCGTCGCCCTGATGGTCGTCATGATCGGCCTGGCCGTGGGAATCGACTACTCGCTGCTCATCGTGTCCCGGTTCCGGGACGAACTGGCGCGGGGGCTGGAGAAGAACGCGGCCGTCGAGCGGGCGTGCGCGAGGGCGGGCCGCACGGTCCTGTTCAGCGGCATCACTGTGGTCGTCGCTCTCTGCGGCCTCCTGATCGTCCCCTTCCCCTTCTTCCAGTCCATGGGCCTCGGGGCGATCCTCGTGGTGCTGGTCTCTCTGGCCGCCACCCTCACGCTCCTACCGGCAAGCCTTGCTCTGCTAGGTCCGGGGGTCAACCGCCTGGCCATTCCGTTTCTCGGCAAGGCGGGGAGGAGACCGTCCGGGTTCTCGGAGCGGGGCTTCTGGCGCATGGTGACCCGCGCCGTAACCCGGGCTCCCGTCATCAGCATCATCGCCGTTGCCGCGCCGATGATTGCGGTCACTGTCTTCGCCTTCCAGATCCAGACCGGCGTCAACGGAGTGGACGGCTTCCCGGAAGGCTCCCGGACCAGGGAGGCCTTCTTCATCATGGAGGAGCACTTCTCCTTCGGACTGGTCAGTCCCACCGAGATAGTCATCGACGGCGACAGCGACAGCCTCCCGGTGCAGACGGCGATATCCAACCTGCAAGCCTCTCTCAGGGCCGACGGCCGTTTTCCAGCGCCTCTCCTGCCGCCGAGAGTGAATCCCGCCGGGAACCTGACCCTGTTGACCATCATGATCCCGGGGGAACCCCGAGGGCAGGACGCCGTCGACGTGGTGACCGCGATACGCGACCGCTACGTCCCTGCGGCGTTCGAGGGAGTCGACGCTGAGGTCGTGGTCGGAGGCGTCACCGCGGATGTCGCCGACTTCCAGTCCACCATCCGCTCCTACACGCCCGCGGTCTTCGCCTTCGTGCTGGGCCTGAGCTTCCTGATCCTGATGCTTGTGTTCCGGTCGGTCGTCGTCCCGGCCAAGGCCGTCATCATGAACCTGCTCTCCGTAGGGGCCGCCTTCGGGCTGATGGTCCTGGTTTTCCAAAAGGGTGTGGCTGCGGAACTGCTGGGACTCCAGCCCGCCGAGGTCATCGACGTGTGGATACCGCTGCTCATGTTCTCCGTCCTGTTCGGCCTGTCGATGGACTACCATGTGTTCCTGCTGAGCCGCATCCGGGAACGCTACGATGAGAGCGGCGACGGCACCGAGGCGGTGGCCCACGGCCTGCACTCCACGGGGGGAATGATCACCGGGGCGGCCCTCATCATGGTCGCGGTGTTCGGCGCCTTCGCCTCGGGCAAGACCGTCATCAACCAGCAGTTAGGGTTCGGACTCGCCTTCGCCATAACCCTGGACGCCACCCTGGTGCGCTCCGTACTCCTCCCCGCCACAATGGCTGTGCTGGGCAGGGCCAACTGGTACCTGCCGTCCTGGTTGGATTGGCTTCCCGACCTGAGAATGGAGGCCGAGGAGGCGCGCAGTTGAATAATCCCGCATGGCAGAGCCCGAAGCCGAAAGCCCGGTTCATCCACCTGCTTGGAGCGCCTCTTCTGGCGGCAACGCTCATGGCGTCGCTGGTCGCATGCGGAGGAACGGACGAGGTGGTGATAGCCACGATAGGCGACTACCATCCCTTCGACTTCATCAACGATGAAGGCGAGGTAGACGGCCTTGAACGTGAGCTGGGGGACGAGCTATGCCGGCGGGCCGGACTGGAGTGCAAGTGGGTCCTGAACGACTGGGAAGCGATGATCCCCGGCCTCTTGGCGGAGGAGTTTGACGCCATACTGTCCGGCATGAGCATCACCGCCAAGCGGGAGGAGTTGATCGACTTCACGGAGGCGTACTACCCGCCAACCCCCTCCGTGTACGTGGCGCGGGCCGGTGAAGGCGATGAGGCCGCCCAGGGCACGATTGGCGTTACGGCCAACACCATCTACTCCGCCCACCTCACAGAGCTGGGCGTCCCCTTCGTACCTATCGACATATCGAGGGACGCAGTGGATGCGGTGCTCAACGACGAGGTGGACGCCGTCCTCGTGGACCACGGCTATGGGGTGGAGAGGATTGAGAAGTTCGAGGGACAACTCGCCATCGTAGGGCCCTCGGTGCTGCTGGACCGGGGACTGGGCATTGGCGTCCGCAAGGGCAGCGGCCTGAAGGGCAAGCTCGACGAGGCCTTGGCGTCGATGAAGGCCGACGGTGCGCTGAACGCCATCATCCTCAAGTGGGTGGGCGAGGAGGCGTCGACCTTCGAATAGGGAAAGCGGTTCACTGCGCTGAGCGGACACGGGCAGTGAAGGCGGGATGACGGAGGAGAACGGTATATTCCAGGGGGTCATTCCTCCAAGAGGACCTTCAGTGCTGCCGAAGTAACCCTCACGCATTGGTGACGCTGTAGGCCATGAGCGCGCCGATTACCGCCAAGACGAACACGGCCACCCCCATCAACACCTTATCCCAACGGCTGAACCCCATTACGGCGTGCGATTGTACGTGCACGGGAGGGCATTCGCCTGTAAGTGCGGCATGTCTACGGCGGGCGGCGTTCCCTGGGGAACCCTGACTTCGTCGTAACCACGAGGCGGTATGGGCCCCTACGAGCAGCTGATCCGCCTCTGTCGCGATTATGCGCCCCACGTACACCCCAGCAAGCGGACGGCTGGCAGCTGTTCAAGCGCCGTGGGTCGGTGGGCCCACGTCCGGCGTTCAGCCGCGTTTGTGCTGGCATTGGTACCGTTCGATCCCAGCCGGGCCCGAGGTGGGGAAGAATCGGCGCAGTAGGCCTGCTCAGACCTCGTAGCAGGGCACGAGATGCCCGGGAGTATTCTTCTGTAGGGGGATGCGGATGGTTCAGACAGTGCTCGGTGGCGGCGGGGCTTTCGCAGGGCCGACAGCCGGAAGGCGGGTTTATCAGCGTAGCGAGATCCCCGCGTATGTCCACGACCTAGCGGCGGAGCCCCGGATCAGCCAAGGGCACAGCAGGCAACAAGCAACGGCGCAGGGACGGAGTGGCGCGGTCTATCCGGCTGTCTTCGCCTCCGCAGCCGCCGAGGCGGTCTCGTGCGCCTCTTCCTCGCTCTGGCCGTCGGCCCGCGCCGCTGAGTAGGCGCGCTCGTAGGCGACCGCGTATGCCGCGGCATCCTCTTCCGATGCGTCGTCGAGCCTCTGCCCGGCATACGCGCTGGCGTAGGCATGCGAGCGCTCCTCGTTCCAGCCACGGTCGAAGGACCGCTCGTGGTACGCCAGGTAGTACTCCCACGCGAAGTCGTAGTAGTCGCCCCCGCTGTACGGGTCGTAATCGAGCAGGAACGCCTGGTAGGAGCCGCGCATGTAGGCTTCCGCGCGCAGAAAGGCGACCTGCTCGGAGTAGCCCCAGTCCATCTTCGCGTGGGCGTAAAGTGTGGCGAAGTCGAACGCCACGTTGTTGGCGTCCAGCCACTGTCTGTTCGTGGCGCGAAGCCATCCCAGCACGTACCCGTCGGCGTACGCATCCGCCCACAGGTGGTCCATGTCGAGGTCGTCGAACTCGTGCGTCTGGTGTGCATGCTGGTAGCCCAACAGGTAGGCCGACGCATACTTGATGCGCAACTGCGCGTCCCGCTGGTCCGACTCGCGGTACGCCCGGGCGGCGATGCTGCCCGCCTCGTCGGAGTGCTCCTCGGAGTAGTCGAAGTACCTGTTCCCCGCGTAGAAGGCGGCGTACTGGTGGGCGGCCAGCCCGACCTCATCCGTCCGTTCGAACGCCTTCGTGTAGTCCTCGGCTAGCGTACCCTCGTAGGTACTGCTTCGAGGAAGCCCCGCGAGCGGCCACCACCTGCCCGCTACGCGGAACGCCTCGTCAGCCCGGCCCAGCGCTTCCAACGGAGACGCTCCTTCTGCCAGCGCTTCCTCGAACGGCTCGATGTATCGCTCCTGCGCGTATGCGTCGTAGTCCTGTAAGCGGCCCCGGCCCAGCAGCACGTCCTCCGCGATGATCGCGAAGTAGAGGACCCCGCTCGCGAAAGCGGCGGCATCCCCGTCGGACAGCTCCAGCGACTTCCCGTGGACGAACGCCGCCGCGTACCTGGCGGCGTCTTCGCCTTCCAGTCCATCGGCGCGCGCGTGCTCCAGCCCCGGAGCGTAGTCGGGCGAGGCCGACGGATCGGGGGTCGGCGTTGGCGCGGGCGCCGCGGTCGGGGTCGCCGTCGGCCTCGGCGCGGGTGTCGCTGTGGGGACAGGTGTTGCCGTGGACGCCGGAACGGGGGTTGCCGTCGCTGTCGGCGCAGGTGTTGCAGTTGGGGTCGGCGTGGGGGTCGGCGTCGGCGTTGCGGTCGGGGCTGGCAGGACCGGAGTCGGGGTTGCCGTCGCCGTTGGAGCGGGAGAAGACGTAGCGGTCGGTACTGACGTTGGCGTCGGATCGGTGGTGCAGCCCCCTGTGATCACAACTACCGCGACTGCCCCAGCCATCAATGAAACTATGCCCTTCTTCACCCGTTGCTTCCTCGTGCAGATATGCCGTTGGGGATTATACACATGGATACCGAGCGTTCAGAGCAGGTGCCTGAAGGCATCCGCTCCCACCTTCCTTATGGCCCCGTTGCAGTTGCGGGTCAACTCTCTGGAAGACACTCGCTCTCATCAAGCACCTCTTGGAGCATCCCCTCCATTACCGTATGGAGGTCCCCCAGGTCTGGCGGCGGGCCGATTGCCTCTAACTCCAGAAGCAGGGATTCGGTAGGCTCGATCATCTCCTCCTGACCGCAAGGGTCAGCGTTCCCTTGCAGCGCCCAAGGGTCCGGCGCATCGTAGAGGTTCCCGGTGCCGTAGTCGAACGGGCATCCGAATGCTTCGAACACCACCCCTGACTGCCGGATCACCCACCTCGCTGCGACATCATGGTTTACCCACAACCTCCACAGCGACGATGCAACCCACAGGTCCTCCTCGAGTAGCACATCCATGAGCATGTCCGGATCGTGCTCTGGGGCTGTCTGCAGCCACCACTGCGGCAGCACCAGCAGCGTCGTGTGAAAGACCTGCAATTCCGTCGGGGGTGTCAGCTGGCTAACCACAGCCTGCAGGTTCTGCATGGAAGCGGTCACTTCGCTTACCGTAGGTGCTGAGTCCTCGTCGAGTCGTGCCAGCGCCGTGCATGTCGTCGTGAGGTATCTCTCCCATCTGTGTCCCGCCAGAGCTGGCGTCGCTGTGGCTGTTGGCTGGGTCGTGGGAGCTGGCGTCGGCGTAGCCGTGGGTACTGGCGTCGGTGGTGCCGTGGGCACCATAACCGGCGTGGCTGTAGGTAGTGGCGCCGACGGCGCGGTGGGCGTGGGCGCAGCGTCCACGCAACTGACAATCGCGAGAGCAAGTGCCATTAGGATGCAGATGTGCTTCGTGGTACGTCCCAATCTCGGCGCAAGTTCCACGAGCGACTCCGCAGTGGTCTGGCGAACGTGGGTCTCTGGACAGGGCGGGGGCGTCAATCGCGTCATCGGCTCTCAACCGCTGTCTCAGCGTGTTCGGGTAACTCTTTGGCTATGTTCAATGCTCGCTCACTGCGATGCAATCGATACTTGGCAATAGCCACATCCTCGCCGTTGGCTTCCTGCTCGGGGTACCTGACCAGCGCCTTTTCAGCATTGATCCGGTAGGCGGTGGGCACAACTATGCCTGCATGGCTGCCCCCGCCTGTGGGAACAGGGACACGCGTTTCGTCGATGTCCTGTATATCTCCAAGCCCGAACCCTCTCGTAAGGGAGGGTATTCGATTAGAACATTCGAGGTACGTTTGAGGCAATTCAGACGACACGCACGTAGTGCTCAGTTTCATCGATCAGGCGACCAAGCCGCCGGGTCATAGCGATCGGCCGCGTGTGCTGCGCTCCTCAACTCCGAGGGGGTGAGAAGTGATGTGTGTGCACACCGGGCTGGTCCGCCCTTGAAGCGTCGATGTCTTGGCTCTCGGATCTATGCTCGGTTTCGCTGCAGCACCCTACTGGGCACTCGGCTGAGGGATCAGCACTCCGCAGGCAACGCGCCCCCTGCCCCGCCGATGGGCTGCGTCGCGTGGTCATCTCGGTTCTCCTGGACGACGATGGCCGAGCTATCCTCTTCCATGATTGTCAAGACGTTCACCCGCGTCGCAAACAGCTCTGCCCGAACGGTCCCGTCCACGCCGGCATAGACGTTCGGCAGGTCGCCGTTATCCGGCCGTCGGGGTTGAGCGATCCATTGCTGTTTATTGTCAAGGTTGATGTGTCCGCCTGACGCCTTGAAGTCGGGGTTGCATGTGCCGACCGCATGGATATGGATGCCGTGTGGCCCGGGAACGAGGCCCTCCAGCATCACCGTAATCGGATATCCGGTTGGGCCCTCGTCCATGACGACCGTGCCAATGGGATCACCTGTCGCGCTCCTCATCGCAGCCGTGAGGCGCGGGTTTCTCTCGAAATCGCCATCGCTGCCGCACGCCACAACCGGGGCGATGACCGCGACGAGCATGGCCGCCAGAAGACTCATGCTGCATGCCTGGGTGCTCCTTCCGGACTCGACGGAGTCGTATCTGGCGCGACGGGGAGCCGCATAGGTTGATGGCCCTCTGGTTCCTATGTCAGTGGGCAGGTCACGGTGAGTGGCCCCATGCGTGAGAGGCAATGGCAACAAAACCCAATGGCATCTTGGAGAACCGTCTCTTGCCTCTTAGCGAATCCACGACCCTGACGAACTCGAGCTGCTACCAGCAGACGAGTGGCAGAGCGTGTCGACTCAAGCCGAATGCCGAGTGTGGCGAGCACGTGTTCATCCTGCCGGTCAGGCTCGGCTGATCGTATGCGGGCGCGAGAGCACTCGGCTATACGTCACGACATGGTGGAAGCACGCTCGGGCGGAGCGCGACGCACCATCAACCGAGGCACGCCAAGCACCGGCACGCGGCGCGGCCTCCGAAGAAGCGAGCGGCGGTGAAGGCAGCCAGCAGGGACTCGTACCAGCGCCACTCCTCCGATGAGGTCTCCGGCACACGGAGGCAGTTCGCTCGGTGTATCCGAGCTCGCCCATCGCCGCTGAACCTGACGACGTACCTCATCATCGGAGGGGCTCCCTGTTGCTCTCGTGTAGCGAGGTGAGGAAGGCGAGCCGTTTCCCGTGAGCTCGCCTCCTCACCTCTAAACTGCGGTTGTGGGCGTCTGACCCGTTCTAAGAGGACGACGTGCCGCAGCTTGCGCGCACCATAGCACGCCCCACACACGATGGAAACACGCACTCTCGCCCTGCAAGAAACGATCTGATGCATATCGCTCGAAGGGAATGCGCTGACGAAGCGAACGAACCCTCAATCTCATCACGGGGCACCCCGATGCAGAGCCCTCGGAGGCTCCTCACGTTGCGGATTCCGGCTTTTGTCCACAGGCTCTAATGGGTACGACGAACGGTCGTTACAACGATTCATACTGAGAAATCTGACACCAGCCTGTTGACTTGAGCTCCGAACGTGCCCGACCATCGCTTCATACTCGCCCACCGGCGATAAGGCACAGAAGGAGCTTTATCCAATGAACGACCGACAGAACCCCACCACCGCAGCCCTCTACGCGAGGGTCTCTAGCGACCGACAGGACGTCGACCTCTCCGTCGCAGCTCAGCTCCGCGCGCTCAGGGACTACGCCCAGAAGAACAACTTCCACATCGTTGGCCAGTACGTCGACGAGGCTGAGAGCGGGCGCGTCGCCGACCGGCCCCAATTCCGGCGCATGATTGACGAGGGCAGCAAACCCCAGTCGCCGTTCCAAGTGATCCTCGTCTGGAAGTTCTCACGGTTTACGCGCAAGCGCGAGCACGCCGTCGCCTTCAAGTCCATGCTCCGAAAGAAAGGCATCAAGGTCGTCTCCATCACCGAGCACTCGGACGACACGCCCACCGGCAAGCTGCTGGAGGCCATCATCGAGAGCGTGGACGAGTTTTACTCGGAGAATCTAGCACAGGAAGTTATCCGTGGCATGCGCGAGGCAGCGTCTCGCGGCTTCTGGATGAACACCGACCCACCCTATGGATATCGCAAGGTGTATGTCCAAGACGGTGCGAAGAAACGCCCAACCCTCGAACTCGATCCTCCCACGGACGCTGTCGTAAGGCGCATCTTCAACATGGCGCTACGTGGTCAGAGCACCCTCGACATCGCCAAGACACTCAACAGCGAGGGCATCCGCAGCCCTCGCGGCAAGAAGTGGCTCAAGACCACCATCCACCGCATGCTCGGCAACGAGGCCTACACTGGAACCCTCGTCTGGGGAACCACAGCCAAGGACAACGCCCCGCCCGTCCGCGTCGAGAACGCATTTCCGGCCATCGTTTCACTGCAGGAGTTCCAAGGGGCGGCCGGGATGATGCGCTCCAAGGCGCCCAGCATCATACACCCCCGCCGAGCCGCTAGCCCCTACCTCCTCAGCGGGCTCCTGACCTGTCAGACCTGTGGCAAAGCCCTCTCCGCTTCCGAGACGAAAGGCGGACGCTACACCTACTACGTCTGTCACACTCTCCTCGCTCGCGGCAGCCGCGAGTGCACGACCCCAAGGCTCAACGCCAAGCGCTTCGAAAGGCTCATCATCGATCTTCTCAGGGATCATATCCTCACCGACGGCAACATCCGCGACCTCGTGCGCTTGGTCAACGAGGAGTTGGACACCGTAATCACGGAGCAGCAGGAGCGCGTCGAGGCGGCCGATGCCGAACTCGCGGACATCCGCAGGCGCATGGACCGGCTGTGGGAGTTGGTCGAGAAGACGGACCTCACCATGGAGGAGATTCTCCCGCGCATCCGGCATCACCTGGAGAACCAGGAGCGGCTGGAGCAGGCGGCCGAAGAGGCGCGCGCCATCCTCTCCTTGCGCAGAGCAAGCGTGCAGGACGTAGAGCGCATCGCTGCCTACGCGAGGGAGATGAGCGACTTCCTGATGGAGAGTGCGCTGACCGAAACAAAGGCGTTCATCCGATCGTTCGTGAAGGAGATCGCGGTCCGGCCCGGCAAGGCCGTGGTTCATTACACCATGCCTACCCCGCCAGATAACGAAATCGACGGCGCGGACATCGCGGAGATCGCCCTGAGCCGCCGAGTTATGAATACAGTAGCCCATGGTACCCCCGGGGAGACTCGAACTCCCGCCACCGGCTCCGGAGGCCGGTGCTCTATCCACTGAGCTACGGGGGCATGCGCCAAGTATAGCCTACAGTCGCGTCACCGGCGTATCGCCAAACAGAGCCTCGACGTGTATGCTTGTCCCGTGCGCTCCCCGCTGACGCCGCACCCGGCGGTTGCGCGGAAGCGGCTTACAAGCGCGTCGAAAAGTATTGACCTGAGAGTATCGCCTTACTATGATTCATGACGGTTGTTCGTAAAGGACTTGATGGTGGTGGGCTTCAGACACAAGAAGCTGACCCCCGGATGGCCACCTCGTACGATTCGGAAAGGGGGTTCGATGAACCGCTTCAGCCTCAAGAGCATGTCCCTGGTAATCCTCGTGGCAATCTTCGGCCTGCTGCTGGCCGCATGCACGGGCCCTGAAGGCCCTGTCGGCTCGCAAGGCCCCGCCGGCCCCGCTGGCCCCGCTGGCGCTGCTGGAGCTCAAGGCCCCGCTGGCGCTGCCGGCGCAGACGGCGCGGATGGTAGTGACGGCGCGGATGGCGCTCCCGGCACACCCGGTGTTCCCGGTGTCCCCGGCGTACCGGGCGTCGACGGTGACTCGTCGACCGCAGGCGTCACACTGGTCCGCAACAACTTCGCGGCTGACCTGCCTGTCAGCACGACCGCTGCACTCACCGGCTTCGAAGACGGCGAGAGCATCGAAGTAACCCTTATGGCCGAAGACGGCAGCTCGACGTCTCTCGGTTCGGCAACCGCCAATGCCGGTGGAATGGCATCCGTCGATGTCCGACACGACGGTCTGGGTGCAGGCATGTACTCGGTCGAGGCTGTCGGGGACGGCGGCGGCAAGGCGAGCGCCGCGCTCTTCGTCAAGTAACCCCCAACGTAGAGCGAACAAGGCACAACAGAGAAGAGGCCCCGGATGCGTCCGAGGCCTCTTCTCGTTGCGCTCTGCGCAGGCTCTCTGCCCGCAGGAAGCTGCGCAGTGGCGCCTGGCGCAGCCCGGTTCTTTCCCCCTGCATGAACGACTCCGTAGGCAGGAGGCACCCGTCTGCAGAGGCTGATCAAGCCCCCTGGTCCGCGTCTCCCGCCGGGACCTCTACGGGAGCGGGCGCGACCTTGACGCGCTTCACACGGCGGCCGATCGTCGTCATCACGCGCAACTCCAGTCCACTCTCCACCACGAGGTCACCCACCGCGGGGACCTTGCCCAGACGGCTGAACAGCAGACCGCCGACGGTATCGAACCCGTCAGCCTCGACCGCAACGCCGAACGTCTCGCTGAAATCGTCGACAGGCATCTTTGCCTCGACGAGCGCAGCGTCGTCGGACAGCCACTGTATGTCCGGCTGGCCCTTGTCGAACTCGTCCTCTATCTCCCCGACGATCTCCTCGATGAGGTCCTCGACCGTAACGATGCCGACAGTGCTCCCGTATTCGTCGACGACGATAGCCATGTGGATGCGGCGCGCTTGGAACTCGGTAAGCATCTCATCCACCCGCTTGCTTTCAGGAACGTAGAAGGCAGGCCGCATGAGGTCGCGTAACTGCTGGTCCTGAACGCCGGCCAGGGCGGCAGCGAGCAGGTCCCGGCTGTACAGGATGCCGATGATGTTGTCCGGAACGTCCTCGTAAACGGGCAAGCGGCTGTGGCCGCTGTCCAGCATCCGCGTCGCAGCGCGCTCGATGGACGTGCCCGCCTCCACACTGACGATGTCGACACGGGGAGCCATGATCTCTCGGACCAGCGTTTCATCCAACTGGAGGATCGCGTGGATCATCTCCTGCTCGTGATGCTCGAGTGGCTCTTCCGCTATCTCCTCGTGCACGTCCCGGACGGGCCCCCCGTTCTCGGCGCCGTTGCTCCCGCCCTGCTCGGCCTCCTGCTCGCCGCCTGCGAAACGCAGGCCCGAGCGGAAGAACCGCCGGATGGGCAGCAGCGGCCATAGCAACGTCTGTCCTATCGCCCAGAATATGAGCAACTGCGCCGCCGGCAGGCGTTCCACCATGTACTTCAACAGGGGGACCAGCAACAGCAGCAGGAGCCACAGGCCGATGAGCACTCCGGCCATCGCCGTCCAATGCAGCGAGAAGACCCGCATGACCAGGGCCAGCGCAGACGCTGAGATGGCTGCGGCGCTCATGAGCAACAGCAGCGAGATCAGTTCCTCGTACGCCTGACGCCTGGTGCGAAGGTGGCGCACCGCCGACGCGCTGGGGCCCCACCGGGGCAGGGCGTCGCGCACTGCTGCGCGCCTCAGCAGGGGCAGCCCCGCGACTCCCGCGTGCAGCCCCATGAAACTCATTACCGAAAGAACCAACAGGATCGCTAATGCCGTATCGCCACTATCCAAGGGATATCCCCTCCTCCTTCTGTACAAGCGCCCTTCCGCTTCTCATGCCCAGCGGTCTCGCGGGTACCCCCACGACCCGTTCTCCGGGAGGCACGTCTCTGTTCACGACCGCGCCTGCCCCGGTAACGGCTCCCGCCCCCACTTTCACCGGCGCGATCAGAAGACTGTCGCTGCCGATGAAGGCGCCCTCTCCTATCTCTGTTTCGTGTTTGAGCACTCCGTCGAAGTTACATGTAACCGTACCTGCTCCGATGTTTGCGTGCGCGCCGACCACCGCATCGCCGATGTAGCTGAAGTGCCCCACGTGCGCTCCGGAGCAGATGCGGCTCGCCTTGATCTCGACGTGCGATCCCACGTACGCATCCTCCTCCAGCACACACCCCGGACGGATGTGGGAGAAGGGCCCTACATTGACCCGTGGCCCCAGTATCGACCCCTCTACAACAGCGGGTCCCACGTGCACATCCGGTCCGACCTCTGCGTCCCGCAGCTGCGCATTCGGCCCCAACGACGCTCCGCGCGCTACTCTCGATGCACCGCGGATAGCGGTGTTCGGATACACCGTAACGTCCTGTCCCAGCTGCACGGTCGCATCGAGATACACCGTCGCCGGATCGACGAGCGTGGCGCCCCCGGCCATCGCGGCGTCCCGTAAGCGGCTTTGGGCCGCCGCTTCCACACGTGCGAGGTCCTGGCGGCCATTCACGCTCAGCGCTTCGTCCTTGTCCTGCGTAACGTACGCCTCCACGCGCTTACCGTCCGCCACGGCCCGGGAGATCAGGTCTGTCAGGTAGTACTCGCCACCGGAACGCGGCTTCAACTGGCCCAGAGCCCGGCGAAGCCACCGAGCCTCGAAGGCGTACACCCCGACGTTCACCTCCACCTCGCCCTTCCGGGGCATCGGAGTGTCGTCGGCCTCCAGCACCCCTATGGGCTTGCCGCGCGCGCCTCGCTGCAGGCGTCCGATCTGCTGAGCGGACGCTGCTTCCATCGAGCAGCACAGCAGCGTGGCAGTCGCCCTTCGGCGCTCGTGCAACGCAGCCAGCGCCTGCACCGTCTCCTTGCAGACGAGCGGCACGTCGCCATTGACCACGAGTACATGCTGAGACTCAGGGGGGACGGCGATAACCGCCGTCGCCAGCGCGTGGCCCGTACCGAGGGGGTCCGGCTGTTCGACACACTCCACATCCCCGCCAACCGCCAACGAGACCTCTGCGCGGTCTGCGGGCCGCGCCACCACGATGACGTCATTCACATCGGTGAAGCGCGCCGCCTCGGTAGCGTGAGAGACCATCGGAACGCCCGCTACGGTATGCAGGACTTTAGGCCGGGACGACCTCATACGAGTGCCCCTGCCCGCTGCCAGCACGATGGCTGTCCAAGCGCCCATCTTGTGTGCATCGGCGACCGACTCCGGTCGCGAGCCCTCTCTCTCCTCTACGGACGGACTCTCGCCGCCGTCCTGCCACGCGGCCCCTGACGCGCCCGGGATGCCGCTGGAAATAGCTTCGCCAGATACTGCGATGGTACGGATGGGATTAATGGAGTGTCAAGGAACCGATGACCGGCCTGCCGCAGCCGGTGAGGGTGGCATGGTAGAATCTCTGGATACGGAGAGATGGCTGAGCGGTTTAAGGCGGCGGTCTCGAAAACCGTTGTGGGGGCTTCCTCCACCGTGGGTTCGAATCCCACTCTCTCCGCCAGATACCGCATAGCTACGAGCCGGATGGGGTTCTGCGTCCGGCTCGGCACGCAGCGCGGAGAGGTGCCGGAGTGGCCGAACGGGCACGACTGGAAATCGTGTAGGGGCCGAAAGTCTCTCGCGGGTTCGAATCCCGCCCTCTCCGCCAGCTTGTGACATCAGCCCCTGTACCTGCGCTCCCGCATCCGCAAGAATAGCCCCACATCGTACGGACGGACGTGCCATGCAACTCATCTCGATAAACGTCGCCAGGCCCCAACTCCTGACGGGAACCGCCAGGGGCGACGTGATGTCGTCCATCCACAAGCGGCCTGTCGAGGGCCCCGCGATGGTGCGCCGCCTCAACGTGGACGGCGACGCTCAGGGCGACCCCACCGTCCACGGCGGTCCGGACGCCGCGGTCTACGTCTACGCGTTCGAGGACTACGCCTTCTGGACGACGCAATTGAAGCGTGAACCCGCCTCCTTCGGGTGGTTCGGTGAGAACCTCACCGTCCAGGGTGCGTCATCTGACGTGATGTGCTTCGGCGACATCTGGCGCGTCGGCGGTGCATTGCTGCAGGTAACGGAACCGCGATCACCCTGCTTCAAGCTGGACCACAAGATGGGGATACGCTACTTCGCCGCGCGTTTCCGGCGCAGCGGCCGCGTCGGCTTCTACAACCGTGTCCTGGAGGAAGGGCCTGTACAGGCAGGTGACGAGGCGACGCTCGTCGAGCCGCACCCGGCCCGCGTCTCCATACGCCTGCTGAGCGACGTGCGCCATGCCGAAGGCGTAACCATGGAAGACGTTGAGCGCGTCCTCGCGGTGGAGGATCTTCCCCAAAGCCAGCGGCGCCACGCGGAACGCAGGATGCGGCGGATCAGGCGGATGCAGGGCATCCGATGACAGAGGACGCAGTGACCACCATCGAGCACGACCTCCCGTATTGGATAGCCTTTTCGCGCGTACCCACCGTCGGACGCGTCCGCATCGGCCTCCTCGAAGAACGGTTCGGATCGCTCAAGGCCGCTTGGGAAGCCTCCACGAGTGAACTCGGCGCATCAGGCCTCACCCCCGCCGTCGTCAGCGCCATCGAGCAGGTACGCAGAGTCGTCGAGCCGGAAAGCGAGCTCGAACAGGTGCGCAACGCCAACGTATCGGTGCTCACCTGGCACGACTCCGACTACCCCCGCCTCTTCCGCACCATAGACGACCCGCCTCCCATCCTGTACGTCAAGGGAACCCTGCAGCCGGACGACGAGAGCCGGGTTACCGTCGTCGGCACCCGGAACGCGACCCCGTATGGCAGGGAAGTGGCCAGGGAGGTATCGGGCGGCCTGGCGGAGTCCGGCGTGTCCGTTGTGAGCGGACTCGCGCGGGGGATAGACGGCATTGCGCACGATGCCGCGCTCAGGACGGGCGGCAGAACGATCGCGGTCATCGGCTCAGGGCTGGACGTCGTCTACCCGCCGGAGCACAGGCCGCTGTTCGACCGCATCGTGGAGAGCGGCGCGGTGCTCTCCGAGTACCCGCTCGGCACCAAGCCGGAGGCGCGCCACTTCCCCCGGCGCAACCGGCTGCTCAGCGGTCTCAGCGCCGCCACAGTCGTCATCGAGGGCGGCTTGAAGAGCGGTGCGCGCCTCACCGTCGAGTTCGCGCTGGAACAGAACAGAGAGGTGCTCTGCGTGCCTGGGAGCATCCACTCGCCCGCCAGCGAACTCACCAACTGGCTCATCCAGCAGGGCGCGAAGCTCGTGATGCGGGTCGAGGATGTGCTGGAGGAGTTGCAGATCGGCGGTGCGCCTCGACAGCAGCCGCTTCCCGGCATCTCCGCTGATACGGAAGAAGAGGCGCGGCTGCTCGATGTACTCACCCAGGAGCCGCAACACATAGACGAGTTGAGCCGCAGCACCGGCATGTCCATCACGCAGGCCAGCGGAACGCTCGCCGTCATGGAGATCAAAGGCTCCGTTCTGCAGGTGGGACGCATGAACTACATCCGTGCCAGAGCTGCATCCGTCCGCTAACTCACTTGACAAGGGCATCGCCCCTGCCCGTATGTTGGAAGCATGGCAAAGACACCCACCACCCGAAAAACGTCTTCAGGGAAAAGACGCGCCGGCAACGGCGCAGCGCAGACCGCAAGCGCAGGCAACGGCAGATCGGCATCACGCCACCTCGTCATCGTGGAGTCGCCCGCCAAGGCGGCCACCATAGGCAGGTTCCTTGGACGTGACTACACCGTGAAAGCGTCCATGGGGCACGTCAGAGACCTGCCGAAACGCAAACTCGGCGTGAACCCTGACAAGGACTTCATCCCGTGGTACGTGGTGCCCGAGGACAAGCAGAAGGTTGTCGACGAGATACGCGCGGCGGGAGAGCATGCGGAGGACGTTTACCTCGCAACCGACCCTGACCGCGAAGGCGAGGCGATAGCCTGGCACGTTCTGGAAGCCGCGGGCTGGCGAAGCAAGCCGGTACGGCGCGTCGTCTTCCACTCGATCACGGAGGACGCTGTCAGGGAGGCGTTTGCCCACGAACGCGACATTGACATGGAGCTTGTCAACGCGCAGCAGGCGCGGAGGATCGAGGACAGGCTGGTCGGCTTCAAGCTCAGCCCGCTGCTGAAACCGCTGGTTGGGCAGGAACTGAACCGCAATCGCAACATCCTGACAGCCGGGGACCTCGACACGACCAGCGCGCTCTCCGCAGGCCGAGTGCAGTCCGTGGCGCTGCGCCTCGTGGCTGAGCGGGACAAGGAGATAGACGCCTTCGTCCCGGTCGAGTACTGGTCCATCGACGCCGCTCTCCTTACCGGGGAGAACGCCTCATTCACTGCCTCTCTGCGCAGTCTTGTTGGTGAGAAAGACGAACTCTCCCTCTCTGACGAAGCCGCCTCCAACGCCGTTCTCGCGAACCTGGACGGGGCCGCGTATCGCGTCGACTCCGTCACCACGCGCCAGGTGAACCGGCGGCCTGCTCCGCCGTTCATCACGAGCACGCTGCAGCAGGAAGCTTCGCGCCGGCTCGGGTTCTCCGCCACGAGGACGATGACCATCGCCCAGCAGTTGTACGAGGGCATCGCCATCGGCTCCGAGGGGAGGCAGGGACTCATCACCTACATGCGGACGGACTCGCCGCAGGTCACGCCGGGCGCCATCCAGGAGACCCGCCGTTACATCGAGGAGCGGTGGGGGAAGGACTACCTGCCGCATACCCCGAGGCGCTACACCTCCCGCTCCAAGGTCGCCCAGGAGGCGCACGAAGCCATCAGGCCGACGGCGATACGGCGCACGCCGCAGGAGGTCCGCCAGCATCTCACCTCCGAGCAGGCCCGCCTCTACGAGTTGGTCTGGAACCGGATGGTGGCCAGCCAGATGGCCGACGCGGTGCTGGACTCAACCCGGGTGGACGTACATGCGGCAGCGTCCGGCAAGCCCGCCTATCTGTTCCGGGCAACCGGCTCCGTTGTGCGGTTCGCCGGTTTCCGCGCGCTCTACATCGAGCAGCGCGACGAAGGCAGCACACGCGATGGAGAAGACGATGACTCCCGCGTGCTCCCCCCGCTGCAGCAGGGCCAATCGCTCGACTGCACGGGGCTGACTCCGGAGCAACACTTCACGCAGCCTCCGCCACGCTTCACAGAGGCGAGCCTCGTGCGGGCACTGGAGGAGCAGGGCATCGGCCGCCCCAGCACCTACGCGGCAATCATCAACACGCTCGTCAATCGCAAATACGTAACCCGGGAAAGGCGGGTGCTGAGGTCGACCAACCTCGGCAGGCTCGTCTGCGAGCAGCTGATCTCTCACTTCCCCGACATCATGGACATCAGCTTCACTGGACAGATGGAAGACCAGTTGGACGAGGTCGCCAACGGCAAGCAGGAGTGGGTGGCCTTCCTCCACGGCTTCTACGGGCCGTTCAGCGAGAAACTCGACAGGGCGAGGAGGGCGATCAAGGAAGCAACGCAGGAGGCGGCAAGCGAGTCGACCAACGAGCCCTGCGACCTCTGTGGTAAGCCGATGGTCGTCAAACTGGGACGCTTCGGCGCTTTCCTCTCCTGTACCGGCTACCCGGAATGCAAGAACAGCAAGGACATCCCCAGGGCCGCGGAAAACTCCGGTGAACAGTCAGACGACGAGAGCGAAGAGACCTGCGACCTCTGTGGGAAACCGATGACCCTCAGACGCGGGCGTTTCGGGCCGTTCCTCGGCTGCACCGGGTACCCCGAGTGCAAGAACATAAAGCGGCTCCCCAAGGACGCGCCCAGGGATACCGGCGTACCCTGCCCCCGCTGCGGCGGCAGCCTCGTGGAACGCCGAGGAAGGCGCGGTCCCTTCTACGGCTGCTCCAACTACCCCACCTGCAACTTCCTCGTGAACCGGCAGCCGCTTCCGCAGCCGTGCCCCGAATGCGACGGCCTGCTCGTGATGGGCGCGCGCGGCCAGGCGAACTGCACCAACTGTGTCTGGAAAGGCCCCGTCCCGACAGAGGAGCCGGCGGGCGTCGCCTAGCGCGTAGCGTCATGGAGAGCCCGCACGGAATCCACCCCGGTTCGGAAACTGGACAACCGCTCGTCGATGAGTACGAGCGCACCCTGCGCACCACCCGGGCACTCTCGGACTCCACCGTCCGGAACTACGTGGCCGACCTCGCTCCCTTTCAGCAATACCTGGACGGGCAGTCCTGCCCGCTCGGGGCCGACGCAAAGGAGCTGCGCGACTTCGTGTGCCGGAACGGCGATGCGAACGTCTCGCGCGAGTACCGCAGCCTCGTCCGCGACTACGTCGCCTGGCTGCTGGAACGCCGCACCGTGGAGAGCGGGCGCGCTCCCGGAAGCCGTGGGCACTCCCGCGCGAGCGTCCACCGGATGCTTGCGTCGCTCCGCTCGTTCATGCGCTTCCTCATAGAACGCGGTCTCCTGCCCGACGCGCCGCTCTGGCGTCCCAGGTCCACCCTCATGGGCAGGCTCACCCCGAAGCTGGAACGCCGCCTCCCCGACCTCGTCTCCGTATCCGAGGCGGCTCGTCTCGTCGAAGCCCCCTCTCGCTCGGATGACGAGGAGAACGGACTGCGGGACGCTGCGCTCCTCGAGCTGCTCTACGGCTGCGGTCTCCGCGTCAGCGAAGCAGCCAACCTGGACCGCGAGAACGTCTCGGTGGAAGAAAGCACTGTCCGCGTGTGGGGCAAGGGCTCGAAGGAGCGCCAGACGCCGCTCGGCACCGAAGCGCGGAACGCCCTCCGTGCATACCTCAACGCCGAGAGCACACCACTTGACAGGAACGGTCCGCTGTTCCGCAACGCACGGGGCGGGAGGCTCGGCGCGAGGTCCATCCAGCGCATCGTCCGTAACTACGCGAAACGCAGCGGACTGCGGGAGGACGTGCATCCCCACACCCTGCGCCACAGCTACGCGACCCACCTCCTGAACGGCGGCGCAGACCTGCGCATCGTCCAGGAATTGCTCGGTCATTCCACGCCCAGCGCCACGCAGGTGTACACTCACGTTAGCCAACAGGAAGCGCGACGCGTGTACCTTGCAGCCCACCCGCTGGCGCACGCGCCCGCTCCGGAGCACCAGGACTCCGAATGACCATCCTCGTAGTGAACGGCCCGAACCTGAACCTTCTCGGCCAGCGCGAACCCGCTATCTACGGCAGCGCAACCCTCGACGACATCGAACGCGCCGTTCGCGAGCGGGCCCGTGAGCTTGGGGCATCCGTCGACTTCTTCCAGTCCAACTCGGAAGGCGGACTGATCGACTACCTGCAGTCCAACGCCTCGTCTGCGTCCGGCGTGATCCTCAACGGCGGCGGGTTCACGCACACGAGCGTCGCGCTGCGGGACTGCATCGCCTCCGTCAGCCTTCCGGTCGTAGAGGTGCACCTGTCCAACATCCACGCGCGGGAGGAGTTCCGGCGTACGTCGCTCACGGCTCCTGTGGCGCGCGGCATCATCAGCGGGCTCGGCCCGCGCGGCTATATCCTGGCGTTGGAATATCTCGTTGCGGAGGAGAACGCAGCATGAGCACCACAGACCGCATAGCACGGCTCCGCACACGCATGGCAGAGGATGGGCTCGACGCGATGCTCATCTTCAACACGGAGCGCTCGCTCAGCAAGAACGTCACCTACTACTCCGGGTTCCGCGGCACGCACGGCTGGCTCTGGATCACTCCGGACGACGCGGCGCTGGCCACGGACTTCCGCTACACGGAGCAGGCGGTGCACCAGGCGCCGGACTACCGCGTTATCCGCATGGCGGCCGGCTACGACTGGTTCTCGGAGGTTGTCTCGGCCTCCGGTGCGAGGAGCATCGGCATCGAGGACGAGTCGGTGACCGTCGCCGCCCACAGGGCGCTGAGCGAGAAGCTGCAGGCGCTCGACCCCGCACCTGAGTTCGTGGCCACCAGGGACATGGCCGACCAGCTCCGCGCCGTGAAGGACGCCGCGGAGCTCGAAACGCTCATCAAAGCCATCGAGATCGCGGACGAGGCTGTCGAGACCGTCGCCGCGGGGATCCGGCCGGGCATGACGGAGCGGCAGATCGCCTGGGACATCGAGCGCGCCATGCGCAGCCTGGGAGCGGACGGCCTCTCGTTCCCCACCATCGTCGCCTCGGGGCCCAACGGCGCGAAGGCCCACCACAGCCCCACCGACCGCGTCCTGGAGTACGGCGACGGCGTCTACATCGACACCGGCGCGCTCTACGAGGGCTACTGCAGCGACATCACCCGCGCCTTCGTCCTGGGCGAGGCGAGCCCGAAGTTCCGAGAGATATTCGACCTCGTCCTGGCCGCGCAGGAGGCCGCCGAGGCGAACGCCACCGTCGGCATGACCGGAGGGCAGATCGACGGCATCGCGCGGGCGGTCATCGCGGAAGCGGGCTACGGCGACGACTTCGGCCACAGCCTCGGCCACGGCATCGGCATCGCCGTCCACGAACTGCCGCGCGTCGGCCCCACGTCGGACGACCCGATAGTGGACGGCATGGTCTTCAGCGTCGAGCCGGGCATCTACCTCACCGGCTGGGGCGGCATCCGCATCGAAGACCTCGTGGTGATGGAGAACGGCAAGCCCCGCATCCTTACCAAGGCCCACAAGCGCGACATCATCCCCGTATAGAAGGAGTTCTACACATGGTCATGGAGTTCGGAGACCTCCGCCGGGGCACGACTATCGAGATGGATGGCGTGCCCTTCAAGGTGGAGGACTACTACCAGCAGAAGATGCAGCAGCGCGCGCCGGTGTATCACATCAAGATGCGCAACCTGCTCACCGGCCAGTTGCTCGACAAATCGTTCTCCGGGTACGGCATCAAGCTGACCAAGGCGCCCGTCGAGAACCGCGAGTGCACCTTCCTCTACGAGGCGGACGGCGTCTACAACTTCATGGACACCACGTCCTACGACCAGTACGAGGTCGGCAAGGACGTCGTCGGCGACACCTCTGATTACCTGGTCGACCAGACGGACTGTGAACTCGTCTTCTACCGCGATAAGCCCATCATGGTGGAGATGCCGACCACCGTGGACCTCATCGTCAGCGAGACCCCTCCGGGCTACAAGGGCGACACCGCGTCCGGCGGCGGCAAACCCGCCACGCTGGAGACCGGCATCCGCGTCACCGTCCCCATGTTCATCGCCATCGGCGACAAGGTCCGTGTGGACACCCGTTCCGGTGATTACGTCACCCGCGTGACCGATTAGCGCCGCCGGCATACGGCCCGCGAGCATCCTCATGCAGGTCTACAGCGTCAGCCAGATCACCGAGTACATCAGAGCGGTACTCGACCGCGACGTCTACCTCGGCAACGTCTGGATAACCGGAGAGGTCTCCAACCTGTTCGCGTCCGGCGCGGGCCACCGCTACTTCACGCTCAAGAACGCCGAGCATCAGCTCAAGGCCGTGCACTTCAGCGGCTACTTCGGCAGTGAGTACCTCGTGAACGGCGCACAGGTCATCGCCCATGGTCGCGTCTCGTTCTACTCGAACCGGGGCGAAACGCAGCTCTACGCAGATTCCGTCGTCCCCGCGGGTGAAGGGGCGCTCGCCGCCGAGTTCGAGCGTCTGCGCGCCCAGCTCGAGGCCGAGGGCCTGTTCGACCCCGCGCGGAAGCGAGCGCTGCCGCCCTTCCCTCGCCGGATCGGCGTCGTCACGTCCGCGCAGGGCGCGGTCATCCACGACATCCAGACCGTCCTCAGCGCCCGCTATCCGCTCGGTGAGCTCGTCCTCTGCGACGCCGGCGTGCAGGGCGACGAGGCCCCCGCCGAACTGACGAGCGCCATCCGCGCGCTGAACAGCCTGCCGGACGTGGACGTCATCATCGTCGCCCGCGGCGGCGGCTCGCTGGAAGACCTGCGCGCCTTCAACTCGGAAGAGGTCGCCCGCGCCATCTACGGCAGCCGCATCCCCGTCGTCAGCGCCGTCGGCCACGAGTCCGACTACACCATCGCCGACTTCGCGGCCGACCTCCGCGCTCCCACGCCGTCAGCGGCTGCGGCAGCCGTCGCGCCGGACGTGCGCGTGCTCAGCGAGGAGATAGCGGGGCTCACGGCTCGCTCCGGGAACGCCATCGCGTACTACGCCGCACAGCGGGCCAACGAGGTTGAATCGCTGATCGGCCGCATGCAGCGCCATCTCCCGGACACCGCCACGCACCGCCAGCGCGTGGACGAGTTGCTGGAGCGCGCCTACACCGGCTTCGATACGTTCATCCGCCTGCGTGTGGAGCAGACCGACAGCCTCCGCACGACGCTGGCCGCGCTCGACCCGTCCGCCATCCTCCGGCGGGGCTACGCGATGGTAACCTCGGTGCGTGACGGTAGAGCGGTGACCTCCGCCGACAGCGTTTCGCCGGGAGACCTCATCCGCGCCACGCTGCACGAGGGAGAGCTCGAAGCCATGGTAACCGCGAACAAGTGAGCCGGATGGAACAGCAAGCCAGCAATGCCGAACGCGAACCCTCTTTCGAGGAGGCGCTCGCCCAGCTCCGGGAGACCGTCCAGACGCTGGAAGAGGGCAACGTCTCGCTGGAGGAGGCAACACGCCTGCTGGCGCGCGGCGCGGAGCTCGCCAGGACGTGCAACGACCTGCTCGCGAAGGCCGAACTGCAGGTGAGCCGCATCCGGCGCAACTTCCAGGGACAGACGGACGCGGACGAGGAGCCGCGGCAGCCCATGGCCTCGCCTCAACAAGACTTCGGGATGTTCGATGACGCTCCGCGGTGACTTCCATATGCACACCCACTTCTCCTACGACTGCCTCACGACCCCCGAGGCACTCGTGAAGCGGTGTCTGCGCGTTGGCCTCAACTGCATCGCCGTGACCGACCACAACTCGGTGGAAGGCGGGCGCGCGACGCAGAAGATCGCGCCGTTCACCGTCATCGTCGGCGCGGAGGTCAAGTCCACCGCCGGTGAGATAACCGGCCTCTTCCTGCACGAGGACGTTCCCGCAGGGCTCGACCCGGTCGAGACCGCACGCCGCATCAAGGAGCAGGGGGCGCTCGTCTCCGTGCCGCACCCCTTCACCGGAATGGGCCGCTCCGCGCTCGACAGGGCAACCGCAACCGACCTGCTGCCCTATATCGACATCGTGGAGGGCTTCAACGCCCGCACCATGCGCCCCGACGACAACGCCGACGCCCGCCGTTTCGCTGCGGAGCATGGGCTCCCGGTCACCGCCGTCAGCGACGCGCACACGGCGCGTGAACTGGGCCGCACCTATACCGAGTTCCCGGAGTTCGACGGCACGCCCGAGGGGTTCAGACAGGCGCTCGCAGAGGCCGTCCTCACCGAATCACCGGCGGGCTCCTTCGTCCACGTCTACACGACGCTGAACAAGCTGGTCCGGCGCGTGCGCAAGCCCCGCGTGTAAGTACGAGAGAGAAAGGACCGGAGTTCGGTTACGCCGTCTTGAGCGACTCGATGCTCTGGATGGTGATGACCTGGTCTGCCTTGGAGTACAAGACAGGGCGGCCAAGGCCGCCCTCACCGTCTGCATCTATGACGCACCGCGCTGCGAAGTCGAGCGACGGTAGCTCATACATCACGTCCAGCAGCGCGTCCTCGATGATGGAACGCAGGCCTCGTGCGCCGGTCTGCCGTCCCAGTGCCTGCTCCGCTGCGGCCTCCAGTGCTGCCTGCGTGAAGCCCAACTCCACGCCGTCCAGCGCGAACAGGTGCTGGAACTGCTTCACCACCGCGTTCTTCGGCTCGGTGAGCACACGCACCAGGGAGTCCCTGTCCAGGCCTTGCAAGCCCACCACCACCGGCAGCCTGCCAATCAGTTCGGGGATGAACCCGTACTCCAGCAGGTCTTCCGACTCCACCGCCTCGCGTATCTCGTCGTCGGTGCCGGTGCCCGTCCCTGATGCGTGGAAACCGATGCGATGGTTCGACATCACCCGGCGGGCGATGACCTTCTCCAGTCCGTCGAATGCCCCGCCGCAGATGAACAGGATGTTCGCCGTGTTCAGCTGCAGGAACTCCTGCTGGGGATGCTTTCTACCCCCTTGCGGGGGAACGTTGGCCGTCGAGCCCTCGATGAGCTTCAGCAGCGCCTGCTGGACGCCCTCGCCCGAAACGTCTCGAGTGATGGAGGGGTTTGCGCTCTTCCGCGCTATCTTGTCGATCTCGTCGATGTAGATGATGCCGCGCTCCGCCTTGGCGACGTCGTAGTCGGCCGCCTGGATGAGCCGCAGCAGGATATTCTCCACGTCCTCCCCGACATAGCCCGCCTCGGTCAGCGAGGTTGCGTCGACTATGGCGAACGGCACGTCCAGGATGCGCGCCAGGGTCTGCGCCAGCAGCGTCTTGCCTGAGCCTGTCGGCCCCACCAGCAGGATGTTGCTCTTCTCTATCTCGACGTCGTTGGCCGTGGAGTTGGAACGGATGCGCTTGTAGTGGTTGTACACCGCGACGCTGAGCACCCGCTTGGCGCGGTCCTGCCCGATGACGTACTCGTCCAGACGGCGCGCCATCTCCTTCGGCGAGGGGCTGCCCGGCAGGTTCGCTTGCTCGTCCCTGCCGGAAGTGCTCTCCTCCGTGATGATCTGCTGGCACAGGCGGACGCACTCGTCGCAGATGAAGACCCGGCCGGGGCCGGCGATGAGGCGTTTGACTCCGTTCTGTGCCTTCCCGCAGAAGCTGCACACATGCTCGCCGTGGGGCGGTAACGTTCCGGAGTTGCTCGGCATCGGTTGACCGTCCTAGTTGAGAATCGCGCCGTTCGTTGATCCCAGCGGCACTCCCAGCACCTCGTCCACCAGACCGTACTCCTTCGCTTCCTCCGCGGGAAGGTAGAAGTCGCGGTCGCTGTCGCGGGCTACCTTCTCGTAGGGCTGGCCCGTGTGCGTTGAGAGTATCGTCCGGATCTTGTCCTGCATCCGCAGGATCTCCCGCGCCGCGATCTCGATGTCCGCGGCCTGACCCTGGGCCCCGCCCAGCGCCTGGTGCATGTGGATCGTCGAGTTGGGCAACGCGAACCGCTTGCCCTTCGCCCCGGCGCACAGCAGCACCGTCCCCATGCTCGCGGCCATCCCCACGCAGATGGTGGAGACGTCCGGCTTGATGAGCTGCATCGTGTCGTAGATCGCCAGGCCGGACGTGATGACCCCGCCCGGGCTGTTGACGTACAGGTTGATGTCCTTCTCCGGGTCCTCGCGCTCCAGGTAGAGCAACTGCGCGACGATGAGGTTGGACACCTGGTCGTTGATGGGGGTTCCGAGATAGACGATGCGCTCCTTCAGCAGCATCGAGTAGATGTCGTAGGCGCGCTCGCCGCGGGCGCCGGTCTCGATGACCATCGGGATGATGTTCTCCGGCTGCTGCATCGCGCCCGCGCTCAGCGGACCGTGGATTGGCCAATCACGCATCGTTCGCTCCTCCCTGCTGTCTCCTGGCCCGCGTCTGCCTGGCGGGGGTCTTCGTTTGTCTGGGTTTGGCGCTGCCGCTCTTGCTTGCGGCTGCTCTTGCCTTCGGCTTTGCTGCCGCGGGCGCATCCCTGAGCGCAAGGTTGCTCAGATATTCCAACGTCCGCCGCTGCACCAGCATACGCCGGATGGACTCCCGGGTGTCCGGGTCATCCAACTGCTTCCGCTGTTCCTCCGCCACTTCGCCGGAGCCCTCGAGCAACCGATCGATCTCCTCGGAGACGTCCTCGTCGGTAGCCTCGATGTTCTCTCGCTCGGCGACCGCCCGCATCACGTGTGCGCGCTTCAACCGCTCCTCGACCTTGGGACGCGCCTGCTCGAGCACTTCTTCGTCGGACATGCCCTGCCACGTCAGGTACTCCCGGTATTCCTCGAACCCGACGCGCCCCGCCTTGATGTCGTCTTCGCGGCCTTGCACGTAACGCTGGACCTCGTTTTCGATGATGAGCGGAGACATCGCTATCGACGCCTCCTCCGCCACCTTGGCCAGCGTCTCGTCCTGGTGCTTTATGTCCGCCAGGCGCTTCTCGCGCTCCAGCAGGTTCTCGCGGATCTTCTCCCGCAGCGCCTTCAGCGACTCGAAGTCGTCGCCGACGCTCTTGGCAAACTCGTCGTCCAGTTCGGGAAGGCTCCTCCGCTTGATGGAGTGGACCGTCGCCTCGAAGTGTGCCGTCTTCCCTGCGACCTCGGTGTTCGGCGCATCCTCCGGAGCCTCGACATCGAACGTGCGCTGCTCGCCGATCGGCAGTCCCACAAGCCCTTCGTCGAGTCCCGGCACGGGGAACGTGGACCCGGGTCTCGGGATGTAGTCCGTCTCCTCCGAGCGCACGATCTCGCGGCGCTCGCCATCCTCTTCGATCCAGCCGACGATGGTCAGGTTGATGAGGTCGTCCATCTGCACCGTGTCTTCGACCGGCTCCCAGACAGCCAACTCCATCCGCATCTGTTCCAGCGTCGCGTCGACAGTCTCGTCCGCCAGGGAAGCCTCTTCCTTCGGATGGCGCACACCGTCCAGGTTCCCGAGGTCCACGGTCGGCTGCAGGGGAACGGTTGCCGTGAACTGCGGGGGGTCGAACTCGTCGAGCGACACGGACGGGACCCCGCCGATGTCCAGCCCCTCCTCCAGCACCGCCTTGGAGGTGAACTCCTGGATGACCGTGTCCAATGCCTCGTTAAGCAGATAGCCCCGCCCGAACATCTGCTCGACGATACGGCGGGGCGCCTTGCCCTTGCGGAAACCGGGGATGGAGAGACGGCGGACTGCCCGGCGGTACGCCTGGTCGAGATAGGGCTCGATGTCGGCGTTGTCCAGCTCTACGGTGAGAACCGCTTCGCGGGGTTCGCGTTGCTCAGTGGATATCTTCACACTTGGCTCGTATCCCCGCCGGAATATTCCGTTGGGGGCTGCGCCCGGAAGCGCACCTGCTATTTTAGCACGGATGCCCCCTGAATGCGGGGATAGTCACGACCGGCAGATGATGATACTCCCGCGCTCCCTTAGCTCCCGCCCTTCGCCGAGATTGCCCGCAGCACCCGCTCCGCGGTCAGAGGCAGCTCGACGACCGGCGCGCCGATGGCGTCGGCGACCGCATTGGCGATAGCCCCGGCTGTCGGGATGGTGGGTATCTCCCCGATGGACTTCGCGTGGAACGGCCCCAGCGCATCGCCGTAGTCCGGCACGTTGACCGTGATGAGTTCCGGGATGTCCTGCACCGTCGGTATCTTGTAGTCGGCGAAGTTGGGAGTCGTTACGCGCCCATCCTCGACGAGCAGCTCCTCCATCAGCGCATAGCCGACGCCCTGGACGATCGCGCCGTTGATCTGGCCCTGGTGCCCCAGCTCGTTGATGATCGTACCGACGTCCTGCGCGGTAACGAGGCGCTGGAGAGTCACCTGGCCGGTCTCGCTGTCGACCTCCACCTCTGCCATCTGCACGCAGACTCCCGGGTCGGGCG
Source organism: Dehalococcoidia bacterium (assembly GCA_034422595.1). Taxonomy (GTDB): domain Bacteria; phylum Chloroflexota; class Dehalococcoidia; order Lucifugimonadales; family Australimonadaceae; genus Bin16. The sequence goes on along the minus strand of DAOUJO010000003.1, from coordinate 358,529 downwards.
TACGCGGGGCCTGCAGCGTCACAGTGGCGGTTGCGAGCGCCTCATCTTCGCGGATCAGCTCGGTGGCAAGGCTCTCCAGCGATATGGATCGCCCATCCCCTGACTGCCAGCCCCCCGGAGACAGCTCCCCGTCGTCGGTCCACTGCGCCGCACGCCATTCCACCTGGTCGCTGCCCAGTGCCCGCGCGGCGAGCGGCGCAAGCTGCTCCTTCACCTGGTCGCACGCCGTCAGCGCCGCGGTGCCGGAGCTGTTGGTGGTCTTGCTCCCGCCTGCCTCGACGTCGATGGGGAACTCGTCGGTGTCCGAGTGGACGATGTGCACGCGGTCGAGCGGCACGCCGAAACTCTCGGCCACGATGGCGGCAACGACCGTCAGTCCTCCCGTCCCGTTCTCCGGCAGCGAGGTCGTTGCCGTGATGGAGCCGTCCGGGTTCACCCTGATCGACGACGAGGCCCGGCCCGCGCCGTGGCCGCGGTCCGCCATCCCTACCCCGTGACCTGCCAGTTTGTTGCGTCCGCGGTCGCGGGGACCGGCGCTCCTGCGATCGCTCCAGCCGAAGGCTCGGCCTGCCTCATCAAGAACGCGCCCGGCAAGGTGCGGGGTGCCGGTCGGGGTCGTGGCGGGGACGTTGCGCTTCCTGAGCTCGATGGGGTCGATGCCCAGTTCCGCAGCTATCGCGTCCATGTGCGCCTCGATGGCGAAGAGCGCCTGTGGCGAGCCGGGCGCGCGCATATACCCGCACGGCACGCGGTTGGTGTAGACGGCGAACGCCTCGATGCGGACGTTGGGGATATCGTAGAAGTTGCCGACACGCCCCGCGCCGCCGAGGAGGCCGTTCGCGGACGAGTTCTGGCCCGTGTACGCGCCCCGGTTCATGACGACGCGGGCGTCGTGCGCGACGATCCTGCCGTCGCGCTTCAGCCCCGTGCGAAGCTCGACGATGAACGCGTGCTTCGGCGACACGGTTGTCAGGTCTTCGATAGCGCTGTTGATGAACTTGACGGGCCTGCCGAACATGCGCGACAGGTGATAGGCGACAGGAGCATCGCCCGTTGCGCTCTTGCTGCCGAAGTCAGCCCCGATGACCACCGTGTTCAAGCGGATCTCTTCCTCCGGACGCTGGAGCAGCCTGCCGAGTTCTGTCCTCGTGGTGTAGGGCACCTTGTTGGACGCCCACACCTCCACGCGTTCAGGCTGCTCATCCACCACCCAGGCGGTCGGCTCGAGGTACGCCTGGTGCGACAGTTGGGTGACGTACCGGCGCTCAACGATGACGTCGGCGTCTTTGAACCCCTGCTCGACATCGCCGGTCTCCGTGAAGGAATAGCCGCAGAGGTTCGGCACGTCCGATGGCACCTCCGGGAACCCGAGATAGCTCCCGGTCTCCTCGTGGAGCACCGGCGCTCCCTGCTCCATCGCCTCCTCCGCGTCGAACACCGCGGGCAACTCCTCGTACTCGACCTCGACGAGTTGGGCCGCCGCCGCTGCGGTCTCCCGGCTCTCCGCCGCGACCGCCGCCACCTTGTCTCCGATGAACCTGACCTTGTCGTCGCACAGCAGCGGCACGTCCTTGATGTTCCGGCCCGTGCGATCGTTCGCGATGTCGGCCGCGGTGACGACCGCGAGCACTCCCGGCATGGCGAGCGCCTGCGAGGCGTCTATGGACAGTATGCGAGCGTGGGGGTAGGGGCTCCGGACGTTCTTCGCCCAGACCGTTCCCGGCGGAGTGACGTCGGCGGTATAGGCTGCCGAGCCATTGACCTTGTCGACTCCTTCTATACGAGGGATCGGCCTCCCGATGATGGTGAACGCTGGTGCCGGTGAAGTGGTCATGGCTACACCCCTGGCTCATGGGCTGCTGGCAACATGGAGTCTACCGGCGCCCATTCCCTCGCGCTACGAGCGGCAGCCCGCTTGCGAAATCAGGCTGACGACTTCAGGAAAGCCGCGACGATCTCGTCGTGCTGCTCGGGCTGCTCCCACTGGGGCCAGTGGGCCGCATTCTCGATAAGCTGGAACCGCGCTCCGGGGATCACGCTCGCGAGGTACTCGCCCACCTCCGGCCCTGCGCCGCGGTTCCGGTCGGTCCAGAGCACCAGCACGGGAGGTTTGAGTGTGGCGGCGACCTCCTCCTCGTAGTGCATCAGCCGTGGTCTCGGTGCGGAGATGCCGTACACCCTCGCCATCGACTCGCGTATCTCCGGCGCCGCGTACATCCGGTACTGCACGTCCACCAGCTCCTCGGTGAGATGGTCGGGACTCGCGACGAGGTACTCCATCCGCCGCCGCACCGTCTCCCGGCTGAAGTTCGTCACCGAGTCCCGGCAGAGCGGAACGAGCAGGTTGCCTTCCGGCGTATCCGGGAACTCGCGCTTGAAGTTGACGTAGTACGAGCCCGAGTTCAGCACGAGCTTGCCGCATCGCTCCGGGTGATGGAGACCGATGTGGAACGCCATGCCCGCGCCCATGGACTCTCCCTCGATGTGCGCCCACGCGATGCCAAGCGCGTCCATGAAGTCCAGCACCGCCTCGGCCTGCCGCTCGACCCGGTGCTCGGAGTCGTAGGGTTGGAGCGATGAGTAGCCGTGGTAGAGCGCGTCGATCGCGTAAACGTGGAAGTCGTTCGCCAGCCGCACGACGTTGCGGGCGAACAGCTCGGCGCTGCTGCCCACCCCATGGATGAGGATCAGCGGGTCGCCCGAACCGGCCTCGATCACCCGCGTCTTGTACCCGGCGCCGGAGACGACGCGCACCGTGGCGCCCAGCAGGTCGACCCAGAGAGAAGGTCGCTCCGGTGTTCGAGGTCCGGCCATGGGTCAGTGCTGGAACCCGTAGAAGCGGGCGGGGTTGTGCGACAGCACCTTCTCCAGCGTCTGCGGCGAGATGTCCTCCCTGCCGCGCAGCAGGTGTACCAGCTCCGGCTCGGCGGACTGGTCGCCGTGGCCGTAGTCGGAGCCGGTGATCATGTTCTCTTCGCCCAAGTACTGCAGGATGTAGGGCAGGTCCTCGTCCGCCTCACACGCAACGAAGAGCCGGTTCTCCTGGAAGTACGACGGCCCGAATTCCGAACTCGGCACCCGGAGCCTTCGGTGCAGGAAGTGGACGAGGTATGGGATCCAGGAGGAGTTCGCCTCGATGAACCCCCACCGCAGGTCGGGGAAGCGCTCCGGTATCTTGCTGCAGGCCAGGTCGTAGAAGGCCATGACGGGCAGCAGCCGCACGTCCGGGAACACGAAACTGAGGCGGCTGTCGAAGAACTCCGTCAGCACAGGCGAGCCGGGGCCGGTGTGGATGCAGATGGGCAGGTCCAATCGCTGCGCTTCCTCGTAGATCGGGAAGAAGTACGGCTCCGCCAGCGAGCGGTCCTTCTCGACGCCCTTGAAGAGCACCCCGCACGCCCCGTTCTCTTTGCCGAAGTGCATCTCCTCGATGCTCTTGTCGAGGTCGCGCAGCGGCGGAACGACGATCCATCGCATGCGTTCGCCGGAGCGGGAGCAGGCGTCGGCCATGAACCGGTTGTAACACCGCGCCAGCGCCACCTCCAGCTCCACGTCGTGCGTCAGGAACCCGATGAACAGCGTGGGGTAGACGATCTGCACGTCGACGCCCATGTTCGTCGCGTCGTCCAGCCGGGCGTCGATGTCGGTCATCGCGCGCTTGTGCCACGCCGTCGAGTTGCGTATCTCGTCCTCGATGGGCGGCGTCGCCAGCGCCTGCCCGCCCTTGCCCGGCGGGTGCGGCACGAAATGGCTGTCGATGATCCAGAAGTTGCGGACGGCCCCGTTGTTCGGATCGGCTCCGGGGACCAGCTGCGGCTTCCGGTGCGCCAGCTCCTCGTCGAAGAAGTCCCAGACGCGCTCTGACTCGATCACGTGCGTATCGGCGTCTATCACTGCTGCCATCAGACACCTCCTGCGTAACGTGTCTGTAAGCGCCGGCCTCGCGGGCCGGATGCACGCAATGTTAGTCCCCTGCCTCCGGAGCGCAAGGGCGCACGATGACTCAGCCGCGCGGGCGGGCTAGTCGTTCAGCGGAACGATCCTGCCGTCCTCTACCGTGATCTGCTTGCCGGTAAGCTCCATCGGCGTGTCGCAGGCGAGGAGGTAGCGGTCCTGGACGATGTCGCCGACCCAGTGCATCTTCGCGCGGTTCTCGATCGGCGTCTCGTCGGTTGCTATGGCGCGCAGGCCGCTGCCGGGCGGTGCGCCGCCCGGCCCCATGCTCACGATGCAGATGTTGTTCTCGCGCTCCTCCATCGCCACGTCCGCGGTGAACGCCCGTATCGCCACCTTCGAGGTGCGGTAGACGGCCGCTCCGATGGAGTCCGGCATGCGGTCGTTCCGCACGTTGCCCTGGCCGAAGTTGATGATGTGGCCGCCGCCCTGCTCCCGCATCCAGGGGATGGCGTGCTTGGTGCAGTGGAACGTGCCGATGAGGTTCGTGCGGATGACGTTCTCGAAGAACGACGACTCCATCTCCGCGATGCGGGGCCAGCGGGGCGAACCCGCCTGGAAGTGGGTCACGATTGCCGCATCGTTGATGAGCACGTCGATGCGCCCGTAGTGCTCGTGTACACGCGCCAGCATCTGGCGCACCTGCTCCTCGTCCCGGATGTCCAACTGGACGGGAAAGACTGCCGCTCCGCGCTCTGCCACCTCCGCGGCAACCGTTTCCATCGGCGCGATGTCCGCGATGGCGAGGCGTGCGCCCGCCTCGGCGAAGACGCGCGCGTTGTACCGGCCTATCCCCATCGCGCCGCCGGTGATGATGACGACCTTGTCCTTGACGGGCATGTTTCCTCCTAGACCCACTCGGCGAAGCCCATGGCGCAACCGTTGCCCGCTTCCGTGCGGTAGCAGGGGACGTAGTCCACCATGTTCAGGGCGAGGCCGGTGCCGGACATCGCGCCCGCGAGCGCTATCCAGTTCTTGATCTCGGAGGTGCCGGCGCGGAAGCGCACGTCCGGGTAGTCGGTGAGCTTCTCGACGTCGTCATGCTTCAGACCGTCGATGATGCGGTGGTCCAGCTCCTCCTCGATGACCGTGTGGCTGAGGCCCCCCGAGGCAAACACCGCAACCCGCTTGTCGGAGTCCCAGTCCTCGATCGCCTTCCGTATCGTCTGCCCGAACCGGTAGCAGCGGGACGCCGTCGGTGTGTTCGGCGGGTAATAGGTGTTGACCAGTATCGGCACGGTGGGGGTGACGACGTTGTTCATCAGCCGCCGGTAGACGTAGTAGAACGCGTGGCCGATGGAGCCGTCGCCGTCGCGCCCCGGCGGGAGCTTGTTCGATCGCGCCACGTCGAACTCGTTCTCGATGAACGTCTCGATGAGGTACTCGCCGAGCGCGGCGTCGGCGGGGTGGGTCAGCTGGCCTGCCGGTCGCCGCGCGACTTCCGGGTCGCTGAGGATGCCGCGCGCACCGCTCAGGTTGGGGATGTCGTCGACCGTGTCCCCGTAGTAGATAGAGAGCGCGGGCATGTTCTCGTCGTCGAACGACTCCTTCTGGTCGTCGCCCAGGATGATGCAGATGTCGGGCTTCACGGCTGCAAGCGTCTTCTCGAGGTGGCCGATGGCGCTCTGGCACGCGTCCCAGCGCGTCTGGAACTTCTCGTCCGTGCACTCCTTCTCGAAGTGCTCCCCGGCGCGCAGCTCCGCGAGTTCGCCGAATGAATACGTGTTGCCCGCGAACCAGTGCACCGCCTGTGTGCGTCCACGGTCTCCGTAGGTCCGCCAGTTCTCCGGCGGCATCTCCAACTGCGGAGCATGGGAGGAGGCCATACCGAGAACGATCTCTGCCATCACGAACCTCCTGCGTACATCTGAGCGGAGTGTACACCTTGTCTGCGGCAGGAGCGCATACACGCTCAACGCACCCACGCCGATAGCGCTGCCCCGCACGCTTGCGATAAGGTAATCGGACGGCGGCCGCCACTGCAGCGGGAGCAACGCTCCGCTGGGCCGCTCCATCAACCGACTGGGACTCGTGAGTGCTTTGCTGAAATCCATCGGCTGCGGCAGCCTACGCCTCGAACACGCAGGACAAACTATCTCTCTGGCCGGATGGGTACACCGGCGCCGCGACCACGGCGGTCTCGTCTTCATCGACCTGCGCGACAGCACAGGCCTCGTGCAGGTGGTCTTCCACCCGGAGGAAGCGCCGGAAGCGTTCAACGTCGCGGAGCGGTTCCGTGCGGAATGGGTGGCGCAGATAACCGGCGCCGTGCGACCGCGTCCCGAAGGGACCGCCAACCCCCACCTCGACACCGGCGACGTCGAGGTGCTTGCGAGCGGCGCCGTCGTCCTCAACGCTGCGAAGACGCCGCCGTTCGACGTGAGCCAGGACGCCCCCGTCGACGAACTGCTCCGCATGCGCTACCGCTACCTGGACCTGCGCCGCCCCTCTATGCGCGAGAACCTCCGCATGCGCCACCGCGCCGTCAAGTTCATACGTGACTACCTCGACGAGCGCGGCTTCGTCGAGATCGAAACGCCCATCCTCATCAAGAGCACGCCGGAAGGTGCGCGGGACTTCCTTGTTCCGAGCCGCATCCACCAGGGCAGTTTCTACGCCCTGCCCCAGTCTCCTCAGCAGCTGAAGCAGCTCCTGATGGTCGCGGGCGCTGACCGCTACTTCCAGATAGCCCGGTGCTTCCGCGACGAAGACCCCCGCGCCGACCGCCTGCCCGAGTTCACCCAGCTCGACCTCGAGATGGCGTTCGTCGACCACAACGACATCATCGCCCTCATGTCCGACCTCTACACCGCCCTCATCCAAGCCATCCGCCCGGACAAGCGCGTGCCCCTGCCCGTTCCTCACTTCACCTACGAGGAGGCCATGGCCCGCTTCGGCAGCGATAAGCCTGACATCCGCTTCGGGCTGGAGATAGCCGATTTCTCCTCCATCGTTGTTGGCAGCGAGTTCAAGGTCTTCTCCGGCGTCGTCGCGAGCGGGGGCGTGGTCAAGGGCTTCGCCGCTCCCGGCCTCGCCTCGATCCCCCGGCGCCAGGCCGACGAGCTCGTCGAGCTCGCCAAACGCTACGGGGCGCGAGGGCTGGTCACCATCGCCCTCGACGAGTCCGCAGGCTCGCTCGACGCGCTCACGCTCGACCACGTCCGCACCCCCGCCCGCGCACTGGACCTCGACGAGATCAAGGCGATCGCGACCGCCTGCGGCGCAGCGCCCGGCGACCTCATCCTCATCGTGGCGGGAGAAGAACCCCAGTCCTCCTCAACCCTCGGCCAGCTGCGACTCCACATGGGCGAGCGGCTCGGCCTCACCGACCCCGACACCATCGCCCTCTGCGTCATCTCCGACTTCCCCCTCTTCGAGTGGAGCGAGAACGAGCAGCGCTGGGACTCCGTGCACCACCCCTTCACCGCGCCTTTCGACGACCACTGGGAGCGGCTCGATGCCAACCCCGGGAACATGGTTGCCAAGGCCTACGACCTCGCCGCGAACGGCTACGAACTCGCCGGCGGCAGCATCCGCATCCACGAACGCGACAAGCAGGAGGCCGTCTTCCGCACGCTCGGCCACTCGCCGGAGAACGTGGAAGCGCAGTTCGGGCACCTGCTCGAGGCGTTCGAGTACGGCGCGCCCCCGCACGGCGGCTTCGCCGGCGGCATAGACCGGCTCATCATGCTGCTCTCCGACAGCGCCGAGTCCATCCGCGACACCATCGCTTTCCCCAAGACCCAGATCGGCGTCGACCCCCTCTTCGGCGCTCCGTCGCCCGTCGACCAGCCCCAGTTGGACCAGCTCGGCCTCGCGCTCGCCCCACGGAGCCCCGACTCCGAAACGCGGTAGGACGGCATCCCATGCTCCCGGAGCTGACCGTCGCCCATGCCGCCGTCCTCGCGCTGCTGGGGCTGTCCGTCGGAGCGGTGGGAGCGCTTGCGGGCGTGGGCGGAGGGTTCCTCCTCGTTCCGATGCTCCTGTTCATCTTCCCCGACGCCGACCCTGCCTCCGTAACCGCCATCTCCCTCACAGCCGTATTCTTCAACGCCACCTCCGCGAGCGTCGGCTACCGCCTCTGGCGCCTGCAGGACTTCCGCACCGCCCTCATCCTCATCGCCCTTGCGGTTCCCGCCGCGGCAACGGGAGCGCTCATAAACCGTGTGACCGACCGCGGCGCGTTCGAGATCGTCTTCGGGGTGGCGCTACTGCTGGGAGCGGTCTACCTCATCGGCCGCAGTGCGCTCGAGTCCCGGCCGCAGGAACCCTCCACGCAGGGACGGGCCCGCACGATCGTCGAGAAGACCGGCCGCGTCTACGGGTATCGCGTCAACGAGCCGCTCATCGCGGCCATCGCACCCTTCGCAGGCTTCTTCGCGGGTTTCTTCGGCATCGGCGGCGGCATCATCAACGTGCCCGTCATGATGCTCCTCATCCGCATCCCGAAGGCCGTCGCCGTTGCGACCTCCCAGCTCGAACTGACCGCCGCAGCGGCAGCCGCGCTGGCCATCCACCTCGCGTACAGCAGCGACGAGGCGAGTCTCTGGCTGCGGGCGGGCATCGCCGGTCTGGGCGCAACGATCGGCGCGCAGATCGGTGTACGTCTGGCTCCCAGGGTGGGCGGACGGCTCGTGCTCGGCGTCATCGGCGCGGGGCTGCTCATCGCCGGGACGAGGCTCCTCCTCTGAGCCCTACTCGTGCGCCGCGACGCCTTCCAGTCCCCACGCCCCTCTGAACCGCACAGGCAGCGCGAGGCAACCCGCTTGAACCGCAAGACGTTCCGCCAGGCCGGAGGCTCTCCCCTCGTCCGCGAGCGCGAACATGGACGGCCCCGCGCCGCACAGCGCTGGCCGCAGCCCCACCGATTCGAACGCTTCACGCAGCGCCGCGTAGGACGGGTACGCCTGTGCAGCGACCGCATCGAACGCATTGACGGCTCCCCCGCCGGATGACTCGCCGCTGCGCAAGCGGCGTTCGGCTTCCGCCGTGGCGCTCCCGTCCGTGTAGTGCTCCGGTCTCAGCAGTCCGTACATCTGCCCTGTCTTGTCCCGGGGCCGCGACGCATCCGGCACGGCAACCACCGCCTCGCCTAGGGGGACCGGCAACGGCGTCAACCGCTCGCCTCTCCCTTCGCCCAGCGCCGTGCCTCCGGAGATGAAGAACGGCACGTCGCTGCCCAACTGCGCCGCGAGTTCGCGCAACGCGCCGGCGTCGAAGCCGAGCCCCCACAGGTGCTGCAGGCCGAGGAGCGCGGTCGCGGCGTCGCTGCTGCCACCGCCGAGCCCGCCCGCCATCGGGATGCGCTTCGTCAGGTGGACCGCTGCGCCCGCCGAGACTCCTGCCTCGTGCTGCAGCAGGCGCGCCGCCGCCAGCACGAGGTTCTCCTCTACCGGCGCCGCGCCCTCCGGTTCGACCGTCAGGCTGAGGTCGTCCGACGCCTCGAACGTCAACTCGTCCGCGAGACTCAGCGCCTGCAGGATCGTTCGCACCTCGTGGTAGCCGTCGTCACGGCGTCCGAGCACCTCGAACGTCAGGTTGACCTTCGCGGGAGCAAGCAGACGGAGCACGGAGGCTACCAGCGGCGCTTGTACTTGGAGATGCTCCGCATCTCGCGGGGCGGGTCCAGCTGGCGGCCCATGATGGTGTACGAGACTTCCGCAACGTACAGGCTGCCCTCCGAGTCCACCGCGATCCCGTGCGGAGCGACGAACTCGCCCGGCCCCTCGCCTTCCACCGGAGCCCCGAACCGGCTGACTAGGTTGCCGGTCAGGTCGAACACCTCCACCCGGTGCCCCATGTTCGGGGAATCGAACCCGCCTATCCCGTTCAACTCGCCCACGTAGATGTGGTCCTGCCAGAGCACCATCGCGTCGGGCCGGTGGATGTTGTTCCACATCGTGATGAAACGTCCCTCCGCGTCGAACACCTGGATGCGGTGTGCCTCCCGGTCCACCACGTAGACCCTGTCCTCGCTGTCGATGGCGACGTTGTGCGGGCGCATGAACTCGCCGGCGTCGATGCCGGGGCTGCCCCACGAGAACTTGTAGTCGCCCGCGCTGCTGTAGACGTGTATCCGGGCGTTCCCGTAGCCGTCCGACACGTACCAGTCGCCGTTCGACGGCCGGATCGCCGCGGACGTCGGGCGGTTGAACGGTTCGCCGCCCCACTTCGGTGACGGGTTGTTGCGGTTCCCCAGCTCGAACAGCTGCTCGCCCGCCGCGTTGAACCGCTGCACGGTGTGGATGCCGTCGTCGGCGACCAGCAGCGTGTCGTCGTGCGCGATGTACAGCCCGTGCGTCCGGTTGCTGAAGTAACCCTCGCCGAACGACTTGATGAAGTTGCCGTCCTTGTCGAACTGCATCAGCGGGTGGTCGCCCCGCGTCAGCAGGAACACGTTGTCCTGCGAGTCCACGGCAACGCCCGGACACTCGACCAGTGTGTATCCATCCGGGATGGTGGGCCACCCTGGAACGTACTCGTACTGGAACCCCTCATAGCCGAAAACGTCCGCCATCTCGTGCTCCTCCGGCGGTGTGCCGCGGCTCCGATTCTACGTCAACCCGCTTGCGTCCACGCCAGTTGGCCACGCCCTTCCCTCGCTCTCGCACACGACTCTCCGCAAATCAGGTACCATCCGTACGGCAACCACTAACAGCAATCGGAGGAAGGCGCAATGACCCAGAACGGCACACCGAAGGACACGATCGCGCGCGGAGGCGGCGACGGCAGGTTCGCTTACGACAGGTGGATGGAGGCGCAGGGGCTCCCCATCCATCGCGGCTACTTCATCGAAGACCTGCGCACCGTGGAGGTCGCACCGTGGCACGAGCGCGAGTGCAACGGCGCCTTCATCCAGGTCTCCGGCATGGAGGGCGTCGCCGAAGCGCGCATCACCGAGCTCCCGCCCGGTGCGAGCGCTCCCCCGTTCAAGTTCGCCCTCGACGAGGTCGTCTACACCCTCGCGGGGCACGGCATCGCCACCGTCTGGACGGACGGCGTACCCAAGCACAGTTTCGAGTTCGGCCCGCGCAGCCTCTTCCTCATCCCGCGCGGCGCGCACCGCCAGTTCGCCAACGCCCGCGGCGACCAGCCGCTGCGCATGGTGCACAACAACTACCTCCCCGTCGCGATGTCGCTCGAACCGGACCCGGACTTCTACTTCAACAACTCCTACCCGCACCCGGAACTGCTGCAGCCCCGCGAGGAGGAGCTGTACGCGGTCGCCAAGCGCGCGCCGGACATGGGACGCGGCGCCACCTGGTACGGTAACTACTTCACCGACATGGCCGCGTGGAACGACCTCGTACCGCATCGCCAGCGCGGCGGCGGCGGGCACGTCGTGGACGTCTCCTTCCCCAACTCCCAGATGGGCGGACACATGTCCGTCTTCCCGCCCGGCACCTACAAGAAGGGACACCGGCACGGCCCCGGACGGGTCATCGTCATCCCGGCCGGTGAGGGCTATTCCATCATGTGGCCGGAGGGCGGCGAGAAGGTCATCGCGCCGTGGCACGAGGGCAGCATGTTCACCCCGCCCGACCGCTGGTTCCACCAGCACTTCAACGTCAGCGTGGAGCCTGCCCGCTACCTCGCGCTCGCACCGCTGCCCCAGTTCAGCGGCCACAGCGAGAAGGTGGAAGACCGCAGGCGCGACCAGATCGAGTACCCGTACGAGGAATCCTGGATCCGCGAGAAGTTCGAGGAGGAGCTCGACAAACGCGGACTGGAGAGCCTCATGCCGCACGAGGCCTACACGAACCCCGACTTCAAGTGGGGCTACCGTGCCGACGAGGAACAGGGCGCAGTGCTCGGCCTCCAGCACAACCGCTAGCCCCAGCCATCTTGGCCGGACACTTGAAGGGGCGGCTCTTGGAGCCGCCCCTTCTCATATCCCCGTCTATCCGAGCGCTTGCCTGTGGCGCTGTCCGGTTTACACCAGCACCATCGACCGCACCGCGGGCATCCCGGATTTCGCGAGGCTCCAGTGTTCCCCGTGGTCCTCGCTCACGTACAGGTCGTTGGCCGCAGCCGCTACCAGCGCGCCGCCGGGGCCTGCGACCATCGTCCTGACCATCGCCTCGAAAGAGTCGGGCAGGCCGTTCGCGAGCCGGAGCCAGTGCACTCCGCCGTCCTCGCTGCGGTAGAGCGCGGCGTTTGCCGTGCCGTTCGCGCGCCATCCCGGTGGAGGCGTAGCGGCAGCCGCTGTGTACAGCAGCCTGGGGTCTTCCGGTGCTGCGACGAGGGGCATCGTGTACGGTCGCTCGAGGCCCTCCTGCACCAGGGTCCAGCTCTGGCCGCCGTCCTCGCTGCGGTGGAACCCGCACCCCGTGGTCGCGTACATGTGCTGCGCATCGGGGTCTGCCATCACCTCGTGCACGTCGAAGAAGAGCCCTTCGTTCAGGCTCTCCCACGTCACGCCATCGTCGACGCTGCGGAATACACCGCCCTCCTCGACGCCGACGTAGACGCCGCCCGCCTGCGCGGGGTCGGGGAAGATCGAGCGGACGTGCGGGATGTGCGGAGGCGGGGGGAACGTCCACGTCTCGCGGCCGGGGATCTCGTTGAACGAATCGCAGCCGACCCAGGTCGCCCCGCCGTCCGCGCTCCGGTACACCATCGCGGGCGATACGCCCAGCCATACGAGCCCCGGCACGCGGGCGTCGGCCCCCAGCGTCCACGGAAGGTCCTCTACCGCTCGGGCGTTCATCAGCTCCCAGTGGTTGTGCCCGCTCCGGCGCCAGGCCGCTGCATCGTCCGTGACGGCATACACCGTGTCGCCGGCGCCCGCGAGCAGCGGCCGTGCCCCCGGACCGTCTTCCGCCTGGAACTTGCCGCTGTCCAGGTGGAACGCGAACACGCCTTCGTCCGTTCCCAGCACCAGTTCACTCATGGCTGCCTCCTCGCTTGCTCATGGGCCTGTTGCTCTTGAGGCAAGTGTACTCGTCCGCCGCGGACGCCTCTACTCCGGGCGTTTGCCGATGCGCAGTCGCACGACGCCGCAATCGCACAGGTAGTCCGTCCACGCCAGCTCGTCGAGTTCGTTCGGCAGCAGCGGCATACCCCGCTCCGAGTACGGCACCTCCCGAACGCGCGACGCGCCGCAATGCTCGCACTGCGGCTCCATCCGCAGCCCGCCCTCGCCGCTTATCGTCACCCCGCTCATCCTGCAGCGCTCCGCCATACACGATACAACGACGCCCACTCCGCCATCGACAGCGTCTGCGCCCGGCGCGACGCCTCGATCCCTGCGCCGGCGAGCAGCCGCTCCGCCTCATCCGGCGCGACGTTCAGGCCACCCGACAGTGCGTTCCGCAACTGCTTGCGCGGCGCGCTGAACCCCGCACGCGCCAGCACGAAGAACCGCTCCGCGTCGTCCACTCCTTCCGTGAGGCCGTCGTCGTGCAGCACGATTCCAACGACCGCCGACGTCACCTTCGGGGGCGGCGTGAACGATCCCGGACGCACGATGCGCGCGATGCGCGCGCTCCCGAACAGCTGCACCGCCAGCGACACCAGCGACATCGCTCCCGGCTGCGCGCACATCTGCTCTGCGACTTCTCGTTGCACCAGCACCGCTGCCTGATCGGGACGGCAGTCTGCTTCCAGGAATCGTCGGAGGATGGGCATCGCGGCGTAGTACGGGAGGTTGCCGAGCATCTTGTACGGAGCGCAGCCGCCGAGCAGCGCGGCGGGGTCGGCGGCACGGGCGTCCGCCTCGACGACTTCCACGTTGGACGGCATGGCAGACACCAGTGAGCGCGCCAGTGCGTTGTCCAGTTCGACCGCGATGACGCGTTGTGCCCGCTCCGCCAGCACCGCTGTGAGCGCGCCGCGGCCCGGCCCGACCTCGATGACCGTATCGCCCGAGCCAACGTCTGCCGCATCGGCGATGGCGCCGAGGATGTTGCGGTCGGTCAGGAAATGCTGCCCCAAGCTCTTTCGGGGAGTGCCGTACGCCATGGCTGGCCTCGGAAACGCACGCGCCGGAGACGATCGATGCCTCCGGCGCGCCGGGTTTGCAGAGGAGAGGCCGTGCACCTCTCGTCGAACCGGGAGCCCGCGCGCTTGGCCATGGACCCGGACTCGAACCAGACTGGTCTGCGGCACTCGGAGCACTCCGCTTAGCGCTGCTTCCTTCCGGACCTGACGCGGTTCACAGGGCTCCGTCGCGCAGGGTCTGGCTCTCAACGTCCGTTTCCGGGCCAGAGACGGCGAGACCGGCCCTCTAGAGAGGAGTTCAACCCCGCTGAAGCGGATTTCGGGTGCAGGGCACCGCTAGCTCCCCGTCTAGCACGGCCACAGTCATGCTATGCGCCGAGGCACCGCAGGTCAAACGCAGCGCCGCTCCCCCAACTCCCCGGCTGCCTGCTATCCTCTCCCCCGTCATGCCAGTCCGCACCGCCGTCATCACCGCCGCCGGAGTAGGCACCCGCTTCCTCCCCATCTCCAAGTCCGTCCCCAAGGAGATGCTCCCCCTCGTCGACCGCCCCGTCCTCCAGTACGCCGTCGAGCAGGCCGCCGAGGCAGGCATCGAGCGCGTCGTCCTCGTCACCTCGCGCGGCAAGACCGCGATGGAGGACTACTTCGACGTCGCTCCCGAGCTCGAACGCACCCTCCGCGAGCGCGGCAACGCGAAGCTGGAACCCGTCGAGCGCGTCGGACGCATGACCCGCGTCATCGCCGTGCGTCAGCCTGAACCGCTCGGCCTCGGCCACGCCGTGCTCATGGCGAAGGAGGCGGTCGGCAACGAGCCGTTCATCGTCTACCTGCCGGACGAGATACTGCTCGGCGAACCCTCCGTGACCCGCCAGATGCTCGACGCCTACGAGCGGCGCGGCAACGCCATCGGCGTCGTCGAGGTGCCTTGGGACGACGTCTCGCGCTACGGCGTCGTCGAGGGCGACCCGCTCTCCGACCGCGAGACGCGGCTCACGCGAAGCGTCGAGAAGCCCCCGCGCGACGAGGCCCCCTCGAACCTCGCCATCGTCGGCCCCTACGTCTTCTCTCCTGCAATCTTCGACTGCCTCGAAGAGATAACCACCGGTGCGATAGGCGAACTGCAGCTCACCGACGCCATCGCCCTCCTCGCACAGCGCGAACCCGTTCACGCCTACCGCTTCGAGGGAGAACGCTTCGACGCCGGCACGCCGCTCGGCCTGATGCAGACCGCCGTGGAGATCGCCCTCCGCCGCCCGGACTACGCCGACGCGATGCGGGCATGGATCAGGGAACTGGCGGCGCGGCTGTAGCGGGACTCGCTAGCGGTCCATCTTGATGACCGCGAGGAACGCCTCCTGCGGCACCTCGACGCGCCCGATGCGCTTCATGCGCTTCTTCCCCTCGGCCTGCTTCTCCAGCAGCTTCCGCTTGCGCGTCACGTCCCCGCCGTAGCACTTCGCCAGCACGTTCTTCCGCATCGCTGTGACCGTCTCGCGGGCGATGACCTTGCTCCCGATGGCCGCCTGTATCGGCACGTCGAACAGCTGTCGCGGGATGAGCTTCCGCAGACGCTCGACCAGCATCCGCCCCTGGTGGTAGGCGCGGTCGCGGTGCGTGATGAGCGACAACGCGTCGACCGGCGACTGGTTCACGAGGATGTCCAGCCGCACCAGCGGCGCGGCGCGGTACCCGTTGAACGAGTAGTCCAGCGACGCATAGCCCCGGCTGCGCGTCTTCACCTGGTCGTAGAAGTCCACCAGCACCTCGGCCATCGGCGCCGACGCTTCGAGCAACACGCGCGGGTCGGACGACGGCGAGGCGTCAGCGCCTCCTGTGCTGCCCGTGGCGGAGTCCAGGTACTCCGTGCGCTTGAACTCGCCTCGGCGTGAGTTGATGAGCTCCATCATCGGCCCCACGAAGCGCGACGGCGTGAGGATGGACAGGTCCAGCCACGGCTCCTCCACCTGCTGCGACTCGCCGCCCGTCGGCAGGTCGGTGGGACGCGACACCTCGCGTATCGAGTCGTCGTTCATCGTCACGCGGTACACCACGCTCGGCGCGGTGACGACGAGGTCCATGCCGTACTCGCGCTCCAGTCGCTCTTGCACGATCTCCATGTGCAGCAGGCCGAGGAATCCGCACCGGAAGCCGGGCCCGAGCGCGGGCGAACTCTCCGGCTCGTACACGAGCGCGGCGTCGTTCATCTGCAGACGCTCCAGCGACTCGCGCAGGTTGTGGAACTCGTTGCCGTCGGTCGGGTACAGCCCCGCGAACACCATCGGCTTCTGCTCGCCGTAGCCGGGCAACGGTTCGGCTGCGCCCGCGCGGGCATGTGTGATGGTGTCCCCGACGCGGCAGTCGCCCACGCTCTTCAGTCCCGTCGCCAGGTAGCCCACCTCGCCCGCTGACAGGTTCGGCGCCTTCGCCATCGCCGGACGGAACGCTCCGACCTCCAGCAGGTCCGCCTCCGTGCCCGTCGCCATCATCCGGACGCGGTCCGTGCCCTTCACCGCGCCGTCCACGACGCGAACGTACGCCATCACGCCTTTGTACGAGTCGTACTTCGAGTCGAACACCAGCGCGCGCAGCGGTTTCTCCTCGTACGCCTCGGGCGGCGGCACCCGTTCCACGACCGCTTCCAGCAGTGCGCGCACGCCCGTGCCGTCTTTCGCGGAGACTCGCAACACTTCGTCCGCGTCGAAGCCGAACGCCGTGACCAGCTCCTCGATGACCCGGTCGGGCTCGGCGGAAGGCAGGTCGATCTTGTTCACGACAGGGACGATGGTGAGGTCGTGCTCCAGCGCGAGGTAGACGTTGGCGAGCGTCTGCGCCTGGATGCCCTGCGCTGCGTCGACGATCAGCAGCGCGCCCTCGCACGCCGCGAGCGACCGCGACACCTCGTACGAGAAGTCGACGTGGCCGGGCGTGTCGATCAGGTTCAGCTCGTAGTCGCGGCCCTGGTAGGAGAGCCCCATGCGGACGGCCTGCGCCTTGATGGTGATGCCGCGCTCGCGCTCGAGGTCCATCGAGTCGAGCAACTGGTCGTGCATCTCCCGCGCGGAGACAGCGCCCGTGATCTCCAGGATGCGGTCGGCGAGCGTCGACTTGCCGTGGTCGATGTGGGCGATGATGCAGAAGTTGCGGATGAGAGCGGGGTCCACGCCCCTCATTCTAGCAGGGCGGCCCTACGAGCCATCAGTGCCGCCGGATGGCTCGCTGCCCTCCGACATCATGCCGCTCTCCGCCAGGGTGCCGATGAGGCCGAACACGTCGCCCAGGAAGTCCTCGTCGTTCGAGTCGTGCTCGCCGCTGGCCGACTGGAGGTAGCGGAAGAGGTCGGAGTCGGCGGGCAGGACGAGCGTCGTCTGGCCGCCCAGGACCGCCCGGTAGGCTGCGAGGCTGCGCCGGAACGCGAAGAACTCGGGGTCCTGTTCGAGCGCCTCCGCGAGGATGCGGATCGCCTCACCTTCGCCTTCACCGCGGAGCCGGTTGGCAGTCTCGTCCGCCTGGGCGGAGATGATCTCCACCTGCCGGTCGACGTCGGCGATGCGCTGGCGGTACAACTCCTCACCCTCGGCGCGGAGTCGCTGCGCCTGTACGGAGCGCTCTGTCCGCATACGGGTGAAGATGTTGTCCTCCGTCGCGCCCGGGAAATCGGCGCGCTTGATGCGGATGTCGACGATGTCTACGCCGAAGTCGTTCTCGGGGGACTTGACCTGCTGGTTGGCCGTCGAGAGGGCTCGGGCGACGATGGCCGCGCGGGTGGGGATGCCCTGATCGTTGAGCAGCGGCTCGACGGTGGTGCGGTCCTCCTCGATGCCGAGGAGCCGCCCGCCGATGATCTCCGGCTGCGTGCTGCGGCCGACCTCGTCGCGGAGCGCCGCGATGACGATCTGCTGGATCCTTGAGTCTGCGTTGCTCTCGCTGCGCAGGCGCTCGATGAACTTGCGCGGGTCCTCGATGCGGTAGCGGACGTAGGCGTCCACCTCCAGGAACTGGTTGTCCTGGTCAGGCATGGAGGTTGGCGTCACGTCTATCCGCAGGATGCGCTTGTCCAGCACGTTCGCGGTGTCGACGAACGGCGCCTTCACCTTCAGGCCCGGCGTGCGTACGATGGTCTGTATCTCACCGAACCGCGTGACCACGACGTACTGCGTCTCGTCGACCGTGTACAGCGCCTGCGGAACGACGATGACTGCCGCGATGACGAGGATGAGGAAGGGAACGAGGAGTTTCACATCAGCCCCCGTTCCCCGCGCTGGCAGCGGGACCCGCGACTGACGGAAGAACGCCTTCCGTCAGCGGCAGGAGCGGCAGCGCTCCGCCGGTGGAATCGTCCAGGATGAAGAGCGTAACGCCCGGCAGGATATCCTCGATCGCCTCGAGGAACAGCCGTGTCCGCGTCACCTCCTGGGATTGCGCGTATTCGGTGTAGACCGCGGTGAACTCGTCCGCTTCACCCTGCGCCCTCGCGATACGGGCGTCCTTGAACGCCTGCGCCGCCTGGGTCACCTGCTCCGCCGCACCGCGCGCCCGGGGAAGCCTGTCCTGCTCGTAGGCGAGCGACTCGTTGATGCGGCTCTCCCTGTCGACGCGCGCTCTGTTGACGTCGTCGAAGGCGTCGCGCACCTGGTCAGGCGGCTGGACGCCCTGCAGCTGTACGCTCAGGATCTCGATGCCCGCGTTGTAGTCGTCGACGATCTGCTGCAGCAGCGCCTGCGTGTCGGCCTGCACCGCCTCCCTGCCCACGCGCAGCGGGTCGTCTATCGACCGCTGCCCGACGACCTGCCGGAGCGCCGCTTCGGCGGCATCCTTGAGCGTCCGGCCGTCGGGGTGGCCTTCCAGTACCTCCGGCCGGGCGGCGTCGCCGGGGTCGGCGACGTTGAAGAGGAATGCGCCCAAGTCCTTGATGCGGTACTGGACGGCGAGGTCGATGGTGACGATGTTCAGGTCGCCCGTGATCATCTTGGACTCCACCTCTTCGTCCGTGATGACGCCGGCAGGGCCTGTTCTGAAGCCGAGCTCCATGCCCCGGGTTTCCTGGACGGAGACGACGTCCACCCTGCCGATGGGTGCCGGAGGGTACCAGTGGAGCCCTTCGTCTTCGGTGCCGCGGAACGCGCCGAAGAGGCGCAGCGCCGCCTGCTCGGATGGCTGCACGGTGTAGAACCCCGTGCCCAGCCACAGAGCGATCGCAACGACGATGAGACCGAGGATGAACAGGCGGGAGCCGCCGCCCGGAAGGCGCGAGCGTATACCGTCCCAGCTCTGTCGGAGGTTCTGGACCACCTGGTCCGGATCGAATTCGGGTCGGCGTTCGCCGTACATCTAGCGCAACTTCTTTCTCATGAGACCCCGAAGGGCGCAGGTGAGTCTATCCCCCGCCCCCAGGTGTGTCAAACAGTAAGGCCCGCCTCGCCCGCTTGACGCACTTTGCACAGACCTGCACGCGGGTATAGTATGCCGCAGCGAATCGTAGCATCTGCGGCTTGCTGCAAC
The DNA here is from genome assembly GCA_034422595.1 of Dehalococcoidia bacterium. Classification (GTDB taxonomy): domain Bacteria; phylum Chloroflexota; class Dehalococcoidia; order Lucifugimonadales; family Australimonadaceae; genus Bin16. The sequence goes on along the minus strand of DAOUJO010000003.1, from coordinate 339,134 downwards.
GGAACTGCGGCACGCACAGGCCGTTCGACTACGAGACCGCGCAACGCATATCCAGGGGAATGGAAGGCAGGAGGGTAAAGATGAAGATGCACCGATTCCTGGCCCTTGGCGCGATAGCAGTGATTCTGGCGCTCTTCGCGGCGTGCGGCGGCGACGAAGATCCAACCGCAACGCCGCGTCCGGCAGCCCAGCCGACTCCGACCCCCACCGCTGAGGCGATGATGGAGGAGAAGCCGACCCCCACCGCTGAGGCGATGATGGAGGAGAAGCCGACTCCCACGCCTGAAGCGATGACGCAGCAGCCCACCCCCACTGCCGCCCCGCGCCCAACTCCTACTCCGGTCCCCCCGCCTCCCGGCTTTGACGCGGAGGAGTACTTCGGCGGCAAGACCATCCGCATCATCACCGGAACGAGCCCCGGCGGCGGCTACGACACCTTCAGCAGGATCGTTGCCGCGACGGCTGAGCGGTACTTCCCCGAGAGCACGCGCTTCATCGTGCAGAACCTCCCCGGCGCGGGACAGCTCCGCGGCCTGCGGGCTGTGCTCAATGCAGAGCCGAACGGCCTCACCATCGGCCCCGTCCACTCGCGCTGGTTCGCGCGGCAGCTGCTCGTGGGTGACGTGGACGGGTTCGACCTCGACCGCGTCTACATCCTTGGTTCCCCGACGTTCACCGTCAACGAGGAAGGCTTCTGCCTGGACAAGAACTTCGCCTCGTCCTGGCAGGATGTGCTGGACAGGGATCTCACCATCAGGGTCGGCTCCGTGGGACCGGGCAACGAGCCTGCCATCGAGTTCATGATTGAGAACGGCGCCCCCTTCAAGCTCATCTACGGCTACGGCGGCTCGTCCGAGATCATGGCGGCGTTCGACCGCGGCGAGACGGACGGGACCAGCCGCTGCGGCCCGGGCACCGCTGGCCGCCTCTACCCCGAGTGGATAGAGCAGGGACGCATGGTCCCCATCTTCTACTCGAAGAAGCCGTACAACGACGAATGGCTGGCCAACCTCGGACACACCGGCCCGCTTCCCTCCTTCCGCGAGCTCCCCGGACTCGCGTTCGACCCGGCGCAGGCGGAAGGGCTGGAGTTGAACCTGCTCGTGACCGAGCTCTCGCGCGTCTTCGTGATGCCTGAGGACGTGCCGGCGGACGTGACCCAGTACTGGCAGTCCGCGTTCGACCAGATGATGGACGACTCGGCATTCAAGGAGCAGGTCGCCATCGCCGGGTACGAGGAGGCCTACGGCTACGGCAGGGCAGAGGACATCAGGGACATCATCGATCGGGTGCAGAGCGCCAGCCAGGCAACCCGCGACGTCGCGCTCGGACTGAGTGGCGTCGGCAACCTGACCGTCAACTAGAGACAGTGCGCCGGTGCGGATGACATATCCGCACCGGCGCCCCCATCGTTCCTGCGAAGCCCCAGGCTTTAGCGCGCAGAATCCTCTCGATGGCTTGGTCCCTTCTCCCTTGAGGAGAGAGGGTTAGGGAGAGGGTGAACCGGACGCGGGGCGCAGCCCCCGTCGTTCCTGCGTAGGCAGGAACCCCGCATCCCCTCGCCCCCTGGGAGAGGAAGCTGCCGCATGGCAGCCGGTGAGGGTGACCCAGACGCGGGGCGCAGCCCTCTCTTGTCCCATCCTTCGTTGATTTCATATTTGTGACATCTGCCCGTTGTGCGAATAACCCACCCCTCCTTACCCTGTCTCCGACGGCCCAACGGCTGGCGGCCATCGCCCTCTGCCCACGGCGCATTCCGCCGCGACGGAGACGCAACGGGGCGCGATGGAGGCGCAGAACAGCGTAGACAGGTCGCAGACGGCTGGCCGGAATCACGAACGAAAGGAACGATATGGAACTACATGCGACACCCGAAGAAGTTAACGACGGCCTGACGCACAGGCAGGCGATGGCCATGCCGTACCTCGCCTCCGCCGCGTCCCTGGCTGAGGCCGCGCAGGCCGCCAACATCCACCGCTCCACACTCCACCGGTGGATGAAGGACCCCGTCTTCCGCGATGAACTGGAACGTATGCGCGGGGACGCGATCAACCTTGCCTACGCCGAACTCCAGGGCATCGCCTTGAAGAGCGTCTCCGTGCTCGCCGACCTCCTCGACGATCCCAGCCCCAGGGTCCGCAACATGGCCGCCCGCACCGCCCTCCACAACGCCGTGAAGGTCAAGGAGGCCCGCGAGAACCATCACCGCCTCGACCTCCTGGACAGGGCCATCACCCTGCTCAAGAAAGAGATGTAGATCACTCGAAGGAACAGAAGGAGGGGAATCATGCGCGCTTCCATCCGCCGTCTGGAACACTTTCTCATCTGCCAGCTGCTGCGCGTCTCGCTCGAGCCCATCGTCGACGACTACCTGCGGCAATGGCAACGCGCCATGGACGAGAGGGAGACGTTGCCTGACCCCCTCGAACTCGCGCAGACTGCCGCCGACAACGGCATCCCCATACTCGCTTTCGCCCCGCTCGACGCCTACCTCAATCGGTGCGCTGACGACTGGCGTCTGCCCGACGCTGAACGCATCGTCACCGCCATCGTTCACGGCCACGCCGAGGTGCGCTTCATGATCGACAAGACCTGTCGCTGCCCCGCCCGCCGGAACCTCTGCGCCGTCCCCCGGCCCGCAGGCCGGGATGACTTCTTCGACTGGGCAACCCTTGCCACGCCCGTTGACGCTCCGGAAAGCACGGTGTAGGTTCCCCCCCTGTCTGAACCCTCTCCCTTGAGGGGAGAGGGTTAGGGTGAGGGTGTCGAGAACGAACGAGGTACGACCGATACGATGACTTACGACTACGACGTCTACGGCGTCGGCAACGCGATAGTGGATACCGAGGTGGAGGTGGAGGACTCGTTCCTCTCGGGCCACGGCTTGGACAAGGGCATCATGACGCTCGTCTCCGCCGAGTCCCAGGCCGAGCTCCTGGAAAGCCTCGCCGGGCATGCCCGTCACGGCTCCGCCGGAGGCTCGGCGGCGAACACGGTGACTGCCGTGACCCACTTCGGGGGCAGCGCGTTCTTCACCGGCAAGATCGGCAACGACATGCACGGCGCGCTCTACCGCGAGAGCCTCGCCGAGGCCGGAGTCGAGTTCGACATGACGCCCGCGGACGCCGGGCCCACCGGCGCGTGCGTCATCCTCGTCACGCCGGACGGCGAGCGAACGATGCGGACGAGCCTCGGCGCGGCCTCCACGTTGGGGCCGGGCGACATCGCCTCGCGCGCGCTCCGGTCCAGCCGCATCGTCTACGTGGAGGGCTACCTGCTCAGCACCCCTTCGTGCGCGGAAGCTGCCGAGCGTGCCATGGCCGTTGCGTCCGACACCGGTGTGCAGGTCGCGCTCAGCCTCTCCGACCCCGCCATAGCGACGCTCTTCATCGACGAGTTCCGGCGCGTCACCCGGCAGTACGTCGACGTCCTCTTCTGCAACGAACATGAGGCGGAGATATACGGGGGCAGCGGCTCGCGGGAGCAACGGCTGCGGGTGGTTGGCGCTGACGCCCCGCTGGTGTTCATGACCTGCGGAGCGGACGGCGCGCTGGTCTACGACGATGGCGCCGTCACGCACGTGCCGGGATACGTTGTGCCCGTCGTCGACACCACCGGCGCGGGCGACGTCTTCGCTGCGGGCGCGCTCTACGGGCTGACGCATGGCCTCAACCCCACCGATGCTGGTAAGCTCGGCGCGTTCGCATCAGCGAAGGTCGTAACCGGTTTCGGCGCGCGGCTGCGCGAGCCGCTGCACGAGACACTGGAAGCCATACTCGACGGGGCCCACCCCCTCGGTTGATAAGGAGAACAGGACCATGACCACCGACCGCCACCAGAAGGCTGCATGGGCGCAGACGCACGACGTGCCGGAGCAGTGGGAGGAGCAGCAGTTCGTCGACAACTGGGTCACGCGCGACGACGGCAGGCAGGACCAGCGCGGGCCGATGATTCAGGCAACGGTGGATGCCGCGCCCTTCCCCACGGATCAGGCCATCCGCGCCCTGGACGTCGGCTCGGGCTACGGCCTGCTCTCCGGCCACCTGCTGGCGAAGTTCCCCAACGCCCACGTCACGCTGCAGGACATCTCCGAGCCGATGTTCGGCCACGCGAAGGAACGCCTCGCCGCGTACGCCGACCGCACGGCCTACGTCAAGAGCGACTTCTCACAGCGCGGCTGGGCGTCCGGGCTCGGTGGGCCGTTCGACTTTGTGATGTCCGCCATCGCCATTCACAACATGTACGACGACGGCCTCATCGCCGGCATCTACAAGGACATCCACGACCTCATCGCCGACGGCGGCATGTTCGCCAACCTCGACTACGCGGCCCAGGCGGGCGGCGTGGACATGCACGTCCAGTGGCTGAAGGAAGCCGGCTTCCCCACCGTCGAGGCGGTTGAGATCAACGACCGCACCGTCCTCCTGAAAGCCTCTCGCTAACCCCATAGCCGCCCGGAGGCGATGGCCGCGCCTTCCGCCAGCGACTCCAGCTTCCGGAAGATGATGTCCGGGTCCATCTTCCCGTAGCCCGCGAACGTGCCGAAGCCGCAGTCCGACCCCGCGAGCACCCGCTCGCGCCCTACGATGGCGGCGAACGTCTCGATGCGCTGCGCCACCAGCTCCGGGTGCTCCACGTAGTTGCTCGTCGAGTCGAGCACCCCGGGGGCCAGCACCTTGTCGTCCGGGATGTCGGCGTCGCGCCACTCCTTCCACTCGTGGGCGTGGCGCGGGTTCGACGCCTCGAACAGGATGGCGGTCGGCTTCGCCCGAAGGAGGATGGGCATAATCTTGGACACGGCGATATCGTAGTCGTGAGGCCCCTCGTAGTTGCCCCAGCAGACGTGCAGCCGCACAGACTCCGCGGGCACGTTCGCCAGCGCCCCGTTCAGCACGTCGATGTGGTGCTCGGCGCGCCGGAGGAACTCCTCCTCGGTCAGTCCCTGGAAGCCGGTGTGGAACGCCATAGCCAGGTCGGGGCAGTCCACCTGCAGCACGAACCCCGCCCCGACGATGGCCTCGTACTCCTCCTTCATGGCGTCGCCGAGCGCGTCTATGTACGCCTCGTGCGTCGGGTAGTAAGCGTTGGGCATGAACACGGAGGCCACGCCCGGCGAGGACGAGGTCATGAACGCATCGGTGACGCCCACGCCTTCGATCGCCGCCTTGAAGTTATCGAGGTCCTTCCGCAGCGGCTCCCGGTCCCTCACCTCCACCGCCCCGACGCACTGCGGGCGGCGCATCGGCTGGTCGCCGGTCATCCGCGCCATCTTGGCGCGGAAGTCCGGATACGGCGCCACGTCCAGGTTGGGACGGCGCGCGCTGTCTCCCTCGAAACCGGTGAGCCGGTCCTTGGCGTAGGTGGAGTAGGCGACCTTGCTCATCTCGCCGTCGCTCACGATATCGACGCCCGCGGCGTGCTGCCGCGCGACGATGTCGGCGACGCCCTGCCGCACGAGCGCGTCCAGCTCGTCGGCGTCGTACTCTTCCTCGCGCTCCTTCTTGAGGAGCAGCGCGGCGACGTCGTCTGGACGCGGCAGGCTGCCGACGTGGGTCGTGAGGATGCGGTCTGTAGAGAGTTTCATGGAAGCGCTCCGGGGAAAGGTGAACCGGATTATAGCGGCGCTCCTATAATCGCGGCATGACCGCACAGCAGAGCATCGAGGTTCGGGTGGCGTCGAGCGACGACGATATGCATGGCGCGTTCGCCGTGCGGCGCGAGGTCTTCATCCTCGAGCAGGACGTACCGCCGGAACTCGAACGCGACGACGCGGACGACGGTGCCGTGCACGTCGTCGCGAGAGATGGGACGGCAGTCATCGGCACGGCGCGGCTGACGCGGGACGCCGAAGCGCGGATAGGGCGCGTCGCGGTGCTGCCCGCGTGGCGGCGTCGCGGCATCGCTGGACTGCTGCTCGGGGCGCTGGAATCCGAGGCTCGCAGGCTCGGCATCGCCGAGGTGGGCCTGCACTCGCAGACGTACGTGCAGGCGCTCTACGAGCGGCACGGGTACGCGGTTACGGGGCCCGGGTTCGTGGAGGCAGGCATAGACCACGTGCCGATGGCGAAACGGCTCGACCGGTAAACAACGGTGCTGCGTCCGATCTACGAGGGGACGTGGACTCGTTTGGGACGAGGGGGCTGCTTGAGCACGAACGACCCGCGCACGTCCCGCAGGCTCAGTGCGCCGCTCTCCAGCAGTGCTCCGCGTATGCCAGGGCGATGACGTGCTCGAACGTCCACGGCGATGAGCGCGTATCCCGCAGCGAGGAGCGCCTCGTATTCGGCGGCGTGCTCGTCGTCGAGTCCTTCCTCTCCGGCGGACATCGCCCCGATCCAGGAGCCGAACGCCGCGCCGAACTTCCAGACCGTCGCGGCCAGCAGGATCTTCACGTTGATGTCCATCGGGTAGACCAGCAGCGCGATGAGCGACGGCACTTCGATGATGAGCGAGCCCCAGATGCCCCACTTTATCGCCGCTCGCAGCATGCTCTCACCCCGCCGCTTCAGGCTCGGAGGCGCAGGGCCGTCGTCCGGCAGCACGTAGGTGACCCCCGTGCGGTCGCCGAAGCCGACCTCCTCCAGCAACTGCTCGGCGGCAACGGCAGCCGTACGGTGTTCGAATATGCCGACGACGGCGGTCATGCGACCGGCTCCCTCGCTTTCAGTGCGCTGTCGAAGAAGCCAATCAGCTTCGGCCACGAGTCGGCGGAGATCTCCGGGTCGTAGCGCACGGGGTTGTAGGGATCGTTGAAGGCGTGCTGCCCGTTGGGATAGCGGTGGAAGGTGAACGGCTTGCCCTCGGCGCGGAGCGCGGCTTCCAGCTTGTCGACGTCCGGCGGCGCCGGGTTGGCATCGAGATCGCCGAAGAAGCCGGTGAGCGCGCAATCGAGGTCGGCAGTCAGGCTCAGCGGGTCGGGGCCGTCGCCCCAGGGCAGGTCGACGTCAACGCCGTAGAAGTCGGCGCACGCGGCGAACTCCTTCGTCCGTACCGCGAGCATGTAGGCGATGCGCCCGCCGATGCAGAAGCCGGTGACGCCGAACGGCCCGGACACGTCCGGCAGTCCGCGCAGGCATGCCAACCCCGCGAGCATGTCCTGCAGCAGTTCGTCGTCGCGCAGGCTGTCTTTCAGCGGCATGGCGACCTCGCGGCGGGTCGGGTCCTCGAAGGCATACCCCGTCAGCTGTTCGTTCGTCACGTCGGAGCGGTGAAAGAGGTAAGGCGCGATAGCGGCATAGCCCGCCTCGGCGAGCCCGTCGCACTTCTCCCGCACGAACCGGTCGATGCCGAATACGTGCATCGCCACGACGACGCCGGGGTGCGGGCCCGGAGCGTCCGGCAGCGCGAGGTACGCGTCCACCGGCTTGCCGTCAACGTCTATACTCACCCACTCGGATGCCATCGCCTTCCTCCTTCGTGCCGGTCAGTTGTCCTCGCTGATGATGAGGGCGCTCTTGCCCTTGATCTGGCGCGACTCCTGGTATCGGTGGGCCTCGACGGCCTCGGCGAGCGGCCACGTGCGGTCCATGGTCGGCCTGAGCTTGCCCTCGGCGAACCAGCCGAGGATCGTCTCGAAGTCCTCCCGCGGTGTGAGCGCCGCGTCGGCGCCGGTTATCGAGACCGGACCGCGGTAGAGGCTGGCGATCGGCAACGTCGTCTCCCGGCCACCCGCAGCCCCGAACACGGCTGCCCGCCCGCCGCGCGCCAGCGCTCCGAGGCCCCTGGCCAGGACGTCGCCGCCGATACCGTCGACGATAACGTCCACGCCGCGGCCGTCCGTGAGCCGTTTGGACTCCTCGACGAAGTCCTGCTCGACGTAGTTGATGCCGTGGTCCAGCCCGTACTGGGCCGCCCATTCGAGCTTCTCGGCGCTGCTCGCAGTACCGAGCACGGTCATCCCCAGCTGCTTCGCCAGCTGGATGGCGGCGATGCCGCAGCCGCTCGCCGCGGCTTGCACGAGGACGGTGTCGCCCTCTTTCGCACCGCCACGGACACAGAGCGCCGCCCATGCGGTCGTGTAGATGATGGCGAGCGTCGACGCCTCAACGAGGCTGAGGTTGCCCGGCGCTGGAAACACGGCGTGCTCGGGAACGGCGATCAGTTCAGCGTACGTGTGCAAGTGCTGACGGACGATGACCCGGTCGCCCTCGCTCACCGACGTCACGTCCCCGCCGACCCGCACAACGACGCCCGCCCCTTCCACGCCGAGCATGGCGGGGAAGCCGATATCCTGCCCCATGCGTCCGGTGCGCCGCGAGGCATCCGTAGGGTTGACGCCGGAAGCCGCGAGCCGGATCAGCACGTCGCCGTCGCCCGGTTCGGGGTCAGGGACGTCTTCGAGGCGGAGCACTTCTGGCCCGCCGAATTCGTGGAACCGCACCGCTTTCATCAGCCATCCTCCTGCAGGTCGATTATCCGCCTGACACACGCATGAGGCAAACCTGCCTGTCGCCAGTCAGGAGATAGCGTTGATGCCGGTCAGGTGACGCCCCAGGATGAGCTGGTGCATGTGCTGCGTGCCCTCGTAGGTGTGCACCGTCTCCAGGTTCATCGCGTGGCGCATCGGGGAGAGGTCGTCGGTGATGCCGGCCGCGCCGAGCAGGTCGCGACTGGTGCGCGCGATCTCCAGCGCCGCGAGGGTGTTGCTGTACTTCGCCATGCTGACGTGCGACCAGTGCAGCGTCCCCCCGGCCTTCAATCGCCCCAACTGCAACGCCAGCAACTGCGCCTTCGAGAGCGATGTCGCCATGTCCGCAAGCTTCTGCTGCACGAGCTGGAAGGACGCAAGCGGGCGCCCGAACTGCTCCCGCTCTTTCGTGTATTCGATGGCGGTGTGCAGGCAATCGGCGGCGGCGCCGCAGACGCCCCAGACGATGCTGTAGCGGGCCGCGTTGAGGCACGCCAGCGCCGAACCCAGACCGCGCGTGCCGGGGAGCAACGCATCTTCTCCCACGCACACGTCTTCCAGGGAGATCGCGCTGGTTACGCTCATCCGCATCGAGAGTTTGTTGTGGATGTCCTCCCGCCGTACGCCCGGCAGGGTCGTGTCCACTAGGAAGCCTCGTATCGCGTCGCCCAGTTTCGCCCAGACCACCACAACGTCCGCGATGCCGGCATTCGTGATCCACATCTTGCCGCCGTTGAGCGTGAAGCCATCCGCGGTTTCGACAGCGTGCGTCTCCATCCCGGCCGGGTCGGAGCCGTGGTCGGCCTCGGTGAGCCCGAATGCACCGAGGACGCGGCCTGCAGCCATCTCCGGCAGGTAGCGCTCGCGATGTTCCTCGGTGCCGAACTCATGGATGGCGGTCATTGCCAGGGAGGACTGGACAGACGCGAAGGAGCGGTAGCCGGAGTCGGCGCGCTCCAGCTCCTGCATGACGAGGCCGTAGGCCACAGGGCCGAGCCCGGCACAGCCGTAACCCTCCAGGTGGGCGCCGAAGAGGCCCAGTTCCCCCAGGCGCGGGACGAGTTCCAGTGGGAATGTACCCTCCCGGAAGTGGGGTACGACGGCAGGCATCGCCTCCGCCTCGACGAAGTCGCGAACCGTGTCGCGCACCTGCCGCTCGTCGTCGGTCAACTGCGATTCGATATCCAGCAGGTCTATGCCGCGGTAGGGTTGCATCAGGGCCTCACAGTACGGGTGGTGGAAGGGCCATTCTAGCAATGGCGGTGCAAAGCAGAAGCCCTCCGGGTTCTCCGGAGGGCTTCTGAGTATCGCCTTACGTCCTGGGGCCTACTAGGCAGGACAGTGGTCAGGAACGCCCTGGCCTTCCTTGGCAGACGCTATGGCCGCCGTCAGTTCGGCGATCTCGGCGTCGAGTGTTGCCTCGTAGGTGGGGTAGAACGCAGTTGCGAGCGCCCACGCAGCATCGGAGACGTTGACCGGCTTCTCGCCGAGACCTTCGTCCCTGTCAGCCTGGACGAGCGCCAGATCGGATTCCATTCCGGCAATCCGCTCTGCGAGAGCGACGCGGTCGCTCAAGCGGCAGAAGGCCAACGGTGTGCTGGTGATGACGTCGAACGTACCGGGGTCGATGACACTGAGGGTACGCACGCGCTCCACGTCGCCGTCGCCGGGACCGATGCCGGAGCGCTGGCGGGTGAAGCGGCCGAGCGTCCAGACGGTTGTCCATGCGCCCTGGTCGTTGGCAACGAGGGTGTTGTTGGCGCTCTTGTTGCTCACGTAGTTCGTGATGTCTGAAGGAGTGCCGGGGCCGTCATTGATAAGGAGGATAACCTCCTGTCCGGCAGCGAAGCCCGCGCCCCAGATGCGGACCTGCACACGGGACGAGCGCGCGCCCAACTGGTGGTTGACGACCACGTCTCCCGTGACGACGCTCTCGACGCCGGAGACGTGCCCGTCGGCGGATGCCTTCGGGGAGAGGATGGCATTGCCCGCCATGAGGCCGAGCAGCAGCCCCGCGGCGATAAGCGTGAGAACCACGGCCCGGGGGTGAGTTGCGATTACCTTAGTCACGATTACCTCCTGTGGACCTTACGCTTACGCCGAGCAGAAGTTGGGGACTTCTACGGGTTCCGCTTCAGGATCGTCGTTCCGTGTCAGGTTGCAGAGCGCGATTGGTGCGCTGGCCAGGAAAGTGCCGCTGGCCTTTTCCACGGCCCACATGGTCGCCAGACGCTCTGCACCAACGTTCGCGCGGGTGAAGCGTCCGAGGCGCCACTTGGTCGCGAACGCACCATCGTCGTTCACGATGAGCGGCCACACACTGCCCGCGCCGTCGCGGTAGCGACCGGGGTCGCACTCACCTTCGTCGTTCCAGCGACAGGCGCTGATGATGTAGAGCGCGCCCTGGTAGTCCGCCACCATGAGCTCGATCTCATTGCCCGGCGTGAAGCCGGAACCGCGGATCCAGACTTCCTCGCCTGAGCGGCTCGTGCCCGGTACGAAAGTGACCTCGGTCTTGTCGAGCACGATGGTTTCGGTCCCCGTCACATGCCCGTCCGCGCGCACGCCCTGATACGCAGAGAGCGCGATAGCGAGCGCAAGACCGGCGATGAGACCGGCAGCGATCCAGATGGTCGCTGACCGTTTCGTTACTGTGGTAGCAGCTGTCACTGAGTCCTCCTGCTCAACGAATCTTCAAAAGGTAGGGTTACGCCGAGCAGTGGCTCGGGACTTCCGCATCCTCGGCACGGCCGCTGAGGTTGCAGAGGGCAAGCGGAGCGGTCGCTAACTCGTCGAACGAGCCGGCGTCCACTGCACGGACCGACTGCATGCCTTCCCCGCCGACGCCTGTCCGGGTGAAGCGGCCGAATGTCCACTCAAACCCGAAGGCGCCGTCGTCGTTGGCGACCACGTCGACGCCCGAGAGAGCACCGACGTCCGTGGCAACGCCACGCTGGTCAGCGATCAGGACGAGAAGGCTCTGACCGGGGTTGAAGCCGGACCCGTAGATCCACACCGCAGTACGAGAGCTGCGCGTCCCCGGAACGAAGTCGGCTTCGTTCGGCGTTACGACAAGCGTCTCTCCTCCGGTGGCGTGACCGTCCGCGCGCGCGCCTTCATTCGTGGAAAGCGCCGCCGCGAGGGCGAGCCCCACCAGAGCGGCAGCGGCCAATGTAACCAATGCGAACCGCGGCGACAGTAGTGAATGCGTTCGAGTCACGGCTTTCCTCCTTCAACCCGATGCTCACGGCCAGACAACTCGTGCGTGCCGCGAGTGCGGCGCAGAGGCTATAAGGGTTTGCCGCTGCGTGTCAAGCGTTCAGCAATCATACCCGATTCTTGCTTTACAGGGAATGCGCAACCCCGCTACATCGTAAGGGAAACCTTGAGCGCGCCTCCGCTGGGTTCGTGCGCCAGTTCGAAGGCGTCGCCCACTCGTTCCAGAGGCATGGTGTGCGTTACGTAGGGAGACATATCGATCTCCCCTTCGGCTATGAGCCGGAGGGCCTGCCGGAACGACACGAGGCCCGGCTCGTCCTGAGCGCCGAATATGGTGCGTACGTCGAGCCGTTTGAGGAAGTAAGTGCCCAGATCGAACGGCACGGGGTCGAAGCCTGTCGGCAGGCCGAACACGTGCACGTGTCCCTCCGCCTTCGCCATCCGCACCGCCTGGTCGAGCGTCTCGTGACCGCCGACCGCGTCAACGATTACCTCGGCCCCCTGCCCGTCCGTTAGTTGCAGCACCGCTTCCACCGCTGCATCGCCGGTCACGTCGAGTGCGTCGTCCGCGCCGAGCGCGACGCCTGCTGCACGCCGGTCGTCGTTCGGTTCGATGGTGATGATCCGCTCGGCGCCAAGGCGGCGCAGATAGAAGTCGTGGAAGAGGCCTGCACTCCCCTGTCCGATGACGACGGCGGTTTTGCCCGTCATCTCAGGCAGCTTGCGCGCCGCGAAGATGACGGTGCCTAACTGCTGCGCCATCATCAGTTCGGCAAGGGGACGCCCCTCCGGCAGTTCGATGATGAAGTGCGGCGAGACTGCCTGGTATTCGGCGAAGTTGCGCGCCTCCCAGATGTTCGGAACGGTGAGGACGAGCGCTCCCTCCCGCAAGCCGGTCTCGCCCGGGTCGACGATAGTGCCTACCCCTTCATGCCCCGGTTCACCGGGCTCCATCGGATACTGGTTACGCGGCCAGCCGTGGTAGACGTAGTGCAGGTCCGTGCCGCAGATGGAGGCCATGTGCATCCGCACGAGCGCTTTCCGGCCATCCGATTCCGGCATGGGCACTTCGTCGCAGACGATGTCCCGCAGTCCTCTGAGGATCGCGGCTCGCATCGTGGGCATGTTCCGGCTCCGCACGGATGAGTGAATGGCTCCCTAGCCTATCAGGCCACGCGCTGGTATGATTCGGAGGCAATGGTCAGCCAGGCTGAGCTCATCGTCTATACACGCCCCGACTGTACCTACTCGGATGCCCTGCTGCACGACCTCAGAAAAGATGGAGTGGAGTACCGGCAGATCGATCTCGAGGAGCACCCCGAGTTCGTAGGGGAGTTGGAGCGGCTGACCGGCGGTGAGCGCGTGACCCCCGTGATGGTCGAGGGAGAACTCGTCATCGTGGGGTATCATGGGATCGGTTGAGCGTTCTGACCGCCCCGGTGTAGCCGGGGCAAGCTACCGCGGCCCGGTGGTGTAGCCTGGTTTAACACACCGCCCTGTCAAGGCGGAGATCGCCGGTTCAAATCCGGTCCGGGTCGCCAGCAGCGGCAGCGAAAGCAAAGCCCCCGCGCAACATGCGCGGGGGCTTTGTCTGTCATCCCGAGCGGTGCGAACCTACTGCGCTTACGCGCTGGGGTCCTTCACCTTGCGGAGGTAAGGCTTCACTGTCTCCCAACCGTCCGGGAAGAGCTCCTTGGCGGCCTCGTTGTCGACCGCGGGCAGGATGATGACGTCCTCGCCCTTGTTCCAGTTCGCGGGGGTCGCCACCTTGTGGCCCGCGGTGAGCTGGCAGGAGTCCAGGACACGCAGCAACTCGTCGAAGTTGCGCCCCGTGCTCATGGGGTAGGTGAGGTTCATCTTGATCTTCTTGTCCGGGCCAACGAGGAAGACGGTGCGCACGGTCTGGTTCGTTGCCGCAGTGCGGCCCTCTCCGGGCTCCTCCTCGGCGGGGAGCATGTCGTACAGCTTGGCGATGTTCAGCTGGTCGTCGGCGATGATGGGGAAGTTGAGGGCAGTGCCGCCGATCTCTTCGATGTCGGCTGCCCAGCGCTGGTGGTCCTCGACCTTGTCGACGCTGAGGCCGATGACCTTGCAGTTGCGCTTGCCGAACTCATCGTTCAGGCTGGCGACGTAGCCGAGTTCGGTTGCGCAGACAGGAGTGAAGTCCTTGGGGTGCGAGAAGAGCACCGCCCAGCCGTCGCCGATCCAGTCGTGGAAGTTGACGGTGCCGGCGCTGGTGTCGGCGGTGAAGTCGGGGGCGGTGTCGTTGATGCGTAGTGCCATGATGTGCGTCTCCTTTGTGTTCACCCGCGGTGGTCCGCCACCACGGGGGCCATTCTCTCGTGGTTGCGTTCTCGGTTCTGTCCGCTGGGCTTCAACACAAGCACATTCTGTTTCACTCTCCTCAGCGCAGGATTCTCCCATGGAGTTGGCTCCCGCGGTAGGACTCGAACCTACGACCAATCGGTTAACAGCCGACCGCTCTACCAACTGAGCTACGCGGGAACGCGCGCGCCATTCCGGCGCGAGGTCTATTGTAGCAAACGACAGGCAGTCGCAAGGCGGGAGCGTCCCTGTGCCCCAGGACGGGCGCCACCCTGTGCTATAGTAGAGGCTGCCGCACCGCAGCCGTTTGACGGCGGAGTGCGTGTCGTGGGGATATAGCTCAACTGGGAGAGCGCCGCGTTCGCAATGCGGAGGTTGGGGGTTCGAGTCCCCCTATCTCCACCACCCCCACACTACCTCTCGCCTGACAACCGTTCGTCACAACATCTGTTCCGCATGGCGTTGAGATTGAATCTCAACAGGTTCACGGCTTCCCCGAATACCCTTGCGGCTTGAGATTCGCGTGGGGGATACTGCCCGCACGGCAGATTGGCCGGCTCCGAAAGGAGGGGTGATGTCCATTCGACAGATTGCGTTGGTGTGCGTTCTGGCAGTCTTGGCACTCCTGGCCGTCGCCTGCGGGGACGATGCGAGCGACGAGTCGTTCAAGATAGGAGTGATGGAATCGCTCACAGGCCCCGGCGAGACTTACGGAACGGTCTCCAGTCAGGCCAAGCAGCTGGCGGTCGACGAGATCAACGCTGCCGGCGGCATCGACGGGCGCATGATCGAGCTCATCGTGCAGGACTCGAAGTGCAGCGCCCAGGACGCGATCACCGCGTACAACAAGCTCACCGACGTGGATGGCGTGAAGATCATCCTCGGCACGTCGTGCAGCGGCGCGATGCTCGGCGCAGCGCCCCTGGCGGAAGCCGACGGCGTCGTGCTCTTCTCCGGGCTGGCTACGAACCCGGACATCGCCGAAGCCGGCGACTACATCTTCAGGACCGCGATGAGCGACGCCCAGCTCGGCATCGACACGGGCAACGTGCTCTGGACCGACGGCATCCGCACACTGGCCACCATCACGGAAGCGACCGACTACGCCGAGGGCGTGCGGCGCTCGTCCGTCGCTCAGTTCGAGAGTCTGGGCGGTCAGGTTGTGGCGGAGGAGCGCTACCCGTCAGACATCACCGACTTCAGGAGCCAGTTGACGAAGCTGTTCGGCGCGAACCCCGACGCGCTTCACATCGCTGCCCAGGCGGAGTTCAGCGGCGGCACCATCGTCAAACAGGCCCGTGAGCTTGGCTACGACGGGCCCATCTACGGCGAGGTCGTCGTCATCGGAGCTACAGCCCTCGAGGTTGCGGGTGAAGCCGCGACCGGGGTGAAGGCGATCACGGCAGACCTCGACCCCGCCAACCAGAAGGCGCAGGAGGTGCTCCGCAACTTCCGGGAAACCTACGACTATGTCACGCTCCCCTGGTACCTGGGGTCGGCATATGACGACGTGTACATCACTGCAGAGTGCCTCAAGCAGACCGGCGACGACCAGGACGCAGACGGGTTCCGAGACTGCCTGTACGGGATCACGTGGAGTGGGGCTATCGGCGATAACTTCAGCTTCGACGAGAAGGGTGAAGTCGTTGGCCTCTCCAACGTGGTTGTTGAGGTGCTGCCGGTAGGCCAGAGGACGGACGATAACCAGGGCTACAAGGTCCTGGGTGGAGCTCCTACACAGTAGGAGGCATTCGTCTGAGCCCCCGCCGGCCGCGGTCGCGGGGGCTGAGATTCCTCAGTGCTACGCTCCGCCGCATATCGTGAACGCCGAGGCAGGATCCTCGCCGCGTCCCTGACCACAGCGGCGGCTGCCTACGTGGTCTGGAAGATAACCGAGTCCCCCGATCAGGCCGTGCAGTTCGCGTTCAACGGCTTGTCCGTGGGCGCCGTGTACGCCCTCCTCGCGCTGGGGTTCACGCTCGTCTACAGCACCGTCTGGTTCTTCGATCTGTACTACGGCGCCGCAGCGGCGATGGGGGCGTACGGCGTCTTCTACCTGCGGACCTCCGAGACGATAGGCGGGAGCCATGTCAACAATCCATACGTGAGCGCCCTGTTCGCCCTCGTCGTAGCCGGAGTGATCGCTTGGGTGCTTTACGAAACCTTCTTCATCCGGCTGCAGAGCCGCTTCACCCGCAAGGCGCTGTATATCGCCGGAGGGACGCTCACAGGCGCCACGGGCATCTACACAGGATTTGTCCTGGCCAATCCGGACCACCTTCACCTGCTGCTGGCCCCTGCCGTTGGAGCCGTGGCAGCCGTGGTGACTGGTTGGGTCGTGAGCCGGGTCATACAGCGCCTTTTCTCGAAGGCCGGCGATACGACGCTCCTGGCGGCCTCCGTCATCGTGGGGTTTCTGCTTGGAGCGTGTTGCGCCCTGCTTCTTGCAGGTGCTCCCGGGTCGAGGCTCTACCTGAGCTGGGCGGTATCCTGCCTGGTCGCAGGAGCTGTGGGCGTAGCGCTGTATCGCGGGCTGTACGTGTACATGCGCAAGCGGGCGCGTTCGCCCCTCATCATGCTCGTCGCCTCGCTCGGGGTGTTGCTCGCCATCACGGCAGCCACCGCTATCGTGTTCGAGAGCGCTCCCCGCCCGCTGCCCCGAGCGTTCGGGAGCGAGCCGTGGACGATCTGGGGCAGCAACATCAAGGGGTTCAACATCTTCACCATCGGCGTTGCCATCGCCGGGTTCCTCGGTCTGCTGTTCCTCCTCAAGAGGACCTCGCTGGGTAGAACGATACGGGCCATCGGCGACGATGAAGAAGTCGCAAAGGTGGTGGGCATCAACACCACCGTCGTCATCGCGATAGTGTTCTTCATCGGAGCGGTCTTCGCGGCTGCGGCCGGTCTGTTGAGCGGTCACGACACGGCCATCCAGCCACGGATGGGCCTGCTGCTCATGCTGAAAGGCTGGATAGCCTCCGTGGTGGGCGGGATGGGGAACCTGTACGGGGCGGTGGTCGGCGGTTTCGCGCTCGGCATGGTTGAACAGTTCGGTATCTGGGACCTCGCGGGAGAGTGGAAGGACGTCATCTCCTTCGTCATCCTCATCCTCTTCCTCTCTTTCTGGCCCCGGGGACTGCTGCCGAGGGGATAGGGCTATGTCCACGGACTCCGGCGGAGTTGGCAGCCTCATGAGAGCGGCGCGCGAGCCGGGTGTGTTCATGCGGCTGGCGAGGGGCAACCTGGAACTGTGGGCCAACCTCGTCGTCATCACGTGGGCTGTCGTATTCGCGATATGGCAGGGCTCCGGGTTCGCCATCACGCTGGGGACCGTCTTCGCCATCTGGGCGATCCTGGCGGTCAGCCTCAACCTCGTGGTGGGGTTCACGGGGCTGCTGTCGGTCGGTCACATCGGCTTCTTCGGCATCGGCGCCTACACCGTGGCCATCCTCACTTCGAACGCACAGTACGAGCAACTGCGTACAGAGGCCATCCCCACGTTCGGATGGCCGTTCTTCGCCGCGTTGCCTGTCGGCATCGTCCTCGCGGGGCTGACTGCCATAGCGGTAGGCGTCGTGTTCAACCGGTTCAGGGACGACATCTTCGTGCTGGTCTCTTTCGGTTTCGCGGTCATCTGCTTCAACGTTTTCCTGAACTCACGGGCACTGACGAGAGGAGCGTTCGGCATCCACGAGATCGCCAAGCCCGAGATAGGCGGCGTGGCCTTCAGCAGCGAGGTGGCGTTCCTCATCCTCGCTCTCGTATTCCTGGCGGTCGTCGTTCTTGTCTCCTGGTTCATCGTGAGCTCCTCATTCGGACGGGTGCTTACCGCGATTCGCGAGGATGAACGAGCAACCGAGGTCTTCGGTTATCAGGTAACGCACTTCAAGCTGACAGTCTGGGTGATCTCCGCCATGATGGCCGCCGCCGCGGGCGGGCTATTCGCCAGTTGGACGACATTCATCGACCCCAACTCTTTCATCCTGCTGGAGTCGATCCTGCTCGTGTCCATCGTGATCCTGGGCGGGCTGGCCACGATATGGGGTTCGATCCTCGGAGCGATGGCGTTCGTGCTGCTCGAAGAAGGTATGCGGTTCCTGCCGTTCCTGCCTGACGAATACGTCGGTCAGGCGCGTCAGGTCATCCTGGGAGTGCTGCTGGTCCTCCTGATGCTGTTCAGGCCTCAGGGGCTCCTCGGGAGGTACAGGCTATGAGCAACGCAGAAGGCCGCACCCCCTACGCCTTGGAGACGATCGAGGTTGCGAAACACTTCGGCGGCGTGCACGCCGTTGACGGGCTCTCCATAGCGATACCCCGCGGGAAGATCACCTGCGTCGTCGGCCCCAACGGCTCCGGCAAGTCCACGCTCATCAACCTCCTGAGCGGGATGCTGCCACTGGATGGAGGGGTGGTCGTCGTCGACGGAGTGCGTCTCAGGACGGTGAAGCCTCACGAAACGCCCGGCCTCGGCATCACCCGCACGTTCCAGGACGTTCGTCTGTTCGACCAGATCAGCGTCTGGGACAACATCATGGTGGTGTTGACCGAGCGGCGCCTCCTGCCTGCGCTCCTCGAACGAGGGAAGTCCGGCCAGCGGGAGCGGACGGAGGAGATACTGCGGAGCGTGGGCATGTGGGAGAAGCGGCGCTCCCTGGCGATGGACCTTTCCTACGGCCAGCGGAAGCTGCTGGAGATAGGCCGGGCGATGGCCTTGAACGTCGATACGTACCTCTTTGACGAGCCGTTCGCCGGACTCTTCCCACAGATGCTCGAGCGCGTGAAAGGGATCGTGCGGCAGCTGCGGAACGAAGGGCGCACCATCCTGTTCATCTCGCACAACATGGATATCGTGCGGGAGTTGTCCGACCACCTGATAGTGATGGACAGCGGGAAGCTCCTCACCGAGGGAGATGCGGAGGAGGTACTGGCTCAGCCGGAAGTGATCGAAGCGTATCTGGGGGTCTAGCGGGGCATGGCAAGTCTGAACGAATCGTTCATCCTCGAGATGGTCAACGTCTCCGTGCGCTACGGGGCGGTCAGCGCCCTCGAGGACGCATGCCTCGGCGTTCGCAAGAGCGAGGTGGTGGCGGTGATGGGGCCCAACGGTGCGGGGAAGTCCACCGTCCTGAAAGGGCTGATGGGCCTCGCGCCCGTGGTCGCCGGGCAGGTGTACTGGCGCGGGGAGCGATTGACGTCCGCCACGCACGAGATCGTGAAGCACGGCATCGCGTTCGTTCCCCAGGGCAGGCGGCTCTTCACCCACCTCACCATCGAGGAGAACCTCGAGATGGGGTGCCCGTACCTCAGGGACCGGCCCGAGGTCCGCCGCCGCATGGAGTCGGTCATGGATCTCTTCCCCGTCCTGCATCAGAAGCGGCGGGACCTGGCGAGCCAGATGTCCGGCGGTCAGCAGCAGATGCTGGCGCTCGGTCGAGGCCTGATGGCGAACCCCGAACTGCTGCTGCTGGATGAGCCTACCCTGGGGCTGGCCCCCAACATCGTGAAAGAGGTATTCCAGACCGTGGCGCTCATCAGCGAGCGGTTGGGCACGACGATCATGGTCGTGGAACACAACATCAAGGGCGTCCTGGACATCGTCGACCGCGCCTACATCCTGGACACGGGGCGTATCGTCTTCGAGGGGACCCCGGCATCTGTCCGCGAGACGAACATCCTGACGGAAGTGTTCCTGGGGAAGGTGCAGCGAGCCGATCCCGACGAGCTGTAGACCCCGCTACAGGGCCATCGCGTCGACAACCCCCGGCGCCGAAGGCTCCTCTTCGAACCTCCACAGCCGCGATAGCAGGGAATCGACCTGCTCCCGTCCCATCACGCCACTTGCGAGCGCTCGGAACTTGGCCTCGACCTCCTCGTCCGAGAGCGGGTTCGCGGCGTTCCCCTTCGAGTTCTCGATCTCCACCACGTACGTCTCGCCGCCTGCGACAGCCTCGATGCGGGCCGCCTGCGCCTGGGGAAAGCGCCCAGTCATCTCCGGGTCTTCGGCCACTTCGACGCGCCCCATCAGCTCGTGCACGGCAGGGTCGGCGATGCGCTCGTCCGTGAACTGCCGCACGGTGACCTCGCCATCGAGGAGCGCCGCCGCGACGACGTAGGGCATCGAGTGATCGGCGGTCTCGCGGTCATGAACGCGCCACTTGTCAGGGTCCGCGGAACTGGTGACCGCCTGGCGGTAGCTGGATACCGTGATCCTGTCCGGGAGTGTGCCCCCGAGCCGTTCACGCAGCCCGAGCGCCGCCCATATCGCGGCCTGAGCGTTGAACTGCGCGGGGAACGCCTTGATGCTGCTGAGGCTCGTGTGGAACCGGTTCGACGCTCCGCCGAGCGCAGGCAACGGCGTCCGCGCGCCGAGCATCCCCGCAAGCCCGCTGTCGGCGTAGAACGGCTCGTCCGGGCCCGTCATCCCCCGCTCGGCGAGCCTTGCCGAGAATACCCCGGCCCGTGCGGAGTTGGCGGCTGAACCGGCCTTCCACATCGATAGCCGCCCGTCGCGGGAGATGCGGAGCCCTAGGTTCGACGTAAGCGCGATGGATATGGCGTGAGCGGTGCGCTCGGCGTCCAGCCCCAGCGCCTTCGAAGCTCCCGCCGCCGAGCCGATCGCGACGTGCAACGAGTGGTCGATGAACTTCGTCGAGGGCTTCTGCACCTCCCCCAGCCCGCAGAACACCTCGTATCCCGCGACCATCGCAACGAGCGCATCCCCTCCGCTCAGTCCGAGTGCGTCCGACAACGTCAGCGTTGCCGCGATCGTGTCGCTGGGGTGCCCGCCGTCCAACGCGAAGTACGTGTCGTTGAAGTCGAGGTAGCGCACCATCAGTTCGTTGGCGAACGCGGCGAGTTCGGATGTCGTGCGCTCGCCGGTGAACCACACCCGCGCCGGAGTCGCGGCCTGGGTTTCCCGCGCCAACGCCCGCGCAACTGCCACCGGCTCTCCGTCCTGTCCCCCGATGGCGCACCCGATGGAGTCGACCAGCCGCACCTTCATCCCGTGCACGGCATCCGCCGGGATGTCGTCGTAAGCCAGCCCGGCAACGTAGGAGCTGAGGTGCTCGGTCAGCGCGTCCACGACGTCGCTCAAGAGCCTTGTTCGGCTTGGCCGCGCTCCCCGATGACGCCTTCCTGTTGCAGGGCTGCGATCTCGCCCGCAGTCAGGCCGAGGCGCGAGAGCACCTCTTCGTTGTGCTCGCCGAGGCCGGGCGGCGGCACGTCGTAGGTGAGCGGCGAACCGAGCAGGTTGAGCGGGTTCTTGGCTGTGACGGAGTCTCCCTCCGGATGGGAGTGCTCGATGCGGATGCCTTGGTGCGCGAACTGCGGGTCCTCGACCAGTTCGTTGACGCGGTACGCCGGGGCGCCGGGCACGTCGTGCTGCTCGAAGAGCGCGAGCCACTCATCGCGCGTGCGCTGCTTGAAGAGCGGGACCAGCTCCGCGTACAGCTCGTTGTAGTGCTCGGCGCGCGCGTTGCGGTCGACGAAGCGCGGGTCGTCCCGCAGATCGGGACGCCCGACCGCATCGGTCAGCCCTTCCCAGAACTTGGGTGGTGACGACAGGTGGATGGCCAGTTGCTTGCCGTCCGCGGTGTCGAACCCGTACACCTGCGCGAGTCTCGGCCTCGTCCACGCGTTCGACACCATGCCCTGCGCCTCGTAGAACGTCAGCGTCTCGCCGACGAACGCCGCGACGGACTCCAACTGCGAGGTTTCGACCTTCTGCCCAACCCCGGTGCGCTCGCGCGCCATCAGCGCCGACAGGACGCCGAACGCGCCGAAGAGTCCGGTCAGCGAGTCCGCGAGCGCGGGGCCCCTCGGGCGTGGGTCGTCCGAGTCGGTGAGCAGCGCAAGCAGGCCGCCCATCGCCTGCCCAACGGTGTCGTAGCTTGGCCTGTCGCGGTACGGCCCGCTCTGACCGAACCCGGAGAGCGAGCAGTAGACGATGCGGGGGTTGCGGGCAGAGACGGTCTCGTAGTCCGCGCCCAGCCGCGCCATCACACCGGGACGGAAGTTCTCGATGAGCGCGTCGGCCTGATCGGCGAGCCGGAGGAGCACCTCCCTGCCGCGCTCCTGGCGGACGTCCAGCGTCAGGCTCTTCTTACCGCGGTTGAACGCGCAGAACGCAGGGCTGTACAGCCCCTTTCCCCACGCGCGGAACGGGTCGCCGGATGTCACCTCCTCCACTTTGATGACCTCGGCCCCGAGGTCGGCCAGCAGCATCCCGGCGTACGGGCCCGCGATGAAGTTGCCCATCTCGACGATGGTGAATCCTTCCAGCGGGCGCTGGCCGGTGTTGCTCGTCATGGCCGCGTGTCCGTCATCTCGAGGAACCCGTACCCGTCGACCGCGAGCCTCCATCCGGCGGGGACGACGTATCCGGTGTCCGCCGCATCGATGACCGCGGGGCCTTCCACGACCGCTCCGGGAGCGAGACTCGTGAGTTCGTATGTCGGTGTGGCGGTTGGGCCCTGCTCCGCCGACCACGTCACCTCCCGCAAGCCCGGTGCGGCGGGCTCATGCACGGCGAAACCGTTCACGCGTTCCGGAGACCAGTGCGGCACCCCCGCCGACACGACCGTCCACGCAGCTTCGAGTGCGATGGAGCCGACATCGGAGCCGTTCGTCACCCGCCGCACCGCGTCGGCCAGCCCGTCGCCGCTCGCTGCGGAGACCAGGGCGGGGCGGCCTGCCGTCCACAGCTCCAGCACGGTCTGGAAGTCCAGTTCGTCGGAGCGGAACCCCTCGCCGCGCATGTCTTTCACCGCGACGCTCCGCATGCGCTCCGTCCCCGATTCGATGGCGTCGGCCAGGCCGGGACTCGCGGCAGGCATGCCGTGCGTGTCGCGGTAGAGGTGCATCACGTCCGTCGTGCTCGACCCGTAGGCACTGAACACGGAGCCGAACGGGAACGCCAGCACGCGCCGGATACCCGCGCGCTCCGCGATGGAGGCCGCGTGCAGCGGCCCCGCGCCGCCGAAGGCAAGCAGGGTAACGCCCGCCGGGTCGAGGCCGCGCCCTTCGATGCCCTGCAGGATGGCGCCCGCCATCTCCTCGTCGATCGTCTCCCGCACCGTTGCCGCTGCGGCGTTCAGCGATGCGCCGGATGGTCGGGCGACCCGCTCGTTGATGGCGTCCTGCGCCGCCGCGAGATCGAGCGGCATCCGCCCCGCGAGGAGATGGCCGGGGTCGATGTAGCCGAGGATGAGGTCGGCATCGGTAACGGTCGCTTCGGCGCCGCCCTGGCCGTAGCAGGCGGGGCCGGGGTATGCTCCCGCCGAGTCAGGGCCGACTGACAGGACGCCATTGCCGTCCACGCGGGCGATGCTGCCCCCGCCCGCCCCGATCGACTCGACGCTCAGCATCGGTATGGCGAGCGGCACGCCTTCGACGGTCGGGCGCGGGTCCCACGGCGGCTGCTCGGCGGACGCGAACGCCACGTCCAGGCTGGTGCCGCCCATGTCCGCTGCGACGACGTGCTCCGCGCCGGTGAGCTGCGCGATGCGCCATGCGCCGAGCACCGCCGCCGCGGGCCCGGACTGCAACGTCTCCACGGCGACGGTCTTCGCGACGCGCGCACAGCCTCCGCTCGCGTGGGTGACGAGCAGCGGCCAGCGATAGCCCGCGTCGCGCAGCCGGTCTTCCAGGTCGTACAGGCTGCGCGTCATCTCCCGGTGGAGCATCTCGTTGACGATGAGCGAGTTGGCCCGTGCGTGGTCGTCGGAGACCGGCGAGACCTCCGTGCTGAGTTGCAGCGGTACGGAGCGCAGGTAGTGCACGGGGTAGCGCTCGTGGATGATCTCCCGCACGCGCACCTCGTGTGCATCGTTCCGCCACGCGTTGCGGAGGCAGACGCCGATGATCCGCGCCCCCCGGTGCACCAGTTCCCTGACCGCGGCGAGCACTTCCTCGGCATCTACCGGGGCGGTCTCAGCCCCGGTCTCGTCTATCGCCCCGCCGATGCCGGTGATCATCTCCGGCCTGATGAATCCCTGCCCTATGACGCCGGCAGGCCCGTCGCCGTAGAGCTCCTCCTCCGCGCCCGCGCTCACGAGCAGCCCCGCCTTCGCGCCGCGCCCTTGCACGATGATGTTCGTGCCGATCGTCGTCGCCACCCGGAACACGGATGCCTCGCGCAGCAGTCCCGCGGTGTCCGTGCCGAACGCCGCCGCTCCCGCCGCGACGCACTCCAGCACGCACGCGGGAACGTCGTGGGCCGTCGTGGGCACTTTCGCTGTGCGATAGGTCTGTCCGTCCGAGAAGAACCCGTCGGTGAACGTCCCACCGACGTCCAAGTCGATGGTGTACATCAGTCGTGCTCTCCCCAGAACGGTTTGTCGTATCCGGGGACGCGCGGGTCCGGCCAGTCGCCGTAGTAAGTGAGGAGGTGCTCCTTCGGCTTCTGGGCAAGCCAGCCGCCGATGAAGTCGTCGAACCGCTTGCCGCGTGCGATGCGCACCTGCCGCTCCTCGTGCCGCAACGCCTCCGTGGCTGCGTGGTCGACCCGTAGCGTCTCCTCGTCGTAGACGACCCTGTACACCCGCGAGGCAACGTCGGTGGAGATCATCCCCTCCCGCACGTCGGTCATCACCGCCTCGGAGTCGCGCTCCAGCACGTCGCCATAGCCGCCGCCGGACCCCGTGTCGCAGAGGAACACGTCGCCGATCTCGAACTCCTTCGGGTTGACGCTCGACGACTCGAACGCGTACTCGCCGCCGAGCCGCCGTTCGGCTGCCAGCGAGTGGTGCGTGAGCTCCGGCAGCGCGCCCTCCGCCATGAGCTTCAGCGCGTCGTTCTTCGTGATGGTCAGGCGTGGGTTGGGCGGGCCCCAGTAGCCGCCGAAAAGGCCGGGGTTATGGGAGATGACGTCCGATGTCCCCCACGAGGTCATCACGACGGGATTGGGGTACGCCATGCTCACCTCGATCAGCGCCGAACCGCCGCGGTACATGCCGAAGCCGTGGTAGTCCGTGCCGAGCAGGCCGCGGGCGATGATGGTGAACGGGTAGCGCGCGTCGAACTCCTCCACCTCTCCTGCGTCGGTCATCGACGCCCAGTAGAACCCGGTCGAGTGCTCCCCGTCGCCGTCGAACCGCGCGCCCTGCCCCGCCCCGTTGCCCGTGGACGTGATGCCCGTGGCGCGGTAGCCGAACAGGTTGGAGCCGTAGAACACCAGCGCCACCATGTTCCGCGAGAAGGGCGCCGAGACGTTCTCCCGGAACGGGCTGTCGAACAGCATCTTGGAGCCGATGATGTGGAAGCTCTGCACCACCGCCGCGGAGATGATGGTGCCCTCCGTGTGCGCGACGTCCTCCGGCGAGTTCGCGACCGACGGCCCCTCGATGAGGAAGGTGAGCGGTTCGAACAGCCCGACGTTCGGCATCAGCCCCCGGAAGAAATACGCGAACAGGTAGACCGCCTGGGAGGCACGCACGAGGTGCCACGTCGCGTGCACCGGTCCCTTGCCGTTCGGCGGCGAGACGCCCTGCACGAGGATGGTCATCTCGCCGCCTTCCTTCACGACCGTGACCGGTATCCGCACCAGCCCCTTCTCCGCCCCGATGGTGTCGTTGAACAGGATGGAGCGGTAGACGCCATCGTTGATCTGCTTCAGCCGGTCGGACGCCAGCTCGCTCGAAAGGTCGATGAGCCTGCGCAGGCCGCCCGATACGGCGGCGGGGCCCCGGCGCTCGACTTCGCGGAGGATGCGGTCGCGCATCCGCAGGCAGGTTGCGACGCGCGAGCGTAACTCGACGGCGAACACGAACGGGTTGCGCACGGAGCCGCACAGGTAGTCGAGCATGTCCTTCCGGATGCGGAAGTTCTCGCCGATCTTCACCCCCGCCATGTGGAAGCCCTCTTCGAACCGGCTCGTGGCGTACGGGTTGAACCCGCCCGGCGAGACGGAGCCACAATCGCCCTGGTGTCCGCCCACCTCGGCCCACGCCACGAGTTCGCCCTCGTGGAAGACCGGCATCGCCGTGAACATGTCCGGCGCGTGCGTGGAGCCGGCGAGCGGGTTGTTGAAGAAGAAGATGTCGCCTTCGCGCAGGCCCACGGTGGGGTCGTCCCGGTAGTACTTCAGGATGAACTTGGACTGGGCGTAGTTGAGCAATGCGTGGAAGTGGATGCCCGTGGACGCCACGGCGAGGTCGCCGCTCGGCGTGAAGATGGCGGTGGACATGTCGCCCGCGAGGATGATGTCGGAGATCGAGAGGTTCTGCCAGACCTCCCGCGCCTCTTCCACGATGGTCAGCATCTTGTGGTAGAAGATCTCGAGCTCCACGTCGGAGAGGAGGTCGTAGCCTTCCTTCTCGATCGGGCTCGGCTCGGCAGCCTTCTCCACGATGAGCTCCGGGTCCCACCCCGGCCCCTTGCCGTAGGCGTGCCGGTCGTACACGAGTCCCTCGTGCAGCTTGATCTGGTCTTTGAGGGAAGTCACGTCTGCTTCTCCATCCACCCCATGCGGTGTTCGTCCAACCGGAAACTCCAGCCGCGCGGCGCCGCGCCCACCGAGTCCTCCGCCTCGATGAGCACGGGGCCTTCCATCGCAGCGCCCGGCCCCAGTTCGTCGAGACGATAGACCGGCGTCGCTTCCCAGCCGCGCTCCAGTTCCCAGAGCACGCGCCGCGAGCCGGTGGGCGGCGGCATGGCCGGGGCGGCCTCGAACGACGGCAGCGTGAGCTTCTCCGACGCCCCGATGACGTTGAGCCGCACGAGCCGCACCTCCGCGCCGGACTCCGGCGAGGTCGAGCCTTCGCCGAAACTGTCCGCGTACGCGTCTTGGAAGCGGTCGAAGAGCGTGGAGAGATCGGATGCGCCGTCGATGTGCAGACCGGAGTGCGGGATGTCGAGCGTCTGGCGCTGCATCCCGTAGCTCATCTGCAGCTCGAGCACGAACGAGACTGAGTCCGGGTTGAGCCCCTCTTCCGCGATATCCCTGCGCGCGCTGACCAGCAGCTCCTCGATCTCGCCGTTGAGCACCTCGGCCGCGGCGGGGTCGAACTCGGTGCTGCCCGGCATCCGGATGACGACCTTCCGCCCCTTCTCGTAGGTCTGCACGAGATCCATGGAGAGCGTGCCGAACGCGCCGAACGCGCCCGCGAAGGGTGGCAGCGCGATCCGTCGTACGTCTGCGAAATCGGCGTAGCCCGCCGCGTGCACCGGCCCCGCGCCGCCCACGGCGAACGCCGTGAACTCCCTGGGGTCGGTGCCGGAATTGAGCGCCGTGCGCATGTACAGCTCCTGCCCCATGATGCCGTCGATCTGGTGACGGATATGCCATGCGGCCTCGTCCACCGTCATGCCGAGCGGCTCCGCGACCCGCGTTCGCACCGCCTCGGCGGCGAGTGCCGCGTCGAGCTTGATGCGGCCTCCCAGGAAGTAGTCGGGGTCTATGTAGCCGAGCACCACGTCGGCGTCGGTCACGGTCGGTTCCGTGCCGCCCCTGCCGTAGCAGGCCGGGCCGGGACGCGAGCGCGCGCTGCGCGGCCCGACGTGCAGCCTCCGGTCCTCGATGTAGGCGATGCTCCCGCCGCCCGCGCCGATCGACCAGTGCGCGATGACCGGCACCTGCACCCGCCACCGGTCGAACACCGGGTCTGATTCGTAGAGCCGGTCCCGCGCCTCGACGACCAGCCCCGCGTCGAAGCTCGTGCCTCCCATGTCGGTGAGCAGCACGTTGCGCAGGCCGTACGCCTCGGCGAGCGCGCGGGCGCCGAACACGCCGGCTACCGGCCCGCTGCCCAGGAGGTGGACGGGGCGCGTGCGCGAGACCGACGAGATGCCGCCGGTGCACTTCGCCAGGAACAGCGGCTTGTGATAGCCCATGTCCAGCAGGTCGTTGCCGATGTCGAGGATGTGCTCCTCGGTGTTCACCCGAAGGTACGCGTCGATGATGGTCGTCAGGCTCCGGCGATACTCGCCCATCTGCGGCGAGACCTCGTGCGAGAGGAACACGGGCATCCGCCCCAGGTAGACCTCCGGGTACTCCTCGTGGATCAGGTCCCGTACGCGGTTCTCGTGCTCCGGGTTGATGAACGAGTTGAGCAGGACGACGACGAACCCGCGCACGCCGAGGTCCACGAGCCGCTGCACCTGGCTCCGCACCTCATCCTCGTCGAGCGGGATGAGCACCTGCCCGCGGCTGTCTATGCGCTCGCGCAGGCTCACGGTGAACTCGTCGCGCGGGATCAGCGGCTCCGGTTTCCGGGCGCGTCCCTTGGCGAACCGCACCTCCAGCGGCATCCCGTCTGCCCAGCTCCGCGACCGCCCGACCTTGAGCGTGTCCTCGAACCCCATCGTCGTGAGCAGACCGAGCTTCGGGCCGGACCGCTCGATCAGCGTGTTCGTTCCGACCGTCGTCGAGTAGATGAGCGCCTCGGCATCCTGCGCGATGTCGGCAAGATTGGTCCCGGACCGCTCGGCGGCGCGCGCGGCGGCCTCCATGAAGCAGTCTTTCAGGTCGTGGTGGGTGGTCTCCGCCTTCGCCCAGACGAGATTCCCGTTCAGCACGCCGACCGCGTCGGTGAACGTCCCGCCGATGTCGAGTCCCAGCCGGGCGCTCACGACATGCCTCCGGCGGCGTGCTTGCGCTTCAGCGCGTCGATGTCGGGCTGGATGTCGTTGGTCAGCGGATGTCCCGGCGGCAGGTACTCGTTCTCCACCATCACCCCGCAGTGCGGGCAGTAGAACTCGATGATGCGGACCCAGTCCGGGTCGAACGAGTAGTTAAACACCGGGTGGTCGCTGATCGGCTTATGTATCTCGCGCGGGTCGCGCTCGTACAGCAGGCAGCCGCGCTTGTACGGCTCGCGGGCGGAGATCAGGTCGCCGCCGCAGCGGTTGCAGCACCAGACCTCCCGCTCCAGGTCGATGTCCAGGTATTCCGTGATCCGTACGCGCAACGTCAGCCCCCCGCCGGTGTGAAGTAGGGAAGCCGCAGACCCTCCGGCCCGTCCCGGAACACCACGCGCACCGGCTCTCCCACCCGTAGCGACTCGGGCTCGGCGTCCACGATGTTCGTGAACATGCGCGGCCCCTCCTCCAGCTCCACGATGGCGGTCACGTACGGGGCGATGGACTGGAACGCCGGGCTGGGACCCCGGTACACGACGCTGTACGAGTACAGCACGCCGCGTCCGGACGCCTCCCGCCATTCCGGTTCGGCAGCGGGGCATTCCGCACAGAGCGGGCGGGGATAGTACTGGTACACGTCGCAGTCGGAGCAGTACTGCAGCATGAGTCTCCCCTGCTCGACGCCGTCCCAGTACGGCTGGGTGACCGTGTTCACACGCTCGGTGGTCATGTCCCCAGCACCAGCGTGATGGACGACGACGCGAGCGCCGCCGTCCCCTGCGATACCGCGATCTTCGCGCCTGCCACCTGCCGCTCGCCGCACTCGCCCCGCAGTTGGCGCGTCGCCTCCACGATGAAGTGCCCGTGCCCGCCGTTGTACGAGAGCAGCCCTCCGTGCGTGTTCGTCGGGAGGCTGCCGCCGAGGTCGATGTTCCCCGCCTCGACGAACGCGCCTCCCTCGCCTGCGCCGCAGAACCCCATATTCTCCAGCGTCACCATCGCCGTGCTGGTGAACGAGTCGTACAGCTCCAGCACGTCGACCTCGTCGCGGCTGATCCCGGCGGCTGCGAACGCCTCGTCCGCGGACTCGCTGATGGGGAACGACGTGATCGAGGGCGCTTGGTACGGGTTGTAGCCCTGGTGCGCCTGCCCGAGACCGAGCAGGTAAACGGGGTCGCGCCGGAGCGATTCCGCGTACTCCGGCGTCGTCACGAGGATGGCGCTGCCCCAGTCCGAGATGAGCGCGCATTCGTCGCGGTGCAGCGGCCACGCGATAACGGGGCTGGCGAGCACGTCCTCCACGGTGACGGGCTTGCGGAGCTGTGCCCGCTCGTTGAGCGCGCCGTGTGCCCTGAACGCGACCGCGATGCGCGCGAACTGCTCAGGAGTCGAGCCGTACTCGTACATGTGCCGCGTCGCCATCATCCCGTACAGCGCGGGCGCGGTCGGCCCGTACGGCCCGTCGAACTCGTGCGGCGGTTCGAGGCTGCTCAGGTGTCCGACCTGCGAACTCATCGCCTGCACCTTGTCCTGGCGCGAGAACTTGGACGCCCGGTTGTCCCCGTCCGCGACCATCACTGCCCTGCAGCGCCCCGACTCGACCAGCGCGGCGGCGAGCGCCATGTTCGAGTGCGGCGTCGCTCCACCCATCTGCACCGCGGACGTGAACCGGGGGCGCAGGCCGAGGTACTCGACCAGCCACGTCGAGAACATGTGGTGCGGCTCCGCGTCCGGGCTGGACGTGAGCACGCCGTCTATCGAGGCGGGATCGATGGGGCAATCGGCCAGCAGGTCCAGGAACGCTTCCGCGTACAACTGCACCGTCGTCTTGCCGGTGGCGCGTCCGCCGCGCGCCTCGCCGACTCCCGCAATCGCGACTTTGGGGTTCGTGGCCATCGCCTCGCTCGAATCGTGGCGCTCACTACAGGCCACGCGCGCAACCTTATATGGGCGGGCGTGAAGAGTGTCAAGGCGCGTCAAGGGTGGCGGCAGCCCCCGTCATTCCCGCACCGGCGGGAATCCAGGGTGGCCGGGCAGGCCACGCGGTGGGGTGTGCCTGATGTAGGGGCGTCCCTTGTGGGCGCCCACGCCCACCCCCCTCGCCCTCTGGGAGAGGGCAACACGCGCCAGCGTGTGGGTGAGGGTGCCCCCGTCCCCTTGGACTACTGACATCCGCCCTTACGTAGTCACCCCCGTAACCCTTACGCTGGTTGCATGACCATCTCCCCTGCACCACCCATAGGTTTTGCCTATACCTCGCGGCCCACCTATAGACAGCGTCTATGGCTCCGGCGCCCAACTTTATGAAAACATTGGCACTCTTGCGTCCTTAATCGCCGGAAGCAGACCACGGCCTGGGAAACACCCCGGATTAAGAGTGCCAAGAGTGCCAGATCGGGTGGTCGGTTTACTCATAAGGCTGGCATTAAGAGTGCCAGCTTCCGGGCGGGTTGGCATCCTTAATCGCCAGCCTGCCCCCGCTCCGCTATGCTTGCGCCACCACTGGGAGGAGGCGACACCATGAGCAACAGCCAAGCCGCGGTCTTCACAGGCCAGGACAAGCCGCTGGAGATTTGGGAGTTCCCCCAGTCCGACCCCGAAGAGGGCGCGGTGGTCGTCCACATGGAGATGGCCGCCATCTGCGGCACCGACGCCCACGCCATCCACCACCCGGACACGCCGACGCCCACCATCTTCGGACATGAGAACATCGGCACCATCGCGGCGAACCGACTCGGGCGCAACACGGATGCGCTGGGGCAGCCGCTGAAGGAAGGCGACCGCGTCACCTTCCGCGCCTCGCCGTGCGGCCACTGCTTCAACTGCACGATCGGCGAGTTCTGCATGAGCGTCCGCCAGCCCGGCTTCACGCCGTCGAACGAGTCCCCGTACCTGTACGGCGGGTTCGGCCAGCAGGTGCACCTCCCGCCGGACCCGTGGCTCCTCCGCATACCGGACGACCTCTCGAACGAGCGCGCGCTCCTGAGCGTCGTCGGCACCCACACGCTGCTCAACGGCTACGAGCGCATCGGCGGGCTCAACCTCGGCGACACCGTCGTCATCCAGGGGTCGGGGCCTATGGGCATGGGCGGCCTGCTGCAGGCGAAGCTGCTGGGAGCCGGACGCGTCATCGTGATCGGAGCGCCGGCGGGACGCCTCGAGCTTGCCACCCGCCTCGGCGCTGACGAGACGATAAGCATCAATCGGTTGACCACTGCAGACGAACGGGTCGAGGCCGTGATGGACCTGACCGGCGGACGCGGCGCGGACGTCGTGGTCGAGTGCTCAGGTGCGCGAGGCGCGACGCAGGAGGGGCTGCGCATGGTCCGCTTCGGCGGGAAGTACCTCCTCGTCGGCCCGTGGACCGACTACGGCACCCAGGACATCAACCCCACGCTCATCACCAGGAAGGCGCTGCGCGTCAGCGGGGTCGTCGCCTCCGAGCCGCGCCACATCGTCCGATCGATGGAGGCTCTGCGCTCGATGGTCGACGTGCCGGTCGAGGACCTCGTCACGCACCAGTTCCCTCTCGCGCAGGTGAACGAGGCGTTCGAGGTGCACGAGTCGCTCGAGGCAATGGTCGCCGTCATCCTGCCCAACGCATAGGTCGGGCGCGGATGACGCGCACAGACCACCAGAGCGAGGAAGCCCATGCGCCTGCAGAACAGGACGATCATCGTAACCGGGTCCGGACGCAACATCGGCGAGGGCATCGCCTATACCCTCGCCGGAGAGGGCGCGCGCGTCGCCGTCGTGGACATCATCCGTGAGCGCGCCGAGGCCGTCGCCGGCGACATCAACGCCGCCCACGCCGGTGCGGCTCTCCCCATCGCCTGCGACGTCACCAACAGCGCCGACGTTCAGGCGATGGTAGCCAGCGTCGTCGACGCCTGGGGCGACATCTACGCCCTCGTGAACAACGTCGGCGTCGTCGACCGGAAGGACATCCTCGAGACCGACGAGGCCGAGTGGGACCGGGTCATCAACGTCTCCCTCAAGAGCGTCTTCCTCGTCTCCAAGTACGTCGCCCAACGCATGGTCGACCAGGGCAACGGCGGGCGCATCATCAACATCGGCTCCACCTCCGGGCTCGCGGGACGCACGGGCGCCGTCGCGTACCCCTCCGCGAAAGCCGGGGTCTATAACCTCAGCCGCTCGCTCGCCATCCAACTCGCCCCGCACGGCATCAGGGTCAACACGGTTACTCCCAACCGCGTACTTACCGAGGCCGAGCCGGGCGCTCCCCCGCGGAACTGGCAGGTCACAAACCTCGTGGGCAGGCAGGGAACCCCACAGGATGTTGCGGCTGTCGTCGCCTTCCTCGCCTCCGACGAGGCCGACTTCATCACCGGCCCCGACATCACCGTGGACGGCGGCGTCCGCGCCGGATAGGAGCGAATTCGAAAGCGCGACAGGCTCGTCCGGTGGGATGGATTCGATAACACTTGGTGGGCCAAGCGGTACTGTACTACGAACGTTTGAGCTAGAGATCACACCCTTCTTGACCTCTACTCCGCCCTCGAATCCCCCGCCAGCGCGTCGTCGTAGCGCGAGAGGGCACCGGCGACGACGACATCAACGTCCTCCGCGAGTAGGTAGCGCTCGGCGGCGAGCCGCTCCGCCGCCGAGCGGGCCTGCGCCTCGTACGTCGCCCTGTCCGCGTAGCGGCGGCGCACTTCGTCTGGACTGAAGAACAGGGAGAACCCCACCATCGGGATGATCTGCTCCGGCGACCCCGAGTCCGGGTGGCGCGGGTTCCAGCCGGAGTGCGCCCCCACCGGCGCCTCGATGTCCGGCAGCCGGATGCCGGCCACCTCGTTGCCGTCGGCGTCGAGCGCGGAGACGAAGCTGGGGTAGGCGCGTCCCTCGGCGACAGGGTAGGCGCCGACGCCTTCGCTTGCGCGAGGCCCCATGTTGGCCTCGCGCAGCCGCCACAGCCGCTCCGGGTCGGGCTTCGCGTCGTCGTCCACCGCGCGGAGGCTCGCGAGCGCCTCGGCGCGCGTCACGGCGTCGCCGTTGTCGAGCCGGGGATGGCGGGACGGCGGAGGCTGGGCGTCGCCGCGCGCCCACGCGCTCAGGTTGGCGAGCGCGGCGCGCAGCAGCGGGCGATAGTCAAGCGCGTTGCCGGGGAACCGGCGCTCCGTGCCGTCGACGTTGGGGTCGCCCGGCGCGGGGAGCGAGTCGGTCATCGTGTGTTGCGTGCTGGCAAAGAGGTACGTGCGCGACTCCGGCGCCTCGTCGAGGTCGTGCCGCCCCGTGGGGTCGATGTGCGTGAGCGAGCCGTCGCCGCGCCAGTACTCCGCCGAGGTATTGGTATAGACGACGCGCGGCGCGGCGCCAGCGGCGCGCACCCGGCGCAGCAGGCCGTCTTGCTCCTCGGTGAAGGGGTCGAACAGTTCGTTGTCCGCGAACGGGAAGAGGTGGCCGAACCCCGGGGTCGACTGCACGGATGGCTGGCCGAAACGCTGGTTGAATTCGCCCCGGCGTGCGCCGGCGACGTGCACGAGCAGGCCGTCGTACACCTGCCGCCCCTCCTCGTCGACGTTCAGGCCGAGGTAGAGCAGGTGCCGGAGCAGCCGGCCGGTCTGGGACACACCGTAGGCGTGAGCATACGCGAAGCCGGACGGCGCGAGCGAGCTCCCGCCGTTCTTCAACCACGCCGCGGCGTCGCGCACGGCGAGCAGTCCCGCGCCCACAACGGGAGCGTGGTCGGTAGTGTAGACGACGTGGTAGATCTTCCCGGGCTCCATCCCAGCCTCGACGGTGATGTGCGAGGCGGAGGGAAAGACGCCAGCGTCCGTTTCTTCGGCGAACCGCCATGCCGAACGCGGAATCTCCCGGTATGGCCCATCCTCCCAGTCCTTCACCAGCAGCCGGGCCTGCGGTTCGTCGACGTCGGCTGCTGGATACGGCTTGTGGACACGGTTCGCCAGCAGCCGCGTCCGCTGCGGCGCGTCGGGCCTGATCTCCACCAGCACCTGCCCCGTCGCAGGCTTCCCGTTCTCGAAGGCCGCGGGAGCCTCGAGGCCCATCATCGCCGGACTACGCGGGACGTCCCACTGCCACCCGACCGACAACACCGTGTAACCCCGGCGGCAGAGGAAACCGTCGCCGAGGGGGATCTCCGACGATCCCACACGCGACGGCGGCGCCAGGTTGAAGGTCGGCATCACTTGCCGCCGCCCCCGGTTCACGACGTCGATCAGCAGTTCGCCGTTGCCGCGCTCCCGGTCGACCGGTGCGATGAGCGTGAAATCGCCCGTGAAGCGCACGAGACCGTCGGCGCCGCGCCGCGCCAGCGCGAGGTCGGTGATGAGCGCGTTCGCCGGGTTCGCGGGGTCGATGGCGTGGGTCAGCAGCCCGTCGATACGCTCGTATGGGCCGGCTTCGCCGGATTCCGCGCCGTCGGCGAAGGGCGCGCGTTCCGTGATTTCGACGCTGACGACGGCCATGCGGCTACTCCTCCGCGTCGGCGTCGCTCGCCCCGACGGCGACGGCCGTCCACGGGAGCGAGTGCAGGAAGTCGGCGCTGCCGACCAGGTGCGCCACCGTCCGGTCCACGTCGAGCGAGTTCTTGTAGGGCAGTTGCGTCCCCCGGCCCTGCGGCAGCGCGCCGTCGAATGGGTCGACGACGTCCCCGCCGATCCCGTACCTGGCGTGCAACGAAAGGACGCGATGCGCCATCTTCAGCCTCCTCTCCGCTCCTCGGCTCCCATAGTACCCTGGCAGCCAAGCCGCCGCCGAGCTGCGTTCGGCCGGACCTGCCGACTGGTCAAGAAGTTACGATCCTACGTGAGCAACCTTCCAGCATGCCCGGTGGAAGGACTCCCGTTCGGACGAGCTGCGCTGGTGGGGAAGGGGAGACTCGAACTCCCACGCCCGAGGGCACATGATCCTAAATCATGCGCGTCTGCCGTTCCGCCACTTCCCCGCCGAGGCTCCTATCGTACCGCACCTGCCTAGAAGCGGGGACGCCTGCGGCGGCGCGGCGGGCGGCGGCGCGCAGGCGGAGCGGCCCCCTGGTCGGGCAGCGCGTCCGCTGGCTCAGCCTTCTGGACTTCGGATGAGCGCACGTCCGGCGCCGGAGCAGGCGCGGCCGGGGGCCGAGGTCGGAGGTACACGAGCGCGAGCAGCACCATGAGCGGGTGCACGAAGATCATCTGTGTAACCAGTTGCAGGAACCCCACCCCGACGCCCGCGATAGACCATCGCATGGTGTTCATGCGCTTGCGGCGAGCCATCATGGGGATCAGCCCGACAGGCACGATCAGCAAGCCCAGGTAGACGGCCTGTTCGGTCGAACTCGCTTGCCGCGTTACCTCGGTAGTCTCGTCGGTATCCTGTGCCGTGGTCTCGCTTTGCTCAGCGGATCCCCCGAACATCAAGGCGGCCGCAAGGAGCAGGGCGATGCTGGTCGTGACGGCCAGCGGCCACGCGAAGAGCGGAGGCATGGAGAAGAGGAACGGCGTTTTCGACTGCATGCCGGAAGCGTACACGACTGCGCTCGCACTTGACACCGCTACCGCACACTCGCACGATACGCAGGCGCGCCCGGCAGGGGCGCATTTTCATGACGGAGGACGAGATGAGCGTGAATCTGGGCAGCGTGGTTATCGAGAACGCCGAAGAGAGATTCGTGGAGATGAGCCACGGCACGACCCGCTACATCGAGGCCGGCGACGGCTACCCCACCATCCTCGTGCACGGTGTCGGCTTCACGAGCGGCGCTCACGACTGGATGCTGAACATCGGGCCACTCTCGAGCAAGCTGCGTGTCATCGCGGTGGACGCGCTCGCGTGGGGCAAGGGCGAGGGCTGGCTCGACCAGGAGTACTCGTTTGCCTATCTCGTGGACTTCCTGCGCGAGTTCCAGGACGCGCTGGGCCTGGAGAAGACCAATCTCGTGGGCCATTCGATGGGCGGCTGGCTCGCGTCGCTGTTCGGCTACGAGAGCCCGCACCGGCTCAACAAGCTCGTCCTCGTTGCCAGTGGCGGGGCGATGCCGCGTCAGTTGCCGAGCATGGTGCAGTTCCAGCCCCCGTCACGCGACCAGATCCTCTCCAGCCTGCAGGTCAGGATCAATGCCGACGTAGATCTGGAGGAGATGGCCGACTACCACTACGCGCTCACCCAGAGCCCGGAGCGGCTCGCGGCCTATCAGCGCGTGCTGAACCACATGAACAACATGGAGACGCGGCGCCGCTACAACACAGTCCGCCGCTTCCCGCACATACCCGTTCCCACGCTCGTGGTCTGGGGCAGGAACGACTCGACGAATGCCCTGGAGATGGGTGAGATGACCCACGCCGGCATCCCCGGGTCAAAGATGGTGGTCTTCGAGTGCGACCACTGGATCCCGACCGGCGCGCCGAACGAACTGAACGCCGCGCTGCTCGACTTCCTGCCGGACTAGGAGCTCCGCTCGTTAGTCGAGCACCTCGACCCGGAAGAGGTGGCTGCCGGCGACACGCGCCTCGACAGTGTCCAGCGCGTCCTCTTTCGCCAGGATGCGCGTGAGAAGCGCGCGCTTCTCGTCGATGTCGCGCACCAACGTGGCGCGCGCTCGCAGGTCGCGCTGCACGCTCTCCTTCAGGTGATAGGTGAACTCCGGGTTCGCGAACAGGTTCGCCGCCCAGTCCCGGGTACCGGGGTTGTTGGAGAGGTACGGCTGGCCGTCCAGTTGGCGCAGCCGCACCTCCTTGCGATGCGGCTTCCCGCTCTTGCGGCCGGTGGTCGTGATATCGACGAGTCTGTCGGTCTCCAGTGCCTGGCGTGCTGCGTCGTCCAAGGGTGTGGCTCCTTCGGCGGGATGGGGGATCAGTTGGTCAGCGAGCTGGCGATGTAGGTGTGCGTGATGACTTCCCACACATGGCCGTTCTCGCATTCGAAGTAGAAGCCGCGGCCCTGGTGCTTGTAGTTGATCTTGCCGTCCGTGCGTGTGCCGGGCCCGCTGCCGTACACGACGCCCTCGCCCTTGATCCGCCCCAGGATCTCGTCGAACTCCTGGTCGGAGGCGAGGAACGCGTAGTGGTTCGAGCGCGGCTTCGTCTCGCCTTCCTTCAGGTCGTCGAAGTCCAGCGTGAGCTTGTCGTTGATCTTCACCGGCGCGAAGTGGCCGTAGGGCCCGTCGTACGTGAGCCCGAACATCCGCGCGATGAACTCGGCGGACTTCACTTTGTCGTAGGCGGGGACGATCGTGTGGTCCAACTGAAGCGCCATGACTGACCTCCCTGTTTTCGCTTGGGTTCTGCTCACAGCATACTCCGCCTGCAAGCCTCTGCGAAGAATCTGCTCGCGATGGTAGGCTAGCGCCGCGCACAACGGCGCAGGGTTTAGCGAGCCATGATCATCGACATGCACACGCACATCGTCCCGAAGGACTTCCCCTTCCTCGCCGACCGTCCGTCCGGCGATGCATTCCCTTCGATGGCTCCGAAGGACGACGAGCGCTCCACCATCATGATCGGCGGAGAGGAGTACCGGACGGTGCGCGACGTCTGCTGGGACGCGCCGAAGCGCGCGGCCGAGATGGGCAGTCAGGGCACGGACAAGCAGGTGCTCTCCCCCCTGCCCGAGCTGCTGATGTACCACCTCGACCCGAAGGACGGCGCGGACCTTGCCCGGCACCTGAACGAGACCATCGCCGGTATGGTCGCCGCGGAGCCGGAGCGCTTCTATGGCCTCGGCTCCGTACCGATGCAGGACGTCGAACTCGCCGTCGCGGAGCTGGGCGTCATCAAGGAACTCGGTCTGCACGGGGTCGAGATACGCTCCAACATCGAGGGCCGCAGCCTCGGCGAGGAACGGTTCCGCCCCTTCTTCAACGAGGCCGCTGCCCTCGACCTCGCGGTTTTCCCGCACGCGAACCGTCCCACGTTCGCGGACAGGCTGGCGCACATCCCGCCCATCGTTGCCGATGCGCCGCTCGGCTTCCCCATCGAGTCGGGGCTCGCAGGCGCATCGATTATCTGGAGCGGGCTGCTCGAGGAGCTGCCCGACCTGCGCATATGCATCAGCCACGGCGGCGGTGTGCTCATGCAACTGCTCGCCCGAAGCGACGAGAACTGGCACTCGCGCGAGCCCATACGCAAGCTCCTCCCCAAAGCACCGATGGAGTACGCCTCGATGCTCTACTACGACGACATCACGTTCGGCACGGCTCCGCTGCGCTACCTGATAGACCACGTGGGCGCAAGCCAGGTGATGATCGGCTCGGACTGGCAGGGCACGGGGCCGAAGACGCCGTCGCCGGAGGAGGAGTTCGACTCGCTCGGTCTCAGCCCGGAGGAGCGCGAGCTCATCGGCTGGAAGAACGCGCTCCGTTATCTGGGCGTCGAGTAGGCGAGCCTACGCCTCCCGCGCCCGCTGGATGAAGGCGAAGTCTTCCGCCTGCGGCGCGCGGTCCATGCCCTCGAACGAACCCGCTTCGTAGTTGCGGCCTATCGCCTCCATGAGTCCGGGCTTGCTCGCGAAGTGCGCCATCGTTCGCTCCTGCAGGGCGTCCCACCTGGCTACGAGCGCTTTCGCCTCCGGGCTGACGGGGTCGAGTCCGCGCGACGCTCGCACGTCCGAGAGCAGCGCCGACCACTCGCGTTCGACGGCCTCGATCTCCTCAGGCGGCGTCTCGGCGCGCAGCTCCGCGAACTGCGCTATCTGCCCCGGTGTGTAGTACTTCTCCATCGCGTTACCTCCGCTGCTGTTCCCAGCGGCCTCCGCAGCCGCCAGCACCAGGTTCCAGTCCCATGTTCCACCGTGCTCATGCGCAGCAAGGGCGTCC
Organism: Dehalococcoidia bacterium; assembly: GCA_034422595.1. Lineage (GTDB taxonomy): Bacteria > Chloroflexota > Dehalococcoidia > Lucifugimonadales > Australimonadaceae > Bin16. The sequence continues at coordinate 299,826 of DAOUJO010000003.1, read as the reverse complement.
CCTACCGCCGACTCGATGCGCCGCATCTCCTCGATGCGCTCCCGGAGAGCGAGGCGCTGCACGCGCAGCGATGCCGCAACGTCGAAGTCCTCACTGTCGAGCAAGTCGCGGATACGTCGGAGCGGGAATCCCAGACAACGCAGCGTGAGCACCTGCTGCAGGCGGAGAAAGTCGGCCTCTCCGTACAGGCGATAGCCCGCTTCTGAACGCGCAGAAGGTTGCACGAGGCCAAGCCGGTCGTAATGGTGCAGCGTCCGAACGGACACACCGACCCGCGCAGCCAACTCCCCGATCCGGTAAGGATGTGGACCCGTGTTCATAACGGCATCAGCGTAAAGCCTGACGCTGTGTCAGGGTCAACACCCTCCGTGAACGATGCCGGCGACAGCCCTATGCGCGGCTGTCACCTGTGTAGGAGGACGTCCTTCCGGGGCCCACGAAACGGTTGCCGTCAACTGTGGCGATATCCTCGGACGGTACCGAGGCTTCATCCCCCTCCGCCACGTCCGCCCCGCCCAGGACATCTACGAACCGGACGCTCGCGGTGGCGCCGTCCGCGCTTACGCTCAGCAGTTCGACAACGTCCCCGCTTACCGTTACCAGGCGCGTGCCTGCTTCGATGCCTTCCAGGTTCATGCCTCGACTCCGAATCTCATGCTATCCGGGAGAAACCTCGACCGCCGTTTTGGCCGACTTCGGGAACGGTGGCGGCAGCGTAGCGCCGATACGCTTGGCGTACTCCAGGTTCAACGTGTTGAACTTGCCGGATGAGCCAGTCGACATTCCCTCAGCCTGACGGTGCGGGTTCTTCGGAGTAGCGGTCTTCCCCTCGATGACCTCATCGTCCATGCGGTCGAACGGGATCCAGATGATGTCGTTCTTCGCGGGGTCGCGGAACACGTTCATCGGCTCGCCGCCGTCCTCCATGATCTGCATCTGCTCCAGGAGCATGCGGCGGAAGAGGATGATGCCGATGTCCGACTGCCCCAGCTTCTCCAGATAGCGGCGCGTGCGCGGGCCCTGCGACGTCCACGCGAAGTGGTCCTGGCCGCTGTTGTTGTCGAGTTGTTCCCAGATGGGCTGCCCCCACTCGTCCACTCCCGCGATGGGCACGTGGTAGACGGGGATCTCGTCCTCCCGCTGGTTCGGGTTCTCTCCTTCGCGCGGCCAGTGAGACTGGTAGTAGACGTAGTAGGTGTGCGTGTCGTCTATGGGCACGCGGATCTGGAAGTCGTGCCCGCCGGTTCCGGACTCGAGGTTCGGGAAGAGTATCGGGTGCCCATAACGCCAGCCGATGGACTCTTCCTTCTCCTCACCCTCCAGCCAGCGATGCTTGAGGATGCCGTGCTCGAACCTGCTGGTGGACGCGGAGATGTGCCGCATCGTACGGCCTGCCTTCCGCCAGTACGGGCCGAAGTCCTCGTTCTCTTCCGGCGGACGCTTGCCGTAGATGTCGCCACGGTGCTTGAGCAGCCCGACCCGCTGGAGAGCGTACTTGGAGAAGTAGCCGTGGAGGTACTCGGCATGGATGGGGTCCAGCGAGTTCTCCATGATCTGCAGCCAGTTGCAGGTAACGATCGTCCAGCCGATGCTCCTGACTCTCCCCTCCTCCACGAACGGGTAGTAGTGGGGGAGCAGCGGAGCAGGCTGCGGGCCAAGGTATGCGAACACGAGGCCACCAAGCGTCTCTACCGGGTACGCTTTCAACTGCACGCGACTGGGGAATGTCGAGTCCGCAGGCTCGGCGGGCATCTCAAGGCACTGACCAGTCTCGTCGTACAGCCAGCCGTGGTAAGAGCAGCGGAGGCCCTTCGGTTCGGGGATGCCCCAAAGCATGTTGACCCTGCGATGGGCGCACGAGGCGTCGATCAGACCGAAGGTGCCGCCTTCGTCCTTGTACAGCACGAGGTCTTCGCCCAGAAGTCGGATCGCTTTCGTGGGGTTCTCATTGAATTCGGAAACCCCGGCGATCGGCTGCCAGTAACGCCGCATCAGTTCGCCCATGGGAGTGCCAGGGCCCACCAGTGTCAACCGATCGTTCTGCTCTACGGTCAGCATCGTTCACCTCCCTGAGTACCCAGACCGTTCTTCCTGCCAACGGGTGAAGATTGCATCATCCGCGCTCTGCCGTCAATCGCGTGTGGCGCCTAGGCGCCGAGGATGGGAGAGCCGTGATGGTGCACCATCAGCCACCGCCCATGCCGGCTGCGAAAGACGTTCGTCGCCTCGACGTGCGCGTCCATCACTCGCCCTCTGGCCACAGACGTCAGGTTCTCGGTGCACGTGACCCATGCAACCCCGCCCTCGACCGTTGCCTGCGCCCCGGTGATCGTGAATGTCATCATCGCCGCGCCATCGAATATCCGCTCCCAGCTCTCCATGACATCGGCCCAGCCATCGAGCGCGGTCCATCCGGGGTGGACGCACGTTACGACGTCGTCGCGCGACCAGACCTCCTCCATCCGGCGGATGTCCAGCGTACCGAAAGCATCGTAGAACGCCTTGTTGGCGGCGAGAACCGCCGCTTCGTCCGCGTCGCTCATCGCGTAAACTCTACCACGACCACCCCACACCCGATGCGGATGTATCATCCACTCGCGCTGAGAGAGGAGACGCCATGCCCAGTTTCGATCTGACAGACCGTGTAGCCATCGTCACGGGAGGCTCGCAGGGATTCGGCAAGGCCATCTCGCTTGCGCTGGCGCGCCAGGGCGCGAACGTCGTCGTAGCGGCGCGCGAGCCGGAGCAGGTGACCGTCGGCAGGGAACGGCCTCACGCTCCCGTGAACCCCGTCGTGGATGAGATACGCGCTATCGGCAGCCGCACGCTCGGTGTCACCGCGGACGTCCGCAACCAGGACGAGGTGGACGACCTCGTCGCGCAGACGATGGCCGAGTTCGGACGCATCGACGCGCTCGTCAACGTCGTGGGCGGCAGTTGGGGCGAGACGTTCCGCTCCGGGCCGCTCATGGAACTGGAGCCTCACGATTTCATCGAGTGCTACCGCGTGAACGTGCTCACCGCGTTCATGTGCTCCAAGGCGGTGCAGCCCATCATGAAGGCGCAGGGCAAGGGCGCGATCGTCAACATCGCGTCTGGCGCGGGCGTCAACCCCGGCACAGGCCAGGCCGCGTATGGCGCTGCCAAGGCGGGCGTCATCAACATGTCCAAGTCCATGGCGTACGAGTGGGCGCCCGAGGTCCGCGTTAACGCCATCGCCCTCGGAGGCATCGAGACCCCCCACCGCCCGATGTGGCACGAGAGCGTACGCTCCACGACGACGAACCGCAGCGCCATGGGCAGGCTCGGCACGCCGGACGAGCACGCGGGCACGGTCCTCTGGCTCGTCTCCGACGCCGCGGGCTACATCACCGGCACAGCCATCGAAGCAGACGGCGGCAGGCGCTAGGTCGGCAGACGCAAAAGGAGTAAGCCATGCCATACGAAGACCGGTTCGTGGACAACAACGGCGTCCGCATCCACTACGAGGTGGAGGAGGGTTCTGCTGGATCGCCTGTCATCATCTTCGTGCACGGCATGGGCGGTAGCACGAAGGGCTGGCGGATGCACGGCTATCCGGAGAAGCTGCGCGACGAGTACAGGGTCGTGCTCATGGACTCGCGCGGGTTCGGCCAGAGCGACAAACTGAAAGACCCCGCCGACTATGGCCGCCCGCAGAAGGTCTCGGACGTGGTCGCCGTCCTGGACGACCTCGGCGTCGACAAGGCGTACTACTGGGGCTACTCCATGGGAGCGAGCATCGGCTGGGCGGTTGGGATGCTGGCCCCTGACCATTTCCACGGCCTCATCCTTGGCGCGTATCCCGTGCTCTCTCCGGAGGTGCCGGAGATCGACCGCGTACGTTGGGAGGCACGCGCCAAGCTGATGCGCCTCGGTATGGACGTCTACATCGCCGCCATGGAGATGGACCAGGGTCCCCTGGCAGAGGAGAACAAGGCCCGGCTGCTGGCGAACGACAAGGACGCCTACGCCGCGCAGCAGATAGCGAACCTCTACTGGGGCGCGCCGGACGACGACATCCGCAACATGACCCTGCCGGCACTCGTCTACTCCGGCACCGAGGACGAGTACCCGATGCCTCGCAACCATGCGCTCACCAAGCGCTCGGCGTCGCTCGCCCCCAACGCGAAGTTCCTGCCACTCGAGGGACACACGCACGCATCCGCGATGGCCTCGGCGGACGTGGTGATCCCGCATGTCCGTGAGTTCATCGCGATGGTCGAAGACTCCCGCTAGCACACTGGAGACAGAGGAGCAACAGATGCCATACCAGGACTGTTTCGTCGACAACAACGGCGTCCGCATCCACTACGAGGTGGAGGACGGCCCCGTAGAGTCGCCCGTCATCGTATTCGTGCACGGCATGGGTATGAGCACGAAGGACTGGCGGAACGCCGGCTACCCGGAGAAGCTCTGCAACGAGTTCAAAGTCGTCCTGGTGGACTCGCGCGGCTTCGGCCAGAGCGACAAACCGAAGGACCCCGCTGACTATGGACGCGCCCGGAAGGTGTCCGACATCACTGCCGTGTTGGACGACATCGGCGCGGACAAGGCCTACTACTGGGGCTTCTCCATGGGCGCCAGCATCGGCTGGGCGGTAGGGATGCTCGCGCCTGAACGCTTCCACGGCCTCGTCCTCGGCGCTTACCCCGTGCTCTCGCCGGACGTACCGGAGATCGACCGCGTCCGCTGGGAAGCGCGCGCCAAGCTCATGCGCCTCGGCATGGACGTCTACGTCGCCGCGATGGAGATGGACCAGGGCCCCCTGCCGGAGGACAGCCGGGACCGGCTGCTGTCGAACGACAAGGATGCCTATGCCGCCCAGCAGCTTGCCAACCTGGAATGGGGCGCGCCGGACGAGGACATCGTCAACATGACGCTGCCCGCTCTCGTCTACTCCGGCACCGAGGACGACTACCCCATGCCCCGCAACCACACGCTCACCAGGCGCTCGGCCTCGCTTGCGCCCAATGCCCGGTTCCTGCCGCTGGACGGGCACACGCACATGTCCGCGTTCCTGGCGGCGGACCTGATGATTCCGCACGTCAGGGAGTTCGTCGCTATGGTGGAGGACACACGCTAGGAGACCCGGGACAGGGAGCGCAGACCATGGCATTCGAAGACCGCTTCATCGACAACAACGGCGTCCGCATCCACTACGAGGTGAACGATGACGCGCCGGCTGACGCGCCCCCGCTCGTGCTGATGCACGGCATGGGCATGAGCACGAAGGACTGGCACCACGCAGGCTATACGGCGGCGCTCTCCGGAGAGTTCCGGCTCATCCTCATCGACTCCCGCGGCTTCGGCCAGAGCGACAAGCTCACTGAACCCGCCGACTACGGACGACCGCAGAAGGTGTCCGACGTGACCGCCGTGCTGGACGACCTCGGCATCGAGAAGACGTTCTACTGGGGCTACTCCATGGGCGCGAGCATCGGCTGGGCGCTGGGCATGTTGGCGCCCGAACGCTTCCATGCCCTCGTACTCGGCTCCTACCCCGTCATCCCCCTGCCCGTCCCCGACTTCGACCGCGCCAGGTGGGAGGCCCGCGCGAAGATCATGCGGCTTGGCATGGACGTCTACGTCGCCGCGATGGAGATGGACGCAGGGCCGCTTCCCGACTATGACAGGGAACGTCTGCTGGCGAACGACGGGGATGCCTACGCCGCTCAGCAGATAGCCAACCTGGACTGGGGCGCACCCGACGAGGACATCGTGAAGATGACGCTCCCCACGTTCGTCTACGCCGGCACGAAGGACAGGCGCAACCACGAACCGGCCAGACGGTGCGCGTCGCTCGCCCCCAACGCGTCGTTCCTCTCGATGCCCGACCACACGCACATGCAAGCGTTCCTGGCCTCGGACACGATGATTCCGCACATACGGGAGTTCATCGCAGGAGTGAGGGCATCAGGGTAAGCGCTCCCTGCCTGGTAACCCGCTATACTCTCGGATGAGTGGAGGGACGCAGCAAACTGCGGAAGGAGAGATGCGATGAAAGACGGCATGCGGTTCGTTGACTGCGACATGCACGTGATGGAACCGGCGGACATCTTCGACCGGTACCTGGACCCAAAGTTCAAGGACCGCGTCATCAGCGCTCCCGGGCGTGCGGGCGGTGCCTCGGTGGTGATTGACGGCTTCTCCCGCTCCGGGGACGACGACCTGCAGCAGTACCGGAAACGCAGCAAGAACGTCTCTTCCAATCAACGTCAGCCGCTGTCCGGTTCACGCTCCGCCCCATACCTGGGGTTCGCCATCGAGCGCAACTACGACCCCGTCGCCCAGGTGATGGGGATGGAGATGGAGGGCGTCGACATCGCCGTCCTCTTCCCCACCATGGGACTGGGACTCATCGCACGCAACGGCATGGACCCGCTCCTCTCCAACGCGCTCTGCCAGGCATACAACAACTGGATCTACGACTTCTGCCAGTACAGCCCTGACCGGCTGAAGTTCGCGGCGATGCTGCCATTCCACGACGTGACGCTCGCCTGCCGGGAGCTGCGCCGCTGCGTGACCGAGCTCGGCGCGGTCGGCTCCTTCATGCGGCCCAACCTCGTGAACGGGCGCTTCTGGCACTCCAACTACTGGGAGCCGCTCTACAACCTGCACGAGGAGCTCGACGTGACGTGGGGCTTCCACGAGGGCACTGGCGCGTGGTACTCCAACATGAACACGCTCTACGGTGAGAACCGCTTCTACCGGCACGTCGCGAGTCACTGGATCGAGATGCAGCAGGCCCTCGTAGCGATGATCATCGGCGGGGTCTTCGAGTTCCACCCCAACCTGCGCGTCGGCTTCCTGGAGGCGCAGAACTCGTGGGCTCCGGGGCTCCTGAGCCGCATCGAGTGGGACTACCCGCAGTACCTGGAGACCCACGCGCCTTACCTCTCGCTGACGCCGAAGGAGTACTTCCGGCGCAACTGCTGGGCGGCCGTCGAGGGCAGCGAGCCTGAGATCGAGGCGACCGCGTCGCTCATCGGCGCGGACCGCATGTGCATCTCAACCGACTACCCGCACTTCGACTCCAACTTCCCGAACGTGTCGAACAACCTCGTGCAGGGTGTATCGCGCGAGACGGCAGCGGCCATCCTTTACGGCGGCGCAACGCTCTACAACTTCAGCGAGGCGGATTTCGCGAAGGCGGACGAAGCCCGGCAGGTTCAGGAAGCCGCGATAGCCCGCTAGGGATGTTTGATCCCTTCCCCCTTGATGGGGGAAGGATAGGATGGGGGTTTCGCGCCTAAGGCAGCCCCAGCTCGTCGGCGAAGCCGAGGATAGCGGCGACGGTCGCCCCCGGCTGCTGCTCCTGTACGTAGTGCGCGCTGCCCTCGACCGGCCAGCCGCGAACGTCGTCCGCAACCTCGCGCCACGCGCCAAGCACGTCCGCGTTCGCCGACGGTCCGGAACCGCCCCATATCGACAGCACCGGTACGGTGATCTTCCGCCCGGCGGCCACCTCGGCCCGCCAGTAGTCCGGGTCCTCTTCCAGCGCAAGGCGGTAGTCCCAGATGACGGCGTCCGCGGTGCCGGGTCGGGAGAACATCTCCACATAGAAGGCGCGCTCCTCCGGCGAGAGGTGCGGGTTGCGGTCGAGGAACAGGCCGAAGAACAGCTCCGGTACCGCGTTCACGATCGGTTCCGCCACGTTGCGCTGGCGGAAGAAATCGAAGTACCACTGCCGCCCGCTCGGGTCGCGGCGCTCCGCGCCGACGCCCTGCGGCCCCGAGTCGATCTGCACCATGCCGGCGACACGCTCCGGCAGGTCGGCGGCGATGCGCCTTGCGGTGGGCGCGCCCTTGTCGTGCCCCAGGACGACGAAGCGTTCGTGGCCGAGGTGGTCCATCAGCGCCACCGCGTCGGTCGCCATCGCCGCGAGTCCGTAGGCGGCAGGGTCGGCGATACGTTCGGAATCGCCGTAGCCCCGGCGGTCCGGTGCAACGACGGTGAACCGCTCCGACAGCGCAGGCGTTATCTGCTCCCAGGTGCGGCGCGTGCGTGGGAAGCCGTGGAGCAGCAACAACGGGAAGCCGCTCCCCGACGTCTCGTATGCCGTGCGTACGCCGTTGACCGTGGCGAACTGCGCCTCGCCCATGGAGCGCCTACGGCCAGACGAAGCTGAGGATGATGAGTAGCGCGCCGAAGCCGATGGCGCCGCCCGCGGTTACGGGCCAGAGGATGTAACCGATGTCTTCAGCGTTGCTGAACGGCCAGATCAGGTCTTTCACGAATCAACTCCTCCGTGGGACTACCGCCATCATAGTCGGGCTGACGGCGCCGCTGTCAACGCGACGCGTCACAGCCTGATGTCACTCTTCGCCGGCCTCCGCCTCCCGCATCGCATCCACCGTGCGGCGTATGCCATCTTCGAGCGACACGACGGCGCGCCAGCCGAGTTCCCGCTCGGCGCGGCGGACGTCCAGGTAGATGCGATGCACGTCGCCCGGACGCTCCGCCGCGTGCTCCGGGCTGCCGCCGTAGTCCGTGGCCCCGGCGAGCGCGTCGAACACCTGCGCGACCGTCGTCCCTTCGCCGGATCCGATGTTGTATACGCCGTCCTCGGCCTGCGCGAGCGCGAGCACGTTCGCGTGCACCACGTCGTCCACGTAGACGTAGTCCCGCTCATGCGAGCCATCGCCGAAGATCGTGGGATGCTGCCCGCGCATCATGGCATTGGCGAAGATGGCGACGACCCCCGCCTCGCCGAACGGGTCCTGTCTCGGGCCGTAGACGTTGCCGTAGCGCAGGATGGTGTAGCGGATGCCGGAGAGGGAGCAGAACGTCCGCACGTACGCCTCGGCCGCATCCTTGGACGCACCGTACGGCGAGAGAGGACTTACGGGGTGCTCCTCATCGGCGGGCAGCCGCTCCGGTTCGCCGTAGAGCGCGCCGCCCGTCGAGCTGAACACGAAGCGCCCTACCCCGTAAGCGGCGCACTGCTGGAGGACATTCAACGTGCCGAGCACATTCACTTCGGCATCGTGCATCGGGTCGCGAACGGACTCGCTGACGCTGGCGTGGGCCGCGATGTGGAAGACGACCTCCGGCCGCGTGGCCTCGAACGCAGCCGCGAGCGCCGGACTACGGATGTCGATCTCGTAGAGTGCTGCCTGCGGGTTGACGTTCGCGCGTTTGCCGGTGGCCAGGTTGTCCACGGTGCCGACGCTATGGCCGTCCGCGATGAGCCGGTCCACGATGTGAGAACCGATGAAGCCGGCCCCGCCTGTCACCAGTACGTTCAACGTCTCACAGGCGGTAGTAGCGCAGGGCGTTCCGGCTCAGGATCGCTTCCTTGTCGGTGTCCGCCAACTCTTCGCTCTCGCGCACTTCCTGGATCTCCCGCTTGCACATCTCCGTCGTGACCTCGTGCGGGAAGTCACTGGAGTAGAGGAAAGCGTCAGGGCTGTAGCGCGTCGCCGCGAAGCCTAGCGCGGGTTCCTCGCCTTCGCACCCGACGTACAGTCGTCCCTCGCGGATGTGCCGGAGGATGTACTCGCTGGGTATCTCGTCGCCGTGCGGGCCGTACTCGCCCTCCGGGTCGTCCTCGATATGCGTGACGTGCGAGCGGTCGAACCGTTCCATCACCATGAGGAACCAGCCGATGCCGCCCTCCAGGAAGCTCATCCGCATGTTGGGGAACCGGTCGAGCACCCCGTTGAAGACGATGCTGGCCATCCCGATCATCACACCCATCGGGTGACCCATGGCGTGGACGGGCGCGTACCGGTTCAGGTCGTCGAACCCCATGCCGTCGTGACACCCGCCGTGGACCGCGACCGCACAACCCAGCCGGTCGGCCTCCTCGTACACGGGCCAGTACATCTTTGCCCCCAGGTGCCCGATCAGCCCGCGTGAGGGGAGCATCGCGCCCACCATCCCCAGCTCGGTCACTGCCCGCCTGAGCTCCTCGACCGCGGCGACGGGGTCCTGCATCGGGATCAGCGCCATGCCCTTGAAGCGCGAGTCCCGGGCGCAGTAGGTGGCGTGGAGCCAGTCGTTGTACGCCCGCGTCGCGGCGACCGCCCAGTCGATGGCGGTGATCTTGCCATAAGCGAGTCCCTGCGTCGGGTAGAGCACCGTGGTGTCGATGCCCACGTCGTCCAGGAAGTCCACCCACCCGTCTGGCCCCACCACTCCTCGCTTGACGCGCTCCGGGTCCGGGTGGATCAGGTGGTAGCGGTGGAAGTGATCGAAGGGCGGAAAGATGGTCCGCATCCTGTCCCTGAGGAAGGGGGTCGGCAGGAACTCCCTGATCCCGTCGTTGTCCTCCTGGACATGTCCGTCAGCGTCGATGACCAACTCGATGTTTGCGCTCATCGCCTTCCTCCTCTACGCATGGACTTCTTCCTGCGCGGAGTATAGACCCCGCCCTGGCCAACTCCAAACCGCGAGCGGGCCGCCGTGCGGCGCATGGGCGTATAGTGGGGCGGCCCCATGCATACCCCGAGCCAGCAGCCAGTCCCGCCCGCAGCGCAGAGCGCCGTCTCCAGACGGGCGATGCACTACCCCGATTTCCGCATTCTCTGGTTCACGACCGGGCTCGTGGCCGGAGGCATCTGGTTCCAGCAGGTGACGCTCGGCTGGCTCGCCTACGACCTCACACGCGACGCGCTGCATACCGCCGGCGTCGTCGGCGTGCGGACGCTTCCGCTGCTGCTCTCGCCGGTAACGGGAGTGATCGCCGACCGCGTCGACCGCCGGAAGCTCCTGCTCGTGGACCAGGTGCTCGTGACCTTGCTCGTGTTCGGTTTCGCGCTCGTGCTGTTGAACGATCTGCAACAGCTGTGGCACCTCTACGCCTTTGCGCTGGTCTTCGGCACCCTGTGGGCAGCGAACAACCCGGTGCGCCAGGTACTCATCGCGAACACCGTGCCGCGCGAGGCGCTGATGAACGCCACGGCGATGATCTCGATGTCCTTCAACCTCATGCGCGCGCTCGGCCCGGCCATCGGCGGGTTCGTCATCGCATTCTTCGGACCGGGCATCAACTTCCTCATCCAGGGAGTCCTCTTCCTTCTGGCGCTGCTGGTGCTCACCCGTATGCGGACGCCCTACTACACCGCGGACCGGGCGCTCGCGCGGGAGAGTTCCCCGCTGCAGAACCTCAAGGAAGGCTTCGTTCGCGTCTTCACCGAGCCGACCACGCGCATCACGACCCTGATGACGTTCGGACTGTCGCTCACGATGCTCGCCATGGTGTTCAACCAGCTGCCGGTCTACACCGCGGAGATACTGAACAACGACGACGGCAGCCAGCTGGGTCTGCTGCTCATGGCGATGGGGTTGGGCGGATTCCTGGGGACGGCTCTGATCGCGGCGTTCACCTCGACGCGCCGGAAAGGGGTGCTGGCCTCCGCCGCGTTCGCGCTGTCGGCGGTCACCGTCGTCATCCTCTCGCAGGTGGCGACACTCTGGCTGGCGATGCTCGCGCTGCTGCTCCAGCAGATGTTCGTGCAGGTGGTGATGACGACGAACATGACCATCGTGCACTCCATGACGCCGGACGACCTGCGCGGGCGGGTGATCGGCGTCTACCAGATGGAGATTGGCCTGATGCCGTTCTGGGGACTGGTCGGAGGCGCGCTCTCCAGGGCGTACGGCGTTGACAACGCCTTCCTCATCGCCGGTATCACAGGGCTGGCGATCATCGCCGTCGGCAGCATGGCGTTCCCGCGCTACCGTCGGTTGCAGTTCTAGCGCATACCCAGCCCGCGAACGTGCGGGACAGAGCGGCGCGTATAATCGCGGGAGTGCGGTGAAGGGAGCAGGAGTGGCGTCAGACGGCTCGACAGGCGGGGCCCCGGGTACGACGGGACGGCGCAGCATCTTCTACGGCTGGTACATCGTGGCAGCCGTCTTCTTCATGGTGTTCGTCTCCATCGGCTTCCGGCAGAGCTTCGGACTGTTCCTCCCGTCGTGGACGGAGGAGTACGGGGTGTCGGTCTCCTTCCTCTCCACCGTTGCCTTCGTTGGTTGGATGGTGAACGGCGTGGCGCAGCCGGTGGTGGGCGGACTGGCGGACCGGTACGGTGCGCGGGTGGTGGCCGCCGTAAGCGTCGCCGTGCTCGGCATCAGCACCGTGGGAATGGCGTTCTCCTTCAACATCTGGGCGCTGGCGTTCTTCTACGCAACACTCGCCTCGTTCTCCAACGCGGGGGCGATGTTCACGCCGCTCACGCCGCTCATCTCGCGCTGGTTCGTTCGCAGGCGCGGCGCGGCGCTCAGCATGATCACAGCCGGGGGCTCCGGCGGCGCTATGCTGCTGATCCCGTTCGCGGCCTACCTGCTGGAGCTCGCCAACTGGCGGGTCGCACTCGGAGTCATTGCGGCGATCATGCTGGTGCTCGTGCTGCCGCTGGTATTGGTGGTGGTCCGCGACCGTCCATCGGTGATGGGGCTGAGGCCGGACGGCGACGCGCCGACGAACGCGGACGGCTCGCAGAGAACGCCGATATACGATGGGCCGCTCACCGTATCTCACTGGCGGGAGGCGTACCGCTCCGCCCCCATGTGGCAGCTCACACTCACCTACGTCGTCTGCGGCATCACGACGGCGGTCATCGCCGTGCACTTCGTCTCGTTCGCGAAGACGGAGGGCATCAACGAGACGACTGCGGCGCTCGCGTTCGGGCTGCTCAGCTTCGCCAACATGGCGAGCGTGCTCGTCATGGGGTTCTTCATCTCTGACCGTGTTCAACGGAAGAACTCACTCACCGTCATCTACGCGGTGCGGGGGGTGGGTTTCCTGTCGCTGCTGGTGATGCCAAGCTCCGTGGGGCTTTGGGTGTTCGCGGTCGTCGCGGGCAGTTCGTGGCTGGCGACGGTGCCCCAGACGAGCGCGCTGACGGCGGAGGTCTACGGCGTCCGCAACGTCGGCACCATCACCGGCATGCTCACGATGGTGCACATGTGCGCGGGAGCGGTCGCCGTGCTCGCGGCGGGCTTCTCCTTCGACTACTTCGGCTCCTACGACCCATTCTGGCTGGTGTCGGTGCTGATGTTGGGAGGAGCATCGCTCATGGCGTGGACGCTGCGGGAACGGGAGGTCTCGGCGCGCTACCGGCCCATGCGGCTCGCGGAGGCGTAGGTCGTGGGCATACGAGCGCATCACTCGGAGCCGACGGACTCGGAGCTGCTCGAGTGGCTCGTCCACACCGTCGACCTCGTCCTCGGGCAGGGGCCGGTCGTGATGGTCGTGCTCATCGGCGTGGTCGTCATCCTGATCCCGCTGGCGATAGCCGTGCTGGCGCTCCGGCGTCGCGGCGGCCGGCAGGCATAGTTGATCCCCTCTCCCTTGAGGGGAGAGGGCTAGGGTGAACCGGCGCGCGGGTGGACGGGTTACGCAAAGGCCTCCTCGGAGGGAGGGGATTAACCCTTCCGTCTCGGACGTCGCGCCGCGAGAAAGAAGAACCCTGCGAAGAAGGCTCCCACGACGTAGACGGTGTGGATGGGCTCGTAGCTTCCGGTGCGTTCGAAAGCGAACGCGGTGACGACCGGGCCCAACGCCATCGCGGGAGTGACGAGCAGGACGGTGAGGCCGGTGATGGCGCCGACGTGCCTGCGCCCGAAGTAGTCCGGCCACGCCTGCGACTGCAACTGCTGCGAGCCGCCGATGACGAGGCCTATCGGCCACGCTGCGGCGAAGAGCGTCGCGGGAGTGTCCGCCAGGACGTAGAGCGCGATGGAGAGCGAGTAGGCGAAGCCCCAGAGCGTAAGGCCGGCGTGGATGCCGAAGCGCGCAGCGATATAGCCCCAGAACGGACGCCCCAGCATCGCGCCGAAGCCGAAGAACGCGAACGCACTCGACGCGAACTGCAGATCGAGGCCCTCGTCTACGAAGTACGGCACCATGTTGGCGATGACGCCGGTGGCCGGGAACCCGGTGAGCATGATCGAGGCGACGATGAGCCAGAGCGTTCGTGTGCGGACGGCCTCCCGCAGCGTCCAGCTGTCCTCGTCCGCTACGGTGCGCGAGCGGTCGCGCGCCGAGGTCCGCGCCGCGCCGGGCAGGTCGCCGTCAGGCAGCTGTCCATGGTCCTCGGGCCTGCGCCGTACGATGAGCCAGACGAGCGGGGCGAGGATGAAGATCTCGACGACGCCGAGGACAGCCCACCCTGCACGCCACGAGGTCTGCTCGATGAGGATGGCGAAGACCGGGACCATCAGGAAGCCGAACGCCGCGCGCCCTCCGCTGGACCAGGCGAACGCGGCAGCGCGGCGGCGCACGAACCAGTTGGCGATAGCCGTGCGCGGGCCCACGATCTCCAGTCCCGTCCGCGCCGCGCCGACCCCGACGCCGAGCAGCACGTAGTACGCCCAGGGCACGTCCGTGAACGCCAGCAGCAGGAGGCACGCGCCGCCGAACAAAGCGCTGAGCGCCATGCCGAGCCGCGCGCCGGTCCTGTCGAACAGCGGGCCGAGCACCATGCCGAGCCCGGCGGAGACGAACGTCGCGACGGTGAGCGCGCCGGTGAGCGTCGTACGGCTCCAGCCGAGGTCGTTCTCCATCGGGACGACGAGCAGGCCGAACAGGTAACTCGTGGCCGCGCCGTGCGTGAAGAGCGCAAGGAAGGAGACGCCGACGATCCACCATCCCCGGAAGGAGGGGTGAAGCGTGATGCGTCGTGCGGGTACGGTGCTGCTCATGGGACGGGGTCTGCTCATTCTTGCACAGGTTGGGGAGGTTGCCGCGGGTGCGTCACCCGCTGCCGAGTGCGATGACGACGGCGCCGCCCACGATGAGGGCGGTGGAGACGAGCTTGACCGTGACCGTACTGCGCGTCGTGACCTCGCCGAGCGCTCCGCGCCACACGAGCGAGAGGCCGATGGTGAAGACGACGAGGAAGAACGTCCGCAGGCTGGAGAGCGCGGTGACGAGCGTCGCGGGACCGAGCGAGAGTCCCCACAGGAGCAGGAAGAGGCTCGCGTTGGCGACGAAGAACTGGTTGACGGCCATGTACCCGAGCGCGGGGCTGCGCGTGCGGAAGAACGAGATGAGATCGTCCAGCGGAGGCCGTCGCAGGTTGAACGCGAGCAGGACGCTGCTCAGGGCGAACATGCGCAGCGCGTGCGCGAACAGCACGGGTAGTTCGTTCACCGCCGACTTGCCAAGAACGAAGGAGGTGCCCTCTATGAGACTGCCGAGCATGAGCAGCATGAACGTCTTGTCAGGCATAAAGCCGCGGGACGTGCCCGGGCCGGACGAGATGAGCACTGCGCCGCCCACCACGGCGAGCACGGCGAGCCATTCGACACAGCCCAGCCGCTCGCCGAGGAAGAAGAACGCGATGAGCGCGGTGAAGATGGGGTACGTCTGGTAGACGGGTATCGCGCGGGAGACCTCCCGCGTATACAGCGAGTGGATGAGGATGTGCGCCCCGAGGCCATAGAACGCGCCGGAGGCGAGCGCCAGGAGCACCGCTTCCAACGTGGCCGACTCCGGGATGCCGAAGACGAGGAGCAGCGTGGTCCCGACGAACGGCATGGTGAAGCCGATGGCAAGCGGCTCCGTGCTCGGCGTGCGCGCGTAGTTGTGGATGATGGTCTTGTCGAGGATGCCGATGCAGGCCGCAAGCGCCGCGCCCGCCAGCACGATGAGCACCCAGGACATCGCTACCGGCTCCCTGTCGCGATGACGGCCACGCCGCCCACGATGAGGATGGTCGAGAAGAGCTTTATCGTGACCGTAGCGGGCGTCGCCACCTCGCCCAGGGCGCCGCGCCACACCCGGGCAAGGATGAGGGCGTAGACGACCACGAAGAAGGCCCGGAGGCCGGAGAGCGCCGTTACGAGGATGGTGGGGCCGAGCGCCAGCGCCCAGAGAAAGAGGAACTGGCTTGCGTTGGAGAGGACGAGCTGATTGAGGGCGACGTACTTGAGCGCAGGGCTGCGCGTACGCACGAACCAGAGCACCTGTTCCAGAGAGCGAGGGCGCAGGTTCAGGGCGAGCAGCACGCTGCCGATGGCGAGCAGACGCAGCGCGTGGGTGAACAGCACCGGCAACTCGTTCACCGCCGACTTGCCGAACACGAAGGAACTGCCTTCTATCGCGCTGCCGAGCATCAGCAGCAGGAAGGCCCTGTCCAGCAGGAAGCCGCAACCGGACTCGTCCCGGCGGAAGGAGAGCAGCACGGCGCCTCCCACGACGGCGAGCATCGCCAGCCACTCCACGGCGTCCAGCCGTTCGCCAAGGAAGAAGAATGCGATGAGCGCGGTGAAGATGGGGTACGTCTGGTAGACGGGTATGACGCGGGAGACCTCCTGCCTGTAGAGCGTGTACACCAGGATGTGCGTTCCGAGGCCATAGCAGACGCCTGATGCGAGGGCCGAGAGGACGGCCTCATACGTTGCCGAGGAGGGGACGCCGGTCACCGCAAGCAATGGAAGCCCGATGAGCATCATGGTGATGCCGATCACGAGCGGCTGCAGGTAGGGCATGCGGGCGTAGCGGTGTATGACTGTCTTGTCGAGAACGCTGAGAAGCGCGGCGAGCGCCACGCCCGCCAGCACCACTGCTACCCATGACATCCGCTATGCACTCCCCAACGCGATCGCCGCGACGCCGGCCACGATGAGCGTGGTCGAGACCAGCTTGATCGCGATAACGCCCGGCGTCGTGACCTCACCGAGCGCGCCCTTCCAGACGAGGGCGAGCGCCGTGCTGTAGACCACGAGGAAGAAGGCGCGCGCGCCGGACAGCGCAGTGACCAGCGCGGCAGGGCCGAGCGCCAGCGCCCAGAGGAGGAGCAGCAGCCCCACCGTGGCGATGATCAGCTCGTTCATGGCGACGAACCGGAGCGCCGGGCTGCGGGTCCGGACGAACGTGCGAATGTCGTCCACAGAGCCGCTCCTGAGGTTGAAAGCGAGGAATACGCCGCCGAGGCCGAATGAGCGGAGAGCGTGAGTGAACAAGACCGGCAGTTCGTCCACGGCAACCTTGCCGAA
Organism: Dehalococcoidia bacterium; assembly: GCA_034422595.1. GTDB lineage: Bacteria > Chloroflexota > Dehalococcoidia > Lucifugimonadales > Australimonadaceae > Bin16. The sequence continues at coordinate 282,855 of DAOUJO010000003.1, read as the reverse complement.
TACGTGCGCGCTGCCGTGGATAGCGCTGCCGATCATGAGCAGGACGAACGCCCTGTCCATCAGGATGCTGCGGATGGAGGTGGAACCGGGCCGGAACGAGATCAGCACCGCCCCTGCGACGACAACGGCCACCGCGAGCCACTCGACCACGCCCAACTCCTCGCCCAGGAAGAAGAAGGCGTAGACGGCAGTGAAGATGGGGTAGCTCTGGAAGACCGGGATGGTGCGCGACACTTCATTCCAGTAGAGAACGCGTACGAGGAACTGCGCGCTGAGGCCGAAGACCGCGCCGGAGAGGAGCGCCCAGAGCACGGGCTCCCACGTGGCTTCCGCCGGCACGCGGACGGCGGCCAGCACGACGACCCCGACGAACGTCTGCGCGATGCCGATGAGCAGCGGCAGCGTGTGGGGCGTAGTGGCGTAGCGGTAGATGACGGTCTTGTCGAAGATGCTGACGATCCCGGAGACCGCGGCACCCGCAAGCGCGATGACTACCCAGGACAACGTCTAGCCTGCCGCTCCGTTCCCGTTCTTCCCCTTCTCGTAACGGGAGTTGCGGACGACCTGGCCGGGAAGCGCGCCGGTGTGCACGCCGTCCTCCAGCAGCACCTGCCCGTTGACGATGGTGTACGGGATGCCGTGCGCCACCTGCTTGAGCCGCATCGAGCCGCCGGGAAGGTCGTAGGCTTCCTCCGACGGGTCGAGGCCGAGGTTCTCGTAGTCCATCACGAGCACGTCGGCCTTGCTGCCGGGGGTAAGCCTGCCGCGCCCCGGCGTGCCGAAGATGTCCGCGGGGAACGAGGTGAGACGCCGCACGCCCTCCTCCACCGGCATGATGCCCTTGTCGCGCACCCAGTGGCTCAGGAAGTGCACGCCGTAGCCGTAGCCGCCCTCCCGCACGACGTGCGCGCCGGAGTCAGACAGGCCGATGAGCGTGTGCTCGTCGTTGAGGATGGCGGCCATCGCCTCGTCGTCGTTGTTCTGCTGGTTACGGGCGCACCACGTCTTCATCTCCTCCTCGACGGCAAGGTCGAGGAAGGCGTCCATCGGGCTGATGCCCCGCTGCGCGCCGAGTTCGGCGGCCGTCATGCCTGCGAGGCCCTTGTTCTTCTCCAGCGCGGGCTTGACGATGACGACGTGGTCCCACCGCCCCGAGAAGCCGAGCGCGGTACTGTCGCTGTGCTCGGCGACCTCCTTCGCGAGCTGCGGGCGGAGCGAGGCGTCGGCGAACGCTGCGACGCGCTCCTCAGTGCTGCTGTTCATGATGCGCTTCCAGGTGGGCATGAAGTTGAAGAACTCCGCGCTGTCCATCTGGAAGAAGCGCAGGCCGGGGCGCGGGTTGATCTGCGGGTAGATGCGGGCCGTGCTGCGCGCGGCGACGTCCGCGAGGTGGGCGAGGTGTTCTCGCCACTTGTCCGGGCGGAGCACGCTCTGCGTGATGGAGAGGTAGGTCACCGGGCGCCCGCTGATCTCCGACATCCTCGTGCAGAGGCCTTCGGTCAGCTCGAGGTCCGTCGGGTCGCCGACCTGGATGACGCCGGTGTCGAGGTCGCGCAGCGCGCCCGCGACGGCGTACAGCTCGTCGATCGAGGCGATGTTCGCGGGGAGGAGCTTGCCGTCCATGCCGGCGTGGCGGGGGTTGCGGTCGAACGATATGCCGAGCGCTCCGGCCTCCATGCTGTCGCGCACCGCGGCCTGGATCGCCTCGATCTCGTCGCCGGTGGCCTCGCGCTCCTGGGAGTCCGCGCCCATCACCCACCGGCGGACCGCGGAGTGGCCGACCATCACGCCGTAGTTGATGCCCAGGTTGTCGTCGAGCGAGCCGAGGTAGTCGCCGAACGTGCGCCAGCCCCACGGCACGCCGTTCATCAGCACGTCGTAGGGGATGGCCTCGACCTTCGCGAGCATCCCGGCGAGCGCGGGTTCGTCGCCCTCGCGCACCGGCGCAAGCGTCAGCGAGCAGTTGCCGCTCACGACGGTCGTGACGCCGTTGTAGCAGGAGAAGGTGCAGAGTGGGTCGAACGTCACCTGCCCGTCGTAGTGGGTGTGGTGGTCGATGAAGCCGGGAGTGACGATGCAGCCGCCTGCGTCGATCTCGCGCGTCGCCGGGCCGTCCAGCCGTCCGACGGCAGCGACGCGCCCGTCCACGATGCCGACGTCGGCAACCTGCGGGGCATCACCCGTCCCGTCCACCACGAGGCCGCCCTTGATGAGCAGATCGAACGCCATCGCACACCTCCGCTGTGAGCGTTGGGCGTATGTTACACCCTGAGGAGGGTGCAGGACGGCAGGTGCTCGGCTACCCGGGGGCTCAGTCCGCGAGCGCCTCGGCGACTTCCGCCTCGGTGAGGCCGTAGACCTCCATCGCCTTCTGCGGGGTGACGAGGCCGTCCTGGATGTCGCCCTTGACGAGTTCGCGGTCGCGCTCGGCGGGAGGCAGGACGCCGCCGCCGCCGCCCGTCTCGATGCTGAACACCTCGCCGGGCTGCATGCCGAGGTTGGAGGCGATGCCCGGGTAGCGCTCCTCGCGGTCGGTGCCGGGATGTACGACGACATAGGCGTTGGAGCCGTTGCCGCCGCCCTCCATGCCCGCGGCCTCGCGCTTGGCCGCGCCGCCGGAGAGACGGCCGCCGGAGCGCACCTTGTACTCGCGCACGTAGCCGGGGCCGCCGCGCGACTTCCCATCGCCGCCGGTGTCGGGCAGCACCTCGAAGCGCGTCATGTCGACAGGGAACTCGGACTCGATGATCTCGACGCTCGTGAAGCGTCCGCCGCTGGCGCGCGCGCCGACGCCGGAGAAGCCGTCGCCGCCGTCGAACGCGCGGGCGCCCGCGTACATCAGCTCGTACTGCACGTACTGGCGGTCGCCGTCGCCCTGGTAGCCGATGACGATGGAGCTCTGCGTGGAGCCGTGGGCGAGCGTGGGCTGCCCGGCGGCCTTCGCGACGGCGGTCATGATGACGCTCTCGGCGATGGCCATGGTCTTGGAGTAGAAGCCGACAGGGCCGGGGAACTCCGGTGAGATGATGCTGCCTGGCCGGAAGCGGCATTCGATGGCGCTCGCGAGGCCGTGGTTGATGGGCAGGTAGGGGTCGGTCATGCAGATGACCCCGTTGTAGACGAGACCGCGGATGAACGGCTCACGCACGTTGATGGGGGCGGCGGCCTGGTCGCCGGTGGCGGTGAAGTCGACGATGAGCCGGTCGCCCTCCTTGATGGCGGCTGCGTGCAGGCGGATGGGCTTGCCGGGGTTGGAGGGGTCGTCTACCCAGGTCTCGGACTCGCTGACGCCGTCCTTCCACTGGGAGATGTAGTCGCGAGCAAGTTGCTCCGTGCGCTCGCCGAGGTCCTCGAACATCTGGAGGACGGTCTCCTTGCCGTAGGTCCGCAGGACGTCCTTCACGCGCTCCTCGCCGATGGTGAAGCAGACGCCGGCCTTGGCGGAGAGGTCGCCGATCATCATCTCCGGCACGCGGCTGTTGGCGCGCACGAACGACGCGGTGTCCTGCACGAGTTCGTAGTTGCGCATGTAGCGCACCGGCATGATCTGCAGGCCCTCGCCGAAGATATCGCGGGAGGTGGCATTGCGGCTGCCCGCGGAGACGCCGCCGATGTCCGGCGTGTGGCCCATGCTGGCGGCGAAGCCGATGACCTCGTTCTCGTGGAAGATGGGAGTCATGATGACCATGTCGTTGGCGTGGGGGCATCCGCTGTAGTAGGGATGGTTCGCGAGGAAGGCGTCGCCCTCGGCCATGTCGTCGAGGCTGTAGAACTGCAGCAGCCCCTTGATCGACTCCGGGTAAGCGGCCATGTGTCCGGGGTGAAACGACTGGCCGACGAGCCGCCCCTGCCTGTCGAGCACGCCGCAGCTGAAGTCGTGCGACTCGCGGACGATGGTGGAGTAGCCGGTGCGGAAGACCGCCTTCTCCATCTCGCGGACGATGCCGTCCAGCCGTGCTCTGAGGACTTCGTAGGTGATGGGGTCTACGCGTGCCACGGCGGTACCTCCCTTACGTCACGTCGATGATGATGTTGAGGTAGTCGTCAACGAGGGCGCGCTGGCCGGGGTAGACGACGGTTGTCGAGTCGAGCTGGTCAACGATGGCCGGGCCGTCGAAGCGATGGCTGGGTGCGAGGAGTGCACGGTCGTAGACGGGGCACGGCACCCTGCCCTGCGCGCTGTCGAAGCAGACCTCGCGCTCGCCGACGCGCGCGACGCGGGAGTCGGTGTCGGCGTGCGCCTGCCGCTTGAGCGTCGCCTTGGGAACGACGGCGGAGGCGCGCAGCCGGTAATTGACGGCTTCCGCTTCCTCGTCGGCCGCGGCATGACCGAACATCTGCTCGTGGGTGGCGTCGAACCGCGACCGCGCGGTGGTCACGTCCTGTTGTGAGACCTGGCTGTCGGAGCCCAGCGGGATGGTGAGTTCGTAGCCCTGTCCGAGGTAGCGGATGTCTATGCCGAACTCGAGCCGCAGCTGGTCCAGCGCATAGCCCTCCGACGTGAACTCGGCCTCAGCCTGCGCACGGAGGTCCTGCATGATGGCGGTCAGCTCGGCTGCGTCCAGCTCGGACATGAGGCGGAGGCGGGAGCGGACGTAGTCGTGCCGGGGGTCGGCCATGAGCAGGCCGAGCGCCGACGTAACGCCGGGCGCGGGCGGGACGATGACCTTCGACATCTTGAGGTCGGCGGCGAGCCTGCCGGACGGCACCGGCCCTGCTCCGCCGAAGGCAACGAGCACGAAGTCGCGCAGATCGTAGCCCTGCTCCGTGGACACGGCGCGGATGCCCTCCTCCATCTTCGCGTTGATGATGCGGATGATGCCTTCCGCCGTCTCCAGCGTGCCGAGCCCCAGCCGGCCGGCCATCTCCGCGATGGCGCGCTCCGCGCCGTCACGGTCGAGGCTCACCCGTCCGGCGAGCTTCGACTCCGGGTTCAGGAAGCCGAGCACGAGGTTCGCGTCGGTAACGGTCGGCTGCACGCCGCCCTTGCCGTAGGCCACGGGGCCGGGGTCGGCGCCGGCGCTCTCCGGTCCGACGCGCAGTCCGCCGCCGGACTCGACCGTCGCGATGGTGCCGCCGCCCGCGCCGATGGTGTTGATCATCAGCATGGGAACGGCGAGCTCCCAGTCGCCGATGCGGCCGCTCGTCGTTTCGAGCACGCGGCCCTGCTGGCCGAGGGCGATGTCCGTGCTGGTGCCGCCCATGTCCAGCGAGACGACGTTATCGAAACCCGCCGTGGACGCAACAGCCATCGCCGCCATCGCTCCGGCGCAGGGGCCGGAGAGGACGGTCGTCACCGGCGTCACGCTCCCGATGCGGGCAACGCCGCCGTTGCTCTGCATCACGTAGAGGGCGTCGCTCGTCACCTGCTCGGCCCGGACGCGCTCCTCCAGCGTAGCGAGGTAGGTGCCCATCTTCGGAGATATGTAGGCGTTCGCGACCGTCGTGCTGAGACGGGGGAACTCGCGCATCTGGGGCAGCACCTTCGAGGAGAGCGAGACCGTCGTGCCGGGCAGTTCGCGCTCGATGATCTCGGCGATGCGCTCCTCGTGGTCCGGGTTGAGGAAGGAGAAGAGGAGGACGACGGCGATGGACTCGACCCCCCGTCGACCGAGTGAACGCACCGCTTCCACGGCGGCGTCCTCGTCCAGCGGGACGACGGCCTCGCCCTTGTAGTTCACGCGCTCCTTCGCCTCTCGGCGGTAGCGCGGAAGCACGGGCGGCTTCTTCTCCACGTAGACGCTCGTCGCGCGCGAGGAGTCTTCGCTGGGCGCGAGGTGCCAGACGTCGTTAATCGCGCCGAAGCCTTCGGTGACGAACAGGCCCACGTGGGCGCCGGCGCCGGTGAGCAGCGCGTTTGTACCGACCGTGGTGCCGTGGGAGAGTGAGAGCACGTCGGACGGAGCGACGCCGTTGGCGAACGTCTCACGGATACCGTCGATGATGGCCCTGCCGGGCTCGTCGGGCGTGGATGGGAGTTTCAGGACGGCGAGCGCCCCGGTGTCCTGGTCGAGGACGACCATGTCCGTGAACGTGCCGCCGGTGTCTACTGCGATCGCCTTCATATCGGTCCTGTATCAGTGGGGATTAACGCGGGGAGACTATCACAGCCCGCACGTAGTGGGCAGTGCGCCTTGCAGGCGCCGCGAAGAGACGCCCGGAGCGTGCGCTAGACTACGCTCATGCCGGTCTACGCTGCTGTTGCGGTCTCCATCGTCGCCGGTTATCTGCTCGGTTCGCTCCCGTGGGCGTACCTGGCCGCACGGCGGAAGGGCATCGCCATCGGCGAGGTGGATACACGGATAGCGGGGACGGCCAACGTGTTCCGGCAGGTCGGGCGTCAGTGGGGAGTGCTGGTATTCGTGGGAGACGCCGGCAAGGGCGCGGCGGCAGTCGCCCTGGCGAACGCTGTCGGCGCGGAGGACGCACTCGCCCTGCCCGCGCTCGCTGCGGCTATGGCGGGGCACAACTGGCCGTTGCTGGGGTTGTCACGGCTGCCGGGCGGCGTGGGACTCGCGACGCTTGCAGGCGGCTGTTTCGGCGCTGCATGGCTGATCGCCCTGCCGTCGATGGCGCTGGGAGTTGCGATGATCTTCGTGCTGCGGAACACGGGCGTTGGAGCGGGGTTCGGACTCGCGCTCTACGCAGTGCTGGGATTCGTCACCGGTCTGGACCCGGTGCTGATGGGCGGACTCGCGGCTCTGGGCGTACTGGTGGTGGCGTGGGCAAAGGTGCGGCGGTAGGACAGGAAGAGCCCCTACCAGAAAGACGACTCCTCCGCATGAGCCTTGTCAGGCGTTGCATAGCTGATGCCAACGTCGTCGTACGCGGACGCCCCCAGCAGTCCGGTGAAATCGCTGGATCTCATGCTGGCCGCGCGCTTCGGGAAGAGCTTCCCCATCAGCCGCTTGTACCGGACGTCCATCCGGAACAGCGGAAGCACGCCGAAGGTCTGGTGCCTGGGATACCGCAGATCGCGCGACATCTGCTTGCCGATCAGGGCGCTCGACACGTGGTATACGTACTTCGCAAGTCCGCGCCGCTGTTCCGGGTCCGACTGGCCGATAACCAGAGGCGCCGCATTCACGAGCGCGTTCGCCATAACGACCGATTCGAGGCCCGGCGGCGGTTCGCACATGAGCCCGACGTTGAACAGCTTCAGCGCGTCCTGTTCATCCTCCAGGAGGATCGATTCCGGTATACCCATCAGATGACCGGAATACCGCCACACCTGCATGAAGCTCACGCGCTCTTCGGGACTGAACCGGGCGCCCAACCGCATGGCGTGGTACAGCAGCCGCGCCGAGAAGGCGCTGAGCGCCCAGCCACAGTGCGCGGCGCTTACCGGTACGCCCCAGGCTTCGTGGTCCCAGTCCCGGGACATGGCGAGCAGGCGGCGGACCTGAGCATGCACCAACCGGATGCGGACCGACAGTTTGAAACCGTCGCCCTGCCTGTCCAGACCACCGGGCAGGAATATCTCCAACATATGCCGGTTGTTCTGCTTCAGCCGCCTGACGCCCTGGTCCCGGATCCGGCCCGTCAGGAAGAACGACTTGCTGATGTTGGTGGCGAACCCTTCCACGAGCACGCCGCCAACCATGCCGCCGAGTATGAGTGGTGAATTCCGGTGGAAGCTCCTGATGCCCGGGCGGGTGGCTTCGCGATCGAACCACTCCGGGGGAGTTTCCAGCCTCTCGAAGAACTCGCGTATCACAGCAGGAGCGTCAGGCAGAACGCTCTTGTCCTGCTCCATACCTGCGTGGATGAACCGTTGCATATCTGCGCGTTCCAGAGAGGCGCATTCTTCCAACATCTCGTCGACTTCCGGGTCGCCTATCAGCGTATGCTTGAGATAGTTCACCGTGCGTTCATAGTCATACTTAAGTGTCTTTTCTGCGTTAGTTATATAGTCTGTCGGTAGAACGGAACCATCGAGCATCAGCTGCCCGTTGTCTGTATAATTCAAGCCAGTAACTGCCACTTATGGCCTCACCTGATTCCTCAGTTATGGCACTATACGGATGCTTTTTCGAAAGCCTCGTCCGCGTCACAACCGCACCCGAGTATAGGTTCGTTCAGTGCACTCGTCAATATGACTGGTATACAGGTACCGCAGGTTTCAGCCGGCGCCCCTGTTCATCTGTACCGATGGATAACCTGACGAGCAAAGGTCTATGCGCCCACGCGCCCTTACCATCGGCTCGATCGTTCCGCATAGACGTTGTCCGGCCACCCATAGGTGAGCCCCGCCTCGTCGTACGCCGACGCCCCGAGCATGCCGGTGAAGTCATTCTGCTTCATCCGGGCGGCGTAGTTCGGGAAGAGCTTGGCCATCAGGTGCTTGTACCGGACGTCCAATCGGAACAGCGGAAGCACGCCGAACGTGTTGCGCTTGGGGTACCGCAGGGCGGCGGCCATCTCCTTGCCTATGAGCGCGCCTGATACGTTGTACACGTACTTTGCCAGGCTGCGCCGCTGGGAAGGGTCCGCGATCCCGACAACCACCGGCGCCGAGTTCTCCAACGCGTTCGCCATTGCGATGGATTCGAGATCGATAGGGGGTTCGCATATGCGGCCGGCGTCGAACGTCCTCAGCGCGTCGGCCTCGTCGTGGTAGAGGATGGCCTCGGGGATGCCCATGACATGCCCCGTCCGCCGCCATGTCTGCATGAAACTCGCCCTCTCCTCATCGCTGAACTGGGCGCCCAGTCTCTTGGCATGGTGAAGCAGCCGCGCCGAGAAAGCAGCGATGGCGAAGCCCAGGTGCGCGGAGCTGACCGGCACTCCCCATGCGTCCCCGTCCCAGTCTCCTGAATCCTCGAGCAGACGCCGGATATGCGCATGCACCAGCCGGATGCGAACGGACAGTTTGAAGCCGTCGCCCTGCCTGTCCATGCCGCCCGGCATGAATATCTCCAGCATGTGACGGTTGTTCTGCTTGAGCCGCCTGACGCCCTGGTCCCGCAGCCGCCCGCTCAGGAAGAACGACTTGCTGATGTTCGTCGTGAACCCCTCGACCAGGACGCCGCCGACCATCGCCCCCAGGATGAGAGAGGAGTTCCGGTGGAAGCTCCGGATGCCCGGCATAGGGTCTGTCTCGTGGAACCAGTCCGGCACGGAATCCAACCGCTCGAAGAACTCCCGCAGGGCAGTGGGAGCGTCGGCCAGAGCGGCCTTATCGCCGTCCATCCCCGCCTGGACGAAGAGGTACAGTTCGGCCCGCTCCAGCGAGGAGCACTCTGCCAGCGTCTCGTCGGCTTCGGGGTCGCCTATGAGAGTGTGCTTGAGATAGGTGGAGGCCCGCTCGCGGTCGTGCGCCAGCGCCTGTGCTACCTGGGGCAGGTAGTCGGCGGGCAGAGCGATGCCTTCCAGGCCATCCCCGCTTCCCGGGTCGGGGGCCGGCGTTGCGTCACTGTTCTGCATACGTGGTATGGCTTCATCCCGCTCCCGGCCATCATGCGAATGACCTGGAAGCGCGCTCCGATATGGCAGGAGGCACAGGGGACAAGTGTATGGTGGGGCGGCATCAGGGTCAACGCGGGTAGGGTGCGGGCTTCGCCGAGGGCTCACTCCTCTCAAACGGCACACGCAATCAGGGTTCCGTTGGAAAGTCACCCCACGCCACCCCGAGGTCCGTTTAGCTGGCCTTGAGAGGCTCGGTCAGATGTCCTAGGAGCCTCCGCAGCTAGAGGTGCCGTCGTCACCACCGGGCGTAGACGGACCTTGTGTTGTCGTCCCCCGTGATTGCTTGCAGAGCCAGGTGAAGAACACAGTGACGCCGGCGAGCACCAGACAGGTCGCCGATGCGAAACCCCACGGTGCATCAATCTCGGAATACAGAGCCAGACCAAGCGTCACATTGGTGACCGCCGACCCTGGGATTCCCCACAACAACCCGATAGCGAGGCCCCGGTCTACCCGCGCTGCCGAAAGCAACCGTCCTGACACGACACCGGCCGCAGCCGTCAGGATTATCGGGCCGACGATGATTCCCAGCCATCTCGCGCTACCCACCACCCCGAATTCCCAAGGGGGGAGTAGCTTCATCGCGGCTACGAGATACAGGGCAACAGCCAGGAACGCGATGAGCGGTAGCGTGCGCGCCCCGTTGACAGTCCCAACCGCCGGAGTGGGCCGGCGTACACGCACGAGGTAGATGAGGGCCAGAGGGAGTATCGTGCCGAGTACGATCGCCTCAGCTACCCCTTCCAGTAGCCAGCGCCAAAAGATGAGGGGCGAGTCCCATGACGGGACTACCACATGCATCCAACCGGCCACGACCAACGCGAACAATACCAGGACAGTCTGTCTGCGGAACAACTCTCCACGCAGAATAAAGTTGCCCAGCAGCCACGCCAACACACACGCCTCAACGAGATTGAAGCCTTGGGTGAGCGGGAAGAAGAGAAGCCATCTGAATTCCAGCGCCAGCGGGCTGGCTATCTGGTCGTAGATGCTGCTCACCGTGAGTATCAGGTCCACCGCAGGCGTGGCCTGGAAGACCAGGAACAAGAAGAACGCATGGGTAAGGCTGAGCCGTGAAGCGCGACGGGCAAACACCACCAAAACAGGCAGCGTTACCAGAGCTCCCAACACCACACGTGCATCGTAATACTCGAACTGCGCTTGCAGGTCTCTAGTCACGTCCCCGAACGCCGCCGGCCCAAGGACAAACAGCGCAAATCCGAGCAGTGCCCCGACGATGCTTATCGCCAGGACATAGCCCCACGTCAACGTCAGAAACTCCCGTCCCAAGCCGTGCACTCGCCCATAGAGCAGGCCCAAGAAGCCCGCTGTAGCCAGAGCCCCGAAGGCCCCGCCTCCGTAGTAGAGATAGCGGCCGCCCCCCGAGCCGCGCGTGATCGACCACCACTCGGTCGAGAACAGGGCCAATTGATTTGCTATGGAACCGACTAGAGGAGCAACGAACAGTAACAGCAATTCCCAGCGATAGGCGGAGATGAAACGACACACCGCTTTACGCCCCTTCCACAGGGCAAGCGATTGTCAGCCCTCCCCTGTCCGATTCAACCCATCTGGACATCGGCGCCTCCACTCCATTGCTGTTTCGCATCCAAGTGCATGCGCCCCGGGTTCTCGGTCGCGGGGGCCGGCGGTGCGTCGACCACATTCATTACTGCGCAACCCACCATACCACCGTTTGAATGACATAGGCGTGACTTCCGGCCTATGCAAGATTACATTTCGGTTACGCACGGGGAGTAGACCTAGCCACATTGCTCATAGGGATGGGTTGCCTTGGTGCCGAGGGTGGGACTCGAACCCACACGCCCTTATGGACAGCAGATTTTAAGTCCGCGGCGTCTGCCATTCCGCCACCTCGGCACGCTCCACGATTATACGGGTATAACATGGGCACATGGCCGAGAACGCATTGCGAAACCTGCCGGCCGTGAGCGACGTGCTCGCGCAGCCTGCCGTCGCCGCGCTGCTTGCCGAGGGCTACCGCCAGGACATCATCACCGCTGCCGTGCGCGAGCGCATCGCCGAAGCACGCGCCGCCGTGGCGGGTGGCGCGGCCCCGCCTGCCGCGGAAGGAGTGGCGCAGGACGTGGCGGAGGCGATTCAGCAAGGCGAGGCGGACTGGCCCGTGCACGTGCTCAATGCCACGGGCGTCATCCTCCACACGAACCTGGGACGCGCTCCGCTCTCTCGTGAGAGCATCCGCGCTGCCGCCGCCGCTTCGGAGGGCTACTCGACCCTCGAACTGGACCTGGAGGACGGCAAGCGCGGTAGCAGGTACGGGGCGGTCGCGCGGCTACTGCGCCGGCTGACCGGCGCGGAGGACGCGGTCGCCGTCAACAACAACGCGGGAGCGATGCTGCTCGGTCTTGCGGCGGTCGCTGCGGGTCGTGAGGTCATCGTCTCGCGCGGAGAAGCGAGCGAGATAGGCGGCGGCTTCCGGATACCGGACGTTCTCGTGCAGAGCGGTGCAAGGCTCGTGGAAGTAGGAACCGTCAATCGCACCTACGCAGCGGACTACGAGCGCGCCGTCACCGAGCAGACCGCTGCGCTGCTGGTGGTGCACCGCTCCAACTTCCGCGTGACCGGCTTCACCCACGAGCCGTCGCTGGCGGACATCGCAGCCGTGGGCGCGGCGCATGGGGTGCCCGTCCTGCACGACCTCGGCTCGGGCGCGCTGCTGGACACGGCGCAGTTCGGCATCGGGCACGAGACGATGCCCCAGGAGAGCCTTGCAGCGGGCGCGGACCTCGTCTTCTTCTCCGGCGACAAGCTGCTCGGCGGACCGCAGGCGGGGCTGGCCGCCGGACGCGCGGATCTCGTGGCGGCGTTGCGCGCGCACCCGCTCGCACGCGCACTGCGCGCCGACAAGCTCACGCTCGCGGCGCTGCACCGCACGCTGCTCCACTACATACGCGGCGACGCGATGCAGCAGATACCGGTCTGGCGCATGATCTCGGCATCGCCAGAGGAGTTGAGCGAACGAGCGAAGGCCGTCGCGGAGCGGATCGGGGGCCGGGCTTCGGTGGTGGATGGCGCGTCGAGGCTCGGCGGAGGCAGCCTGCCGACGGACGAGCTGCCGTCGCGGCTCGTCAGCATGGACGCATCGTCTGTGGGCGGCCCTGACGAACTCGCGCGACGGCTCCGCGAAGGGTCGCCTCCTGTGGTGGCGCGCATCGAGGACGAGCGACTGTTGCTCGACCTGCGCACCGTCCCTCCCGAGCGCGACGCGGAGCTGGCGGAAGCTGTCTCGTCTGCGCTCGCTACAGCCGCAGACGCCTGAACGACGGCGCAACAGCGGTGACGAGGACCACCATCACCAGTCCCACCGAGCCCCCCAGCAGCCACGCCATGGACACGCCGTAGTCCTCCGCGATCAGCCCGGCGATGACGCCTCCCAGGGGCTGCATCCCCACGTCCAGCATGTAGATGCCCATCACGCGCCCGCGCATGTAGTCCGGCGTCACCGACTGCAGGATCGTGTTGTTGGTGGTCATCACCATGATGAAGAAGAGCTGCTGCACGACCAGGATGGCCCACGCCTGCCACCAGACGTCCACCTGCGAAAGCGCCAGCACGGCCACCGCCGCTCCCGCGACCCCGAAGAGCGAGAGCCGTCCCTTGTGTTCGACAGTATGGAAGCGCGCGACGAGCACGGCGCCCACGAAGCCCCCAACGCCCATGCCGACGTACATGAAGCCGAGCAGCGCGCCTTCCGAGTCGCCCAGGTCCTCCGCGACGAACACGGGCATCTGGGTCTGGATGAACGCCATCAGCGTGAGCGTCGGTATCAGGCTGAGGATGATGGCGTAGCGGGGCACGGGTTCCCGCGCAACGTAGGCCAACCCTTCTCTCAGGTCGGCGAGCGGCGACTGCTGCTTGCGCCCTTCCCGTCCCTCGGCGAACTCGGCGCGGAACGGCAGCACGAGCAGGACGACGATGCCGTACATCACTGCCTGCAGCAGGAAATTCACCTCCGGCCCCAGCAACGCGATCATGCCGCCCGCGATGCCCGGGCCGATCATCCGCATCGAGTTGAACGCCATCGAGTTCAGCGCTATCGCGTTCATGAGTCGCTCGCGCGGCACCGAGTTGCCCACGAGCGTCTGCCGGAGGGGATTATTCAGCGCCCACCCGGCGCCGGTCAGGAACGAGAACGCGTGCAGGTGCCACAGCTCCACGAACCCCAGCTGGAGGATGAGCGCGAATATGACCGCGAGGAGGGCCAGGTAGAACTGGTCCAACAGGAGAACGACGCGGCGATCGAACTTGTCGGCGACGACTCCCGCGATGGGCGCTCCCAGCATCGGCAGGGCGCGCAGCCCCAGCACGATGGACACCTGTACTGGCGATCCGGTCATCTCGTACGCCAGCCAGCCCAGCGTCACCTGCTGGATCCAGGTCCCGCTGCTCATGAAGAGCGTACCGAACCAGAGGAGCCGGAAGTTGCGGTAGCGGAGCGCGGAGAATGTCCCGCCCCGAACCCTGGTCTGCCTCGGACGGTCGGACGGCTCGGTGCGCTGGCGAGGTGGTTGCATGGGGTGGCGTTTAGGTTACCAGCCTCACGCCTGCCGCGCCCCGGGCCTGAGGGGTTGGTCCCCTCTCCCTTGAGGGGAGAGGGTTAGAGCCTGCCCCGCACTTGATGCGGGGGTGAGGGTGGACCAGTGGGTTGGGGGGTGAGGGTTGGAGGCGCGCGTGGCAGAATCAGGGCGATGGTCTACGTATGGGTCGGGGTGGGGGTGGTGAGTGTTTCGCTCGCCTCCATCTTCATCAGGCTGGCGGACGCGCCCCCGCTCACGGTGGCGGCGTACCGCATGTGCATCGCCACCGTCATCGTCGGCGTAACCGCCGGGATCGCGGGACGCGGAGGGTTCGCCACCGTACGCCGCTCCGACTCTCTGCTCCTCGCGGGGTCCGGCATCTTCCTCGCGGCGCACTTCGCGCTCTGGATAACGTCGCTCTCGCACACGTCGGTGGCAAGCTCGGTGCTGCTCGTCACGACCACGCCGGTGTTCGTGGCGGTCGGAGCGCACTTCGCCTCGCCGGACAAGGTCGGACGCCTCACCGCGCTCGCCGTCGTTGTGAGCGTGGCGGGAGGCATCGTCATCGCGGCAGGCGACTGGGCGGAGGGCGAGCGGCACCTGCTGGGCGACGCGCTGGCGCTCGGCGGAGCGGTGGCGGTTGCGGGCTACCTGCTCGTGGGACGCCGCGTGCGCAGGCATATCCCCACCCTGCCCTACATCACCATCGTCTACGCCGTCGCGGCGGTCGTGCTGCTGGCAGCGGCGGTGGGGAGCGGAGCGCCGATGCTCGGCCTCCCGGCGGAGTCGTACTTCTGGATGGCGATGGCGGCGCTGCTGCCGCAGGCAGTGGGGCACTCGCTGCTGAACTGGGCGCTGGGCTACATGCCCGCGGTGAACGTGACGCTCGCGGTGCGCGCCGAGCCGGTGCTGGCGACGCTGTTGGCGATCCCGGTGCTGGAAGAGGTCCCGCCGTGGACGGTGCTGCCCGGCGGAGCGCTGCTCTTGCTGGGCGTCTACATCGCCGTCCGGAGCGGAGAGGGACGGCGGGCCAACGTATAATCGGCGCGCGATGCTGGCAGAACTCACCGTCCGCAACCTCGCCGTCATAGAGGAGACGCGCCTCGTATTCGGGCCGGGGTTGAACGTCATCACCGGAGAGACGGGAGCAGGCAAGTCGCTGCTGGTGGACGCGCTGGCGTTCGTGCTCGGCGGCGCGGCGGACCGGGGGATGATGCGGCGCGGCGCGGACTCCACGAGCGTCGAGGCGGTTTTCGCAGTGAGCGGGCCGCGTGTACGGGAAGCGCTCGCGGAGCTCGGGGTGGAGGTGGACGAGGAGGACGGGGTCGCCGTGCTGTACCGCGAGGTGCACAAGGAAGGACGGACGGTCTCCCGCCTGAACGGTCGCGCCGTGCCGGTGAGCATGCTGCGTGCGGTCGGCGGGGCGCTGGTGGACGTCCACGGACAGGGGTCGCACCTTTCGCTGCTCGATCCGCGCTTCCAGATGCGCGTGCTGGACGACTTCGGCGTCCTCGGCGAGCAGCGCGACGCTGTCGAGCGTGCGGTCGCGGAGACGCGCCGCGTGCAGGACGAACTCGACGACGCAGACGCCGCGATACGGGATGCGGAGCAGCGGCGTGATCTGCTGGCGTTCCAGGTGGACGAGATCGAGGCGGCTGCTCCGGTAGACGGCGAAGAAGAAGCGCTGCTGCGCGAGCGGAACGTCCTGGAGCACGCCGGGAGCGTGCGCGACGCCTGCGCCGCCGCTTATCAGGCCCTCAGCGAGGACGACCGCAACGCCGCGGACCTCGCCGCGGAGGCGCTCGGCCGCCTGCGGCGCGCTCCGGGCGCCGCTGAGGCGCTGGGCGCGCAGGTCGAGGCGCTCGAGTCCGCCGTCGCGCAGCTTGGCGACGTTGCGCGCGAGGTGCGCCGCCTCGCGGAGAGCGTCGAGTCCGATCCGGCGCGGCTGGCGGAGATAGAGGAGCGCGTCGAGCTCCTGCGGCGCCTCAAGCGCAGGTACGGCGGCTCCGAGTCCGCGGTGCTCGCGTTCGCTGAGGACGCACGCACGCAGCTGGAGCGCATCGAGACAGCCGGCGAGCGTCGGGAGGAGTTGAAGCGTGCGCTGGCCGAGGCGTCGAATGGCGCTGGTGCGCTTGCAGCCGGGTTGTCGGAGGCGCGCCGGAGCGCGGCGGAAAGGTTGAGCGAGGCGGTCGCCGCCGAGCTGCGGGAGGTGGGGCTGGAGCGCGCGTCGTTCGACGTCGCGGTCGAGCAGGACGAGGCGGAAGACGGCCTGCCCACGCCGGACGGGAAGCGCTGCGCCTTCTCGCCGAGCGGGATAGACCGCGTCACGTTCGAGGCCCGGACGAACCCGGGGGAGGAGTCGCGCCCGCTGGCGAAGGTGGCGTCGGGCGGCGAGACGTCGCGGATGATGCTGGCGCTCAACAGCGCGCTGCAGACGGCGTCGGGCGCGCCGTCGCTCGTGTTCGACGAGATAGACGCCGGCATCGGCAGCCGCGCTGGGGAGGTGGTGGGGAGGAAGCTGTGGACGGTCGGCAGGCGGGCTCAGGTGCTCTGCGTGACGCACCTGCCGCAGATCGCCGTATGGGCGGACACGCACTTCCGCGTGGGCAAGGCGGTGCAGGACGGGCGGACGTACTCGGGCGCGGAGTCGCTGAGCGACGATGAGCGTGCCGGGGAGATCGCCGGGATGCTGGGCAGCGGAGCAAGCGTCGCGCAGGCAGCGCGGGAGATGCTGGATCGCGCTGTGGAAGCGAAACAGGCAGGGTAGTAGCCCCTTGTCATGTTGAGCGGAGCCGCAGGCGCAGTCGAAACATCTCTCGGGTCCCCTCTCCGCCTTGGCTCAGCAGCCGCACCCACGGTGGGTGAAGAGGGGTGGGGCGCCTGCCCCGGCCCCCGCAGCCTCGGCCTCGGCGTCGCCCTCGACGGCCGCGTTCATGGCGGCGATGGCGACCTCGATCTGGCCGTCGTCAGGGGGGCGGGTCGTCATCGACTGCAGGGCGAGGCTGGGCAGGGTGCTCGCACGCACGAGCGCGTTGCCGGCGTGCGCGGCGTTCATACGTATCACCTCGTAGGAGACGCCCGCTATCAGGGGGATGAGGACGATGCGGGAGGCGATGCGGATGGGCAGGTCCGGCGTGCCGAGGAACGCGAACACGATGATGGAGACGATCATGACGGTGAGCAGGAAGGCGGTGCCGCAGCGCGGGTGCGCCGCCGGGAAGAGCCGCACGTTCTCGCTCTTCAGCGGGAGCCTCGCCTCCTGGGTGTGGACGGCCATGTGCTCCGCGGCGTGGTAGCCGAAGACGCGCTTGATGCTCGGCATCAGGCCGATGACCGTCAGGTAGATGAAGAAGACGGCGAGGCGCAGGACGCCCTCCGCCGTGTTGCTCAGGATCGAGTTGTCGGTGAAGCGGTCGATGAAGCCGTGGGTGATGAGCAGCGGCAGGATGAAGAAGAGGCCGATGCCGAGCACGAGGGAGGTCGCGAGCGTGAGCGCCATCGCGAGGGGCGGGATCGGCTCTTCATCGTCCTCGGTCTCGCCAGAGGAGACTTGGGCGGACCAGGTCAGCGCGCGCATGCCGACGATGAGCGATTCGGAGAGGACGAGCGTGCCGCGGATGAACGGGATGCGGCGGAAGCGGTTGACGCTCCAGGTCGGGATGGGACGGGTGATCGTCTTGATGATGCCGGTAGGGTGCCGCGCGGCAACGGAGTAGACGTGCCGCCCGCGGATCATCACGCCCTCGATGACCGCCTGGCCTCCGTAGATCGAATACTGCTGTTGCGCCTGCGCCATGCAGCAGGAGCCTACTGGAGGTTGAAGCGCCTCTTCAGACGCTCCACGCGGCCTTCCGTGTCGACGATGCGCTGCTCACCGGTGAAGAAGGGGTGGCAGGAGCTGCATATCTCGACCTTGATCTGCGGCTTCGTCGCGCCGATGGTGAAGGAGTCCCCGCAGGAGCAGTTCACGACGGCGTCGGGGTAGTAGTCCGGGTGTATCTCTGTCTTCATCGCTCGCGTGCTCCGCTACGCCGTCGACACGTTGGCGCGTTTGCGCAGCTTGTTCGCGTGGTCGAACATCACCCGCCCGTCCACGAGGGCGTAGAGGGTGAAGTCCCGTCCCATGCCGACGTTGACGCCGGGGTGGATCTTCGTGCCGCGCTGGCGCGCGATGATGGTTCCGGCGCGGACGCTCTCGCCCGCGAATCGCTTGACGCCGAGCCGCTGGCCGTGGCTGTCCCGGCCGTTTCGGCTGCTTCCGCCCGCTTTCTTGTGCGCCACGAGTGAGCCTCCTATCCGGCGACGATCTGCTTGATGGAGAGTTGGGTAACCGGCTGGCGGTGGCCGCTCTTGACGTGGTAGCGCACCTTGGGCTTGTACTTCAGGATGGTGATCTTGTCCGCCTTGCCCTGGCGCGCAACCTCCGCGACGACCTTCGCCCCGTCCACACGGGGCTGGCCCACGGTTACCTTCGCGTCCTTCGAGACGAGCAGCACGTTGTCGAGCTCGACGGAGTCGCCCTCTTCACCGGCGAGCTTCTCCACGGTGATGGAGTCGCCCTCCTGGACGCGGTACTGCTTCCCGCCTGTTTCGATGATGGCGTAGTTCATAGCAACCCTGAGATTCTAAGCGATGCAGGCGTCGCCGGGCAAGTAGAGAGGTCGACGCGCAGCGCAGCCTAGTCTCCTGCAGCCCCGCCGATGTCCCTGCGCTTGAATATCCAGGAAGTCGCTGCAACGAAGAAGACGGTGTATGCGAGGACGGTCACGAAGGCCTCGATCGTTTCCGAAGAGCCCTCGCCGGCTGGGATGGCAGTCCAGGCGCGGAAGCCTTGGATCAGAAGCCGGTCCGCGGCATTGGCGAGCGTGTCGCTGAGGCTGAGAAGCGGCGCGACGATGGACTCGACGATGAAATACCCGACTGAGAGCGCTATCCCCAGACCGCGAGAAGACGTGAGCACGGTAGCGAAGGCGCTGAGCGCTATGAATGGCAGGAATCCATAGACGCTCTTGAACGAGACGATGGCCACGTCCGACCACTTACCGGCGTCGACGAGCCCTCCCGTCTCGTCCGGAGAGAGCAGACCGGCTGCCAGGCTGGACGCAACGGATACCGCTGCGATGATGGTGAGTACGCCGGCGCATAGGCACAGGAGCAGAAGGAGTTTCGCGGAGAGGAATCTCCACCGTCCGACGCCTCCGGCAAGGACCGTCCGTAGGGTGCCCCACCCGTATTCAGACCCCACGAGGGAAGCCGTGAGGATCATGATGAGCAGGAGGCCTATCGCAACGGGGCCCAGCGAAGAAAAACCGGAGATACTTGCGGTCATGCTGTTCGGCAGTGTGAAACCCCTGCGAAGCTCCTCGGCGGATTGGAAGTTCTCGCATGTTCCGTCGGCAAGCCATTCGTCCACATTGTCCCAGTACTCCTGCAACCGCTCTTCAGGGATCTGATCGAGGCCCGTTGGGACTCGGCCCCTCATTGCATCCGCGCAGGTCATCGTCACCGAGACCTCTCGGCCTTCCTCTTCCCATGAGACGCTGTAAGAAGCGAAGGTGCCGGTGACGACCTGTTGCACCGTGTCGTTGTGGTAGGCGAGATAGTTGGTCCAGATGCCCATTTGCGAGATCAGCACGGCTACCGCAAGCAGGACCCACGGCATCCGGAGTCGGCGGAGC
Organism: Dehalococcoidia bacterium; assembly: GCA_034422595.1. Classification (GTDB taxonomy): domain Bacteria; phylum Chloroflexota; class Dehalococcoidia; order Lucifugimonadales; family Australimonadaceae; genus Bin16. The sequence continues at coordinate 263,150 of DAOUJO010000003.1, read as the reverse complement.
TTGAACCACTCCCATCTTGTGAGGCGGAGGACTTCCTGCATCGGCATCATGCGTTCTCCGGTCTTTCTTCCCGGGCGTTGGTGACTTCGAGGAAGTAGCGTTCCAGGGCGCCGCGACCCGGGTTTGCCTCGATCACGTAGACGCCCGAGCGTCCGAGGGCGGTGGAGACCAGTGCGGACCTGTCGCTTGGAGCGGATACGACGATTTCGCCGTTCTCCACCTGCACGTCCTCGATCCAGTCCAGCTCGGAGAGGATTGCCACGGCCTTCTCGTCGTCGGTGGTCCTGAGCCGGATCTGATTTCCGGACTGGAGGATCTCTGAGACGTCCCCTTGAGCGATGAGCGTTCCTTTGGACATGATGGCGACGCTGTCGCACACCTGCTCGACCTCATTGAGCAGGTGACTCGCCATGAGCACCGTTCTCCCGTCTGCACAGAGTTCGCGGATCAGCTGACGGACTTCAGCCATGCCCGCAGGGTCCATGCCATTCGTGGGTTCATCGAGGAACAGCACCTCGGGCCCGCCGAGAAGGGCAAAGGCAAGGCCCAGGCGCTGTTTCATGCCGAGCGAGTACGTGCTGAAGCGTTTGTCTCCGCTGTCTGCGAGACCGACCCTGTCGAGCAAGCCGTCGATGTCTTCCGGTGCGCCCCGTTCGAAGATGCCTTGGAAGTAGAGAAGGTTCTCTCGACCGGTGAGGTAGGGATAGAAGGATGGATACTCGATGATCGCGCCCACGCGGCGCAGGGACTCTTCGAGCCCGGCGGTAGAGCCGAAGAGGCTGAAGGTGCCGGAGGTCGGCCGCACCAACCCAAGCAGCATCCCCATCGTGGTTGTCTTCCCTGATCCATTCGGACCGAGCAGCGCGAAGGCGTGGCCGTGCGGGACGGACATTGAGAGGCCGTCCACAGCGGCGATACTCCCGTAGACCTTGGTGAGTGCCTCGGTCTCTATGATGGGCCTGTCCTTGCTCATGCCTAACCCTCCTGCGTGTTCCCTGACAGCAGAAACCGCCAGGTCGAAGAGCAACTGCGTCCATATGACCAGCCTTCGCAGACCCCTGCCGTCGCAACGCATCCTGTCGCGGAAGAACTGCAGCATCAGTTCTCCGTACTCGCGCCGGAATTCCCTCGGGTACGCCACGAGGAGCACCCGGTACACGCCTTCAGAGAACATGTCGGACCCCTCGCCTCTGGACGACATTCGCCTGCCTCGTCCTTGCGGTGCGGGCGAGTTGCTCGAGTCGGACCACCTCGGCGTCGAGAGCGCTTCCACCGAGGTCTGTAAGGCGGTAGTAACGTCGACGCTGATCGTCTAGATCGGGGTCTGGCCTTTCGGAACTCTCCTCGATCAACCCTGCCTTCAACATCTGCTTGATGGCGCCGTACAGTGTGCCCGGCCCCATGGTGACCGCTCCGCCGGTGAACGCCTCTATCTCCTTCATGATTGCGTAGCCGTGGTTCTCGCCGGTGGCCAGGGCGAGCAGGATGTGCAACTGGGAGGCTGGTAAGGGAAGCAAGTCCGAAGGCGTTCGGTTCGACGTTGTCACTGCAGACCTGCCTGAAGAAGAAGGTTCCATTCCTTCTGCAAACACTGATGCGATATACCGTATGCCGATATACCGGATAGCGATATATCATCATTCGATAGATACTGTCAACCGCATCCAGGGGTGCTCCGGTGCGCGGCGCGGGAGGGCTGTCATGCTGAGCGGAGCACAGCGGAGTCGAAGCATCTCTCGGGTGCTTGGTGTAGGGGCATCCCTTGTGGGTGCCCTTGCCCCGCTCATGGTGAGCCTGTCGCTCCCCCATCCTGTCCATCGATGTTGATTTAGTGACACGCGCCCGTTGCGCAGACGCCACACCCCTCCCTACGATGGGTGCATGGCTATTCAACCCGCACCCGCGCCTGACAACTACATATCGCCCGACACCCTCCCACCGCACGACAGGGCATACGCCGACCGCCTCACCCGCGCCCTCCGATGCGGCGTACCAGGCTGCGGCTGCGCAGACGGCCCCATGCTCCACTGCCCCTCCCACAGCCACGCCGAGGCCCCGACCCTTACCATCGTCTACGACCCGGAAGGCGGCTTCTCCTTCCGATGCCTCGTCTGTCCACCCGACCGCGTCATGGACGCCCTCGCCAAACGCGGCCTCGCGCCGGCATCGGAGTTCTACACCTCCAGCGGCGCTCAGGCGGCAGGACTTCAGCCCTTCAACTTCTTCATCCAGCAGCCTCCGGACTGGCTATGGCCAAACCGCGTCCCACTCGGCAAGCTCACCCTCATCGCCGGCTATCCCTCATCCGGCAAGACCTCCATCGCCTTGGACATCGCCGCCCGCGTCTCACGCGGCGCAGCCGCGCCCGATCAGCCGGACGCCGCCTTCCCCTGCGCCCCCGTCGTTCTCGCCCTCCTGAACGGCAACCCGAAGGCCGACGTCCTCCCTACCCTCCGCCTCTTCGGCGCAGACCTGGAACGCACCTACCTCGCAGACCTCCTCTCGCCTAAGCACCCTATCGACTACCACCCGGACGACCCGCCCCCGGAGGACGGCCCGGACTACGAGGACGATGACGATTTCGATGATGACGATGACTTCGACGACGAGGACGCTCCCCGCCGAAGGCCGTACGGCATCAGGCTCCCCGCTCCGCGATGGCCGGAGCCGGCGCCGAACGCCTCGGATACCATCGCGCCTTGGCCGGGCCTCAACCACGTCATGAAGCGGCTCGCCAACTTCATCGACGCAGGCAGCGCCGCCCTCCTCGTCGTCGACCAGGTGGAAGACCTCGCCTCGATGCACCGCGCCCACGTGACGACGGTCCTCGGCATGCTCAAGGCCCTCGCTGCCCGTTCCGGCGCAGCCGTGATAGCCCTCACCCACAACCCTGCGCCGAACTACCCCCGCGCCGTCACAGCCATGCAACGCCGCCTCCCCCAGGCGTCCGTCGTCTTCACCACCGCCGTCGTGGGACCCGCCGAGAGGCGCTTCCTCGTCCCGCTCCGTCCTGCAATGAGCGACGACGCCCCGGCCATCCCCTTCGTCCTTCCCGCCGCCGAAGACTGTACCGTCGCCTGGCGTAAACCCGTCTTCCCCGCCCATGTGAAGGCTCTCGCCGAACCCCGCCACAACGACGGTGCGAAGGTACGCGCTGCACAGACGTTCCTCATGCGCGCCTTGGCTGACTGCCCCCGCCCCGCCGCCGAGGTCGAGCGCGAAGCCGCCATGTTGGGCATATCCCGGCGCACCCTCTTCCGCGCCCGCGCCGCCTGTGACGTCGTATGCACTCGTGTGAGCGTACCCGGCGGGGCTCATGGAGCGGGTGAATGGCGCTGGTCGCTGCCACCGCGCAACACTTTGGAACAGGATGAGACACCGGACGATGACGCACAAACTTGAAAACACTGGCACTCTTGAGATTCTTGATGCTCTGGAGCCCGGGAAGCAGGCCACGGCCTTGAAAAACCCAGACTCAAGAATCTCAAGGATGCCAGATGACGTGGCCGGTTCGCTCTTGGGATCGCATCAAGAGTGCCAGATGAGAGCCCCCATTGGCACCCTTGATATCCGCCGCCAACCTCGTCATTCCCGCACCGGCGGGAATCCAGGGTGCGCGGGCAGCGCACACGGTGGTGTGGTGTGGGGAGTGGTGCCTGTCATGCTGAGCGGAGCGCAGCGGAGTCGAAGCATCTCTCGGGTGCCCGGTGTAGGGGCATCCCTCGTGGATGCCCTGTATGGCCCACCTCTCCCCTTGGGAGAGGTCGACGCGCTTGCGCGGCGGGTGAGGGTGCTCGGTGTAGTGGCGCTGATATACTCGGCGGCGATCCGTGAGGGAGGACTGGAAGCCAGGATGAGCGTGGTGCAGATTGCAGGGGCACGGCCGGGAGCGGGCGCGACGACGGTCGCCTGCGGGCTCGCGGCGGTGCTGCGGTCGCAAGGGAAGCGCGTGACGCTCGTGAAGCCGCTGTCGGCAGCGGGCGACGCGGACCCGGCGTTCCTGGCGTCGCTGGGCGGCTCGGCGGAGACGGTCGAGGCCGAGGGCGCCCCGTCGGCGGCGCAGGTGGCGGAGGCGGCCAGGATCGTACAGGGCGCCGCGTCGAGCGCCGACGTGGTCGTGGTGGAGGGGCCGGGCCTTGGAGAAGGTGGAGAGGCCGAGTTGGCGCGGAACACGGGCGCGGCGGTGGTCGCGGTGCTGGAGTACGAGCGTACGCTCGGCGCGGCGGCAGCCGGAGTATGGCGCGACGCGTTCGGCGAGTCGCTCGCGGGGTGCGTCGTGAACAAGCGGTCCCGCTACGCGGAGCACGACGCCTCGGCGCGGTTGGCGGTCGAGCTGGAAGACGCGGGGATGCCGGTGCTCGGCGTGCTGCCGGAGGAGCGGCTACTGCTCGCGCCGACGGTGCAGCAGGCGACCGAGCACCTGGGCGGCACGTACTTCGCGGGCGAGGATGGCGGCGGCGAGCTCATCGAGCACTTCCTCATCGGCGGGCTCATCACGGAGTGGGGCGGCAACTACTTCGGGCGGCTGCCGAACCAGGCGGTCGTCGTGCGCGGGGGGCGGATCGACATCCAGATGAGCGCGCTGAACTTCCCGCTGAACGCGCTCTTCCTGACGGGGTGCGAGACGCCGTCGCAGTACGTGTACCAGCGCGCGGACGACCTGGACGTGCCGCTCATCGCGGTGGGCTCGAACACGCACGACACGGCGGCGGCGCTGGAGTCGCTGAGCGACGCGGTGAGCGTTCATCACGCGGCGAAGGCGGAGCGCGCCGGAGCGATGGCCCGGGAGTGCGTCGACGCTTCCGCGCTGAGCGCAGCGCTCGGAGGCTGACGCGTGGCGCTCATCGGCGTAACGACGTCCAACGGCAGCAGCGCGGGCAGGTACGTTGCGTCGCTCGAGTCGCGCGGGGCACAGGTCCGGGTGCTGACGCCTGAGCGCTTCACGTCGATCGAGGAGGCGATGGACGGCGTCTCCGGTCTGCTGCTGACCGGCGGCGGCGACGTCGACCCGGCCCTCTACGGCGAAGCGCTCGACGGGTCGATGGGCATCGAGCCGGAGCGCGACGAGATGGAGATGGCGTTGTTCCGCTACGCGATAGAGGAGGAGATGCCCACGCTGGGGATATGCCGGGGCATGCAGCTGATCAACGTGGCGATGGGCGGCAGGCTGATCCAGGACCTGCCGGGGCACACGCTGCCGGAGTTCCAGTCGGCGGTGCACCAGGTGTACGTGTCGCCGGGAAGCCGGTTCGGGGCCATCATCGGCGCGGGCGCGATCTACCGCACGAACAGCCGTCACCACCAGGGGCTGAAGGAAGCGCAGCGCGCGCCGTCCTTGATGGCGTCGGCGTACCACCCGGAGGACGGCATCGTGGAGGCGCTGGAGAGTCCGGAGCATCCGTGGCTCTTGGGAGTGCAGTGCCACCCGGAGCGCGAGGACGAGGTGCCGAAGAGCTTCCGCAAGCTGTTCGAGTGGCTCGCCGGGTGGGCGGAGCGCTACGAAGCAGGAGAGATGCCGAGATGAGACGGCGGAACGTTCAGCCGCAGCAGCAGGTGGACGCGTCCGGCGAGTGCCGGCACCTGTACCTGACGGGCGAGGCCAAGTGCGTGCACTGCGGGATGCAGTTCCGGCTCGCGTGGGCGTCCGAACGGGGCGACCTCATCAAGCCGACGACGCGCAACCTCATCTTCGCGGTCATCGCCGTCATCCTGCTCGTGCCTGCGCAGGCGTTCCCGATAGGCGGGTCGTCGATACTGGCGTCGGTGTTCCTCGTGATCGCGGTGCTCTTCTTCACGCGGACGCTGCTGGGCGGGTTCGAGCTGTACGCGCGGCACGGGTTCGTTCCGGGCAGGCTGGGGCCTATCGCGAAGCGGCATCCGCTCAACCCGCTGCCGCCGAAGCCGTACGTGACGGCGCTGGGGCGCGTCCGCTTTCCGATCGACCTGTCGACGTACCGGATGTTCGAGGAGGGCGACACGCTGCTGATCGAGCATCTGCGGTGGTCGCGGCTGCCGGTAGCGATCTACAAGGGCTACCCGGGCGCGTGACGTAGACCGCGCCAAAATGGATGTCACGGGGTTGTTGGGGGTTGCAGATACGTTTTGCTATAATGCCTGAGACTATTTCGGCACATCTGGGAGACGGAAGTCCCCCCGCCCACCACATGTTGTGGTAGTTCGGCGGCCACTCCCCCCATAGCGTGAAAGGAGCCGCATGGTAACGGGGAACCGCGACAACGTCAGACCCGTACGCATAGAAGAGGAGATGCGCAGCGCGTACCTGGACTACGCGATGAGCGTCATCGTTGCGCGCGCGCTGCCGGACGTTCGCGACGGCCTGAAGCCCGTGCACCGGCGCATCCTCTACGCGATGCAGGGCATGGGGCTGCGTCCCGGCTCCTCCTACAAGAAGAGCGCCGCGGTCGTCGGGGAGGTGCTCGGCAAGTACCACCCGCACGGCGACTCGCCGGTGTACGACGCCCTCGTCCGCATGGCGCAGAACTTCTCGATGCGGCACACGCTCGTCGACGGCCAGGGCAACTTCGGGTCCGTGGACGACGACCCGCCCGCGGCGATGCGGTACACGGAGGCGCGCCTCGCGCCCATCTCCGAGCAGCTGCTGCAGGACATCGACCGCGACACCATCGACTTCGTGGACAACTACGACGGCTCCCAGCGCGAGCCGACCGTGCTCCCTGCCCGCGTGCCGAACCTGCTGGTGAACGGCGCGTCCGGCATCGCGGTGGGCATGGCGACGAACATCCCGCCGCACAACCTGCGCGAGGTGTGCGACGCGCTCGACCACCTCGTGGACAACCCCGAGGCGACGCCCGAAGAGCTGATGCAGTTCGTGCAGGGGCCGGACTTCCCGACCGCGGCGACGATCATGGGGCGGGAGGGCATCCAGCAGGCCTACCAGACCGGGCACGGGCGCATCATGGTCCGCGCCAAGGCCACCGTGGAAGACATGGAGAAGGGCGCGCGCCAGCGCATCGTGGTCACGGAACTGCCGTACCAGGTCAACAAGGCGGCGCTCGTCGAGAAGATCGCCACGCTCACCAAGGAGAAGAAGATCGACGGCATCTCCGAGGTCCGGGACGAGTCCGACCGCGAAGGGATGCGCATGGTGGTCGAGCTGCAGCGCAACGCCTCGGCAAGCGTCGTGCTGAACAACCTCTACCAGCACACGCCCATGCAGAACGCGTTCCACGTGAACATGGTCGCGCTGGTGGACGGCCAGCCGCGCGTGCTGAACCTCCGCTCCGCGCTGAACCGCTTCCTGGACTTCCGGAAGGAGGTCATCCGGCGCAGGGCCGAGTACGACCTGAACCGCGCCCGCGAACGCGCGCACATCCTGGAAGGTCTGCGGATCGCGCTGGAGAACCTCGACGAGGTGATAGCCCTCATCCGCGCGTCCGCCGACACGGAAGAAGCGCGCAACGGGCTCATGCAGCAGTTCGGGCTGACGGAGGCGCAGGCGCAGGCGATCCTGGAGATGCAGCTGCGGCGCCTGGCGGCGCTGGAACGCGAGCGCATCGAGAACGAGTACCAGGAGCTGATGAAGCGCATCGACGAGCTGCAGGCCCTGCTCTCCGACCCGGCCAAGGTGCTGGCGGTGGTGAAGGCTGAGACAGCCGAGTTGCGCAAGACGTTCGGCAACGCCCGGCGCACCGAGATATCGGACGAGGAGGCGCGCGACCAGTCGCAGGAAGAGCTGACGCCCCACGCGGACGTGGTCTTCACGCTCAGCGACCGCGGCTACATCAAGCGTCTGCCCATCGGCCTCTACCGCCTGCAGAAGCGCGGCGGCAAGGGCGTGCGCGGCCAGGAGCGCCGCGAGGGCGACGCCGTGCAGCAGCTGGTGGTCGCGGACACGCACGACTACCTGCTCTTCTTCACCGACAAGGGACGCGTCTACCGCAAGCGCGTGTTCGAGGTGGGCGAGGACTCGTCGCGCCAGACGCGCGGCACGCCCATCCAGAACCTGATCGAGGCCATCAACCCGAACGAGGAGACCGTCACCGCCGTTGTGGCCATCCCCGACCCGCTGGCCGACCAGTTCATCTTCATGGCCACCCGCAAGGGGAAGGTCAAGAAGATGCATCTGGACAAGTTCCAGAACATCCGCCGCGTGGGGCTGGCGGCGTTCGACCTGGAGAAGGACGACAGCCTGTTGACGGCCCGCCTCGCGGAGGAGGGCATGAACGCGGTGCTCATATCCCGCAAGGGCAAGGGCGTGCAGTTCAGCCTGGAAGCGGTGACCGAGCGGCAGGGACGGAGCACGGGCGGCGTCGGCGGCATGCGCCTGCCGGATGACGACGACGAGGTCGTGTCGATGGAGGTCGTCAACCCGGACGCCAGGCTGCTCATCATCAGCGAGCGCGGCTACGGAAAGCGCACGGCGGTTGAGACGTTCCGCACGACGGGACGCAATGCACAGGGCGTCTTCGCCATGAAGATCACGGAGAAGACCGGCCCCATCGCCGGGGCGGTGGTCACCGGCTCCGACGACGAGGAGATCATGGTGGGATCCCGCAACGCGATGATCTACCGCACCTCGCTCGCGGAGATACGCACGCTGGGCCGTGTCGCGCAGGGCGTGAAGATCATGACCAAGCTCGCCGATGACGACGTGGTCATCTCGATGAGCGCGTTCCGCGAGCGCACGTGGGAGGACTTCGAGAAGCTGCCAAAGGTGCAGCCGAAGAAGGCGGGCGCAGCGTCCACGAACGGGCACGCGGCAGCCGCCGCGCTCGACGATGCCACCACTGAAACCGGGGACGCTCCCGACAGCGACGAAGCCGCCGAAGCCGGGGACGCGCTCGACGACAACGCTCCCGAGGCCGAGGGCGCAGTCGAAGCCGGCGACGCAGACGATGCAGCCGGGAGCGACGACACCCCCAGCGGCGCGGCGCCGGTTGCCGAAGCCGCCGAAGACGAGTCCGACCCGGCGGGGAACGTGACCGAAGGCACGACCCTGTCCATGTGGCACATCATGGATGCGCCGCTCTTCCCGGAGGCGGACGAAGAGGAGGAGAAGGACGGGGCGTAACCCCACGCCCCGCCTCCCCTCCGTGTGCGGTGCGGGATAGCCTGTATAATCGCGGGGCAGCCGGAGACGGCGCGCCCCGCTTCCATGTCAGACGTACTCACCATCCGCGTTCCCGCGACCACAGCGAACCTCGGGCCGGGCTTCGACTGCCTCGGCATGGCGCTGTCGCTCTGGAACACGATGCGCGTGGGCTGGGCCGACGAGCCGGTGCTCAGCCTGCACGGGCTGGGCGCGGAGCACCTGCGGCGCGACCCCGGCAACCTCATGTACCGCTCCGCGGAGCGCGTGCTGATCGAGACCGGCAACGCCGGGCGCAGCCTCTCGATAGAGGCGTGGCAGGAGATCCCGCTCAGCAGGGGACTCGGCAGCAGTTCGGCGGCCATCGTGGGCGGCATCTACGCCGCGAACGCGCTGCTCGGCTATCCGCTCTCGCCACACCGGCTGCTGGAATTGGCCACGGAGATCGAGGGGCACCCGGACAACGTCGCGCCGGCGCTCATGGGCGGCATGAGCATCGTCGTCGCGGACGGCGAGACCGTCCACGCGGCGCCCGTTCCGCTGCCGAAGGACCTGCAGTGCGTCGTCTACATCCCCGATACGCCGATGGCGACGCACGAGGCCCGGAACATCCTCGGTCCCGAGGTCCCGCGCGCGGACGCCGTCTTCAACGCCGGGCGCACCGCCCTGCTCGTGGCGAGCCTCACGCTCGACCGTCCGGAGTACCTCCGGCTCGCGACGCAGGACAGGCTGCACCAGCCGCAGCGTCAGCAGGTGTACCGCCAGATGAAGGTCATCTTCGACCATGCGCTGGCGGCGGGCGCACGCGGAGTCTTCCTCTCCGGCGCGGGGTCGTCCGTCGTCGCGTTCACGAAACAGGGCGAGAACCGGGCGTTCACCATCGGCTACGAGATGGCGGACGCCGGCGACAAGTCCGGCCTTACCGGCACCTTCCAGGTGCTGAAGCCCGCGCGGGGCGGCGCGGAAGTGATACCGCACCCCAAGGGACTCGAGTAGATGGCCGTCCTCGTGCAGAAGTACGGCGGCACGTCCGTCGGCGACGCGGAGAAGATCCGCCACGTTGCGGAGCGCATCGCGGCTGCGCGGCGCGCGGGGAACAGCATCGCGGTCGTGGTCTCTGCGATGGGGGACACGACCGACCGGCTCATCGAACTCGCGGAGTCGATCAGCGACGCGCCGGACCCGCGCGAGCTGGACGTGCTGCTCTCGACCGGCGAGCTGGTCTCCTGCACGCTCGTCACGATGGCGCTCCGGGAGATCGGGGAAGAGGCCGTCAGCATGAGCGGGGCGCAGGCGGGCATCCGCACGGACACCGCGCACGGAAGCGCCTCCATCGTCGAGTTCGACGCGGAGCGCGTGCAGCAGGCGCTGGACGCCGGGCGCATCGTCATCGTCGCGGGGTTCCAGGGCGTTACGCACGAGATGGACGTGACCACGCTGGGGCGCGGCGGGTCGGATACGACGGCGGTCGCGCTGGCGGCGGCGCTCGGAGCCGAGCGTTGCGAGGTGTACACGGACGTCGACGGCATCTACACCGCCGACCCGCGCATCGTGCCGGACGCCCGCAAGCTGTCGGAGATCGGTTACGAGGAGATGCTGGAACTGGCGAGCTACGGCGCGAAGATGCACCCGCGTTCGATCGAGCTGGCGGCGTGGTACAACACGCCCGTGCTGGTGGCGTCGAGCGCGCGGGACGTGCCGGGCACGCTGATCCATGAGGTTGCGCCGGAAGGAGAAGGGATGGAAGTCGCGAACAAAGTGCGGGGAGTCACCTACGAGCGCGGGGTGGCGCGCATCACGCTGCGCGCCGTACCGGACCGCCCCGGCATCGCCGCCGCGGTGTTCGAGCCGCTGGCGGAGTCCAACATCAGCGTGGACACCATCGTCCAGAACGCGAGCGCCGAGCGGCTCACCGACCTCTCTTTCACCGTCGACCAGGGCGACCTGCGCGCGGCGCTCCAAGTGACGGAGGGCGTCGCCGGGACCATCGGCGCGGGCGAGTGCGTCTCGCACGACAACCTGGGGCAGGTGAGCATCGTCGGCACCGGCATGCAGAACGCACCGGGCGTCGCCGCCGTCATGTTCTCCGCGCTCGCGGAGGCGGGCGTGAACATCGAGATGATCACGACGTCGCAGATACGCATCACGTGCGTCGTCGACGAGACGCAGGTGAACGACGCCGTGCGCACACTGCACGACGCGTTCGAACTGGGGGAAGAGGGGTAGGAAACCGGGGACGGAAGGTCTAGGCCGAGAGCATCCGCTTGTTCTGCATGGTGCGGAGGCAGCGGGTGCAGACGTTCATCCGCTTCTGCTTGCCGCCGATGGTCAGCATGGCGCGCTGGATGTTCGGGAAGAACCAGCGGTTCGTGTGCCGGTTCGAGTGGCTGACGTTCTTGCCTGCCCGGCGGCGGGCTCCGCATAGTTCACAACTGGCCATGACGCTCTCTGTCGCCGGAGTGCCCGGCGGGGTTAGAATGCGCGCACCCTCAACGAGGCGCAGACGCATAGTGTAGCACGCTCTGGCGCCGCTGGCGAACCATGAACGAACACGCCTCTTCCGCGTTCGACGCGCAGGACTTCCGTCAGCTCATCTTCGCCGGCGCAGGCTGCCTCGAAGCCAACGTCGACGCCATCAACGCGCTCAACGTCTTTCCGGTGCCGGACGGCGATACCGGCATCAACATGCTGCTGACGCTGCGCGCGGCGACCTCTGCGGAAGTGCCGGACGCGGCGTCGGCCACCGTTGGCTCGATGAGCAGCGCGATCGCCCGCGGGGCGCTGCTCGGCGCTCGCGGCAACAGCGGCGTCATCTTCTCCCAGTTCATGAAGGGACTCGCCGGCGGGCTTGCAGAGTGCGAACGCGCGGACGGCGCAGCGTTCGCGACGGCGCTGCAGGCCGCCGCCGACGCCGGCTACCAGGCGGTCGGCAACCCGGTCGAGGGCACGATGCTGAGCGTGATGCGGGCAGCGGCGGAGGCCGTCCACCCGCCGGACGGCACGCCGGACACACCGGACGTGCTGCGCACCGCCTACGAGGCCGCCGAGCGCGCGCTGGCATACACGCCGGAGCAACTGCCCATCCTCAAGCAGGCTGGGGTCGTGGACGCGGGCGGTCAGGGCGTCGTGGCGTTCCTCGCGGGGATGGTCAACTTCGTGAGCGAGGAGCAGATAGTCCTGCGCATCACCGCGCCGGAGGGTGGACTGGAAAGCGCTGCCGCGAACGTGAGCCACGAGTTTCTCGAACACACGGAAGAGGAGATGTACGGCTACTGCACGCAGTTCGTCGTGCATGGCGAAGGGCTCGACCCCGACGCGGTGCGCGAGCGTGTGATGACGCTGGCGATGTCGACCGTCGTAGTGGGCGACGACCGTGTCGTGCGGGTGCACGCCCACGCGGATGACCCGGGGCCACTGCTGAGCATTGGGGCAGAGCTGGGCGCGCTCGACCAGATCAACATCCAGAACATGGACCTGCAGCACCAGGAGTTCATGGCGCTCCACGGCTACCGCGAGGATGCGCCGGAGCAGGCCGAGGTCACGGAACTCGCGGTCATACCGGTCGCACCGGGTGACGGCATCGCACGCGTCTTCCGGAGCCTCGGGGCGGCTGCGACGGTGTCCGGCGGCCAGACGATGAACCCGAGCGCGGCCGACATCATCGCCGCGGTGCAGAAGACGAACGCCGCGTTCACCATCGTGCTGCCGAACAACAAGAACATCGTGCTCGCGGCGGAGCAGGCCGCGGAGCTCTCCGACACACCAATCGCTGTCGTGCCGTCCCGCAACATCGCGCAGGGCATGGCGGCGATGCTGGCGTTCAATCCCGACCTGGACGGCGAGGAGAACGCCGAAGCTATGCGGGGCGCGCTGGACAGCGTGCGGTCGGGCGAAATCACGACGGCGGTGCGCTCCACGACGATAGACGGCGTGGACGTCGAGGAGGGGCAGGCGATAGCGATACTAGACGGCGGACTCGCCGCAGCCGCGGCGAGCCCGAACGACGCGCTCGCCGCGATGCTGGACGCCGCCGAACTCGACGACGGCGCGCTGGTGACGCTCTTCTACGGCGCGGGGCTGGCCGGGGAAACGGCTGAAGAAGCGGCAGCAGCCATCGGTGCGCGCTCCGGCGGTATCGAGGTAGAAGTACACGAAGGCGGGCAGCCGCACTATCATTACCTCGTCTCCATCGAATAGTGGGAGACAGCGTCTCCATCGAACACGGAGACGGTGAAGGAGGACAGCATGGCAGTTAAAGTCGTAGCCGACAGCGCTTCGGACATCCCGGCAGAACTCGCCAAGGAGCTCGGTATCTCTGTGGTGCCCTGCACAGTGTTCTTCGGCGCCGAAGCGTTCAAGGACGGCGTGGAGATCACCAAGGACGAGTTCTTCAACCGGCTCACCACGGGCAACATCATGCCCACCACGACCCAGCCCTCTGTAGGGGACTTCCTGGACGTCTACAGACCACTTGCGGAGGCAGGCCACGACATCGTCTCCGTGCACGTTTCGGGCAAGCTGAGCGGGACGGTCAACTCGGCGCGCCTCGCAGCCGAGGAGCTGCCGAACACCACGGTGGAGATAGTGGACACCGAGCTTGCGTCGATGGGCGCCGCGCTCGCGGCGAAGGCCGCAGCGGACGCGATCTCAGGAGGCGCGGATGCGGCGGGAGCGGCGGAGGCCGCGCGCAACGCGGCGGCCAATACAGAGGTGTACTTCGTGCCTGAAACCCTGGAATACCTGAAGCGCGGAGGCCGCATCGGCGGGGCGCAGGCGCTGCTGGGGTCGCTGCTGTCCATGAAGCCGATATTGACGCTGGTGGACGGCGAGGTACACCCGAAGGAGAAGGTGCGCACCACGGCCAAGGCGGTGCAACGCATGCGCGCCATCGGGGCGGAGAAGGCTCCGTACCGGGAAGCTGCGGTGATACACCGGGTTTCGGACGAGGAAGCGGGGGCGATGGCCGAGCACCTCGCCCAGTTCACGGCCAATCCCGTGATCAGCGCTCCGGTGGGCGCATCGGTCGGCGCCCACACCGGCCCGGGCGTCATCGGCTTCGCGCTCTGGAAAGGCGAGTAGCCAGCCTCTCCTAGCCGCCCGGGTCCTCCACCGCAGACTCGATGTGCGATATCTGCGCCGGGCCGTCGGGCTGCAGGGTGATGGCGACGAAGTCAACCCGCCACGAGGCGGTGGCAAGCCCGTGCGCGGCCAGGTATTCCTTCGCGGCATGGACGAGCCGCGCCTGCTTGCGACGGGTCAGCGACTCCTCCGGCGTGCCGAAGGCGGCGCTGCGCTTCGTGCGCACCTCGACGAATACGACTTCCACGCCGTCACGGGCGACGAGGTCTATCTCGCCGTACCGCGTGCGGTAGTTCCGCGTCTCGATGACGAGTCCGAGCGATTCGAGGTGCGCCGATGCGATCCGCTCGCCCTGCGCGCCGAGTCTGGAGCGCGGGCTAGGCATCGGTGAACAGCACCGGTTTGAACGGCGAGAACGTAAGCCGGTGCACGGGCGACGGCCCCCTCTCCGCGACGGCTGCGAGGTGCCGGGCCGAGGCGTAGCCCTTGTGTGCGCTCAGGCCGTACCCCGGGTAGCGTCTGTCCAGCCTCCGCATCAGTCTGTCGCGGTAGACCTTCGCCACGATGGAGGCGGCGGCTATGGCGGTGCAGAGCGCGTCGCCCTTCACGATGGCGGTACACGGCTTGCGCTTCCAGTCGAGCGGGAACGCGTCCACGAGCACGTGGTCGGGAGGCTCCGCGAGGCATTCGAGCGCCCTGCGCATCGCGATGCGGGAGGCGGGAGCGATGCCCTCGCTGTCGATCTCCTCGTTGCTCGCCTCGCCGATACCGATGGCAAGGGCGATGCCGCGCACGAGGCGATCGGCGCGGCGCAACTCGGTGGGCTTGAGCGTCTTGCTGTCGCGCAGGAGCAGCAGGTCGTCGTGCTCGAACCCGGTCAGGTCGGGGAGGACGACGGCGCTGGCGACGACCGGCCCGGCGATGGGACCGCGCCCCACCTCGTCCACGCCCGCGATACGCACGTAGCCTTCCAGCAGGAGGCGGCGCTCCTCGCTCTGCGTGGGGATCGGATGTCCGTTCGTCGTCCGGCCTCAGACGGCAGCCGGTACTCCGGCCGGGCCGTTCTTCTCAACGATGGATGGCAGCCATGCTTCCGCCGGGCCCTCTATGAAACCGCCGCCAAGCACGCGGTCGCCGTCGTAGAAGACGGCGGCCTGACCCGGTGTGATGGCCCGCTGCGGCTCGTCGAACCATAGCACCGCGCCGTCGCCGTCGTGGTGGAGGACGGCTGATGCAGGGCGTCCGTTGTAGCGTATGCGGGCGGAGACCCGGTGCCCGTCAGCGGGACGCGTGCCCGCGACGTAGCGGACGCCACCCACGCGCACGCCGTGCCGGAGCAGGTCGCGGCTCCCGCCCACGGTGATGCGCCGCGTCTCAGGGTCGACGGCGGTAACGAAGACCTTCTCGCCCTCGGGCAGACCAAGAGCCGACGGCGCAATGCCGACGCCGCGCCGCTGGCCGACGGTGTAGAACTCGATGCCCGGGTGCTCGCCGACGACACGGCCTGCCGCGTCCACGACCTCGCCCGGCTCCGGCGCGGACTCCTTCCGCATGAACCGTCGGTAGTCGCCATCGGGGATGAAGCAGATCTCCTGGCTGTCCGCCTTGCCGGCGAGATGGAACCCGGCCTCTCTCGCCAGCGCACGGATCTCGTCCTTGGCGTAGCCGCCCACCGGCAGCAGGACACGCGCCAGCTGCTCCTGCCCGAGTCCGAACAGCACGTAGGACTGGTCCTTCGTTGCGTCCACGCCCTGCCGGAGCGTCCACTCGCCGTTGGAGGCGTCGCGCTCGATGCGGGCGTAGTGGCCCGTGGCGACGTAGTCGGCGTCCATCATCGCGGCGCGCTGCATCAGGAAGTCGAACTTGATGCGGTCGTTGCACGCGATGCAGGGGTGCGGGGTGCGGCCCCGCTCGTACTCGCTCACGAAGTAGGCGACGACGTGCTCACGGAACTCGCGCCGGGCGTCGACGACGTAGTGCGGCACGCCGAGCGCATGGCAGACGCGGCGGGCGTCCTCGATATCCTGGATCGAGCAGCAGCCCTGATGGTCCGGCGATACGTCGTCCTCGTCCGCCGACCAGAGCCGCATCGTGATGCCGACGACGTCGTAGCCCTGCCGGTGCAGCAGGTACGCGGCTACCGACGAGTCGACGCCGCCCGACATCGCGGCGATAACCCGTTTCCCGTGCCCTGTTGCCCTATCGTTCGTTCCCATACGTTGCGGCGGCCTCTCGCCGTCGGTGTCCATGATAGCAGCGCCCCGCCTATAATCTCCTCTGCATGGCAACGCAGCAGAGCACACCCCCGGACGCAGGCGCGGCGGCACGCAAGGCCGTAGACGCGGCGACAGACAAGCAAGGTTCCAACATCGTGCTGCTGGACGTGCGGGGGGTGTCCGCGTTCGCCGATTACATGGTCGTGCTCACGGCAGGCAGCATACGGCAGTTGAACGCGCTCTCGGATGACCTGATCGAGGCCGTGGAGAAGGCGGGGCCTTCGCTCCATCACCGGGAAGGCTCCGCGGAGTCGGGCTGGGTGCTGCTCGACTTCGGCGACGTAGTGGTACACGTCTTCAGCGAGGAGCAGCGGGACTTCTACCGGCTGGAGCAGGTGTGGCGGGCAGGCAGAGAGCTCGTCAGGATTCAGTGACCCAGGGCTCGATCTCGCGGGGGTAGTCCAGCAGGTCGCCGTCCTCGAAGAAGATGGCGAGTTCCCGCTCCGCGGACTCCGGCGAGTCGGAGCCGTGGATGAGGTTCCGCCCGATGTCCACCGCCAGGTCGCCGCGGATGGTGCCGGGCTCCGCGTTCTGGGGATTCGTGGCCCCCATCGTCTTGCGGACGACCTCCACCGCGCTCTTACCTTCCACCGCCATCGCGACGATCGGCCGGGACATCATGAACGAGGAGAGCCCCGCGAAGAACGGCTTCTCCACGTGCTCGGCGTAGTGGCGCTGCGCGGTCGGCATGTCCATCTGCATCAGCTTCATGCCGACTATCTTCAGCCCACGGTCTTCCAATCGAGAGATGATCCTGCCCGCGAGGCCGCGCTGGAGCGCATCCGGTTTGAGCAGAACGAGAGAACGCTCGGACAAGGCTGGTTACTCCTTCTTGCCGCCATACCCGGCGACGGATCCCGTAGCCTATCACACCCGCGCGCCTGTCGTTCCCTGGGGGCTCACCTGCGCCAGATGACGCGCAGGCCCGGCTAGGCGTTGCTGTACTTCTCCAGCGCCTCGTCGGTGAAGTTGGCGTTGGTGAAGACCTGCTGGATGTCTTCCAGGTCCTCGATGTTGTCCAGCAGGCGGAGGGTCTGTCCCGCGTGGCCACTGTCGAGCTCGACGGTGTTGGAGGGGACCATGGTCACGGTGGCCTGCGCAGGCTCGACGCCGGCCTCCTTCACCGCGGCGGCTATCGGCTCCAGCCCGTTCGGGGCGCCCGTGATCTCCAGGACGCCGTCCTCCACCTTGAAGTCTTCCGCGCCCGCGTCGATGGCGGCAAGCGCGATCTCCTCCGCCTGCTCCTCGGACACCTCCTCGACGGTGACGACGGACTTGCTCTCGAACATCCAGGCAACGGACCCGGCCTCGCCGAGGTTGCCGCCGCCGCGCGAGAAGACGGCGCGCACGTTGGAGGCGGTGCGGTTCCGGTTGTCCGTGAGCGCCTTCACCATGATGGCCGCTCCACCGGGGGCGTAGCCCTCGTAGACGATCTCCTCGAACGAGACGCCGTCGCCCCCGATGCCGAGGCCTTTCTTGACGGCGCGGTCGACGTTGTCGGCGGGCATGTTGGCGGCGCGGGCCTTGTCCATCATCAGGCGCAGCCGGAAGTTCATGTTGGGGTCGCCGCTGCCGCCTTCACGCGCGGCGACGGCGATGTCGCGCGCGAGCTTGGTGAAGAGCGCGCCCTTCTTCGCGTCCAGCGCGGCTTTCTTGTGCTTGATGGTGGACCACTTGGAGTGACCGGACATGTAGAGGCTCCTCTCACGTGGATTGGACGGAAGCAGGATAGGACAAAACCGCGCCTGCGTTCTACCCGCCGTGCGTGGGTTCCGGCCTGCGCGGCGCGCGGCGGCGGGGCTTCTTCTTCCCGCGCGGCGGGTTCAGCGCGCGCCAGGACAACCCCTCCGGCACGGCGGCGGTCATGCTGTTGGCCCGCACGTCCACGCCGACGATCACGTCCGCCACCGCGGGGAGGAGCAGCTCCGCGCTCTCCCCGGTGACGACGTACACGTCGTTCGCTCCCGTGGCGACGATCTCGGTGAGCGTGCCCAGGCGCTCGCCGGCCTCGTCCTCGACGCTCATGCCGACGAGCTGGTAGTGGTAGTACGTGCCGGGCGGGGCCTCCGGCGCCTCATCCGCTGGCACGAAGAGCGTCTCTCCCTGCAGGGCCGCAGCGTCGCCACGCACGGCGATGCCCGTGAAGCGCAGGAGCAGGGAGCCGTCGGGCATCCGCTGGACGCGCTCGACGTGGAGTTCCCGGTCGCCGGCGAGGAGACGGGCCCCCTTGCGGAAGCGCCCGGGGTTGTCGGTCTCCGGCTGAACGCGAACGCGGCCGTCGCTGCCGTGCGCGCGGAGAACGACGCCAACGGCGACGAGGTTGTCAGGCTGCTGCTGGGGCGTGTTGCCGGAGGTGGTCGGCACGAGGCAGGATCAGACGATCTCCAGGCTGGTGCGGGTGCCTTCCTTGATGGCGGCAACGCGGAGCAGCACGCGCATCGCCTGCGCCACGCGGCCCTGCCTCCCGATCACCTTCCCCTTGTCGTCAGGATGGACTTCCAGCTTGATGATGATCTGGCCGTCCTCTTCCTCCTCGGTGACTTTCACGTCGTCGGGATGAGTGGCGATGGCCCTGGCGATGTATTCCACCAGTTCCTTCATGGGCTACCCCGCTTTCTCGACGACTCCTTGCGTCTGGAGGATGCGCTGAACGGTGTCCGTGGGCTTCGCGCCGACCCCGAGCCAGTGCCGGGCCTTCTCCTCGTTGACCACGACCGTGGGCGGGTCGGTCAGCGGGTTGTAATGTCCAACCTGGTCGACGAATCTGCCGTCGCGGGGCGACCGCACGTCAGCCACCACGATGCGGTAGCTCGGCTGCTTCTTCTTGCCTACTCGGCGCAGACGGATTCGGAGCATGAGAAGTTGTCGCCTCCAGTGGTTGGACGGTATAAGCCTGTGGATTCTATCACCCAGTCAAGGAGTACGGAAGGGGGGTGCGGGTCAGCGCCCCGCGCTCAGGCGTGAGATGAGCGGCTCCGGCAGACCGGCCTGCTCCATCGCACGCTGGGTCGCAGCGACGTCGTACGCGGCCCGGCGCAGCGACAGCGTGTCCGCCTCGCTGTCGTAGACGACAAAGGCGGCGCGTGGGTCGTGGTCGCGAGGCTGCCCCACGCTCCCCGGATTCACGACGAGACGCCCGCCGTCCCGCGTCACGGTCAGCCCGCCAGGCCCCGGCAATGCCGCGCCGCGTCCGTCCTCGAATGCGAACTGGTGGTGCGTGTGGCCGACCAGCACGTCGCGCGTGCCGATGCTTGCGAGTGCTGCGACGGCGTCGGCATGGCCGGTCAGGTACTCCCAGAGCGGGTCCCTCGGCGTGCCGTGAACGAGCGTGAAGTCGGCGACGGCAACGGTGTCGGGAAGACCCTCCAAGAAGGAACGCGTCTCATCGTCCAGCTGCTCCCCGTTCCACCGGCATGCCTCACGTGCCGCGTAGTTGAACGTGTCCAGGCTGATGCGTCCGATCGCTCCGGCGTCGTGGTTACCCTGGATGCAGACCGCGTCGAGCGAGCGGATGCGCCGGACGGTCTCGAGCGGCCACGGCCCGTACCCCACGATGTCCCCCAGGCACCACACGGCATCCACCAGCCCGTCCGCCTCTGCTGCCGCCAGAACGGCGTCGAGCGCGGTGAGGTTGCTGTGCACGTCGCTGACGATGAGCGTTCGCATGAGCGCATGCTACTACTGCATGAGTGTCATAATGCACACCGCCGATAGAGTTGGAAGGAGCGTGGAATGACGACACGGGATGCAGGCGTGGAAGAGCTGACCTCCCTGTGGGCGCGGTTCGGCGCAGAGCTGACGTACGACGACCTGCCGGAGAGCGTGCGCCGCACGGTCCGCTCGATCACGCTGGACACGCTCGCCACCTCCATCGCGGCCAACACGCTCGGCATCGGCATCCCGGAGCTGCTCGCCTGGGCACGGCGCGCCGGCGGCGTCGAGGAGGCATCGCTCATCGGCCTGCCGGACAGGCTGCCCGCCGCCGTGGCCGCGATGCTGAACGGGGGCATGGCGCACGCGCTGAACTTCGACGACACCACCGCCGTCGGCTCCGGCCACCTCGGGCCGGTGACGCTGCCGACGGCGCTCGTGGCCGCGGAGTTACGGGGCGGGGCGTCCGGCAGGGAGTTCATGACCGCGCTGGCGGCGGGGATGGAGCTCATGTCGCGCATCGGCATTGCCATCACCGCGACACAGGGCGCGTTCACGGAATCGAGGCCGCAGCCGACGCAGATGCCGGGCTGCTTCGCCGCGGCAATGAGCGGGTCGCGCATGCTCGGCTTCTCTCCGCGGGAGACGCACAGCGCGCTCGGACTCGCGTTCATGCAGGCGTCCGGCGGACGGCAACCCGTGCTGGAGGGGCGTCCCGCGAAAGCGATCTACGCCGCGTTCTCCTGCCAGGCCGGGATGCAGAGCGTGCTGCTGGCGCGCGAGGGGCTGCTCGGCGACTGCGACGCGTTCGAGGGCGCGGCAGGCTTCTTCCCCACCTACTACGGCGGCGTGTTCCACCGCCCTGCGATGAGCGACGGCCTCGGCGAAGAGTGGCATCTGCTGAACGTGGGCATCAAGCCGTGGCCCACCACCGGCGTCGCGCACGTGTTCATCGAGGCCGCCGCGAACCTGCGAGCGACGCGTGTGCCCGACCCGTCGACAGTGACCCACGTGCTGCTGCGAGGCGAACCGCACATCCAGACGTTCTGCGAGCCCCTGCAGACCCGCCGCAACCCGCAGGCGCCCGTCGAGGCCGAGGACTCGATCATCTTCGCGACCGCCCGCGCGCTCACCACCGGCAACGTGACGCTGGCCGACCTCCAGCCCACCCCGCAGGGGCTGTTCGAGGAGACGTGCCTGCGCATCGCCAACGTCACCGAATACGAGGTGGACGAATCGCTCGGCAAGTCCGGCGTCGTGGAAGTGACGCTCGCCGGCGGCGAGACCCTCTCCGAGCGCGTGGACGCCGCCCCGGGCCATCGCGACAACCCGCTCACCGACGACCAGCGCCACCAGAAGTTCCGCGCCTGCGCCGTCCACGCCGGGACGCCGCTGAACGACGCAACGATCGACGAGGTCATCGACATGACGGAAGGTCTCGACGACGTAGCGGACGTCACGGACTTCCTCCGTTTGCTGCGGGGTGGGTGAACCGGCTCGTTGACAGGCCTCCCCCGTGGGGCGTACAAACCATCGAAAACCTCAGGGACCATAAGAGGAAGCCGATATGCTTTCGACCAGGGACAACGAGCGACTGACCCGCGTGGGGCCCGGCACGCCGATGGGCGAGCTGATGCGCCGCTACTGGCAGCCCGTCCTCATCTCTCACGAGTTGCCGCACCCCGACTGCGACCCCCTGCGCCTGCGTATCCTCGGCGAGGACCTCATCGCGTTCCGCGATACGTCGGGCCGCGTCGGCCTCATGAGCGAGTGGTGCCCCCACCGCCTTACGTCGCTCTGGCTGGGCCGGAACGAGGAGAGCGGCATCCGCTGCGTCTACCACGGCTGGAAGTTCGACGTGGACGGCGCGTGCGTCGACATGCCCAACGAACCGGCGCAGTACGACTTCAGCCGCAAGGTGCGAATCACGGCATACCCGACCGTGGAGTTGGGCGGAGTCATCTGGACCTACATGGGGCCGAAGGAGCAGACGCCGCCCGAGCCTTCGTTCGAGTTCACGCGGCAACCCCAGACCCACCGGCACGCCTCCAAGGTCATCGAGGAGTGCAACTGGCTGCAGGCGCTGGAAGGCGGCATCGACTCGGTGCACTCGTCCTTCCTCCATCGCAAGTTCGGCACCGGCGGGGCGGGGGGCCTGGACGGTCTGCGCGCCAAGGCAACGGCCTCGAAGCTGGAGGTCGAGCCCACGGACTACGGCTACCGCTACGGCTCGGTCCGCCCTCTGCCCGGCGAGGACGCCAACTACGTCCGCACCTACCACTACGTGATGCCCCACGTCCAGATCCGTGCGGCGCAGCTGAACAACGACGGCTCCTGGTTCAAGTTCAAGATCGCCGGACACCACTGGGTGCCCATGGACGACGAGACCACCATGGTCTGGAACTGGTTCTACACGCTTGACGAGCCTCTCACCCAGGCTGAGCGCGACGAGCTCGCCACCGGCAACGGCCCCGACGACGTCGACCAGACGACGTGGCGCAGCCTGCGCAACCCGCGCAACAACTGGCTGATCGACCGCGATATCCAGCGTACCGACACGTTCACCGGCATCAAGGGCATCAACGCGCAGGACCGGGCAGTGCAGGAGGCGATGAAGCCTATCGTCGACCGCAGCCAGGAGCACCTCGGCCAGACCGACCGCGCCGTCATCACCGCCCGCAAGATGCTGATGCAGGCGATACGCACGATGGAGGACGGCGGGACTCCCCTGGGCGCGAACGACTCCTACTACCACATCCGCGCCATCGAAGAGGTGCTGCCGGACAGCGTCCGCTGGCAGGACGCGCTCATGCAGAAGATGTACGTGGGCGCAGCCTGAAGCCGTAACACTCCCTTAACGTTCGTGTAACGGGGACGCAATACTCTGCCGGTAGCATGAGTGTTGCAGACGAACACCGGCACGGACATGGGTGGCTCCGCCCTCGATACGCGAAGGAGCGACGGATAAGAGGTGTGCCGGGAACGCTGGCAGAGGAATGAAGGGCGGGGAGACCCGCCTTCTTCCTTTTAACCGGACTGGCTGCCCTCGTAGCGGGCGGTATCCGGGTGGAACGAGAACCACCCGTGCCAGAACGACGTTATCGTCGGTATGCGGGCCAGCGTCCCGGCGCCGTCCGCCCGGGTCAGCGCATCCTCGCCGATGGTCCACAGCGCTCCGTCCGAGTCCCGCAGTCCTTCGCCTTCCCCGGCGAACGTCTGTCCACCCCGCTCGTAGACCCTGCCCGTGCCCCAGGTGCTCGATCCGGTGATGACGATCTCCTGCCCGCCCACCACGTCGTTGATGACCGGCTCCTCCTGAAACGCGGAGACGGGGTAAGCCTTGTAGTCCCCACCGATGCCCACGCCGATGACCGTCTCCTTGGGGAGCAGCGCCTCGTCCCGGTTGAAGACCGGGAACATCGTCCGGGGCGATGAGAAGTAGTCGAAGTAGATGGCGTGCGGCTCCCACTCGTGGGCATAGACGGCTGGCGAGTAGACGCCGGTATCGACGTTCAGTACCGTCGTGTCCGGGTGTTCGGCCAGCCACTCCTCCCACGTCGTCAGCACGGACGGGAAGAAGTCGAGCTTGATGCCGCTGTCCGCCAGCGGGCCGACGACGGGCTCGCCCGTGAACTGGTTCCAGATCGAGTTCGTCGTGCGGTCGTACATCAGCTTGTTGCTCTGGTAGAGCATGCCGGACGTGCCGAACGTGGTGGGCTCCCCGTTTATCTTTGCGGAATACACGATCCCGCTGAAGCAGAGCGTTCAGTAGGCGAGCGCTATCGGCTCGCCTCCTAACCGGTCGTTCGCCATCTCGTGCGGGTTCATGATGCGCAGCGGATAGGCGCGGTGCTCGCCGTTGATGGAGACGCCGAAGACACGGTCGCGCGGGTCCAGGTAGTCCGCCTCCTCCGGGGTGAGCGTGGGCGCGAATTGGAGGTCGGGGATGCCGTCGGTGCGTACCCCGCCCCAGACGGCCTCCGTGAGATCGATGCGCTCCGAGCCAGGGGCGGCGCTGAAGAACGCCGCCATGCGCGGGTCGATGAGCCCGAGGATGTTCACCTTCCAGTCCAGGTACTCGTCCGGCGGAGGGAACTCGTCCCTGCGGGGCCCCAGCCACTCCATCGCCGCATTCCACGCAGGCGGATCGAGCCAGAAGTCCTGGCCGGTGAGGCTCACGAGCGCCTCCCGGTACGCGTCCATCACCGCAGGCGCGCCGCTGAAACGCATGATCTCCACGATGATGGGCACCTGGGAGGTGTCGTTCGCCGCAACGGCGTCGTCGAGGGCAAGCTGCAGGGACTCGAACGTCTGGTCGGTGGTGCTGAAGATGCGCCACATCGTGTTGTTCGGGTCGTAGGGGTGATCCGACGTTGATGCGGGTGCGCTCGTGGGGGCGGGAGTGGCCGTCGGCGCAGGGGTCGGCGTGTGCGTCGGGGTCGGTGTGGGCGGCTCGGGCGTGTAGGCCGTGGAGGTGCACCCTGCGACAAGGAAGGCGGCGGCGAGCAGAGTGGTGAGGGATAGTCGTGACATGTTGCCCTGAGACCAGTATACGCCCCGCGCTGACAAAAGCCCGTTCATCCTGAGCTTGTCGAAGGAGACCCCTCCGCGGCGGACGTTTTTGCGATAATGCCCCCATGACCACGGTCGGAGAACTGGGGGAGACGGCGCTGATCGAGCGCATCGTCGAGCGTGTGCGCCGTGCCAGCCCGCTGCAGGCGATGGGTGGGCGCGTCATCACCGCCATCGGGGACGACGCTGCCGCGTGGCGCGTGGCCGGCGTGCAGGCCGCCACGACCGATACGATGGTCGAGGGCGTCCATTTCCGCACGTCCACCGCGTCATGGGCGGACGTGGGCTGGAAGGCGTGGGTCTCCAACGTGAGCGACATCGCCGCCATGGGCGGTTCGCCCTTCGCAGGCCTGGTATCGCTCGGCCTGCCCGCCGACCTCGACGTGGGCGACGTTGACGCGCTGTACGACGGCATGCTGGAAGCGTGCGCCGTCTACGGCACGGAACTGATGGGCGGGGACATCGTCGGCTCGCCCGTCGCGTTCGTTACCGTCGCCATGACCGGCGTGTGCAGCGCCACGCCGCTGTCCCGGTCGGCGGCCCGCCCCGGCGACGCGCTCGCCGTCACCGGCCCGCTCGGCGGCTCGCGCGGCGGACTGCTGCTGTTGGAGAGCGGCGCCGGGCTGGACACCCCCGCGCGGCAGGCGCTTGCGCTTGCGCACCGCAGGCCCGCAGCGCGGACGGACGCGAGCGCCGTGCTCCGCCGCGTCGGCGTGCGCTGCGCGATGGACCTGTCGGACGGGCTCGCCGCCGACCTGCCCAAGCTCGCGAAAGCGTCCGGCGTCGCGGCGCGGGTCGAGGTCGACCATGTGCCTGCGGCGGATGCGCTCCGGAGCGAGTTCCGCCCGGATGCGATGCGGCTGGCATTGGGCGGCGGCGAGGACTACGAACTACTGTTCACCGGCCCGTCGGACCTCGTGCAGGACGCCGTTTCCGAGATCCCCGGCAGCGTGGTTATCGGCGAGATCACGGAGGGTCCGGCGGGCGGTATCTCATTCGTCGCGGGGCGCGGCGAGCCGGTCTCTATCGACATCGAAGGATGGGAGCACTTGCGGTGACGGATACCCGGTTCGAAACGTACAGCGCCGAGGAGACGCAGGCGCTCGGGCGCAGGCTCGGCGCGCTTGCGGAGCCCGGCGACCTCTATCTGCTGCGCGGAACGCTCGGCGCGGGCAAGACGACGCTGACGCAGGGCGTCGCCTGGGGAGCGGGTGTGACCGGCTACGCGCACAGCCCGACGTTCGTGCTCGTGCACGAGTACCGGGGCCGCATCCCCGTCTACCACGTGGACCTCTTCCGGATGGATGGCGGCGACCTCGAGATAGACGATCTGGCGTTCGGCGAGATGCTGGAGGAAGGAGCGTGCGTGGTCGAATGGCCGGAGCAGGCGCAGGCCGTCTTTCCTGACGAGCACCTTGCGGTCGGCATCGCCTTCGGCGCCACGCCGGATGCCCGGGTGCTGACGCTGGAGCCGCACGGCGAGCGCTACGTCCGGCTGCTCGCCGCGTTGCAGGCGGAGGCATGATGACGGCGTACCTGGTCATAGACACCTCCACGCGCTACGGGGCGACGGCGGTCTGGCGGGACGGGCTGTCGCGCTCCGTCTCCTGGCGCTCCCGCAACAACCACACTGCGGAGCTCATGCCCGCGGTCCGGTGGCTCACGGAAGCGGAGGGAGTCGCGCCGGATGCGCTGGACGGCATCGTCGTGAGCGTCGGGCCCGGCGGGTTCAGCGCACTGCGCACCGGCATCGGCGTCGCGAAGGGGCTGGCGGTGGCGTGGTCGCTTCCGGTGGCCGGAGTGAGCACGCTGGAAGCCTCGGCGTATCCCTGCCGTTTGACTGTGGAGCGCATCTGCGCGGTGCTCCCCGCGGGCAGGGGAGTCGTGGCCTGGGCCGTCTACGGCATGGACGACGGCTCGTGGAGTGCGCTGAGCGAGGAGCAGGTCTCCCCCATCGCTGAGTTTGCAGCCGCGCAGTCCGGCGGCACGCTCTTCTGCGGCGAGTCGGCGGCTGACGTGGAAGACGCGTTGCGTGAGCGCATGGGCGCGGATGCGCGGTTCGTGACCGAGTCGGCGCCGCTGATGCGCCTGTCGGGCGCGGCGGAGCTTGGCGCGGCGATGCTGGCGTCGGGCGAGGCGGGCAGCGCGACGGCCATCGCTCCGCGCTACCTCCGTCCCCCGCGCATCACTCCTCCGAGCGCACCCAAACCCGTCTCCGGCGGCTAGGCGTGCCCTCTCATCCTGAGCCTGTCCAGCACAGTAGATTGATAACAGTATCATAGAACCTCTATCCTTGCAGCATCTTCTAACCGTGGTGGATGCCAATCTGCGGCATCCAACCATGCCGCACATCACTTGGTACCACGCCGCCTACCGCTGCTTCTTATCAGTATCAGTCTGATAGTACTGATATGCGCATGCGATGACGCCTCAGCCTCGTCCTTCATCCCGATCCCCGAGGCTCCTCCAACGCCTACGCCGCTTCCGACGTCAACTCCCACGCCTACGCCAACTCCAACAAGTACACCTGTACCGACCGCCGCCGCCTACACTACTCCCACCCCCACATCGACCGTCACGCCGACTCCATCTCCGACGCCGACAGCATTCCCCACTCCCACACGCACTCCTGTCCCAACCCCGACCCCAACCCTCGTGCCCACGCCCACACCTACGGTCACTCCTACCCCGACGCCACCGCCGACGTCCGTCAAGGCGCGTAACGTTGGTGCAACCTCTACGCCCACTCCCACACCCACCCCTACCCCGACACCTTCTCCTACGCCAACCAATACTCCCGCGCCGCCCCCTCCACCAACACCAACGCCTACATCCACTCCAACCCCTTCGCCTACTCCGACACCTACTCCAACACCCACACCGACGCCTACTCCTACGCCTGTGCCCATAATGGAAGCAGCTCAGCAGACCATAGGAGCGGGCGGCCTCCATGCATGTGCACTCGAGTCAGACGGCACACCCGTCTGCTGGGGTAACGACGAGAAGGACCAATCGTCTCCGCCTGCAGGCACCGCATTGACCGGCATCACCGCCGGTGGGTCACACACGTGCGGGCTCAAAGCCGACGGTTCGCCCATCTGCTGGGGAGAGGACGACAACGGACAGGCGTCCCCTCCCTCTGGCAAGACGTTCGTCAGCGTCAGCGCAGGATACGTTCATACCTGTGCGTTGGAGAGCGATGGCACGCCAATCTGTTGGGGTGATGATGAGAAGGACCAATCGTCCCCACCGACAGACTCGACCTTCACGGCGATAACTGCCGGAGAGACTCACACCTGCGCCCTCACCACCACCGGCACTGCAGTGTGTTGGGGCGGCGTGGACAACGACCGCGGCCAGGTAACGCCTCCGGCGGATACCACGTTCACCAGGATCAGCGCGGGCTATCTCCATACCTGCGGGATCAAATCGGACGGCTTCGTGGTCTGCTGGGGACTGGACAACGAGAACCAGGTATCCGGCGTGCCTACCGATCAGACGTTCACTTCGCTCTCTTGCGGATGGCGCCATAGCTGCGCCTTGACTTCCGACGGGACGGCCGTCTGTTGGGGCAAGGACGACCAGGGCCAGTCCACGCCTCCCACCCGTTCGACGTTCGTGCAGATAAGCGCTGGGGAACAGCACACCTGCGCGCTGACATCTGACGACATACTCGTCTGTTGGGGCAGCAACGGCTCGGGGCAATCATCCCCACCCACCCTGGACCCAACCCCGACACCTACCCCGACGCCGACTCCAACGGCAACGCCCACACCGACCCCCACGCCTACTCCTACGCCCACGCCTACGCCCACGCCTACTGCGACACCTACGGCTACCCCTACGCCCACTCCTACACCCACACCGACGCCGACACCTACCGCGACACCAACGGGTACTCCTACGCCTACTCCCACACCTACCCCTACTCCCACGCCTACCCCTACTCCCACGCCTACCCCTACTCCCACGCCCACCCCGACACCTACTCCTACGGCAACTCCTACTCCGACACCAACACCTACTCCTACGCCGGAACCAGCACCTGACCCCGAGCCAGCGTCTCAACGGACCATTGGAGCAGGCGATGCGCATTCATGCATGCTCGAATCAGACGGCACGCCCGTCTGCTGGGGCGACAACTCCAAGAATCAATCGTCACCGCCCGCAGACACGACGTTGACTGCCATCGGCACCGGCGGCTCACACACGTGCGGACTCAAGACCGACGGCTCACTTGCCTGTTGGGGCGACGACGACAACAACTATCACCAGTCCACTCCTCCCTCCGGCAACACGTACACCACCATCAGTGTCGGGTACATCCACGCGTGCGCACTGAAGAGCGACGGCACGCCCGCGTGCTGGGGCGGCGACGGGAGTAAGCAATCATCGCCGCCGGAGGGCAAGACGTTCACGGCGATCAGCGCGGGGGAAACGCACACGTGCGGGCTCCAAGCGAACGGCATCCCCTTGTGCTGGGGAGGCGTTAGCAACGACTACGGCCAGATGACACCACCGGAAGACGCCACGTTCACGGCAATCAGTGCGGGCGACCTGCACACGTGTGGGATCAAGACGGACGGCTCCATCGCCTGCTGGGGATTCAGTGACAGATGGGACCTATTATCTGCTCCCACGGGCAGTGACTTCGCTTCAATCTCGTGTGCACGACGGCACAGCTGCGCGCTCAGGGATGACGGCACGCCCCAATGCTGGGGTAAGGATGACCACGATAAGTCATCACCGCCGACAGGCAAGACGTTCGTGGCGATCAGCGCAGGAACAGACCACACCTGCGCGCTGGAAGCGGACGGCACGCCCGTCTGTTGGGGCAGCGACAGCGAAGAACGCTCGTCGCCGCCGGAGGATGCAGGGGAGTGACGCAGCATCGCAGGCACCAACCTTGACGCTCCTGGGAGCGGCTCCTAGCATCCCCCCGGAGACGGCCCCCGGAGATACGACCCCCAACAGGAGGGACCCCGATGTCCGCCGAGAACAAGGAGATCGTTCGACGCTTCTACGAGGAGGTGGAGAACCAGGGCAGGCTGGAACTCATCGACGAGCTCATCGCCCCCGACTTCAGAGATGTCTTCAACTCCAGCGCTTTCGGCCCCGCCGTGGGCAGGGAGGGCATCCGCAACCTCGTCATCAACCTCCGCAAGCGCCCGGACTTCCATATAGAGATCGAGGACCTCATCGCCGAGGACGACAAGGTGGTGATGCGCATGCCCCGGGGCGTAGAGGTCCTTCGCGTCGTCGACGGCCGGATCGCAGAGCGCTGGGTCATCATCGACCGCTCGCCCCATCCGGCCTGACAGGGCCGGCGGCAGCACCGTTGCGGGGCCGTGAGGACAGCGAATGAACATCTTGATCACGGGTGCAGGTCTGGTCGGATGCCACGTTGCGCGAACGTTGTCGGAGCGCGGGCATCGAGCCGCCCTCTACGACGTCTCTCCCCGCGAGGACTACATCCGCAGAGTGGCAGGCGACCTGCCGGTGGTCCGGGGGGACGTGCGGGACCTCCCGGCGCTGATCGAGACCATGCAGCAGGAGCGGACGGACGCCGTCGTCCACACCGCCTATGTGATCGGCGATCGCCTCGCCCAACGGCCCTACGCCGGTCTCGGCGCGAACATCGGGGGCGCGATCGCCGTGGCCGAAGCCGCCCGGCTGACCGGCGCGCGACGGCTGATATTCGCCAGCACGTTCGGGGTATACCAGTGGGGGCTGCGGCCAACGTCTCCGGTTACCGAGGACTACCCGGTCGTCAGCAACGCGTTCTACAGGGCCAGCAAGCTGGCCTGTGAGGTGATCCTCCAAGGCTACGCCGGCCACTACGGCCTCGAGGTCGCGACCGCGCGGTTCGCCCAGGTGTATGGATTCGGCCATTACGCGGGAGGAGACCTGATCGGCGAGGTCCTGCACCGGCTGATGGAGACCGGCCTTCGGGGTGGCCCCGTCGAAGTGGACTCCCAGCTCTTCGGGTCCAACGACTACGTCTACGCCAGGGACGTGGCCCAGGGCGTGGCCCTGCTCTGCGAAAAGCCGCTCGAGAGCCGGGTCTTCAACCTGGGCAGCGGGGTGCTGTCCAAAGTGGAGCACGTCGTGAAGGCTTTCCAGGCCGCGCTCCCCGGCGTGGAGGTGCGGCCTGTGGAGGGCGGGAGCATGAACTACACACCGGACCGGGCGCAGCCCCTGAGCATCCTCCGTCTGCAGGAAGAGACGGGCTACCGGAGTGCTTACGACCTGACGGAGGGGCTTACGGACCTGGCCGGGGAGTTGACCCGGAACAGGTAGAGAAGGGGGCGCCATGGAGACCGTAGGGTTCATAGGGCTGGGGAACATGGGCGGCGCCATCGCCGCGAACATCGGCGCGGCCGGCTACCCGCTGATCGTCAACGACCTCCACGAAGAGGCGACTCGCCCGCTCCTGGAATCGGGCGCGCGTTTCGGCGCCACGCCTGCGGAGGTAGCCGAAGGATCGGACGTCATCGTGACGTCGCTTCCCAGCCCGAAGGAAGTGGAGCAGGTTGCGCTGGGCTCCGGCGGGCTCATGTCGGGCGTCGGAAGCGGGAAGGTGTACGTTGACCTGTCGAGCAGCCACCCCAACACGATCCGCAAGATCGGGGAGGCGTTCCGCGCGAAGGGCGTCGAAGTGCTGGACGCGCCCCTGATCGTCGGGAAGGGAGGCATCCGGGAACGAAGCGTGCAGGTGCTGGCCAGCGGAGACCGGGCCGCGTATGACCGCGTGAAGCCGGTGCTGGACGCCTTCTCGGACACGGTCGTGTACACCGGGGAGTTGGGAACGGGTACGTACATCAAGCTGGCCCACAACCTGGTCCGTCGGGGTATCGGCCTGGCCATCGGCGAGGGGTTGGTGCTGGGAGCGAAGGCCGGCGTCGACCCGTCGACCCTCTGGGAGTGTATGTACTGGGGACTGGACACGCAGATGCACCAGCTCAGGGAGTCCTTCGCCAGGGCCGTGTCCGAGCCACCCTCCGACGCGCCGGCAACCTTTACGCTGGCGCTCTCGCGGAAGGACGTGGGCTTAGCGATGGACGTCGCCCGCGAGCTCAACGTGCCGATGCCGATAGCCGCCCTGGTTGAGCAGTACATGGTCGAAGGGATGGTGCGAGGCTGGGGCCGGCAGAGCACTGCGGCCCTGTTGAAGCTCCAGGAAGAGGCGGCAGGCATCGACTTCGCCGGGGGAAGAGAGCAGGCGTAGAACGTTCGGCGCTGCTACGAGAGCACGCGAGGCAGCTTCCGGGGCGTGTACTCCGCGGGCGCCTCGGTGACGAACAATTGCTGCTCGATCCCGTACAGACGGCAGGCGTTCCGCCCCAGGAATTTCAACTGGGCGTCCTGCGGCACACCGCACCGATTCATGCGGTCGATGGCTTCCCAAGCATCCATGGCGTCATGGTGCGGCATGTCCGAGGCCCATATCCCCACGTTCTCGTACATGTCCCACAGGCGGAGCACGGGGTCCTCATCAGCCTCGAAACCGATGAAGCACTGCCGGTTGAAGACTTCCTCCGGATCGCCGATCTTCAGGTTTGCCCGCTCCAGGACATGCCGGTGGAGGTCCAGGAAACCCTCGGCTTTCTCCAGCACCAGCGGCAGCCAGGACGCGTTGGACTCCAGCACGGCTACCCGGAGCTTGGGGAACTTCTCCAGCCAGCCCGACATGAGCACGATGGTCAGCCAGTTCATGGCTTCGGCAACGAAACTCAGCGGCTCCAGCGACGGAACCGCCGACCCCATGGCCTCCATGATGTTGGGTACGAACTGGCCGGGCGAGTACGCGCTGACCTCAGGCTCGAAAGTCGAGGGAGCCGTCGCTCCGGCGCTCTCGTGGACCGCCGCTATCCGCTCGGCCAACTCCAGGCTCATGGTCCCGGGCGCGATGAAGGTGTGCACGCACAACGCCAGACCCAGCGATTCGAACTCATGCCAGAGCCGGTCATACTCGGGGAAGGTCGGGTATCTCCCGTTGGACAGGATGGGCCGCACGGCGGCAGCCTTGAACCCCATTCCGGCGATGCGGCGCAACTCCTCGATGGCGAAGTCCACGTCCTGAGGGGCGATGATGCCACAGGGGAACAGCCGCCGCCTGTTGACTGAGCAGTAGTCATCGACCCAGTCGTTGTAGGCGCGGGCACAGATGCGCGCGGCCTCTGCATTCTTCACCAACGGCATCTGGATCATGGGCGCCGAAGGGAAAACCATCACCTGATCGATGCCGCAGGCGTCCATCTCCAGCAGACGAGCATAGGGGTCCCTCGTGATGGCGTTCCTCCCTACACGCTCGTCCCAATCGGGGTCTTCGGGGCTGACCGCACCGATGTCGCTCTTCGTTATCGTGGGGTTCCAGACCTCGGCCGCATACGAGAAGGTGCGTGGGTCCAGGAACGACTTCCTGCCGTTCAGCACACGGATGCCCCGGTCGTTGTCGACGTAGAGGTGAGACTTGGCGAACTCCCTCTGATGGGCCGGGATGTACTTCTCCCACACGTCGGGGGGCTCGAAGATGTGACTGTCGCAGTCGAACACCGGGAAGTCCTTGGTCCGTCCCTGTCTGTTGTAGGGCATGTCTCCCTCCTGTACCGGGAGTGCTGGCTGCAGATCGTCAGCTGGCTACCGGTTCCTTGATGCCATACAGCGCGGCGCAGTTATCCCAGAGGATCCTCCGCTTGTCTTCATCACTGATACCCGGCTTCTCCCCGTTGTCGCCGGCGCCCAATCGGAGGAAGCGGTCGACCGCGTAGGGGTACTTCGAGTCTCCGTGCGGGTAGTCGGTCGAGAAGACCAAGTTCCGGTTCGGCATCCAGTCGATGGCGTACTTCACCGGTTCCTCGTCGGCTTCGACCGACGCATAACCCTGTCGCTTGAAGTACTCGCTCGGGGCCATCGTGAGCTCCGGCGCCCAGACGTCCCCCATCTGCTCCCAGTGCTCGTCGAGCCGCCAGAGGAAGAAGGGCAGCCAGCTGCAGTTCCCCTCCAGGAACGCCACCTTGAGGTCCGGGTGGCGCTCGAAGATGCCTGCACCGGCGAAGCTGGCCACACACAGCATCTGCTCCACCGGGTGACAGAAGGTGTGGCGCAGCATGAAGTTCTGGCCGAACTGCCAGCCCACCTCCGGCAGACCCGTGAAGATGGCCTCATGGAAGCCGAGCGGCACCCCGAGCTCCTCCAGCGTGTCCCAGAGGGGTTCGTAGTACGGGTCGTGCCAGGGACGGTTGTTGACCATGTTGGGCCTCAGGAAGACGGAGCGGAAGCCCAGATCCTTGACGACCCGTCGCGATTCGGCAACGGCGTCGTCCACGTTGAAGACCGAGAGCATGCCCGCGCCCAAGAGCCGCTGAGGGTCCGCCTTGCAGAAGTCGAAGAGCCAGTCGTTGTAGGCGCGGGCGACGGCTGCCGCTAGCGTGGGGTCCATGTCCGGCTCGCCCAGGGCGTGCAGTCCCCGGCTGGGGTAGATGACCGCCACGTCGATGCCCTCGATGTCCATCGCCTCCAACTGGACCTCGTTGCTGTAGCCGCGATCAGCGTGGGGGCGGTAGCGCTCCTCCACCTCCTCGGAGTTGCGCCCGGCGGGGCGGCCCGTGGGCATCGCGCGCAAGGGGTCTCGTCCCCAGAGACGTCCGTCCGGGTGGATGAGGTTGAGATCGGAGGCGCTGTTCGCAGTGCCGATAGGAGCGACGCCTCTGAAGCCGGGGTCGATGTACCGCTGCCAGAGGTCCACCGGCTCGATGATGTGCATGTCGCTGTCGATGACCTTGAAACCGTTCTTCGCCATCTCGTGCCTCCGCGTCTGCCGACGACTGCACACTAGGAATCTTCGAACCGGGTGTCAAGGAATCGTCCGGGGTGCGGCGTATGGGTCGATGGGCTTCAGCGGCGGCCCTACACCACCGCTGCCACCGCGCCAACGCGGGACATCGTCAGCAGACGCCCCAGTCCCTCGATAGGGTCGTCGATGCCCGAGAGGGAGAGAGTGCGCCACAGCGTTACGGTGTGCGAGGTGACCACAGGCTTGCCGATGGCCTCCTCCAGATCCTGGGCTACGGCGATGGCGTCGAGGTTCATGCAACTCACGAACAAGCCGTCGGCGGAGGGGTCCCAGTGAGCCATGCTGAAGTCGTAGATCTCTTGGGGTTGCGTCGTGCTGAACTCCTTGCTGGTGGACTTGCCCATGCCCCTCATCTTGAAGGCATCGATGCCTGCCTCCGCGAGGTACTTCCGCTCCGAGTCGTGGTGATCGTCCTGGTAGGGGCTGGTGACCACGATGCGTTTCAGGCCGAGCGTCTTGAGCGCTTCGACGGCAGCCAGCATGGTGGAGGTGGTCGGGATGGCGTACCGCTGCTCGACCTCGCGGCAGAAGTCGATGTCGCCCTGCAGGCCGCGCAGCGCTCCACTGACCGTGCAGCAGTACCCCAGCGAGGTGACGCGAGCGGTGGACAGCTCTTCCACGGCGCGCCAGGACTGCTTCTCCATCTCGATGAGAGCAGCCATGCCTCCGCCTGCGTTCATCATGCGAGTCACGTGGAAGGTGACGCCCCTGGGGGCGAGATACGGGAACCGGGACTCGGTGATGAGCTGTCCGCTGGTAGTGATGAGGCCGATACGCGCGCGCCAGTTGATGGGTTCAAGCATGGCGATGCTCCTCTCTGAATCCCAACACGTCTCTGCCCGCCGTAGACTGTCTGCTGACTGGAATATAGCGTCCAGCGTTCAGGAACGATAGCGTACTCTTCCACTTCCACGGAGTAAGTGTCGCGCGTATGCGTACAGTCATAGTTGATACCGACCCCGGCAGCGACGACGCCCTCGCGCTCATGATGGCGATGAACTCCCCCGACCTGCAGGTCGAGGGCATCACCACGGTCGGCGGGAACGCGACGCTGTCGGATACGACCGACAACGCGCTCAGGCTGGTTGAATACCTCGACGGGAAGCAGAGCGCCATACCCGTAGCGGTCGGCGCCGACCGGCCGGTGCACGGCTCGTTCACCTACGCGTACCACGTTCACGGCTCGGAGGGACTAGGCGTTCGCCTGCCTGCCCCGGCGCTGAGGCCGCATGGGATGAGCGCGGTCGAGTTCATACGCGATCGTGCCGCGACGTCTGCCGGGCCACCTACCGTGATCGCGCTCGGCCCGCTCACCAACATTGCCACCGCGCTGGAGAGCCGCCCTGACCTCGCGGATGCGCTCGCAGAGATAGTCGTCATGGGCGGAGCGTTCGAGGCGCCGGGCAACGTCACACCCCACGCCGAGTTCAACATCCACGAAGACCCCTGGGCCGCCAACGCCGTCTTCGCTTCGGGAGTGCCTGTGACGCTCGTCGGTCTCGACGTGACCCGCCGGACGTCGATGCATCGCCGGAACGGCCCGCACTGGTTCGCGGGAACATCGAAATCAGCTCAGCTGGGCAACCGCATCCTGGCGGACCGGTTCCAGGAACGGAGCGACCTTCAGGAGTTCTACCTGCACGACCCGCTGGCTGTGGCGGCAGCGATCGACTCCGACATCCTGACGTGCCGCCCGGCGCAGGTATCCGTCGTGACGAGCGGGGATGAACGAGGGCGGACCATCGCAAGATACGGAGGCGGGACGGTGAAGGCGGCGGTCGGAGTAGACGTTCCACGAGCCGTGGAGATGGTGCGGAGCCTCGTTTCCGGGGGCCGGGCATAGCGCAGGCTCGAGGAACGGCGCGGCTGCGCGGGCTACAATGGCGCCGATCCGGCTCGGACGAGAGGAGGAGCAATGGCAACCATCGTAGGCAGGTTCGGTATGTCGCATGGCCCTCAGCTCTACGTGCCTCCCGAGCTGTGGCCCAACATCCTCCGTCGCGACGACATGGGCCCTGAGAAACCGGGTATGCGCGAGCAGACCTCGGAGGCCATGATGCAGCGCCGCTACGACGCGTGCCTCAAGGCGATGGACACCGTCCGGGCGAGGATCGACGAGACCGCGCCGGACACTATCGTCCTCATCGGGGACGACCAGCGCGAGAACCTCCTCGCGGACAACACGCCGCCGTTCCTCGTGTACATCGGCGACGAGGCGGACGCGAGCACACGGGTCTCGCACTACCACCTCGGCGACGAGTTCACCGACACCATAACGAGGTATCGGGTCGACGTCCCGCTCGCCAGGTGGGCCATCGAGTCCCTCCTCGACTCGGGATTCGACCCCGCATGGTCGACCGCCACCCGGCACGAGCAGGGACTCGGTCACGCGTTCGGCCGCCCGCTCCACACCACGAACGGCGACGCCCGCTACCAGATCGTTCCGGTAATGGTGAATACGTACTACCCGCCCACCAGTTCGCCCCGGCGGTGCGTGGACTTCGGACGCGCGCTCGCCAGGGCCATCGAGTCTTTCGACGAGTCCCGGCGCGTCGTGGTCGTCGCGTCCGGCGGGCTCTCCCACATGATGATCGACGAGCAGATCGACCGGGACTACCTCGCAGCGGTGGAGGCGCACGACCTCGACTACATGGCGGCGATGGACCCCGAGGTGCTGGTCGGCGGGACCTCCGAGATCAGGAACTGGATCATCGCCGCCGCCACGAGCGACAGCGCGGGACGGGTCATCGACTACCAGCCCTGCTACCGGAACCTCGCCGGCGTCGGCTGCGCGATGGCCTTCGCTGAGTGGGAGTGACCGCTGGACCGGCCATCCGGCCGCTCATTTGACAGCCGGTAGGCCTGGTGGTTAAGTGCCCCAAGTAGGGAGGAAGAATCGTCATGGCGAATCTCATCACGGCACGTGGGGACCGGTCTCTCCGATCGCTCATCGACACCGAAGGCGGCACGGTGAGCCGGGAGCTGTACGTCAACGAGGACATCTTCGAGCAGGAGCAGGAGCAGATCTTCGGCCGGTGCTGGCTGTTCCTGGGCCACGAGAGCCAGGTGCCGAACCCGGGCGACTTCATCGTGACGCGGATGGGCACGGAAGAGGTGCTGGTGGTGCGCGGGCGGAAGGACAACCAGATACGCGCCTTCCTCAACTCGTGCGCTCACCGGGGCATGAAGGTCTGCCGCTACGATCAGGGGAACGCTCTCGTGTTCACCTGCCCGTTCCACGCCTGGACCTATGACTGTAACGGCGCTCTGGTGGGAGCAGCCTACCAGAACGCCCCCTACGCTTACGCCGGCGGGATCGACCGGGAGCAATGGGGGCTGACGCCGGTGGCGCAGTTCAAGAACTACTACGGGTCGCTGTGGGCCACCTGGGACCCGAAGGCCCCCTCGTTCG
Organism: Dehalococcoidia bacterium; assembly: GCA_034422595.1. Taxonomy (GTDB): domain Bacteria; phylum Chloroflexota; class Dehalococcoidia; order Lucifugimonadales; family Australimonadaceae; genus Bin16. The sequence goes on along the minus strand of DAOUJO010000003.1, from coordinate 225,234 downwards.
AGGACTACGTCGGTCCCTTCGCAGAGGGCATCCGGTACGACTGCGAGGCGAGCGACGGAGCGGAGGCAGGTATCGAGGTCTTCACGCCGTTCCAGAAGTGGCGTCTCCCAACGAACTGGAAGGTGCCCGCGTTCTCATCCTCTACCGACCTGACGCACGCCGCGATGACCCACCGCTCCGTGAACGCAGCCTCCATAGGCCCCGACCGCGGCACGATGTCCGGGGGCGAGCGGCACAGGCGGCGCGCTCCCTTCCCTGCCGACCGGTACGCTGTGGGCGACCACAACCTCGGCCACGGCGGCAACTGGACCGTGTACCAACAGCCCGGCGTGCCGGAGTACGTGGATACCTGGTTCGAATCCGGCGTCGACGAGTACTTCCGCGAGGCCCGGGACCGCAAGGCGATGAAGTACGCCGACCAGATACTGCCGCCACACGGCCACGAGGGAGGACACTTCTGCGTGTTCCCCAACTTCATCATGGACAGCTGGCGGTGGCGCTGGTGGCACCCCCACACCGTCGGAGTCGTCGAGCGGTGGAGCCTGTTCGGAGTCGACAGGGAAGCGCCCAAGCACGTGAAGGACGCGGTACGCCACTACGTGATGCGGTACAACGGTCCGACCGGCGCAACCGAGTCCGACGACATGGAGAACTGGAACTACGTCTACTCCGCAAGCCAGGGGGCCAGGGCTCGCAAGCGCAACTACTTCTTCGCGAACGGTCTGGGGCGCGGGATCGAGAGCGACCAGCACCCGGGCATCGTGTTCAACGGTTCGCATACCGAGGAGGCGCACCGCGCACGCTTCAGCAGGTGGCTCGCCTTCATGGAGGCATCGAGCTGGGACGACCTCTACCCGGTGAACAGGGCTAAGTCGCACCGCATCTGGTAGACGCACAGTCCGGCGGGTCGAGGCAGGCAACACGAAGGGGGGCGTGGGATGACGGAACGCGCGGATGCGAGCCTGGAAGCGGTCGACCGGGTTGTCCTGCTGAAAGACATCGAGCAGTTCCTCTACTGGGAGGCGCTGCTGCTCGACGAGCGGAGGCTCACCGAGTGGCTGGACCTGCTCGCGGAGGACATCCACTACTGGATGCCGATCCGCAGGAACATCAAGTTCGGCGACTGGGACCTCGAGTACAGCGACCCCGAATCGGAGATCTCCTACTTCGACGAGGGCAAGGACATCCTGATCGGTCGTGTCCGGCAAATCAACTCGGGTGTGCACTGGGCGGAAGAGCCGGTGTCCAGGTTCGAGCACATCATCTCCAACATCCTGCTGCTCGAAGTGAACGGCGATGAGGCGAGGGTAAGCAGCAAGTTCTTCTGTTACCAGAACCGCCTCCAGGACGAGGTGAACCTGTTCGTCGGCAGGCGGTACGACACCCTCCGGCACGACCCCGACACCGCGTTCAAGATCGCCAAACGCGACATCATCCTGGACCAGAACGTGCTCCTCCCGAAGGTGATCAACACCTTCTTCTAGGAAGAGCGTGCCGAGGGCGGCGACCCCGATCCGTGGCGGCAGAGAAGGTAGGCCTGCCATTCGTTGACAGGCGGTTGGTGCGGTGGTTAAGTGCGGCAAGAGGCGCGACAGGCAGTCGAGCGCGAGGGGAGGAACGGCCATGACCACGACGATCGCGAGCGCAGGTACGGAAGGGGCTGTTGACGAACTGCTGATCTCCTCCGACTCCCACGTCATGGAGCCGGGCGATCTGTGGGCGACGCGCCTGCCCAAGGGGCTGCGCGACCAGGCGCCTACCTTCCCCGACACGGTCTCCGACCAGGCCAAGCCCGGCGGCTGGGACCCGAACGAGCGGTTGAAGGAGATGGCCGTCGACGGCGTCAGCCTGGAGGTGCTCTACGCGACGCGCGGCATGACGCTCTTCCGAATCGAGGACGTGCCGCTGCAGGAGGCGTGCGTCCGCGCCTTCAATGACTGGCTGATCGAGTACTGTGCAGTCAGCCCCGAGCGTCTTTTCGGCATCGGGCTCATCTCGCTGTATGACGTCGACCACGCGGTTGCCGAGCTGGAGCGCTGCCGGAACGCGGGGCTGCGCGGGGCCATGATCTGGCAGAACCCGCCCGAGGACCTGCCGTTCTCGTCGGACCGGTACGACCCATTCTGGGCCGCAGCGCAGGACCTGCAGATGCCCGTGAGCCTCCACATCCTCACGGGACACGGCTACATGCAGCGACGGCGCGGCGGCACCGAGCACTACCGCGCCAGCGTGAACCTCAAGATCGCCGAAGTGATGAACAGCCTCTTCGACATCATCTTCTACCAGGCGCTGGACCGGTTCCCCAACCTCAAGATCGTGCTCGTGGAGAACGAGATAGGCTGGATCCCGTTCGCCCTCCAGCAGTGGGGCTACTACCTGGACAGGCACCGTCACCACGAGCCGGGCCCTGCGCCGGACAAGACGCCGAGCGAATACCTCGCCGACCAGATATACGCGACGTTCTTCAACGACGCCATCGGCACACGCTACCTGTCGAGCTGGGGCGCAGACGCCTGCATGTGGTCCAACGACTACCCGCACGCGAACTCCACCTGGCCGAACTCGCGCAAGGTGATTGCCGAGCACCTCGGACACCTCGACGCGGAGACCCGCACGAAGGTGCTCAGCACCAACGTCTGCCGCCTGTACGACATACCGGTACCGGAAGCTCTCTGAGGGAGGACGACGATGAGTTACGACCTGCTGCTCAAGAACGGCCGAGTGGTCGACGGTTCCGGCGGGCCATCCTATGAGGGAGACGTGGCTGTCGTAGACGGACGCATCGCGGAGACCGGCAGGCTCGGCTCGTCCGCGAAGCGGGTTATCGACGTGCAGGGGCAGGTCATCGCCCCCGGCTTCATCGACAACCACTGCCACTACGACGCGCAGTTGCTCTGGGACCCGCTCTGCACGTTCGCCTGCTACCACGGCGCAACGACCGTCATCAACGGCAACTGCTCGCTGGGGCTCGCTCCGGCGAGGCCGGAGGAGCGCGCCGACCTCGTCTCGATGCTCTCGCGTGTCGAGGCGATACCGGTCGAGTCGCTGCAGGCCGGGGTCGAGTGGTCGTGGGAGTCGGTGCCGCAGTACCTGGAGACCATCGACCGCGAGCTCGGCGTGAACGTCGGTTCGCTCATCGGCTTCTCGGCGGTGCGGCGGCACGTGATGGGCGAGGCGGCCTACTCGGCCGTCGCGACTCCCGAACAGATCGAGCAGATGAAGGAGATCGTCCGCGAAGGCATCCGCGCGGGAGCGCTCGGTCTATCCTCGGAGCGCAACCTGCGCCACATGGACCTCGAGAACCGTCTGCTGCCCGCGAACGCCGCACCACCTGACGAGTTCCTCGCCGTGGCCGGAGCGCTCGCGGAGGTGGGGGCCGGTTCCATCCAATTCGGGGACTCGGAGCGCATCGAACTGTCGGAGGGCTTGCTCTCACGGACTGCCCGGGCAACGGGACGCCCGGTGATCTCCAGCCTTGCAGGACGCGCAGGGACCACCCGGAACGACGCGCGGATGTACGCGATGGTATCGCCCTTCATGGAGAACACGGCACGCTGGACGCTGCTCACCGTGGGAAGTTTCGACGGCTTTCCGCACTGGCTGCCCGTGATGAGCAGTTCTCCCGAGGAGAAGCGCGCAGCCTTCCACGACCCCGCGGTGCGCGCCGGACTCAGGGCCGACGCCGATGCGCCGGACAAGCGGAACCCCGGCTCCCCCCAGGTGCGCTGGGACCTGCTGCACGTGGCCAGGGTCGCTCTGGACGAGCACCGTCCTTACGTGGAGCGGAGCGTGGCGGACATCGCGCAGGAGCTCGGCAAGGACCCGCTGGACACGTTCCTCGACCTTGCGCTCGAGGAGGACCTCAAGACGCTCTTCTACTTCCGCTCCGACGTGAGCACGTCGGCGATGGCGGAGGTGCTCGCGGACCCATTCGTGCTGCCCGGACTCTCTGACGGTGGCGCGCACGTCACCCGCCGTTGCGACAGCCACTTCTCGACCTTCCTACTGTCGTTCTGGGTGCGGGGGCAGCAGGCGCTCTCCCTAGAGGAGGCCGTGCGGAAACTCACCTTCATGGGAGCAAGTGCGTTCGGCCTGCACGACCGCGGCCTCATCAGGCCGGGTCTGGCAGGAGACCTGACGGTGTTTGACCCGGACACCATCGGCGCCGGGGAACTGGAAGAGGTCGCGGACTACCCTGGAGACGCAGTGCGGATGCGCCGCCCCAGTGAAGGCGTCGCCTGCACCATCGTCAACGGCGAGGTGCTGATAGAAGCCGGTGAGCACACCGGGGCCCTCCCCGGACGCCTGCTGCGCAGCAGCGCCTACGGTCGCTAGGCGTTATCAGCCGTCGACCGCCGCCTTATCCGGTTTCCTGAGCGTCTCCTCCAGGAAGAACGCCACGACCATCGCGGCGGCAAATGCCGTCGACGCCAGCAGCACGAACGCAGCGCCGAACCCCAGCGTGCCGGACAGCAGGCCGAAGCTGGTTGGGCTGGCTGTCGAGCCGCCCTGCGCAACCAGTCGCGAGACGCCGAAGAAGAGTCCCCGCGCCTGCGGCGGTGCCACGTCCGTCCCCAGCGTCTGCATGTTGCCGGAGATGACCCCCATCGACAGGTGCACGAATACGAAACTCGCAATGAACCAGGACAGGCTGAGGCCGGCGAATGCAGTTACCGACACAGAGGCCATCGAGAGACTCGTCAGCAACAGCCCCGGCACGACGATGTACTTCCTGCCGAACCGATCCATCACGAATCCGGTGGAGAACATGATGGGGACCGTCCCTACCGCCATCACGCTGCGCAGCACACCCAGTTCGGCAGGGTCCAGTGCGTAGACGTAGGACGGGTATAGAAGGATCACGCCGCCCTCGAAGACGGCTCCTCGGGTGACGTTCGTAAGGAACTGGATCGAGAAGACGGTTGGGATCGGTTTCCTGAGCAGCAACGCCCAGCGCGACCCCTCTACAATGGCTTCGGCCGCACGCCGCGCCGCGGGAGCCGACTCCTTGACGACGAAGTAGGTGGGGATGATGGAGAGGAACGTCAGACCTGCGTGTATGAGGAAGGGCGACCACAACCCCCACGTCACCGCCGCGAACCCTCCGATGAGCGGGCCGCCAAGCGCTCCGATCGACTGCACGCCGAACATCTGTGTGACCTGCTTGCCGCGCTGCTGCACCGCTCCGGTATCGGCGATGACCGTGATGCGGCTCTGCATCCACATCTGCGTGCCGACCCCGGCGATGAACCGGTACACGAGCAACTCGGTGAACGAGCCTGAAACCGCAGCCTTTGCGATGAGCAGGGAAGAAATCGCAACAACCACCGGACCGGCGAGCAGGATCCAGCGGCGGCCGATCCGGTCGATGAGCATCCCGGTCGGAAGCGACGCAACCAGCGTGCCAAGGAGGAAGACGACGAATACCCACGACGCCTCGACGATGCTGACCCCGTATAGCTTGGTCAGCTCCGGCAGCACGGGCAGCCCGATGCCGTTCCCCAGTCCCAGCGCGATCGCCGGAACGTGGAGCCCCAGGATCAGGCGGAGTTGCGGATGAAGCCCGCGGCGGGCAGGCGCTTCACTCAGACTCCCATCGTCGTTCTGCCGCATGGTCGGGATTGTACGCTCGCAGTCGACCTCTCCGTTCATCCGCCGTCGACGAACGCCCGGGACTCGTCTAATCTCTGTCTGGCGCTATCCCAAGCGGAGGAAGAGTATGAACACCAGGGTGCGGCTGAGCATCGAGCGGCAGGTCAGTTTCGCCGAGGGGGCTCCCTTCGGGGATACGGGGCCCTATGAACGCCTGACCGGGTCGGCGTTCTTCGAACTGGACCCAAACGACCCCGCCAATGCGAACGTGGTCGACCTGCCGCTGGCGCCGCGCAATGCGAACGGCATGGTCGAGTTCAGGGGGGACCTCGACATCCTGAAACCCGTCGACCTCGCACGGGGCAACGGATGCCTGCTGTACGGCGTGAACAACAGGGGGAACAAGACCGTCGTGCGGGTATTCAACGACGCTCCGCCGGACAATGACCCGCTCACGCTCGCTGCTGCCGGCAACGGGTTCCTGATGCGGCAGGGCTACACCGTCGTCTGGTCCGGCTGGCAGGGCGACCTCGTGGCGGGCGACGGCCTCCTCACTATCGATCTGCCGGAGGCGTTGGAGAACGGCGGACCTGTGCAAGGCAAGGTGCGCCAGGAGTTCATCGCCGAGCAGGAAGGTGTGCTCTGGATGCCGCTGAGCGGCGCGCCGAGCATCCGGTCCTATCCCGCGCTCGACCTCGATACGTCCCATGCCACGATGACCCTGCGCGAGCATGAGCGCGACCCGCGCGTGCCCGTCCCGCCGGACGACTGGGGCTTCGCGGAGGCGGAACTGGTCGACGGCACGGAACAGGTGCGCCCGTCCCCGACGGCGTGCTACATGAAGGGTGGATTCAAGCCCGGCTGGATCTACGAACTGGCCTACGAGACGGCCGGCTCCCGCGTGATGGGGCTCGGCATCGTGAGCATCCGTGACCTCGTGTCGATGCTGCTGCACGACGCCGTCGACGCCGACGGCGCGCCGAACCCCCTGGCGGGGCACGAGCGCGCCTACATGTATGGAGCGTCGCTGAGCGCACGCGTGATCCGCCAGTTCATCTACGACGGCTACAACATGGACCCGCAGGGGCGGAAGGTCTTCGCCGCCGCCTACCCGCACGTCTCAGGCGCGGGCCGCCTGTTCACGAACGCCCGGTTCGCACAGGTCGGGCGTTACCCACGCCAGCACGAGGAGCATCAGTGGCCGTCAGAGCGTTACCCGTTCGCCTACTCCGTCGCGCCGGACGCCTTCTCGGACGCGCTGGACTGCGTCATGAAACGGCCCGGGGCCGACCCGCTGGTCGTGCACACGCACACGAACACCGAGTACTGGAACCGCCACGCATCGCTCGGGCACACGGACCCGAGGACAGGCGACGACATCGAAATCCCGGAGACGGTGCGCGTCTATTTTCTCGCGAGCGCACAGCATACGAGCGTGATGCCGTCGCCGGATGACATCTGCCAGCAGCGGTCCAACGTGATGAACAACGGCCCGTTGATGCGCGCTGTCCTCACGATGATGCACCGCTGGGTGACCGAAGGCACACCGCCGCCGCCCAGCATCGTCCCGCGGCGAACAGACGGCACGCTGGTCAGTCCAGAAGAAGCGCTTGCAGCGTTCCCGAAGGTGCCCGGCTTCCCCACGCCGGCAAGCCCCAGCCGCCTGCCCCTCTACGACTACGGGCCCGGGTTCGATCAGGGGCTGGTCACCGAACATCCGCCGCAGCCCGTGCCGGGAAAGGAGTACACCGTGCAGATGCCGCAGGTGGACGAGGACGGCAACGACCTCGGCGGCCTGCGTTCGCCGGAAGTCATGGTCCCCGTCGGCACGCACACGGGATGGAACTTGCGCAGAGCGGGCTTCGCCGGGGGCGACCTCGCCTCGCTGGCAGGCAGTTTCGTGCCCTTCGCCCGAACGCGCGCGGAGCGGGAAGCGGACGGCGACCCACGGCGCTCCATCGAGGAGCGGTACGCTTCGCACGAGGAGTACGTGCGGCAGATGACCGAGGCCGCGCGGCAGTTGCAGGCGGCACGATTCCTGCTCGAAGAGGACGCAGAGCGCTACGTCGAAGCCGCGAAGAGCCGGGACCCGCTGAGCGAGGACATCACGCTCGCTCCACTGGTGCTCAGCAAGGCGATGCCGGCGCCGTCGGCAAGCGTGCGCTGAACGTGCATCGCGGCTCGCGGCGGTTGTCGCCGTAGATGCCCCGCCCTATGATGCACGGCGGCAGGAGGTGTGGCATGGCGCATCGCATCGTCTCACTGCACGCGGGATACGACGGCCCCAACGGCTTCGTAGACGGATACGTCGGCCGGCCGGCGGACAGTGGACCGTACCCCGGGCTCGTCGTCATCTCCGGCATGGGCGGGCTCAACTGGTTCCAGCGCGAGATTACCCGCACGTTCGCCCGCGCGGGGTTCGTCGCCCTCTCTCCGGACCTGTTCGACGGCGCATTGCCGGAGGGCCGCGCCACGCAGCTGCGCTACAAGAACTCACTGGACGTACAGCGCACGGTGGAGAACCTGAGCGCCGGAGCGGACTTCCTGCGCTCGTTGCCGTGGACGGCGGACGACGCGCCTGTGGGCATCGTAGGCTTCTGCCTCGGCGGCGGACTCGTGCTGCTGTCGCTGGCGCGCACGAACACGTTCGGCGCGGGCGTCGTCTACTACCACAGCCTCTTCCCTGACTCCGAGGAACTCGAGCACATCAGCGTGCCGATGATGTGCCACTACGGTACGCACGACCACACGACGCCCATCTCGGAGATCGAGGCGTTCCGGGAAGCGCTCGACCGGTACGAGAAGCAGTACGAGCTGTTCATGTACGAGGGTGTCGGGCACTCGTTCCTGAACCCGAACCAGGACTCCTCGGAGCGGCGCGCGAAGGCCGCTGAGGACTCGCTGGAGCGGACGTTCGCGTTCTTCAGGAACCACCTGGGTGCTCCGGCGCCAGCAGCCGAGGATGACGAGATACCGGAGAAGCCGTGAGGCTGTTCGACGGCTTCGTCGAGTTCTTCGCCGCGCTGCGCTACCGGGACTTCCGGCTCTTCTGGATAGGGCTGGTCGCGCAGGTCACCGGCCAGCAGATGACCATCGTCACCCTCGGATGGCTGGCCTATGACCTGACACAGTCGGCGCTGGCCCTGGGACTCATCAACCTCGTCAGCGCAGCGCCGCGCATCGTCGTGAACCTTGCGGGCGGCGTACTCGCCGATCGCTTCGACCCCCGGACACTCGTCGTTGCTGCACAGACGACCGCCGTTGGCGTGCTGGTGACTCTCGCCGTGCTCGCACTGACCGATCAGGCGGTGGTGTGGCACCTGGCCGCAGCGGCAGTGATGATCGGGTTGGTGCAGTCGTTCGACGAACCGGCCCGGGCGTCGTTCTTCCCACGCCTGCTACCGGACCGGTCGCTCATCCCGATAGCGGTGCCGCTCACGTCGGTGGCGTGGTCGTCGACACGCATCGTCGCGCCATCCATCGCCGGGTTCGTCATCGCGGCAGCGGGAGCGGGGCCGAGCTTCTTCGTTGCCGCGGCGGGCGCTGCCGCGATGGCGGCGGTGATGCGGATGGTGCACCCGCAGCAGGCCGCTGTCGGACGGCATGGAACGATGCTGGGCGACCTGAAGGCAGGGGCTTCCTACGTGTGGGCGCACCCGGTGTTCCGCCCGCTGCTGCTGCTGGCGCTGGCGTGCTCGGCGTTCGGGCAGGGATACATGATGACCTTCCCTGTGTTCCAGGTTGAGGTGTACGACGTCAGCCCGCGCGAACTGGGGTTCATGTACTCCTCGGCGGGGGTCGGGGCGATGGTGGGACTGTTCGTGTACTCGCGCTACTTCAAACAACGGGGCGCGGGGATCGTACTACTGGGCTCGGCAGGTTCGTTCGGCGCGATGCTGGTTGCGTTCGCGCTCACGCCGTGGTTCGAGGCCGCCCTCGTCCTGCTGTTCCTCTCGGGAGCAGTCGGCGTGATGCAGATCACGACCGGGCAGGTGATCCTGCAGACGCTGGTGGAGGACAGCCTGCGGGGACGCGTGATGGCGCTGTACGGCGTCCACTGGGCGCTGCTGCCGGTGGGCGGAGCGATGATGAACAGTCTCGCCGAACGCACGGGAGCGCCCATCGCCGTAGCGGCGGGAGGAGCGGTCCTGGTCGCCGTTACCCTGGCGATTGCGGTGCGCGGGGGAGCGCTGCGCGGCGTAGCGCTGCCCCAGACCGCGCCCGCGCGGGCCTAGGCGACGGCAGAACCACGAACCCACCCGTCAGATCCGCTCCAGATCAACCACCGTGCGCTCGTTCACCACGTCGCCTGTGTTCAGAGTGGACTTCGGTTCCACTATCAGGACGTGAGCCTCCGACTCGGCGACGGGTTGATGCTCCACGCCCTTTTCCACGATAACCATCTGGCCTTCATCCAAGTGGACATCCCTGTCCCGAAATCGAATGGTCAGGCGTCCCTTCACCACGAGAAAGAGTTCATCCTCCTGCTCGTGGCTGTGCCAAACGAATTCCCCGCTGAGCTTGGCCAGTTTCACGTGGGAGTCGTTGACCTCTCCCACGATCCGGGGACTCCAGTACTCATCGAACTGCGACAGCTTGTCCGCGAGGTCTATGGCGTTCATCTCTCCTACAGCCCGCGGCCTGCGGTGGCGTCGAGGACGGCGCCCTGCTCCTCTGAGGCGTCGTACTCCCACTTGTAGTGGGGGTCCTGGTACGCCCCTTCCGGCATCAGGCTCTCCAGACCGCGCTTGCCGAGCTCTTCCTCGAACATCTCGCGGATCCACGACTCCTCGCTCGGGTACTCCACCTGGTCGAGCAGCGGGTTCATGCGGTTGCTGAGGCCGCGCATCTGGCGGATCGGGGAGAGCGCGAGGTAGCGCGCAGGCTCCACGCTCACGTTGAAGTGCTGGTGGAACCAGCGGTTCGGCGGCACGAACATGCTGGCCTCGTGCCACGGAACGATGACCTTCTCCTGGCCCTCCGGCCACATGATGGAGTAGCCCTCACCCGCGGGGATGATGATGACGACGCCCGGCCCGTGGCGGTGTGCCTTCTTGTAGGTGCCCGGCGGGAAGACGGACATGTGCCCGCCCATCTCCGATTGCGGGAACTGGATGTCGACGACGTGCCCGCCGCCCCCGCGCTGGCGGTGCGGGACGAGGCCGCTCCACGCCGCGAGGTCGGTGAAGAAGTTGCCGAACCAGCTCGCACCGCGTCCGCCCGGCGCGCGCTTGGCGACCGAGTACAGCTCATCCTCCGAGTGCTCCAGCAAGGTGGGGTCCTCGTAGGTGCTGTTGAAGAAGTAGGTGGGGTCCGGGACGAGCGACATGGCGACCGGCAGGTACGTGTTGGAGATGAGCCGCGCAGGACGGTCGCCGCGGGCGTTCGCGAACTGGCGCACCGCGCCGCGCGGGATGACGAAGAGGCTGCGCGGGCTGAACTCGAACGTTCTGCGCTCGACACCCTCCGCCCAGACCGTGGCGAGACCCTGCCCGTCCGCGACGTAGACGACCTCGTCGAGAGCGAAGCGCAGGGGCGTGGTCGAGCCGCCCGGCGGGATCTCGGTGATGCGTGCGTCGGCGACGCCCTCCATGCCCTCGAGCTGGATGAAAGCGCCGTTGCAGCCCAACTCCGGCCACGGGGCGACTTCCAGGTTGCGGACGTCCTCCACGAAGTAGCCCTTGTGGACGGGCAGGTCGAGCGATTCGACCCACTGGTCGTACGGAAGCTGCTTCGCCCGCGCGTCTGTGTCTATGTCCACCTTTCCGATCGTTGCGACGTCTGTCTGCTGCGCCATGGTTCTCCTCCAGCCTGTCAGGCTTGTCTGGGTGGACTCTCGCTCGCTGCGCGCGATTCGTCAAGCGCGGGAATCACACACACATATGGACTCTCAGCGCTCGTCCGGCTGGACCTGCTGCTGCAACACCACGACGTCGTAGCCGAGATTCGCGAGCGAACTCCCGTCCGTGTCGAAGAGCTCGGCCTCGAAGCGGGGAGCTGGGCGCACGTTGCCGCCGAGCACGGGCAGCGTGCCGGAGAAGACGACGGTTCCCGCGCCGGGGTCCGGGCCGATGAGCTCGAGCAGCCGCTCGGGGCGGATGAGCTGGGAGAGCGTTCCGTCCTGGTAGTCCTCGAGCTCGGCGAGCTCGCCGCCGTCGCCAACGCGGCTGCGCAGGCGCAGATCGTCCCAGCGCGGCAGGAGGTCGTCGAGGCGCCATATCTGCCTGCTCAGGATCTTGGGGTAGATCTGCTTGGACTTCTCGATGGAGAGCGACTCCAGGCCACGATCGGTGTGGTCGCTGCCGATGCAGACGAAGACGTCGTCCCGGTCGATGAGCAGAACGTACTCGGCCTCGCCGGACGACGTGCCGTCGTACGCCCAGACGACACCGTCGACCTGGAGCACCTGGGGGTTCGCCACGAATATCCACGGCACGTGCGCCGGGCGCGGCACGCCGAGGAGCGCAAGCTCGGCGATGTGCTCCTCCACCGCCGCAGGGTCGCGGCCGGTGTAGCCTCCGGCGAGCAGCCTGCGCGCAAGGAACCGCATGGGCGTCCCCGCGTGGTCGAACGTGAGCATCCGGGCGGGCCTCTTCAACGGTGCAGCCACCTCATCAGCGCTCATAGTGCCTCACCTCGAACGTCCGGCACCCGTCCGGCGAGGTCCACGGGCCGTGGGGCATCCCAGGCGGGCGGCAGGCATACATGCCGGCAGTGAACGTCTCGTTCAGCGGGATGTCGTGGATGCTGCCCTCGATGATCCAGACCTCTTCCCAGAAGTCATGCACCTGGGGGCCCATGGCCGAGGTGTCGGTGCCCGGCTCGAACCGCAGCAGGCGGGTGTAGTCGCCAGTCACCTCGTCGCGGGAGAGTATCTGCTGGCTGAGGCCGTCCACCGGCGGGATCGGCTCGCTCGGGATGTCCGAGGGGTCGAAGAACTCCAACTCAGGTTTCGCCACGTCTACTCCTCTCTTACAGCCCTTAAGACGTCCAGTACCCGGCGAACCGGGTCGCCACGACCTGCTCGTAGGGCACGGGGCCGTCGAGCAGTCCTATCTGTTGAGCGAACCGGTCCATCTGCTCCACTGTCTCCTCGGCTATCGACGGGTCGTAGTACGGCAGGTCGCGCTCGATCAGTTCCGCGATGAGCGATGCTTCCTCGGCTGGGAACCGTTTCGCGCCGACCTCCACCGCCCGCGAGGGGTCGGCCTTCAGCATACGCTGCGCGGCCACGACAGCGCGCACCGCGGCTGCAACCTCGTCCTGCTGCTCTGTGATTCGAGTGTCGGTCGTCATGAACGCGGGGAGGGTGTAGCCGCGGGCCACGGGCGGGCCGTCGCCGCGCCGCACGTCCAGCACGACGCTGCCCGCGCCGGAGCGAACGGCGACCTCCGTGCCCATGCCGTTCGCCCAGAAGCCGTCTATGGCGCCGTCGGCCAGCGACCTCGCCGCCTGCACCCCGAACGAGACGCCGGAGCCCGTCACGCCCGGCACCGGGCCTATGCTCACGCCGTCGCGCTCCGGGTCGATGCCCGCCTCCCGGAGCATCTGCTCCAGTCCGTCGCGCGGGCCGGGCGCAGCACCGATGCGGAGGCCCCGCACGGCCTCGATATCGCCGCGCTGCGCTCCGAGATCGCTCCTGAGCACGAGGAACCAGTACATATGCTGCGCGAGCGCGGCGAGCAGCGACGCGCCCTCCCACCGGGGGAATGCCGTCAACACGGCGTGCGCCGAGCCTGCCACGTAGTCGAGTCCGCCGTCGCGGAGCATCTCCATCGCCCGCGTCACCGGGAATACGAGTTCGATGTCGGCGTCGAGGCCCTCGGCCTCGAACGCGCCGAGGTCGACAGCGGCGATGGCGGGGAAGTAGGAGTTGGAGACGAGGTCGGGCACGCCGATGCGCAAGGGTCCCTCCATGGCCGTGTTGCCAGGCAGCCGCGAGTGTGCCAAGTGCCGGGCGGCAGGTCAACCGCCGGACGGCGCAGCCGCGCCGTCCGGCGTTCCGGAGGTGCTTCGGAGCACGCGTTAATGGACCGTCAACACTACCCCCACGGTGTACGGGTATACTCTCCTGCATGCAGGCTCCCGTCGAGGACACGACCCTGGCATCCTGGCACAGTTCGCCTGTTGAAGATGCACTCGAAGCCCTTTCGTCGTCGGCCTCCGGGCTGTCCTCCGCCGAGGCAGCCACGCGCCTGGCCACGTACGGGCCGAACCAGCTGACCGGCGCTCCTCCCGTCTCCGCGCTCAAACTGATGCTGGACGAGTTCCGCAGTCCGCTCGTGCTGGTGCTCATCGGCGCGGCGGCGGTGCTGGTGGGCGTCGCGCTCCTCGCGGAGGAGTCCGACCACTACATAGACGCCGGGCTCATCGCGCTCATCGTGGTGCTGAACGCGTGCCTCGGCTTCACGCAGAACTACCGCGCGAGCCGGGGCATCGAGGCGCTGAACCGCTTGGCCGCTCCTTCCGCGACAGTGCTCCGCGACGGCGTCGCGGAGCAGGTCGACGCCAAGGTGCTCGTTCCGGGAGACGTCGTGCTGCTGGAAGAAGGTTCGCGCATCCCCGCCGACGGACGGGTCATCAGCAGCATCGACCTGAGTGTCGACGAAGCGGCGCTCACCGGCGAGAGCCTGCCCGTCCGCAAGAGCACGCAGCCGGTCGCCGCCGACGCGTCGCTGGCCGAGCGGTTCTGCATGGCGTACAGCGGCACGGTCGTGATGCGCGGACGGGGGCGAATGCTGATAACCCGCACCGGGATGCAGACGGAGGTCGGCGGCATCGCGGCGGAGGTGCAGACGACGGAGAGCGAGCCGACCGTCTTCCAGCGCGAGATAAGCCGCCTCGCGGCGCGGATCGGCTGGGCCGTCGCAGTGCTCATCGGCATCGTCGTGGTGCTGCAACTGGTGACCGGCGACCTGAGCCTGCTCGAAACGTTCATCACCGCAGTCGCCCTTGCGGTCGCGGCTGTGCCGGAGGGACTGCCGGTCGTCCTCACGCTCGCGCTCGCGTTCGGCACGCGGCGAATGCTGGAGCGCAAGGCGCTCGTGCGCTCGCTGCCGATCGTGGAGATCGTCGGCGCGGCGGAGGTCATCTGCACCGACAAGACGGGCACCGTCACGGAGGGCCGCATGACGATGCGGCGGGTCGCGACGCTCTCCGAGGAGGTGGACGCGCACGACGTCATCCCCGATGCGCACAGAGGGCCACTGGCGATATCGCTGCTGATCGCGGGCCTGTGCAACAACGCGCACCGGCACCCCGAGTACGGCTACGTCGGCGACCCGACGGAGACGGCGCTGCTGGAGTTCGCGGAGCGCGCCGGAGCGCCGCTGGATGAGTACGAGCGGAAAGGCGAGGTCCCGTTCACGTCCGAACGGCGGATGATGTCGGTGGCCGTCCAACACCCCATAGCAGCCGACGGTCTGCTGCTGACGAAGGGCGCGCTGGAAGCGGTCCTCCCGCTCTGCACGAGCATCCGGACGGCGGACGGCGTGTCGCCGCTGAGCGAGGAGGAGCGCAACGCGCTGCTGGAGCAGAACGTCGGGCTGGCGGGGCAGGCGCTGCGGGTGCTGGCGCTCGCGTACAAGGAGCAGCCCGCCGACGCCCCGATCGCCGAGGAAGGACTGACGTTCGCGGCGCTGGGGGCGATGAGCGACCCGCCGAGGCCGGAGGCCACGCACGCCATCGAGGCGGCGCACCGGGCCGGCATCCGCGTGGTGATGATCACGGGCGACAACAGCCTCACCGCGGCGGCGATAGGCCGCGAGGTGGGGCTGGACGGGGAAGCCATCGAGGCGAAGGAGCTCGACGGGCTGGACGAGGCGGAGCTCAAGCGCGTCATCGACGGGACGAGCATCTTCGCGCGGGCCGAGCCGCGCCACAAGGTGCTCATCCTGCGCACGCTCAAGGAGGACCACGACGTCGTGCTGATGACGGGCGACGGCGTGAACGACGCCCCTGCCCTGCACAACGCGGACGTGGGCGTCGCGATGGGCATCAAGGGCACGGACGTCGCCCGCGACACGTCGGACATGGTCCTCCTCGACGACAACCTCGCGACCATCGTCGCCGCCGTCGAAGAAGGCCGCCGGATATTCCGGAACATCAAGAAGTTCGTGAACTATATGCTTACGGGCAACCTCGCTGAGGTGCTCGTCATCCTGGTGGCCACCGTGTTCGGCTACCTGCCGGTGACCGCCGTGCAGATCCTGTGGATCAACCTCGTCACGGACTCCGGGCCTGCGGTGGCGCTGGCGTCCGACCCCGCGCCGCAGGGAGCGATGCGCGAGCCTCCGCGTCACGGCGCGGTGCTGGGGCGCTCGATGGCCGCGCTCGTGGGCAGTGTCGGCGTGGTCATGACGATCATCCTCGTCGCCACGTTCTTCGTCGGGCTGCGGCTGTGGGACCTGGAGACGGCCCGGACGATGACCTTCACCGGCTTCGTCGTGCAGGAGTACCTGCGGCTGCTGGTCATCCGTGTCCAGGAGGGGATGCCCATCTGCACGAACCGTTGGCTCTGGGCGGCGGTGAGCGTGAGCCTGCTCATGCAGGCAGTCATCCTCTACACGCCCATCGGCAGCGCGGCGTTCGACACGGTGCCGCTGGGTCTGGAACAGTGGGGTATCCTGCTGGCAGGGCTGCTGGTGGGCTTCGCCGTGACGACCGTCACAGGGAAGCTGGTCGTGCGGCGGTTCGGCCCGCTGTAAAGCACTACCAGCGGGGTGCCCGGCACCAACCCTGCGAGAGCATGTTCCTTGCGCATCAGGGAGAGCGTCATACACCTGTTCGAGTCGCAGTTGGCCAGGAGCCTGCTCGCGCTGGCGGTCCTCGTGGGGATCGCCATCGCGGGGTACATGCTCATCGAGGGGTGGTCGCTCCTCGACGCCGCCTACATGACCGTCATTACCTTCACGACCGTCGGTTACGAGGAGGTGCACCCGCTCTCGACCACCGGGCGCGTGTTCACCATGTTCCTCATGGTCGCCGGCGTTGGCGTGATGCTCTACATCCTGACGAGCGCCGTGCACCTGATCGTGTCGCAGGAACTGCTGCGAAGCCTGGTGCGGAGGCGAAGAATGAGAAGGCGTATGGAGAAACTCAACGGCCATTTCATCGTGTGCGGCTTCGGACGCGTCGGCAGAGCGGTAGCCGCCACGCTCCAGGAGCAGTCGGCGGGGCTTATCGTGGTCGACAGGAATGCGGAGGCGCTAACCGCAGCCGAGGAACTCGGCATGCTGTGGGTGCACGGCGATTCGGCGGAGGACGAGAACCTGCTGGCCGCTCACGTCAGGGACGCACGCGGTCTCGTTGCGGCCACGGGCGACGACGGCCAGAACGTCTACGTGGTGCTGACGGCGCGCGGGCTCAACCCTGACCTGTACATCGTGGCGCGGGCTTCCCGTCCCGATGCGGCGGAGAAGCTGCGCAGGGCCGGCGCAGACGAGGTGGTCCTGCCGCACGTCATCGGCGGGAAGGAGATGGCGCTCTCGGCGATGGCGGCGTCTCAGTAGGAACAGGTCTGCGGGATTCAGCCCCGGACAACGCGCGTGAAGCGGCGGCTGCCGACACGGATGAGCGCGCCGTAGGGGATCCGGACACGCCCGCCGTCGGGGCGTTCGCCGTCTATCTGCACCGCGTTCTGCTGCAGCAGGCGCCGCGCCTCGCTGCGGCTCGCGGCCATGTTGAGCGCGGGCAGCAGGTGCGAGAGGTCAGCCTCGAAGCCGTCCGCGTCGTGGGAGACGACGGCGGGGCCGGTCGGATCGACGGCAACCTCCGGTATCTCCTCCGGTGTCTCGCGTCGCTGGAAGACGCGCTCGAACTCCTCGCGCGCGGCAGTCGCGGCCTCCGGCGAGTGAAAGACCGCGGTCAGCTCCTCACCGAGGCGCTTCTTGACGTCCATGGGGCTTGCGCCGCCCTGCCCGCTCATAGCGGCGCGGATGGCGTCGAGTTCTTCGTCGGGAACGTCCGTGAGCAGCTCAAAGTACTGCGGAACGACATCGTCGGGCAGCGACATGATCTTGCCGAACATGTCGCGCGGTGAGTCGTCGAGGGCGATGTAGTTGTTGAGCGACTTACTCATCTTGCGGACGCCGTCCGTGCCCGGGAGGATGGGCATGGTGAAGACGAGCTGTGGCCGCTGCCCCACCTTCTCCTGCAGCTCGCGCCCGACGAGCAGGTTGAAGAGCTGGTCCGTGCCGCCGAACTCCACGTCCGCCTCGATGGCGACCGAGTCGTATGCCTGCAGCAGCGGATAGAGCATCTCCGTGACGGCGATGGGGCGCTGTGCGGCATAGCGTGTGGCGAAGTCGTCGCGGTGCAGGAACTGGTTGACGGTGAAATGCGCCGTGAGCCGTATGACGTCAGTGAGGGTGAATTTGCCGAACCACTCGCTCTGGTAGACGGCGCGCGTCCTGTCCGGGTCGACGACCTTGAAGAACTGGCGCATGTACGTCTCGGCGTTCTCGCGCACGTCCTCGGCGCTGAGCATGGTGCGCGTGTCGGACTGGCCGGACGGGTCTCCGATCTGCGCCGTCCAGTCGCCGACGATGAGGATGAGCTCGTGGCCGAGGTCCTGCAGCTGGCGCAGTTTCCGCAGGCCGACGTAGTGGCCGAGGTGCAGGTCCGGCCTGCTGGGGTCGAACCCCATCTTGAGACGGAGCGGCTTGCCCTCCTGCAGACGGCGGATGAACTCGTCCTCCGGGATGATCTGCGCGACGCCGCGTTTCGTGATGCGGTCGATGGTCTGCTGATCGAGTGGGGGCATGTCAGGACGCCTCCTGCGCCAGCGCAAGGATACGCCTCGTGCGGGCTACGTCGTCGCGCATGGCGGCGATGAGCGCGTCGGCGCCGTCGAACTTCTCCTGCCCGCGCAGGTGTTCGACGAACTCCAGTCGTACCTGTTCGCCGTACAGGTTGCCGTCGAAATCGAGAACGAACGCCTCGACAACGCTCGGCCCGCCCTCGTGGAACGTGGGCTTGTGCCCGATGCTCACGGCTGCAGGTAGCCGGTCCGTCCCGCGCAGTAGCCACCCAGCGTAGATGCCGTCTGCGGGAACCGCCTGCTGCGCCTCCACGCCGAGGTTGGCCGTGGGGTAGCCGAGCAGCCCGCCGCCCCTGTGCTCGCCCTCGACGACCGGGCCTTCCAGCGCGAACGGACGCCCCAGCATCCGCGCGGCGTCGGCGACATTGCCCGCTTCCAGCGCCTGCCGCACTGCGGTGCTGCGGGCGGGTTCTCCGTCGAGCGTGAGCTGCTCGACGCACTCCATCGTGTAGCCGAGCTCGTCCCCCAGCGCTTCCAGCACGGGGAGCGTCCCCTCCCGGTTGTGGCCGAGGGTGACATCCGGCCCAGCGGCGAAGTGCGCCATGCCGAGGCAGTCGCGCAGCATCGTCATGAACTGGCGGGGCGTAAGCAGCGATACTTCCTTCGTGAACGTGACGGGCACGACCGCCTCGACGCCTGAGTCCGCGAGAAGACTGAGCCGCTCGTCCAACGATGTGAGCATCCGCACCTGCACGTCCGGACGAAGCACGGAGAGCGGATGGTTCGAGAGCGTGACAGCCACGGGCGCAAGCCCGCGTTCCTCCGCCGCTCTGACCAGCGTGGCGAGCACGTGCTGATGCCCTAGGTGCACCCCGTCGAACACGCCGAACGCGACAGCCGCCGGTCGGTCGGGCCGGTATGCGGTCAGCTCCTCACAGAGGTCGGGCACGAAGGCGCTCCATGCGAGGGTCAGGCGACAGGCTCGATAGCGAGTGCCTCGTGCGCCTCGGTAAGCATCGCCGCGGTCTCTTCCCAGTCCATGCAGGCGTCGGTGATGGAGACGCCGTATTGGAGCTGCGACGGGTCGTCGCCGAGGTCCTGCCGTCCGCCGAAGAGGTGGCTCTCCGCCATGAGTCCGACGATGAGGTCGTTGCCCGCGCGGCGCTGGCGCACCACGTCGCGGAAGGCGATGGGCTGCCGGTTGTGGTCCTTCTCCGAGTTGGCATGGGAGCAGTCGACCATGATGCGCGGGGGCAGTCCCGCCGCCTCGAGCTTCGCCTGCACGTCGCGCACGCTCTCCTCGGTGTAGTTGGGACCGCCGGAGCCACCGCGCAGGATGAGGTGGCTGTAGGGGTTGCCGTTCGTGTTGACGATGCAGGTGCGTCCCTGCCGGTCTATCCCGAGAAAAGAGTGCGGAGCGCGGGACGTCTTCATCGCGTCGATGGCGATCTGGGAGTTGCCGTCCGTGCCGTTCTTGAAGCCGACGGGCATGCTGAGTCCGCTGGCCATCTCCCGGTGCGTCTGGCTCTCGGTCGTGCGCGCGCCGATGGCGGCCCACGACACGAGGTCGGCAAGGTACTGGGGTGTGATGGGGTCCAGGAACTCGGTCCCGGCCAGTACGCCCATCTCGGCCAGATGCATGAGCAGCTTTCGGGCGCGGTAGAGGCCGCTCGATATGTCGAATGAGCCGTCGAGGTTCGGGTCGTTGATGAGGCCCTTCCAGCCGAGGCTGGTACGCGGCTTCTCGAAGTAGACACGCATGATGATGAGGAGCGAGTCGCTCATCCGCACGGCGAGCTCGCCCAGTCTGCCGGCGTACTCGAGCGCAGCCTTCTCGTCGTGGATCGAGCACGGGCCCGCGATGACGAGCAGGCGTGGGTCCTCGCCGGTCAGGATGCGCTCCACCTGGTCACGCCCTTCGGCGACGGTCTGGGCCATCGCGGGCGTGAGTGGCAGGCTGCGCTGGAGCTCCTCCGGCGGAGCGAGCGGTTCTATCGATTTGATATGCAGGTCGGTAACGGAACGCGCCATGACGCAATCCCCTTTCTTTACTCTGACGATGCGGAAGGCGGAAAAGAACGAACGCGGAGCCTAGCGATAGCTGTAGCTGGCGCTGCCCCGCCGCGTAAACAGGAAGAACCGCCGGGTCCAGTCGAGGGCCCGGACTCCACGGATGCGAGACTCGGTTGCGAGCGTTGTGCGCATCTCCTCCGCCGGTTCATCTGCTGCCGGGCGACCGCAGGTCACGGGCGCCCTTCAGGTAGACGTACCGCAGGTCCTCTTTCCGCTTCTCGGTATTCAGGAGCAGGAGCACCCGGATAACGGACTCCGGGGCACCCGGCACCGGAATCTCGCAGCTGTCCATCAGCGCCGTCTGCTCCCATCCCAGCCGCAAGCGCGCCGCTTTGGCCGGGAACTCCGCGGTGAGGTCTGCGGTTACGGTAAAGAATACCGCGCCGATGTCCTCCTCGACAAGGTCATTGGCTGTCGCGAGTTCGCGCAACAGCTCCTCGGCGGCGTCGAGGATCGCCTCGGGCGTATTGGCGTCGGCTGTCGTTGCGCCGCGCAGTCCAAGGGTCGGCATGGTGCTCTCTCCACTCACTCCACGGACGGGAACGGCACAACCGCACGCATCTGCCCCGGCGTCACTGCGCCGCAGCAAGCTCCCGTACGAACGCGCCAGCCCGGGAGGCCGCCTCGCCGGGCGGGGCGGAATCTATCACGTTGATGAGCGCGCTTCCAACGACCGCGACGTCCGCGACCTTCCCCACGCGCTCCACGTGCCGCCGCTCTGAGATGCCGAAGCCGACCCCCACGGGCAGCTCCGTGTGCCGCCGCACCCGCGTCACGAACTCCGGGAAATCGTCCGGCAGGTCGCTCCGAGCGCCCGTCACGCCGGTGACGCTGACGCAGTAGACGAACCCTCGTGCATGCTCGCAGCCGAGCACGATGCGCTCCTCGGTGCTGGTGGGCGCGAGCATGCTCACGATGCCCAGCCCGTGCTGCTCCAGCGCCTCGCGCAGTTCGCCCGCCTCGTCCGGCGGCAGGTCGGGGATGATGAGCGCGTCCACTCCCGCATCCGCGCAGTCCGCGGCGTATGCGGCGATGCCGTAACGCAGGATGGGATTGTAGTAGCCCATGAAGATGAACGGCAGGCTCACTCCGGCGTCCCGGAGACGGCGCGCCATCTCCAGACAGACGTGGGTGTCCACGCCGCCGGTCAATGCACGGTAGCTCGCCGCCTGTACCGTGGGTCCGTCCGCAAGCGGGTCGCTGTACGGCACCCCGAGTTCGAGAGCGTCCGCTCCCGCCTGTTCGATGGCCGGGACGATGGCGAGCGTGTCGTCCAGCGAAGGAAAGCCGATGGTGACGTACGGCACGAGGGCGGTGCGTCCCTGGTCCCGTGCGCGGGCGAGGGCTCTTTCCAGACGGTCCAACATGGCGGACAGTCTAGCGTGTTCAGAGCCGTGACGCGCCCTTCTGCACCACTCACGCCTGTAAGTTGACTCGACGTGAGACTCTGTACTAGAATATATGGGCTTATTACATCCGTTCCGCTGAGAAGGGAAGTAGTACGGGGCAAGCGCATCTCAGAGAGCCGGTCATTCTGGTGCGAGACCGGCGATGGACAAGCCCCCCTGAACTCGTCCCCGAGCGGCTGGCCTGAACAGCAAAGTAGGGCCAGCGGAGCGCGCCGTTACCGCGCAGGCAAAGCTGCCTTGGCCCTTCGGGAGCCGGGGAAGTAGGGTGGTACCGCGGGTTAACGGCCCGTCCCTTCATGGGGCGGGTCTTTTTTTACCTTCGGAGGGGCGCTCCGGTTACGGAATGATCGGTTGAACGAAAGGGAAAGGTGAGTCGATCTTGCGTTTGACAGGCGCACAGATGGTTTGCGAAAGCCTGGTGCGGGAGGGGACGGACGTCATGTTCGGCCTCCCCGGCGGCGCGATACTGCCGCTCTACCAGACGCTGCCCGAGTACCCGCAGCTGCGGCACATCCTCGTTCGGCACGAGCAGAACGCCGGCCATGCAGCGGACGGCTATGCACGCGCGTCCGGCAAGGTGGGCGTCGCCGTCGCGACCTCGGGGCCCGGGGCGACGAACCTCGTCACGCCGCTCGCGACCGCGATGATGGACTCCGTGCCTGTCGTGGCGATCACGGGGCAGGTGCCGCGCGCCGCCATCGGACGGGACGCGTTCCAGGAGACCGACACCACCGGCATCACGCTGCCCATCACCAAGCACAACTACCTCGTCATGGACACGGCGGACATCCCGCGCATCATGAGCGAGGCGTTCCACATCGCACGCACGGGACGTCCCGGCCCGGTGCTCATCGACCTGCCGCGCGACGTGCTCACCGAGAGCGACGACTTCGACTACCCGGAGCACGTCGACCTCCCCTCCTACAAACCGACGATGGAGGGGCATGGGCAGATGATCAAGCGCGCCGCGCAACTCATCGCGGACTCGCAGCGCCCCCTGCTCATGGTGGGGCACGGCGCGATCATCTCCGGCGCGTTCGCAGAGGTGCGCGAGATTGCGGAGAAGGCGCAGATACCTGTCATCACGACGCTGCTCGGCATCGGCAGCTTCTCCGGCGAGCACGTCCTGAGCATGGGCATGCCTGGGATGCACGGGCAGGCGTACAACAACTGGGCGATAGACCGCGCCGACCTCATCATCGGGGTCGGGATGCGGTTCGACGACCGGGTCACGGGCAGGTTGAGCGCCTTCGCGCCGAACGCGAAGGTCATCCACATAGACATAGACCCCGCCGAGGTCGGCAAGAACGTACGCGTGACGGTGCCGATCGTCGGCGACGCGAAGCGCGTGTTGCACGCGCTCGCCAAGCAGGTGGAGCAGGTGTCGCGTCCCGAATGGATGTCGGAGATAGACGCGCTGCGTGCCGGGCATCCCCTGGGTTCCGGCGAGGGCAGCGGGCTCCGTCCGCAGCACGTCGTCCGCGAACTGTGTGACGTCACGGACGGTCGCGCCATCGTCGTTACGGGCGTGGGGCAGCACCAGATGTGGGCGGCCCAGCACTACGTGTTCAAGGAGCCCGGCTCCTGGATAACGTCCGGCGGGCTGGGGACGATGGGGTTCGAGGTGCCCGCGGCGATGGGCGCCGCTTTTGCACAGCCCAACCGGCAGGTGTGGAGCATCGCCGGAGACGGCGGCTTCCAGATGACGATGTCCGAACTGGCGACCATCGTGGAGCACAACGTGCCGGTGAAGTTCGCCGTCCTGAACAACAACAACCTTGGCCTCGTGCGGCAGCTGCAGGACCTGTTCTACGGGGGCTCGCGCGTGGCGTCCGGCTATACCGGCAACCCGGACTTCGTAAAGATCGCCGAGGCCTACGGCATATGGGCGAAGCACGTGACGGACGAGCCGCAGGTGCGGTCAGCCCTGGAAGAGGCTGCTGCCGTGGACGGGCCGGCCATCATCGATTTCCACGTGGAACCGGAGGAGAACGTGTACCCGCACGTTCCCGCAGGAGAGAGCGTGTTCGAGATGATCGAATCGCCCGCTGGGCAGGGAGCGCTGTCATGGCTGACGTAAGCCTGAACGGGCGCGTCCACACCATTACGGCGCTGGTCCACGACAAGCCGGGGGTGCTGGCGCGCGTCGCGGGACTGTTCTCGCGGCGCGGGTTCAACATCTCCAGCCTGGCGGTCGGTCACAGTGAGACGGCGGGGCTCTCCCGCATGACGTTCGTCGTCGAGGGCGGGGACTGGGTGGTGGAGCAGGTGACGAAGCAGCTCTACAAGCTCATAGACGTCGTGCGAGTCACGAACATCTCGTCGGAGAGCAGCGTCGTGCGCGAGATGGCCCTGCTCAAGGTGAAGTCCAACAAGGACAACCGCGCGGAGATCATGCAGATCGTGGACATCTTCCGCGCAGGCATCGTGGATGTGGGCAACGACACGGTCATCGTCGAGGTGACAGGCGACGAGGGGAAGATAGACGCGCTCATCAAGCTCCTTCAGCCCTTCGGCGTCCGCGAGACGATGCGTACAGGACGGGTAGCGATGACCCGTGGCGGCGTGGCCGCGGGTACGAAGCAGACGGCTGTCCCCGCCGCGCGGAGCGCGCCGGATACGGAAGTCGTCCCCTGAGAACGCGTCCACGGAAGGACGTACAACGAACCGGAACACGAGGAGGAGACTGCGATATGGCGAAGGTGTACTACAAGGAAGATGCCGACATCAGCCGGTTGAGCGGCAAGCGCGTCGGCGTTATCGGCTACGGCAGCCAGGGGCATGCGCACGCGCTCAACCTGCGCGACAACGGTGTCGACGTGACGGTTGGCTTGCTGCCGACCAGCGCCAGCCGCGCGAAGGCTGAGGCCGAGGGCCTGCGGGTCGCCACTCCGGCGGAAGCCACGAAGGAGAGCGACGTCATCATGGTGCTGGCGCCGGACACCGCGCAGCGCAGCATCTACACGGAGTCCATCGAACCGAACCTGGACAGCTCCAAGACGCTGATGTTCGCGCACGGCTTCAACATCCACTTCGGGGAGATAAACCCTCCCGCCGACGTGGACGTTTCGATGATCGCTCCGAAGGCGCCCGGCCACCGGGTGCGCGAGGTGTTCGTCGATGGCCAGGGGGTACCGTCGCTCGTGGCGATCCACCAGGACGCCTCGGGCGACGCGCTTGCGAACGCGCTGGCCTACGGCGCAGGCATCGGCTCGGACCGCGCAGGCATCGTGGAGACGACGTTCAAGGAAGAGACGGAGACCGACCTCTTCGGCGAGCAGACCGTGCTCTGCGGCGGCGTCACCAGCCTGATCACGAACGCCTTCGAGGTGCTCGTGGAGGCCGGGTATCAGCCGGAGATCGCCTACTTCGAGGTGATGCACGAGCTGAAGCTCATCGTTGACCTGCTCTACGAGGGCGGCATGAAGTACATGCGTTACTCCGTGAGCGACACGGCGGAGTACGGCGACTACAGCCGCGGCTCCCGGGTGGTCGACGAGCACGCCCGCGCCGAGATGAAGCGCGTGCTCCAGGAGATACAGGACGGCTCGTTCGCCCGCGAGTGGATCGCCGAGAACCACGAAGGACAGCCGCGCTTCAAGGCGATGCGTGAGGCGGCTGCCGGTCATGAGATCGAGACCGTCGGAGCGGAGCTCCGGGGGATGATGACGTTCCTGGGGAAGAAGTAACCGCCAGCACAGCGGAGGCCGTGAGCGGCCTGTATGCGGAGGAATGACATGGAAGACCGAGTGCTCATCTTCGACACCACGCTCCGGGACGGAGAACAGTCCGCCGGGGCGGGGATGACAGTGGACGAGAAGGTGGAGATCGCCAGGCAACTCGAGCGGCTGAACGTCGACATCATCGAGGCAGGCTTCCCCATCAGTTCGCCCGGCGACTTCGAGGCGGTGCAGACGATAGCGCGCGAGGTGCGGAAGCCGATCATCGCGGCGCTCGCGCACGCGAACGAGGCTGCGGTGGACCGTGCCGGCGAGGCGCTGAAGGACGCGGCGCACCCCCGCATCCACATCTTCATCTCTTCCTCGGACCAGCACATCCAGCATCAGCTGCGCAAGAACAGGGAAGAGGTGGTGGAGATCGCGGTGAAGGCCGTCTCACGGGCGCGCGAGTACACCGACGACGTCGAGTTCTCGCCCATGGACTCCAGTCGCACGGAGCGCGAGTTCCTCGCGCACATGGTTCGGGCAGCGGTCGATGCGGGCGCGACGACCGTCAACATCCCCGACACGGTCGGCTACGCGGTGCCGGAGGAGTTCGGCGGCCTCATCACCTACCTGCGCGCCGAGGTGCCGGAGCTGGGCGACAGCGTCCGCATCTCCGTCCACTGCCACGACGACCTGGGCATGTCGGTCGCCAACAGCCTCTCCGCAGTCAAGGCGGGGGCCCGCCAGGTCGAGGGCTGCATCAACGGCATCGGCGAGCGCGCGGGGAACACCGCCGTCGAGGAAGTCATCATGGCGCTCCGCACGCGCGGCGACTACTTCGGCGTCGACACCGATATAGACACGAAGCAGTTGTACAACACGAGCCGCCTCGTGAGCCAGGTGAGCGGCTTCCCGGTGCAGCCGAACAAGGCCGTCATCGGGCGCAACGCGTTCCGGCACGCCTCCGGCATCCACCAGGACGGCGTGCTGAAGGAGCGCACCACTTACGAGATACTGAACCCGCTGGACGTGGGGGTGCCCCGGAGCGAACTCGTGCTCGGCAAGCTGAGCGGACGCCACGGCCTGCGCTCACGGCTCGAAGAGCTGGGCTACGCGCTCACCAACGAGGAGCTCGACAAGGTGCACGAGTCCTTCAAGGAGCTCGCCGACAAGAAGCGCGAGGTGACCGACCGCGACCTCATCGCACTCATGGGCAACGAGCGCACGGCCATCGAGGAGACCTACTCGCTGGAGCACGTGCAGGTGACCTGCGGCACCGGCGAGATCCCGACCGCGACCGTCCAACTCTCCCTCGAAGACGGGACGCTCCGCACCGACGCGGCGACAGGCACCGGACCGGTGGACGCCGTCTACCAGGCCATCAACCGCATCGTCGGCGTGCCGAACGAGCTGACGGAGTTCAGCGTCAACTCGGTCACGGAGGGCATCGACGCCATCGGCGAGGTGAGCATCCGCATCGAACAGGACGGCAAGCCGTACATCGGACGCGGCGCGGACACGGACATCATCGTCGCGTGCGCCCAGGCCTACATGAACGCGCTCAACCGTCTGCTCGCGATGGGCGACACCACCCGCTCACCGGAGGCGGCAGGCGCCGTCTAAGGGGTTCCACCCTTCTTTGGCAGGGGCTTGACCGGCTGCTTGGAAACCTTTACTTTCAAAGGAAGTAAGGAATACCAAGCAGCCGAGGCCTGCCATGCGCACGATAACCGTCAGCAGCAAGAACCAGGTCACCATACCCGTCGCCATCCTCAGGGAGGTGAGCATCAGCCCTGGAGACAGGTTAGCGGCAGCCGTCGTGGACGGAGACATCGTGCTGATGAAGGAGCCGGAGGACTGGGTGCAGTATCTCCGGCGTGGCAAGCCGGAAGCTGACACCGGAGAGAGCCTTCTGCGGCGCCAGAGTAGGACAGAGCCTGCGTCCGAACTGCCCGGCGAAACTGACCCCCGCGAGTGGCGCAAGCGGTTCGAGGACCTGTACGCCACGGACAGTGGCGTGCGGGCAGTCGCTGACACGCTCATGGACTGCCCGTACTACGTGGCCACCTTCCCGGACCTCGCGTGGCTCATTCCCGAGAACGGCCACCCCACCGACCTGACCCGGACGCTGGAGAAGCTCACTGCCAACCGCTGGGTACGGCGCATCCCGGCGCAGGATGAGGAGCCGGAACGCTACCGGCTGGACGGCGAGATCGCGGCTTCGCTCAAGGCCGCCTCGTAAGGCGCCTCCACCTACTCGAAGGCGTCGAGTGCTATCATCGCAGCGACCGCCGCGGCTGACCGCTGCGACGTCATCATCGGCAACGACCGCGCATTCGCCAGGAACAGCGCTCTCCCCTGCCTGGTCTTGGACGATTTCGCCGTCTGAAGAGAAGCGGAGGATCAGATGGCCCCCAAAACGATGTTCGAGAAGATATGGGACACGCACGTCGTGCGGGAGGAGGAAGGCAAGCCTTCCCTGCTCTACGTCGACCTGCACCTCGTCCACGAGGTCACTTCGCCCCAGGCGTTCGACGGCCTGCGCCTCAACAACCGCCGCATCCGCAGGCTCGACAAGACCGTCGCCGTCGCCGACCACAACGTCCCCACCAACGACCGCGACAAGCCCCTCACGGATGAGGTCTCGAAGGCGCAGCTCGAGGCGATGCAGCGCAACGCCGACGAGTTCGGCCTCGAGTATCACGACATGTTCAGCGAGAAGCAGGGCATCGTCCACGTCATCGGGCCCGAGCAGGGACGTACGCAGCCCGGCATGATCATCGTCTGCGGCGACAGCCACACCGCGACGCACGGTGCGGTCGGCGCGATGGCCTTCGGCATCGGCACGTCCGAGGTTGAGCACGTTCTGGCGACGCAGTGCATCTGGCAGGCGAAGCCGAAGACGATGGAGGTCCGCGTGGACGGCACGCTCGGCTTCGGCGTAACGCCCAAGGACGTCATCCTCGCCATCATCGGCAAGATCGGCACGTCCGGCGGCATCGGTCACGCCATCGAGTACACCGGCTCCGTCTTCCGCGAGATGTCGATGGAAGGCCGCATGACGGTCTGCAACATGTCCATCGAGGCCGGCGCGCGCACCGGTATGGTCGCGCCCGACGAGACAACCTTCGCTTACCTGAAGGGGCGCGAGTACGCTCCGAAGGGCGAAGACTGGGACGCCGCCGTCGAGCGCTGGACGGCCCTCCGCACCGACCCAGACGCGACGTTCGACACTGTCGTCACGCTGGACGCCGCCGACATCCAGCCGCAGGTGACGTGGGGCACGAACCCCGCGCAGGTGCTCCCCGTGGGTGGGCGCGTCCCGAAGCCGGACGAGTTCGAGTCGTCGCAGGAGCAGGGCGCCGTGGAGAAGGCGCTCGCGTACATGGGCCTGAACGGCGGCGAGCGCATCCAGGACATCGCCGTCGATACCGTATTCATCGGCTCGTGCACCAACTCCCGCATCGAGGACCTGCGCGCCGCCGCTGCGGTGGCGAAGGGCAAACAGAAGGCAGACAGCGTCCGTGCGCTCGTCGTCCCCGGCTCGTGGGCCGTGAAGCAGCAGGCCGAGGAGGAGGGGCTCGACCAGGTCTTCACCGAGGCGGGGTTCGAGTGGCGGGACGCCGGATGCTCGATGTGCCTCGCCATGAACCCCGACCGGCTCGCGCCCGGCGAGCGCAGCGCCTCGACCTCCAATCGCAACTTCGAGGGGCGGCAGGGCCCTGGCGGACGCACGCACCTCGTCAGCCCGCCCATGGCCGCGGCCGCCGCCATAGCGGGGCACTTCGTGGATGTGCGCGAACTCAACTAACCAGACCGGACGCGTTCCGGCGCAGGAGTAGACGGATGGACGCTTTCACGAAACACACCGGTAAGGTCGTTCCCTACGACATGCCGAACGTCGACACCGACCAGATCATCCCGGCGCGCTTCCTCAAGAAGATCGACCGCGTCGGATTCGGCGAACTGCTCTTTTACGAGCTGCGCTACGAGGAGGACGGCTCCCCGAAGCCTGGCTTCATCCTGAACCAGCCGCAGTACGCCGGCGGCACCGTCCTCGTGAGCGGCCCGCAGTTCGGCATCGGCTCCTCCCGCGAGCACGCGCCGTGGGCGATCCAGCAGTATGGCTTCCGGGTGGTCATCGCGCCGAGTTTCGGCGACATCTTCCGGAACAACTGCTACCAGAACGGCCTGCTCCCCGTCATGCTCGATGCCGCCGAGGTCGACACCATCATCGCCCGGGCCCAGGAGATCCAGGGCTACGAGCTGACCGTCGACCTCGAGGCGCAGCAGGTGACTGACGGCCACGGCCTCGCCGCGTCGTTCGACATCGACCCCTTCCGCAAGGAGAACCTCGTGCAGGGGCTGGACGACATCGGCCTGACACTCCAGAACGAGGCGGCGATAGACGCCTTCGAGAGCACGCACTCCTGACCCGCCCCCACTCCGCCGCAGATACGCCGGCATCCTGAGGTACGCACATGGCCACTTTCGACATCATGGTTCTGCCGGGCGACGGCATCGGCCCGGAGGTCACCGGCGCATCGCAGCAGGTGCTGGACGCCGTCGCCGCCCGCTGGAAGCACAACTTCCGCTACCAGACCGACGTGGTCGGCGGCGGCGCGATCGACGCCTACGGCACACCCCTGCGCGACGAGACCGTCCGCGCTGCGAAGCGCTCGAACGCGGTGCTCTTCGGCGCGGTCGGCGGCCCCAAGTGGGACAACGAGCCGGTCCGCCCGGAGGCCGCCATCCTCGGCCTGCGCAAGGCGCTCGGCCTCTACGCCAACATCCGGCCGGTCAAGGTTTTCCCCGGCATGGAGCCCGCGAGTCCGCTCAAGGACGACCGCGTGCGCGGCGCGGACATGGTCATCCTGCGCGAGCTTACCGGCGGCCTCTACTACGCCCCGCCCAAGAAGCGCTGGGAGACGAAGGCCGGACGCAAGGGCGTCGACACGCTCCTCTACACCGAGAAGGAGATCGAGCGCATCCTGCGCGTCGGCTTCGAGCTCGCACGCTCCCGCCGCAAGAAGCTCACCTCCGTCGACAAGGCGAACGTCCTCCAGTCATCCCGCCTCTGGCGCGAGATCGCCATCGAGGTCTCGAAGGACTACCCGGACGTCGAGTTGGAGCACCAGCTGGTCGACTCCTGCGCGATGGTCCTCATCACACGCCCCACCAGCTTCGACGTCATGGTCATGGAGAACATGTTCGGCGACATCATCTCGGACGAGGCCGCCGTCCTCTCCGCCTCGCTCGGCATGCTGCCGTCCGCCAGCCTCGCCGGGCTCCCCGGCAAGGACGCCAGGGGCAGGACGCGAAAGGTGAAGGGCCTCTACGAGCCAAGCCACGGCAGCGCGCCCGACATCGCCGGCCAGGGCAAAGCTAACCCCGTCGGCTCCATCCTCAGCTCCGCGTTCATGCTGCAGTACTCGTTCGGGCTCGTTGAGGAGGCAGCCGCCGTCAACGCCGCGGTCGAGAGCGCACTGAACGACGGCCACCGCACGGCCGACCTCGCCCCTCCCGGCTCGGAGTTCTCCACCACCCAGCACATGACCGACATGATCCTCGAGCGGCTGTAGGCCGCGCCGATGCTCGATGTCGACATCAGCGCGCCTGTAGCCGCGGCGGTCGTCGCAACATCGCTGATCGCCGCGCTCATCGGCGGCGTCACCGGCATGAGCACCGGCATCATCGCCATCCCCGTCCTCATCTTCGCGTTCGGCATACGCCTCGCCGTCCCCATCGTCACGGTCGCCATGCTGCTCAACACGCTCTCGCGCTCCGTTGCGAACAGGGACTACGTGGACTGGCGCGTCGCCCGCTGGTACAGCCTCGGCGCGGTGCCCGCCGCCGCGCTCGGGGGCGTCGTTTTCGCAAACATCCCCACGGACTGGCTCGCGAGGGGTCTGGGCGTCTTCCTGCTCGCGCTCGTGGTCTACCGCCACATACCTCTCGTTGCGGGGCGTGCGATGCCCCTCCGCGCCTTCCTGCCCGTCGGCATCGGCCAGGGCTTCTTCTCCGCGCTCTTCGGCGGCGCGGGACCGTTCGGGGCGCACTTCTTCATGGCCTACGGACTCACGAAGAACGCGTTCGTCGGCACCGTCGCCGTCGGCACGTTCCTCGTCAGCATCGTCAAGACGGTGGTCTACGGCGGCTTCGCGCTCTTCACCGTGGAGACGTTCCTCATCGCCGTCGGCATCGGCCTCATCATGGCCGTGGGGGCGTACGCCGGGGCGCACATCGTCAAGCACGTGCCGGAGCGCCTCTTCATCTACGCGGTGGAGTTCTTCATGATCGTCTCCGGCCTCCTGCTCCTGGCGACGGGATAGCGATGGACCCGGTCGTCCTCGTCGGGCTCGGCGTCGTCGCGTTCTTCTCCGCCGTCATCGGCGGGCTCGCGGGGCTCGGCTCCGCCATCATCATGATCCCTGTGCTCACGTTCGCCGTCGGCATCCGCGAGGCCGTCCCCATCGCTACCATCGCCGTCATGATGCAGACCTGGTCGCGCATCTGGGTGAACCGTGCTCTCGTCGACCGCAGCGTCGTCAAGTGGTTCTTCATCGGCGCGCTCCCGACGTCCATCGTCGGCGCGACGGCGTTCGCCAACCTCCCGGCAGACATCCTGCAGAAGGCGTTCGCCGTCTTCCTGCTGCTCATCGTCGCCTTCCGCCACACCCCGCTGGCGTCCAGAGGGGCGGGGATGAGCCCCCGGGCGTTCGTCGGCGTTGGCGCGGGGCAGGGTTTCCTCTCCTCGCTCTTCGGCGGCGCGGGGCCGTTCGGGGCGTCGTTCTTCCTCGCCTACGGCCTCCGGCGCGGCGCGTTCGTCGGCACGATGGCCTCAGGCATGACCATCATCAACGTCGTCAAGATCGGCATCTACGGCTCGTTCGCCCTGATCGACACGACAGCCCTGCTCCTCGCCCTCTCGCTGGGCCTCGTCATGGTCGCGGGCGCATACGTCGGCGGCGCCATCACCAACCGCGTCTCCGACAAGGCGTTCGTCTACATCGTCGAGATCGTCATCGTCGCCGCGGCCATCTCGCTGCTGCTGCGATAGAGAACCTCGTCATTCCCGCACCCGGCGGGAATCCGCCCACGATCACTTGACGCCACCGCTCTTCGCACAACAGCTGCGGCGCTTATGTCCTACGGGCGCGGTTGACACACTTGGCAGTCGTTCACAATTGACCGCCGACGTTCGGCGTACGCTCGAGTCTCCTCATAGGAATCGAAGTCGTGCCATGGGCTTACCCCGTAACCTCGGCTGCGTGGGTGGTGACAGCATGAACTGTGGATGACAGCCTTGTTCCTCGTGTTGATGCTGAATCTGACGCTGTACATAATAATGCCCTCCTGTGACTATGGGCTCAGTGTAACATGGGCATAGGCAAACTCTAGCGGAGTAGCAAGAATGGCGAAGCATCAGATGAAGGCCAGTTGGCTGATTGTGCGCTGGATAGCTCTTGGGATGATACTCGGATCCATCGTAACCGTAGTGGCCTTGGAGACATCGAAACCTTCCGCTTTCTTGCAGTGTCTGGACGACCTAGAGTGCCGGGAAGCGATGCACAACAATTTCATATCCGGCTTTGAGTACGGAGAATCTGGTGAGTGGAGCCTCATTACAGGTGGGGCGGATGGCTGGAGACTCGTCAGGAGATGAGAATAGCAAGGAGATTTGCTTGGGCTGGTTGTATTTTGTGTGGTCTCTAGCGTCAAGCACGTTGAACGAATTAACTAACCGGCTATGGCGTCATAGCACGTTGGTTATTGGAGAATACCATATCGTTCTTCATCGGGCATTGTTTCTTGATTTGATCTATCCCCAACCAAAATGAATACGGGCAGTTGAACCTCTGGGGCGTACAATCGCGAGCCAGATGCATCCCTTATATTAAACATCTCTTCTCGAGTTAGGTGGTCAACGTTTCTTGCGGCTAACAAATCCGGTAATTTATACCATGTAATCGTCGTGTCCAAAGGTAAAGCAAGTCCTTCGACCTGGGTTGCCAGTTTCTTTGATAGAGTGTTGGCATCGCATAACGCCAAGCAGCGAAGTGGTATTGTGTTAGATTGCCTGTGAATATCGTCAAAACAGCTCTTTTTTTGGCGGATAGCATGCTGAATGTTTAGAGCTGGTGTGATTGTGCATCCTAACTGCTTTCTCCGCATTGGTCGTGAGCAACAGTTCCAATGGTAACTGCTGCTTGGGTTATCGTCGTAATTGTAAAGCAGGTACACTGGTACAGCTTTGTTGGTGCGCGCATACTTCTGAAGATTATTCAACTGGCTTAGGCTTCGCTTAGGTGACTTATGTAGTTCTTCATATTGTCCCGATTGATAATACAGTTTCTTGGCTTGTATAGCCAGGCGTGCCCAATAATCTTCAAACGGACCTAGCCAGCCTTCAATCAGGAGGTCATTTCCTCGAATGGCTTCCTCTGCATGAGTAGTCTGGTTTACAGTTATTGCCGAGAACTCATTGCGTTTGAATTTTATGGTCAGCAGATTGGTTAGTGACTCTTCATTGAATGATATCCGAAAACTCTTGGAGTCTCTCAGCAGATTCCAAGTATCCCTTGAAATTTCCTCTAGGGTTGTCTTTAGCTTTGATGAGAATGCCACCGACTCCTGACCCCCTCTGCTACCGATAGACTATCACTGAGAACTTCAAGTCACACCCATGCCCCCTACGCTACCATAGCCCCATGACCCCCGCCCTCTACGAACGCCTCCTCGGCAAGCCCGGCACGCGCTGCCGGACGTGGTGAAGCGGGTGTTGGGCACCGCCGATCGTGTGACACGCGCCCCTTTCGCGAACGCCCCGCCTCCGCGTACGCTGGTTCCATGACCGTCGCGCCGACAGCACCTGACCCATGCAACGGAATGCAACAGGATGCACACCCCCCGGCGGGCCGAACTTGTGAAATCGTTGGTATTCTTGGTTTCTTGGTCGCGGGAAGCAGGCCACGGCCACGGAAACACCGCGACCAAGGTGACCAAGGATGCCAGAATGACTGCCCGGATCACTCGTAACATACCGACCAAGATTCCCTGATCCGGCGGTCGTGGGAATCTTGGTCTACCCTTCAACCCCCGCCTCTGGTCAAACCCGGCCCCGGTGAGCGATAATAGGCCGTCACCAACGAGAACAGGTCCCACGGAGCACCAATGCCAGCGAAGAAAGCAGCGAGAGTCCAGGAGCGCCGCCGCATCGTCAACCGCCGCGTCCGCTCCAGCACCCGCACGGCGGTCAAGAAGGCCGTCCGCGCGCTCAACACCAACAGCGAAGCGGCAGGCGCCAGCGTCCTCACGGCAGTCAGCAGGCTCGACCGCGCTGTCTCGAAGGGCATCGTCCACCGCAACGCCGCCGCGCGAAGCAAGTCCCGCCTCACGAAGCGGCTCAACGCCGCCTCTGCCGAGTAACGCGCCTCTTCCGGCACATCCGCGCAAACTGTGACACGACCCCGTTGACAGTTGCGCGCGCGGCCTTCTAGCCTAGAACGCACGTTCTGATTACGCACCGGAGGCCGCCCATGCCAGCCATCTCGACGCGCCAGCAGGAGATCCTCGACTTCCTGCGCGACTACCACACCGACCGCAGCTACATGCCGTCCATCCGCGAGATACAGCTCGCCTGCGGCATCAGCTCCACGTCAGTCGTCGACTACAACCTCCGCCTGCTGGAGCGCGACGGTTACATCCGCCGCTCCCCCGACATCTCCCGCGCCATCGAACTCGTCGGCGAGCCGGAGGCGGACCTCGTCGAGGTGGCGCGTATCCCCGTGCTCGGCGCGATCGCCGCAGGCGAACCGATCCCCGTCCCCGAGGCCGGCGCCTATGCGAACGGCGACCACGACTCCTTCGCCCTGCCGCCCGAGTTGACGCCCCGCGACCCGGACAACCTCTACGCCCTGCGCGTCAAGGGCTACTCGATGATCGACGCGTTCGTGACCGACGGCGACATCGTGGTGCTGCGCCACACCCGCGACGCCCGCAACGGCGACATGGTCGCGGCATGGCTCCCGATGCAGGAAGAGGCGACGCTCAAGCACTTCTACCTGGAAGGCGAGAACGTGCGCCTCATGCCGGCGAACCCGGCGATGGAGCCCATCATCGTCCCCGCGGACAGCGTCCAGGTGCACGGCAAGGTCGTCGCCGTCATGCGCAAGGTCGCCGCGTAGCAGCGCCATGATCGTCGTCCGCCGCGCCAACCGCGACGACCTGCGGTTCATCGTCGACGCACAGACGGCGATGGCCGTCGAGAGCGAGGGGGCCAAGCTCGACCTCGCCACGCTCACGGAGGGCGTGCGCGCCGTGCTGGAGGACCGCGTCCACGCGGAATACTGGCTCGCCGAGGAGGACGAGACTCCCGTCGGTATGCTGATGACCGTCACCGAGTGGAGC
Source organism: Dehalococcoidia bacterium (assembly GCA_034422595.1). Classification (GTDB taxonomy): domain Bacteria; phylum Chloroflexota; class Dehalococcoidia; order Lucifugimonadales; family Australimonadaceae; genus Bin16. Next base: position 189,325 of record DAOUJO010000003.1, on the reverse strand, counting down.
GACTGGCGGAACGGCGTCGTGCTCTGGATACACTCGGTCTACGTCGTGCCGGAGGCGCGCCGCCGTGGCGTCTACTCGACGCTCTACACCCACCTCCGCGAGCAGGTCGAGCGCTCCGATGAGCTCGTGGGGTTGCGCCTCTACGTCGACAAGCGTAACGAGCCCGCCCAGCGCGTCTACGAGGCGCTCGGCATGACCCGCGACCACTATCACTTGTATGAGTGGCTGAAGCCCTGATGTCCTGTCATTCCGAGCGAAGCCGAGGGATCTCTCAGGGGAGGTTGCCTAGTCGGATGACGGCAGCTTGCGTGCCTCCAGCATCGCCATCGGACGACCGTCGCAGTGGATGCGGGATGAGCCCGCCTTCGTGCACAGCACCATGATGCCTGTCGCCTCGTCCTGGTAGCGCTTGCCCAATTGGTCGGCCTCGCCGTCGGGGGCGGTCTCGCAGGACAGCTCCCCGTCCCCGCCCTTCGTGATCATGTACTGCGCACCCTGATCGGCGCACTCCAGACGCTTGCCGGTCTCCGCAGCCATCCGTCCCTCCGGTATCGTAGGGTTAACGAGGCAATGTTAGCAGAGGCGGGCAGGCGCGCCGCATCCGGCGCAGCCTCCCGGCAGGAGGTGAGCGTGGCCATCGCTTCGAGCGTCAGACAGCACATGGAGAATAGCTCGTGGATACGGCGCATGTTCGAGCTCGGGATCGCCCTCAAGCGCGAGCGCGGCGAGGAGAACGTCTTCGACCTCTCGCTGGGCAACCCCGTCGTCGAGCCCCCGTCCGAGTTCTTCGACGCCTTGCGCAACCTGGCGGACACCCCGATGCCCGGCGCGCACCGCTACATGCCCAACGCGGGCTACCCGGAGACGCGCCAGGCCGTCGCCGACACGCTCGCCGAGGAGTCCGGCCTGCCCTATGGAGCACAGCACGTGCTGATGACGTGCGGCGCGGCAGCCGCCCTCAACATCGCCATCCGCTCCCTGTGCGACCCCGGTGACGAGGTCGTCATCCTGGCGCCCTACTTCGCCGAGTACCTCTTCTACGCGTACAACCACGGCGCAACGCCCGTCGTCGTCGGCTGTGACGAGAACTTCACACCGGACCTGGACGAACTGGAACGCAAGCTCACCCCGCGCTCGAAGGTCGTCATCCTCAACTCGCCGAACAATCCCTCCGGTGTCATCTATCCGCAGTCGTTCATCGCCGACCTTGCCGCCCTGCTGGGGCGCAAGAGCGACGAGCACGGCACGGCTATCTACCTCGTGAGCGACGAGCCGTACCGCCGCATCATCTACGACGGCCTCGCCTACCCGTTCCCGCAGCACGAGTACGAGCGCACCATCACCGCGACGTCGCACGCCAAGGACCTCGCTCTGCCCGGCGACCGCATCGGCTACCTGGCCGTGCATCCCGGCTGCGAGGAGGCGGCCGAACTGCTGGATGCGTTCGTCTTCTGTAATCGCGTGCTGGGGTTCGTGAATGCGCCGGCCATCATGCAGCACCTGGTGCGCGGACTGCAGCGCGTGACGGTGGATGTCAGCGACTACCAGGCCAAGCGCGACTACCTCTGCGACGTGCTCACGTCGGCGGGCTACAACGTCCGCAAGCCCGAGGGTGCGTTCTACCTCTTCCCGCAGTCGCCGGTGGAAGACGAGATGCTGCTCATCCAGACGCTGCAGGAGGAGGGCGTGCTCGTCGTGCCCGGGCGCGGGTTCGGCATGCCGGGCTACTTCCGCATCTCCTACTGCGTCCACCAGTCCGCGCTGGAAGGCGCGGCGCCCGGCTTCCGCGCAGCCATCAACAAGCTGGGTACAGGGTAGCGAGACTGCCGCCTGAGAGAGGCAACACGCAGACGGACGCGCTATCATGGGATCGACGTCCCTGGAATGAAGAGGGGGATGGAAGGATGACGATGTTCCAACCGCGCCGCGTAGGCCGGGACAACCAGCTCCGGGCGCGCATGCTCTTCACGATGCTGCTGCTCGGCCTCGTGTACGGCCTCTTCCTCTGGTTCCTCATATCCGTTGCGGGCGCGACCGTCATGCTCGGCTTCGCCGTCGTGCTCGTGCTCGTACAGTTCTTCCTCTCCGACAAGCTCGTGCTCACTTCGATGCGCGCGAAGGTCGTGACGCCGGAGGAAGCGCCGGAACTGCACGCAATGATCGACCGACTCGCGATGACGGCGGGCATCCCCAAACCGAAGGTCGCTGTCGCAGATATGAGTGTGCCGAATGCATTCGCCACAGGGCGGAGCCAGAAGCACGCAGCCGTCGCTGTGACCACCGGGCTATTGCGCATCCTCAACGAACGGGAGCTGGAAGGAGTGCTTGCCCACGAGATAAGCCACATCGCCTCGCGTGACGTGCAGGTGATGACCTACGCCAGCTTCCTCTCCGTTGTGGCTTCCACGCTCATGAGCCTCTTCTTCTGGTCGGCGCTCTTCGGCGGGGGCTTCGGGCGGAGCAGGGGCGGCAGCGCGGGCAGCTACATCATGATCGCCTACATCGTCACCATCCTCGTCTGGGTCATCAGCCAGGTGCTCATCGCCGCGCTCTCGCGCTACCGCGAGTACGCAGCTGACCGCGGAGCCGCCATCCTCACCAACCGCCCCCGCGACCTCGCGAACGCGCTCCAGCGCATCGGCGGCTCCATCACCGGCCTGCCCCAGAACGACCTGCGCCGCGCCGAGACGCTCAACGCGTTCTTCATCATGCCCGCGATCGGCGATGGCTTCGCCAGCCTCTTCTCCACACACCCTCCCATGGCGCGCCGGATCGAGCGCTTGCTCGAGCTGGAGCGCACCACGATGCTGACCGGGTAGGCCCTATGTGCAAGTTCCTCTCCCGACCGCGTAGTGCAGAATGGAGCGAGGCGAATGAGGCGATGGCCAGCGCCGCGCAGGTGTTCGAGGAGGTGCTCGACACCTTCACCACCGGCAAGGCCGGCGTGCTCGTCCGTCCGTCTGAGGACCAGGATGCGGCCCAGGCCAAGGCAGAACTGGAGCGTGCCCTGGCGCACCTGAAGTCCTCGGAGGCTCGGTGGGATGTGGTGCTGGACGATTCCGAGCACCCCCATCCGTGGATCATCGTTCGGGATTCCGGGCTGCCTGCGCTGGCGAACTCGACCCGTATCATCGGGGAAACGCTCGCGGCGATGGGCATCGGTCCGCGGGTGCTCGCGGCGGTCTATGCGTTCAGATGGCAGGAGCAGGAGATCTACTGGATCTACCAGCCGCGCATCAGGGCGTTCACGCCGTTCGCCCCGGCGACGGGCGGCGAGCCGGAGACCCGCGACCATCCGCTGGAACTGCGGATGGAGCAGGCATCAAGGAAGGACATCCCCACCTCGCGCGCCATCAAGGAGTGGTACCCCATCTGGGGGATGCCCCTCTAAGCCCCGGCGTCACCGCCTGTGCTCACCGGGCGCTTCAGCCTGCGGCGCGCCCAGAGGATGAGCGCCCCGTCCAGCACAGGAAGCAGAATCAGCGCACCCCACCACGGCAGCGGTGTGAACACCGCCAGCAGCACCACGAGCGCCGCCAGCACCCCCAGCCCGACTATGAGGACCACCCCTATCGCCATCATGTCATTCATCCGCGCAAGTATAGGGCTGGCGGACTGATGGTACTATCTCCGTATCCGCCATTAACCTTCACCTAACATCCGTCAAGCCATGTCCACAGCAACCGGGCAGCACCAGCAGCATCACCAACGAAACATCGTCCTGCCCATCGAGGGCATGACGTGCGCCGCATGCGTGAGCACGGTGACGAATGCCATCGCCCGCGTCGACGGCGTCTCCGGGGTGGTTGTGAACCTCGCGTCGGAGACGGCAGCGGTGACGTTCGCGCCAGCAGGGCAGCGCATCGCAGCGATGCGGGACGCTGTGCGGTCGGTGGGCTATGGCATGGCGGAGGAGAGCGCCGTGCTCACCGTTCCGGGCCTGGCTGACACAGACTCAGCAAAGACGCTCGAAGCGCGGCTCAAGAGCATAGACGGCGTACTCCGCACGGCCGCGAACCCCGCCGCCGAACAGATCACGCTTACTATCGTCCCGGGGACGGTCTCTCCCGCCGTGCTGCGGGATACCACGGCGGCCGCAGGCTTCAGCGGTGCCTACGTGACCGGCGCAGACGCTATGGACGCTGAGCTGGAGCGGCTGTCACGACGGGTGGAGATCCGCGACCTCAGGAACCGCGCAGCGTTCAGCATCGCGAGCGCGGCCGCGATCATGCTGCTGATGCTCATCCCTGCCATCGAGCGCGGGGTGGGCATGCCGTGGGTCAACGCCATCGCTCTCGTGGTCGCGACACCGGTGCAGTTCCGGGCCGCACGGCAGATATACACGAGCGCGTGGAGCGCGCTGCGGCACCGCACCTCCAACATGAACACGCTCATCGCGCTGGGCTCCTCTACGGCCTACTTCTACAGCGCGGTCGTGACTCTTTCGGGGAGCACCATCGGGAACGGCGAGACGTACCTCGACACCTCTACCACCATCATCGCTCTCGTCCTCTTCGGCAGGCTGCTGGAGGCCAGAGCGAAGGGCAGCGCGTCTGACGCCATCCGAACGCTCATCGGCATGCAGCCGCAGACCGCTCGCGTCACGCGGAATGGCGAGGAGCGGGACGTACCCGCGAGTGACGTCGTCCCCGGCGACGCCGTCATGATACGTCCCGGTGAGCGCATCCCCGTGGACGGCGTCGTGACCGAAGGAACGACCGCCGTTGACGAGTCCATGCTCACCGGCGAGAGCATCCCCGTAGAGAAGCAGTCGGGCGACGTGGTATTCGGGGGTTCCGTGAACACGTCGGGGGGCATCTCTATCGAAGCGACCAGAGTCGGAAGTGCAACAGCCATCGCGCAGATCATCAGGATGGTGCAGGAGGCGCAAGGTTCCCGCGCACCCGTGCAGCGGCTCGCCGACACCGTTGCGGCTTACTTCGTTCCGGGTGTGCTCATCATCGCCGCACTTACCTTCCTCGCATGGTGGCAACTCGGTCCGCAGCCCGCGCTGGATACGGCGATGCTCAACGCCATCGCCGTGCTCATCATCGCGTGCCCCTGCGCACTCGGACTTGCCACGCCGACCGCCATCATGGTCGGGGCAGGCTCGGGCGCCCGGCACGGTGTGCTCATACGCGGAGCCGAGGCGTTGGAACAGGCCCACAAGCTGGAGGTTGTCGTCTTCGATAAGACGGGAACCCTGACGAAGGGAGAGCCCCAGGTCACAGACGTACTCCCGCGCGGCATCTCCGAAAACGAACTGCTCTCCTTCGCTGCTGCAGTGGAGCAGCAGAGCGAGCATCCCATCGCAGCCGCGGTCGTGCGGGCAGCGAAGGACAGGGGTCTCAATCTCCCTCGTGCCTCGGACTTCCAGTCGGCGCCTGGACTCGGTGTGCGCGCAACCGTGGACGTGGATGCCATCACCGTCGGCGGGCTTGGGCTGGTGCGGAGCGCAGACATCGCTCTCGGTGGAACGGCGGAATCGGCGGTCCGTGTACTGGCAGAGCGCGGCAGGACACCTCTCGTCGTGCTGCGGAACGACCTTGTCATCGGCATCCTGGGCGTCGCAGACATCGTGCGAGAAGAATCGGCGGAAGCCGTTGCAGCGCTCAAGGCGATGGGACTGGAAGTGGCGATACTCTCCGGCGACGTGCGGCCCGTCGCTGAGAGCATCGCGGCCCAACTCGGCATTCAGCGGGTTATGGCAGAGGTGCTCCCGAGCGCCAAGTCTGCCGAGATCGAGCGCCTCCAGAGGGAAGGAAAGCGTGTGGGGATGGTGGGGGACGGCGTGAATGATGCTCCCGCGCTGACCCAGGCAGACGTGGGTATCGCTATCGGTTCCGGTACGGACGCGGCACTGGAAGCAGCCGACGTTGCGCTCATGACAGCGGACGTTCGGCTCACGGGCGCCGCCGTGCACCTCTCCCGTTCCACGATGCGCACCATCCGGCAGAACCTCGGCTGGGCGTTCGGCTACAACCTCCTGCTGATTCCGGTCGCAGCGGGCGTTCTCCACATCGTATTCGGGAACGGTGGCGTGCCGGAGGCGTGGCGCTGGGCACTCGGCGAGCACGGCTTCCTGAATCCCATGCTCGCCGCTCTTGCGATGGCGTTCAGCTCCGTGTCTGTCGTGACGAACAGCCTGCGCCTCAAGAGGTGGATGCCTTAGAATGTCAGTGCCCGTTGACCTCCGACACACAGGGGAGTAGTGCATGAACCGGCTTGACGTGATCTTTGGGAAACCAGGTGATACTGCCATAGACCCCGTCTGCAAGATGGTGGTGCCGAAAGCCGACCCTCCGGGTGGGACTGCCGACCACGAAGGGGAAACGTACTACTTCTGCGCTCCCGGATGCCGCACTGCGTTCGCGGACGACCCCGCGCAGTTCCTGTCAGCCTAGATACCGATCAGTGCGCACCGGACACGCCTGCATGCCTTGCCAGCGCGGGTATGCAGGTCGTACCATAACCCTATTGTGCGAATTTTCACGAGGAGGTAGCCATGGCTCCCCTTGACGAGCTCGACACGAAGCTCATAGAGCTGCTGCAGCGCGATGGACGCGCCTCCAACATCGAACTGGCGCGCAAGACCGGCGTGAGCGAAGGAACGATCCGGCGGCGTTTCCGCAACCTCGTCCAGGAAGAAGTCATCCGCGTGGTCGCCATCCCGGACACCTCCAAGCTGGGACGACGCATGTCCGCGCTCGTCGGCCTGAAGGTAGACCCTGCCCATGTGCAGTCGGCAGCGGAGGAGTTGGCGAAGATGGAAGAGGTGCACTACGCGGCGGTTACGACCGGTGCGTTCGACGTCTTCTGCCGCGTAAGTCTCGGCTCTCCGCTTGAACTCTCCGATTTCCTCAGGAACCGAGTTGGCGAGATCACGGGCGTCAGGCAGACGGAGACGTTCATCAACCTATCGATCAAGAAGAACGTAGGAGATTTCATCCCCCAGGACGAGAGTTGATAACGTGTTCACACCCCCTGAATACGTCTGCTAGAATGCACTCACCTTCCTGGGAGGGAGGGGGCCCGGACGGGCCTAGATCAAAGGGAGGGGCACTTCCAAGATGGCCTACATAATCACCGAACCCTGCGTGGACGTGAAAGATGCCTCGTGCGTTGACGTCTGCCCCGTGGACTGCATCTACGAGGGCGACCGCATGTTCTACATCGAGCCCGATGAGTGCATCGACTGCGCAGCGTGCGAGCCGGTCTGTCCCGTCGCCGCAATCTTTGCTGAAGACGCGCTTCCTGCCGACCAGACCCGCTTCATCGAGATCAACAAGGATCGCAGCGAACCCTAACCCCCGGGTGCTATCGAGGAAACAGGCATAGGCGGGTCAAGTCTGACCCGCCTATCGTTGTCTCCCGCGCTTTCCTCCACGAAGGGACCCTCCTCAGCCTCCTCCGGCGAACTCTCGCCTCACCAGCGACAGCACTTCTTCCACCCAGGCCGCATCGAATGTGAGGAGCAGCGGCGAGTCCGGCGTTGCCGCGTAGTAACCATCGCCCTCCGCCCTCCGACCTCCGACCGCAAACACCGCGCTCACGGCGCTCTTGTCCTCCAACGGAACCGCTAACTCGTAGGTAACCCGAATGACGGCGCGGGGCGATTGCAGGCCCGCGCTTTCCAGTGTCAGGTCCTCCGGCCAGACTGCCATGTCAAAGCCGGGAGGCCCGCCTGCAACGCTCAGTACCGCGCCGCGCTGAGCATCCGTCAGATCTGACGCCGCGTCACCCCGCACCACCCTGTCCGGCAATCCACCATCGGCCCCGGGCAGACCAAGCAGGAACGTCGCAATGCTGCCTGTGCTCTCAATCTCGAAGAGCCGCACAAGCGCCGGATCGACGCGGTAGTACCAGTACGGCAGCGGCGGTTCGGCGGCGAGGCGGCGCAATACCCGCGCCCACGGTTCGTTGACGAGCGCCACCTCGGATTTACCTTCCCGTTGCGTGTAGACGTTGCGTCCGTCCGGTGTCTCAGCGCCGAGTCGAACCTGAACGCGACTTCCCCCTGTAAGGCCGACGCTGACGATATCCGGTTCGTCCAATCCGAACTCCGACAGCACACTCGGTGCAGCCAGTTGGCGCTCTACTTCAGGGCCCGAGAGCAGCAACACGACACCGCCCCAACGGTCCAGGTTCACAGGCACCGGAGATTCGGCAAAATACCAGCCATCATCTCGCCGTTCGAACATGACGGTGCCCGTTTCCGTCTGCACGGTGACGTTCGCAATGTCGTCCTGAGCTACAGTGTAGAGACGGGCGCGGAGCAGCGCTGCTTCCGGTTCGTCGTCGCCACCCGACACCAACACCCACCCAGCAACAGCCGCAGACGCAACGATCAGCAGCAATACAAACCTGACAACTGCGCTCTTCATCCCGGTGCGCCCTCTTCTAACGCCGCCGCCACCACACGATGACGCCTGCGGCGGCGATCAACGCAGGCAACAGGAACCAGCTGATGTAACGCACGAGGTTGTACTCCGGCACCGTAAGCACGAGAGGGCGGAAGACCTCTTGCTTCGGACGCACAGCGATGAGCGACCTGTCCTCCAGCAGCCAGTTCACCGTGTTCAGGAAGAAATCCGCATTGCTCACGTCGCCGAAGTGGCGATTGCTGGCAAAGTCGGCATCGCCGAGAACGGTAAGTGTGGTACTGACGGATGCGGCATCGAACGCTTCCGAGGGAGCATCCGTAGCGAGAGCGGACGCCTGGACAATGAGATGTGGCGTATGGGGGCCGGGGACATCCCGGCCAGCAACAGGGGCTTCCCCCGTTCCCTCCACGGCCCAGGAGTCGCCGGACGTGGTCACCAGCGGCTCGAACCGCACGGGCACGGAATCGCCCCGTTCGATACGTGCCGCGACGGCACCCCCCGGACGGAACGCAATGGCGCCCGGGAAGAGCGTTTCGTCAAGCGGTTCAACGATAGCACCCCCCTCGGTGACCGAGGTCTGTCCCAGGTATTGGTCACGCTGCACCGCGAGTGTGCGCGCATCTCCGGCAGCGGAGCGCTCGCGGTCAAACAGCGTGCCCGGCACTGTCTCGAGGCCCCACGCCAGGAGCAGGTCTGCCATGGCGTCCCGTGTCTCGGAGGATGTATCGAGCATGAACAGCGCTCGCCCTCCGTCTGCCAGCCAGCGGATAACCGCCTGCTCCTCGACATCCGGGATCGGCTGGCGTGGCGCGGCAATCACGAGCAGTGAAGCGTCGTCCGGCACGTTTCCGGTGTCCGTCAGCATGAGTGACTCGACGCGGTAGCCGTCGGCTCGGAGTCCAGCGGCGGCCAGCCCCAACCCGGAGCCGCCTGAGCGAAGGTCGGTGATGCTTCGCTCGCCGTGGCCGGTGAGGAAGTAGATAACGTGCTGTTGAGCCCCGGTAACCGTGAGGATGGCAGTGAGCAACTGCTGCTCTGAGAGCTCGCCAGCGTCTACAGAGGCACGGAGACCTGTAGCAGGTGCAGTGAAGAGCAGCAGTGGAGCGTTGACTACGCCAAACTCACGCGCGGTGGCAGGTTCCAGTTCAGGATCGACGAATCTGTAGGAGAGTCTGTCGCCAGCATGCTTGGCGAACTGCCGCAGGTAACCTTCCGCCGTCCCCTGGTAGTGCAGGCCGTCCTCATCCGTCACGACAAATCCGGTCACGTCCACATCCGCGGGGAGCGCAGCCAGCGCTTGCACGGTCTGCGGAGCTATCTCGAATTGGCGCGTCGCAGTGAGGTCCCAGGATGCGTCAGTTGCCGAGGCGATGACGTTCAGCACGACCACGATCGCCAGCGCAGCAGCAGCACTGCCAAAGCTTACCCAGGAGAGACGGCCTCTGCGACCGGTGACTGCACCGACGAGGTAGCCCATCGAACCGACGGTAGCAAGCGCGAGCAACACGCCTGCAACAATAAGTGTCGGTACGGCAAACGGGCGGAGTTCGGGGGCCCACACGACGAGTAGCAGCCCTCCAAGTGCGCCGATGCCTCCAAGCGCCGCAAGGAGCAGGCTCCAGCCTCGCAGCCGTTCCGCGACCCCGCTCCCGGACGATGGTCGTCCGTTCACCGCCATCGCCGGGACTCCAGGCTCAGCGTTGTCAGGAAGAGGAAGAGTGCGATGAAAGTGACGAAGTAGACGGCGTTCCGCAGTTCGATGACACCCGCGACGAACGCGGTGTAGTGGGCTGGCAAGGAAACACCGGCAAGCAGTGCAGACGGCAAGCCGGATACGAGGCCAGAGGCCTCGCTCGCGAGCGTGAGAAAGAGCAACGCGACGGCTGCCGTGACTCCAGCCACGATCTGGTTGCCACTGAGCGAGGATGTGAACAATCCCAGCGCCGCGGCGGTAGAGCCGTACAGGAGCAGGCCAAGGTATCCGGTAAGCAGCGGTCCACCGTCCGGCGAGGCGTACCAGTAGAGCAGCACCACGTAGACGAGCGTAGGGGCGACGATGCCGAGGAGCATCGCTACGAGCGCGCAGAACTTCCCTATCACGATCTCCCAATCGCGCAGCGGAGCGGTGAGCAGCAGCTCCAGCGTGCCGAGTTTCTGTTCCTCCGCCAGGAGCCGCATGCTCGCGATGGGAGCCCAGAGGATGAGCGCGAACGTCATGGGCGTGAAGACGGCGCGGAGCGAGGCTTCCGGCAGCAGTTCCGAGACACCGGACACGAAGAACTGGCCCGTGAGCGCAAGGAATGCAGCGCTTACGACGTAGGCCATCGGTGAACCGTAGTAGGAGCGGGTCTCCTTCCACGCGAGGAGCAAGACGTTACGCATCGGGGTCCTCCCGTTCGCCTCGCGTGAGCTGCAGGAAAACCTCCTCCAGGTCCACAGAGGAGCGGGCAAGACCGCGCAGCCCAACCCCCACAGCGTTCATCGCCTGGGCAATGGCTTCCCGCAAGTCCGAGCGCAACGGAGCAGTGACCTCGAACGCGTAGACTCCCTCCTCGATGAGTGTGGCCGTTCCAACGGAACGGACGCCCGGCACGGCGGCGAGAGCGGCACCCGTCTGTTCGGCAGGGGCACGCGCCTCTACCCTGATGCGCTGCGCCCCCTGGAGGCGCTCTGCTATCTCATCCGGGTGACCTTCCGCGACGAGAACCCCGTCATGCAGGATGATGACGCGCTCACAGAGGGTGGAGGCTTCAGCGAGTTGATGCGTACTCAGGAGCACCGTGTGCTCTTTGCCGAGACGCCGTATGAGGTCGCGAGCTTCCACGACCTGCACCGGGTCTATGCTCACGGTCGGTTCGTCAAGTACGAGAACCTCCGGCTCATGGAGCACCGCAAGGGCAAGACCCAGTCGCTGGCGATACCCCTTGGATAGTTTGCCGACGAGCGTGTCGCGGTAGTGGACCAGGTCGAACGCATCGAGGACGCGGTCGATCGAGGAAACAAGGCTCGCGGTGTCCATCGAGTGGACACGTCCGAAGAACCGCAGCGAGGCAGCGACGGTCATATCGCTGTAGAGCGGCACCGACTCAGGCAGATAGCCGATGTGCCGCCGCGCTCCCAGTGAGTCGGCGGCGAGGTCGTGACCTGCGATGCGGACCGTCCCTGATGTAGGCGGCATGTAGCCGGTGAGCACGCGCATTGTCGTGGTCTTTCCGGAGCCGTTGGTCCCGAGCAGTCCAACCGTCTCACCCCTGTCCACGGCGAAGGAGACGCCGCTCACGGCTAGGAAATCGCCGTAGAACTTCGTGAGTCCTTCGACCTCGATCATCCGGTCAGCCAATCTGCCTGTTCTCCCGTAGAGGTCTGCTGTCGCGGTTCGACCCTTGAGGATAGTGAATCGCGTCCGTAGAGCCTACCGGATTTGATTCCGGTTACGCTGCGCCGTAGACTCGCCCCACGTATCTGGGAGGCACGCTGGAGCCCGAACCGCCGTGTACCGATTCGTCATACGCCGTCTGATGCTCGCCGCGCTCACGATGCTCGTCGTGAGCGTGCTCACGTTCTTCATGCTGCGCCTGATCCCCGGCGACATCGTTGACCTGATGCTCTCCGATTTTGGCTACGCCGCAGACCGGGACGCGATACTGCGGGAGTTGGGGTTGCACCGGCCGTTCTACGTCCAGTTCGGCGAATGGTTCGGCGGATTGTTCGTAGGTGACCTGGGGCAGTCACTCTGGACGGGGAACACCGTCACGCACGAGCTTGGGCGGCGCTACCCCGTGACGCTGGAACTCTCGCTCATCGCGCTGGTCGTCAGCACGGTGCTCTCCATCCCCATCGGCATCATCACCGCCGTCCGGCAGGACACGTGGATAGACTATGCACTGCGCTCCGTCTCCATCGGGCTGGTGGCAGTGCCCATCCTCTGGATAGGCACCATCGTCGTAACGCTGCCAGCGCTGTTCTTCGGTTGGGCTCCGCCACTGAGCTACGTGCCATTCACAGAGGATCCCATCAAGAACCTGAGTGTGATGGTGCTGCCGGGAGTCATAGTGGGCATACCACTCATGGGCGGCACGATCCGGATGACCCGCGCCATGCTGCTGGAAGTAGTGCGGCAGGACTACATCCGCACCGCATGGGCGAAGGGCCTGCAGCCGCAAACCATCTGGTACCGACACGCGGTGCGGAATGCGCTCATCCCCGTGCTGTCGCTCATCGGCCTGCAGATCCCGTTCCTGCTTGGCGGCACGGTAATCATCGAACAGATATTCAACCTGCCCGGCATGGGCATCTACATGCTGCAATCACTCCAGAACCGGGACTACGTCCCCGCACAGACCATCATCCTCACTTTTGCAGCGGCCACCGTGCTCATCAACCTCATCGTGGACCTCCTCTACGGCGTCCTCGACCCACGGATAAAGTACACGTAAGTCATGGCTGTCGAGAGCACAAGACCACAAGGAGCACCTGCTGCGGCGAGGCTGCCACGCCGTGCGAGCGGAGGCTTCATCGGGCTGGTGACGAGGCTGTTCACCGAGAAGCCGCTGGGGGCAGTCGGCGCAGTCATCGTCATGATCATGCTGCTCATGGCCGTGTTCGCCAACTGGATAGCGCCCTACCCTTACGACGAGCCACACTTCTCCGACTCATTGCAGGGGTCGAGCTTCAGCTACTTCCTGGGGACCGACTTCATCGGGCGAGACCTGTTCAGCAGGCTCGTGCACGGCGCCCGGGTCTCCATCGTCGTGGCGCTTGGGTCGGTCGCGCTCGGCAGCATACTCGCGGCCCTGATCGGCATCACGAGCGGCTATATGGGTGGGAAGTTCGACACGCTGGTGCAGCGCCTCGTAGACGCATGGATGAGCGTGCCCCCACTGCTACTGCTGCTGTTCGTGATGTCCATCCTGGGACCGAGCACACTGAACGTGACCCTCGTGCTGGGGCTCGTCGCCATACGCGAGAGCCGCGTACTGCGCGGCGCGGTGCTGGCGCTCAAAGAGCAGCCGTTCGTGGAGGCGGCGCGCGTCAATGGCGCGACCACTCTGCGCATCCTGGTACGGCACGTCCTGCCGAACGTGATGGTGCCCATCATCATCCTGGCGAGCCTGCGCCTGGGGCAGGTGATCCTCATCGAGGCGTCGCTCAGCTTCCTGGGTTACGGCGTCCCGCCGCCGTTCCCGTCCTGGGGGCGGATGCTCAGTTCAGAGTCACGGACGTACATGGAGATAGCGCCGTGGCTCGCCATCTGGCCGGGCGTCTTCCTGAGCCTGACCGTGTTCGGCTGGAACGTTCTCGGCGACGCACTCCGCGACCTGCTCGATCCCCGCATGCGCGGCACCGGCGGCGGCTACCGCTCCGGGTCGTAGGCCACCAGCGCACATCATGCCGGACATCGCCATCATCGGCCTCAGCCCTCTGGGCATCGCGCTCGGGCGTGCAGTCAGGTCCGGTGTGCAAGGCATCTCCATAGCAGGCTTCGACCCCAATCCTGCGACAGGAAAACATGCGATCGAGACCGGTGCGGTAGACGATGCACCGAGGAGCGCGGCAGCAGCGCTGGCAGGCGCGAAACTCGTCGTCCTCTCCTCGCCGATGACCTCCGCAGGCGACGCGTTGCGCATCATCGGCGAGTTCGCGCCATCCGGGTGTGTCGTCACGGACACATGCCCGTTGAAGGCCCCGCTGCTGCGCTGGGCGGAAGAGCGTCTGCCGGACGGGATGCACTTCGTCGGGGGGCGTCCCGTGCCTCGTACGTCCAGCGAAGGCGCGGAGGCATCGTTCGACGACACGGATTACGCCATCATCCCATCGACGACCGCCTCAGGGGATGCTGTCGAAGCTGTGACCGGGCTCGCCAAGGCCGTCGGCGCGAGTCCATTCTTCCTCGACGCGGCGGAGCACGACAGCTTCGTCATCGCCACGGAGTACCTGCCGCGCATCGCCGCCGGCGCGGCAGTGGACGCAGTCTCCGCAAGCCCCGTCTGGCGCGACGTGCGCCGTCTGCAAGGCGACGCGTTCTCCCAAGCCCTGCGCACGGCCGCCGACCTCGACCCCGAGGAGCTTGCCATCGTGCTGGAGTGTGCGCCGGAGACGCTCGGCTCCTGGCTCGACCGGCTCGCAGGAGCAACGAGGGGACTGTGGGAGGCCGCACTCGCGAAGCCGGACGCCGCTGAGGCAGCGAAGCGACTTGCCGAACTGATCGAGGCGCGAGTGGACCGACTGCGCGAGGCTCCGCCAGCGCATGCTCCAGTCATGGAGCGCCAGAGCTTCTCTTCGCTCCTTCTGGGCGACTGGCTGGGGCGACGCGCTAACCGCCAGCGATAAGCGTCTGCATCCTGGGTCAGCCCTGCGGGGCAACACTCCTCGTCTGTTTCAGCTGGTCGGCCACCCACTCCAGCGTCTCCGAGTCCAGCCGGAGTTCGATGTCCTGCGCCGCGCGCGTCTGGCCGAGCCATGACCCGAACTCCGCTTCCTCCAGCAACTGCCTCGCGACCGGGTCGAGCGCGAGAGCGGGGTCGCGTGCGCTGATGACGTAGACGACGATCGCGCCGTCGCCGCGCTGGAACGGCGGCGAGAGCTCCGCCGCAGGGAGGTTCCACAGGAGGTCGGCGGCGGCAGGCGGAAGCGCCGCGTAGGGCAGCCAGCCGAGGTCGCCGGAGGCGGGGTCGAGCGAATAGCGGCGCGCCAACTCCTCGAACGGTACTCCCTGCACGGCCTCATTCTGGATACGCGTAGCGGTCTCCACGTCGGCGACCACGATCGAGTGCAGGCGTATCTGCGGCTGCGGGTCAACGATGGAGCGTCCGAGCGTCTCCGCGACCTTCCGGCGGAGTAGCTCCCCCTCAGCCAGCTTCTCCAACTCGGCAACGTCGAGACGCCGCAGGTCAGCGTACTGCCGCTTCGCCTCGGCGAGCTCGGCGCGGGCCGAAGCGTCGAGGTCCGCGGCGTCCAACCGCGGGGTGAGCTGCGCCGCGAGTTCGCGCTCGACCTCCAATTCGCTCACGGCGACGCCGAGCGTGGCTGCTGTCTGGCGCAGCACCTCGTTGTCGATGAGCAGCCCGGCGGTATCGAACGCCTGCGTGCCGGGGTCGAACCGCTGCCGCTGGAGCAGCGCGTCGATCTGGTTGGCGCGGAGCACGTCCACCAGCGTGGCGCGCGGTATCTCGACGCCGTTAACGCGGGCGAACCACTGCTGGCTCGGCGCGGTGTAGACGAGAAAGAAGCCGATGAGCGGCCCGGCCACGAGCGCCGCAAGCGCTATGACGAGCACCAGCAGACGGCGCGAACGCCTGCCCGACCCCGAGGGCCGCCTCATCCGACGCCGCATGAGTCCAGAACTGCTCTCGGTTACACGCCGTACAGCGCCGTGGCGTTGTCCGTCAGTATCTTCTCCGCGGTTGCCGAGGAGATGTCGTCGCGCGAGCGCATCTGGTTGACGCAGTGCACCTGCGCGGACGGGTCGGCGGCAAGGCGATCGGTCGTCCCAGGGGTGTGGTGCCCGTAGTCGGTGCCGACGACGAGGTGGTCCTCGCCGACGTACTGCATCAGGTAGGGCAGGTCCTCCTCTACCTCGTAGGAGACCCACATGTTGTACTCATCGAAGAGGCGGGGGCCCCAGAAGTCCCGGTCGGCGCGGAGCGTGCCGCGCAACTGGTACATGGCGAACGGCACCCAGGTAGCGCCTGTCTCGATGAAGCCCCAGCGAAGGTCGGGGAAGAGCTCCGGCACCTTGTTCGAGACGAGGTTGCGGAAGGCGACGACGGGGGGGATGCGCCCGTGGGTGAAGGTGTGGCTGCGGCTCACGTCTACCAGGAAGTTGAGCGCGGGCGCGCCCTGTCCCTGGTGGATGCAGATGGGCAGGCCGAGGGACTGCGCCTCCTCGTAGACCGGGTAGAAGTACGGGTCGTCCAGCGTCTTGTCGCCCTCGATACCGCGGAAGAAGACGCCGCATGCGCCGTGCTCCTTACCGAAGCGGAGCTCGCTTATGGAAGCGTCGATGTTGCGGAGCGGCGGGATGACGACGTAGCGGATGCGGTCTTCCGCCTTCGCCCAGACGTCGGCGAGGAAGCGGTTGTACGCCTTGCACAACTCGACCTCGTAGGCGGCGTCGTGGGTGAGGTAGGCGAGGAAGAGAGTGGGGTAGACGACCTGCGTGTCCACGTTCGTGGCCTGCATGTCTTCAAAGCGCATCGGGAGGTCGAGCAACTCGCGCGCCTTCCTGTCGACGCGGTCACGCACGTTCGCCTGCGCGGTTGGAGTGACGAGGAAGTTGCCGCCTCGACCTGCCGGACGAGGATAGATCTGGCCGTCGATGAGCCACATGTGGTCCACACGGCCATAGAGGGTGTCGTCAGGCACCTGCACGACGACGGGCCGGCGCTTGTGCCAGTCCGGGTCCAGGAAATCCCACATCTCCGGCGGTTCGGCGATGTGCGTGTCTACGTCTACTACGCGTCCCATGCTGGCCCTCCTCAGTCTCCCTCGAATGTATGGCTAACGGGCAGAGTATGTTCCCCTACGGCACGACGGTCAAGCGTGGGGGACCCTCACCCCCGGCCTCCTCCAACCCGCACCTCTGACCCCTTCTCCTGCCCATCGGGAGAGGGAGTGCCAGAGCGCGGGGTCGAACAAGATTCCAACGGGTCGCGATCCCTGGAATCTTGTTCAGCGTCTCAGGAGTAAACGGAGCCTGCAATCTGAGTGCCTTGACCTCCTTGTCCAGGGGTGTTTCCAAGGCCACGGCCTGCTTTCTGCGAACAAGGCAACAAGATTTCATCGATCCACACTTTCTGCGGGCGGGAGGGTGTCTCATCGTGTTGCATCCTGACTCATCACGGCCTGCTGCGGGAGCGACGAGACATGGGTCCGTTCGGGGCGCGGCAGTGGGGAAATCGGTCATGCAGTCATCGTAGGCAAAGGCGCGTTGTCCACGCAACGGGCGTATGTCAGAGAAGCAGCAGAGCAGCCCTCACCCAATAACGGTCGGTGCTAGAGGGCGCGGGCGGCGGCGTAGCCGACAGCGACCGCGGCGAGGCCCAGGGCGACGGTGAGCAGGACGTTCGCGGCAGCGGAGAGGTATGCGGCGCTGCGCAGGAGCGCAAGGGTGTCGTTGGTTATCGCGGAGAAGGTGGTGAACCCGCCGAGCACGCCGACGAAGAGGAAGATGCGTACGCCCGGCCCAAGGTTACGCGTCTCGGCGAGGCCCGCGAGCACGCCGATGAGCAGAGAGCCGAGGACGTTGACGGCGAGGACGCCCCAGGGGAAGGTCGGCTGGCCCAACAGACGGGCAACGCCGAGGGTGACGCCGTAGCGCGACGCCGCGCCGATGAAGCCGCCCACGCCGACGAGGAGGAGGTCAGTCATGGGTTATGCCAGACCCCGAGAGATTTCTCGACTCCGCTGCGCTCCGCTCGAAATGACAGATCGCTCACGGGTGGCGCTTCCGGAAGGTGAGGGGGTCGTGCTGTTCGCTGCCGTAGAAGCGGAGCCAGAAGTCGCTCTTGCCGGGGAAGTCCATGTAGAGGCCGAGGTGGGCGCCGCCGAGGACGTGGAGGTGGCCGTGCGGCTGGGACTGCATCGCGTCGGCGCCGAAGTTGGAGACGATGCGGAAGCCGCCGGGCGCGTCGGACTCACCGAGCTCGACGGCGAGTTGCGCAGCGCGGGAGAAGAGCGGCGACTGCCAGAACTCCTGCTGGCTCATGTGAACGACCGGCGCAACGAGGTACATGAGCGGCGCCCAATCGAGTGCATTATCGAAGGCGACAAGTTCGTCGTCCTGGTAGCGGATGCGTCGCGGCAGCGCGCCGGATGCGATGCCGCAGAACGCGCACTCACTCGAGCCGCCCGAAGGGGCGCTACGAGACATCGCGGCGGGGCTCCTGTCGAACGCGCCCCGTCTGACGGTAGTCCGGCGCAGTGATAGGGACCTCCGTCACCATACGGGCATCGTTGAGGCGCGAGGCGACGGGATCGGCCGGGCCGGATGGGAGGGTGCGCATGGTGATGACCGTGGGGAGGCGGGCGTTATGCCGGTGGACGATGATCTGGTAGAGCTTCTCGTCCGCCCAGGACGTGGAACTCTCAGAGCCCAGGTCGTCCATGATGAGCAGCGGCGCCTGCTTGATGCGGTCGAACAGCTCGTCGTAGGTAACCCGGCTGTCCGGGCTGAAGGTGTAGCGGAGGTGGTCGAGCAGGTCGGGCACGAAGGCGAAGAAGACGTCGCCGCCCTGCGCGAGTTGCCGGTTGGCAACGGCAACAGCCAAGTGGGTCTTGCCGCAGCCGGGGCCGCCCACGAGGACGAGCCAGCCGTCCGGCTCCTCGGCGAAGGCCCGGGAGGCGTAGAGGGCGGCAGCGAGCGTCTCCCTGTCCTCCCTGGTGCGAGCCCGGCCCTGGGGCTCGAAGGAGTCGAAGGTCATGCCGCTGAGCATCGCGTGGGGGATGCCGCCGAGGCTCATGGTCCTCGCACCGGTAGCACCGCCCATGTCTATGACGAGCGCGTTGCGAGGGTCGGTGAGCTTGCTCTGGAGGCGTCCATCCAGCCGTTCGAGGGGGACGGCCGAGGTGAGGATGGTGGGAAGGCCGTTGAGGTAGCGGTGGTTGACGACCTGGAAGAGCTTCTCCTCAGCCCACGGAGTGCCGTTGTGCGCGCCGATATCGTCCAGGACGAGAACGGAGACGTTCTTCACCTGCTCGAACACCTCGTCATGGGAGAGTTCCGCGTCGTCCGCATAGCCGCCCCGGAGCTGGTCGAGCAGGTCAGGGACGAAGGTGAAGAGGACGGGGTGTCCCTGTTGGATGAGACGGTTGGCGGCGGCGGCGGCGAGACAGGTCTTGCCAGTGCCATAGCCGCCGGTGAGCAGCACGGAGCCGACGGGTATCTCGGCGAATGCCCGTGTAGCACGGAGGGCGGCGTCGTACCTGGCGTTCGCCTCAGGCCCGACGCCAGGACCGCTCGGAGACAAGTTTGCGAAAGTGACGTGGTACAGAACGCCAAGTCTACTGTAGCGCTGCAGTCGCGCGAGGCGGTCCGACTCGATTCGCTGCACCTGGCAGAGGCACGGGAAGGCGCGGCCGAAGTCCGGATCGTCGACGGGCACATCGCGGCGCACCCAGCCTTGGCCACCGCAGGTGGGACAGGCATCAACCTCAGCGGTCTCGGCGTCGAGTCTCTGCACCCAGTCAGGAACGGCGGCGACGTTCGAGAAGTTCCGCTGCTGTAAGCGCCTCAGAATGTCTCCCAGGCTTTCCACTCGACCTTGCTCCTCTCCCCTCGCGTTTCCACCGTTCCAGTATGGCTTCGATGTAGCGCCAACTGCGGACGCTACCCGCAGTCGCCTCGCGTATGGCCGCCTCCACCCACCCGGAGGGGTACTCCTCTTCGGCGGCGCGCAACTCGTCGGCGACCATCGGCGTCAGCATACCAATGTTCTCTTCGTACAACCGGAAGATGTTGGGGCGTTCGGACGGTTGACCAACCACCGCCTGCGCCGGAGCAGGGCCGAACCGTTCGGCGGCGCGCTCGTTCTGCGGCGTGTGGAGCAGGAGCCAGTCTCCCGCTTCGATGAGGACGCCGCGCTCGACCGCCAGCGCGATGCCGCGCTCGATCTCGCTCTCGGAGCCGAGGGCTTCCAACAATACGCCGTCTGTCCGCAGGGCCAAGGCCGGAACGCGCTTCGGCGCGCCGCTCTGCTGGGCCTCGTACCAGAGGAAGCGCAGCGTGCACTTCAACTCGGCACAGTCGGCGATGTCGGCCAGGAGAGATGCAAGCAGCGGCGCAGGGACAGGCAACCGCTTCACGGCAGCGCCGAACCTGGGGAACGTCGACTCAGTCATGGGGTCGCCGGTTCGGTCGCCAGGTTCAGGAAGCGCGAATACTTGCCGTCGAAGAAGAGGTGGATGGAGCGCGTGGGGCCGTGGCGGTTCTTGGCGATGACCAGTTGCGCGAGGTTCTCCGGATACGGGTCAGTCGGGTGGCGCTGCTCCCATTGCTCCGGGCTCATGTACTTGTCGTCGCGATGGATGAAGGCGACGACGTCAGCGTCCTGCTCGATGCTGCCGGACTCGCGGAGGTCGGAGAGCTGCGGATGGTGGTCGGGGCGCTGCTCGATGGCGCGGGAGAGCTGGGAGATGGCGATGACCGGCACGTTGAGGTCGCGAGCGATGGCCTTCAACTGGCGGGTGATATCGCTCAACTCCTGCACTCGGTTCTCGCCCCGGTTCTCCCTTCCCGATATGAGCTGGAGGTAGTCGACGATGACGAGATCTATGTTCCTGCTGATGTGGAGACGCCGGAGCTTCGAACGAGTCTCCAGCACAGTTTGCGCAGGCGAGTCGTCGATATAGATGGCGAGGTCAGAGAGGGCGCCGATGCCGTGTATGACGCGGGCCTGTGCGGTGTCGCCGAGGAGGCCGATGCGCAGCAGGTGGCTGTCGACCTCCGCCTCGGCGGAGAGGAGGCGAAGCGCCAGTTGCTCGCGGCTCATCTCGAGGCTGACGACGGCGGCGACAGCGCCCTGCCCCGCCGCGTTGCGGGCGATGTTCATGGCGAGGGTCGACTTCCCGAGCGCGGGACGGGCCGCGAGGATGAAGAGGTCGCCGCGCTGCAGGCGTCCGAGGGCGTTGTCGAGGTCCATGAAACCGGTAGGGATGGGCGCAACGCCGTGATCGAGCGGCGCGGTATCGGACGCCTCCTCCAGGTACTGGTCCAGCACCTCGCGAATCGCTACGAAGTCTCGGCTTGGATGCGTGGTACGTACACGCCACAGGACATCCTCTGCCTGCTGCAGCGCCTGTTCCGTGTCGGGGGCGTCCTTGTAGCCGATAGCCGCGATGTCGCCCCCTGCCTCGATGAGCCTGCGCATCGTGGCGGTCTGATTGACGATGCGGGCGAAGTGCTCCGCGTGGACAGACGTGGGAATAGCAGCAATGACGTGACTCAAGTAGCCAGGCCCGCCGACGCCTTCCAAGCGTTCCCTAAGCGAGAGTTCCCGTGCGACGCTGATCTGGTCTATCGTCTCACCGCGCTGGTAGAGGGACTGACAGGCCTGGTAGCACCACCGGTTACGCTCGCGGTAGAAGTCGTCTACCGCTACGAGCGGCGCGATGCGGTTGATCACCTCCCCATCTATGAGGAGGGAGCCGATGACCGCTTCTTCCGCTTCCGCGTCATGTGGTGGAAGCTTCTCCGCATACATCCTGCCTCGTTCCTACGGCTCCTCTTCTTCTCCGGTTATGCCGTCCCCGGGCTCATCTTCGTCTTCGTCGTAGTCGTCGTCGGGGGACTGGTCTTCGTCTTCGTACTCTTCCCAGGCGCTCTCTTCGGACGCAGGCGCGTCGTCCTCCGATCCGGCGTCCGCAGCCTGGGCAGCCTCGTAGCCTTCAGGAACGACCGAGACCTTTATCTCAGCGGTCACTTCGCGGTAGAGGCGGATGTTGACGGGGTAGTCACCGGGTTCATGGATGGCTGCGCCGAGGAGCACCTGCCGGTGGTCGATCGCGCGGCCGGTGGCAGCGGAGAGCCGGTCGGCGATGTGGCGTCCGGTGACGGAGCCGAAGAGCCGCCCGTTCGGGCCCACGCGCACCTCCACGGGCACCTCCATGCCCTGGATCAGCGCGGCGACCTGCCCCCACTCCTCGGAGTACTGGAGGCGCTTCTGCTTCGCCGCGGCTTCGATGGAGCGTATCCGCTGGAGCTGTCCGGGGGTCGCCGGGGCGGCAAGCCCGCGGGGCAGCAGGTAGTTGCGGGCGAACCCGTTCTTGACCTCTTTGACCTCGCCTGCATCAGCGGCGCCAGCCACGTCTTCGAGAAAGATGACTTTCATCCCGTAATCCCTCGCACTGTGGGGTATGAGCCCGCGCATGCGCTCAATAGCGCGTACGCGGTAACAACGATACGGCCAGAGGACTGGCCGCGCGCTACATCATACCGGATTCGCCCCTCCTCCGCGATTAGACGCCTTCTCCAAGCGTCGGCGAAAGGGGCCGATGTCACTGTGCGCCGCGCAGATTGTGGCACAGGGGCACCGAAGGCCCCACGCGGCGGAGTCGCACAAAAACCAGCATTCCTCCACTTGCATCCCACGGGCCGGTGGTGCTAGCCCTCCAGCGCGCGCTCCAGACCGCCGAAGAAGGCGTCAGCGAGGTCTGCGAGCGGTCCGTCCAGAAGGCCGGGGATGGTGAACCGCGCTCCGCCGACAGCGCCCAGCCTCACGCAGGGAACGCCCGCTTCCCGAGCTGCGGCCTCGACGCGGGCGACGTTCGCTTCCGCGCAGCTGACGACAGCGCGCGAGGGTGTTTCGCCAAAGAGTGCCGCGTCCCAGCGGCCATCGGGCAAGTCACCAGCGCCAGTGAAGCCGACGCCGCCGAGGACAGCGCTCTCGGCCAAGGCGACCGCGAGTCCGCCGTCCGAGCAGTCGTGCGCGGAGGCGAGCAGACGCTCGCGGGCGAGAGCGACGAGGAGCCGCTGCAGGCGGGCCTCGGCGTCGAGGTCGATGGCCGGTCTGCCCGCGACGGTGCTGTGCTCGACCGCGAGGTACTCGCTGCCGGCGAGCGCGCCGTCGTCAGCGGACGATGCGCCAACTAGGAGGACGGCGTCGCCGTCATTGGCGAACGCCGCGCCGAGCGCGTTGCGGACGTCGTCCAGCAGGCCGACGGCCCCGACGACGGGCGTGGGGTAGACGGCCTCGCCCTGGGTCTCGTTGTAGAGCGAGACGTTCCCGCTCACGACGGGGACGCCGAGGGCGCGGCAGGCGTCTGCCATGCCGCGGACGCACTCCTCCAACTGGTAGTAGACCTCCGGCTTCTGCGGGTTGCCGAAGTTGAGGCAGTCGGTGATGGCCAGCGGCGTCGCACCGGATGCGGCGACGTTGCGGCACGCCTCGGCGACGGCCATCGCCCCGCCCGTATACGGGTCGAGCCAGGCGAGGCGTCCATTGCCGTCGACGGCCAGGGCGAGCGCCTTCGGGAGCTCGCGCAGGCGGAGGACGGCGGCGTCGCCCGCACCGGGCTTGACCATCGTGCGCGTCTGCACCTCGTGGTCGTAGCGGCGGTAGACGGCGCGCTTGCTCGCGACGTTTGGGGAGGAGAGGAGCGCACGGAGGATGCGTCCCGCCTGCGCGGCGTCGGGAGGCGGAGGCATCGGGGCGGCGTGCAGGGCGTCGAGGTACGCGGGGCGCGATCCGCCGGGGCGGTACTGCGGCGCCTCCACGAGCGTCGAGACGTTGACCTCGGCGGCGAGCTCGGGGCCGTCGTAGACCCGCGCCATGCCGTCGCCGGTTACGGCGCCGATAGCGGTGAGCGGCACGTCCCACCGGTCGAAGATGCCACGGACGGCGTCCTCGTTCTCCGGTTTGACGATGAGGAGCATCCGCTCCTGGGACTCGGAGAGCATGACCTCGTAAGGGGTCATGCCGTCCTCGCGGCGGGGGACGCGGGCGACGTCTATCTCGACGCCCGTACCGCCCCGCGCGGCGCACTCCATCACGGAGCTCGTGAGTCCCGCCGCGCCGAGGTCCTGCATGCCGTCGAGCAGCCCGCTTGCGGCGGCTTCGAGACAGGCCTCGATGAGCACCTTCTCCAAGAACGGGTCGCCGACCTGCACGGTGGGGCGCATCTCACGCTCCTCCTCGAATGTCCGTGAAGCGAGGCCGGACGCGCCGTGGATGCCGTCCCTGCCCGTGGCGGAGCCTGCGAGCAGGAAGAGGGAGCCGGGATTCGCGGCGGCGGCGCGCATGAGCGCTCCGTGCGGGAGCAGGCCAACGCACATCGCGTTAACGAGGGGGTTACCGCTGTAGGTGGGGGCGAACATCGTCTCGCCGCCCACGTCCGGCACGCCGATGCAGTTGCCGTAGCCGGAGATGCCGGCCACAACGCCCTGGAAGAGGTAGCGGTTCCGCACAGTGTCGAGCGGGCCGAACCGAAGCGAGTTCAGGAGCGCGATCGGGCGCGCTCCCATCGCAAGGATGTCGCGGACGATGCCGCCGACGCCCGTCGCGGCGCCCTGGTAGGGCTCGACGGCAGAGGGGTGGTTGTGCGACTCGATCTTGAAGACGACGGCGAGACCGCCGCCGATGTCGACGACACCCGCGTTCTCCTCGCCCGCCTGCACGCGCACCGCCTCGCCTGTGGTGGGGAAGCCGCGCAGCAGGGGCTTCGAGTGCTTGTAGCCGCAGTGCTCACTCCAGAGCGCGCCGAACAGCCCCAATTCGACGCCGTTGGGTTCGCGCTCGATCCTGCTGACGATGAGGTCGTACTCCTCACGGGTGAGGGCGATCTCGTCAAGCGTTTCCTGTGAGACAGGCATCAGTTGGCGACTCCTATGAGACCTACTCCGGCAACCACGAGCGCCGCACCGAACACCACCCGCGGCGTCAGGCGCTCATAGCCGCGCAACATGACGAGCACGAACAGGTACGAGGCGAGCGGCACGGCCCCGGTAATGGGTGCGGCAACGCTGTAGTCCAGCCGAGCGAGCGCCGTGTAGAAGCTGCCGGTTGCCAGCGCGAAGAGGACGCCGGCCGCCAGCATCCATCCCACCCCGGATGCAACCAGGGGAGGGCCCGAACGCAGTCCCCGCAGCCTGATCGCCAGGGTGAACGCGAGGCCGAACAGCGCCTCGTAGAAGGCGACAACCCGAGGAGAGGCGCCTCCATCCACGAGGTGGTTCGCCAGCAGGCCGCCCGTAACGAACGAGAGCATCGCGAGCACCGCAAGCACGAGGCCGATGGTGACGCGGCGCGTGTCGGCGCTTGCGGCCATGGCGCTCACCGCAGCACCCGGTTGCGGTCCGTCAGGATGACGCCGATCCCGATCACCACTGCGAACGCTCCTGCCACCGTCGCGAGATTCGGGCGCTCTCCAGCGAAAACGACGGCGAGCGCGATGGCGAACAGCGGCCCCGCTCCCAGGATGGGCGCGGCGAGGGTAACGCCCGCGCGCCGCATCCCGTGGAAGTAGAAGAGGTTGCCCGTCACCCAGACCAGCGCCCCCATCACCGCCACGGTCCCCACGAACGCCAACTCGATGCCCCCGAACGCGGCAAGCCCCTCGGTCGAGACGATCACGACACCGAGCACAACCACCACCATTCCCACGACGGCGACCACCACGAGTTCAGCAGGTATGGTGAACATCGCCCGGCGCACGAACACGTCGCCCGCTCCCCATGCGAGTGTGGCCACGATGGCGAGCAGGATACCGAGACCCATCTACGCGCTGACGCTCCGGGCGTGTTCATGGAGCGCTTCGTCGATCGAGCGCAGGATGCGCAGTCCGTCGGTGCCGCCCAGCGCCTCTTCCACAACCCGCTCCGGGTGCGGCATGAGCCCCAGGACGTTCCCCGCCTCGTTCGTCACGCCCGCTATGTTGGCGAGCGAGCCGTTGGGGTTGGCCTCGGGCGTCACAGACCCGGCTTCGTCGCAGTAGCGGAAGGCGATCTGGCCGTTCGCCTCCATGCGGGCGAAGGTGTCGGCGTCGGCGTAGTAGTTGCCGTCGCCGTGAGAGACGGGGATGGCGAGCACGTCGCCCTCGCGCATGAGGGAGGTGAACGGGGCGGCCACGCGCTCCACCTTGAGGTGCTGCGGCTGGCAGCGGAACTCGAGGCTGGCATTTCGCATGAGCGCGCCGGGGAGCAGGCCGGACTCGCAGAGCACCTGGAAGCCGTTGCAACTGCCGATGACGGGGCCGCCCGCAGCGGCGAACTCGGAGAGGGCGCGCATCACGGGCGAGAAGCGGGCGATAGCACCGGGGCGGAGGTAGTCGCCGTAGGAGAAGCCGCCGGGAACGACGAGACAATCGAACCGCGAGACGTCCGTCTCCTTGTGGAAGACGTACTCCGCCTGCGCGCCCAGCACACCCTCGATGGCGTCGCGCCAGTCGGTGTCGGACCAGGTGCCGGGGAAGACGATGACACCGTAGGAAGCAGTCATCACGCCCCCTGCCCGAGCAGTTCGCCGACGATGCGGTTGACTGCATTGCCGTCGGCGCGGCCCTTGAGCTGAGGCATCAGTCTGCCCATCACCTTGCCCCTGTCGCCGGGGGCGGACGCGCCCAGCTCTGTGACGACCTGCTGCGCGAGCGCGCGTATCTCGTCCTCGCCCATCTGCTCAGGCAGGTAGCGGGAGACGACGGCCAGTTCCGCCTCCTCCTGCGCCGCGAGATCCTCCCGCCCGTGCTGACGGTATGCGGTGATGCTGTCGCGGTGCTGCTTGGCCATGCGCGCAAGCACGTCCAGTGCGGCCTCGTCGTCGAGCTCGCGGCCCTTCTCGATTTCGGCGTTCTTGACGGCGGCGCGGATCAGGCGTATCGCGCCTTTCGTGACCTCGTCCTGCGCCTTCATGGCGGTCTTCAGGTCTTCGACGAGTTGCTCCGTGATGGACATGGCGCCAGTCTTACTCCTTGTCAGACACCACCGCGTTCAACTGGCGGTGGACACTCGCCATCTTGATGGCGGCCTCGACCGCGTCGAAACCCCGGTTGCCCTGCGCGCCGCCGGAGCGGGCCAAGGCCTGGTCGGTGTTGTTGGTCGTGAGCACGCCGAAGGCGACGGGGACGCCGGTCTCACGCGCGACCCGGGCGATGCCTCGCGCGGCCTCGGCGGCGACGAAGTCAAAGTGGGCAGTCTCGCCGCGTATGACGCAGCCGAGGGCGACGAGCGCATCCCACGCTCCGCTGCGCGCCATCCGCTCCGCGGCCTGGGGGAGTTCGAAGGAGCCGGGGACGTGGACGATGGCGAGCGTGTCTTCCTTCACGCCATGGCGGGCAGCAGCCTCACGAGCGCCGCGCAGCAGCCGGGAGGTCAGCGCCTCGTTGAACTGCGCAACGATGATGCCGAGCCGCAGCCCTTGCGCGTCGAGACTTCCACTGATCTCCAAGGCCATGCAGGTATTCTAGCCTGCCACGCATGCGTCGTGGGGGGTCACTCCGCCGATTCGGCGTTGTGCGGGTCGAGGAGGTGGCCGAAGCGTTCCTGCTTGGTGCGCAGGTAGAAGGCGTTCTCCTCGTTGGCCTCCACGACGATGGGCACGCGCTCCTTGATGGAGAGGCCGTAGCTCTCCAGACCGACAACTTTCTTGGGGTTGTTGGTCATAAGCCGCATGTTGCGGACGCCGAGGTCCACGAGGATCTGCGCGCCAACACCGTAGTGGCGGAGGTCCGGCGGAAAGCCGAGCTGCTGGTTCGCTTCCACGGTGTCGGCCCCGTTGTCCTGCAGCGCGTAGGCCTTGATTTTGTTGTGCAGGCCGATGCCGCGCCCTTCCTGACGCATGTAGAGGAAGACGCCACGGCCCGCCTCGGCGATCGCCTTTATCGCCATATCGCGCTGCACGCCGCAGTCGCACCGCAGGCTGCCGAACACGTCGCCGGTGAGACACTCGCTGTGCACACGCACGAGGACGGGCTCCTTCGTGCGGACGTTGCCGAACACGAGCGCGACGTGCTCGGCGGAGTCGACAGAGGAGCGGTAGGCGAAGGCGCGGGCCGTGCCGTACTGGGTCGGGAGCCTGGCCTCGGCGACGCGCTCGACGAGGCGCTCGTGCTCGAGGCGGTAGGCGATGATGTCGGCGATGGTGACTATGTCGATGTCGAGTTCGCGGGAGACTTCCTCCAGTTGCGGCATCCGCGCCATCGTTCCGTCGGCGTTCATGATCTCGCAGACGACCGCGCCCGGCGGCAGCCCGGCCATGCGGGCGAGGTCGACACTGGCCTCGGTCTGGCCCGCCCGGACGAGAACCCCACCCGGCTGGGCGCGGAGCGGAAAGATATGCCCGGGACGGGCGAGGTCGGACGGTTTCGTGCCGGGTTCGATGAGCGCCTTCACGGTGGCTGCGCGGTCGTGCACAGAGATGCC
Source organism: Dehalococcoidia bacterium (assembly GCA_034422595.1). Taxonomy (GTDB): domain Bacteria; phylum Chloroflexota; class Dehalococcoidia; order Lucifugimonadales; family Australimonadaceae; genus Bin16. The sequence continues at coordinate 161,092 of DAOUJO010000003.1, read as the reverse complement.
GGTCCCGCCGTTGTCGATGTCCACGGAGACGGTGAAGGCGGTGGTGTGCTTGGACGTATTATTCGCGACCATCATGTCGAGGTCGAGTTCGTGGAGGCGCTCACCGGTCATCGGGGCGCAGATGAGCCCACGTCCGTGGGTCGCCATGAGGTTGATGGCCTCGGGCGTGACCCACGTGGCGGCGATGGCGAAGTCCCCCTCGTTCTCCCGGTCCTCGTCGTCCACGATGATGACGAGTTTGCCGGTGCGGAAGTCTTCTATCGCCTGTTCAACGCTGATGACCGGCATGCAATCATCTCCCGCCGAGCGCCTGGGAGGCCGTGAGACGCTCTACATACTTCGCGAGGATATCAACCTCGATGTTAACGCGGTCGCCGGGTTTTCTCACCCTCAACACGGTGTGCTGCATCGTATACGGTATCACGGCGACCGAGAACCCGGCCCCTTCCTGCGAGGCCACGGTGAGGCTGATGCCGTCCAAGGCGATGAAGCCCTTCTCGACCACGTAGCGCGCAAGTTCCGTCGAAAGATCGATGCGCAGCTCGCGCGCTTCCGGCGTCCCACCGAACGACGCCACCTCTCCCGTACCGTCCACGTGCCCCTGCACGACATGGCCGCCCATACGCGACGAGGGAGTGAGGGCACGCTCCAGGTTGACGATGCCGCCGGGCGCGAGGTCGCCGAGGTTGGTGCGGGAGAGCGTTTCTTCCACGACGTCAACGGCGAACTCGCCGTCCGTGCGCTCCGTCACGGTGAGGCAGACGCCGTTGACGGCGATGGAGTCGCTGACGGCGAGCGCGTCCATGACCGAGCCGCCCGCGATGCGCAGCCGGTGCGGCGCGACCTCCACGACCTCCCCGACCTCTTCGACGATGCCGGTGAACATCCGCTACTCACTTCCTCCATGCATAACCCGTCCACCCCACCAAAGGCCCTCACCCTAACCCTCTCCCTCAGGAGAGGGAATCAGGCCTGGGCGGGATAGCCGACGACCATCATATCGCCGTCCAACTCCGTGTACGTTACATCGCGGAGGCGCAGCGCGTCGGCCATGTGGTCGGCGCCTGCGCCGCCGACCGGGCCCGGCACGCCGTCGCCGCCGATGACGACGGGCGCGACGAACGCGACGACCTTGTCGACGAGTCTGCTTTCGAAGAGCGCGCCATGGAGCGCCGCGCCGCCTTCCACGAGAAGCGACGTCACATCCCGCGCGCCGAGTCCGGCGAGCAGTTGCGGCAGGTCGATGCGGCCATCCGCACCCGGCACCACGATTGGTTCCGCTCCCCCCGTTTCAATGGCTCGCGCCGCCTCCGGCGAAGCGACGGCAACGAGCGTCGTGCCTTCCGCAGCGAGCATGGCAGCGCTCGCGGGGAGGCGTCCTGTGCTGTCGACAACGACGCGGAGCGGCTGTCCACGAGCAGGCAGCGGAGCGTCACGCACGGTGAGGAGGGGGTCGTCCGCGAGCGCCGTGCCGATGCCGACCATGACGGCGTCGGCTTCGGCGCGCAGGCGGTGCGCCTTCCGTCGCGAGGTCTCGTTCGATATCCAGCGAGAGTCGCCGGAGCGGGCGGCTATCCTGCCGTCCAGACTCATGGCGAACTTGGCGACGACGAACGGCAATCCGGTGGTGACGTGCTTCCCGAACGCCTCGACGAGCTGCCGCGCCGCGGGCGGACCATCGTCAACAGTGACGGTGATGCCCGCCTCACGCAGGTACTGGACGCCCCGGCCAGCGGTGTGGGGGGCGGGGTCCATCACGGCGATGTGCACCGATGCAACGCCCGCCTCGATGAGAGCGTCGGCGCAAGGGGGCGTCCGACCGTAGTGGGCGCACGGCTCGAGGGTGACGTAGAGGTCGGCGCCGCGAGCGGCATCTCCCGCCATACGGAGCGCCTCCGCCTCGGCGTGGGGACCACCGGGCGGCTGGGTGCGTCCCTCGCCGACGACGCGCCCGTCGCGCACGAGCACCGCGCCAACGGGCGGGTTGGGGCTGGTGCTCCCAACCGCCCCGCGGGCGAGCTCGACGGCCCGCTGCATGTGATCCGTCGCGGTCACGACGCGACACTCCTCCGAGGCTGCCGTACGTTCGGGCCTCAGAGGTAAGTATAGCGGTGTGCTCTCAGGAAGACGGCGGCGCGCCGGGAGACGGATCGAAGTCCATCTGGATGCGGCTGGGCGTGGGCTCCTGCTGGCCCTGGTACTTGGAGCCGAGTTCAGCAGAGCCGTAGAGGTGCTCCGCAGGCGTCGAGAGGCGCAGGAACGATATCTGGCCGATCTTCATGCGGTAGTAGAGCGTGATGGGGAGGTTGGAGACGTTGCTCAACTCCAGCGTGAGGCGTCCCTTCCAGCCGGGGTCGACGTAGCCCGCAGTGGAGTGGATGAGCAACCCCACGCGCCCGAGCGAGCTCTTGCCCTCCAGCCGCGCGACGAGGTCGGCGGGCACCTCGACGTGTTCGAGGGTGCTGCCGAGCACAAACTCGCCCGGGTGGAGCATGAAGGGCACGTCATCGCCCACGGTCACCTGCTCCGTGAGCGTCTCGTTCATCGCGCGGACGTCTATGAACGGCACGTGGTTGTTCCGAAACACGAGGAAGCTGCGTCCGAGGTGCAGGTCGACGCTGGCAGGCTGGATGCAGCCCTCCATGAGCGGGTCTATCACGATGTTCCCGCTCTTCAGCTCCTCACGTATCGTCCGGTCGCTCAGAACCGTCATCTGTCTCTCCTCCGTGGCGCGTCATTCTAGCAGCGGCGGGCGTACCATAGTCACAGGAGCAGGCGAGCGCGCGATGAAGCACCCGTGGGCCAACATGTTCATCCTGCTGATCGCGACGGGCTCGGTCGTGACGGGCTACTACGCATTCGTCGCGGCCGAGCCGGAGCAGGCGTGGCAGACGAGCGCACACCGCGCGGCCGGGCTGGCAGTGGTGGCGGTGCTGGTGTGGAAGGTGCCGAACCTGATCCGGCCGCTCAAGCGGCGCTGGGGCAGGTGGACAGGGCAGGACTGGGTGGCGGTGGGTGCGCTCTCGCTGCTGCTGACGGACATCATGCTGGGCGTGGCGTGGTCGCACATCGGGCGGTTCTCCTACCTCGGCTCGTCCGGCATGACGTGGCACGCGCTGCTGGTGTTCCTCATCGTGCCGATGATCGTGTGGCACCTGGCGCGCTACCGGAAACTGCTGCGTCCGCGCTACTGGGCAGAGCGGCGCTCGGTCCTGCGGCTGGGAGGGCTGGCGCTCGCGGGGACGGTGCTGTGGCAGATCGGGGCGCGGATCGACGGCGTTACGGGCATCGCGCAGGCGAAGCGTTTCACCGGCTCCTACGCGGCGGGCGACTTCACGGGCAACGCCTTCCCGACAACGTCGTGGCTGAACGACAGGCTCGAACCGATCGACCGCGAGACGTGGACGCTCACGATAGACGGCGCGGTCGACGCTCCGCAGTCCCTGGATTACGGCGACGTGACGGGCACGGAAGAGGAGACCGTGGTGCTCGACTGCACAGGCGGATGGCATTCGACGCAGACGTGGCGAGGCGTGCGGCTCGGGGAGTTGCTGTCGCGGGCGCGTCCGCAGACCTCGGCGGCGAGCATCACTGTGACGTCGGCGACGGGGTACTACCGCCGGTTCGGGCTCCGGCACGCGGAAGGGCTGCTGCTCGCGACGCACGTCGGCGGCGAGCGGCTGTCGCACGGTCACGGCGCGCCGGTGCGGCTGGTGGTGCCGGGGAAGCGGGGCTTCGAGTGGGTGAAGTGGGTGACGCGGATAGAGGTCAACACGACGGGCGCATGGCTGCAGCCGCCGCTTCCGTTGCAGTGAGGACAACAGCGGTCCCATCCCAACCCCCACACCGCGTGCGCTGCCCGCGCACCCTGAATTCCCGCCGGTGCGGGAAGGACGGAAGTGTGCCAGCGTAACGCTATCGTCAGAAAGAACGGCGGCGGGCCGGCCTAGCCTTCGATGAGGGCGTCGGCCTCGATCTCGACGAGCATGTTGGGATCGATGAGGCGGCTCACCTCGACCATCGTCGAGGCGGGGCGGACGTCGCGGAAGAAGTCGCCGTGGGCGCGGGCTACCGCCTCCCAGTTGGCGATATCGGTCACGTACATACGCGTACGCACCACGTCGGCGAGGGACGCGCCGGCCTTCTGCAGCGCGGCCTCAATGTTGCGGAGCGTCTGCACGGCCTGGGCGTAGGCGTCGCCGACGCCAGCGACTGAGCCGTCGGCTGCGGTCGCGACGGTGCCGGAGACGTAGACGGCGTTCCCCACCCGCACGGCACGGGAGAAGCCTATGGAGCCTTCGTAGGGGCTGTTGCCGCTGATGTTGGTGCGTGCCATGGCGGTTCTGCCTCGCTAGTAGAACACGGCACGGGAGTTACCGCCCGCAGGAGCAACGGCCTCGCCGGTGATGCAGCCCGCCTGCTCGGAGCAGAGGAAGACGACGACCGCCGCTATCTCCTCCACGGTGACGAGGCGGCGTATGGCGTTGTTCCGGGCGATACGCTGCTCCGCCTCCGCGAGCGTGATGCCCTCGCGCTGGGCGGTGCCTTCGAGACGCTCGACCAGGGCCTCAGTCCTGCTCACCGCAGGGTGGACGGCGTTGACGGTGATCCCCTTCGGGCCAAGCTCCTCGGACATGACCTTGGTGAAGTTCATCACGGCGGCGTTGCGCAGGCCGCCACTGATGCCCGCGGCGTTGCGCGCGGCCATGCCGTCCATGTTGACGATGCGCCCCCACCCGGCACGCTCCATGTAGGGGGCAGCCTGCTGAGCGCAGCGCAGGTAGCCCATGATCTTCACGTCGAAGTCGTCGCGCAGCATCTCCTCGTTCAGTTGCGTGAGGGTGTCCGGGCCGCCCGCGAAGCCGACCCGCGCGGCGTTGTTCACGAGGATGTCCAGCCCGCCGAGCGCATCGGCCGTGTCCGCCACGAGCCGCATCACGTCTTCCGCGATGCCGGTGTCGGCGCGGAAGCCGACGACGCGCACGCCGGTCCCGGCTGCGATCTCAGCGGCGACGTCGCGGGCTGCGGACTCGTCGCGGGCACAGAGGGCCACGTCCACGCCCTCGCGCGCCAGTTCCCAGGCGATAGCGTAGCCGATGCCGCGCGTCCCGCCGGTTACGAGTGCCCGCTTGCCGGTTATGCCGAGGTCCATAGTTCTCCTCCGTTGCTAGAAACGAACGGGGCGGCTGCACGCGCAACCGCCCCGATGATCCTCGCTGGCTCTCCGCTCCTATCCAGCGAATACCGTGCCGAAGACGACGGCCACGATGGACATGAGCTTGATGAGGATGTTCAGTGACGGGCCGGACGTGTCCTTGAATGGGTCGCCGACCGTGTCGCCAACAACGGCTGCGGCGTGCTCGTCCGTTCCCTTGCCGCCGTGCGCGCCCGCCTCGATGTACTTCTTGGCGTTGTCCCAGGCGCCGCCGGAGTTCGCCATGGTGATGGCGAGCAGCGCGCCCGCCGCGATCGCGCCGATGAGCAGACCGCCCACCGCCTCCTTGCCGAGGAACGGGATGACGCCGACCGCGATGGGCACGATGACGGCGAGCAGACCGGGGATGATCATCTCGCGGAGCGCGCCCTTCGTGCTGATGTCCACGCAGCGGGCATACTCGGCGCGCACGCCTTCCTTACCCTCGCGCAGACCGGGGATCTCGTTGAACTGCCGGCGCACCTCCTCCACCATGTCCTGGGCGGCGCGGCCCACCGCCTCCATGGTGAGCGCGCTGAATATGAACGGCATCAGCGCGCCGATGAGCAGGCCGACGAGCGTCGAAACCTTCAAGAGGTCGATGGTTTCCAAGTCGACAATCTTGGCGTAGGCGGCCATGAGGGCGAGCGAGGTGAGCACCGCCGAACCGATGGCGAAGCCCTTGCCGGTGGCGGCGGTGGTGTTGCCGAGCGAGTCGAGCGCGTCGGTGCGCTCGCGCACCTCGGGATCGAGGTGGGCCTGCTCGGCGATGGCGCCCGCGTTGTCGGCCACCGGGCCGTAGGCGTCGGTGGCAAGCGTGATGCCGAGGGTCGAGAGCATGCCGACCGCGGCGATGGCGATGCCGTAGAGGCCGGCGAGTTCGTACGCGCCGATGACCGCAGCCGCGATGACGAGCAGCGGTATCGCGGTGCTCAGCATGCCGGTGGCGAAGCCGCTGATGATGATCGTGGCCGGACCGGTGACGGACCGGGCGGCGATGCCCTTCGTCGGCTTGTACTCGTAGCTGGTGTAGTACTCGGTGCTAACGCCGATGATGACGCCCGCGCCGAGTCCGACGGCGACCGCGCCCCAGAACCGCCAGACATTCTCCATGCCGAACCCGCCGTCCACCTCGAACAGCCAGTAGATGACTGCGAAGGAGCCGATCAGCGCGAGGAAGCCCGCGGCGAAGATGCCGCGCCGCAGCGACCAGAGCAGGCTGCCGATGCTCGTCGTTTCGCCCGTGCGGACGAGGAACGTGCCGATTATCGACGCCGCGATGCCGACCGTAGCGATGAGGAAGGGGAGAACCGCGAGGCTGGACTCAACCTCGATGTTGACACGGGACTCGTCAACATTGAGGAGGAATGCCGTACCCGCCGCAGCGAGCGCGAGGCTGGCGATGATGGAGCCGACGTAGGACTCGAAGAGGTCCGCGCCCATGCCGGCGACGTCGCCGACGTTGTCGCCGACGTTGTCCGCGATGACGGCCGCGTTACGGGGGTCGTCCTCCGGGATGCCGGCCTCGACCTTGCCTGCGAGGTCGCCGCCCACGTCGGCGGCCTTGGTGTAGATGCCACCGCCAACACGGGCGAAGAGGGCGATGCTGGACGCGCCGAAGCTGAACCCGGCGACGATGTCCTTGTCGCCGAAGACGATCCAGAGGATGACCGCGCCGAGCAGCCCGATACCAACGACGGTGATGCCCATGACGCCGCCGCTGGAGAACGCGACGCGGAGCGCCCGGTTCAGACCGGTGCGCGCGGCGGAGGCCGTACGCATGTTGGACTTAACCGCGATGCGCATGCCGATGAAGCCCGCGAGCGCCGAGGAGATCGCGCCCACAATGTAGGCGATCGCCGTCGCCGGCTCCTGTTCATCGCGAGCGAGCCCGAGGGCGAGCAGGACGATGAACACCAGGACGACGAAGCCCGCGAGCACGGTGTATTCGCGCTTGAGGAAGGCGTTCGCGCCCTCCTGGATAGCCGCACCGATCTCCTGCATGCGCTCGGTGCCTTCGTCGGCCTTGAGCACGCGCACAGCGAGATACGCAGCAAAAGCGAGCGCCACTGCGCCCGCAACGATGGCCAGTATGAGGCCTTCCATCAGCATCTACCTCCTGGGGGCATGGGCACGGCCCACCACTGCCCCGCACATGTGATTCTCGCCGGATACCGGCAGTGGGCTATTGTCTCCGCCAGAGCGCCCCGAGGTCAAACCGGCGACACGGCGCGCGCCGTGCTCTCAGGCGTCGGGGCGGTCGTTGAGCAGGCGCTCCAGGCGGCGCTGGCGCATGGTCATCGTGAGGTCGCCGCGGGTGCGTTCGAGGACGCCGCGAAGCTGGTCGGTGGTGCGTCGGAGGCCGGAGGTGAGGGCATCGGGGAAGTCCATGACGACGAGGATGTTGTAGACGTCGTCCATGTAGCGCATCAGCTCCTCGGCGCGCGAGTCGTCGTCGCGGCGTAAGGAGTCGAGGATGTAGCGCCGGAGCTCGCTCGCGGCCTCGGCGAGCCCGTTGAGATAGGAAGGCGTCTCGACGCCGATGTCCGCGGGGAGCGGCAGCTCCGTACGGGCGATGAACGCGAAGACGGCGCACGCCTCCGCGTACTCCTTCTGAGCGTCCTGGGTGTAACCGGTGAAGTAGAGGTCCGCATGGCCCTCGAGGGTCTGCTGCGTCTCGCGGACGAGCGCGCCCGCCGCTGCGATGAGCTCGCGCGCCTCGTCGAGCTCGTTGCGGTGGATGGCACGTATGGCGTTCGCGGAGGTCCGCACCACCTCGCGGGAGACGCGGATCGCCTGCTCGCGCCGCTCGTGTTTGGCGCGAAACTCGTCGAGTGAACGGGCGGCTATCTCGTCGATACGGGACTGCGTGGTGCCGGTTGCGTCGTCCATGCGGCATAGCCTAGCAGAAGAGGGATCGGGATCGAGGTTCCTGCCTCCGCAGGAACGACAGGATAGATTGTGCAGCGTTTCACTTACGCACCTGCTGTGCTATGCTCGCGCTCATGGTCACCCCTGAATCCGCGGGGTCCAAACCCCGCCGGGGAGGAATCAGCCGAGCAGGCCATGGTCAACCCGCACGAGCACGCGCCTCTGTCCGTGCCCTCTCTCCTGACGGGAGCTGAGGAGCCCAGCGCGGTCTACGGACAGACGATGCCCGGCTGGGACATCGACCGCATCGAGGGTGAGGCGGTCGAGCAGTTGAAGTGGAACGCGCAGGAAGCGTTCCCCGACCCCGCCATCCAGATACCGGAAGACATCGCGCGCAACGTGGCCGTCACGTCCGTTGACGCGCTGCTCAACTGGGGGCGCCGCTCGGCGGTGTGGCCCGTGGCGTTCGGGCTCGCGTGCTGCGTGTTCGAGATGATCGCCTCGGCAATGTCGCGCTTCGACCTCGCACGCTTCGGGATGGAGGCGATGCGCGCAACGCCCCGCCAGGCCGACCTGCTCATCGTGTCCGGCACGCTCACGTGGAAGATGGCGCCTGCCGTGCGCCGCATCTACGACCAGATGGCAGAGCCGAAGTGGGTGATCGCGATGGGCGTCTGCGCAACCAGCGGCGGCCCGTATTACCAGGGCTACAGCGTCGTGCCGGGCGTGAACCACATCGTGCCGGTGGACGTATACGTGCCGGGCTGCCCGCCCCGTCCCGACGCCCTGCTCTACGGCATCATGCAGCTGCACGAGAAGATCAAGCGGTACAGCGTCGGACAGGACGCCGCGGGAGTGGACCGCGCATGACGACCGCGACGGCAGGCAACGCGCTCGCCGAGTCGCTGCGCTCCCCGTTCCCGGACGCCGTCGTCGAGTCGGACGAGAGCGCCGTGTGGGTGGAGCCGAGCGCGATAGCGGACGTGTGCGCGTTCCTCCGGGACGATCCCGAGCACGACTACAAGATGCTGGGCTCGCTCACCGCGGTCGACTACGTCGAGTACTTCGAGGTGGTCTATCACCTCACGTCCATCAGCAGGAACGCGACCGCCATCCTGAAGGCCCGGGTGTACGGGCGCGAGGACATCTCGCTGCCGAGCGTCACCAGCGTGTGGCGCGGCGCGACGCTCCAGGAGCGCGAGGCGTGGGACCTGATGGGCGTGGGCTTCGACGGCCACCCCGATCTGAGAAGGATCCTTACGTGGGAAGGGTTCCAGGGCCACCCGCTGCGCCGGGACTACCTCGAGCCGCCGCTCCCATACTCGTGGCCGCAGGGGGGCTAGCGATGACGATGCGCACCGAGCCGGTCGTCGTCAACGTGGGGCCGCACCACCCCAGCACCCACGGCGTGTTCCGCATGAAGCTGACGTTCGACGGCGAGAACATCCTCGACGCGGAGCCGGTCATCGGCTACCTGCACCGGGGCACGGAGAAGCTGGCAGAGGAGCGGCAGTACACCCAGGTCATCACGCTCACCGACCGGCTGGACTACGTCGCGTCGATGACGAACAACCAGGCGTACGTGCTCTCGTGCGAGCGCCTCGTGGGCATCGAGCCTCCCGAGCGCGGGATGTACCTGCGCGTCATCGCCGCGGAGCTGCAGCGCATCGCGAGCCATCTTATCGGCGTGGGGTTCTTCCTGCAGGAGCTCGGCGTGTTCGGGGGAACGGCGCTGATGTACGCGTTCCGTGAGCGCGAGCGCATCCTGGACATGTTCGAGATGCTGTGCGGAGCACGCATCACACTCACCTACATGCGCATCGGGGGCGTGCTGCAGGACGCGCCGGAGGAGTTCTGGCCCGCCCTGCGCTCCTTCCTGGACGACATGCCGGGCTATGCCGATGAGTTGCAGGCGCTGGTCTTCGACAGCGAGATCGTGCGGAGCCGTGCGATAGGGGTCGCGCCGGTCTCGGCGGAGGACGCCATCGCGGCGTCGTTCACGGGCCCCATCCTGCGCGCGTCCGGCGTCGAGTGGGACTGGCGCAAGGCGGCGCCCTACGACGTCTACGACCGGGTCGAGTTCGACGTGCCGACCTGCGAGGGCGGCGATAACTACGACCGGTTCTGGGTGCGGATGCTGGAGGTGCGGCAGTCGCTCCGGATCATCGAGCAGTGCTGCGAGCAGATCGAGCCGGGGCCGGTGCGGACGACGATGGCGATGCTGTTCCGTCCGCCCCCGGGCGAGTCGTACGTGCCCATCGAAGCGCCCAAGGGCGAACTGGGGTTCTACCTGGTGAGCGACGGCACGATAGCGCCGTACCGCTGCCACGTGCGCTCCCCGTCCTTCATGAGCCTCACGCTGTTCCGGGAGATGCTCGTGGGGTGGAAGCTGGCGGACGCCATCGTGACGCTCGGCAGCCTCGACTTCAACATGGGCGAGGTTGACCGCTGATGGGCGAGACGCTCGCAGGGAACGTCATCTACCGGAACGTCTACGAGTTCGTGCAGGAGCTGCTGGGCGAGGAGTGGTCGTGGGTCGCGTACGCGGCCGCGGGGATGGCGATAATCCTGCTGGTCACGAACGCCGTCATGCTCATCGGGACGCTGTACACGTGGTTCGAGCGCAGGCTGCTCGGGCGCTTCCAGGGACGGCTGGGGCCAAACCGCGCGGGACCGTTCGGGGTGCTCCAACCGATAGCCGACGCGATCAAGCTCATCACGAAAGAAGACATCATCGCGCTGGGCGCCGACCGCATCGTGTTCACGCTCGCGCCCGTGGTCATGCTCGCTCCGACGCTGCTCGTGCTGGCGGTCATCCCGTTCGGCGCGGGCTCGTGGGTGGCCGACCTGAACGTCGCGGTGCTGTACATCGCAGCGGTGAGCGGCATCTCGACGATAGCGGTGATGATGGCGGGGTACGCGTCGCCCAACAGCTTCTCGCTGTTCGGGAGCATGCGCGCGGTGGCGATGCTGGTGAGCTACGAGGTGCCGCTGGTGATGGCGCTGCTGGGCGTGACGGTGCTGGCGCAGTCCATGTCGCTGGTCTCGATCGTCGAAGCGCAGGCGCTGCCGTTCCTGCTCGTGACGCCGCTGGGAGCCCTGATCTTCCTCGCAGCCGTGTCGGCGGAGCTGAACCGCGCGCCGTTCGACGTCACGGAGGCGGAGTCGGAGCTGGTCGCGGGGTACATGACCGAGTACAGCGGCATGAAGTACGGCGTGTTCATGCTGGCGGAGTTCACGAACACCGTCGTGGCAGGAGCGATCTTCGCCGTGCTCTTCCTGCAGGGCTGGAAGTGGCCGATCCTGCCGTCCCACGTCTGGTTCCTCCTCAAGGTGGCGGGATTCGTGTTCGTGGCGATATGGGTTCGCGCGACGCTGCCGCGATACCGGCTCGACCAGATACTCGCGGTCGCGTGGAAGTACCTCTTCCCGCTGAGCCTGATCAACGTGTTGCTGCTCGCGGCGGAGGTCATCGTGTGGCCGGAGCCCGGCGCGGCGGAGCTGGGCATCATGTCGGCGATCAACTGGGCCGTCACGATACCGGCGGCAGTGCTCTGGTCGAAGGTCGTGTCGCTGCGCACGGCCCCGCCGGTAGCAGCGGCGTTCTCGACGGAGGGGCGCTGATGTACGGCGAAGGCATCCTGCGGGGGCTGGGCGTGACGCTCCGCAACCTCGTGCGGCGACCGTTCACGGTCCAGTACCCGGAGGCGCGCGTCCCCCAGCACCCCCGCTTCCGGGGACAGGAGTTCACCTGGTACGAGCAGCGGTGCACAGGCTGCGCGAGCTGCGCGAAGTACTGCCCGCTCGGCATCATCCGCATCGTCACCGACCCCGACGGGGGCAACGAGCAGGACGGCGGCAGCTACAAGGTGGACGTGTTCGACATCGACCAGGCGCGCTGCATGTACTGCGGGCTGTGCGTCGAGGCGTGCCCCTACGACGCGCTGCACATGGGCTCCGGCTTCGAGGCGGCGCGCTACCGCCGGGCAGACCTCGTGATCGACATCGACACGCTCAAGGAGCGGGAGAAACACCCGAGCACCTGGTTCCGGCCGCAGCTGGAGCGCGAGAAAGCAGACCCGCACCACGACGGGCCGCAGGAGTGGCAGGACGTCGGGCGCGAGCCGTTCCTCTGGCATCCCAAGCGTCCCGGACAGATGCCGGAAGAGCTGGACCACCGGTCCAGCGCCGCGGGCGACTACGGAGGCGAGCGTTAGCCGTGGCGTTCGACAACCTCTTCTCCGAGATCGTGTTCTGGGCTCTGGCGGTCGTCACCATCGGGTCTGCCGCGCTGGTGGTGCACCTGCGCAGCATCTTCCGGGCGGCGCTCATGCTGGTGGTGAGCTTCCTGGGCATCGCGGGGATATTCGCGATGGTGAACGCCGAGTTCCTCGCGGTCGTGCAGGTGCTGGTGTACGGCGGCGGCATCGCGGTGCTGGTGATATTCGCGGTGATGATGACACGCGACGTGGACACCGGGAACCGCTCGACCGCCGTGCAGCCGGTGGCGTTGATGATGGGCATCGCACTGCTCGGAGCGCTGGCGTACAGCATCGTGCAGGCGGAGTGGGCGCTGCTGCCGGACTCGCTGCCGGGGCCGATCGCGACCGTCTTCGTGGAGACACCGACACAGCTGGGACGGCTGCTGCTGAGCGACTACGTGCTGGCGTTCGAGGTCGCGGGCGTGCTGCTGCTCGCAGCGGTCATCGGAGCGCTTTCGCTCGTACGGGAGCGTCACGATGCTTGAGCGGCTGCTCATCATCTCAGCGATCCTGTTCTGCATCGGGCTGTACGGGGTGCTGTCGCGCAGGCACATCATCGCCGTGATCATGTCCGTGGAGATCATGTTCAACGCGGTTAACGTGGCGCTCGTCGCGTTCTCGCGTTACACCGTTCCGGCGTCGTTGCGGTTCCCCGGAGCGGGCACGGACGTGGAGCGTTTCGTGCTGGAGGGGCAGACGCTGGCGGTGTTCGTCATCGTGGTCGCGGCGGCGGAGGTCGCGCTGGGGCTCGCGCTCATCATCGCGCTGGCCCGGCGGCGCGACACGATCCATATCTCAGACCTGAGCACGCTGCGGCGTTAGCGGGACTCGTATGTGGGTTGACTACAAGAAGGCACCGAACCTGATGCTCGCCGAGATGTGGAAGGAGATCCTCGAGGGCGAGGGCCTTCCCGTGCGCCTGCTGCCGGAAGGCGGCCTGCTGGAGTACAGCGAGACGTCGGCGTTCCGCGTCATGGTGCCGCGAGGGCGCGAGCACGTAGCCGACGAGATACTGAGGAAACTGTAGCGATGCTCCCCGAAGCCGCAGCCTGGCTCATCATCGGCCTGCCGCTCATCGCGGGAGTGTTCAACATCGCCGTGCTCAGACCGTGGAGCCACTCGCTCTGGCGGTACGCCGGGTACGTGGGCATCGCCGGCACCGGCGCCGCGTTCGTGCTGAGTCTCATCGCCGTCAACGGCGCGATGGGGAACGGCGACGCAGGCTACGAGCCGCACGCGTGGTTCGCCGTCGGCGCCATCGGAGCCCAGGACGGCTTCCAGATGACTGTGGGCATCTTCCTCGACCCGCTCTCGGCCATCATGGCGGCGGTCGTCTCCGGCGTCAGCATGGTCGTGCAGGTGTTCTCCCTCGGCTACATGCGGAAGGACGAGCACGACGCGAACGGCGAGTGGAGCGACTATCCCCGCTATTTCACGTACATGTCGCTGTTCACCGCCTCCATGCTGGGGCTGGTGCTGGCGTACAACCTCATCCAGCTGTTCGTGTTCTGGGAGCTGGTGGGGCTCTTCTCCTACCTGCTCATCGGGTTCTGGTACCACCGCCCGGCGGCCGCCGCGGCGGCGAAGAAGGCGTTCATCGTCACGAGGATCGGCGACTTCGGGTTCATGCTCGGCATCCTCTACCTGTTCCTGAACCGCGGCGAGTTCACGGCGCTGGGACTCAACCCGTTCGAGATACCGGCCATCCTCGAAGCCGCGCCCATGCTCTCCGCGGGCATCGCGACGTGGGTGGCGCTCGGGCTCTTCGCAGGCGCGGCAGGCAAGTCGGCGCAGTTCCCGCTGCACACGTGGCTGCCGGACGCGATGGAAGGCCCGACGCCGGTCAGCTCGCTCATCCACGCGGCTACGATGGTCGCCGCGGGCGTGTTCCTCGTTGCGCGGCTGTTCGGGCTGTTCGAGGAGAGCGCGGCGGCCATGAACACGGTCGCCATCATCGGCGGGTTCACCGCCGTGTTCGCCGCGGCGATGGGCCTTGCCGCGAACGACATCAAGCGCGTGCTGGCGTTCTCGACGGTGAGCCAGCTGGGCTACATGTTCCTCGCGCTGGGAGTCGGCGCGCCGGGCGTGGCGATGTTCCACCTGTTCAACCACGCCTTCTTCAAGTGCCTGCTCTTCCTGGGCGCAGGCTCGGTGCACCACTCGGTGCACACGTTCGACATGCGGTATATGGGCGGCATCCGGCGGTGGATGCCCATCACGTACCTGACGACGCTCATCGGCGGGTTGAGCCTCGCGGGGATATTCCCGCTCGCAGGCTTCTGGAGCAAGGACGAGATACTGACCACGGCGTGGAGCGGAGCGCACGCAGCGAACACCGGCGTCTCGCAACTGGTGTTCTGGCTGGCGCTCGCGGCGGCGTTCATGACCGCGTTCTACGTCTTCCGCCTCGTCATCATGGCGTTCCACGGCGAGTTCCGAGGCGGCATCGACTCGGTCCCGCACGAGGAGCGCATACCGGACGAGGCGCACCACCACGTGCATCAGCACGAGTCCTCTCACGTGATGACGCTGCCGCTCATCGTGCTGGCGGTGTTCGCGGTCGGTTCCGGGTTCGTGGCGAATTCGCTCATCGAGCTCGGGCCGGTGCCCGCGCACTGGTTCTCACACCTGCTGCACGAAGACGCGCCGAAATTCAACATCGGCATCGCGCTCGCGTCGACTGTGGTCGCAATCGCCGGGATAGGGTTGGCGGTGCTCGTCTACGGGACGCGGACCGTGTCGTTCGACGGACTCGGACGCCTCTGGCGGTTCGCGCACCGGCTCCTGGCGCAGCGCTTCTACATGGACCAGCTCTACGAAGACCTCATCGTCCGCCGCGCGCTCTACCGCGGGCTGTTCCTCGTGTCGGACTGGTTCGACCGCCGGATCGTGGACGGCGTCGCCGACCTCGCGGGCTGGCTGGGACGCAACAGCGGACGCGCCATCGCCCAGCTGCAGACAGGCCACATACAGGTGTACGGCGTGGGGGTCTCGATGGGCGCGGCGGTGATACTCATCTTCTACCTGATGCAGCGCTGAGCAGATGCTGACCGCAATCACATTCGTACCCATGATCGGCGCCGCGCTGGCGCTGGCGGTCCGCGGCTCCACCCGGACGACGCGCCTCATCGCGCTGACGACGGTGCTTGCGGAGCTCGGGCTGACCATCTCCATGTACGTCATCTTCAACGCGCAGGGGGACACGTACCAGTTCGTGCAGCGCGCGCCGTGGGTGTCCGCGTTCGGCATCGAGTTCCTGATGGGCGTGGACGGTCTGAGCGCGCCGCTGGTGCTGCTGAACGGCATCCTCGGCGTGGCGGCTGTGCTGGTGTCATGGCGGGTGGAGACGCGCGTCCGCGAGTACTTCATGTGGCTGCTGCTGCTGCAAGGCGCGGTCATGGGCGTCTTCGCGTCGCTCGACATGATCCTGTTCTTCATCTTCTGGGAGCTGGAACTCGTGCCGATGTTCTTCCTCATCTCCATCTGGGGGACGGGGCGCAAGGACTACTCGGCGATGAAGTTCCTGCTGTTCACCTTCCTCGGCTCGGCGTTCATGTTCGCGGCCATCCTCGCACTCTACTTCTCGTTCCCGGCGGGCGAGCGCACGTTCGACATGACGGCGCTCATCCACAAGGACCTGACGAACCTCATCGTGCCGTCGTCGCTGGTGTTCAGCGGCTTCCTCGTGGCGTTCGCGGTGAAGCTGCCCATCGTGCCGCTGCACACGTGGCTGCCGGACGCACACACGGACGCGCCGACAGCGGTGAGCGTGATGCTGGCGGGCGTGCTCCTGAAGATGGGCGGCTACGGCCTGCTCCGCATCAATGCAGGGATGTTCCCGGACGAACTGGCCGCGGCCGCGCCACTGCTGGCGATGCTCGCGGTCGTGAACGTGCTGTACGGCGCGTTCATCGTGATGCGGCAGACCGACCTTAAACGCCTCGTCGCATACAGCAGCGTCAGCCACATGGGGTTCGTCGTGCTGGGACTCGCATCGGTCGGCGCAGGGGCGGCGCAGCTCGACGGCACCGGGCTGAACGGAGCGGCGATGCAGCTGTTCACCCACGGGACGATCACGGGGCTGTTGTTCGTGGTCGTCGGGCTGGTCTACGACCGTGCACATACGCGGCATATCGCGGACATGGGCGGGCTTTCGGGACGGATGCCGCTCATAGCCATCGGCTTCATGGTGGCTGGGCTGGCGTCGCTGGGCCTGCCGACGACGAGCGGTTTCGCCGCCGAGATCATGGTCTTCCTCGGCACGTTCCCGGCGTACGGGCTAGCGACCGCGCTGTGCGCGTTCGGCGTCGTGCTCGCGGCGGGCTACATCCTGTGGACGGCACAGCGCACCATGTTCGGCCCGCCCCTCGAGCGGTGGGCGCACCTCGAGGACGCAACACGCGTGGACGTCGCCGCGATGGGCGTGCTCATCGTGCCGATCTTCGTGTTCGGGGTCTATCCGGCGCTGCTGACGGACGTGTTCGACGCCGGCATCGCGCCCATCATCGCGTCCTTCGCCGAGGGCGCGTCCCTCGTTGCAGGACGGGGAGGCTAGCGCGTGGGCATCACGGGCACAGACCTCTTCCTCATCGCACCGGAGCTTGCGCTCACCGTGGCGGCGACCGTCGTGGTGCTGTCCGGCCTAGTCTCCCGGCAGCGCCAACTGACGCTTGGACTCGCGCTGCTCGGGCTCGCCGCGACGTTCGCACTCGGCATCGCGCTGTGGGACGACGTACACGCGAACGGAGCGCAGTCCGCTTTCAACGACTCGCTGGTAGTGGACAAGTTCGCGCTCTACATCAAGTTCCTCGTGGCCGGGACCGCCGCGCTCGTCCTCATCGCAGGGTCGGAGTATGCGGAGCGCTTCCGACCCTACGAGTCGGAGTTCTCCGGGCTGGTGCTCTTTTCGGCGAGCGGTCTCATGCTGCTGGCGGCGGCAGCCGACCTCATCACCATCTACGTCTCGCTGGAACTCGCAACGCTGCCGGTGGTGGCGCTGGCTGCGTTCGTGCGGATGCGTGTCGCGCCCATCGAGGCAGGCGTGAAGTACCTGCTGCTCTCCGCCGTGTCGTCGGCATTCCTGCTGTACGGGTTCGCGTTCCTGTACGGCGCGTCGGGAACGATGCAGGTGGTGGCGGGGGACAGCGGCGCGCCAACCATCGCACAAGTGCTGGCTGCAGATACGGCAGCAGTGCCGTTCGGAGGGCTCGCGGTGATGGCGGGCGCCGTGCTCGCCACCGCCGGTTTCGGCTTCAAACTGTCCATGGTGCCTTTCCAGATGTGGACGCCGGACGTGTACGAGGGCGCGCCCACGCCTGTCGGGGCATTCCTTGCGACAGCGAGCAAGGCCGCCGCGTTCGCCGTCGTGCTGCGACTGTTCTACGAGGCGCTCGGCGGGTCGTCGGCAGACTGGTCGACGCTCTTCGCGGCGCTCGCGGCCATCACCATGACGATAGGGAACCTGGTCGCGATAGTGCAGAGCAACGTGAAGCGCCTGCTGGGCTACAGCGCCATCGCACACGCGGGCTACATGCTCATCGGCGTGGCAGCTGTGACGGCGCACGGACAGGAGACGCCGGACGCGGCCGGCATCTCGAGCGTCCTCTTCTACCTGGGCGGCTACGCAGCGATGACGCTGGCGGCGTTCTTCGCCGTCCTCGTACTCACGCAGCGCTCCGGCGACGAGCGTATCGAGGCGATGGCGGGCATGGGACGCCGCGCTCCGCTTGCGGCGCTGGCGCTGGCCGTCGCGCTGCTGGGTCTGACCGGCATCCCGCCGACGGTCGGGTTCATGGGCAAACTGTTCCTGTTCAACGCAGCAGTGAACTCGGGGCTCGTGTGGCTCGCGGTCGTTGGAGCGGTCAACTCGGTCATCTCCGCGTACTACTACGTGGGCATCATCCGGACGATGTACCTGCGCCAGCCGACGGGAGAAAGTACACCAATCGCCACGGCGTTCTCCGGAAGGCTCGCGCTGGTGGTAACGCTGGCAGCGATCTTCGTGCTGGGGCTCTGGCCGGGCGGACTGCTCGAGGTCGCACGCACCGCCGCGAACGGGCTGGTCTCCTGAACGCACGCGCCCCTTCCCCGACGCTACGAACGTAAGATGAGTCAGCGATGACGTCCGAATCCAACCGCCTCTACACAGACCTCGCGCACCTCTGGCCAACGATGAGCCCACCCGAGGACTACGCGGACGAGGGCGCTCAACTACGGGATGAGCTCCGCAAGCGCCTCGGCCCCGGCAGGTCGCGCATCCTCGAACTCGGCACGGGCGGCGGACACCTGCTGCACCACATCGCCGACGGCTTCGACGCTACGGCGGTCGATCTCTCCGAGGCGATGCTCGCCCACTCGCGCCGCCTGAACCCGGACGTGACGCACCATGTCGGCGACATGCGGACGGTACGCCTCGGCGAGACGTTCGACGCCGTGCTCATCCACGACGCCATCGACTACATGACAACGGAAGACGACCTCAGGGCAGCGTTCGCAACGGCACGGACGCACCTGCGTCCCGGCGGACTGTTGCTGGCCATCCCGGACGACTACGTGGAGACGTTCACGGCGCCACGCGTCTGGCACGAGACCCGGCGCGCCCAGGACGCCGAGGTGACGTTCGTGGAGTACTCATGGGACCCCGACCCGAACGACACGCAGGTGGAGACGGTGTACGTCTTCTTCTTCGAGGAGAACGGGGAGTTACGCGTGGAGGTCGACCGGCACGCAGTCGGCCTGTTCTCGATCAGTACGTGGGAGCGGCTGCTGACCGACTCCGGGTTCGAACCGGAACGGGTGGACTATCCGCACACCGACGACGGCAGGCCGATGTACCTGTGGATATGCACTGCGACGGGCAAAGCCGCTCGCGTAGAATGACGCGCACAACAGACGCATCGAGAGGGGAGCACGGAGCATGGTGGAAGGCATAGCAGGCCGCGTGGCCATCGTTACCGGCGCGGGGCGGGGCATCGGGCAGGGCGTTGCCCTGCGGCTGGCGAAAGAGGGCGCAAACGTCGTGGCGAACGACCTCGACCAAGGACCCCTCGACGAGACGCTGAGGCAGATCGAGGAGGCGGGCGGCACCGCTGTCGGGCTCGCCGCATCCGTTACGGACGCGGACGTCGGCGAGCGGCTGGCGTCGCTGGCGGTGGAGCGTTTCGGCGGTCTGCATATCGTCGTCACGGCGGCCGGTTTCCTCTGGGACGGGATGATCCACCGGATGACGGACGAACAGTTCAACGCCATCGTCGACGTGCACCTCGGCGGAACGTTCCGCGTCGTGCGCGACTCGTTCAAGGTGATGCGGGAACACGCACGCCAGGAGAAAGAGCGCGGCGAGGCCGTGCCCGCCCGGCATATCGTGACCATCTCATCGCTCTCCGGATTCGGGAACCTCGGCCAGGCGAACTACTCCGCAGCAAAGGCCGGGATCGCGGGGCTCACGCGAACGGTTGCGATAGAGGGCGCGATGTTCAACGTGCTGGCGAACTCGATGGCGTTCGGGTTCATCGACACGCGGATGACGCGCGCGATGGAGTCGCAGAGCGAGTTCGTGCGAGGTGCGCCACAAGGCATACCGGAGGCGGCACGCAACAAGGCGCTCGAAGTGATACCGCTGAAGCGCGCCGCAGCTGTCGAGGAAGCCGTCGGGCCGATCATCTTCCTCTGCTCCGACCTCTCGACCTACGTAACAGGGGCGCTGCTGGAAGTGAATGGCGGCGTGCACATCTCATAGCGGAGGCCGACGGCGCTGGTTGAGTCGTTTGAAGAGTATGAGATCAAGCCGCGCGTCCACGTGGTGGAGTACGTGCGGCTCAGACGCTGCAGCCAGACGCTGACCTTCATGCGCATGTCCATGCGCGTCTACAAGGAGGCGAGCGAGGCTCCGGGGTACTACGCCGGAGGCATCCGCGCGAAGTGGTGGCGGGGCGAGTTCTACACCTACACGATATGGGAAGACCGCGAGGCGATGCTCGAATTCGTGCACAGCGGAGAGCACGCACAGGCTGCCGCCATCGTCTCGGAGTATGCGGGGCCCGGTTCCTGCTACGCGGAATTCGTGAGCGACACGCCGCCGGACTGGGACGACGCGCGTCGACGCCTCTCCACTCCAACAGCCTATTTCACGCCGCCACTCCGGGGGGACCTCCGCAACCGCTAGAAGAAATCGTGCAGGCGGTCCTTGAGCAGGGCGTGAACGCCTGCAAGCAGTAGCACCATCGTCATCAGGAACACCGCCAGTTCCCAGTCCAAGCCGTGCGCGACGATGGCCAGGGCAGTACCCGCGGCAGGCGCATGCTCCGTATCGGTCAACGCCATCAGCAGCATCGCCAAACCAACAGCGAGGGCGGCGTAGAAGCCGAACAGGAGGGAGAAGTCGCCGGTGAACTGCGTCCCGGTGACATACTCGGCGAAGAAGTCGACCAGTGACGCAGCGACGACAGCCACCGCGTGCCCACCGATGCTGTGGCGCGGGTGTGCCGTTACGCTGCGTGGGCCGATAAAGAGGATGAACGCGGTTGAGGCAATGGCGGCGACGAGAACAGCGCGGGCAACGCTATCTCCGGTGATGAGATCTGCCGCCCAGAGGGCCAGCATGAGCGATACCGCGGCGAGCCCCACCTGGAAGAAGTAGACGCGCAGCAGGATACGGCCACGCGCGCCACGGGTGAGCCTTGGATTGATGAGGCGGGACCTCCAGCGCGCGGGGCGGAAGCGGCGTTCCGGGAGGCGCGTTGTACGGGTCTGAGCCTTCTGGCGAAGGGGAACCCGGACCCTTGCTATCGGGTTGAATCGTCGCCTCATCATTCACCGGAAGAGGGCGAAGAAGCGGTCCTGGTATTCATCGAACAGGTCCCATCGTTCGATCTCCCGGTGAACGTCGCGCGGCTCTCGCTGGCCGCTCCGTGCCTCTTCTAGCATCCGTTCGATCCGCAGACGGGCTTCCATCGGAACGCCGCCCTCCGTGCGAAGCAATCCCTGGGCGCGCATCTCGGAGACGTTCGCCTGCGCAGACTGGGTCGTGAACTCGTAGATGAACTTCATCAGCGAAAGGTCCCACAGGTCGTCGGAGCCGGTTATCACGGCCTCCAGCGGTTTGCGCTCCCTGTCCAGTCGGTCGACGATCCTGCGAGTCACTTCTTCGACCGTGCCGGAGACGACAGCGGTCTCTGCCCCCTCGTTCTTGTAGTGGTACATCAGGCCAGGATGGTCCGGCCCAACTTCCTCGATAAGGCGCTGCAGGTAGCGGTCAGCGTTGTCGCCGAAGCCTTCATGGCGCAGCAGGTAATACGGAGTGACCACCCGCGGACGCTCCGCGCGCACGACGCCCTCGCGCACTACCGATTCCTCATGCCCGTCCTGAGGGGTGCCGAGGTCTCGATACGAGGGCTCGGTCACCAAGTAGTAACGGACGGATGTCGACCCGAATGTCGCGAGCCCCTGCTGGGGAGGCCTGACAACACGGGTACTGGCGATGGCCTCCATGAGGCGTACGTCCTGTTCGTCCATGCCTCCATTATAGTCCGGGCGCCGTCGTGCCGGGCCGCATCAAGCATGCCATTCCGCACGTACCGCCCAGCCTTAACGATCGCCGTCTTGACCATCTCCATCGCGGCTGTAACCATGCAGCCATCACCTATGGAGGAGTACGTATGGGGAAGTACATGTTCCAAGCGAGCTACACGTCGGCTGGTATCAACGGTCTGCTCAAAGAGGGCGGCACCAAGCGCAGAGCGGCCCTCACTGAGACGATCGAAGGGGCCGGCGGCAGTGTGGAATCGTTCTACTACGCGTTCGGGAAGAGCGACCTCTACATCACCGCCGACCTCCCCGACGACGCCACAGCCGCAGCCGTTTCGCTGAACATCGGCGCTGCGGGTGCACTCAGCGTGAGCATCACCGTGCTGGTCTCACCGGAGACTGTGGACGAGGCGCTCGGTAAGACGGTGCCCTACCGGGCCCCAGGAGCCTAGTGCACGTGCCGTCCGCATGACGCGGGATTCTAACCTGCCCCGCGTCATGCGGACGCGAGCACAACCGGCTGCCGAGCGGTTCTGGGCTGCACGTCTTCCGTTATTTGCGGAATCCGCCAACTAAAGAGCAAACGTATAACTGAAGCCGCAAGCTATAGAAATTATCTATATCTTGGCGTGTTCAGGCCGCTCCGTTCTCCCAAACCCGCCTTTCCATTTGCCCGCAGTACGTCGAGACCGATATACTGCGGAGACTCCCGTCCGAACCCCCTTCCCTCTCATCACGACGCCCATGCAAGGGAAACGATTCCGGCGCGAGCAAAAGATTTCGTCTATGACAGACTACGACGTTGCGGTGATCGGTTCAGGCCCGGGTGGATACCCCGCTGCGATTCGAGCCGCCCAATTGGGGTTGAGCACCGTCTGCATCGAACGCGAGTTCCTCGGAGGCATATGCCTCAACCTGGGCTGTATCCCTTCCAAGGCGCTCCTCCGCAACGCAGAAGTGCTGAGCACCGTCCACAACGCCTCTGAGTACGGCATCGAGGTGAGCGGCGTTACAGCGAACTATGCGGTCGGCGTCGCCCGCAGCCGGAAGGTCGTAGAGCGCCTCACCAAGGGCGTCGCTTCGCTCTTCCGCCGCGACGGGGTTGCGTACGTGGAAGGCAACGCGACCATCACGGGGCCTCGCGAGGTCTCCGTGGACGGCGAACGGATCGGCTGCCGGAACATGATCATCGCAACGGGAGCCCGGCCTGCTCTTCCCCCACCCCTGACCGCAGACGGCGAAGTGGTGGTGACGTACAGAGAGATCATCGTGGACGAACGCGTTCCCGACCGTGTGTTGATCGTCGGCGGCGGAGCCACCGGCATCGAGTTCGCCTACCTCTACAACGTCTACGGCGCTCAAGTGACGCTGGTCGAGTTCCTGCCGCGCATACTGCCCAAAGAGGACGAGGAGATATCACATGCGCTGTCCCGCGCGCTGGGAAGCCAGGGGATACGCTTCCTCACCGGCGCTTCAGTCACCGCCATTGCCGTACAGGACGGCACAGCGCGGGTAACCATCGCTGCAGCGGACGAGACGCTCGAGCTCGAAGCGGACCGCGTTCTCGTGGCGGCGGGCATTACCCCCAACACGGACGGGCTCGGCGTTGAGAATGCCGGAGGGACCCTGGAGCGCGGGTTCATCCGGGTGGACGATCGCCTGCGGGTGAACGGAGCGAACGTCTACGCGGTGGGCGACGTGAACGGACGCCTGCCCCTCGCTCACGTAGCGCACGCCGAGGGCGTCTACGCGGCGGAGGACATCGGCGGATTGAACCCTCCTGCGTTAGACTACCCGGGCATGCCTCGCGCCACCTACTGCAACCCGCAGGTGGCGAGCATAGGGCTGACAGAGTCGGAGGCGCGTGAGCAGGGCTACCCGATAAAGGTGGGCAAGTTCCCATTCCTCGCGAATGGGAAGGCGCTCGCCGTCGGACACAGGGAGGGATTCGCTAAAATCGTGGCCGACTCATCCACCGGGGAGTTGCTCGGCGCGCATCTGATAGGGCATGAAGTGACGGAGCTGCTGGGCGAACTGAGCATGGCCCGGCTGCTCGATGGGACGGACGTTGAGATCGGGAGACTGGTGAACGTTCATCCCAGTATGTCCGAGGCAGTGAAAGAAGCAGCGCTGGCCGCCGTGTAGCGGAGCGGCGGACGGCAGACCGACAGAGAAGTACGGCCCACAGGCCGCGTGGAGGGATCTATGAGCGACGGGAACTACGACTTCGCCCTGGCGATAGGAGGCGAGGCCGGTCAGGGTATCGCTACACCAGGCGACACGCTCGCACGCATCGTCGTGCGGCGCGGGTTGAACCTGTCCACCTACAACGCGTACCAGTCCATCATCCGAGGGGGGCACATCTTCCTCACCGTGCGCGTCTCCGACAGGGAAGTGCGCAGCCACGGCGACAAGCTGGACATGCTGCTGGCGCTGAACCAGGACACGATGAACCGGCACCTGCGGTTGCTCGGCTCCGGTGCAGCGGCGCTCTACAACAGCGACACGATCTCTCCGGGCGACTACGCTGACGGCGTGCAGCTCTGTCCGCTGCCGGTGAACGACCTCACCGGGTCGCAGCGGTCCGGACTGAACCAGAACACCGTCGCCCTCGGCGCGATGATGCACCTGCTCGGCCTCGACTTCGGGCTGCTCGAAGCGAGCATCACCCAGCAGTTCGCCCGCAAGGGCGAGGACGTGGTGAACGAGAACGTGCGGGTCGCTCTTGCGGGATACACGCACGCACAGGAGAACTTCACCCCGTTCCCGATGCCGATGCCCGAAGGCGGCGAGCCGCTGGGGGTCTGGTCCGGCAACGAGGCGCTCGCGATGGGCGGCGCCGCGGCGGGTGTGAAGTTCTACGCGGCCTACCCGATGAGCCCGTCCACAGGCGTGCTCCACTGGATGGCGCAGAACGCCCGAAACCTGGGCATCATGGTGCGCCAGGTGGAAGACGAGATCGGCGTCGCGAACATGGTCGTCGGCGCTGCCCACACCGGGGCCCGCGCGATGTGCGCGACCTCCGGCGGGGGCTTCGCCCTGATGACCGAGGCAATCGGCGCCGCGGCGATGATGGAGATTCCCTGCGTGTTCATCAACGTGCAGCGCGCAGGGCCGTCCACGGGAGTCCCCACCAAGACCGAGCAGGGCGACCTCTGGCAGGCGCTCGGCGCAAGCCAGGGTGACTTCGAGCGGTTCGTCGTCAGTCCGAAGGACGCCCTCGACGCCTACAACACCGTACCGGAGCTGTTCAACCTGGCGGACAAGCTGCAGTGCCCCGGCATCATCCTGTCCGACCTGCTCATCTCCGAGGGCAGGTACAGCGTCAGCCCGCGGGACATCGACTTCCACCCCAACATCGACAGGGGCGAACTCATCACGGAAGGCACCTCCAATGGAGATGCCTACATGCGCTACAAGGACACGGCAAGCGGCGTCTCCCCGCGAGCGGTGCCAGGGACCGAGGGGCACGTGCACACCGTAGCAACGGACGAGCACGACGAAGACTCGATGCTGCTCTCCGACGAGTTCACGAACCCGCACCGCCGCCGGGCGTCCGTTGAGAAGCGCGCGCGGAAGTTCGAGGCCGCAGCCAGCCTCATCGCGCCCCCGGAGATCGAGGGCCCCGCGAACGCAGAGGTAACGCTCGTTGGCTGGGGCTCCACCGCGGGCGTCATCCAGGAGGCTATCGAGCAGCTCGCAGACCGCGGCATCACCGCGAACCAACTGGCGATCAAATGGCTCATCCCTCTGCACGCGGACGAGATCACGGCAGCCCTCACGAGCGCCAACAAGTTCATCATCGTAGAGAACAACTACTCCGGCCAGTTCGCCCGCTACATGCGAAGTGAGACGGGGTTGAGCGCCTACGGCCACATCCGCAAGTACGACGGTGAGCCGTTCGCGCCTCACCACATAGCAGACGGCGTCGCGGACCTGCTCGGCAGGGAGGGCGGCGTCTTCGTCCCCTACCAGGAAGTCATCGTCTAACCAAAGGAGCAGACACCATGACCACCATTCAACTGACAGCACGTGACTTCAAGGGAAAGATAGACCCTGACTGGTGCCCGGGTTGCGGTGACTTCGGCGTGTTGAACAGCCTGCAGCGCGCAGCCGCCGAGCTCGGCCTGCGCCCGCACGAGATCGTGACGGTCAGCGGCATCGGCTGTTCGTCCAACCTGCCGGGCTACATCAACACCTACGGGGCGCATACGCTCCACGGACGTTCGCTCGCGTTCGCCACGGGAGTGAAGATGGCGAACCACGAACTCACCGTCATCGCCACCGGCGGGGACGGCGACGGCTACGGCATCGGCGGCAACCACTTCACCCACACCGCCCGCCGCAACGTGGACCTCACCTACGTGGTGATGAACAATCAGATATACGGCCTCACCACCGGGCAGGTCTCTCCCACCAGCAGGGTGGGGCAGAAGACCAAGAGCACCCCGTTCGGCAGTGTGGAGTACCCCATCAACCCCATCACCTCCGCCATCATGAACGGCGCGACCTATGTTGCGCGGGGCTACTCCGGCGACGTGAGGCACCTGACCGAGCTCATCAAGGGGGGCATCGAGCACCAGGGGTTCGCCCTGATCGACATATTCAGCCCGTGCGTTACCTTCAACCTGGACAACACGCACAACTTCTTCAAGGAGCGCATCAAGAAGCTGGAGGACGAGGGCCACGATGCCACTGACTGGGCCGCTGCCTGTGAGAAGGCGATGGTCTGGGGTGACGAGATCTACATCGGCAAGTTCTACCACCTGGAGAGCGAGAAGGAATCGCTCACCGAGCTGGAACCCATCCTGCGCGACGGTCCCGTCGCCAAGCGCACCGGAGGGCTGACAGAGGAGCAGGCCGACCGCATCGTACAGCGCATGCTGTAGCGCGGATACAACACCAGCGACGACGGCCCGCGAGTCTGCGATTCGCGGGCCGTTCGCTTGTCCCGGAGCCCCGCACAACGGCCGCCCTGCGTGTAACATTCCCTAGTGCGCGACGCGCGCGCCAGACGAGATGTCCATCACCCCCGAGCAACAGGCCGAGATAGACGCACTCCGCGAGGAGCGGCACGAGACGCGGCGCGCTACGGTGCCCGCCGTCGAGGATGTCCTCTATCAACCGCTGCCCGTGCTCGACCACGGGTTCGTGCGCGTGGTGGACTACATGGGCGACGATGCTGCCATCGTGCAGGCTGCACGCGTTTCGTACGGGCGCGGGACGAAGCGTACACGCGACGATCAGGGCCTCATCAACTACCTGATGCGGAACGCCCACACGTCGCCGTTCGAGATGTGCGAGATCAAGCTCCACGTGAAGCTCCCCATCTTCGTGGCGCGGCAGTGGATACGGCACCGTATGGCGAACGTGAACGAGTATTCGGCGCGCTACTCCGTGCTCGACAGAGAGTTCTACGTCCCGGAAGGCGATCAACTGGCAACCCAGTCCGCTACCAACAACCAGGGACGGGGCCAGATCAGCGCCGGCGAACAACTCGCCCTGGGTTCCGTACCGGCGCCAGAGGCTGAACGACAGCAAGGCTCGAGGCGCAGGACGGCGAGGGAGCGCACCGCTGAGGCGCAGCGGTCCCGGGCTACGCAGGAGGAGGCGCAACACGTTCAAGAGTCCATGACCACGGACGCTCAGCGTTCGTTCGACCAGTACGACAGCCTGCTCACCGCCGGGTTCGCCCGGGAGCTGGCACGCATCGGTCTGCCGCTGAGCACGTATACGCAGTGGTACTGGAAGACCGACCTGCACAACCTGCTGCACTTCCTCGCCCTCCGCGGCGACGCCCACGCGCAGTGGGAGATACAGGAATACGCCCGCGTGATCCTGGATATCGTGGAGCGCTGGGTGCCGCTCACGGCGAACGCGTTCCATCGCTACCGGGTTGGCGGGGCGCGTCTGAGCGCGGAGGGGCTGTCAGCCGTCAAGCGCATGCTTGCCGGTGAGGAGATAGACCCGGCGGAGCTGGAGATGTCTCCTCGCGAGTGGCGGGAGCTGAAGGAGACGTTGGGACTCGGCTAACCGGCGCTGCAAACCATCGGTATAGAAGAAGGCCCCGCTCAAATGAGCGGGGCCTTTCTATCGTATCGCTAGCGCGGCGCCGAAGTGATCAGGCAAACGCGCGTCGGCGGGAGCGGAAGACCACCAGCCCGCCGCT
Organism: Dehalococcoidia bacterium; assembly: GCA_034422595.1. Classification (GTDB taxonomy): domain Bacteria; phylum Chloroflexota; class Dehalococcoidia; order Lucifugimonadales; family Australimonadaceae; genus Bin16. The sequence goes on along the minus strand of DAOUJO010000003.1, from coordinate 133,071 downwards.
GAGGGCGAACGCAGCGCCCAGTACGAGAGCCGCCAGCGCAACCATCGGTACGAACGAGTCACCGGTGGCAGGCGGAGCCCCAACGCCGGGGCGGAACGCGCCAAGGTCCTGAGACAACTCGTAGACGTGTACCGCGCCGTGGGAGGACTCGGGTTTCCTGGTTACCTGGTCCAGTGCCTGACCGTCCTGGTCGGTGCCGGAGTACAGCCGGGTCGCCCACGCGAGGAGGTTCTTGGTCTCCTGCTGGGCTTCGATGCCGGACGCGCTGGACGCGCGCGACGCGGCATCCCGCACCTCGCCCGCAAGCCTGATCACGTTGTTCGACGCGTTGATGATCTCGTTCGCAGTATCCTCGACGTTCTCGTCGTCGCCGCTGGCGGACGAGAAGATGAGGTCGTTGGCCACTGACGACGCTTCCCGTGCGTGAGCAACGACGCCGTCCAGCATGCCCACGACCATGTCGGCGTTCTCCGCTTCAGCGTAGGCCAGCACCTGCGCAGCCTGATCGCGCAGCGCCGTCGCTGCTCCGCCCTCACCCACGAGAGCGCTGATGTGCGAAAGAACGGCCCCACGGGTCGCCGCGCCGTAGGCGATAACGCCGGAAGGAGCAGGGTCGGGGTCGTCCAGCGGCTCCACGGTGATCACGAACGTGCTGTAGCGCGCGAGGAGGTCCGCACCACCGGGGGAGACGTACTCGCCCTGGAGGAACGGCCCACGGCCAAGCCTGCCGGTGCTGAGCTTGTTGTCGTCGGCGTCTATGAGCCAGCCTTCGTAAGTAGAGCCGTGGGAGAGCACCGTCGCATCGGTGAAATCGACAACCAGGCTGTCGCTCGCGGCGTTGGCGTCGCGGAAGGCGGCGGTGCCGCCAAGGGCAGGCGCCTGCGCGCTCGCGCTAAGGGTCATGAGCAGGGTCAGCGCCAGCATCAAGGCTACGCTGGTGGAGAGCTTTCGGCGTGTGAACATCCCGCCTCCTGTTAGTCCGGTGACTCTTTACGCATCAAGGCATGGCCGGAAGACGCTCTCCGGACACACCTAATGCATATCATATCCTTCGTCCAGCCGGAACCCGGTCTGGGCTTCGCACGGCATTATAGTACATCATCGCCGCTTCGCCATAGTTTTTACAGCGTCCTCTCATCCGAGTTTCCGCGAATACGTGCTCAACCCCGTGCTCGTTTGACCAGCCGACCGTGCGGTTATACCATGCCGCGCAATCGAATAGCGAACGTTCAGGGGAGCCGGGCGCCGCGTCCGGCTGAGAGGCCCGTATCGGGCGACCCTCCGAACCTGACCTGGGTCATGCCAGCGTAGGAAGAGCGATGCGACCGGCGAAAGCCGCGAAGGGGCCGCTCCTCCAGTGAGCGGCCCTTCGCTATGCAGGAGGAGACACGATGTCTACCGAGGCCTGGGCCCTCATCGCAGCGATCATCACCATGGCCATCATGTCCGCCGCGGGCATCACCTACACGAGGGCGAGGCGGCAGACCATCGAGGACTTCGTCTCTGCGCGCGGCTCCATCGGCGGCATGACCGCGATGGCCACCATGGCCGCGTCCCTGCTCGGCGCGTGGATCCTGTTCAGCCCTGCCGAAGCGGCGACCTGGGCAGGCGTTGCCGCTCTCATCGGGTACGGCATCGGGCAGGCCGCGCCCATCGTGGCCTTCACCGTTGTCGGGCCGCGCATGCGCAAACTCGCGCCGAACGGTCACTCCCTGAGCGAGTTCGTCTGGCAGCGGTACGGCCGCGCGATGTATCTCCTTACGCTCCTCATCATCGTGCTCTATATGTTCACCTTCCTTGCCGCCGAGATGGGAGCGATCGCGCGGGCGGTGGGGCAGGTCGCCGACGCGCCGCTGGTGCTAACGCTCGTGCTCGTCGGCGTCGCAACGCTGGCCTACACCGTCTACGGCGGCCTCAGGGCCTCCATCTTCACGGACAACATCCAGTTCGCCATCATCATCCCCTTGCTCATCGCCGTCCTCATCGCCACCCTCGCCCACTTCGGCGGTTGGACCGCAGCCTTCGATACGGTACGGGAAGAGAACGCGGCGCTGCTGGACGTCACCCAACTGCACGGCATCGAGTTCGGCCTCACGCTTGTTATCGCCATCCTCGCGGCGAACCTCTTCCACCAGGGACTCTGGCAGCGCGTATACGCGGCAAGGACAGACGGCGACATCTGGCGCGGCTTCCTTGGCGCGGGCGCCATCGTCGTCCCGCTGATCATCGCCGCCGGGTTCTTCGGACTGTGGGCCGTCAGCAGCGGGCTGGTGAACGACGACCAACCCGCTTCCATCGCGCTCTTCTCGCTCGCGCTGGAAGTGCTGCCCGGCTGGGCGCTCGTTGTCCTGGTCGCACTTGCGCTCGTCCTCGTGATGAGCAGCATGGACACGCTCCTCAACGGCATGGCGAGCGTGTTCACGACCGACCTCTCACGCATCCGCGGCGGGCGCGGGCTGCTTCGCTCGACCCGGCTCATCACCGCATTCCTCATCGTCCCAGCCGCCATCGTCGGGTATGCGTTCGACAGCGTGCTCTACCTCTTCCTCATAGCGGACCTGGTCTGCGCCGGCGCGATGGTGCCGGTATTCGCCGGCATGTGGAGTCGGCGTCTGAGTGGAACGGGGGCCGTCACCGGTGCGGTAGCCGGCATAATCGTAGGAGCTCTCTTCTTCCCCAAACCGGACCTTTCCGGCTGGTGGACGTGGGAGGGACTCACGAGCGTATGGCACATCCTCGCGTCCGGGAACCTGCTGGCCAGTTTCCTCCTCGCCGTCGTCACCTCGTCGGTGGTCACGGCGTTGTTCGTATACGCAGCCAGGCGGCGCGGCGGTGCAGGGTTCGAGCTGGAAACGCTTGCTGAGGAGATACGCCCGCTGGAGAGCGAAGCGTGAGCCATGCCTGAACCACTCAGCTCTCGCTTGAAGGCAGCAGCCGCAGACGTGTGGGAGGCGCAGCACGAGCATCCGTTCATCCGGGGCATCGGCGACGGCAGCCTGGACATCGCCCGCTTCCGGCACTGGGTGCGGCAGGACTACCGCTTCCTGATTGAGTACGCCCGGATGCTCGCGACAGCGTCGGCGCGCGCCCCGAACCTCGAGGCGATGACGAAGCTGGCGCAGCTCACGAACGAGACGCTGAACGTGGAGATGTCCATGCACCGCTCCTACGCGGCGGAGTTCGGCATCAGCGAGGAAGATCTGGAGACCGAGGAGATGTCGCCCACGTGCCGCGCGTACACAGACTTCCTCGTTCGCACGGCCGCGACGGGCAGTTTCCCCGAGGTCGTCGGCGCGCTGCTGCCGTGCATGTGGGGGTTCTCAGAGGTCGGTCAGCGGCTCGCTGCACGGGGACGACCGGAAGACCCGCGCTACGCCGCATGGATCGACATGTACGCATCCGTCGAGTTCGCCGAACTGGCCGGGTGGTGCCGCGGCCTGCTCGACCGCATCGCTGGAGGGCTGCCCGAGAACGAGTTGGCCCGCATCGAAGAGACGTTCGTCACCAGCTCCCGCTACGAGTACCTCTTCTGGGAGATGGCATGGAACCAGGAGGAGTGGCCGGTATGAAGGAAGGGAGTACTCCCATCGCACTGACGATCGCAGGTTCTGACTCGGGAGGCGGCGCTGGCATACAGGCCGACCTCAAGACGTTCGCCGCGTTCGAGGTGTACGGGGCAAGCGCACTGACCGCCGTCACTGCGCAGAACACACTGGGCGTCACGGCTATCCACGAACTGCCGGTGGACGTGATCAGCGCTCAGATAGATGCCGTGGCCACTGATATCGGTATGGACGCTGTGAAGACAGGTATGCTCTCCGGCGCGGCGATCATCGAGACAGTGGCAGAACGGCTCCGGCATCACGGCGTGGAGCAACTCGTTGTGGACCCGGTGATGGTGGCGAAAGGCGGCGACCGCCTGCTGCGTGAGGATGCCGTAACCGCACTGGTCTCCCGGCTGCTCCCCCTGGCGCTGGTCTCCACGCCGAATGCAGGAGAAGCAGCCGCCCTCTGCGGGCATCCCGTTGAAACGATGGAGCAGGCACGGGACGCCGCACGCGCCATCCACGGTATGGGCTGCCGCTACGTCGTCGTGAAGGGAGGCCACTTCGGCGAGGACGCAGTGGACGTGCTGTACGACGGTTCAGTGTTCACTGAGTTCCCGGCGAAGCGCATCCCCACGACCAGCACGCACGGCACAGGTTGCACATTCGCATCGGCGGTCGCTGCCGGGCTCGCACGCGGCAACACCGTGGAGGGCGCGGTGTCCGACGCGAAAGCGTACGTCACCGCAGCCATTGCGGGCGCTCCTCCCATCGGAGGGGGGCATGGGCCATTGCATCACTTCCACGCGTGGTGGGGCCGAGAGCCGATTATCTGAGCGAGCCTCTGTACCCGTGGCACGCTGCGCCCGTGCTATACTCCCCCGCATTACAGCAGCATCGAGGCCTCGCCCCAGCCTCAGTGCGAGGAGGTGTGAAAGGGTGGCAACAATTCGTAAGGGAGACCTGGCCCTGAAAGTTTCACTCAAGCTCAACGGAACCCGTGCCGCAGGAGACGCTGCACTCAATGCAGTGATCGAGAGCATCACAGAAGCGGTGGCAGCCGGAGACCGTGTCGTCCTCACCGGGTTTGGCTCTTTCGAGTCCCGGCAGGTGAAGGCACGGCAGGTAACAGCCATCCGCGGTCCGCAGGCAGGGCAACGCATCAACGTCCCCGCTCACAAGCGTGTCGGTTTCACGGCAGGCGCAGACCTCGCAGGGGCGGTACGCAAGTAGCCCGACAGCACACACCCAGTCCCCAGACCGATCCAAGGCCACCTCCCTGCATACGTGCGGGAGGTGGCCTTTTCAATATGCGCTCGCTCCGCGCCCAGCGTGCACACGACAACCGGCCGTTCCCACGCACGTGGCACCAGGACTACCATGAGCGCCGTGGACGACCAGCGGTACATCGCCCTCGTAGACCTGGACGCCTTCTACGCCTCCGTGGAGGTGCTCGAAGAGCCGTCCCTTGCCGGGAAGCCGCTGCTCATCGGAGGCAGCCCCACGTCGCGAGGGGTGGTGGCGGCGGCCTCGTACGAAGCGCGGAAGTACGGCTGCCACTCTGCGATGCCCATGTCCCGCGCCGTACGGCTCTGTCCGGAGGCGATTGTCCTTCGGCCACGCTTCCACCTCTACCGCGAACACTCCGGTCGAGTGATGGACATCCTTCAGCAGGAGTCCGGCGTCATCCAGCAGATGTCCATAGACGAGGCCTACGTCGACCTCACGCCCGTATCGAAGGACATGCAGGAGGCTGCCGGCCGCGCCCACCGGATGCAAGGCCGGGTACGTGTTGACCTCGGCCTCCCATGCTCCGTGGGTATCGCGAGCAACAAGATGGTCGCGAAGGTCGCCTGCGAAACGGGCAAGCCCGGAGGATTCGTCGTCGTCGAGCCAGGAACGGAACCGGCGTTCCTCGCGGACCTGGACGTGCGTTCCCTGCCCGGCATCGGCCCGCGCTCCACAGAGCGTCTGAAGGCGCACGGGTTCCACACGCTCGGTCAGATCGCCGCCGCCTCGCCAGAGGCGCTGGTAACCGTACTGGGGCCATGGGGCGCGGCACTCAAGCGGCGAGCACAGGGGGAAGACCCATCCCCCGTGGAGACGGACAGGGAGACGAAGTCCGTGAGTGCGGAGGAGACCTTCGCGGAAGACGTGAACGCTCGTGAATCACTGGCGGAGGAACTGCGGCGCATGGCGGAGCGGGTAGCGCAGTCGCTGGAGCAGCACGGCCTGGTGGGCCGCACCGTTACGCTCAAACTCCGCCTCTCCGACTTCACCACGCTCACACGTTCCACGAGCCGGGATAACGCAACAGCCCACGCCGATGCGATACTTGCCGATGCGCTGCATCTGCTGGACGCCAACTGGGAGTCCAGGACGAACGTTCGCCTCATCGGCGTCGGCGTCAGCAATCTACGGCCCGTTCAGGCTCCGGGGCAGCTTGCCCTGGATATGAACGACGGCGAAGAGGAGAACTAACGCTTGCTGCTGCTAAACGAACAAGAAGTACGGGACCTGCTCCCCATGAACGAGTGCGTCGACGTGCTGGACGCCGCATTCGCCGAATGGGCGAGGGGGTCGGTCTCCAACATGCCACGGTACCGGCTGCCGCTCATGCGGGGCGCGCAACAGGTGATGGCCGGGATGTCCAACGACGCCGGAGCAACCGGACTGAAGACCTACGTTACCGGTACACAGGGGCCGAGCAGTATGGTCGTACTCCTCTTCAGCACCGAGGATGGCTCTCCTCTTGCCATGCTCGCGGCCAACGCGCTCGGACAGATACGCACCGGCGCCGCGAGCGGTGTAGCTACCCGATACATGGCGCGCCCGGACACCACCTCGGTTGCCGTCATCGGGAGCGGCTACCAGGCGCGGACGCAACTCGCAGCCGTTGCTGCTGTCCGCCCGATCGAACGAGCCCTCGTCTACAGCCGGAACCCGGAGCGCCGAGAAGCGTTCGCACACCGGATGTCAGCCGAACTCGGCGTAGACGTGCGTCCCACCGAGTCTGCGCACGACGCCGTCGCCGGGTCCGCTGTCGTCTGCGCCATCACCAACTCGCGCGAGCCGGTGTTCGACGGCGAATCGCTCGCCCCGGGCACCCACGTCAACGCGGCAGGAAGCAACCACTGGATGCGCCGCGAGGTAGACGAGACGACGATACGCCGCAGCGACATCGTCGTCGTGGACGACCTCGAGGACGCGAAGATAGAGTGCGGCGAGTTAATCTGGGCCGCCGAGCGCCGGGCGTTCCGCTGGGAGAACGCGGTGGAGTTGCGCGACGTGGTCTCCGGGCGCGTGGCTGGCAGGCCGTCGCCGGAGGCCATCACCCTCTTCGAGTCCCAGGGACTGGCGATGGAGGACGTTACGGTCGGCATGCACGTCTACCGCAAGGCGCTGGATGGCGGCATCGGCAGGGAAGCGGAACTCTAGTTCCCAGCCCTGCGAAGGGAGAGCGAGACAGGATCATGGCGGAAGATCAGTACGAGCCCCGGCAGATAGATGTCGCACCGGACGGGCTGCACATCATCTGGAAAGACGGAGTCGAAACCCTTCTCCCCCACCGCTACGTGCGGGGACACTGCGGCTGCGCCCAGTGCGTGGACGAGATCACGCACACGCGGCGCGTGGGTGTGGACGACGTGCCATCGGACGTGACGATAGAGGAGTACATGGAGATAGGGCGCTACGCCATCGGCCTGCTCTTCAGCGACCTGCACGACACGGGGATATTCCCCTACAAGCTGCTCCGCGACCTCGCGAGCCAGTCGGCTGGATCCTGAGGGCTCCCGGCAGGTCCGCCTAGTTGGTGGCGATACCCATGCGCTCTTTGAGCGCGTCTACCGCCTCGTGAGCGCCATAGACCGTCGTCAGCCTGCCATCCACCCGGACCCGTAACTTGCCGATGTGCCCCGTCTTCGCCAGCAGCCACAGCGACCAGTTGAGCGCGGAGCGCTTCATGCGGGGGAAAGTCCTGATCAGTTCGTCGCCCTGGTACTCGAACACCTCATCCGGGCGGCGCATCAACTCTTCGTACACCATCGCCTGTAAGGGGGGGAGGCCACCCTCGGCGAGCAAGCTGTAATTGGCGATCTGGGATATCTTCATCGGCGCGTCCCTCTCGGCAGGCGAACCTCCACTAACTGGTCAATCAGTTTAAACGTGCCTCAGAACCACCGGAAGCAGATTCGCTTGCGCGTAAGCACACGTTGGGAGCATCCCTGGCCGCCAGACCGAGCGCGTCTGATAGACTGATGCCTGTCCCCGGATATGCCGCGCATCTGCGTGCGTCACCGACCATGACCAACCAACCGGAACCTGAACTCTCCGTTGAGCAAGTGCGGCAGGTGGCCGCGCTGTGCCACATCGCGCTCACCGATGAAGAGGCCCAGCAGTTGCGCGCCGAGATGGCCAAGCTCCTCGACGAAGTGAGCGTCCTGCAACGCATAGACACCTCCGGCATCGAGCCGACAGGCCATGCGGTGGAAGAGGTCCACACGGTTATGCGCGACGACGTCTCCCGCCTGCCGCTGGAGCGCGAGGACGTCCTCGCCAACGCCCCGCGGCGCGATGGCTCTTTCTTCCGGGTACAAGCCGTGATGGATGAATCCTGATCGATGAGCGAACTGCACTATCAGACCGTAACCCGGATGTCCCGCGCCCTGGCCGAGAGAGAAGTCTCCTCCGCGGAGCTCACGGAGGCACACCTGGAGCGCATCGCCGAGCTGGACCCGGGCATCGGCGCTTACCTTGCAGTAACGCCTGATACCGCACGGGCGCAGGCCGCCGAGGCTGACCGCCGCATCGCACAGGGCGATGCAGGACCGCTGACCGGCATCCCCCTGCAACTCAAGGACAACCTCTCCACGCGCGGCATAGCCACCACCTGCGCATCGCTCATGCTGGAGGGGTACACCCCTCCCTACGACGCAACCGTGACTACCCGCCTCGCCAGGGCAGGGGGCGCACTCCTCGGCAAGGGCAACATGGACGAGTTCGCCATGGGCTCCTCCAACGAGACCTCGGCGTTCAAGACCGTCCACAACCCCTGGGACCTCTCCCGTGTGCCCGGCGGATCGAGCGGCGGGCCCGCGGCCGCGGTCGCTGCGGGGTTGGCGCCCTACTCGCTCGGCTCGGACACCGGCGGCTCCATACGACAGCCTGCCGCCCTCTGCGGCATCGTCGGACTCAAGCCGACCTACGGCCTCGTCTCGCGCTACGGCCTCGTCGCCTTCGCATCCTCGCTCGACCAGATCGGCCCCCTGACGCGTTCCGTGGAGGACGCTGCGGTCGTGCTCAACGCCATCGCCGGTTACGACCCGCTGGATTCCACCAGCATCCCCGCAGAGCCGCCGGACTACACGGACGGACTCCAGGACGGCGTGCAGGGACTGCGCATCGGCGTCGTGCCGGAGTACCTCGGCGACGGCATAGACCCGACTGTCGCAGAGTCGGTGAAAGCCGCGCTCGCCGTACTCGAATCGCAGGGCGCGGTCGTCGAGGAGGTCGCCCTGCCCACGTCGCGAGCAGCGCTTGCGGTCTACTACATCCTCGCGCCGTCCGAGTGTTCGGCGAACCTCGCCCGGTACGACGGCGTGAAGTACGGCTACTCCGACCAGGAAGCGGACGGCATGTGGGCCGCACTGGACGCGACGCGGCGCAACGGCTTCGGCGCAGAGGTGCGCCGGCGCATCCTGATGGGAGCGTACGCGCTCTCAGCCGGTTACTACGACGCCTACTACAAGAAGGCCCAGCAGGTGCGGACGCTCATCCGCCGGGAGTTCCACGACGCTTTCCAGCGCGTTGACGTCCTGGCGCTCCCCACCTCTCCGACCACGGCATTCGAGATCGGCGGCATCGTCGATCCCATCGTCATGCACGCGAACGACATCTGCACCATACCCGCGAACATCGCGGGCATCCCGGGCATCTCGGTGCCGTGCGGGTTCGCGGACGGCCTCCCCATCGGACTGCAGCTGCTCGGCCCGCACCTGAGCGAATCCACGCTCCTCCGCGCCGCCTACGCCTACGAACAGGCGTCGGAGTGGCACACCCGGCATCCGGAGCTGTAGTCGCGCCGCTAGCGCGTGATGTCCCGCCGCTGGAACAGCACGAGCGCGGCGACGAACCCCGCGAGTCCGACGCCGAACAGCACCACTACGTCGCGCAGCAGCGTCGTGCCGTTCGTTGCTATAGCCAGGGGATCGAAGTAGTAGAAGATCGACAGGGGCGCCAATGGCTCCGCCGGGCCCCATATCGCCCCCACGAAGTCGAGGAAGTACATCACCGTCAGTATCCCGGCGGTTACGGATACCGTACGGCCACCGTCCGAGCTCACGGCGGAGAGCAGCATCGCGATGCCGCCCGCAGCCAGGAGCACGCCAAGTTCGTTCAGCTGGGCCAGCACCAGCGTCCCGCCTTCCACGTCGCCGGCAACGCCCGTCAGCGCCGTCCCTGCCATCGAACCCAGCCAGGACATCGTTACGATGACCACAGCCCCCACCACCAGCACGCCTATCTTCGCTGCCAGGTAGCGCCAGCGCGCCATGGGCGATGCAAGCAGCATCAACGCCGTGCCCCGCTCGATCTCGCGCGCCGCCGCGCCGCTCGATACCGACAACACGAACGCGAGTCCCGCGATGATGTAGACCGGATGACGGTAGTCGAGTGCGATGTAGCTCGTTATCGTCGTCCCGAACCCCGCCTGCGCGCGGAACATCGCGGCCATCGGCGCAGGCAGCGATTCGAACAGATCGGCAAGCGCATCCAGGCCACCGAACGCATCGAACGTATAGACGATGATCAGGCTCATCAGGAACAAGCCCGCCGACACGGCGAGCAACCCGATGCGGTGCGAGCGGAGCGTGTACGTGAATACGCTAAGCATCCGCCAGTTCCTTCCCACCACCCTCGCCGTAGAAGCCCATGAACAGGGCCTCCAGGCTCAACCGCTCATAGGTCATGTCGGCTACGTCGTGCTTCGCCAGCTCCCGCAGCACCTCGTTGATGTCGCCGGAGATGGCCAGCTCCCACCTCGTGCCTTCCTGTGACAACACTTCCACGCCGGGTATGGCGACCACACCTGATGGCGGCTCCCGGAACTCCACTTCCATCGTGCGCGCCTTGCCTTCGCGCAGCGCTTCCACCGACCCCGTCCCGACGATGCGGCCGTCGCGGATGAGCGCCACCCGCTCGCACACCTCTTCCACGTCGGACAGGACGTGGGAGGACATGAACACCGTCGCGCCCCCGTCCCGCGCCTCCCTGATGATCGCGAACAGCTCCTGCCGCATCAGCGGGTCGAGCGCCTCGGTCGGCTCATCCATGATCAGCACGTCGGGATCGTGTTGCATCGCCTGCACGAGCGCCAGCTTCTTCGCCATACCCGAGGAGTACCCTTTCACCTTCCTCCGGAGTGCGGAGTCCGGGAGTTCCAGGCGCTCCAGCAGCTCCGCCTGGCGAGGGAGTTTGCCCCTGATGCCCCTCAGGCTCGCAACGTAGTTCAGGAAGTCCTGCCCCGTGAAGCCGCTGGCGAACGCCACCACGTCCGGTAGGAAGCCAAGTTTCGCCTTGATGGCAACCGTCTCGCCCCAGGACTCCATCCCCAGCACCCTGGCGGTGCCCTGGTCCGCACGGATGAACCCGGTCAGGACGCGGATGGTCGTGGTCTTGCCGGCGCCGTTCGGGCCGAGGAAGCCGAAAATCTCACCCTGCCCGACGGAGAGGTCGACGCCGCGCAGGGCCTCCACATCGCCGAAACGCTTGTGGACACCCGAAACGCTGAGCGCCTGCACCCCGGCCCCGCTCATGCAACTTCCCCGGTCACCATCTGCCCGTCCCGGACACGCAGATGGTGGGCAGAGCGCAGGAACACGTCCGGCAACGCATGCGGTTCAGCGGTCGTCACGATGGTCTGAGGATAGCAACACGCCTCTTCCAGCACGAGTTTCCTGCGACGCTCGTCGAGCTCGGACAGCGCGTCGTCCAGCAGCAGCAGCGGCTGGTCGCCTCTGCGCTCAGCCAGCAGACGCGCCTCGCCCAGCCGCATCGCGAGCGCGGCCAGCCGTGCCTGCCCTCGCGAGGCGTGCCGCGTCGCTTCCACACCGTTCAGCATCAGCCGCAGATCATCACGATGCGGGCCGACGACCGTCATGCCCCGCGCACGCTCCTGGTCGCGCGATGCACGAAGCGCCTCACGCAGCGCCCGCTCCTCATCCCCGTCTTCGGGTTCCGCAGCCGTCCCCACGTACGCTATAGACAGCACGTCCTGCGACGACAAGCGCTCGAACGCGGACGCGGCGAACTCCGCCAGTGTCGCCATGGACGACCGGCGTTCACCCAGCACGACGGCGCCTTCCTTCACCAGCGCGTCGTCCCAGAAGGTGAGCTCTTCGTCCCTGGCCCGCCCTTCGCGCATCGCGCGCAACAACGTGTTGCGCTGCGCCAGCACCCGTTGGTACCGCGAAAGCGTCTGCACGTACCGGCGCGACACCTGTGCGAGCAACACGTCGAGATAGCGCCTGCGCCCGCTCGGAGGGCCGGACACCAGCTCGATGTCCTCGGCGGCGAAGAGCACAGCGCCCATCAGACCGACGAGGTCGGACGTCCGCTTCGGCGTGCCGTTCACCCTGACCTGCTTGGCGGTGCTGTTGCCCTCCCTGCAGTCGAGGCCGACGCGCAATTCGAGTGCGCCCCGCGGCCCGTCAAGCGCTGCCGCCACGATCGTATACCCCCCGGCTTCCGCCGCCTGCCACGAGACGAGGTCGCGCTCCGTCACCGCGCGGTACGACTTGCCGATGGCAAGCAGGTATACCGCTTCCAGCAGATTGCTCTTGCCCTGCCCGTTCTCGCCGCTGATAACGGTGAGCCCCGGCCCCAGCGCAAGGTCAAGCTGCCGGTAGGAGCGGAAGTTCGTGAGTGTCAGGTTCGTGAGTTGCACTGCGCACACCCTGATGCCAACGCCTGGAATGATAGTCCAAGGGAGCCTTGGGCCTCATGAAGCGGTTCGGTCCACGCGGGCAAGGTGTCCTCATCCCTTCACACATCAAGGTGAAAGGCGCCGATTCCTTATATTGAATGAGTGCTTCTCGCCCATCTACAATTGTAGAGCGGTGCGGAGGCGATACCCCCGGCAACCGAAATCGACACAGCGAGGGTGTTCCTCATGCTCACGAACCTGTCCGCTTCTCTCCGCACCGGCTTGCGCAGCGCCGCCGCCGTCACGCTCATCCTTCTCATGCTCGCAGCGTTCGCCGCCGCTTGCAGCGACCCGACCCCAACGCCAACCGCGACCCCCCGGCCAACGCCGACACCGACGGCGACGGCAACTCCAACGCCGGTCCCGCCAACGCCGACTCCTACACCCGCGCCGGAACCAACCCCGGACGCCATGATGCCCAAGCCGGATGCAGGTTCCATCGAAGACCTCGTCATCACCGAGAGCACCACGGTGGGCGACCTTATGGCTGCGCTCTCCGAGAGCGAGGCCTCCTGCCTGCGTGACGCCGTCGGCGAAGCCACGCTGGGTGCTGTTATGAACCTCCCCCTGGCGAGTGCTCCCCCGGGAGCCATGGATGCCCTTCCGTTCGAATGTCTCGCACCCGAGAACGCCATCGGCATCAGTATCGCAATGATGTCTGCGGCAGCCGGGGGGCTGAGCTCGGAGACGCGCAGCTGCATCAGCGATCTCGCGATGGAGAACCCCAGCGTGCTCGGGATCGGTGAACTGCCCGAAGATCCTACTGAACTCTTCAGCACAGCTATCCAGATACAGCTCTGCATGAGCGACGAGGAGGCCGCCCGCTTCGCGGGAGAGGTCGGCGAACAGATGCCTCCTCCTTCCGTCATGCGGTGCATGGAGGAGCAGCTCGGGAGCCTCGAGGACCTGCTCGCCCTGTTCTTCGGGGGAGAGCCTGACCTGGCGGCGCTGGGCGAACTGATGGCAGCCGCCGAGACGTGCGGGCTCGAGATGACGCCGCCCGCAGGCGGGAGCGGGTTCGGTCAGTAGTCCCCCGACCCGGCAGACATTCATCGTTGCGAGCCGTCCTGAGGGCGGCTCGCGGCGTGTCCGCGCCCAACCGGTCCGACCAACGCAGGAGGGTTGGCACGCTCCGCGCCTTTGACACTCCGCCTCTACACCCATAGCATTGTTCAGTACGCCCGTGGACAGATCCTGTGAGCGACCTACCCACTATCACTGAGGAACTTCAACCCATCGTCTGGCAGGACGGACAGCTCCTCCTGCTCGACCAGACGACGCTCCCCGCGAGCGAAGAATGGGTGGCCGTCCACGACGTAACCGGCGCTGTCGAGGCCATACGCAGCATGCGTGTGCGGGGGGCGCCCGCCATCGGCATCGCCGCCGCCTACGCAATGGCCATCGCCGCGCGCAGCATCGAAGCCCCCACCATGCCTGCGTTCCTCGGTGAGCTGGATGCTCAAGCGGCGCGGATAGCCGCCGCACGCCCCACCGCCGTCAACCTGGGCTGGGCCGTGCAGCGATGCCAGGGCGCCGCGAGTACGTGCGGTACACCCGATCAGGCTGCCGCACGCATCCTCGCTCTCGCGCACGCCATGCGAGAGCAGGACATCGAGTCCAACAGGTCGATCGGACGTAACGGCGCGACGCTCATGCCGGACTCCGGCGGCGTACTCACCCACTGCAACACCGGCGCGCTCGCAACGGCCGGGTACGGCACCGCGCTCGGCGTCATCCGCGCGGCATGGGAGTCCGGCAAGCGGGTACGCGTCTTCCACACCGAGACCCGCCCGTGGCTGCAGGGGGCGCGTCTCACCGCGTGGGAGTTCGCCCGGCTCGGCATACCGGCGACGCTTCTCGTGGACTCCGCTGCCGGCGCGCTCATGGCGTCCGGTCAAGTCGCGGCTGTCGTCACCGGCGCTGACCGCATCGCCGCGAACGGCGATACGGCGAACAAGATAGGAACGTACAGCTTGGCCGCCCTGGCGGCCGCGAACGGCATCCCCTTCTACGTCGCCGCGCCCTTCTCTACGGTAGACCTGAACGTGAAGAGCGGAGCAGAGATCACGGTAGAGGAGCGTCCTGCCGCAGAGGTCACGTCGCTGGCGGGGCAGCGCATCGCGGCGGAAGGTGTGGAGGTGTGGAACCCGGTGTTTGACGTAACGCCCGCCGGGCTCATCGCCGCAGTCATCACGGAACACGGAGTGTTGCGTCCGCCGTACGAAGCGGGGCTGAATGCACACGTCGCTCAGCCGGAGGTCACAGAGGTGGCATGACTGACCTGCCACGCGCAACCGTCGGCATCATCGGCGGCACAGGCCTGTACGACATCAGTATGGACAGTGTGCAGGAAGTAACGCTCTCCACGCCCTACGGAGACCCCAGTGGCGCTATCACCATAGGCGAGATGGGAGGCGTCGCGGCTGCGTTCCTCCCACGGCACGGCGTTGGCCATCGCATCTCTCCCACGGAACTGAACTCCCACGCCAACATCCACGCGTTCAAGCAGTTGGGCGTGGAGCGTGTGGTCTCCGTGAGCGCCGTGGGCAGTCTGCAGGAGCAGATAGCGCCGCTGCACATGGTCGTGCCGGACCAGCTGATCGACCGCACGAGGTTGCGCGCGAACACCTTCTTCGGCGATGGTCTGGTGGCGCACATCTCCTTCGCCGACCCGTTCTGCCCCCGCCTGAGCGCCATGCTCGCGGACGCCGTCGAGGAAAACGCCTCGGCGACGGTGCATCGGGGCGGGACGCTGGTCGTGATGGAAGGCCCCGCTTTCTCCACCCGGGCCGAGTCCGCGCTCTACCGTTCGTGGGGCGCGAGCATCATCGGCATGACGGCGCTGCCCGAGGCGAAGCTGGCTCGCGAGGCTGAGATGTGCTACGCAACGCTCGCGTGTGCGACCGACTACGATGTATGGCACGACGAGTACGCAAGCGTGACGGTCGAGGTGGTGATACAGAACCTGCAGCAGAATGCGGCGGCGGCACGGGAGGCGCTGGCGCGCCTGATCCCCCGGCTGGGAGGCGACCTCCCGTGCGAGTGCAGGGACGCTCTGCAGAACGCGATAGTCACACCCATCGAACAAGCCCCGCCGGAGACCCTGGAGCGACTCGGCCCCATCGTCTCCCGGTACACTAACCAGTGAGGAGTTGACGACATGGCACGAGGACGACAGGAACCGGGCGAGCCTTACCGGCGGATATCCGTCGAGGAGGCCCACGAGATGCAGCAGGAAGGCGCACTCGTCGTAGACGTGCGCCGCCCCGACGAATGGGTGACGGGACACGTCTCCGGCGCATTGCACATCCCCGTGGACGACTTTCTCGGAGAGGCGGAGGCGAAGCTCCCCAGGGACGCCGACCTCCTCTTCATCTGCGCGGCAGGCGTCCGCAGCGGACTGGCGGCGGAGATGGCCGCAGCGCTCGGCTTCGAGTCCGAGCACCTCTACAACATCGAGGCCGGCACGCCGAACTGGATCGCGGCGGAGCTGCCTACCGACTACGGCGACTAGGAAGGGAGAGATTCTTGCAACCGGAAGGAAAACTCGGAGACGTCAAAGACCCGTCGCTGGCGGACGAAGGAGTCCGCCTCGTTGAATGGGCGGCGCGGGAGATGCCCGTGATACGCCTGATAAGGGAGCGCTTCGCCAGGGAGAAGCCCCTTGAGGGGCTCACTCTCGCAGCCTGCCTGCACGTAACATCGGAAACGGCCAACCTCGCCCTCGCCCTGCAGGCCGGAGGCGCGGACGTGCGTCTCTGCGCGAGCAACCCCCTCTCCACGCAGGATCCCATCGCTGCCGCGCTCGCCGTCGCCTACGACATACCCACCTACTCCATCAAGGGTGAGGACAACGACACGTACTACCAGCACATAGCCTCCGTCGTGGACGCGAAGCCACACATGACGATGGACGACGGCGCTGACCTCGTGGCCATGCTCCATACTCAGCGGCAGGCGCTCCTCGACGGCGTCATCGGTGGGATGGAGGAGACCACTACCGGCGTTATCCGCCTGCGCAGCATGGCGAAGGCCGGCAAGCTCCGCTACCCCATCATCGCCGTCAACCAGGCCGACACCAAGCACATGTTCGACAACCGCTACGGCACCGGCCAGAGCACGTTGGACGGCATCACCCGTGCCACGAACCTGCTCTTCGCGGGGAAGAACGTGGTCGTCGCGGGCTACGGCTGGTGCGGGCGAGGTATCGCCATGCGCGCCAGGGGCATGGGCGCACAGGTCATCGTTACCGAGATTGACCCCGTCCGGGCACTCGAAGCGACGATGGATGGCCACCAGTTGATGCGCATGGACGACGCCGCCCGAGCAGGAGACGTCTTCGTCACCGTGACCGGCGGCAAGCACGCCATCGATGCGCAGCACTTCCAGGTGATGAAGGACGAGGCCGTTATAGCCAACAGCGGCCACTTCAACGTGGAGATCAACATCGACGCACTGGAGGATGCCGCCATCGAGAAGAAGGAAGTGCGGCCCATGGTGCACCAGTACGTGATGGCGGACGGCCGCAAGATCAACCTGCTCGCGGAGGGCAGGCTGGTCAACCTTTCCGCGGCTGAAGGACACCCGTCCGCGGTCATGGACATGAGCTTCGCCAACCAGGCGCTCAGCGCCGAATACATGGCGAAGAACGCAGCCAACCTCCCCATAGACGTCTACGACGTCCCCCTGGAGCTCGACCAGCAGGTCGCGTCGCTCAAACTGGAGGCGATGGGCCTCAACATGGACACGCTTTCGGACGAGCAGGCGGCCTATCTCGCCGGATGGGAAGCGGGCACATAGCTCGCAACAAGTAACTCTGGAGTTCGGAGGACCCACGGAATGACACAGA
This sequence comes from Dehalococcoidia bacterium, assembly GCA_034422595.1. Taxonomy (GTDB): domain Bacteria; phylum Chloroflexota; class Dehalococcoidia; order Lucifugimonadales; family Australimonadaceae; genus Bin16. The sequence continues at coordinate 115,694 of DAOUJO010000003.1, read as the reverse complement.
CCGGAACGACGTTCGAGACCTCACCCTCTTACCTGCTGACCTCGGAATCGGTCACTGAGGGACATCCCGATAAGCTGTGCGATCAAGTATCCGACGCCATCCTCGACGCTATCTATGCGCAGGACCCGATGGCCCGAGTCGCCTGTGAGACGGCCACCGGCACGAACATCGTCATGGTGGTCGGCGAGATCACCACGACTGCCAGGGTCGACTACGAAGCCATCGTCCGCGACACCGTCAGGCGCATCGGCTACGACGACCAGGAGATCGGCATCGACTACAAGACCTGCGAGGTCATCGTCCGGCTGCACGAGCAGTCGCCTGACATCAAGGCCGGGGTGGACACGGCGCTCGAAGAGCGCGGCAAGGACGGCGCGACCGACGAACTGAACCTCGGCGCGGGTGACCAGGGCATGATGGTCGGCTTCGCCTGCAGCGAGACAGCCGAATTCATGCCGCTCACCATCTCACTTGCCCACAAGCTCACCCGGCGCCTCTCCATCGCCCGGCGGGAGGGAGTCATCCCCTACCTGAAGCCGGACGGCAAGTCACAGGTCACCGTGGAGTACGAGCACGGCAAACCGAAGCGCATCGCGGCCATCGTCGTCAGCACACAGCACAGCGCCGATGTCACCAACGAGGAGATAGAGCGGGACGTACGCGAGCACGTGATCGGTGCGGAAGTCCCCGCAGACCTCATGGATGACGACACCCGCGTCTACGTGAACCCGTCGGGGCGTTTCGTCGTCGGCGGCCCGCACGGCGACTCCGGCCTCACCGGACGCAAGATCATCGTCGACACCTACGGAGGCGTCGCGCGCCACGGCGGCGGGGCGTTCTCCGGGAAGGACCCCACAAAGGTGGACCGCTCGGCGACGTACGCCGCCCGATGGGTCGCGAAGAACGTCGTCGCGGCCGGCCTCGCCGACCGCTGCGAAGTGCAGGTCTCCTACGCTATCGGCGTCGCGGAGCCCACCAGCCTCGCAGTCGAGACGTTCGGCACGAACAAGGTGGACACCGCGCTCATCACCGAACTGGTGAAGAAGCACTTCGACCTGCGCCCACGCGCCATCATCCGAGACCTCGAGCTCAGGAGGCCCATCTACGCTCAGACCGCCTCCTATGGCCACTTCGGTCGTATGGACGTCGACCTGCCATGGGAGCGTACGGACAAGGCGGAGGCCCTGCGGGCAGACGCGAAGCCGGGAGCCGCCCGTTGAGCAACGACCCGCTCATCCGGTTCGGTACCGACGGCTGGCGAGCCCTCATCGCCCGGGACTACACGTTCGAGAACGTGCGCATCTGCGCCGCTGCCGTCGCCGCGTACCTCAAGGACCAGGGGCTGGGCGAGCGCGGCGCCGTCGTCGGCTACGACACCCGCTTTGGTTCGCCGGAATTCGCGGCGGAGGCTGCCGCCGTCATCGCCGCGAGCGGCGTTCCCGCCTACCTATCCGACAACGTCTCCCCTACACCGGTCGTCAGCTACAACATCCTCCACCGGCAGGCGGGCGGCGGCGTCATCATCACCGCCAGCCATAACTCCGGTCTGTGGAACGGCTTCAAGTACAAGCCGGACTATGCCGGCAGCGCGCCGCCGGAGATCGTCGGGAAGATCGAGGAACACATAGACGCGCTCCAGGCTTCCGGAGGCGTGGACGCTCCAGGACGGGACGCCCCGAAGGCGCAGACTGTCGAGATGGCGGCTCCGTATCTCGCCAACCTCGCGACCGCCATCGACATGCGGGCGATCGGAGCGGCAGGTCTGCGTATAGGCGTGGACGCCATGCACGGCGCAGGAGGGGGCTACATTAGCGCCGCGCTCGACGGCGTTGGCGCGAGCGTGGAGGAGATGCGCGCTGAGCGGAACCCTGCGTTCCCCGGCATGCGCCAGCCCGAACCGATCGAGCCCAACCTCGGCCCGAGTATCGAGGCCGCGCGTGCAGGCCGTTTCGACGTCGTTCTCGCGAACGATGGCGACGCCGACCGCCTGGGTGTGCTCGATGAGAACGGCGCCTTCATCGACACGCTCTCCACCTTCTCCGTGCTCTGCCTGCACCAACTGGACGGCAAGGGCCTGCGCGGGCCCATCATCCGCTCCCTTACACAGAGCGCCATGATCGACAAACTCGCTGCGCTGTACGATGTGCCCGTTCATGTGACGCCCGTCGGTTTCAAGTTCGTTGGACCTGCGATGATCACGGAGCAGGCGGTCGCGGCCGGAGAGGAAAGCGGCGGCTACGCCTTCCAGGGCAACATCCCGGAGCGGGACGGCATCTTCAGCGGCCTCCTCTTCGTGGAGTTGATGGCCAGGACCGGGAAGCGGGCATCCGAACTCGTGAAACTGCTCTTTGAGAAGGTCGGCGAACACGCCTACGACCGTCTCGACGTCGAACTCGCTCCCGACGACCCGAAACCAGACACGCAAGCGCTCGCAGCAAGCCCACCGGCGTCGATCGCGGGGCTGCGGGTCACGGGAACCGACACCATGGACGGCGTGCGTTACGTGTTGGAGGACGGCTTCTGGGGACTGGTACGCCCCTCCGGCACCGAGCCGCTCCTCCGCATCTATGCGGAAGGCGACAGCCCCCAGCGCGTCGCCGAGATGCTCCAGGAACTACGCGGTCTCGCGGGAGCGTGAAGAGAGCCCGCTCGATGAGCGGGCTCTCTGCTTGTAACTGTTGTCAGAGTAGAGCGTCTAGCGCTTGGTGTACTGAGGCGCACGACGGGCGCGCTTGAGGCCGTACTTCTTGCTCTCCTTGATGCGCGCGTCGCGCGTCAGGTAGCCGTGGCTGCGCAGCTCCTTCTTGAGGTTGGGGTCCGCGAGGAGCAGCGCTCGGGCGATACCGTGGCGCAGCGCGTCCGCCCATGCGGAGACGCCGCCGCCCTCGATCTTCGCAACGACGTTGAACCGGTCAGCTGCCGCAGAGATCGTCGCGAACGGTTGCATCGCGCGCTTCTGCCAGTCTATCCAGGGCAGCGCCTCTTCGAGCGGTTTGCCGTTCACGATCACCGTGCCTGTGCCGCCCGGGTAGAGACGCACGCGAGCGATGGCAGACTTCCGCTTCCCCGTCCCGTAGTAGTAGCTCTCCTGCGTCGTCATTTGGTCTCGCTTTCCTCGTCCTGTTCGCCTTCAGCGGCTTCTTCCGTCTCGGGTTCGCCTTCCGGCGACTCCTCTACAGCGGTCTCCTCAGCCTCGACGACAGCCGTTTCGGGCTCTTCCTCCGCCGGGGCGGACTCTTCAACCGCTTCTGCCTCGACAACGGCCTGCGGAGCCTCTTCCTCTGCCGCCGTCTCCTCGCGCACGGCGCGGCGCCTGCGGCGCGCCGGGGCTGGCGCGGGGGCGGCAGGGGCCTGCTTCGCCTTGCCCATGCCTATGCGGACCTGCGCCTCGTGCGGGTGCGTCGCGGCTGTGTAGACCTTCAGCCGCCGGAGCATCCTGCGACCGAGCCGGTTGCGCGGCAGCATCCCCTTCACTGCGAGTTCGATCACCCGCTCGGGGAAGCGCGTCAGCATCTCTTCCAGCGTGCGTGTGCGCATGCCACCCAGGTAGCCGGAGTGGCGGTAGTAGAGCTTCTGGGACATCTTGTTGCCGGAAACCCCGACCTTCGCGGCGTTCACCACGATGACGAAGTCATCCGACAGCTGATGGCGGCTGTAGTCAGGGCGGTGTTTGCCCTGCAGCAGACCGGCGACCTTCGTAGCGAGGCGGCCCAGCCGCTCGCCTTCCGCGTCCACCACGTGCCACTTCTCCTTACGGGCTGCCGGTTTCGTATGTTTCGTCGTGCGTTGTAGTTGCATCGTTCTCAGGCGGGAATCCCGCGTATCTCACTTCCTGTAGTGTCAGGCCGCGTGCGGAGAGAACCGTCTCCGCCGCGCCCTGCGCTCCGCTCTCGATCATCTGCTCGAACGCGCTCACTGTCAGTTTGCCAAGCCCCACGTCCACCAGCGCTCCTGCTGTCCGACGCACCTGCTGCGGGAGAAAGGCATTCGCCTCCAATTCCACGACCACCTCATCGCCATACCGGGACACCGTTGCCCGCGTCATCCGCCTGACGAACGACTTGCCCGCCGGTTGCGGCCCACTGAAGGCCCGGAGATCGTGTTCCCCGACCAGACTTGCTGCTGCCAGGCGCATCGCCTCGATATCCAGTCGGTGCGGCACCCGGTGGGTGACGCCACGGCGCAACGGAGACGGTGTGCCGCCTTCCAGCATCCGGTACCGGTACACCCTTGCCCTGGCATGCCTTCTGGGGTCGAACGACAGGGGAACGTCGTACGCCGCGCGTACCGCTATCTGCTCCCCCAGGTAATGGTTCAGCCCGGCCACCACGCGTTCGGTGGGCAACGTACTCTGTGTATCGAATACCCCCACCTGCGCCAGGGCGTGGACTCCGGCGTCGGTGCGACCTGCGCCACGAACCGTCGTCCTGACCGTCGTGAGCGACTCTATTGCGTTTTCGAGTTCCTCCTGTATCGAAGGGGCATTCGCCTGGCGTTGGAAGCCGGCGTACCCCGTCCCGTCGTATTCGATGACGAGCGCAATCCGTCTCGTCACGGTCCTCCTCTACACCAGCTCCAGCAACGCCATCGGGGCGGCGTCGCCCTTCCGCGGCATGAGCTTTACCATCCGTGTGTACCCGCCGGGCCGGTCCACGTACCGCGGACCTATCTCGTTGAACAGCCGCTCGACGGCGTGCTTGTCCGGGACCACCGAGAGCGCCTGGCGCCGGTTGTGCAGCGTAGCGTCTCTCCCCTTGCTGATCACCTTCTCGGCCAGGGCGCGCACTTCGCGGGCCTTGGCCTCGGTCGTGGTCACGCGCTCGTAGCGCAGCAACTGCGAAACGAGGTTATTCATCAACGCCTCGCGGTGTTCGCTGCGACGGCCCAGTTTGCGGCCTGCTACCCGATGTCGCATCGCCTTACGCCTCCTCCTCTGCCGCCTGCTCGGAGGCGGCGGCTACGGGGAGCGGGTCTGGGGCGCTCTCCTGCGTCCACAAGCCAGGGTGAGTGATGCCTATCTCACGCAGGCGCTCGTCCAGTTCATCGAGCGACTTCTCGCCGAAGTTCCGTATGCGCAGCAACTCGTCGCGGTCCCGCTCCAGCACCTCACCCACCTTGTGGATCGCGGCGCGCTTCAGGCAGTTGAGTGTCCGCATGGTGAGGTTCAGGTTCTCAACCGGCATGTTGTACTGCGAGGAGGGGATCGCCGCCGCCCACATCATCCGGTCGCCGTCCTGCGACTGCGACTCCGATACAGTGGAGAAGCGGAAGAAGTGCTCGACCAGCTCCTGCCCTGCCTGGCGCATCGCCTCGGCGGGAGAGACTGCTCCGTTCGTCCAGACTTCAACGTTCAGTCGCTCGTAGTCCGTGTGCTGCCCGACGCGGGTGCGCTCCACGGTGTAGTTCACCTTGCGCACCGGGGTGTAGATGGCGTCGACGGGCAACTCCCCGATGGGGCGTCCGTCGCCTGATGCCGCCGGTTCGTAGCCTTTGCCGGTCTCCACGTTCAGGTCCATCTCGAGCTTCGAGTTCGGGCCGTCCAGCGTGGCGATGTGGAACTCAGGGTTCACGATCTCGAAATCCGGAGACATGATGATGTCTCCCGCTTTCACTTCACCGGGCCCCTCAACGCGCAGGCGGAGCTTGCCGGGTCTGCTGGTGTGCGCACGCAGGTTGATGGATTTAACGTTGAGCAGGATGTCTACCACGTCCTCCTTCACATAGGGGACCGTAGAGTATTCGTGCTCGACACCCTCGATCTTGACGGAGCTGATAGCCGAGCCGTTGATCGAGCTCAGCAGCACACGGCGCAGGGGGTTCCCCAACGTGACGCCGAACCCGCGCGGCAGCGGCTCGATGACGAACATCCCGTAGTTCTCACCGGATTCCGTCATCCTCACCGTGGGTTTGGGCACAGGCGCGAGGTCGAAACTGGAGTCGCGAGGCTCGTCGTAGCCGTAGTCCAACATCTCTTGTCCCATCCTTCATGCGCCCCGGTCCTCCTCGGAGGAGCCGGGCGAACCAAAGCCAGCCCGTTAGCGCGAGTAGAACTCCACGACCATTCGGGTCTCAATCTTGCTGTCTATGTCTGAGGGCTCCGGGTTCCGCGTGATCATCGCGGTCATCTCGCTCCGGTCGAACTCGATCCACTCCGGAAGCGGCCGTTGACCGACCGAGCGGACCGCGTCCTGCCCGAACTGCGCGTCCTTACTGGACTGCTTCCAGGCGATCATCTCGCCCGGTCGGACACGGTAGGAGGGGATGTTCACCTTCCGACCGTTCACGGTGAAGTGTCCGTGCAGCACGCGCTGCCGGGCTTGCGCCCGGGAGTCGGCAAAGCCGATGCGGTAGATCACGTTATCCAGCCGGCGCTCCAGCAGTTGCATCAGGTTCTCGCCTGTTGCGCCCTGCATCCGTAGCGCGTCGCCGAAGTAGCGGCGGAACTGGCGCTCCAACACGCCGTAAGACTGGCGTGCCTTCTGCTTTTCGCGCAGTTGTATCGCCCAGTCCGACGCACGGCGGCGGCGCGGCTGCTGGTCGCCGGGTGTTTTGCGGCGCTTCTCTACCCCGCACTTGGGAGTGAAGCAGCGCTCGCCCTTCAGGAACAGTTTCTCTCCTGCGCGCCGGCACTGCCGGCACACGGGGCCCGTGTATCTTGCCATCTTTGCCTCTTAGACCCGCCGCCGTTTCGGAGGACGGCAGCCGTTATGCGGAACCGGCGTAACGTCGCGGATGCTCGTGACGGTCAGCCCTGCACCCTGCAGTGCACGGATCGCTGATTCGCGCCCCGCGCCGGGACCTCGTACGTACACTTCGACCTGACGCAGGCCGAAGTCCATGGCCTTGCGCGCAGCAGTCTCGGAAACGCGCTGTGCCGCGAAGGCCGTGCTCTTCCGCGCTCCCTTGAACCCAACGCCACCGCCGGATCCCCAGGCCACAACGTTGCCTTCCGGATCGGTGAGCGAAACTATCGTGTTGTTGAACGTCGCTGTGATGAACACCTTGCCGCGTGGAACGAACTTCCGCTCCCGGCGTCGTGTCCTTGTTCTGTTGGCCCTGGCCAAGATGATCCTCCGCCCTTCCTACTTCTTCATCACACGCCGCTTGCCGGCGACCGTCCTGCGGCCGCTCCGCTTCGTGCGTGCGTTCGTCTTCGTCCGCTGACCGTGCACCGGCAGGCCGCGACGGTGCCGCAGCCCCCGGTAAGCGCCGATGTCCTGCAAACGGCGGATGTTGTCGCTCACCTCCCGCTTGAGGTCACCTTCCACGGTGTATTCGTGGTCGATGATCTCCCTGATGCGGGCCATCTGGTCGTCCGGCACCTCACGGACCTTCGGGTTGCCGGTGATACCGGCCTGCGACGCGATGCGCATTGCAGCCGTCGGCCCGATGCCATGGATGCGCCTGAGCGCTATCTCCACGCGCTTGTTGTCCGGTATGTCTACCCCTGCTACGCGTGCCATAGCCTCACCCCTGTTTCTGCTTGCACCGCGGGTTGACGCAGATGATCCGCAGCGTGCGGCCACGCCGTATCAGACGGCACTTGTCACACCGCGGCTTGACCGATGCTGATACCTTCACGTCGTCCCTGCTCCTTCTACTTGAACCGGTAGGTGATCCGTCCACGGGTAAGGTCGTACGGTGACAGTTCCACCAGCACGCGGTCTCCGGGAAGAACGCGGATGAAGTGCATCCGCATCTTGCCTGACACGTGTGCCAGCACCTCGTGCCCGTTCGCAAGCTCCGCGCGGAAGGTTGCGTTCGGCAGAGCCTCCATCACCGTGGCCTCGACCTCTATAGACTCTTTCTTCGCCATATCGGCTTACGTCTTCTCCCTGCTAGTCCACCTTCGTAGTAATGATGGGAGCACCCTCGGTGATGATCACCGTGTGCTCGTAATGGACGGATACCGATCCGTCCACGGTCACCACTGTCCAGTCGTCGTCGAGCACAGTCGTGGCGTCGCCTCCGAAGTTCACCATCGGCTCGATGGCGATGGCCATCCCCGGACGCAGCAGCGGCCCGTGCCCGCCGGGGCCGAAGTTGGGAACGGACGGCTCCTCGTGCAACTGGGTGCCGATGCCGTGCCCGACGTACTCCCTGACGATGCCGTACAGGCCGCGCCGCAGGATCTCCTGCTCCACGGCGTGGGAGACGTCGCCAACGCGGTTGCCCGCGCGTGCCTGCGCGATGCCTGCGAACAGCGCCGCGCGCCCCGTCTCCATCTGTGCGCGGATGCCCTCGCTCACGTCACCGACCGCCACGGTCACCGCTGAGTCACCGTACAGCCCGTCGACGATCGCTCCCAGGTCCATCCCCACGACGTCGCCGACCTGGATGCGGCGCCCCCCGGGTATGCCATGGACGATCTCCTCGTTGATCGAGATGCACAGCGCAGCGGGGAAGCCGCGGTAGCCCTTGAACGCGGGGATCGCCCCGCGGGCCCGTATCTCGCGCTCCGCGATAGCGTCCATCTCCCGAGTCGTCATCCCGGGGGCTATCGACTCGCGCAGCACACGCAGAACCTCGCCGGTAACGCGCCCGGCCTCCTGCATCCGGTCCAGCTCCTTCGAGCTCTTGACCGTGATGCCGCCGCGCCCGCTCCTGACGCCCAAGTCCCGCAGAACCGCTTTCGCCTGTGTCTTCATCCGCAAACGCCTATTGTACGTGGCACGAGCAGACAACGCAAAGCGCCCGCTCATGCACTGAGGGCCGCCTTCAGGTCTGCCGTTACCTGTTCCACGCTCTGCTGGCCGTTCACCCGCACCAGCTTCTCCTGCTTTTCGTAGTAGCCCACCAGCGGCGCCGTCTGACGCTCGTACGTCTCCAGCCGGGCGCGCACGACCTCCGGCTTGTCGTCGTCACGCTGGTACAGCTCTCCCTCGCAGGTGTCCCAACTGGCCGCCCCGCACGGCGGGGGGAACGCCTCGTTATACGGCGCCTGGCACTTCCGGCATGTCCAACGCCCGGCCAGGCGGCGCACCAACTCTTCCGTCTCCACCTCTATGAGCAGCGCCGCCGTGATCCCGCGCTCCCGGCCCAGGGCCTCGTCCAGCGCCTCTGCCTGCTCCAACGTCCGGGGGAAGCCGTCCAGCACATAGCCGGCGCGAGCGTCCGGCTCTTCCATGCGCTCGAGCACCATCCGGATCGTGACGTCGTCAGGCACCAGTTCGCCCTTGTCCATGTAGGTCTTCGCGAGCGCTCCGAGTTCGGTGCCTTCGCCCAAGTGCTTGCGGAACAGGTCGCCGGACGCGATGTGCGCGCCGGCCCCGCCTTCGGCGATGAGCGCCGCCTGCGTGCCTTTCCCTGCGCCGGGCGGACCCAGCAGCACAACGCGCGCACTCATCGGAGGAACCCCTCGTAGTTGCGCATGAGCAGTTGGGCCTCCAACTGGCGCATGAAGTCGAGCGCGACGGACACCATGATGAGCAGGCTCGTGCTGCTGAGCGTCAACGCCTCGACCCCCGTGACGCGCGTGAAGAAGAACGGCAGCACCGCCACCGTACCAAGGAAGAGCGCACCGCCCCACGTGATGCGCACGATGACGCGGTTCAGGTACTGCTGCGTCGGTACGCCGGGTCGGATGCCCGGCACGAACCCACCGTTCTTCTGCAGGTTCTCCGCCAGCTGCTGTTGCTGGAAGACCACGAGCGTATAGAAGAACGTGAAGACCACTACCAGGATGAAGATCGCCACCCAGTACCAGAGCGACGTGTAGGCGAACGTGCGCACGATGAACCCTGCGACGCTCGACAGGAAGCCGCTGCTGGATGGGTTGTAGATGAAGCCCGCAACCGTGCCGGGCAGCACCATGATGGCGAACGCGAAGATCAGCGGGATCATGCCTGCCGAGTTCACGCGTAACGGCAGGTGTGTCGCGCCTGTTTGTCTATACATCCGGCCGCCCCGGAATACGCTCCGGCCATACTGCACGGGGATGCGCCGCTGCGCCTCGTTGAACACGACGATGAAGAAGACGAGCACCAGCCCTGCGGCGGCGAGCGAGAGCAACCCTACGGTGTTGTCGCGCGCGAGGAACCCCTGGGACAACAAACCGGGCAATCCCGACACGATGCCCGCGAAGATGATGAGCGAGATGCCGTTGCCGACGCCGCGTTCGGTGATCAGCTCGCCCATCCAGACCAGCAGCATCGTCCCGCCCACGAAGCTGATGACGATAGTCAACGTCTCGAAGGAGCCGGGACCGACGAAGCCGATGGGGTGCGTGAATACGCCCGCACGGGAGAACAGCAGGAGCTGTCCGTAGCCGGAGAAGAAGGCGATCGGTACCGTGATCCAGTGCGTGATCTGGTTTATCCGCTGTCGCCCGCTGTCGCCCTCTCTGGCCAGCGCCTGCAGTTGTGGCAGGACCGGCGTCAGCACCTGGATCACGATGGACGATGTGATATACGGGAACACGCCCAGCGCCGCGATGCTCATGTTCCGCAGCCCGCCGCCACTGAACAGGTCGAACAGGGGCACCAGCGGGTTGCTCTGGAAGAGGTTGCCCAGGGCCGAACGCTCGACGCCCGGCACCGGCACGTGGGCCAGCAGGCGGAAGATCACGAGCATCGCGAGAACGAACAGGATCCGGCTCCGCAGGTCCGGCGTCCTGAACGCATCGATCATCGCCTGGATGAGCGCCGGTCGGCCCGGCTGCTCACGGGCGGTCTGCCCGGCTCGCACGCTTACGCCTCCACTGAGCCGCCAGCCGCCTCGATCCTGGCCCTGGCGGACGCCGTAACCTTCACTCCCGTCACCGTGAAAGCACGCTCTATCTCGCCGCCGCCCAGCAACTTCACCGGTCTGTCCGCGTGCCTGACCATCCCGTTCGCCTTCAGCACCGATGGCGTGATACCGCTCACCTCATCAGGCAGCGAGGCCAGCCTGCCGACGTTCACCACCTGGTACTCCACGCGGAACGGGTTCTTGAAGCCGCGCAGCATCGGCAGACCCTTGATCTGTGGGTTCTGACCGCCCTCGAAGCCGGGGCGGACGCCGCCGCCGGAGCGGGCCTTCTGTCCCTTCATCCCACGCCCTGAATAGGTGCCCCTGCCGGAGCCGTCGCCCCGGCCGACACGTTTGCGCTTCGGGCGGGCATGAGCAGACCTGATCGTGTGCGCCTGCATCGCTTAGCCTTCCTCTCCTGCGCTCACCGACACCAGATGGCGCACCTTGTGCACCATCCCCCGGATCGTGGGACTGTCCTCCCGCACGACCTCGTGCTGAAGGCGCCGTAGCCCCAGCGCCTTGATGGTGCGGCGCTGGCTCTGCTCGTAGCCTATGCCGCTCCGCACCCACTTGATACGCAGTTTCGCCATCGGTAACGCTCCTATGCCTGCACCGGACGCGGCGCGGACTCACGGGGCTCACGGGGTTCCCGGCGTTCGCGGTCGCCCCTGTCTCGATCGCGGCGGGAACTCGCCTCCCGGCGCAACGGAGTGCGCCGGTCAGGTGGAGCAGGGAGGACTGCTTTCCGTGCATGCTCGTCCTCGCCCGGGGAGAGCGCCTCCATGTGGCGCAGCCCCTGGATGGTCGCCTGCACGACATTGATGGGGTTCCGGCTGCCAAGCGCCTTCGCAACAACGTCCTTCACACCCAGCGCCTCCATGACCGCACGGACGGCGCCTCCCGCCTTGATACCGGCGCCTGGCTGTGCAGGCCGCAGCAGCACTTTGGACGCGCGGAACTTCGTCGTCACGGAGTATGGGATCGTCGAACCGTTCAGCGTGATCGGCGTCATGTCTTTCCGCGCGATCGTCGCTCCCTTGCGGATAGCATCCGGGACGGCCTTGCCCTTGCCGAAGCCGACCCCGACCTGGCCCTGGCCGTCGCCTACAACGACGACGGCGTTGAACGTGAGGTTACGTCCGCCCTTCACAACCTTGGCTACCCTGCGGATGTGGACAACCTTCTCTTGCAGGTCGCTCTGCTCTTCGCTTGAACGCTCGGTCATTACCATGGGTTAGAACTCCAGCCCTTCTTCCCGTGCGCCGTCCGCCAGCGCCTTCACGCGTCCGTGGTATTGGTAGCCGCCGCGGTCGAACACGACTGTCTGAACGCCCTTCGCCTTCGCACGGCCGGCGACCAGGCGACCCACTTCTTTGGCCGCATCCGTCTTGCCGAACGCGTCCTTCGGGAGTTCGCGCGAACTCGCCGCCGCTATGGTGTGCCCGGCACTGTCGTCTATCACCTGTGCATACGTGAATCGCGCGCTCCGGTACACGTTCAACCTCGGGCGTGCAGTCGTACCCGACAGGTGCCGCCGCAACCTGAGGTGCCTCACTACCCGCGCAGCGCGGTTCGTCTTGATCTTCGCCATCTCGCTAAGACCTCTTCGCGGCGGACTTACCGGGCTTCAGGCGGACCTGCTCGCCCATGTACCGCACTCCCTTGCCCTTGTACGCGTCCGGGGGCCTCAAACGCCGCAGGCGCGCCGCCTGTTCCCCCACGATCTGCTTGTCTATCCCCCGCACGTGGATACGGTTGACCCCCTCCACCTCGAACACCACTCCGTCCATGGGCTCGATCACCACGGGATGACTGAATCCCAGCTGCATGTTGACCGCGTCGCCCTGGGCCTGCACCCGGTAGCCCACCAGCTCCATCGTCCGCGTGAAACCTTCGCTCACGCCAGTGACCATATTGGCCAGCAGCGCACGCGTCAGTCCGTGCAATGCCCGCTGTTCACGGTCGTCCGACGCACGGCGCACCACGAGGGCGCCGTCCTCTTCCTGCACCGAGATGCCCGGGTTCACGGCCTGGCGCAACTCTCCGCGCTGGCCCTTGACGACGACCTCCCCATCGGCAACCTCCACGGAGACGCCGCTGGGTATGGGTATGGGCTTCTTCCCGACTCGTGACACTTCCGTACTCCTACCAGACGTACGCCATGAGTTCCCCGCCGATACCCCGGCGGTACGCATCGCGCCCCGTCATGATCCCGTGAGACGTAGAGACGATGGAGATGCCAACGCCACCGAAGGCGCGCGGCACGTCCTTCTTCTGCACGTGGATGCGCAGGCCCGGTTTGCTGACCCGCTTCAGTCCGGTTATCCCCGGCTCCTGGTTCGCTCTGTAGTGCAACTGCAACCGCAGCCAGTTCTGCGTCTTCTGCCTGGAGATGCTGTAGTCGGAGATGAATCCCTCGCTCTTCAGTATCTCCGCGATGGAGACCTTCACCTTGGAGGACGGCACATCGACGTCAGGATGGCGGACCAGCAACGCGTTCCTGATGCGCGTGAGCATGTCTGCTATGGGATCGGTCATTGTCATAGCGCGCCTCTTACCAACTGGCCTTCCGCACTCCGGGCAGTTGACCCGTCAGCGCCATCTGCCGGAAGCAGACGCGGCACAGGCCGGCGAACCGGATGTACGCACGCGGCCTGCCGCACCGGTAACAGCGGTTCATCTCCCGCACCTTGTACGGGGCTGCCCGCTTCCACTTCGCCAATTTGCTCTTCTTCGCCAAGGCCTTCCGCCTCCTAGTTCGTCTGCACTCGTGCGAACGGCATTCCCATCAACTCCAGTAGACGGAAACCCTCTGCATCCGTGCGCGCACTCGTCGTGATGACCACCTGGAATCCCCGGACGCGGTCCACGCTCCCGTAATCGATCTCGGGGAACACGATCTGCTCCCGAAAACCCAGTGCGTAGTTGCCCCGGCCGTCGAAGGAGTCCCGCGGAACACCGCGGAAGTCCCTGATACGCGGCAGCGCCGTCGAGATCATCCGGTCCAGGAATTCGTACATCCGCCTGCCACGCAACGTGACCATCACGCCGATGGCCTGCCCCTCCCGCACCTTGAAGCCCGCGACCGATCTGCGGGCCTTCGTGATCACGGGCTTCTGGCCGGTGATCGCCGCCACGTGTCCGGGCGTCGTCTCCAGGGCGCGGGTGTTCGTCAAGCCTTCGCCGAGCCCTACGTTGAGCACTACCTTCTTCACTTCCGGCGCCTGCATCGCGCTGGAGTAGCCGAACTCGTTGATCAGCTGCGAACGGATCTCTTCGCGATAGCGGCCCATGAGCCTGGGCAGCGGGCGCTGTTCGACGACCGGCTTCGTCCGCTTCGGAGCCGAACGCCTCCGCGTGGTCCTGCCTGTCGCGGGCGCTTCCGCCTCCGGCTCAGCAACGGCAACCTCAGCAGCAGGCGCTGCTTCCTCGGCAGCCGCGGCGGCGGTCCGTCGACGCGTGCGAGGCTGCGGCGCGGACTCTCCGCTTGCGCTCCGGCGCGTCCGTGTGGCCCGCTTCGGCTTCTCTTCAGCTGCGGCCGGGTCCTGCTCCGCTGCGCTGTTTTCAGCGTCTGTCGTCAACTGAACATCCCCTCGCATTTCTTACACATGCGCGTCTTCCTGCCGTCCTCGAGCACCTTGATGGCGATGCGCGTCGGCTTGTTGCACGCCGAACAGACCGGCATGAGCTTCGACGCGTGGATGGGCATCTCTTTGTCGATGATGCCCGCCTGCCGGGCGCCGCCCGCGCCTGCCCGCTGGTGCCGCTTGACGATGTTCACGCCGTCCACGAGCACCTTACCGCTATCCGGCAAGACGCGCTGTATCTTGCCGCGCTTACCCTTGTCGCGGCCCGCGATCACCATCACCTCGTCGTCCCGTTGCAACCGCGCCGTCATCACAGCACCTCCGGAGCGAGCGAAACGATGCGCATAAAGTTGCGTTCGCGCAGTTCCCGGGCCACAGGCCCGAAGATACGCGTGCCGCGCGGCATCTCCGACTGCGCCAGGATGACTGCCGCGTTGTCGTCGAATCGTATAGTGGAGCCGTCCGGGCGCTTGGTCACGGCGCTTGTCCGCACCACCACGGCGCGCACCACCTCGCCCTTCTTCACGGCGCTGTTCGGCTGCGCGTGCTTGACCGATGCCACGATGATGTCGCCGACCCTGGCGTAACGCCTGCGCGTCCCGCCGGGGATGTTGAAGCACATGATCTCTTTCGCGCCGGAGTTGTCGGCGACGTTCAATCGCGTCTGCGGCTGAATCACGACGTCTTCTCCTCGCTCGTCCCTTCAGCATCCGCTTCTTCGGCGGCCTCCGGCTCTTCTGCATCCGACGCTGGCTCGTCGGCCTCATCGACCGCAGGGGCGTCGTCTGCACCAGATTCCTCTACCGCCTCTTCAACGGCCTCCTCAGCCGGTTCCTCAACCTCAGCCACGGCCGTGTCTTCAGCGTCCGCCTCTTCCGCCGTTTCCTCGGCAGGCTCCTCTTGCGATTCCTCTACCTCTGCAACGGCAGACTCTTCTTCAGCGTCCGCCTCTCCCGCCGCTTCCTCAGCAGGCTCCTCTTGCGATTCCTCTACCTCGGCAACGGCAGACTCTTCTTCAACGTCCGTCTCTTCTACCGCTTCCTCAGCAGGCTCCTCCTGCGATTCCTCTACCTCGGCAACGGCAGACTCTTCTTCAACGTCCGTCTCTTCTACCGCTTCCTCGGTTTCTGCAACGGCAGCTTCGTCCTCTACCTCCGCAGCCGCAGCCGCGTCGTCAACCGCTGTCGCCTCCAACTCCTCCTCGACCTCCGCGGCTACCTCCACCGACCGGGCCTCTGCGACCTCTTCCCGGTGGAGCAGTTCCGCAACGCGCCAGCGCTTGGTGCGGGAGAGGGGCCTTGTCTCCATCAGGCGGACCACGTCCCCAACCTTGAACTCGTTGCGCTCGTCGTGCGCCTTGAACTTCTTCACGTGCCGCACGGACTTGTGGTAGATGGGATGGTGCACGCGGCGCTCCACGACCACTACCACCGTCTTGTCCATCACATCGCTGACCACGCGGCCAACGCGGCTCTTGCGAAGGGCAGCTCTTTCATTCATAGCGCGCCTCCCATGAGTTCGCGTTCCCGCGCCACGGTCAGGATGTGCGCAAGGCGGCGCTTCGCGTCCCGCAACTCCGACGTGTCCGAGAGTTGACGCGTCGCCACCTTGAAACGCAGGTTCATCAGCTCCAGGCGTGTGCTGAACTCCTCTTCCTTGAGGCGTTCGTCGGACAGCGCCCGTACCGTTTCTATCTTGGCTCTCATGCTCTATCTCACCGCTAGCTGGTAACGAGCGGTTCCTCCCTGCTTACCATCCTTGTTTGCACCGGCATCTTCTGCGCTGCGCGTGCAAGCGCTTCCTTCGCGAGCTCCGCGGGCACCCCGCCGACCTCGTACATCACGCGCCCCGGCTTCACCAGAGCGACCCAGGCGTCCACCGGCCCCTTGCCGCCGCCCTGCCGGGTCTCGGCAGGCTTGCGCGTGATGGGTTTGGCCGGGAACACCCTGATCCACACCTTTCCGCCTCGGCGGAGATGACGCGTGATGGCGCGGCGGCCGGCCTCGATCTGGCGCGCGGTTATCCAGCCCGCGTCCAGCGTCTTCAGACCGAAATCGCCGAAGCGCACGGAACTGCCACGCACCGCCATGCCGCGCATGCGGCCGCGATGCTGCTTCCGGAACTTAGTTCTCTTCGGTTGAAGCATCTGCTTCTCCCTCGTTCTCTGCGTCCTCGACGGCGCCTTCCGGGGCCGCTTCAGGAGTCTCTTCTACTACCTGCTCCGCTGCCGCCTCAGGTTCGCTCTCTTCCACGGCAACCGGGGCTGCCTCAGGTTCAGCGACGGCAGTCGCAGTGCCCGAGGCCTGCGCAGCGAGCGCCTCCTGGGCCGCGGCGACGATCTCCGCCGGGACCTCGGGCGCAGCGGGCTGGGCGCGTTCGGGCTCCTTGAGCACGTCGCCCCGGTATATCCACACCTTTACGCCGATGCGGCCCATCGTCGTGTTCGCTTCCGCCAGCCCGTAATCGATGTCGGCGCGCAGCGTGTGCAGCGGCACGCGGCCATCCATCACCTTCTCGCGACGGGCGATCTCAGCCCCGCCCAGGCGTCCGGATACCATCACCTTGATCCCGCGGGCCCCGGCCTGCATGGAGCGCATCACCGCCTGGCGCGTCGCGCGGCGGTACATCACACGGCGTTCCAACTGGTCCGCCACGTTCCGCGCAACGAGATACGCGTCCAACTCCGGCTGGCGTATCTCCAACACGTTGAGCCGGACCCGCTTCCCGCCCGCGGCGCCTTCCACGAGCTTCCGCAGTTCGTCCACGCGCTGACCGCCCCGCCCGATAACGATGCCGGGACGCGCGGTATGCACGTTGATCGTGATGTCCTGCGTGCTCCGCTCGATCTCCACCCGTGAGATGCCGGCCTCGGCATACTGCTTGCGGATCACTTCGCGGATGCGCCAGTCCTCCACGACCTGCTCGGAGTACTGCTTGCCTGTACCCGCGAACCAGCGCGACTGCCAGCCCTTGATCACGCCAAGGCGGAAGCCTATGGGGTGCGTCTTGTGTCCCACGCGATCAGTCTCCCTGTTCGTCCACAACGATCGTGATGTGGCTCGCCTGCCTGGCGATGCGGCTCACGCGGCCCCGCGACCGTGCGCGGAACCGGCGTATCTTCACCGCCTGGTTCGCATAGGCAGACACCACTACCAGCCTCGTCGGGTCCATCTGCTCGTTGTTCTCGGCATTCGCTGCCGCCGACTTCAACAGCGACAGCACTTCTTCCGCGGTAGGCCCCGGTTGGAACCGCAACTCGTTGAGCGCGGCCTGCACGGGCCGCCCCTGCAGCGCGCGCAGCAGCGGGCGCACCCGCTTGGGTGATATCCCGACCTGCCTGCCTGTTGCTCGGACCGGCATCGCCTACCGCCTCACCGAAGACTGACGCTCTGACTTGGAGATATGGCCGCGGAACGTCCGGGTTGGAGCGAACTCGCCCAGCTTGTGCCCCACCATGTTCTCCGTGATGAACACCGGGATGTGCCGACGCCCGTCGTGCACCGCAATCGTCATGCCAAGCATGTCCGGCATGATGGTCGAAGCGCGCGACCACGTCGTGATAACCACCTTTGTGCCCGAGTTCTGGGCGCGGGTGACCTTCTTCGCGAGTTTCGGGTGCACGTACGGCCCCTTCTTCACTGAGCGCGACATGGCTTACCGCTTCCTCCTGTCACGAACGATGAACACGTCCGTGTGCATACGACGGCGCGTCTTCGGACCCAGCGCGGGCTTGCCCCACGGGGTCTTCGGGTGCGTCATCCCGATGCCTGCGCGGCCCTCGCCGCCGCCGTGGGGGTGGTCGCTCGGGTTCATCGCGGAGCCGCGTGTGTGCGGGCGCTTGCCTAGGTGCCGGTTCCGCCCGGCCTTCCCCAGCGACGCGTTCTTGTGCTCCGCATTGCCCACCTGGCCTATCGTGGCCTGACACGTGCTCGGGACGCGCCGGATCTGACCGGAGGGCAACCGCAGCAGCGCCGTCTCATCGTCACGCGCAAGCAGCTGCGCGCCGGTGCCGGCGCCCCGGCACATCTGGCCGCCTTTGCCGGGCTGCAGCTCGATGTTGTGCACCATCGTGCCGGTCGGGATGTTCCGCAGCGGCATCGCGTTTCCCACGCGTATCTCTGCGTTCGAACCGGACATCAGGGAATCGCCCACCTTCACGCCGCCGGGAGCGAGGATGTAGCGCCTCGCTCCGTCCGCGTACAGCAACAGCGCGATGCGCGCGGAGCGGTTCGGGTCGTACTCGATGGACTCCACCTTGCAGGGGACGCCCGGCTTGTTGCGCTTGAAGTCGATGTCGCGCCAGGCCCGCTTTGCGCCGCCTCCGCGATGCCGGACGGTCATCTTGCCGCGAACGTTTCTGCCTCCGCTCTTGTGGAGACCCTTCGTCAGTGGCTTGTGCGGCGACCGCCGCGTCACCTCCGAGAAGTCGGGGCGCACCGCGGCGCGGACGCCGGGGCTGGTGGGGTTCAAACGCTTCAACGGCATCGCTACGCTCCCTCGAACAACTGGATCGTGTCGCCCGGAGCGACGGTAACGATCGCCTTCTTCGTCGCCGGAGTCCGGAGCCACCGCCCGTTGCGCAGGCGCCGGTTCTCTCCTGCGGTGTGCACCATGTTCACGTTCGTAACCTTGACCTCGAAGGCCCGTTGCACCGCCTCGCGCACCTGCACCTTGTTCGCAGACGGCATCACCTCGAAGACGTACTTGTTCTGCTCTTGCAGCAGGGTCGACTTCTCCGTGATCAGCGGACGCTTCAGCACCTGGAAGATATGCATCAGGCCACCGCCTCCTGCGTTCGCACCCGGCGGGTGTCCGACCATATCTCGTCCGTGCGGCGGGCCGCGTCCGGGCTCATGAGCACTGCGTCGTAACGAAGCAGGTCCAACACGTTCACGAGGTCGGCGCGGATCGCCTTCACGCGGGGGATGTTCCGCACCGCGACTCCGGTCTGCGACTCCGCTCCCAGCACCACGAGCGCTGAGCCTTTCACCGCGAAGGCAGAGAGCACTCCCGCCATCGCCTTCGTCTTCTGCTCTATCGAGTCCAGCCCGTCGACAACGAACAGCCGCTCCGCGGCCACCTTGCCCGACAGCGCCGTCCGGATCGCCTGCCGGCGCATCTGCTTCGGCATCCGCTGCCGGTACGAGCGAGGCGTCGGCCCGAAAGCCACACCGCCTCCGCGGTGGTGCGGAGACTTCCAGGAGCCCTGCCGCGCCCGGCCGGTGCCCTTCTGCGAGAAAGGCTTGCGGCCGGTGCCGTTCACCTGTCCGCGCGTCAGGGTGTTGCTGGAGCCCTGCCGCTGGTTCGCGCGGTGGTACACCAGCGCCTGGTGCAGCAGCTCGGGGTTCTCAGGGGCGCCGAAGACCACGTCGCTGACTTCCAGCGTGTCCGTGCCGTTCGCGCTCAGGTCATACAGAGGAAGTTGCATCAGGAACGCTCCTCCTCTTTGTCGGATTGCTCGGCTTCATCGCCCTCGGCTTCATCGACCGACGCATCGTCGGCAGGCGATTCTTCAGCCGGTGCTTCGTCGACCGGCTCCTCCTCTGCCGCAGGCTCATCGGAAGACACTTCCTCCGCCGGCGCCTCGTCACTCGACGTCTCGTCGGCTTCGGCTGCGGGCTCTTCAACTTCTGCGGCAGGCTCTTCCTGCGACGTCTCAGCCGCTGGCTCCTCCGCAGTAGCTTCTTCGGCTTCCGCTGCCGGTTCCTCTGCAGCAGCCTCCTCGATTTCGGCTGCCGCCTCCTCCTGCGCCGGTTCCTCCGCCTCTGAGGCAGGTTCGTCCTGTGCCGCTTCAGCCGCCGGCTCCTCAGGGGCAGCCGCCTCTTCAGTCTCCGCGACCGCCTCCTGCACCGGCTCGGCGACCTCTGCAACCGTCTCCTCGACCGATTCTTCCTCGATCTCTACCACCGGCTCTTCGGGAATGATGCGCTCCGCAACAGGAACGCCGTGCGCGTAGCGCACCATCACCGTGGTGTTGCGTGCGCCGGGAACGGCGCCCCGCACGAACAGCAGGTTGCGCTCGGCGTCCACCTCGACAACCTTGAGCCTGCGGACGGTCTTGCGCCTGTTGCCCATGTGGCCGGGCATCTTCTTGCCCTTCAACACGCGGCCCGGGTACGTACCCGCGCCGATGGAGCCGACCGCTCGGCCACGGTCGCCCTGACCGTGCGTTTTCTGTCCGCCGCCGAAGCCGTGACGCCGCATGGCGCCCTGGAAACCGCGGCCCTTGGTCGTCGAGACCACGTCGACGAGGTCGTCGGCCTGGAACTGATTGACGCGCAACTCCTGGCCCACCTTGTAGGAGGAGACGTCGTCTGAGCCGAACTCGCGCAGGTGCCGTACCCGCGCGCCCGACGATGCCAGATGTCCCGCTGCGGGTCTGCTCAGCTGCTTCACCGAGCCGTAACCGAGTTGGACGGCTTCGTACCCGTCGCGCTCCCCGGTGCGGACCTGTGTGACGACACAGGGCCCGACTTCGAGCACGGTGACGGGGATGACTCGCGCCTCCGATGCAAAGAGGTGCGTCATCCCTATCTTCTTGCCTATCAGTCCTTCGATCATCGTTCCGCTACAACTTGATGGAGATGTCCACACCCGCAGGCATCTGCAGGCGGGTCAGTGCGTCTATCGTCTTGGAGTTGGGGTCCAGGATGTCCACGAGCCGCTTGTGCGTCCGGAGTTCGAAATGCTCGCGCGAGTCCTTGTCGATGTGCGGTGAGCGGATCACGCAGAACCGCTTGATGCGCGTCGGCAGGGGGACAGGGCCGGATACCGCTGCACCCGTTCGCTCCGCCGCCTCCACGATCTGGCCCGACGACTGGTCGACCAGCTTGTGATCGAACGCCCGGAGGACGATGCGGACCTTCTGGCCGGGTGCTGTCACCTGGGCGCCTCGCACTCGTGTTGTCTGTTCAACCACGTCCTGTTCTCCTATGCGCTGCGGGCCACGGCCTGCACGGTGGAGTCCGGCGCCTTCTCGTAACGCCCGAACTCCATCGAGTAGTTCGCCCTGCCTTGCGTCACCGACCGCAGGTCTGTCGCGTAGCCGAACATCTCCACCAGCGGAGCGTCCGCCTCGAGCACCTGCGTGTCGCCCTGGCCTTCCATCGACTTGATCCTGCCCCGGCGGCTGTTCAAGTCTGCGAGCACCTCGCCCAGGTATTCACCCGGCGTTATCACCTGCAGCTCCATCACCGGCTCCAGCAGTACGGGTCCTGCCTTGGACAGCGCGTCCTTTATCGCCATGGACGCCGCTATCTTGAACGCCATCTCGGATGAGTCCACCGCGTGGAAGGAGCCGTCCACGACGGCGACCTTCACGTCCATAACCGGGTAGCCCGCGATGACGCCCGTGAGCAGCGCCTCCTCGGCGCCCTTGCTGACCGCCGGGATGTACTCCCGCGGGATAGCGCCGCCGACGATCCGGTTCTCGAACTGGAAGCCGGAGCCCTGCTGGCCCGGCTCGATCTCCAGCACGCAGTCGCCGAACTGGCCGCGGCCGCCGGTCTGACGCACGAAACGCCCCTGCGCCTTCGCAGGATGAGTGATCGCCTCGCGGTACGCCACCTGCGGGCGGCCTATCGCGGCGTTCACGTTGAACTCGCGCTTCAGGCGGTCGACCAGGATCTCGAGGTGCAGTTCGCCCATGCCGGACATCACCGTCTGGCCGGTCTCCTTGTCGTACCGCACCCTGAATGTGGGGTCCTCTTCCGCCAGTTTGATGAGCGAGTCCGTCAGCTTGTCCTGCTCCGCTCGCGTCGCGGGCTCGATAGCCACCGATATCACCGGCTCGGCGAAGCGGATCGACTCGAGCATGATGGGCTGCTTCTCGTCGCAGATCGTCTCGCCGGTGAACGTGTTCTTCAGTCCCACCGCGGCGCCGATCTCACCGACGGAGATGCTCTCCGCCTCTTCCCGGTGGTTCGCATGCATGAACATGATGCGCCCCATCCGCTCCCGCACTCCCTTGATGGAGTTGTACACGCTCGCTCCCGCTTTCATGGAGCCGGAGTACACCCGGAAGTAGACGAGCCGCCCCACGTAGGGGTCGGACACGACCTTGAACGCCAGCGCCGCGAACGGTTCGGAGATGTCCGCCTTGCGCTCGACCTCGTCCTCGCTGTTGGGGGCTTTCCCGACCACCGCGGGAACGTCCAGCGGCGACGGCAGGTAGTCCAGCACTGCGTCCAGCACCAGCTGCACGCCCAGGCTCTGGAGCGCTGAGCCGCACACGACCGGCACCGCGTGGTTCGCTATCGTGGCCCGCCGGAGGGCGGCCTTGATCTCTTCCGGGGATGGCGTCTCGCCGGAGAGGAACTGCTCGAGCACGTGCTCGTCGTTCTCCGCGACCCGCTCAATCATCTCCTCGCGGATCTGGGCCGCTTCCTCGCGCAGTTCGGACGGTATCTCGCCCTCGCGTAACTCGCCGGACGCGCCGCCGCGCTCGAAGAACCACGCCTTCTCTTCCACCAGGTCGATGACGCCGTGGAACTGGTCCTCGGCCCCGATCGGGTACTGCACAGGAACCGGCACCGCTTTGAGCCGGTGCCGGATAGAGTCCATCGTCTTCTCGAAGTCCGCGCCGATGCGGTCCATCTTGTTGACGAAGCAGATGCGCGGCACTCCGTAGCGGTCGGCCTGGCGCCACACCGTCTCGGACTGCGGCTGCACCCCCGCGACCGCGTCGAACACAACAACGCCTCCGTCGAGTACACGGAGGCTTCGCTCCACTTCCGCCGTAAAGTCCACGTGACCCGGCGTGTCGATGATATTGATCTGATGGCCCTTCCAGGCGGCACGCGTTGCAGCGGACGTGATCGTGATGCCGCGCTCACGCTCCTGGGCCATCCAGTCCATCACCGCTGTGCCCTCGTGCACCTCGCCCAGCTTGTAGGTTCGGCCCGTGAAGAACAGCACCCGCTCGGTCACCGTCGTCTTGCCGGCGTCGATGTGGGCGATGAATCCGATGTTTCGGACTTTCTGCAGGTCAACAGTCATCTATGAGTTCCTACCAGCGGTAATTGACGAACGCCCGGTTCGCCTCGGCCATCCTGTGCATCTCTTCACGGCGGCGTGCCGCCGCGCCCTGTCCCCGCGACGCGTCGATGATCTCGGCCGCCAGCCGGGAGCGCATCGGCTGCCCTGCGCGCGCACGCGCGAAGCGTATGAGCCACCGCATCGCCAGCGCGTTCCGGCGGCGTTCAGGCACCTCGACCGGCACCTGGTACGTCGCGCCGCCCACGCGCCGGGGCTTCACCTCAACCGTCGGCGTGACGTTCCGCAGCGCGGTCTGGAAAACCTCCATCGCGTCGCGGTTCGTCTCCTGCGCTACCTGGTCGAGCGCCTGGTAGACCGAGCGCTGCGCAACCGTCTTCTTGCCGTTCAGCATGACCCGGTTGATGAAGCTGGCCAGCGTCACGCTCCCGTAGCGGGGGTCCGCTACAGGCACACGGCGCTCAGCACGTCGTCGACGAGACATCTATTCGCTTCCTCCCTGCGCCTTTAGCGCACTTGCGCCCCGAAGCGCAGATAACCCATGACGCCAAGCCCGCAGATCGCGCCAGCGAACCGCGTCTCTGTCAATTACGAATTGGAGAACGGGACCTCCCCAGTGAACTACTGGCGCTTGGTCCCGTACTTGCTCCGCCCCTGCTTCCGGCCGTTGACCCCCGTTGCGTCGAGCGCCCCACGGATGATGTGGTAGCGAACGCCCGGCAGGTCCTTGACACGCCCTCCGCGGATCAGGACGACGGAGTGCTCCTGCAGCGTGTGGCCCTCTCCCGGTATGTAGGCCGTAACCTCCATCCCGTTCGTCATGCGGACACGGGCCACCTTCCGCAGAGCGGAGTTCGGCTTCTTCGGCGTAACCGTTCGCACCTGGACGCAGACCCCCAGCTTCTGCGGGCTCCCGTCCCCTCGGTACACACGGTTGCGCAGGCTGTTCCGCACGAAACGGAGCGCAGGCGCCTTGGTCTTCTTTACCACGCGCTTGCGTCCATGGCGCACCAGCTGGTTTACAGTAGGCACTTGTGCGGTACTCCCTGCGCTTTTCGTAAGCCTTTCTGCCGAATCCGTACCCGTTCGGGCACGAACATGGGGATGCTACCGCAAGCGCACTCCTGTGTCAACCGCGTACGCCTCACCGCTGAGCAGGCGCAACCGTTCTCCGGCGCACGTATAATCCCCGCGATATGACCGACCTCAAGATCTATACGAAGTACGGCGACGAAGGTGAGACCGGCCTCCTCTACGGCGGACGCATCTCCAAGAGCGACCTCCGCACCGAGGCCTACGGCACCACCGACGAGGCCGTCTCCGCCCTCGGCCTCGCCCGCGCGCTCACCAGCGACCCGGACGTGCAGCGCATCGTCAAGCGCCTCCAGCGCGAACTCTTCACCGTCGGGGCGGAACTTGCCACCGACCGCGCCGAGTACGCCAACCTCCAACGTCACTTCAGCGTCGTCACCCCGGACATGACCGCCGCGCTGGAGAACGACATCGATACCCTCGGCGCGCAGGTGGAGCTGCCCCGGAGCTTCATCATCCCTGGGGCAACTCAGCCCTCCGCTGCGCTCGACCTCGCACGCTCCATCCTGCGCAGGGCCGAACGCCGCGCCGTGCAGATGAACCTCGAAGGGATGATTGAGAACCCGGAGCTCATCCGCTACCTCAACCGCGCCTCGGACCTCATCTTCATGCTCGCCCGATACCAGGACCGCGCCTTGCCGTTCGAGCGGCTCACGGGCGACGGTCCCTGCTGACAACTAGGGAGGAAGCCATGACCGGAGAGCCCATCAACCTCTACGAACTGGAAGCCATCTGCGAGCAGACGCTCCCGCTCAACGAGTGGGACTACGTCGCGGGCGGCGCAACCGACGAGATCACCCTCGAGCGCACCCGCTCCGTCTTCGACCACATCGCCCTCCGTCCCCGCATGCTCGCGGGCATACCCGACGCCGACCTCTCGGTCTCCGTCCTCGGCAACCGCATCGGGCTCCCGTTCATGCTCTCCCCGTGCGGCAGCCACAAGCGAGCGCACGAAGACGGCGAACTCGCTTCGGCCAGGGCCGCGGCCGCAGCCGGGACCATCCTCGCCGTCAGCGCCAACTGCTCCTACGCCCCCGAGGAGATAGCCCGCGGCGCGGACGGCTCCAAGTGGTACCAGACCTACTTCTACCGCGACCGCGAACAGACCGTCGACCGCGTGCACATGGCTGAGGAGAACGGCTACGACGCCATCTGCGTCACGCTCGACGCCGTCTGGCCGCCCAAGCGCGAGCGCAACATCCGCAACTCCTACCAGCGCCAGCCTACCGCCGGGGACGCGCCCGGACTCGAGCCGCCCAAAGACCTCACCAAGTTCAACTCCGGCATCAGCTCCCGCAGCCGCGTCGACCCCGGCGCATCGTGGGATGACGTCGCCTGGCTCCGCTCAATCACCAACCTGCCGATCGTCTTTAAGGGCATCATCACCCGCGAGGACGCAGCCCTCTGCGCCGAGCACGGCGTCGACGCTCTCATCGTCTCCAATCACGGCGGACGCAACCTCGACACCACCATCCCGACCATCGAGGCGCTGCCGGAGGTCGCCGAAGCCGCGGGCGACGTTGAGGTCTACCTTGACGGCGGCATCCGGCGTGGCACGGACGTGGTGAAGGCCATTGCCCTCGGCGCGAAGGCCGTCATGCTCGGCAGGCCGATGTTCTGGGGGCTCGCCTACGCCGGAGACTACGGCGTGATGCACATGCTGGACATCCTGCGCGACGAGGTCGAGACCACCATGATGATGTGCGGCAAGGCCCGTATCGAGGACATCGACCGCGACCTCATCACCCGCCTCCCCGAGCTCCGCTGACCGCTACACCAGCAGCGCCTCGAACCGCTCCGGCAACTCCACCTGCCCCTCCGCGATCTCCAGCAGGCGCTCGTCCGACAGCGGGAAGCCGAACTCCTCGTTCCGCATCCGCATCCGCTGCATGGAGATCTCCGTCACCATCTCCTTCGCCAGCACCCAGTCCTCTTCCGACCGCGCGATCGCGTTCAGGTTGTCCGCGCCGTGTGCCGCGTGGTCGACCTCGTCGCCGTACACGTTCGCGCACGCTGCGGCGATACGGTCGCTGAGCTCGTCGCCGCCGATCTGCATTCCCTCGTAGAAGATGGACGCTCCGCCGCCCTCGCAGAACGACGACGCGAACCGCCCCAGCTCCCCGTGGCGCTCGAAGCAGCGCTTGCGCACCGCGCGCAGCTCCCGCTCGTGTTCGATGTCGTACGTCGCCAGCTCCTCGGTCGTCAGCTGCCCGCCGGTGATGTAGTCGATCACGTCCGCGAAGACGACGTAGTGCCGGAACTCCTCTTCGAGGAACTGGATGTTGTAGAGGAAGTCTGCTCTATCGACACCCTTCTCCAGCGACGGGTAGTTCCGCGCCAGCTGCTCGATGTTCCGCAGGATGATGCCGTCGTCGCGCGGCTGCAGCTCCTTGTACGCCTGCACACGCAGCCAGCGCAGGTGCTCCTCCGGCGACCGCGACTCAGAGAAGAACGTCCGCGCTATCTCGGCCTCGCCCGCCCAGAACCGCGACGCGTACCGGGTCAGTTCGTTACGACGCTCCCTTGCCTGCTGCTCGTCCATCGCGCGCCTCCTTCTCCGACGGCGCGATTATAGGGCAGGCCCGCAACCACCACCCGCTCCGCTACAATGCTCCCCGCCCTATACCGAACGCAGGAGGAACGCGCGTGCTGCCCGAGGTCAAAGCCAACTACGGCAAACTGAGGAATCTCATCAACGGCGAGTGGGTCGAGCCCGACGCGAGCGGCTGGCTGGACGTGGAGAACCCCGCGACAACCGGCGTCATCGCACAGGTCCCGCTCTCGACCCCCAGCGAAGTGAACGACGCGGTCGCCGCGGCGAAGCAGGCGTTTCTTACATGGCGTGAGACTCCGCCCGTGCTGCGCGCCCGCAGCCTCTTCACGCTCAAGGGACTGATGGAGCAGCACTTCGAGGAGTTCGCGCGCACCATCGTCCAGGAGCACGGAAAGACGATCGAGGACGCCCGCGGCGAGACGCGTCGCGCCATCGAGAACGTGGAGGTCGCTGCGGGCATCCCCACGCTCATGCAGGGCTACGGGCTGGAGAACATCGCGCCCGGCATCGACGCCGAAGCCGTCCGCCAGCCCATCGGCGTCTTCGGCATCATCGGCCCGTTCAACTTCCCGCTCATGGTGCCCAACTGGTTCATCCCCTACGCCATCGCCACCGGCAACACCGTCGTCGTCAAGCCGTCGGAGCAGACCCCGCTCTCGCAGACGCGCATGGCCGAACTCGCGCTTGAGGCAGGCATCCCTGCCGGCGTGCTGAACGTCGTGCACGGCGCGAAGGACGCCGTCGACGCACTGCTGGAGCACCCGGACGTGCGCGGCATCTCGTTCGTCGGCTCCTCCCCAGTGGCCCGCTACGTCTACACGAAGGCGTCGGCGGAGGGGAAGCGCGTCCAGTGCGGCGGCGGCGCGAAGAACTTCCTCGTCGCCATGCCGGACGCCCACCTCGATTCCGCCATCGACAACATGATGGGCTCCATCTTCGGCGCGGCGGGACAGCGATGCCTCGCGGGCTCGGTCGTCGTCACCGTCGGCGGCGCCTACGAGAGTGTGCGCGACCGCCTCGCCGAGGGCGCGCGTAACCTCAAGCTCGGCTACGGACTGGACGAGACCGTCGGCATGGGGCCGGTTATCTCCCAGCGCTCGCTGGACCGGGTGCTCGGCTACGTCGACAAGGGTGTCGAGGAGGGCGCGGACCTCATCGTGGACAGGCGTTCAGCCCGGCAGGACGAGGAGCTCGCGGGCTACTTCGCCGGGCCGTGCGTGTTCGACGGTGTCGAGCCGCAGATGGCCATCGCGAAAGAGGAGATATTCGGCCCTGTCGCCGGCATCATGCGCGCCGACTCGCTCGACGAGGCGATAGGCCGCATCGAGGCCCTGCCGTTCGGCAACGCCGCCAGCATCTTCACCGCCAGCGGCGCGGCTGCGCGGGAGTTCAGGCACCGCGTCACCGCGGGCAACATCGGCGTCAACGTCGGCGTCGCCGCGCCGATGGCCTTCTTCCCGTTCGGCGGCATGAAGGACTCGTTCTTTGGCACGCTCCACGCCCAAGGCCGCGAGGTCGTCGACTTCTTCACC
Organism: Dehalococcoidia bacterium; assembly: GCA_034422595.1. Taxonomy (GTDB): domain Bacteria; phylum Chloroflexota; class Dehalococcoidia; order Lucifugimonadales; family Australimonadaceae; genus Bin16. The sequence continues at coordinate 87,204 of DAOUJO010000003.1, read as the reverse complement.
GACCGCAAGGTCGTCATCAGCAGGTGGTTCTAGTCGTGCGCGCCGCAGTCTTCTCCCAGCCCAACCAGCCCATGACCGTCGAGGACCTGGTCATGCCGGAGCCGCACGAGCACGAGGTGCGGGTAAAGGTCGCCGCCTGCGGCGTCTGCCACACGGACCTCCACGTGCTCAAGGGCGAGGTCGCCTTCCCCACGCCCGGCGTGCTCGGCCACGAGGTCTCCGGGATCGTCGACGCCATCGGCCCCGGCGTGACGAACGTCGCCGTGGGCGACCGCGTCGTCTGCTCCTTCATCATGCCGTGCGGCAACTGCGGCTACTGCGTGCGCGGACGCGAGGATCTCTGCGAAACGTTCTTCGCCTACAACCGCCTCAAGGGCCAGCTCTACGACGGCTCGACCCGCCTGCACCGGCCCAACGGCGACCCCATCGCCATGTACAGCATGGGTGGCCTCGCCGAGTATGCCGTAACGCCCGACACCTCCGTCTTCCCGCTGCCCGCGAGCGTACCGCTCACGGACGCCGCCATCGTCGGCTGCTCCATCTTCACCGCCTACGGCGCGGTCCGGAACCAGGCCGACGTCCGCCCCGGCCAGAGTGTCGCCGTCTTCGCCGTCGGCGGCGTCGGGACGCAGGTGCTCCAGATGGCGCGCGCGTTCGGCGCATCGCAGGTCATCGCCGTCGACATACGCGGCGACAAGCTGGAGAAGGCGCTGGAGATGGGCGCGACCCACGCCGTCAACGGCTCGACCGAGGACGCCCCCGCTCGCGTCCGCGAACTCGCGAACGGGCGCGGCGTCGACGTCGCCATCGAGGCGCTCGGCTCGCCCGTCACCGTGCGACAGGCGTTCGAGTCCGTCCGCGACGGCGGCAAGGTCGTGCTCATCGGCATCGCGGCTGTCGGCGTCGAGGTGCCGCTGGAGATTACGCGGTTCGTCCGGCGCGGCATCACGGTCGCCGGCTCCTACGGTGCGAAGGCCCGCAGCGACATGCCGGAGATCGTCGATCTCGTCCGCCGCGGCGCGGTCGACACCAGCGCGCCCATCACCCGCCGCTACACCCTCGATGAGGTGAACGACGCCTACGGCGCACTCGCCGGCGGCGACATCGTCGGCCGCGCCATCATCGAGATGGGATAGGTCACCACCGCGACGGCGCCAGCGCCTCCAGCGTGTCGCCTATCAGCGGGGCATCGGCCTCGTGCGGAAACATCAGCACCGGCAGCGTGACGCCTGCGGCATACGCCGCTTCCAATCGCTCCCGAGCGTGCGCCGGAGTCCCGACCGCGCTCGTCGAGTCCAGCATCTCGTCGGTGACGGCGGCTGCGGCCGCCGGGCGCCCCTCGCGGTTCGGGCGCGCCCACTCCCGGTTGATGCGCTCCGCCTCCTCCGCCCACCCGAAGCGCTGCAGCATGTTGTTGTAGAACGTCCCCATGCCGCCCGCGTAGAACGCGATGTGCGCACGCGCCATGTCCCGCGCGGCCTCCGGCGAGCGCTCCGACGCCGCGGCCAGCATCGCGGGCGCTATCTCGATCTCCGTCGCATCACGCCCTGACCGCGCCGCCCCCGTCGCCAGCAACGCCCGCATCTCCGGCAGCGCGTCCACGCGCAGGAAGATGGGCAGCCAGCCCTCCGCCAGTTCCCCGGTCAGCCCCACGTTCCGGGGCCCTATCGACGCCAGCATCACCGGCACCGAGGACCGTAGTGCCTCGTCCCGCAGGCGGAAGCCGCGCAGCCGGAATACCTTGCCGTCGTAGTCCACCCGCTCGCCCGACAGCGCAAGCCGCACGATCTCGATGAACTCGCGCGTCCGCTGCAGCGGCTGCTCCCACCGCTGCCCGTGCCAGTTCTCGACCACGATGGGTCCGCTCGTGCCGAGCCCCAGCGTGAGCCGTCCACCCGATATCGAGTCGAGCGACGCCGCGCTCTGCGCCGTCATCGCCGGAGTGCGGCTGAACATCGTCGCGATGTGCGTCCCGATGCCGATGCGCGTCGTCTGCCCCGCGAGCCACGCCAGCGTCGTGAATGCGTCGAACCCCCACGATTCTCCGGCCCAGATCGATTCGTACCCCAGTTCCTCCGCCCGCCGCACGAGGTCGAGTGTCTCCTGCCGCGACAGCCCATCTGCGGGCACGTGCACCCCGATGCGCCGGATCGGTCTCTCGTTCGCCATGCCGCGCATCCTACTGCCCGCAACCTCGTCATTCCAGCGAAGGCTGGAATCCAGCGTGGCCGTCAGGTCACACGGAGTTGCGGGGGTGTGGGCGTTGTCATTCCGAGCGGAGCGCAGCGTAGTCGAGGAATCTCTCGGGGAGACTGATTCCCTCTCCCCATGGGAGAGGTCGACGCGCTTGCGCGGCGGGTGAGGGTTGCCCCCTGTGACACCCGCCCCTTACGCGGTCGCATCCTCACCGCGTACGCTGTATGCATGACCGCCGCCCTGACAGCACCCATAGATTCCGTCTATAGCTCGAGGCCCAGCTATAGACAGGGTCTATGGGTGCAGCGCGAAACTTTGAAAACGATGAGCTCCTTGGTCCCTTGGTCGCGGGAAGCAGGCCACGGCCTTGGGAATACCCCCGACCAAGAAGACCAAGGAGCTCAGAACCGCCTGCCGGATTACTCGTAGGGTGCCGACCAAGAAGCTCAGAATTAAGCCCCGTTGAGCTTCTTGGTCCGACGCACAGAAGTGAGGGTGAACGAGCGGCGTATACTCCGCCCACACCCCCAGCGAGGCACTGCCATGCGCAACGGCTACCGGATATTCGACGCGGACACGCACTTCCACGCCTCCGCGGAGACGCTCGAGCCCTTCCTCGACCCCATGCTCCGGGACATGAAGGACGAGTTGCAGACCCGCGAGTTCCGCACCGGCTGGGCAGGCGAGGAGATGCCGGAGCCCTACACCCACCTCTACCGCCTCGGCAGTGAGGGCGGTTGGGGCGCGGCGCCCCCACGCATCCTTGGGGAGGCGGGCCCTCGCCCCAACGCCCAGCGCCACTTCCAGAACTTCCAGGGCTTCACTTTCCCCACGCCCGGAGGCTCCGACTGGGACGCCGATGCCCGCGTCCGCGACATGGACGAGGAGGGCGTGGACGTCCACCTCATGGTGCCCGGCGCGGCGTCCGGCCACTCCGACCCCGCCGTCGACATGGCGATGCTCCGCAGCGTCCACCGCCAGATCGACGACATGTGCTCGCGGCACGCCGGACGCCTCAACTCGCTCATCCTCGCCACCGCGCGCGACGTCGAGGGCTCTGTGCTGGAGATCAAGCGCTACGCGGACTCCCCGTGGGCGAAGGGCGTCTGGGTGAGCCTGCCGCTCGACTACCCCGTCGACCACCCGGACCTCCATCCCATCTGGGCTGCTGCGGACGACGCCGGGCTCACCGTCACGCACCACAGCTTCGCGACCGGCTACCCCGGCTACCGCGACCTCTGGGACAACCCGTTCATCGGCCGCACCGCCTCCCATCCCTGGGGTGCGATGCGGATGATCTCCGCCTTCATCGGCGCGGGCCTGCTCGACAAGTACCCCAACCTCAACCTCGCCATCCTCGAGTCCGGCTTCGGCTGGCTCCCCTTCTGGATGAAGCGCATGGAGGACCAGGTCCACTACATGGGCTACGTCGCCGACGGCCTCCGCACGATCGAGGAGTACATGACCGGCGGACGCTTCTTCGCCGGCATCGTCATCCACGAGGGCGAGCAGATGACCCGCATGGTCTCCGAATTCATGGGCGACCACGTCCTCATGTTCGGCTCCGACTATCCCCACGCCGAGTCTCGCTTCCCGAAGTCGGCGGACATCGTCCTCGGTTGGGACAGCCTCGGCGAGGAGCGGATGCGCAAGCTCATGTGGGAGAACGCCGCCCGCTGCTTCCGCCTGGAATAAGGCCGTAAGGCGCCCTCGTGGGCGCCCTTTGAGCCGCCGCGCTCGCCGCGTGCTAGTATCGGCGCACCGGGAGAACGCAGAGATAACAGAACGCCCATGACCACCGCAGCACCGACAGCCGACGTAGTCGTCGTCAGCAAACCGAAGCGCGTTGCCGGAGTCATCGTCACCGGCCACGGCTTCCAGCATATGTATGCCGACGGCTTCCTCGTCCTGCTCCCCATCATCCAGGACGTGTTCATGATGGGGCCCGTGGCGCTCGGCATCCTGTCCGCATCGAGGCAGGCGGCCGGCGGCATCCTGAGCATGGGCGGCGGCTTCATGGTGGACCTCTTCGCAGGCAACCGGGGCATCTTCCTCGCCGGAAGCCTGTTCTCCATGGGCTTCGCCTACCTCCTGGCAGGCATCTCGCCCAACGCCGCCATCCTCATCATCGCCGTCTCCCTCGGCTCGGCGGCGGGCTCGTTCTGGCACCCGGTGGGGCTGGGCATCCTGTCGTTCACCTTCCCGAAGGACCGCGCCCTGCTCATGTCCTTGCATCGCTCTGCCGGGAGCCTGGGCGAGGTGATTACGCCGTTCATCGTCGCTGCGGCGCTCCTGGTCACTACGTGGAGCGGCGTACTGGTGGGCGGCTTCTTCGTCATCGCGATCGTCTCGGCCATGATCCTGTTCATGCTGGCGCGGCTGGGACTCCCGCGCCGGGAGACCGTGTCCCGGACCGCGGGCGCGCAGTTCAGGAGCATCGGCGGGCTCTTCACCAGCCGCGCGCTTCCGGTGCTGCTCATCGTCTCCGGTCTGCGTGGCATGGCCGACCGCGCCATCGTCTTCTTCCTCCCCGTCCTCATTGCCCAGCTCCTGCGAGAGGTCGAGGACGACCCGAGCGAGGCGCGTATCGCCGCGGTCGTCGCGCCCTACCTTGCGCTCATGGTCGGCACGTCCATCATCGTCTCGCCGCTCATCGGGGCCTTCTCCGACAGGGCCGGGCGCAAGCCGGTGCTCGTCGGCGTGCTCCTCTTCTCGACCGTGATAACGGGCATCATGATTTTCACCGCGGAGCTGGGCCCGCTCTTCCTCGTGCTGGTTGGCCTGTTGGGCATATTCCGGTTCGCTGGCGCCAACCTCGCGCAGGCGGCGTCGCTGGACGTCGCAGAGGGGCGTCACATCGAGGGCAGCATGATCGGCCTGCTCTGGGGCAACAACGCCTTCTTCGGCGCGTTCTCGCCCCTCCTGCTCGGCATCATCATCGCCTGGTTCTCGCCGCCGGGCATCGACGACTACCGGCTCATCTTCCCGTACGCCACCGTCGTATCTCTGCTCGCAACCGTGGCCGCCCTCTTCCTACCGCCCATCGGCAACCCGCGCCGCGCTTCTGCGTGAGGGGCTCCGTCGCGCCACTCTCTCGTTGACGGAGGTAGCTGAGCGTCCGTATCATCGAAAGGCTGCGCACCGGGTCGAGCGGCTGGCTCCCCGGCGTGCCCGGTGGCAACGTAGCTCAGCGGCAGAGCGGGCGCTTCATAAGCGCTAGGTCACAGGTTCGAATCCTGTCGTTGCCACCAATGGCCTCCCTCACCCTCCCTCTGAACGCACCGACGATGCTCCCGCGTCGATCTCTTGCGAGGACGGCGCCCCCGGCTTGCGCTTCCCTTGCAGGCTCTCCCGCGCCATCCCGAAGATGAGCACCGCCGAGACCACGTGCAGCGGAGCGAAGAACCAGAACGCCATGGCCGGTGTGAACGCGCTGGCTATCACCGCCGCCGAGGGTGGCGTCGTGAGCGCTCCGAGTTCGCCGACCCCCCGCCGCAGCGCCTGCAACTGCCCCCGCACATGCACTGGCACGACGTCGTAGGTGTAGATCGTCATCGCGCCCATCGCCAACCCATTCGCCAGCCCGACGAGGCACATCACGGCGAAGAGCAGGGGAATGTTCGTCGCCAGCGGAAAGGCGATGAACGCGATGGTGGAGAACACGGCGGCAGGCCCGGCCGCCCACTTCCGCCCCAGCTTGTCCGAGATGATCCCCGTCGGCGCGATCATCAGGAACGTCGTCACCCCCGCGGCAGTGAACAGAAGTCCTGTGATCGAGGCCGAGTATTCCAACTGGCTCTGCACGTAGAGCGGCAGCATCGTGTTGGTGACCTGTCCACGGATCATCTGTGCGAACGTGGAATAGAAGAGGACCAGGTAGGTAGCGCGGTAGTAGGGGTGTATCTGCGCAACCGCGCGCAGGTCGAACAGCGGAGCGGAGGTGCGGCGGGAAGGACGGGATATCTCCCGGTGCAGCAGAGATATCGCCAGCACGACCGCCGACATGCCCGCATAGACGAAGAAGAGGCCCCGAACGCCCATCAGGTCGGTCAGCACTCCGCCGATAGCAGGGCCGAACGCCATGCCCGTGCTGCCGATGCCCATGAGCGCGCTCATCTGCCGCCCCCGCTGGCTCCGCTGCACCATGTCGACCGCGGCGACCTCGCGGCCGAACATCCACGTGCTCATGCCGATGCCCCAGAAGAACTGGGTGACGATAATCACGGTGAAACTCGGCGCGAGCGCAGCGGTGAGCGTGCTGACCGTCGCAAGCGCCGCACCGCCTATCATCAGCGGTTTCACGCCGAACCGGTCGACGATCGCGCCGGTGGGGAGCATCGAGAGCGTGCGCCCGATGAGCTGGCTCGTAATCACCTGCACCGCAAGCGCTTCAGAGACGTTGAACGTCCGGGCTATCGCGGGGAGCGCAGGGATAATCATGCCCTGCCCCATGCTCATCAGCATGGACGGCAGGTAGATGAAGAGCGCAGCTCTCAGGAGTGGTGGCCTACTGGAGCGCACGAAAAGAGGCCTCCCTTACGGCGGGGAATGCCCGGCGAACGCCGCCTCCGCATGGTAGCAGCCTACCGGGCAGGAACGCTCTCCACGGCAGGGGGCGGAGCACCCGGCGCGCGCCTGGATGGCAGACCCTCCCGCGCGAAGAAGACGAGCGCCAGCCCAGCGCCCGTGAGCAGCGGAGCGAACACCCAGAAGGTCGTCGATGGGCTGGCTACGCTTGCGACCGCTCCGGCGATGAGAGGCCCCGATATCGCTCCCGTCTCCCCGAACGAGCGCCGCAGCGCCTGCAACTGTCCACGCAGGTGCACCGGCACGATGTCGAACGTATACGTCGTCATGGAGCCCATCGCCATGCCGCTGGCGAACCCCATGAACACGAGCACGGCTCCCAGCGTCAGCATGTTGTCTGCGAATGGAACGAAGATGAACGTGGCACCCGCGATGAGGGCCGATGGTGCGGCAACCCACTTCCGGCCCAGTTTGTCCGAGACGAACCCGGCGGGCAGGATGATTGCGAACGTTGCGATGGCGTGCACGGTGAACAGCAGCCCGGTCACCGTGGGGCTGTAGGCCAGCTGGTTCTCCACGTAGAGGGGCAGCATCGTGTGCGTCACCTGTGTCCGCGTGAGCACGCCGAAGGTGGTGATGAACAGGATGAAGTAAGTGAGCCGGAAGTAGGGGTGTATCTCCTTGAAGGCAGTGAAGTTGAACATGGAGCGGTTGCTCTTCGGCCTTTCGAGCCGCACGCTCTTGTGGATAGTTGCCAGGACGAATATCACCGCGCTGATCCCCGCGAAGATCAGGAAGAGCCCCCGCACGCCAACAGGCTCGACGAGGAACCCGCCTATCGCCGGCCCGAGCGCCATGCCTGCGCCGCTGATGCCCATCAGCGTGCTCAACGCCCGGCCTCGATGCTCCGCACGCACCATCTCCGCCGCCGCGATCTCCCGCCCGAACATCCACATGTTCTGTCCGAATCCCCACACGATCTGAGTGCCCAGGAGCAACACGAAGTTCTCCGTGGCGGCAGCACCCAGGAGGCAGACTGCGGAGACGAACGCGCCGATCATCATCGGCGGCTTGGCGCCCCACCGGTCGACGATCGCGCCCGTGGGGATGAAGGCGATGAACTTGCCCACCTGCTGGATGGTGACCACCTGCACGGCGAGTGCGGGGGCTACTGCGTACGTCTCCGCCAAGGTGGGCAGCGCAGGGATGAGCATTCCCTGGCCGATCATCATCAGCAGGGACGGGATATAGATATGGAGCGCGCCGCTCCAGAATCTCCGAGACGTGAGCAAAGGAACCACCGAGAGGCGTGATGGGGGTTCTCAGGCTATCACGCGCCGCTCTCCGGCGCGGAGACTGTAGACTGTCCCTCAGGGGCGAATAGCTCAGCGGTTAGAGCGCCTGTCTTACACACAGGAGGTCGCAGGTTCGATCCCTGCTTCGCCCACCACGCGCTACCGAATTCATATCCCCACGGTAGGACAGCCTGGGAATCACCGTCGACTCAGGAGCGTCCGCCGGTGCGAAAGAGCGCTACCACTGCAGCGAGTGAAGCCACCCCGCCGAAGACGAGGAACACGGTTCGCGCGGCGGCCGTCACTGTCTCCGCATCCGCTCCACCCAGCCCCGGCTCGCCAAGGCCCGAGGTGAAGATCGCCTCTGAGGCCGCGACCCCCGTGATTATCCCGATGTAACGAAGGGTCGGGATCAGTGCGGAGACTGTCCCGACTCGGTCCCGCGGGGCTGCACTCATAATGACGCTCTGGTTCGGCGCTTGAAAGAACGAGCCGCCGACGCCGCTCAGGACCAAGGTCCCCACGATGACCGGGATCGACGTACCCAGGTTCAGGTTCGCGAGCAAGAAGAGCGCCGCTGCCGACAGGCTCAGCCCGATCGTCGTGGGAACCCGAGGACCGATCCGGTCGGAGAGACGTCCCGTGAACGGAGGAAACACGATGAACATGGCAGGGGCCGCCAGCATGATCAGGCCGACCGGCGACGGTGACAGCCCCCGCGCGATGAGCAGGTAGAACGGCATCGCAAAGGTCACGGCCATCATCGAAACGCCGGCCATCAGCATCAGCGCACTGGAAACGGAGAGGGCCGGGTTCAGGAACATCCGTATGTCTACGACGGGGCTCCCTGTGCGGACCGAGTGGAGCGCGAAGGCCGTCATGGCCACCGCGCTCAGTGGGAACGCGAAGAGAACCAGCGGCGACGTCCAGCCTTCAGCGGAGCCACGGTTCAGCCCTACAGCCATCAGCACCAGCGCCGCGAACAGCAGGGCCGCACCGGAGAGATCGGTTCGCCGGTCTGCGGTCGCCCGTATGTCTCGGAGATAGACCATGGCGAGGACGAATCCGGCGAACCCGAACGGAGCGCGCACCCAGAAGATGGAGCGCCAGCCCAGCGTCTCGAGGAGGATGCCACCGAGCGCCGGACCCGACATGAGTCCGAAGCCGACGACGGAAGCCATCAAGCCCAACGCCTTGCCGCGCTCGTTAGGTGGAAAGGCGCTCGACACCAGCCCCAGCGAAAGAGAGACCATCATCGCAGCCCCTGCGCCCTGCACAGCCCGAAGGGCGATTAGCGTCAGAATGTTTGGCGCAGCGGCAGCACCCACCAAGCCGACTGCATAGACCAGGGCTCCGGTGGCGAAGACGGTCTTGTTGCCGAACTGGTCCCCCAGCCGGCCCATCGGCAGCGCGAGACCGAGCACGACGAGCTGATAAGAAAGAGCGATCCAGACGACGGTGGAAGTGGACGCGTCGAACACCTCGGTGAAGGAGGGGAGTGCGATCGCGACTATCGAGAAATCGGAGGTGCCGAGGAGCGTGCTCGTCCCTGCTGCAGCGAGCACCGCCCACTTCGAACCGGCGTTTCCATGTCTGGTATCGGCTGCTATCGGTTACTTCCTTGGCACAGGAGCGCCTTCCGCACCTGTGCCCCTTGGGCTACAAGGGGGTTCCTGAAGTCCTGATGATAGGGGAGTCTGCTTCCATAGGCCACGCGGACTAAGCGTGCGGCCTCACCGGTAAGCGTGTCACACCCGTCCTTGACAGCCCACAGCCCACGCCATAGCCTGCCCTCTCGTACGGACATACGATCACTGCTCGTTCAGGTGCCCGTCCAGGGAGAATAGGGAAGGCGGTGCGAATCCGCCGCGGTAGCGCCACTGTAAGCGGGATGATTGGGAGTCGGAACCCACTGTCGGACGTGACGATGGGAAGGGTCCGGTAAGTGCATCCGCCCGCGAAGCCAGGAGACCTGCCCGAACGAGAGGTGACCACTCTCCGCCTCAGAGAGGGTCCCTCCGCCGCCGGACGCGAGATTCCGGCAGAGTGAACCTGACCTCCAGCGGAGAGCCGTTGGAGGTTCTTGATTTGAGGGCGGTCGGACTCACGACACTGCGCGGCTACCGGCGCATGGCGGTCAGCAGCCGGCTGGCGATCGGCGCATCAGCGCTGCTCCTGCTGATACTGGCGAGCGCCGCCGTCTCCTTGAGCATGGGCCCCGTCAGCATCCCCGTGAGCCATGTCGCCTCTATCGTGCTGTCGTCACTGGGGTTCGATGCGGCCGGGTTCGGCCATACCGAACGGCTCGTCATCGAACAGATCAGGCTGCCACGGATACTGGTCGGAGCCGTGGTAGGAGTCGCTCTGGGAGTGGCCGGAGCAACGATGCAGGGGCTGTTCCGCAATCCCATGGCCGACCCAGGCATCATCGGCGTATCCGCCGGGGGTGCGGTGGGGGCAGTCGTGGCCATCGCAACCGGGATGGCAGGTCTGTTCTTCCTTGCGCTGCCAGTCTTCGCATTCATGGGGGCCATCGCAGCCTCGTTCCTCGTGTACGGCATAGCCGCCGTTGGCGGGCGCTTCTCCATGGCGACGCTCCTGCTCGCCGGAGTCGCGGTCAACGCATTCCTCGGAGCGATCGTCTCCGCGATCATCATCCTCCTGCCCGACAACGAAGCGCTCCGCGAGATCCTCTTCTGGCTCGCGGGAGGACTGGACTCGCGCTCCTGGGAGCACGTCCGTATCTCGGCGCCGCTGATCATCGGCGGCACCGCGGTGATCATGCTGATGGCCCGAGACCTGAACCTGCTGATGCTGGGAGACGACGAAGCCCGTTCGATGGGCGTTCGGGTTGGCGTGGCCCGCATCCTCCTCCTCGCTGCAGCGGCGCTCGTAACCGGTGCTGCCGTCGCCGTCAGCGGCACCATCGCCTTCGTCGGCCTCGTAACCCCGCACATCCTCCGGCTCCTGATCGGCCCGGACCATCGGGTGCTCATCCCCATGAGCGCACTCGGTGGCGCGGTCTTCGTCACCGTGGCCGACACAGTAGCCAGGACCATCATCCAGCCAGCCGAGTTCCGCGTCGGCATCCTCACCGCGTTCGTCGGTGCGCCGTTCTTCATCCTCCTGCTCATCAGGAACAAACGTCAGGTCTACTCGCTATGAGACATGACCGCACGAAAGGAGCCACCTTGCCGTTCCGACACTTACCTGCCCTCATCGCCACGTTCGCCGTGTGTCTCGTTTTCGCCCTCGCCGCATGTTCGCAGGCAACCCCGACTCCAACCCCGGCACCGACGGCAACACCAACAGCCACACCTACCGTGGCGCCAGACCCAACACCCACACCAACCCCTGAGCCCACGCCGACTCCCGAGCCCGTCGTCAGGTTGCCCGATAACGTGCCGGGTATCGTCGACCCCACCAACCTCGGCTGGCCGCGCGAGGTCGAGGGGCTGAACGGTGTCGTGAGCATCCCCGCCAAGCCGGAGCGCATCATCACCGCCTCCGTCGGACACGACGAAGTAGTGCTCGCCCTTGCACCCGGCGACCGGCTCGTTGCAGTCGGAAACCCTACGAAGAGCGAGACGTTCTCCAACGTCGCCTCGCTGGTGCAGGACAAACCTGAGGTCACACGCGACCCTGAGACGATCATCGCCCAGTCGCCGGACGTTATCGTCACCAGCCCGTTCTTCCCTGCAGAGGGCATCGAGGCCCTGTCGAGGATCGGCATCCCGGTAGTACAGACGAAGTTGCAACACGACCCTGAGGCGCGCATCGACAACATCCTGCTCATCGGCTACATCCTCGGTGAAGAGGAGCGCGCCCTCGAGTTCGCAGCCGAGGTACGCGAACGGTACGATTCTCTGGTCGCCATCACCACAGCGGCACAACCTCGTCCCCGGGTGCTTGCGCTTACGCAGTACTCGGACCAGCTCTGGGTAGCAGGCGGCAACTCGACGGAGGGCGGCGTCATCACGGCTGCCGGAGGCATCAACGCAGCCGAAGAGGCCGGAGTCGAGAGCAACCAACTGACCAGCCTGGAAGGGGTCATCGCCATGAACCCGGAGGTCATCATCATCCCTCAGCCGATAGAGTTTGGCGGGGAGGACTTCCGAGAAAGCCTGCTTGCCAACGCAGCGCTTGCCGAAGTCCCGGCAGTGAAGAACGGTGCGGTACACGTGGTGGAGAGCAAGCATGCCACCACGCTCTCCTACTGGAACATCCTTGGGGCTGAAGAGCTCGCCCGGCTGCTGTGGCCGAACGATTTCCCTGCGTCGGAGAGCGCTCCGTTCAGCCTTCCGGATAGCAGATGAACAGTGACAAGCCACAAGCGCTCAGCGCGGAAGGCCTCTCTTACAGCGTCGGCACGCAGACGCTGCTGGACAACGTGCGCTTGCACGCAGAGCGGGGACAGTTCGTCGGCCTCATCGGCCCGAACGGCGCTGGGAAGTCCACCTTGCTGAGGGCGCTGTCCGGCATGCTCGTGCACCAACACGGCGCTGTCCTGTTGGAGGGAACTGACTTGCGCTCCATGTCCTCCAGGGACGTCGCCGCCGGGATGGCGCTCGTCTCCCAGATCGCGCCGTACACGCACGGCTTCACGTCGTTTGAGCTCGTGCTCATGGGGAGATACCCGCACCTCGGGCGCTTCCAGATAGAGGGCAGGGAGGACAACCGCATCGCCCGTGACGCGATGCGCCAGACCGATACGGAGGAGTTCGCCGACAGGACCCTCGACACCATGTCAGGAGGAGAGCGCCAGCGCGTGTTCGTGTCGCGCGCGCTCGCACAGCAACCGCGCATCCTCCTGCTGGACGAGCCAACCTCCAATCTGGATGTGTTCCACCAGCTCAAGGTACTCGACTTGGTGCGCCAGCTGGTCGACGAAGGCCTGACCGCCGTCGCAGCGATCCACGACCTGCAGATGGCGGCACGCTACTGCGACCGCCTCGTGCTATTGAGCGAGGGACGGGTGCTTGCCGAGGGCACGCCCGAGGAAGTGCTGACTCCGGGGGCCATCGAGTCCGCCTTCGGCGTGCGGTGCGCCGTGTACCCCGATCCGGTGACCGGCACACTCGCGATAAGCCTGATCGGCCCGGCAGAGGCAACCACGTCGTCTTCTGAGAAGGTCGGGGCAGGGATGCCGCGGTAGCGCAGGGAGGAGAGCGTGAGCGAAGAGGCGCCAGAAGGGACCGGGCGTCCGACGAGACGCCGACGCGAACGGCATGGCCTCGTCATCGTCAACACCGGCGAAGGGAAGGGCAAGACCACCGCCGCACTCGGCGTGTTGTTCCGCGCATGGGGACGAGATTTCCGGGTGAAGATGTTCCAGTTCATCAAGCACACCGGGGCGCGGTTCGGAGAACAGCGGGCTGCAGAGCGGCTCGGCATCCGCATCGAGGCGCTGGGCGACGGCTTCACCTGGCTCTCGAAAGACATGGACAGGACAACGGCCCTCGCGGTGGAGCAATGGGGCCGATGCAGGAAAGCGATCCTCCAAGGCGATGAAGACATCATCATCCTGGACGAGTTCACCTACGCCATGCACTACGGGTGGGTCCCCGTCGACGAGGTCATCGAGACGCTGAAGCAGCGTCCGAACACGCTGCACGTCATCATCACGGGCCGCTACGCCCCGCAGGAGCTGATCGACTTCGCCGACCTCGTCACCGAGATGCGGATGGTCAAGCACCCGTACGCGACGCAGGGCATCAAGGCCCAGCAGGGCATCGAGTTCTAGCGATGGATCTCGACGGTGTGCTTGCGCGCATCGAGCCGGTTGACCCGCGCGCACAACAGGCAGCTGCACTGCGACAAGAACGACTCACCAAGCCGTCCGGGAGCCTCGGGCGATTGGAGGAGCTCTCTATCCAACTGGCGGGCATATTCCGGACTGAACGGCCCACGATACGCGGCAAGGTGATCATCGTGGCCGCCGCCGACCACGGCGTGGTTGCCAAAGGCGTCACGGGTTATCCGCAGGAAGTCACCGCGCAGATGGTGCTGAACTTCCTCGCGGGCGGCGCGGCGATCAACGTTATGGCCCGGACGGCGAACGTCGGTCTCGTCATCGTTGATGCCGGAGTAGCCATCCCGCTGCCTGAACACCCTGACATCCGTGGCGTCGGCGCAGGACACCGCACCGCCGACATAACACGAGGCCCGGCGATGTCGCGGGAGCAGGCAGAGCAGTGCGTCAATGCCGGAGTCTCCCTCGCACTGGAGGCTGCCGAGAACGGCACCGACGTCATCGGCGCAGGCGAGATGGGCATAGGCAACACCACGGCGTCGAGCGCCGTCACCGCGGTACTGACCGGAAGGCCGCCCAGCGAGACGACCGGCAGGGGAACGGGGCGCAACAACAAGGAACTGGCGCACAAGGTCACCGTCGTGGAGCAGGCCCTCGAAGTGAACCGGCCTGACCCCGCCGACGGGCTGGACGTGCTCGCGAAGGTCGGCGGGTTCGAAATCGGCGTGCTCGTAGGGGTCGTGCTGGGAGGTGCACTCACCCGCCGGGTCGTCGTGCTCGACGGGTTTGTCTCGACCGCCGCAGGGCTGATAGCGCACAGCCTCTGTCCCCACGTCAGCGGCTACATCGTCGCCTCGCATCTGTCGGTCGAGCCGGGGCATCGCATCGCCCTGTCGCACATGGGACTGCGCCCATTGCTCGACCTGGGCATGCGGCTTGGGGAAGGCACAGGTGCGGTGCTGGCGATGGGTCTGATCGAAGCAGCCGCTGCCTGCCTGACGGAGATGGCGACCTTCGACGAGGCCGGTGTCTCCGGCGGAGCCACCGGGGAGGCGGATTGAACTGCCTGCGGCTGGCTATCGCGTTCCTGACGGTGTTGCCCGTGGTGCCCAGGGGCGAGGCGCAGATGGGGCCTGCGCGGGCGTACTTCCCACTCGTGGGACTGGCGCTCGGCGGCATCCTTGCGGGTATCGACCTCGTGCTGGGGCAAGCGTTACCACCACTGGCCATGAGCGCGCTGCTGGTGGTTGCGCTGCTGGTGCTCACACGGGCCATACACACGGAAGGGTTCCTCGACTCCTGCGATGGGCTGTTCGGCGGGTACGACCGCGCAAGACGGCTGGAGATACTCCGCGACCCACACGTCGGGGCGTTCGCGGTGCTGGGCGGCGCGAGCCTGCTGCTGCTGAAGTGGAGCCTCATCGCTGGCATTCCGGACGAGGCACGCACCGCCCTGCTGGTGCTGTTCCCGTGCCTCTCACGGTTCGGGATGCTGGCGGCGATGGGCGCCTTCCCCTACGCCCGGGAGCGGGGACTCGGCACGTCGTTCCAGGAGGGACGCCACAGGTGGCAGATGGCATTCGGCTTTGCCACCGCCGCTACCGCAGGCGCGCTGCTGAGCGGGCTCGCAGGACTGGTGCTGCTTGGTGCGATCGTCGCCGTAGCGCTGGCGATGGGGCGGCGGGTCACCGGGTTGTTGGGAGGCATGACAGGCGACACCTACGGAGCGGTGAACGAGGTAGGCGAGGTGACCGTCCTGCTGGGCGGAATCGTCCTCTTCCACTACGCCTCCGGGCTGTTCCTAGCCACGCTTGGTTAGGGAGACGAGATGGGTAACTGGTACCTCGTGCGGCATGGCGAGACCGAGTGGACCAGGGAAGAACGCATCCAAGGCCACACAGACGTTGACCTCAGCGACCTTGGCAGGCATCAGATCCATATGCTGGCGAAAAGGCTCGCCGGGTGCAGGTTCTCCGCCGTCTACGCCAGCGACCTGTCGCGTGCGATGGAGAGCGCGCGCATCCTCGTGGAGGAACGCGGCATCCCCATCGAATCCGACCCCGACCTCCGCGAGTTCTCGTACGGGGAGTGGGAAGGGCTGACGGCACAGGAAGCCGAGGCATGTGACCCGGAGGACTATGCGCGCCGGATGGCGTTGGATGCCGATGCGTTCGCCGCCCCCGAAGGGGAGGACACCCGGCAGTTGCTGCGCCGGGTGCGGCGGTTCTACGAACGCGCAATGGCGCGCCATCAGCCCGCCGACGACGTGCTGATCGTGGCGCATGCGGGGTCGATACGCGCGCTGCTCGTCTGCCTGCTGGAGATGCCGGACGACATGTTCTGGCGGTTCAAGGTCGATTGCGGCAGCCTCTCCGTTGTGAGCAACCATCCCGGCGGACGCGTCCTGGAACTCTGGAACGAGGTCCCTGCACCGCCGGTGAACCAGAGGATGAAGGAATGAGCAGGCAGTTGACACTCATACTGGGCGGCGTACGCGCCGGAAAGAGCAGCTACGCACAACGGCTGGCTGAGAGTGGGAAGCGCGTGCTCTTCGTGGCGACGGCCGAGGCGGGCGACGCGGAGATGGAGGCGCGCATCCGCGCGCACCAGGCGAGCCGTCCGGCGCAGTGGGACACGCTTGAAGAGCCGTTCGACGTCATATCTGCGCTCGCGCCGGTGCTGGACCGCTACGACACGGTGCTGCTCGACTGCCTGACGCTGTGGGTCAGCAATCTGCTCCTGAGCAGCGCGAACTACGACATCCCCGCGGAGGCCCGGCGGTTGCTGGAGCTGTATCGGCAGGGCGACGCCTCCTGGATCATCGTCAGCAATGAGGTGGGGCTCGGCGTAGTCCCGGTGACCGAGCTGGGGCGGGCCTTCGCCGACGAGTTGGGGCGCGCGAACCAGATCGTAGCCGAGGAGGCGGACGCGGTGTACTTCATGGCCGCAGGTCTGCCGATGGCCATGAAACGTCCCGCCGAACAGTAAGCGCGCCACCGGCTACAGGTACCCCTGCTCCTCGTAGTAGCGCCTCGCGCCGTCGTGGAGGGGCGCGCCGGTGATTGCCTCGTCCCACTGGCGACCGATGGGGCCCGTGAGCGACGACCAGTACGTCGGCCTGATCATCGGGAGGCCCCCCGCTTCGCCGTTGTCATAGTCGATCTGGATCGACGTGAGCTCGATGTCGCGCTTGTTGTCGTCTATCGCTTTCGCCAGCAGGTAGGCGAGCTCGTCGTCGAGGTCGGCGCGGCACGTGAGCACGATGTGCGAGTCGTCCAGCGCGGTGAGCGTCCGGTCGATGCCGGGCGCGAAGCCCGCAGGTGTCACCTGGCGGCGCAGACCCTTCGCCTCCAGCCGCTGCATGACCTCCTCACTGATGCCGAGGAAGCGGTAGCCGCGCGACCCCACCCACGGCCAGGCCGAGAAGTCGTAGGCGCTGCCGTCGCCCCAGAACGCATCGAGCTGCCCGACGTCGTAACGCGCCCTGGCTGCACGCGCCGTGTGGTCCATGTGACTCACCGAGCCCCCCCACTTCTCGATATCGGCGTAGCTGAAGCCGTACTCCCGGAGCACAACCTCGGCTCCGCTCCCCGCCATGTGCAACACCGGCTTCTCCGCCACGAGTTGCTCGAACGATTCGATGCCTGTCCACGGCGCCATGGCGAAGAGGAAGCGGTCCTCCTGCGGGAGCCACGCGATGGTCCGCAGCCAGTCGTCCGGCCTCTCTCCGGCGTAGATGCCCCTGCCGGAGTAGCGGTGCTCGTTGACCACCCACTTGGAGAAGACCACGTCGATCGTGCGGTCGGCCAGCGCACTCACGCCGCCGGGCCTCAGGACGTGCACCGTCGCATCGACGCGCTTCAACTCGCTGAGTCCCCGGCCTATGGCCTGTGTGAACCGGAACTGCGTCGACCACGACGTTCCGAACCGGATGACGGGTACGGACTGCTGGCTCATGGTGTCCTCCTCGGGGAGCCGATGGTTAGACCAAGATTCCATCGTGGCCCGATTTGGGGAATCTTGGTCGGTCCCTTACGAGTAATCGGGCGGGCGAATCTGGCATCCTTGGTCGCCTTGGTCGGGGTATTTTCAAGGCCGTGGCCTGCTTCCCGCGACCAAGAAACCAAGATTCCCATCGTTTTCAAAAGTTGCCTCCGTCGGCATAGACCTTTTCTATACCCTGGCCGGTCAGCCATAGGTCCTGTCTATAGCTCGTGCCAGCGCGCAGGTCATACGTCCAGCGTAGCGGATGGGGACGGCACCGCGTAAGAGGCGGATGGCACACGCGCAGCGGCTTGCGCTACGCCCGACGCTGCACGGCGACCTCTCCAGGAGGAAGCCGTGGGATGCGAGGTTCCTGCCTGCGCAGGAACGACAGGAGCAAGGGCGCCCACAAGGGACGCCCCTACACCAGACAGCATCCCATGCTCCCCGCACCGGTTCACCCTCACCCGCCGCGCAAGCGCGTCGACCTCTCCCATGGGGAGAGGTGGGTGTGATGGGCACCCACAAGGGATGCCCCTACGTCGGGCACCCGGGGCAGCGTAGTTGCGGTTGCCGCATGCCTTAACATAGGGGACGCTCCCCGACCGCCGGCTGGTTCGATGCGGCGAACCCGGGAGATGCACCGCCCGGGACGCCTCTCATGCAGGAGCGTGCGTGACCGAACCCCCGGACCGACGAACAGAAACCGCGGAGCCCGCGCCCGCCGCCAGGATCAGGCCGTGGGGCTCGTTCGCGTTCCCTGACTTTCGCTGGGTGCTCATCAGTTTCGTCGTCGGATTCATGGGCTTCCAGATACGGCAGGTGACCAACCTATGGGTGATCTGGGAGCTCACCGGCTCCACGCTCAGCCTCGGCCTGCTCGGCATCTTCCAGTTCGCGCCGATGCTCATCCTCGTGTTCATCGGCGGTTCGATAGCCGACATCGTCGACCGGCGGACGCTGCTCATCCTGACGCAGACCGGCAACTTCGCGCTCGCAGGCGTGCTCGCGGCGCTCATGCTCACTGACAACATCCAGGTATGGCACATCTACGCGACCACGCTCGTCACCTCCGCGGTGAACACGTTCGAGGGGCCTGCGCGGATGGCGATGCTGCCCCGTCTCGTGCCGCGCACCCACATGATGAACGCCATCACTATGAACCAGGCGGCCCGCCACGCCTCCATGCTCATCGGCCCCGCCATCGGCGGGCTGCTCATCGGACTGGTCGGGCCGGGCTGGACGTACGCGGCGGTCTTCGTGGTGTTCATCCCCACCGTCGGCGCACTGTTCCTCGTCAGCCCGATGCCGCCCGACGCATCAACCGGACGGCGTCGGATGAACGTGCACTCGATGCTCGCGGGGTTCCGCTTCGTCTTCAGCACGCACGTGATACTCGTGATGATGCTGCTGGACATCGTCGCGATGTTGTTCACACATCACCGGGGGCTCATGCCCGTGTTCGAGGAGATACTGGAGATCGGTCCGTTCGGCTACGGCCTGCTCTTCTCAGCGCCGGCCGCCGGGTTCCTGCTGGGCTCCGGCGCGCTGCTGCTCCTCGGCGACTTCAAGCACAAGGGCGCCATGGTCGTGGGCTCCTACGCCGCCTATCTCGTCTCCATGGTGATGTTCGCGCTATCGACCAACTTCCTGTTCTCCCTCGCGGCGCTTGCGCTGGTGGGAGCCACGGACGGCATCGGCGCAATCATGCGCTCTACCATCGTGCAGATGGCAGTGCCGGACGACATACGAGGCCGCACGACCGCGGTGCTGCAGCTCTCCAACCGGGGCGGCCCCTCGCTGGGACAGGTCATCGTCGGCGCCATGGCGGCTGCGCTGCTCGCCCCGAATGCGCTGCTGGTTGGTTCGGTCATCGGAGCGGTAACGCTGGTCATCGCGCTGATCATGGTCCGCGACCTCGTGCGGTACCAGAGCTGACACGTCCGCCCCAACCCTCCCCCCCGGCCCCTCTCCCAGAGGGCGAGGGGGGCAAGGCAGCCCACGCCCCACACTCCGCTCTCCACCGGTTCACCCTCACCCTAACCCTCTCCCCTCAGGGAGAGGGGATAATGCGTCCGCAACAAGTTGTTGGTGGTAGTACAATCGCCGGGTTGTAGAGTGCAGTTCCCGAATCGACCCCGATCGGAGGAACGATGGCCACAGCCAGGGCAGTCTCCACCGAGCCCGAGGTACGCGACCACGTGGCGGCGGGCGCCGTCATCACCAGCCATACGCTGCAGCACCTGTACGGGCACGCGTTCTGGGTGATACTGCCGACCATCTACGCAGCGCTGGGGCTCAACCCGATAACGGCGGGCCTCGTCGGGACCGTGCGACAGGTCGGCAGCGGAGTCTCCTCGACGGTGGGCGGCTTCCTGGTGGACCGGCTGCAGCACCGGCGCCTCTTGATCCTCTACCTGAGCCTTACCGCCATGGGGCTGGGATACTTCCTGGTGGGGGCCGCGCCGACCTACGTGCTGATACTGGCCGCCCTGATGGTCGCCTCGATAGCCGGGTCGATATGGCATCCCACAGCACGCGGGTTGCTCTCCCAGATATACCCGAAGCGCAGAGGGTTCATGATCTCGGTCGACCGCTCGGCCGGGTCGATAGGCGACACCGCCGGCCCACTCCTGGCTGGATTCCTCCTGGCGTACCTGCTCTGGCAACAGATATTCCTTGCGGCGTTCCCACTCGCGCTCATCTTCATGTTCTTACTCTGGACGCTCCTCCGGCGGTCGGAGGCGTTCCAGAACGTCGGCGCGCGTTCGAGAGGCGAGTCCCGTCCAATCGGCACGCAACTGCGCGAGATCAAGGGTCTCTTCAAGGAAAACAGCCGGATCCTCACGCTGCTCATACTCATCAAGGCGGTCGCGGGGTTCGGACAGGGCGGCCTCTTCCTGTGGTTGCCGCTGTACCTGTCGGAACACCTGGGCATGAGCGAGATCGGCATCGGATTCCATCTCGCCCTGCTGACGGCCATGGGCACCATCACCAACCCCGCTTTCGGGTACCTGTCCGACCGCATCGGGCGCATGCCCGTCATCGTCATCGCGCTGACCGCCAAGGTGGCGATAGCCGTGCTCCTCGCGCTCTCCGGCGCCGGCGTCATGTTTACGTTGCTCGTTGCGGTGATGGGGGCGTTCAATTTCGTGGTCAATCCGCTGGTGCAATCGTGGGCGCTCGACATCGCTCACGGGCGCAGGCTGGAAGGTTCGACGCTCGGCGTGCTGGACGGAGCGAACTTCATCTTCACGGGCATCGGCCCGCTGTTGGTCGGCTTCGTCGTGCACACCTGGGGATTCGAGTCGCTGTTCTGGTACATCGCGGCGATCAGCGCGGCGGCGCTGGGGGTTGTCATGTTCACGCTGCCGTTCGCCCGCGCGGGCTGGCAGAACCGCATGTAAGATTGAGAAGGAGGCGCTCATGGCAACGATCGCGAAGACCAGGGTCATCGACAGCGACGCCCACGTCATCGAGTCCGAGCACACGTGGGACTACCTCCTGCCGCACGAGGAGCGGTTCCGCCCAACGCTGTTCGTCAACCCGGACAACCCCAACCAGGGGCACTGGGTCATCGGCGGGAAGGTGCGCGGGCATCGGAACGCAACCCCGACGCAGGAGCACCTGCGCAAGCTCTCCGCCCAGGTGGGGCGCGACCTCATCTCGACCCAGGACTCGCGCGAACTGTCCGACGTTTCCACCCGGCTCCGCCACATGGACGAGCTGGGCATCGACATCCAGGTGCTCCACAACACGATGTGGATAGAGCCCGTGACGGACGTGCCCGAGGCCGACGTCGCCCTCTGCGGCAGCTGGAACCGCTGGATGGCCGACGTGTGGGAGCAGGCGGGCGGACGGCTGCGGTGGTGCGCCGTGATGCCGACGCTCGACATCGAGTCCGCCGTCGAGCAGACCGGTTACGCGAAGGAGCACGGCGCGGTCGCCATCGCCCTGCGGCCCATGGAACTCGGCCGCACGCTCGTCGACCCGTACTTCTACCCCCTCTACGCCGAGGCCGAGAGGCTCGGCCTTGCCGTCGCCATCCACATCTCCAACGGCAGCAGCGCGATGCTCCAGACGCTGCGGTCGCCGTACGACCGGAGCGGTGGGTTCACGCCGTTCCGCATCCCAACGGTCATGGAGTGCGGCGTCATCATGACGAGCGAGGTGCCGGAGCGCTTCCCCACGCTCCGGTGGGGGTTCGTCGAGGCGTCGGCGAACTGGGTGCCGTGGGTCGTGCGGGAGGTGCGCCAGCGGTTCATCGCGCGCAACCTCGGCCCGCCGCCGGAGAACGTGCTCAAGCACTTCAACGTGTACGTGACCTGCGAGGTATCCGACGATGTCCCCTTCGTGCTGAAGCACGGCGGCGAGGACAACATCCTGATAGGAACCGACTATGGCCACACGGACACCTCCAGCGCGATGGACGCCATCAGGACGTTCATGGAGATGGAGGACGTGAGCGACGAGGCGAAGGCCAAGATCCTGTACGACAACCCGCGAGCGCTGTACGGCCTGTAGCGCACAACCCTCACCCGCCGCTGCGCGGCGACCTCTCCCAGGGGGAGAGGTGGAATTACAGAGCCTTAGAGGAGGAGAGCGATGCTGGAAGCAGCAGAGAAGTTCGTAAGCGAGGTCCGCGCGCTCTGCGCGCAGGAGATGAGCGACGAGGAGCGCTGGACCAGGACGGGAGATCTCCTGCGCGACTTCGCCTCAGACCCGGTCGTGCAGGAGCACGCGAAGAGCTGGCCCGCCACCGACCGGACGAGCACCGGGCGCGACCGCACCGGCAACCTGCTCTTCTACGAAGACCCGGACTACGGGTTCCTCGTCACCGCGATGGCGAAGGAAGCCGGGCACCACACGACCGTCCACGACCACGGCGAGATATGGACGATGTACGGGCTGGTGCAGGGGGCAGAGGATATCAATCGCTTTCACCGCGACGGTGACGAGGTCGTCCACGACAGCACCTTCCGCATCGAGCCCGGCGACGTGGACGTGGTGCCGCCGCACCTGGCGCACCAGGAGATCACGATCGGGGAGCGCAGCGCCGCACTCATCATCCGGAGCGAGAAGCGGGCCCGCGGGGCAGAGCTGATCCCCTACGCGCTCGAAGCAACCGCAGGCTAGCTGCCCTTGGCCGCATTCGGCGTCCAGTACAACGGCGCCTCGATGGCGAGCGTCATCGGCCCACTCGATTTCGCCGAGCGGACCGAGGCGCTGGGGTACCGCTCCTTCTTCGTGCCGGAACTCGAGACGCTGCCGACGCTCGACGCGTTCACCCTGCTCGCGTCCGTCGCGCAGCGCACCACGCACATGCGCCTGGGAACCGGCGTCGCCGTGCTGCCCTTCCACTCCCCGTACCAGATAGCCAAGATCGCGACCTCGATAGACGTGCTGTCGGGAGGACGCATGGTGCTGGGTCTTGGGTCGGGCGGCGTCTACAACGACGACTTCGCGGTCGAGGGCGTACGCGTGGAGGACCGGCGCGGCATCACGGATGAGCGGCTCGGACTCGTTCGCAGGCTGCTCTCCGAGACGGACGTGACGCACCACGGGACGTTCCACAGCATGGAGCACGTGACGCTGGAGCCGCGCTCCGTGCAGCAGCCGCATCTCCCCCTATGGACCGGGGCGATGTGGGACGGCAGGTTCATCCGGCATACGCTGGAGCGGACGGCGCGATGGGCCGACGGATTCCACCCCAACGGCATGACGCCGCGAGGCTACGCCGAGGGCAAGGCCGCCATCGAGGAGATGGCCGCGGCGTTCGGACGCGACCTGGCAGCGTTCGAGTGGTCGTGCAACATGTATCTCTGCATGGGACAGACGAAGGACGACGCGTACCGCGAGGTGCAGGCCGCAATGCGGCACCGCTTCGGCGACGACGCGTGGGCGATAGACCCGGCGACGCTCCCGCTCGGCACGCCCGCGGACTGCATCGAGACGCTCGAAGCGTTCGTAGACGCGGGCGTGACCCACTTCACCATGAACGCCCTGTGCACACCGGAGGCGCTGCTGCCGACCTACGACCTGTTCGCCGCGGAAGTCATGCCGCACTTCGGCGGATGATCTAGTAGGTGGCGGCGATGGCCTCCTTGAGGTTGTCGTGCGTCGTCCAGTCCGCGTCGGTCGGGATCATCGTCTGGCCGGGACGGACGCGGTAGGCGTCGGGGCTGCGCGCCGAGGTCGGTTCGGCCCCTTCCCGGATGGCCGCCGCGGAGTGCAGGAGCATCCTCCGCATCGCGATGATGCCGATGTCCGTGACTCCTAGGTGCTCGCGGGTACGGTCGGATATCTGCCCCATGCCTTCCTGCACGGAGAAGTCCTGCTCGCCGGTGCCCTTGATGCCCGTGAAGGTGAGATGCTTCTGCTCCTCGCGGTCGATCAGGTAGTCGTTGCGCATGTTGCGGACCGGCCAGTGCGTGCCGGGGATGGTCTGCGCGTGGACGCCCTGCCCCTTGCGGAGGTCGGCGATATGCCTCGAAGAGAGCGGCTTGCCGGTGGTGCTCCACGTGAAGCACCAGCGGGCCGTGGTGACATCGTCGACGGGGACGAACGCGTGCATCATCTTCCCCTCGCCGCCGCCGGGAGGCGCGGTGTAGAACGGCATCCAGAAGAGGTTGAAGCGCCAGTAGTCCTGCGTCTCGTCGCCGGGGTACCTTCCGCCGATGATGAGGCCGAAGTCGGTCTCGAGCGCCTTGAGCTTGGGCGGGTTCACGCGCGTGCGGTACATCTTGGTCACGTCGCCGCTGTCCCTGCCCGCTTCCTGCCAGTCGCTGAGACTGCGGTGGGAGTCCATGGCACTGTGCAGGTAGACCGAGTGCACGGTGTCGATGCCGCCCTCGATGGCCTGCGCGTAGTTGTTCTCCTGGAAGTTCCAGGAGACGTAGCGGTGGCCGTCCGGCACGCGCGTCCATTCGAACTCCGGCATCGGCTGCATGTGCTCCTTCGGGCCCATGTACGTCCAGAGGACGCCGCCGCGCTCCCTCACGGGGTACGCCCTCAACTGGATCTTGTCCCTGAAGTTGCTGTCCGAGGCCTCGGACGGCATGTCCGTGCACTTGCCGTCGATGTCGTACTTCCAGCCGTGGTAGGTGCAGCGGATGCCGTTCTCCTCGTTGCGCCCGAAGAAGAGGTCCGCGTTGCGGTGCGCACAGAGACGGTCGACCAGCCCGACCTGCCCGGCGCTGTTCCTGAACGCGACGAGCCGCTCACCCAGCAGGGTGACGCGGACGGGCACGCCGTCGGCTTCGGGGATGTCTTCGGTGAGGAGGAAGGGTATCCAGTAGCGGCGCATCAGTGCGCCCATCTCCGTTCCGGGACCGATGTGGGCCAACCGTTCGTTATCCAGTGCACTCAGCATGGCAACCTCCCTCTGAACGTTCAGCGCTTCTCTCGATGCCGCGAGATTAGGACGATATGGCGCGCCGGTCAACCGCGCCGGAGATTCTAACGGCGGGCGGTCGAGTCCGGGCCCATGTAGATGCCGCGTTCCCACGTCCGCTTGAGCGGGTCCGATACGTGCAACGTCATACTGCCGATGCCCGCCAGCTCGAACTCCACCGTCTCTCCGTCCTGCAGGGGACCGAGCCCCTCGTGGTTTGTGCCGCAGCTGAGCACGTCACCCGTGTTGAGCGTCATGATGCTCGTTGCGAACTCGATCAACTCCGGCACTCGGTGCTCCATGTCGTCGGTGTTGTAGTCGTGGCGCAGCTGGCCGTCGTTCCAGAATCGAACGTGCACGTCGTTCGGGTCGACGATCTCGTCGGCCGTGACGATCACCGGGCCGAGCGGGCCGAAGGTGTCGAACGACTTGCCCATCCAGCTGCCCGCGCGCCAGGTGCGGCGTCCCTCACCGCGCGCCGACACGTCGATCAGGCCGGTGTATCCGAACACCGCGCTTGCGAAGTCTTCCCTGCTCACGTCCTTCGCCGGGCCCCTAGCAACGATGGCGAGCTCCGCCTCGTGCTGGAAGACCCACGGGTCGGTCGTCGACGGCAACACGATCGTATCGCCGGGCCCTATGACGGCGTCCGGCGACTTCAGGAACATGTTGAGCGGGCGCGGCTCCCGCTCGGCGTGCTCCCAGTAGTTGCCGATGCAGCAGAGTATCTTGCTCGGCCTCGGCAGCGGCGCGCGCAGCCGGAACGAGCCGTCGGCGTGCGACGCCCCGCCCGCAATGATGCGCTCGAAGGCGCCGCGCAGACCTTCAAAGCCGTCGATGACCGCCTCCATGCGCGCCTGCGGCGGCAGCGCAGCCGCGTCGCCGAGGGCAGCGGTCAGTTCCGCGACTCCGCCATCGACCACCGCGCCGAGGCGCTGATCGCCGGGGGCATCGCTCGTTTCGAACAGACAGAGTTTCATGGGTATCCCTCCTCCCCGCGTGCGGCAGGGCGCTCCTACTCTACTCCCGCCCTGACCGTACTGCGAGGTTCACTCCTCGTGGGCGAAGGTGAGACCGTAGACCCGCGCGGCGCCTGCGGAGAGCAGCGCCTGCGCAGCCGCCAGGAGCGTTGCGCCGGTGGTCGTGACGTCGTCCACGAGAACGACGGTCGCTCCGTCCATCCCGTCCGTGGCAGCGAACGCGTCCCGCACGTTCCGCAGGCGCTCGGCCCGGGTCGACGTGCTGACCTGCGACGACGTGTCTTTCGTGCGGCGCAGCGCACCGGTCGAGAGCGGAGCGTCCAGCAAGCGTGCAAGCTCCCGCGCCAGCAGCTCCGCCTGGTTGAAGCCGCGTTCGCGACGGCGTGCAGGGTGCAGGGGCACCGGCACGAGCGTGAACGGCGGCGGGACGGTGACCGCCAATTCCCACGCCATCGGGCGCGCCATCTCCGGCACGAGGGAGCGCAGACCGCGATACTTGAGGTGCTGCACCGCTGTCCGCACAACGCCCGCGTAGGCGAAGGGCACCAACACGTCGGCGAGCGGACCACTCTCAGGCGGAGGGCTCGGCGGCGGACGCCTTGCCTTCGCAAGGCAGGCTACGCAGATGTATGCGCCGCTCCTGCCGCAGCCGACGCAGCGAACGGGGAACAGCACGTCGAGACCAGAGCGGAGGGCGCGTTTCGCTATGTTCATCAGTCCTCCGGTCCACCCTCACCCGCCGCGCAAGCGCGTCGACCCATTCGGCAAGCTCAGGGCAGGCTCTCTCCCAGCGGGAGAGGTGGGCCGAGAGATGTTTCGACTCCGCTGTGCTCCGCTCAACATGACAACAACGGTGGTAGGCTGGCCGCATGATACGGGCGGTCTTCTTCGATTTCTACGGGACGCTCGCCGACTGGCCGACGGCGGAGGGGCTGCAGCAGGCGGCTGCGGCCGCGGAGGGCATCGCTATCGAGCAAGCCGCGATCGCCGCGGGCTACCGCACGGCGAACGCCTACATGGACGAGGAGAACGCCAAGCGTCCCGTGCAGCAGCGGACGCAACCGGAGCGCGACGTTTTCTTCGCCGAGTACGAGCGCCGGCTGCTGACGGACGCAGGCGCGCCGGACGTGAGTCTCGACGTTGCAGCGCGCGTCTGGCAGCGCGTGCGCAGTGCGCCGGACGAGTTGACGCTCCTCCCTGACGCGGAGTCCGTGCTCACCGACCTGCGTTTGTTGGGGCTGACGCTGGGAGTCATCTCCAACATGGGGCTCGAGCTCGACGGCCTGCTCGAACGGCTCGGTATCGCCGGTTACCTCCCGGTGCGTTCGACCACCGGCAGCGCGGGGGTCAGCAAGCCGCACCCGCGCATCTTCCAGCTGGCGCTGGCGCAGGCAGGGGCTCGGCCCGCCGAGACCGTGCATATCGGCGACAGCATCCCGGCGGACGTGGAGGGCGCGCGGAGCGCGGGGATCGAGGCCGTGCTCGTGCAACGCGAGCCGGGGCCGGCCGCGCCCGACGGCGTATGCGTGGTGGCATCGCTGACGGAAGCAGCCGCACACGTGCGGTCGCTGCTCGGAGCCGGGGGCTGACGTGAACCGCATCGTGCTCGGCGACAACATGGATGTGCTGCCGACGATCAAGGACGGCGCCGCCGCGCTGATCTATATCGATCCACCCTTCAACACGGGCAGAGAGCAGCGCCGCGAGCGTTTGCGGACGGTGCGCGACGACAACCATGGCGACCGCACGGGGTTCCAAGGCAGGCGCTACCGGACGGTACGCCTCGGCGCGCAATCGTTCGACGACATCTTCGACGACTTCCTCGCGTTCCTGGAGCCACGGCTCGTGGAGGCGTACCGCATCCTCTCGCCCACGGGTTCGTTCTTCCTGCACATCGACTACCGGGAGGCGCACTACTGCAAGGTGCTGCTCGACACGCTGTTCGGGCGCGACTGCTTCATGAACGAAATCATCTGGGCGTACGACTACGGCGGAAGGCCGAAGTCCCGCTGGCCCGCGAAGCACGACACGCTGCTCTGGTACGTGAAGGACCCCGCGCGGTACACGTTCCAGTACGACGCGATCGACCGCGTGCCGTACATGGCCCCCGGACTCGCGGGAGCCGAGAAGGCCGCGCGCGGGAAGACGCCCACCGACGTGTGGTGGCAGACGATCGTTCCAACGGTCGGGCGCGAGCGTACGGGCTATCCGACGCAGAAGCCCATCGCCATCCTCAACCGCATCGTGCGGGTGCACTCCAATCCCGGCGACCTCGTGCTGGACTTCTTCGCAGGGTCGGGGACAACCGGCGAGGCCGCGGCGCGCAACGGCAGGCGCTACTTCCTCATCGACAGCAGTCCGGAGGCGGTGCGGGTGATGTCGGAACGGCTCGCGTTCAGCGGGCCGGAAGTGTCTACCTGCGCGGCAACGTAGAACGAACAGGGGCGGGCGCGATGCGCCCGCCCCTTTCTTCGCCGCAGGAACGACGCTGTTACGCGTGCTTCACGTTGTACTGCAGCGCGGTGTGCGTCGCGTTAGCGCGGTCGCCGGAGCGTTCCGCGAACGCCACGCGCATGCTGACGACCATGACGTTCTGGCGCTTCTGGATGTCGCGCTCGGTCTCGATGAGCAGCTCGCGCTTGAAGCCCTTGCGCCACTGCGTGCGGTTCACCAGCAGCAGGCGGCCGGTGTCCGCGACGTTGCCGTCCGACGAGACCTTGCCGTCGGCGTCGGCGAGGCGCAGCTGCTCCGACACGACGACCGGCACGCCCTCGACCGCGCCCAGCTGGCCGGTGAGGAGCGTCGCGCGCGGGCCGAGCTTGTCCAGCGTCTGGAAGCTCTCCACCGCCTGCATGGCGATGTACGTGCCCACGTCCGTGATGAACGCCAGTTCGGACGGGCGCACGCCGTACTTGCCCAGCATCCGCCGCAGCTGGTTGCACATGTCGACGGTCGGCTTGGCGTTGAAGTCGTTCCGCATCGCCGCGTTGTCGACCAGCGCCAGGTGCAGCAGGCCGTCGAACCCCAGCAGGTAGTGCGCCTTCCCGGCGGTGGAAGCAGCGAGCGACGTGCCATCGTGGTTGATGTTGTTCGAGGTGGACGCGTCGGCGTTCAGGAGCACGTCGTCCAGCACCTGCGCCGCGTTGCGAAGCAGCGTGCTCCTCACCTCCGCCATCATCGCGACGACGGCGTCCTCGTCCAGTTCGTAGGCCCACGGCACCATGCCGACGAGTTCGTAGGCCGTCAGCGTCTGCTTGGCGGTCTTCAGGTCCGTCGCCGTCGTGGCCGTGTTCGCCGTGCCCGGGTACCAGTTGACGTCGCCCAACTGCAGAGGCACGTCGAACGGGTTGGACGGCATCGTGACCGTCTCGAAGAGCGACGCGACCGCCGTCTCCACGTTCACGTCCGCCCACAACTGGCGCGCCTCCTCCTGGGGCACCAACTCGTCGCCCGCGCCCGCGGTGGTGGAGTCCATCGCCTTCGCGACGCTCTCCTGCCATGCGCGGAGCGCTCGCGGGTCGTAGTCCTGCGGACGCGCCTGCTGCGCCGCGAGCAGGCTCCGCATCACGGCGAGGTCCACGAGGTCGAACCCGTCGAGTTTCCCGCCGCGCACGCGGACGCGGTCGTTCGAGCCCCGGCCCAGCAGTGCGTCGCGCCGAGCCGAGCGGTCGTGCTCCAGCACGCGCCGCACCTCGCCCGCAAGCCGCTCCTGCTCCTCGCGCATGAGTGTCAGCTCCTTCGTGACCGGGCCGAGCCGCTCGCGCACGAACTCCTGCGTCTCCACTATCTCCTTCTGCATCTCGTCTATCGCAGACATCTCTCCTCCTTCTGTGAGATCAGTTCTCCTGCTCGATGACCGGCGCCGCCTCTATGGCCCCGGCCAGCGCTTCGCCGAACCGGCGCGCCGACGACGCCAGCGTGTCCCGCTCCGTGCGGGTCAGCCCATCCGGCGCGGCGCGGGCCGACTCACGCATCAACCGCGCTCCGCTCTCCAGCGCCCCGGCGGCATCCGGCGCAACCCGGCAGAGGACATCCACCAGCCGCGCCGCCTGCAACGCCACGCGCACCACCTGTGCTATCCGCATCGCTCTCCTCCTTTCCCGGCCCCGCGATGGGCCGTTTGTTGTTTCATCCGGACACCAGGCTCCGCAGACGCCGGAGCTCGCCCAGGACACGCTGCGCGTCTTCCGGCGCGATGCACGACGCGGGAAGGTCGAACGTGAACAGCGGACGCAGCCTCGGCGCGTCGAGTCCGCCCTCGAGCGCCTTCGCGAGCGCGTGCGGGTTCGCGGGCACGGGCACCGCGCTCAGCTCCAGCAGCTCCTGCATCGTGTACTCGACGCCGTCCACCGAGCCGTCGCGACCCTTGCGGAACGAGAACGCCCTGGCGCGGAAGCCGACGCTTACAGCCCGTAAGAACCGCTGCCGGTAGAGCAACTCCACCTCCCGCGCGAATGCCGTGGGGGCGAACTCCACCGTCGCCAGCAGCTTCGAGCCGTCCACGCCCACCCATGAACTGCGCCCGATGGGCGTACGGGTGTAGTCGTGCGCCCACAGGAAGACGGGGTTGTGCTTGTACGCGTCCAGGTCCCAGCCGTCGGCGCGCACCACGTCGCCCAGGCGGTCGGCCGACTCGTCCGATGCGACGACCGTCAGCGGGCGGTCCTCGTTGGGCGCGACGGCGTGGCAGACCGAGAACTTCTGCACGACCGGCGCATCGGCCAGTCCCCGCCGGTACGCCTCCAACGACTCCAGCAGCCGCTCCCGCTCCCAACGTTCGCGCTCACTCATCCCTGCGCTCACCTCGTACGACACCATGTCTGCGCCTCCTCATGCGCCCGCCGACGCGACACCCGGACACGAAAAAGCCCCGGCCCTTTCTCAAGGCCGGGGCTCGTCCCCGTGCGTGCGTTTCCTTTTCCGGCGGACCGGTTGTTGGGATCAGGTTACCGCAATGTCGTCAACTGCGAAACCGGCATGTGTCACGAATCTGACTTATCTCCGGTCACCCCATCCTGACCTCCCCATCGAGGGGGAAGGGATCAGACACCCAGCCGGGCAAACGCAAGGCGCGTGTAGACCGCGCCGGTGGGGAGCAGGTCGCTGTGGTAGAGGCTAACCTCTTCTACCGCGAATGGGATGCGCCGGACGTCGAGTGCCGCGACCGACTCTCGCAGCGCCCGCGACTCGTCCCGCGACAGCCTCGCGTTGACCCTCGCCAGCGTGACGTGCGGCGCGAAGGCGCGCTCGTCGTTCGGGATGCCCGCCTCGGCGAGCGCGGACTCGACGTTGTTCCGCAGGGTTGTCAGGGCGTCGAGCGCGCCGCCGACTCCCACCCACAGCACACGCGGAGCGCCACGCGACGGGAAGACGCCCGCACCTCCGAGCGACAACTCGAACGGCGCGAGGCCCCCGGCAGCGCGGACGATCGCCTCGCCGAGTGGAGGAGCGGCGTCCGGAGGGGTGCTTCCGATGAACCGTAGCGTCAGGTGCGCGCCGTCCACGTTGGCCCATCGTGCGCCGCCCGGCGAGAACGCCCGCATCGCACCGGCGACGCGCCGCAGTTCAACGCGGACCTCGTCAGGGAAGGCGAGCGCCACGAACAGGCGAAGGTGGCGCTCCCGCTGCGCCGGGGCATCCTCAGCCATCGCGCTCCGCCCTGGCATTGGCGATCAGCTCGCCGAGGCGGCGGTACCAAGCCGCGATGTCGTCCAGCGAGTACGACGCGTTCGCCGGGCTGGGGTTCGGGGCGACGAACACGCGGCTGTCACCGAGCCGCTCCGGCTGCTCGCCGAGCGCAACGTCGTCCTGTTTCCGTCCCTCCGCGTACTGCAGGAACCACTTGTAGCCGGTGATGCCGTTGAAGCAGACCACCAGCGGGGACGCTTGCAACAGCTTCTCCCGCGTCAGCGGCGCCCAGGCGCGGAAGTCCGCAGCGCGCAGGCTCGATGCGCTGTTGCTCGCGCGCTTGACCACGTCCGTGAAGCCGATGGCGCGATGCTCGAACAGCCACGCCTCGTCGCCGGGGCCGAGTTCCCGTCCGTCCGTGAGACCGGAGCGGTTGAGCGCGCCCCAGAAGCGGTTCTGCGGCGTCGCGAAGTACTTGCCCACCGATGCCGAGTAGGCGCCGGGATTGATGCCGACGAACACGAGGGCGAGGCCGGGCCGCAGGTAGTCGGGCAGCGTCGGGGCATCAGCCATCGGCGAGCCCCAGCAGCCGTACGGCGTTGCCGCCGAGCACCGCCTGCGCCGTCGCGGCATCGAGTGTGCCGCGTGCCTGGTCCGCCACGCGGGACGCTCGCAGCAGGGGGTAGTCCGAGCCGAACAGGACGTGCTCCGCACCCACGGCACGTGTCACAACGTCG
The DNA here is from genome assembly GCA_034422595.1 of Dehalococcoidia bacterium. Classification (GTDB taxonomy): domain Bacteria; phylum Chloroflexota; class Dehalococcoidia; order Lucifugimonadales; family Australimonadaceae; genus Bin16. The sequence continues at coordinate 54,712 of DAOUJO010000003.1, read as the reverse complement.
AACACCTCCGCGTCGTAGAGGAACGGCGACACCGCGCTGTCGAACCAGGTGTTGGCGAGCGCGGCGCGCACCTCGGGCATGAGCGCGTAGAACGGCAGCCCGCCGCCCCAGTGCGCGAACACCCAGCGCGCATCGGGGAAGCGTTCCGCGACCGCGAGCAGGCGCTCGGGGGTCGTCGGGCCTTTGCCGGGGTAGACGTGACCGACCGGCTCCGAGCTATGGACGTTGATGAGCAGTCCGCGGTCTACCGCGAACCGCACCAGCGGCTCGACGAAGTCGTCTGTCGCAAGGTCGATCCCTTGCAGCGCGGGGTGCAGCTCGCCGATACCGACAGCGCCCGCGTCGACGCAGCGCTCCGCCTCCCGCAGGGCGTCGTCGCCCCAGCCGGGGTGTACGGAGCAGAATGCGGCGATGCGCTCCGGGTAGCGCGCGGCGGCGTCCAGCAGGCAATCGTTCGCCTCGCGCGCGACGCCGCGGTCGCACCAGCCGAAGCCGAGCACGACGGACAAGTCGACGCCGCTCTCGTCCATCGCTGCGATGAGGTCTTCCGCGGTGGCCATCGATCCGCCCCCGCCAAAGAGCGTCCCGAAGGTGTTGTCGCGCGCGGCTATCTCCGCGCGCCGCTCGTTGAAAGAGGCGGGCAACAGGTGTGTATGGAAGTCAACGATCACGTCCCGTCGCTCCTAGTTCTCGGAGCCGGGCTCCTCGCCCTCCTCGAACGCGCTGCCGGAGAACACTCCGACCTCCCGCCCCTGGTGCACGTGTACGACGAAGTCCTCCCGCTCGAGGCCGATGGCGTCCAGCAGCTCATCGTCGAGGTCGGCGATGATGTCCTGTATCTCGTCGGTGGTGTAGCGCTCGGAGACGCACAGCGTGGCGTGGATGATGCGCCCGTAGAAGTGCACGTCGAAGCGCCCCTGCGGCTGGGGCTGGTCGTCCTCGTAGAGCGTGTACACCTCAGAGAACGGCGTACGACACTCGCGTTCGAAGCGGATCATGGGTTCTCCTTTGACTCGACCTGCGCCTTACGTGGGGAAGAAGCGCTGCTCAGGGGCGCACCTGACCGTCGCCGAGCGCTATCCACTTGTAACTCGTCAGCTCGCGCAGGCCCATCGGCCCGCGCGCGTGCAGCTTGTTCGTGCTGATCGCGACCTCCGACCCCAGCCCGAGCTGGGCGCCGTCGTTGAAGCGCGTGCTCGCGTTCACGAGCACGACCGACGCTTCCACGGCATCGGTGAAGCGCATCGCGGCGCTGTAGTCCTCCGTCACGATCGCCTCGGTGTGCCCGGAGCCGAACTCGTCGATGTGCTCCAGCGCGTCGTCGAGCGAGTCCACGACCTTGACCGACATCGTGAGCGCGAGGAATTCCTGCCCGAAGTCGTCCGGCCCGGCGGCCCGCACCTGCGACTCCTGCACCGGCCCGATGAGCGACAGCGCCCGCTGGTCGCACCGCAACTCGACCCCCGCTTCCGTGAGCCGGGACGCCGCGCCGGGCAGCAACGCCGGAGCAGCCGAGGCGTGCACGAGCAGCGTGTCCAGCGCGTTGCACACATCGGGCCGCTGCGTCTTGGCGTTGTAGATGATGCCGGATGCCTTCTCGAGGTCTGCGCCGGCGTCCACGTAGACGTGCACGACGCCGACGCCGCCAGTGATGGCGGGGACGGTCGCGTTGTCGCGCACGTACCTGATGAGCGTTTCGCCGCCACGCGGGATGAACAGGTCGAGGTAGTCGTTGAGCCGGATCATCTGGTCGACGATCGCCCGGTCCGTGTCGGTGACGAACTGCACGGCCTCCGGCACGGCGTTCTCGGCCGCCAGCGCGTCCTTCACCAGCGCGGCAACCGCAGTGTTGGTGTGGACAGCTTCCTTGCCGCCGCGCAGCACGACCGCGTTGCCGGACTTCAGGCAGAGCGACACGATGTCCGTCGTCACGTTCGGACGGGCTTCGTACACGCAGCCGATGACGCCCAGCGGCACCCTGCGCCGCTCCACGCGTATCCCGTTCGGCAGCGTGCGGGAGTCGAAACACTCTCCCACGGGGTCGGGCAGCAGTGCGACGGCGCGCACGTCGTTCGCCATGCCGCTTATACGCTGCTCGTTCAGCAGCAGCCGCCCCATCAGCGCCTCGCTCAGTCCGGCCTCGCGGCCGGATTCGAGGTCGCGCGCGTTCGCCTCCAGGACGGTGGAATAGTTCGCTTCGAGGGCGTCGGCGATGGCGCGCAGCGCGCTGTTCTTCTGTTCGGTGGAGAGCATGCGCACGCGCTTGGATGCCTCACGCGCCGCCTGCGCCTTCGTGATGAGTTCGGATGTGGCCGTTCCCGTTGCCATTTATCTCTCCTTCGTCCTCAGACGACGACCATGTTGTTGCGATGCACGGCTTCGTCGCCGTTGTGGTGCCCGAGCAACTCCATGATCCGGTCGGAGCGTTCCCCCGCGATCTTCCGCATCTCCGAGGAGTCGTAGTTCGCTATCCCGTAGGCGAGGCGCGAGCCGCTCACCGAGAGGACCTCCACCACGTCGCCCCGCACGAACCGTCCGTTCACCTCGCGGATGCCCGCCGGCAGCAGGCTTCGCGACTGCTCACAGAGCGCGCGCACCGCCCCGTCGTCCACCACGAGGCCCGCGTCCTTCTTCGTCATGCCGCTCAGCAGCCACCGCTTCCTGCTCTCCACGACGGACCCTCTCGCAGGGAAGAACGTGCCGTTGCTCAGCTGACCGCATGCCGCCTCCCGCACGACGGCGGGGTCTCCACCGAGACCGAACACCACCGCCACTCCTATGCCTGTGGCATGCTGCGCCGCCAGGAGCTTGGAAGCCATTCCCCCGCGGGTCGCGGTGCTCGTGTGCACCTCCGCCAGGGACATGATGGCGTCGTCTATCCGGTCGACCCGGGGTATCAGCTCCGCCGTGGGGTCGCGGTTCGGGTCGGCGGTGAACAGCCCGCCGGTGTCCGTCAGCATCAACAGCAGGTCGGCGTCGATCACGTTCGCCACGATGGCGGAGAGCGTGTCGTTGTCGCCGAAGCGCTGGCCGTTGATCTCCTTCGTGTCGACGACGTCGTTCTCGTTCACGATGGGCACGACGCCGCGCTCGAGCAGCCCGTTCAAGGTGTTACGCACGTTCAGGTAGCCCACGCGGTCGTCCACGTCCCGCGCGATGAGGAGCGTCTGCGCGACGACGATCCCGCGCCGCGAGAAGAACTCCTGGTAGGCGTGCATGAGGCGGCTCTGTCCGATGGCCGCAAGCATCTGGCTCGCAGCGACGCTCTTACCCTGCACGACACCGGGCGCAGCCTCATGCCCCGCCGCGATGGCGCCCGAGGTGACGAGCACCACCTGCGCGCCCATCTCCACCACGTCCGCGATCTGGTCGACGAGCGACTCCATGACGGAGCGGTCCAGGTGGGCGGTCTTGCGGGTGAGCACGTTCGTGCCAGCCTTGACCACGATCCGCCGGTAGCGCAACTGAACACCGCCCTGTCCGGCGTCTGCGTTTGCCGTCTGGAGTGCCATGCTGCGTTCTCGATACCGTGCTGAAGGCTATGGGGCGCGCGGGAGTCATTCGTACGGGCATTGTACAGTATGCCCCCGACGCGGCAGGCCATGGAGCGACGCGCGCTACCTGACCTCCAGCGTCAGCTCCAGCAGGAGACACGGCTCGCCCCACTGCTCCTTGTCGCCGAGCGACCACTCCGCGGACGAGCCGGACGGACGCAGGCGCAACCCCTCGTCTCCGCCGTACACCAGCACCACGACGCCATCCCCGGAGTCCGACACTTTTGCCGCCATCGCCGGGACCGGCTCCCCGCCCGACCAGCCGACCACGTCGCACGGGCCTTCCCAGCCGTCAGGCCGGAACGCGGACTCGACCCACGTCACCTCGCGGGACGGCTCCAGCGCCTCGAACATGCGCGTGACGGAGAGGTCGCAGTTCTCTCCGGCTTCGACGTCTACCTCGACGTACTCCATGCGCGCAGTCTACCGGCAACTACGCGTAGAGCGTATACGCAGCGGACGACGGCCCGCTTCCCAGCCCCTGCTCCGCCGCCCTGCGCCAGAGGGATGCCGACGCCTCATGCAGTGGCATCCGCAACCCGTCGCGCCTCGCCTCCGCGAGCAGCGGCTCGTAGCAGGCGACGTAGTCGTCCACCGAAGGCTCCGGGTCCCCGGACGCTCCGCCGAGGATGACCTGCCCGATGCGCTCCAACCGTGCCGACGCTCCGGACGCGGTGCGCATCACCTCGTACATCGCCTGGGCGTCCATCCCCAGTTTCGTGGTCAGTGCGAACGCCTCGAATACGCCCCCTTCGTACATCGCGGCCGTTACCGTGTCCAGCGCGTCGTACCCGCCGCCGTGCGCCGGCACGTCCGCGTCGGAAGGCAGCAACTCTCCTGCAACCTCGACGCCCGCGATGGGCTCCAACGCCTTGATCGCCTCGGGCGGGTCGGCATCGGCCAACCCCTGTTCGGCGGCGTACAGCCACGAATCGCGTGCGGCGTTCCGCAACGGCAGGTCCAGCCCCGCCTGCTCGATCATCCACTCCATGAGGCCCTGGTCCTTGATGTTCGTGGAGACGTACGACGTCTGCTCGAACGAGCGGTCGAGTATCTTCGGCAGGATGCGCTCCAACTGGCGGCTCACAGACGCGCCCTTGCGCATGACGTGGAAGAGCAGCCCGCAGTCCAGCCCCCGCTTCGCCCCGAGCACGAACGTCTCCAGCACCCCCAGTTGGTTGATGTCCTTCACCATGTTGTTGAGCAGCTTGGCCATGTTGCCGCTGCCGACCGGCCCCATGAACCGCGCGTTCGCCGACACCGCATCGAGCGCGGGACGGGTGCGCTCGAACGCGGCGGCGTCTCCGCCCACCATCACCGTCAGCCTGCCGCCCCACGCCACATCGCCTGTCCCCGACACCGGCGCATCGAGGTAGATCACGCCCCGCGCCGCACAAGCTTCTTCCATCTGCCGTGCGAAATCCGGGTGGACGGTCGAGTGGTCCAGCACGATCGTTCCCGGTGCGGCCCCCTCAAGCACGCCGTTCTCGCCGCACAGCACCGACTCCACGACCGCGTCGCCCACGAGGCACAGCCCGACCACATCCGCGCCGCGCGCCGCATCCGCAGGCGATGCACCGGGGGTCGCTCCCATCCCGGCGAGTTCCTGCACCTTGGCCTGGCTGCGATTGACGACCGTGACGTTGTGTCCTGCCTTAAGCAGGTTCACTGCCATCGGCTTGCCCATCATGCCGATCCCCACGAACCCGATATCCATCCCTTGTGCTCCTGCGAGTTGTGCTAGTAGTGCACGCTGTACAAGTCTGGCGCTGGCTCCGCAGTCGGGCACCTTCGCTGCGGTTCTTGCAGTTCGCCCTCCGCCTATGAGCAACGAAGTGATTCTCCGTTTAGGGAGTTCAACAACCGAGCCGTTCAGCGCAACCCAAGACAATCGAAGCTTTATGGTCGAAAGGAGTCTCGGAACTGTCGGTCTTTAGAGTATCTGTTCAGAATCGCTCTGGCGGAGTCAAGCAACCGAACCGGCTCTCTCATATCCCACCACTTATAGTTACTCAGTTCCTTCCGTTGAATTTGAACATTACCTCTGACCTGAGCCCACACAACCTTATGGTGCTGTGTCGTACCTTCATGGTCAAAAAGGCGGTCTGCCTTGATTACGCTAAGTTTGGTTTCCTCTTGGAGTTCACGAAGAGCGGCTCGCATAACTGTTTCACTCCCTTCTATTCCTCCACCAGGCAAGCTGTAGCTACGAGCGCCTCTCTCTCTAATCAACAGCACCCTATCCTTCTGCTCAGCGATGACCGTGGCCCGGAACCGCTTTTTCTTCGGAGTTGGAGAACTCTTGGGGGGTGCCTTACGGGGACGTTCGTCATACATCATCATGGAATCAGGGAACCTGTATGGCCCATGGTACCCAGCAACAATTTCCGTCCAGTTTCGCGGTTTACTAGTCATTGTCAAGGGAGCGTAGAAGGAATCATCCATACCCATCGTTCCAACTTCCATGGGTTCATGGAATACTTTTTTGCAGGAATAACACCGCCAATGATTGTACTGGTGTTTCGATTGCCTAGGCAGAATATAGGCACTCTTGCAGCCTGGACAAATCCACCTGTAAATGACCATCACGTTCCCCTCTGTTCCAGCGTTCCCGTTTTGAAATCCCTGTCTACCTTCTACTAGCTCGCCGACCCGTGGTCAAGGATGAGCAGGTTCACCGCCATCCTGCCTCCTATGGGCTGCTTCCAGAGTCGAAGGGCACGGTGTAGAGGTCTTCAGCCATCCCGTCGTCCGTGAACCGCCAGACGCCGACGTGGCCGCGCCGCAGGTCGCCGTTGCCGTCCCAGTCCATCGTCGCCGCGGCTCCCTCGTAGTCCACCGCTCCGCCATCGCCGAGGATGCGCAACGCCTCCGCCACTCCCGCGGCTGAGGGCATTATCACTGTCCCCGGCCCGCTGCCGATGCTGCGCAGTTGGTCACGGATGGCGGTCCCGTCGACGCTTCCCGCTGCCTGCGCCGCAAGCGCGAGAGCGATCGTGGCGTCGTACGTCTCCTGCACGTATGCATATGCAGGGGCGTTGCCATATTCCGCGATGAATGCGGCTTCCCAGTCGCGCGAGGCGGAACCTTCCAGTGCGGCTGAGCCTGTGCCGTAAGAGCCCGCGAGAGCCCCATCGACTGCAGCGGCCAGGGCGGGGCTCTTCAGAGCGCCGCCCAGTACGAACCTGCCGTAGAGACCGGTTTCGATCGCCTCCCTGGTGACGATCGCCGCTTCGTCCTCGAACGTGAGGACGATGAGCGCCTCGGCGCCGCCGCTCGCCGTCTCCCGCAACTCGGAGAGGAACGTTGTCTGCCCCGCCGGGAGCAGCACGGCCTTCAACTCTCCCGTCCACGCCCGCTCGAACGACTCGAAGAGGCTGCGCCCCCAGGCGTCGTCGCGGTAGACCAGGCCGATATTCGTGAAGCCGAGTCCGCGCGTCACATCCACCAGCACGGGCCCGTGTGCGTCGTCGGACAGCGTGGTGCGGAAGAAGAAATCGCTGTCCGCCGCGCCGGTGAGGAGTGAGGCTCCGGCCGACGGACTGATGACCGGTATGCCTGCGGGACCGGCTACCTGCTCCGCCACGGGCAGCGAGTTTGCGCTGGAGTTGGGGCCGACCAGGACATGAACGCCGTCTTCCTCGATCATGCGCCGGGCTTCTTCCACCGCCACAGCGGGGTCGCGCGTGGAATCCCTGATCACCGTCTCGACGGGATGCCCGAGCACTCCTCCGGCAGCGTTGACGTGCTGCACCGCCAGGTGGAACGCCCGTTCCCTGTCACGCGCCTTCTCCTCCGAATCGGGGCTGTAGTCGAACAGCAGCCCGATCTTCAACGGAGTGGCTGCGCTCTCCGAGCCGCCGCCACAGGCCACAACTGCCCCCAGCACCAGACAGACCAGAACCGCCCGAGCGGCGCTTGATGCGAACGCAAACATCTCTCCTCCAAAAGCCGCTCTCGGCGACAGCCCAGCGAGTATAGCAACCCTCCTCGCCACGCCAGCCAGCGCATCCATCCGCTATCATGCGTGGGAGCGTCAGGCGTGATACCTCACCGGCGCAACTCGGAGGAGCAGCAGATGCAGTACCGCAGACTCGGCGAAACGGACCTCAACGTCTCCGTCATCGGACTCGGCACCAACAATTTCGGCAACCCCTCCCGCATCAGCGACCACGCGCACAGCAAGCGCGTGCTCGACAAGTGCCGGGATGTGGGGATCAACCTCATCGACACCGCCAACATCTACGGCGGCGGCCAGAGCGAGGTCCACATCGGCGAAGCGCTGCGCGGCCAGCGGAACGACTTCCTCATCGCCACCAAGTTCAACCTCAACAGCCTGGATGGCGAGTCGCCCCGCGACCGCATCATGAAGAACGTCGAGGAGAGCCTCACCAAGCTCCAGACCGACGTCATCGATCTGTACCAGATCCACTTCATCCCGCACGGCGTCCCGCACGAGGAGTACCTGGAACCACTGAACGACCTCGTCAAGGAGGGCAAGGTGCGGTACGTCGGCGAGTGCAACTACTCCGGCTGGCGCCACGCCGACGCCAACCGCGCCGCCGACGAGCGCGGCTTCGCACCGTTCGTCTCCTCCCAGAACAACTACAGCCTCATGCACCGGCAGGTCGAGCTCGAACTGCTCCCCTACTGCACGGAGCACAACATCGGCTTCCTGCCCTACTTCCCGCTCGCGGGCGGATGGCTCACCGGCAAGTACGCGGCGGGCGCGGAGGTGCCCGGCAGCGCGAGGCGTATGGTCGGCCAGTTGCAGGGCGACGAACGCGCCCGGGCCGTGCTCTCGCGCCTCGACGCCTACGCGAACGAGCACGGGCACACTATCCTCGACCTTGCGTTCGCATGGCTGCTGGCGCACCCGGCGGTGAGCTCGGTTATAGCGGGGGCGATGACCGAGGAACAGGTCGCAGGGAACGCAGCCACGTCGGACTGGATGCTCTCGCCCGAGGAGCGCGACGCCGTGGACGCCATCGCAGCGTGGGACGGCACGGACGAAGAGGTTGAGCGCTTCGGTATGGGGGCTGACGTCCCGCAGGCCCCCATCAGGTAGGGGACGAACCGCCCTCAGGACAGCCTGCGCAGGCGCAGCGAGGTCGTCATCACCCACGTCATCGTCGTGACGAAGAGGCTGCGCTGGAACAGCCCCCGCTTGCGGAGCCACGTGCGCGAGTAGTACGGCAGCGTGAGGATGCAGGTCGCGGCGAACATGCCGTAGGAGAACCATCTCCACCACCCGCACCACGCGGGACGCTCCTTCAGCGCGCGGGGCGACAACGCCATGAGCAGGCCGATGCTTGCCAGCGTCATCCCGCCTGCGATGTTGTGGGCGCTGTTCTCCGTGATGCCCGGCACTACCTGCCGTTCGCTGCGCGTGGGGTACTTCGCCGCAAGGACCGCGCCGAGCCCATATATCGCCACGAGCCCCCAGAGGGCGCGTCCCCGCTTCCCTCCTCTTGCCTCATGGTGCAGCAGCGGCCCGAGCCCCTGCACGAGCACGCCGTAACCCGCGAACGCGGCGTTCATCAGCCTGGCGCTCGACGTACCCCGCGCGGCGAGCCGGCTCATCGTGTGCTGCGTCGAGCTGTAGCCGGGCGGGGCGTTGCGCATCGCACGCGCCGTGACCGACGTGTAGTAGACCGGCGCCAACGCCGCCATCGAGGCCAGCCGATACCGTATCGAGCGGGACAGCCTCATCCCGTTACTCCTGACGTGATCGCTATTACCGCAGCGATCAGCACGATCCCCAGCGCTATGCGCCGGAACACCAGCGCCGGAATACGGCCGGAGAGCCATATGCCGCCGAAAACGCCCGCAGCCCCTGCGGGCAGGAGCACCGCCGCCAACTGTACCGATTCGAGCGTCAGGACGCCCGCGACGGCATAGCTCGGGAACGCGGAGAGCGACACCCCTGCCAGATAGTAGATGATATCCGCTCTGAACTGTCGCTGCTCGACTCCCTGGTTCGCAAAGAAGAGGATGACGGGAGCACCGGCGAGGCCGGTCGCCCCCGTGAGCAGTCCGCTGGCCGCGCCGACTGGTATGGAGGCGAGACGCTGATTGCGTGCCGTCCGCTGGAGCCCGAGCAGCAGTGCCAACGCCACCGTGCCTGTCACCACTCCCAGGATTATCTTGATCTGCGGCGCGTCGAGCCGCGTCAGGATGAACGTTCCGATCGGGGTGCAAACGACGCCGGCAAGCATCATCGGCCATATGCGCGCGATACTGAACTCTCGCCGCGTGTGCACCATCAGCGGGAAGTTCAGGATCGTCCCGAGGATCAACAGCACGGGGATCACGAGTTTCGGGTCGAGGTACGAGGCCATGATGGGCGCCGACGTGACGACGAACCCGAACCCGGTCGCTCCCTGGATGGTCGAGGCGAACAGCACCGTGACAGCGGAACCGATGACGAACGGCAGGTCTGGCATGAGCGGGCGCGAGCGCCCTAGTCCGCCGGGATAAAGGGTGCGATCGAGCCGTCGAACAGCAGGCTGCTCGGCAGTACCCTGCTCACTTCCTCCATCGTCCACTTCCCCTTGGTGCGCCAGTCCTTGTTGACCGTCCGCACTTCGGTGGGGTGAGCGTAGAACCCGTACTTGCCGCTCCCGGCGCGAAACACGCAGCCGTTCACGTGCGCCGCTGCGTCGGTCGCCAGCCACACCACGATGGGAGAGACGTGCTCACCGCCGGGGCGGTTCGCCGCGAGTTCGTCGCCAGCCTTCTTTGCGGGGATGCCGGCCTCGGCCAGCACCTGCGGATGGCGGTAGTTGAGGAACCCGCGCGTCTGCGCCATCGGCGCGATCGCGTTCACCGTGATGTTGTGGTAGCGCAGCTCGAAAGCCAGGTTCCACGTGAGGCTCACGATGCCGCCTTTCGCCGCACCGTATGCCGCTCGCCCCTCCGGGTTGCGCCACTGGCTCGACGCCGTGTTGATGATGCGGCCGGAGCGCTGCTCCATCAGCAGCGGCACGGCGTGGTGGCAGGTGTTGAACGTGCCTTTCAGGTGTGTCCCCACCACCGCCGCGAAGTCTTCCGGCGTTATCTGGTGGAAGAGGCCCTCGCGCGCGATGCCCGCGTTGTTCACGAGGATGTCCAGCTGCCCGTACGCGTCGAGCGCTGTCTTGATGATCTGCCCTGCCTCCTCGTAGTCCGCGACCGAGTTGTAGTTCGCAACGGCCTCGCCGCCGTTCTCCCTGATGAACGCCACGGTGTCGTCGGCAGGGGCGCTGCTTCCGCCCGCGCCCGTCCGCTCGACACCCGGGTCGTTGACCACCACCTTCGCGCCCTCGGCGGCCAGCGCGATGGCATGCGCTCTGCCGATGCCCCGGCCGGAGCCCGTCACGATGGCCACCCTGCCATCGAGCCTGGTCCCTCTCGGCGGAATGTACTCGTCTGCCATAGCGCTTCTCCTCCGCCTTACGGGATGAACGGGGCCTTCGTCTCGCCCAGCAACACCGTCGATGGGAGCACTTCGTCCAGCTCATCGAGCGTCCACGGGTCGCCGTTGCCCGCCTCGCGGTACAGCGTCCTGATCTCCGTCGGGTGGCTGTAGCGCCCGATCTTGCCCGACCCCGCTCTGAACACGATGCCGTTGACCCCTGCCGCCTCGTCCGACGCGAGCCAGACCACCAGCGGAGACACGAACTCCGGCCCCGCACGGTTCCCGCCCTGTTCCGCAGGGTTCTTCTTCCGGTCCAGGCCGGCGTCCGCCAGCATGTTCCGGTAGGTGTCGTCGTCGAAGCTGCGGGTCGCCGCCATGGGTGCGAGCGCATTCACGGTGATGTTGTGGTTCCGCAGTTCGAACGCCAGCCCCCACGTGAGCGACACGATGGCGCCCTTCGCCGCGCCGTAGTTCCCGCGCCCCTCCGGGTTGCGCCACTGGCTGGACGCGGTGTTGATGATCCGCCCGTAGCGCTGCTCCATCATCACCTTCACGGCGTGGTGGCAGGTGTTGAACGTCCCGAACAGGTGCACGTTCATCAGCCCGTCCCACTCCTGCTCGGTCAACTGGTGGAAGAGCCGGTACTGGAACGTTCCCGCGTTGTTCACCAGGATGTCCAGCCGGCCGAAGTTGTCCACCGCCGTCCTGATGAGGTTGCCCGCCGCCTCGTAGTCCGAGATGTCGTCGTAGCTGGCGACGGCCTCGCCGCCGTTCTCGCGTATCTGCGCGACCGCCTCGTCCGCCGGAGCGCGCGTGCCGCCGGAGCCGTCGCGTTCGACTCCGATGTCGTTCACGACGACGCTCGCCCCCTCCTCCGCGAGCGCCATCGCGTGGGCGCGTCCGATGCCCCGGCCCGAGCCCGTGACGACCGCCACTCTCCCTTTGAGCAGATTGCCCATTGCCACGCCCTCCGTCCAGCCCTTGCGAGTTGGTGGAGAGTATAACGCGGGTTTTGCTCCAGCGGACCCGCATCCCCGCCGGGGCCCGGACTGCTGGCGGGGCGTGTCAATCAAGTTGAGCGGGGCTATCATCCCGCTATGGGATGCCGCATCGAAACCCTGATGGTCGCCTGGGACGAAAAAGCCCACCGGCTTGTTACGACGGGGAACGATACGCTCGGCTTCCGCGAGTTCGCGGCCCTCGCCGGTATCGAAAGCGACCGCGACCTGTGGCGCGTGATAGACGCCTTCTGCGAGGCGCGGGGGCTGATGTTCCCGTGGCGGTTCCTCGAAGTTGTGCCGGACGAGGACGTGCTGGCGCAAGCAGCGCCGGAGCCGTAGCGCTCGACCCCTGTGCCATTCACAACAACGCTCGCCCCTCCCATGCCGTTCCTCTCGGGCGCGTCAACTGGATTCGTCTCTGCTGCTCTTGATGAGCTGCGCACCGAGATAGACGCTCCAGGCAACCCAGATGAAGTAGCACGCCCTCGATACGGTGATCCCCTCCAAGCGCAGATCGACCGAGAAGAGCCCAACGACCAGGCCGGCGAGCGAGACAACGGAGACGACCACGATCCCGTTCGCAGCAAGCACGTTGGAGCGGGCGCGCATCCATGGACTCAGGCCCAGGACGAGGAACCCGGCGGCGACCAACAGCCCGCCCAGCACACGGGCAGCGGACTGCACTTCGTAGAGCGCCATCCCTGTCGCCATCGATTCCGCCGACGAGACATCGATCTCGGAGATCGGGTGGTTCAACCCCTGGGTTATCCCCCAGACGATCATGCCTGTCCCCAGGAACACGACGGCGAGGAGCGCCGCTCCGATGCCGCCGCCTTCCCGGATCGCTCCGGCCTGCAGGACGATGTACCCGAACAGCAGGAGCGCAAGACCGAACGGCACGACCAGCGCAGTCAGGTGAGCGAGCGCCGTGTTCGCCGACTTCGCCGTGATGCTGGCAACCGCGTCGGTCGAGTCGGCGCTGTCTATCAGCAGGCCGCCCGGTTCGATCAGGAAGAACCCCAACGCAAGCAGCGGACCTATCACAAGAGCCCATCCGCCGGACCTGTTCATCGCTGGACTCATCACACATCTCCTTGCCCTAAGGATGCAGGCACGCTAGCAAGCCTGGGCGGACGCGGTCAAGCGCGATCATCGCCTGTTCACCCCCAGCCTCGCCTTCCCCCATGGGGGGATCAGGCGGCCTCCCTAACGCCGGGGGCGGTGGCGGTCTGACGAGTCCAGGATGAGCGTTACCGGGCCGTCGTTCACCAGCGCAACGTCCATCATCGCCTGGAACTGTCCTGTCTCGACGGGGACGCCGATCGTACGGAAACGCTCCACCAGCGCGGCGAAGCGCTCGGATGCTTCATCTGGCGGTGCAGCCTCCGTGAATGACGGACGCCGACCGCGCCGCACGTCGCCGTACAGTGTGAACTGGCTCACCACTAAAAGGCTGCCGCCTACGTCGAGCACGGAGCGGTCGAAACGCCCTTCGGTGTCTGGGAACACGCGCAGGTGCACGGTCTTATCGACGATGTAATCCGCGTCGGCGTCCGTATCGTCCCGGCCCACCGCCGCCAGCACCACCAGGCCCGCGCCGATGCGCGACACCACCCCGCCGTCGATCGACACCGAGGCGCTGCTCACGCGCTGGACAACCGCGCGCATCTGTTACTCAGAGGAAGTGGAAGACGCGCTGGACGCCTTGCTCTTCGAGTCCGCCGTCTTGGTGCTGCTCTTCTCCGAGGAAGCAGCAGCCGACGATGACGACGATGAGGAAGAGGAGGACGACGAGTCGCTCATGCCCTTCCGGGCATAGTCCGTCGTATAGAAGCCGGAGCCCTTGTAGATCACTGCGGGCACCGAGATCCGGCGCCGGCTGAGGCCGGAGCAGGTCGGACACGGCTGCTCCGTGCTTGCGCTGAAACTCTGCCGCAGGTCGAACTCGTTACCGCAGGACTCGCACTGGTATGCGTAGGTAGGCATAGGGTAGGCCTTCTCGCAGTTAGCAGTCGCGTGTGGCGACTGCTAACGCCAACATACCGCTGTGCCGAAGCATTGTCAATCGCGCCGCCTTGCCGGTGAGCGTGGCGCTGTGCTAGCATCACTCCCGCGCGGCGCATGCGCACGGAGCATTCATGGCATACGTTGAGATGAGAGACGGGGAGCCGCCCGAGGCGATCGTGTCGCGGTTCCGCGCCGCAGTCACCCGCAACGGCATCCTTAAGGCCCACAAGGACCGGCGCTTCTTCCGTTCCAAGGGAGAGAAGGCCCGCATCGCGGCCCGCCGTTCCGCCAGGCGCCGCCGCCGCTCTGGTATGTAGCCCTTCCGCCGAGCCCGCACGCGCTGGCCGGTCAGGACAACCAGCGCACAGCCCCCGTTACCTGAATCTGCACTGGGGCGACTCGTGAGGCCCATCCGCATAGCCCTCGGCCAGATGAACGCAACCGTCGGCGACCTGCACGGCAACGCCGAACGCATGCTTGCGCTCGTCCAGCAGGCCCGGGAACGGCAGGCCGACCTCGTCGCCTTCCCTGAACTGGCCCTCACCGGCTACCCCCCGGAGGACCTCCTCTTCAAGCGTCAGTTCCTGCTCGACGCCCGCACTCAGTTGGAGCGTATCGCCGAAGCCGCGCACGGCATCACCATCGTCGCCGGCGTCCCCGAGCTCGTCGACGGCGAGCCCTTCCACCTCGGCGCCGCTCTCTACCCGGATCAGATGGAAGGCCGCATCTACAACGGCGCCGCCGTCCTGCACGACGGAAGCGTGGCCGCCATCTACCGCAAGATCCTCCTCCCCAACCACGGTGTGTTCGACGAGGAGCGCTACTTCGCCCGCGGCAACGAGTGCCCCGTCTTCGAGATCAACGGCGTGCAGACAGGCGTCAACGTCTGCGAGGACATCTGGTACGACACCGGCCCCGCCACGGTGCAACGGCTCGCGGGCGCGGAGGTCGTCGTCACCATCAACGGCTCTCCCTACCACCAGGGACGCTACGCCCAGCGGAGCGCGATGCTCTCGCGGCGCGCCAGCGAACACGGCTGTTTCATCGCATACGTCAACCTCATCGGCGGGCAGGACGAACTCGTCTTCGACGGCCAGAGCCTCGTCTTCGACCCGCGCGGCGAACTCATCGCGCGCGCCCCACAGTTCGAGGAGTCGCTGCTGCTCGTGGACGTAGACGCCGACGAGGTCGGCTCCCCCGACCCGGAAGGCCCGCTCGCCCGGCCCGGACTCGACACCATCGGCGAGCCGCGTCGCTATTTCCTGTCCGGCGCAAGCCATACGACGCCGCGCGAGCCGCTTCCCCCCGCAATAGCAGAGGAGTTGCACCCGCTCACGGAGGTCTACAACGCTCTCGTCACCGGCACGAGAGACTATGTCCTCAAGAGCGGTTTCAGGGGCGCGGTCATCGGTCTCTCCGGCGGCATAGACTCCGCGCTCACGACCGCCATCGCCGCCGACGCGCTCGGCCCGGAGCGCGTGACTACGTTCTTCATGCCGTCGCAGTACACGTCTGGCCAGTCCTGGGACGATTCGAAAGCGCTCACCGACAACCTCGGCGTCCGGCTCGTGTCGCTGCCCATACGCCCCATCTTCGACGAGTTCCTCGAAACGCTCGCTGACGAGTTCGCCGGGAAGGGGCCGGACACCACCGAGGAGAACCTGCAGGCGCGCATCCGGGGCAACCTGCTCATGGCCGCGTCCAACAAGTTCGGCTGGATCGTCCTCACCACCGGCAACAAGAGCGAGATGGCCACCGGCTACGCCACCCTCTACGGCGACATGGCAGGCGGGTTCGCCGTCATCAAGGACGTCCCCAAGACGCTCGTGCAGCAGCTCGCACGCCACCGCAACGTGATGGCCGGACGGGAGGTCATCCCCGAGTCCATCATCGTCCGGCCGCCGACCGCCGAGCTCCGCCCCGACCAGAAAGACGAGGACTCCCTGCCTCCCTACGACGTGCTCGACCCCATCATCCAGGCCTACGTCGAGGACGACCGCAGCTTCGACGAGATGCTCGCCGCGGGGATGCCGCGCGAAGCCGTCGAACTCACCGTGCGCCTCGTCGATCGCAGCGAGTACAAGCGCCGCCAGGCGCCTCCCGGTGTCAAGATCACGCGCCGCAACTTCGGGCGGGACCGCCGCCTGCCCATCGTCAACCGCTACCGCCCCTCCTGAGCCCCCCACGAACGCCCCTGCAGGCATCCGGGTTCTGTGGAATTCCGGATCTGTGACACGCGCCCATTGCGCGGTTGCACCATATGCATGGCAAACTCGTCAGCAACCGCCACACAGCCCGCGATAGTGGGTGTGATACGATGAAAACACTGGCATGTGGCAGCCAGGAGACGAGGCCAAAAGGACATGTCTGACAAGGAACAAGCGCTGGCACTGGCTCTCGGGCAGATAGAACGGCAGTTTGGGCACGGGGCGATCATGCGGCTGGGCGAAGCCTCCCAGAGCCTGCATGTGGAAGCCATCCCCACGGGCTCCATCTCGCTGGACCTGGCCCTGGGTATAGGAGGCATCCCGAAGGGGCGGGTCACCGAGATATTCGGAACGGAGTCCGCAGGGAAGTCCACGCTCTGCAGCCACATCGTCGCGGAAGCGCAGCGTCGCGGCGGCACCGCCGCCTACATAGACGCTGAGCACGCACTGGACCCCACCTACGCTGCACAGTGCGGCGTGCAGGTGGACTCGCTCCTCATCTCGCAGCCTGACTCCGGCGAGCAGGCGTTGGAGATCGTCGAGTACCTCGTGCGCAGCGGCGCCGTGGACGTTGTCGTCGTGGACAGCGTCGCCGCTCTCGTGCCCCGGGCAGAACTCGAGGGCGACATGGGCGACGCCCACGTCGGGCTGCAGGCCCGGCTGATGTCGCAGGCGCTCCGCAAGCTCACTGCCGCCACCAACACCTCCCACACCGCAGTCGTGTTCGTGAACCAGCTGCGGGAGAAGGTGGGAGTCTTCTTCGGGAGCCCGGAAGTCACTCCGGGAGGCAGGGCGCTCAAGTTCTACAGCTCCGTCCGCATAGACCTGCGGCGTATCGAAACGATCAAGCAGGGGACGGACCCTGTCGGTTCACGGGTCAGGGCGAAAGTCGTCAAGAACAAGGTCGCCCCGCCCTTCAGGCAGGCCGAGTTCGACATCATGTTCAAGATAGGCATCAGCAAGGAAGGAGACCTCCTCGACCTCGGTGTGGAGATGGGGATCGTCCGCAAGTCCGGCGCGAACTACTCGTACGACGAGACGCGCCTGGGACAGGGCCGCGAGAACGCCAAGACGTTCCTCCGCGCCAACCCGGATATCGCCGCTCAGATCGAGGCGAAGGTTCGCGGCATCGACGCCGCGAACGGACACAGCGAGGCTCCCGTGCCCGAGGCCGAGCTCCAACCGGCGGCCCCGGCAACCGGGTAACCGGCATCGTCTTACTGGCTGCCACGCGCCGGGAATAAAGGACGGCGGTGGCAGATAACGTGCGCTCCACCCACGCGCAAAACGGCGGGCACCACACCCGCCTCCTCGCGCCAGCGGCCTTCGCGCTGCTGGGCGGTCTTGGCGTACTCGCTTCGCTGCCGCTCCCGGAACCGGGGAACCGTCGTCCGTCTATAGCCATGGCCGGCCTGTCCGGTCCCCCTCGACGGGGACGCGCGCGCAGGTCGAGCCCGAAAGGAGACGCTCATGGAAGCGTTGATCGTCGGTATCGCAGGAGCGGTAGCTGGACTCATTATCGGTGTCGTAGTGGTACTGCTCGTCCGGAGTATGGGACGGAGCAGGCGCATGGGAGCAGCACAGGACGAGGCGGCTCGCATACTCGCAAGCGCTGAGGAAGAGAAGAAACGCGCCCTGCTGGAGGCCCAGGAAGAGGCACTCAAGGCGAAGCAGGAGGCTGAGGCCGAACTGCGCGACCGGCGGCGCGAGGTGCAGCGGGCGGAGAACCGTCTCTCCAGCCGCAGTGAGACCCTCGACAACCGCCAGGAAGGCCTGGAGCTACGCGAACAGCGCGTGGCCGACCGCGAGCAGGACGTCGAGCATCAGTACGAGGAAGCCGAATCCATCAAGGCTGAGCAGGCCGTCAAGCTCGAACAGGTCGCGAACCTCAGCGTGCAGGAAGCGAAGGCCCAGATCATGCAGGCCGCGGAGGACGAGGCCGAGCACGAACTCGCCAAGCGCTACTACGCCCTCGAACAGAAGATGCTGAACGAGGTGGACGAGAAAGCGAAGAAGACCATCGCCCTCTCCATCCAGCGTCTGGCTTCAGACGTCGTCAACGAGTCCACCACCTCCCAGGTGGCGCTGCCCAACGACGAGATGAAGGGCCGTCTCATCGGACGCGAGGGGCGCAACATCCGCGCCATCGAAGCCGCCACAGGCGTCGACCTCATCATCGACGACACGCCGGAGGCCGTGACGGTCTCCTGCTTCGACCCCATCCGCCGCGAGGTGGCAAAGGTGGCGCTCACCAACCTCATCGCCGACGGGCGCATCCACCCCGCGCGCATCGAGGAAGCGGTCAACAAGGCGCAGAAGGAAGTCGAGGACTCCATCGCCCGCTCCGGAGAGCAGGCCGTGCTGGACGCGGGCGTCCGCGGGCTGAACCCCGAGCTCATCAAACTCCTCGGCAGGCTCCAGTACCGCTACAGCTACGGCGAAAACGTTCTGCAGCACTCCGTCGAGGTCTCGCGCATCGCGGGGCTGATCGCCGGAGAGATAGAAGCGGACGTCCAGACCTCCAAGGCCGGCGGGCTGCTCCACGACATCGGAAAGGCCCTCACCCACGAGTTCGAGGGCACGCACATCGAGCTCGGCGACGAGGTTGCGCGGCGTTACTCCCTCACTCCCGCGGTAACAGCCGCCATCAACGAGCACCACGACGACGACAGAGGTTCCGTCGAGGCGTTCGTCGTCGCGGCGGCCGACGCCATCAGCGCCGCGCGTCCCGGCTCCCGCCGCGACACCGTCGAGCTCTACCTCAAGCGGCTCGAAGCTCTGGAAGACGTCGCCAACAGCTTCGACGGCGTGCAGAAGTCGTACGCCATACAGGCCGGGCGCGAGGTGCGGATCCTCGTCGAGCCGGACGCGATAGACGACGTCGCCGCATCGAACCTCGCACGCAAGGTCGTCCGCAAGATCGAGGAGAACCTCGTCTACCCGGGCGAGATCGTCGTCACCGTCGTACGCGAGACGAGGGCTACCGAGGTCGCCCACTAGAACGGACGGGTGTAGCTGCCCGCACTCGGATTCGGAGTGCGGGCAGACCGCCCGGCGAAGCCATGAAGATAGACCTCCACATGCACTCCACTCGCTCGGATGGACGCCTGACGCCCACCGAACTCGTAGGAGTCCTCGCACAGCGGGAGGTCGATGTCGCTGCGCTGACCGATCACGACACCACTGAAGGGCTGGACGAGGCCATCGCCGCCGCTGCCGCTCATCCCACGCTGCGTATCGTTCCCGGTATCGAGATCAGCGCCTCGCACCCCACGAAGGACAACTCGGACATACACCTCCTCGGC
This sequence comes from Dehalococcoidia bacterium, assembly GCA_034422595.1. Lineage (GTDB taxonomy): Bacteria > Chloroflexota > Dehalococcoidia > Lucifugimonadales > Australimonadaceae > Bin16. The sequence continues at coordinate 35,239 of DAOUJO010000003.1, read as the reverse complement.
TACTTCGTAGACCGCGCCGACGCTGCGTTGCAGCAGCAGCTCACCACGCTCCGTGAGGAACGTGAGGAACGGGGATTACGGATGCTCGATAACCTCGCCAGGCTCGGCTATCCGCTCGACTGGGAGCGCGTCCGGGAGCTTGCGGACGGCGCAAGCATCGGGCGCCCACACATCGCGCACGCGATGGTGGAGCGAGGCTACCTGGCAACGTACAAGGACGCGTTCGACGGACTGCTGAACAACGGGGGCGCTGCGTTCGTCGGTCGCATGGGCGTGACGCTGGAAGACGCCGCACGCACGATAAGGAGCGCAGGCGGCGCGGCAGTCCTGGCGCACCCGCTCTACGTCGAGGAGTACGAAACGCTCGTTCCGCGGCTGCCTGATATGGGCATCGTGGGACTCGAAGCTCACTACGCAAACTTCAACGCGGACGAGCAACGCGCCCTGTTCGCCCTCGCCAAACGCTACGGCCTCCTGCCGTGCGGCGGGAGCGACTATCATGCGATGGGCAACGAGAACGAGGCGCTTCCCGGATCGGACGGGCCACCTCTGGAAGTGTTCGAAGCCCTGGAGTGTCTTGCCGGAGCGGGATAAGAGCCTCTTGCGATGGACGATTCCTTACAGATAGCGCTGGTACTCCTCTACGCGTACCTGCTGGGCTCTGTGCCTGCCGCCTGGATCGTCGCACGCCTCGTCAAAGGCATAGACCTCCGCAAGGTCGGCAGCGGCACCATCGGCGCATCGAACGTCTACTACAACGTCGGACGCTTCTGGATCCTGCCCGTCGGCATCTTCGACCTCTTCGTGAAGGGACTCACCCCCGTCTACCTCGCCCGCGCCCTCGACTTGGGAATCGAGGTGCAGGCAGCGGCAGGACTGCTCGCCGTGACAGGCCACAACTGGCCGGTGTCCCTCGGTTTCAAGGGCGGCAGGGGAGTGGCGCCCTCGGTTGGGGCGCTCCTGGCCCTCGGCAGGCTGGAACTCGCCTTCTTCATCGTCGTCACCAGCGCCGGATGGCAGTTCACCAAGGCCTCCGCTGTCTGGGTGCTGCTGGGGTTCGTATCCCTCCCGTTCGTGGCGCTCTACTTCCAGCGTCCGGGCGCCGTCGTCCTGCTCATGACGGGGCTGCTGCTCATCACCGTCGTCAAGCGCCTTGCGTCGAACTCGCTGCGCGGTTCCGACGTTCCGCTGCCGCAACTCCTCTTCAACCGGCTCATGTACGACCGCGACATCGCAGACCACGACGCTTGGGTCCAGCGCAACACGCCGCAACCGGGGGCGGAATGACGCAACTGCCCACTTGCCACTGGCACCCCAGCCGTGAAACGGGGTTGCGGTGCGGCAACTGCGAGAAGCCCATCTGCACCGAGTGCATGCGCCAGCACCCGGTCGGCATACGCTGTAAGGAGTGCGGCGCGCCGGTCGGACTGCCGACTCACGCCGTCTCCATGAGCTACGTGACTCGAGGCATCCTGTCAGCTCTCGGAGCGGGGGTGGCCGGGTTCATCGCCCTGCAGATCCTGTTCCGGCTCATCCCCTTTGGAGGGTTCTTCACCTTCTTCATCATGCTGGGGCTCGGATACGTCCTGGGCGAGGCCGTCAGCGCCGCCGTCAACCGGCGCCGAGGCCGGACCTACCAGTGGATGGCGCTGGGCAGCGTGGCACTTGCCACCCTCCCGTTTCTCATCGGCGCGCTTGGTGACCTCTCTATCGGTGGGCTCTTCCGCCTCGCAGCCGTCGGTGTCGCGATGGCGGTTGCTTGGTCGCGCCTCGCGCGGTAGCGCGTGCCAACTCGCCGGAACCGCGCTACAATCTCACGCAGCGCGGGCGTAGCTCAGGGGTAGAGCATCTGCTTCCCAAGCAGAGGGCCGTGGGTTCGAATCCCATCGCCCGCTCCAGGTACTTCCCGTCACTTCCCGTACTCCAGCCAGTCTCGTCCCGCACAGGAGGAGCCCGATGACAACGTCCACGCCGGAGATACGCCCGGACCAGGAACGCATCGTCAAGTACGACGCCTACCGCGCCTTCCAGGAGAAGGAGGGCGTACCCGTCATCACCGGCTTCGCGGTTGACGACCTGCGAACCGTAGAGGTCAAGCCGTGGGCACGCCTGAACTGCCTCGGCACGTACATCAACCTCGACGGCGCGGGCGACACCAACGGCGCCTACGTCGCGGAGATCCCGCCGGGCGGCAGGATGGCCCCTGAGAAGCACATCTTCGAGAAGAACATCTACGTGCTCGAAGGGCGCGGCGCGACCCTCGTCGGCGACGACCCCAACAGCCGCGTCAGTTTCGAGTGGAAGCGCGGCAGCGTCTTCTCTATCCCCATCAACGTCTGGCACCAGCACATGAACGGCAGCGGCTCGGAGCCTGCCCGCTTCGTCGCGGTCACCACTGCCCCCATCACCATGAACCTCTTCCACAACGAGGGCTTCATCTTCAACAACCCCTACGTCTTCGAAGACCGTATCGGCAACCCCAGGCAGTTCCAGGGCGAGGGCAGGATGTGGACGGCCACGACCGGGCGCACCAACGCCTGGGAGACGAACTTCGTGCCGGACATCGAGACATTCACGACGTTCTCCTGGAAGGAGCGCGGAGCAGGGGGAGCGCACATCAAGTTCGAGCTCGCGGACCAGACGCAGACTGCCCACGTCTCGCAGTTCCCCGTCGGCACGTACAAGAAGGCGCACAGGCACGGCCCGGGCGCGCACGTCATCATCATCAAGGGCGCGGGCTACTCGCTGCTCTGGCCGTCCCACGGCAGCCCCCACGACGGCATGGAGCGCGTCGACTGGAAGCCCGGCTCGCTCGTCGTACCCCCGAACGGCTGGTTCCACCAGCACTTCAACGGCGGCGCCACGCCCGCGCGGTACCTCGCCTTCCGCTGGGGAAGCCAGAAGTACTACTTCTCACTTGGCGTGGCGATGGAAGGCGACACCGACGTGGACGTGAAGCAGGGCGGCGCGCAGATCGAGTACGAGGACGAAGACCCCATCATCCACGACATCTTCGTCGAGACGCTCGCGAAGTCCGGCGCGGAATCACAGATGGCGGAGTTCATCCCCCGCCTACGAGGCGAGTAGGGAAACGCGGACTAGGAGGTGGGTTGCGGTACGCCCGGTATCGGGGGCGGCAGCGGTATCACCTCCCCGTCCACCACCAATCCCTCGGTAGGCTCCACCGTGGCTTCCGCATCTGTCCCATCGCCCGTTTGTCCCGAGCCAGCTAGATTCGCGGGTGGAGTGGACTGTCCGTCGCTGTTGCTGCCCCAACACGTGATCGTGCCGTCCATTCGGAGGGCGCACGTGTGGGCCTCGCCTTCACAGACCATCTCCTCTCCCACCATGCCGCAAGAATAACTGCGTCCGCAACTGATCTGGATGAGTCGCGTCTCCTGCGGGACCGCCGCTTCTCCCCATTGGCCCCAGCAGACCGGAGAGCCGTCGCTCACGCGCAGGCCGCACGAATGCGCGCCCCCGCTGCTGATACTGTGGAACCTCTCGTCAGGCGGGGCGATCCGTTGCCCTGACAGGTTGCTGCCCCAGCAGACCGCACTGCCCTCCGTACTCAGAGCGCAGGTGTGGTCGCCCCCGCTGGCGATGGCAGTGAATGTCCCCTCCGGAGCGTTCCGTTGCCCGTACGTGTCGTCGCCCCAGCAGACCGCCGTACCGTCCGCGCGCAGACCGCACGCGTGCCGGTCGCCGCTGCTGATCTGGGCCAATCTCTCACCCTCCGGAGGCGTAGCCCGTCCGGCATCGTTACTGCCCCAGCAGACCGGCGTCCCGTCTGTAGTCAGACCGCACACGTGGTTATCCCCACTGCTGATAACGGCCACTTGCACTCCATCGGGGACGAGGGCATTCTCGCTACCCCAGCAGAATGGCGTGCCGTCAGTGAAGAGGACGCAGGTGTGGCTGTCGCCGCTGCTCACACTCGACACCCCGCTGGAGTTAATCAGGGCCAGCGGCGGGACAACGCTCTGCCCCGTTGCCTCGCTGCCCCAACAACTCACCATGTTTTCGCTTGTCAGGTCCAGCGCGCACGTATGAACGTCGCCGCTGCTGATGAATGACGGCGCCTGCGTAATGATTGGCCCGTCCGGTTGAGGCGTGAGTATCCCCGGCTCTTCCGGCATCGGGGTATGTGTCGGTGTCGGCGTAGGCGTCTCGGTCGGTGCCGGTGTGGGGGTTGCCGTTGGCTCCGGCATCGGCGTGGGCGTCGGAGAAGGTGCAGGCGTGGGGGTCGGTGTCGGAGTGGTCGGCCCTTCAGGAGTCGCCCGTGCTTCGAACTGCACGACTCCGGGCGCCGGCTCGCCACACGCAGCCAGCGTGAACAGCAGCAGGGCTGCAATGGCAAAGAGGCTTGGGAAACGAGTGTGGAAGATACGCATCGTCGCCCGCGAATGACCGCGGCACAGTCACTATACACAGCGGGAGACCCCAGAGTCACCGACTTCTCCGACCGAGTATGCTTGAAGTGTGGGCAGCCGGATCACCAACTTTCGCAGCGGGCTCGTGGCCATCGTCGGCAGGGCGAACGTCGGCAAGTCCACGCTGTTGAACGCGCTGCTCGGGCAGAAACTGTCCATCGTGAGCGCGAAACCCCACACGACCCGTCACAGGCTGCTCGGCGTCCTGAACGGCAGCGATTTCCAGGCCGCCCTCATCGATACGCCGGGGTTCCTTCGGAAAGGCCGCGACCAGCTCGACGCGGCGATGGCGCGCCAGCTCTCCGGCGCGTTCGGCGACGCTCACGTCGTCGTTCTCGCCGCCGAACCACGCTATCCCGGCGACGTCGAACGAGCGCTCATCGACCAGATCGCCTCCGTGGACGTGCCCGCGCTGCTCGTGCTCACGAAGACCGACACCATCGCCAAGCAGAAGCTGCTGCCGGTCATGGCGCGCTACGCCGAAACCCACCCATTCGCCGAGATCGTGCCCGTGAGCGCTCTCGAACGAGACGGGCTGGCCCTCCTCGCAGAAGCGATAGGTGCGCATCTGCCGGAGCAGGACGCCCTCTTCCCGCCGGAGATGCTCACCGACCGCACGACACGCTTCCTCGTGGGTGAACTCGTCCGCGAGAAGATCTTCGAACACTACGCCCACGAGGTCCCGTACGACACAGCCGTGGAGGTCGTTACGTTCGAGGAGCGTGAGAGAGAGGCGCCCGACTACATCCGGGCAGTGGTCTACGTGGACACTCCCTCCCAGAAACGGCTCCTCATCGGCAAGGGAGGAGGGGCGCTCAAGGAGGTAGGTGTCCTCGCGCGTCCTGAGATCGAAGCGCTCACGGGGCGTCCCGCCTTTCTCGAACTATGGGTGAAGGTGAACACGCGATGGCGCCGGAAGGCCGGCTTCATCCAGCGCACTCTGTAACAGAAAGATAACCCCTGTGCTGCCCGCTGGAATGTCCATGCGAGTATCATGCCCCTGACGCCAAGGAGGTTCATGCCGTGCCCCTGATCCCGCGAGTGATGAGCACCCAGCACCCGGACAACGCGGAGGCCCCCGCCTACGCCATCGACGGCGTTATCAAGGGCGACGGGGAGATCATCGAAGCCGCCGATGTGCTGGCGCTCGGATGCGACGAGCAGATGTGGGACTCCGAGGGCAAGGACACCGACACGCACGTCATCCAGAAACTGATCAGTCACTATCCCGGCTATTTCTCCGAAGAGATGAAACTGGGGCGCGACGCCGTCATCACCCTCCGCGTCCCGAATCCCTCCATCGAACTGGAGATGCGCAAACTCCTCATCGAAGCGCTCCACGGCATCCCCATCGCCTACGATGTCGCGAACGAGTTCTACGAGGGCGACCTCGAACCCCCCATCCAGGAAGTCATCCTTCCCTTCACCACCAACGCCGCGCAGATAGTGAAGGTGCGGGACTACTACGCGCAGTTCATCGCCGGGCAGGAGAGCAGGCATCTGCCGGACGGAAGCACCGTCAGCGACTGGATAGGCGACTTCTACCCCAAGCACATCCGCGTCATCCCGCTCTTCGAGGAGCGGGAGCAGATGATGACGGTGGACGACATCGTCCGCGAATACCTGCAGGGATGGGAGGTCGAGTACCAGCGCGTCTTCCTCGCCCGGAGCGACCCTGCGCTGAACAACGGCATCGTCGGCGCCGAGCTGATGCTCAAGACCGCCCTCGCCCGGCTGGACCGTCTCGAGGGCGAACTGGGCATCCCTCTCTACCCCATCATCGGCGCAGGCTCGGCGCCCTTCCGGGGGCACCTCTCCCCCGTGAACGTGGACCGCATCTTCCGTGAATACCCCAGCGTACAGACGCTCACGGTGCAGTCTGCGTTCAAGTTCGACTACCCGCGCGAGCAGGTGGTCGACGCCATCGCGCAGCTCCACGCGTACGAGCGCCAACCCGCTCCGCCGGTTGACGAGGTACGCGTCAACGACATCATCGACAGGGCAGCAGCGGCCTACCAGGAGCAGGTGCGCAAGCTTGCCCCCACCATCGCCTCCGTATCCGCTCACATACCGCGCAGGCGGGAGCGCAAACTGCACGTCGGCCTCTTCGGCTACGGACGCACACTCCCGGGCGCGGAGGACGTGGCCCTTCCGCGCGCCATCGCATTCGCGGCCACGCTCTACTCCATAGGCGTGCCCCCGGACCTCCTCGGGCTCGCCGCGCTCAACGAGGACGACTTCGCCTACCTGCGCGAGGTCTATCCCAGCCTCCAGGAAGACCTCAGCGCCGCCCTGCGCTTCTCGAACGAGACGCGCATCACGCAACTCCTCGGCGACGACTACCGGCGGCTGTTCGTACGCTTCACCCAGGAGATCGACCGCGTCCACGAAGGGCTGACCACCGCGGTCTGGGCAGGGCTCGTGCGGAACCGCACCTCCCGGACGCGGCACTTCATCGAAGAGGCCGCCCTTATCCGTCGCTTTCTCGGATAGGAGCGCGCCGGTTCCTCGGCTAGTCTTCCTCGGCCTCCACCTGTATCTGGGGCAGCCAGTTGAGGAATCCCGGCAGGTACCAGTTCCGCGCGCCGAGTAGCTGCATGCTGGCTGGAACGAGGATGCTCCTCACCAGTGTTGCGTCCAGCAGGACGGCTACCGCAAGCCCGAACCCCGCCTGCTGGTTCACGACCATGTCGCCCGAGGCGAAGCCGCTGAACACGGCCACCATGATGAGCGCAGCGCCCGTGATGAGGCTTGCGGTCGAGCGCAGGCCGTACGCCACTGATTCGGCGTTGTCGTGCGTCTGGTCGTAGCGCTCGCGGATACGGCTCAGCATGAAGACGTGGTAGTCCATGGACAGCCCGAAGAGGATGGCGAACAGGATGAGCGGGAGCCACGCCTCTATCGTCTCGATCTGCTGGAATCCGAACAGGTCAGCCCCCACGCCCTTCTGGAACACGAGCACCATCAACCCGTAGGCGGCGCCGACCGAGAGCAGGTTCATGATGATCGCCTTGATGGGAATGACGATGGAGCGGAAGACCACCAGGAGCAGGATGAAACTCACGCCGAGGATGAACGCGAAGATGATGGGTAGATAGGCGCTGAGCTGTGTATCGAAGTCCAGGAACTCCGCTGAGATGCCTCCCACGTGCGCCTCTGCCGGAACACCCGCGAACGCCGTCGGGATGTACTCGTCCCGCAGCCGCTCTATCAGGTCGAACGCCTCCGCGCCGCTCGGAGCGCCGGGCACCGGAATCGCGATCACGGTGAGGTTGCCGTGCGTGTTCGTGAGCAGGGCAGCAAGGGCAGCAGCCGAGGGGTCGCTGAGTATCTCCGGGTTGCTCTGCAGCAGTGCTGCGATGAGAGCCGGATCGCTCTCCACGGCCTGCTGGATCTTCTGCAGCGCTTCCGTAACTGCAGGATCGCCGACTACCGTCTGCTTGAACGCCTGCACCGCAGCCGCAACCGCCGGGTCATTGATATCGCCCTCGATGACCACCCTGGCCGGGTTCGCCGAGCCGTACCCCAGCGGGAAGTCCTCTTCCAGCGCCGTAAACGCCTCGCGAGTGTGCGAGTCCTCGGGGAACGTCTCCACGCTGTTGAAGCCGGTGTTGATGCCGAAGTAGTTCACCGACGCCCAGACCATCAGCCCGCCGACCACGAGGATGCTGATGACGGGGTAGCGCATCGTCTTCCGCGTGATGAACTCCCAGAATCCCTCACGTTGCTCTCCTGAAGACGCGGCAGCCGCGCTCCGGCGGAACGGAAGCCGCAACAGATCGACGCGCGGCCCCAGCACAGTGAGCACTGCGGGCAGGAAAGTGAGCGTCGCCGTGACCGAAACGATGACCACCAGGATCGCGCCGAGGCCGGTCGCGAAGAACAGGGTGTGTGGAACGATGAACACGCCGAGCAGTGCGATGACTACCGTCATGCCGCTGAATAACACCGTGCGGCTTGCCGTCGACCCGGCCTTGATGACCGCGTCCCGCGCGCTCAGGCCGCGGGCCAACTCCTCCCTGAAGCGGGACACCACGATGAGGCTGTAATCGATCCCTACCGCAAGGCCGATCATCGTGATCCACAGCAGCACGAAGAAGACCAACTCCCCGAAGATGTTGCCGATAACCGCCACGATCGACAGCGTGACGAGGATCGAAATGACGGCCAATCCGACGGGTATCAGCGCCGCCACGACAGCGCCGAACAGTACCAGGAGGATGAGGAGTGCTACCGGGAGACCAAATCGCTCGCCCTGCTCCAGGTCCATGGCCGACAGCTCCGCCTGCTCGAAACGGCTGCTCACGTCGCCCACGATGAGCACGTCGAAGCCGTCCTCGCCGTCCGCCTCCTCCACGACGTGGATGACCTCTTCGATGTTCTCCAGCGCGTCACCGAGTGTGCCGGTCATCTGGACCGCCACAATGGCGCTTCTCCGGTCCGTTGAGACCAGGGCAAGAGAGTCCAGCGGAGCGGTGTCCAGTACCTCGTAGTAGTTCGCGCTGGCCTGTATGACTTCGGGCTCCAGCTCCCGGAGCTTGCCGGTGACCTCCTGTACCTTCGCCCTGAACGCGTTATCGTCCACCGTCAACGTCCCCGAATGGACGATGACGACCTCAGCGGGCGGAGGCTCGATCGGGCTGCCTTCCAGCAGGTCGCTGGCCGTCACCGAACCAACTTCGCCGAACCTCGGGATGATGCGGAGTTCAGTGGTAGTGGCAGTGGGGAGTAGTTGACCAACGATTCCAAGGGCAACCAGCACGAGCAGCAACCACACGCCTATGGTGATCCACGGCCTGCCGGAACTGATACGGGCGAGTGCTTCGGTCATCATCGGGCTCCTGGTGGGATTCTCGTGGACAGGCTTGAGCTCCGCGCATCCCTACCCGGCACGAACAGTGAGCGGGTAGTCGAAGTAGGCCTCGTTGATCATGAAGTGCAGGTTCGTTGCCTCACTCAGGACCCGGCGCAGCAAGCCCTCGCGGTCCCTGCTGTCCGGCCACTCGTTCTGCATGAGTGAGAGCAGCCGTCCTATGAGTCGTTGGGCCGCGTACCCGGAGTCCGCTCCGGGGCCTGCTCCGAGCGTCGCGAACTCTCCTGAGATCTGTTTAAGCGACCTGTAGACCGAACCGGGCAACAGGGGGTCCGTTGCCAGCAGGTCGAGCGCAGCGGCCGGATGCACCGCAGCCCCGTAGCGCCGGTTGTACACCTCGAGCGCATGAGAGGCCTCCAGCAGGCTCGCCCAGTCTTCCTCCGCATAGCCCTCGCTCTCCGCGTCTATGGCCAGTTGCTGCAAGAGCAGGGCAGGCGCGAACTGCGCCCGCTCGATGAACCCGCCCAGGCGGAGGAAACTCCAGCCTTCGTCACGGTACATGGTCGCCTGGGCAGCGCCGTCGAACGCGTCGGTCTCGGCCGCCAACCCTGCGTAGAAGCCTTCCGGCAGCGCTACCCATATGTCCTCTATCTCCATGTCGCGAAGGCGCAGGTAGGCGAGGTTGAGACGCTGCCACATCTCCGCGCTGATGCAATGGCGCATCTGCCGTGCGTTCTCCCTGCCCTGGGCGAAGCAGTTCCACACCGAGTCCGGGTTCGAACGCTCGAAGGTCAGGTCCCCGGCGAGCGTGTATGAGTCCGCAAGCGTGAAGTCGTCGCCCTCGGGGAGAGCCAGCGCGCCTCCCGGCGGTATCCGGCGCAACACACCGTAGAGCCTGCGCCACCCGACGTATATGTCGCGCGCAGGACGGTCTACCAATGCCTCTGTCTGGAGTTGCAGCAGGCGGCACATGCACTCGGTCCGCTCGAGATAGCGGCCCATCCAGTAGATCCCTTGAGCGCTTCGAGAAAGCATCCGCCTCACTCTTCCAGTACCCAGACGTCCTTGCCGCCCCCACCCTGGCTGGAGTTCACCACCAGGCTCCCGCGGCGCAGCGCCACGCGGCAGAAGGCCCCGGGTACGATCCGCGTCTCGCGACCCTGAAGGATGAAGGGCCGGAGGTCAACGTGGCGCGGCTCCAGCTCGCCGTTCACAAGGCAGGGCGCACGGGAGAACGTCAACACCGGCTGTGCGATGAAATCTGCCGGGGTCGCACGCACCTGCTCAGCGTACTCTTCGCGCTCCTGGGGTGTGGCGTGCGGTCCGACGAGCATTCCATACCCGCCGGATTCGCCCACCCGTTTCACCACCAGCTCGTCCAGGTTGTCCAGCGTGTACTCCAAATCGGCGGGGCGCCGGCACAGATACGTCTCCACGTTCCCGAGTATCGGCTCTTCGCCGAGGTAATAGCGGATCATGTCCGGCACGTAGGGGTAGACGCTCTTGTCGTCGGCGACGCCGACTCCCGGAGCGTTGACCAGCGTGACGTTGCCGCGTTTGCACGCGTCCAGCAGGCCCGGCACACCCAACATCGAGTCCGGACGGAAGGCGAACGGGTCCAGGAACAGGTCGTCCACCCGGCGGTAGATGACGTCCACGCGGCGAAGCCCCGCAGTCGTGCGCATGTACACGAAACCGTCGCGCGTCAGTAGATCACGTCCTTCGACCAGTTCCGCCCCGATCTCGTGGGCAAGGAACATATGCTCGTAGAAGGCCGCGTTGTACACCCCCGGCGACAGCAGCACGATAGTAGGGTCGGGATTGCCCCTGGGCCCCAGCTCGCTCAGCGTCTGCTGCAGCAGGTTCCCGTAGTTCTCGACCTCCCGCACACGCGATGCACGGTACAGCCGCCGCAGGCCCGCCTTCACCGCGTTGCGGGTCGCGATCATGTACGACACGCCGGAAGGCGACCGAAGGTTGTCCTCCAGCACGAAGAAACCGTCGTGCGTCCGCAGGAGGTCCGACCCGCAGATACCCACCCAGACCCCTTCCGGAGGGGAGTAGCCCAGCATCTCCGGGCGGTAGTTCGGGCATCCGATGACCAGGTCTTCGGGGATCACCCCGTCGGCGATAGCGTGTGCACCGTTATAGACGTCATCGATGAAACGGTTGAGCGCACGCAGGCGCTGGGCGAGTCCTGAATCGAGCAACGTCCATTCTGGTGCGGAAAGCACTCGCGGCACGCAGTCCACGGGGATGATCCGTTCCTGCGCCTCCTCGTCTCCGTAGACCGTGAAGAAGATTCCCTCGTGCAGGAAAGAGCGGGCTACTCCTTCCTGGACGCTGCCCAGGCGCTCAGGGGAGAGGCTCAGCAACGTCTCGTACAGCTGCTGGGAGTGCTCCCGCGGCGACCCGTCCGCCAGCAACATCTCGTCGTAGATGGCAGAGTCGAGGTTGTAGGAGTCGAAGTTCATGCTCCCCGCTCCCGTTCGCTAGCCTGCCTTGCCGTCGTCGTCAGCCTCTTCGTCCGCCCCCTCTCCCGTGTCGTCCTCCTCATCGTCGACGCTCTCAGGAACGCCTTCGGCTTCGTCGTCATCATCGGCGTCATCGTCACCACTGGCAACGTCCTCGTACTCGGCAGTTACCACCGGGTACCTGAATGGCAGAGTCACCAGCATCTCCGTGAACTCGCCCGCCTCTGACGTAACCGCTATCGTTCCGCCATGCTGGCGGACGATGTCATTCGAGATCGCAAGCCCCAGCCCTGTTCCCTTGTCAGTGGGCTTGGTGGTGAAGAACGGGTTGAATATCTTGTCGATCGCCTCCTGGGGGATACCGCTCCCATTATCCCTGACGCGGACCTCCACCGACTCATCCGTGCGTTTCGAAGAGAGCACCACCTCGGGCATGAACTGCTCGCCTTCCGCTTCCTTCGCTTTCCGCTTTTCGTCCACGGCGTAGCAGGCGTTGCTCACCATGTTCAGGAAGACACGGCCAAGGTCGCCGGGGATAGCTTCCACCTCGCCGGCATCCGGATCGAACTCCTGCCGGATGGTGAGCTGGAAGTCCGGGTCCAGCGCCCGGGCGCTGTGGTAGGCCAGCGAGGCATGTTCGTTGACGAGATCGTTGATGTCGATAGGACGCGCTTCGCCCCCGCCTCTGCCCATCATCAGCATGTCCTGGACGATGCGGTTCGCTCGTTCGCCGTGCGACTGGATACGCTGAAGGTTGCCGATCAGATCGGCGGATATCTCTTCGATGTACTGCTTCTGGTCATCCGTCAACGCATCGCCGGTGTCATCGACCGCTTCCTTCAACTCCACGAGTAACTCGGCAGACGCTTCTGAGAAGTTCTTGACGAAGTTCAGCGGGTTCCTGATCTCGTGGGCAACTCCAGCGGTCAGCTCACCGAGCGCGGCCAGCTTCTCCCGCATGACGATCTGGTCCTGCGCCTTGTCCAGATCGGAAAGCGCAGACTCCAACTCGTCGTTCTTCTCCCGCAACTCCTCTGCCAGATGCTCAACCAGGTTCAGCCGTTGTACCTCCAGGGCGTTCCGGCGGAACACTTCCAGCGCCGCGGCCATGTCTGCTACCTCGTCTCGACCCTTCACGACCACTTCCTCTTCCAGTTCGCCCCCGGCCATCCGGCGCATCCGGTTAGAGAGGAACGCCAACCGCCGAAGCAGTACCCGCCACACGAAGAGCCAGTCGATGAGCAGCGCTCCTGTCACACTCACGATGCCGATCGCGATGAGGAGCTGGCGCCCGGTGCGGATGGACTGGTCGGACGAGAGTGTCGCCGCCTCCGCATGCTGGTTCGCCACGCTGACCAGACTGTCCACCTCTTCCACGAGTTCGATCGCGATGGTGCGGTTCAGGGCGAGCAACTCACGCTGCCGCTCAGTAAGCTCCAACCCGCTCTGTACCAGAGCGAACCCTCCCTCTTCTTCGCCCAGACCGAGGTCGTAGAGCCGGTCAGCCAGAGGGGTAAGTGACGCCAACAGGTCTTCACTCACCTGCCCCAGGAATGTGCTCTCAGCGCCCCTGAATGCGGCGAACTCCGCCTCGAACCGCTCCCGTAGCGGCTCTACCAGCGCCGGCTCGGAAACAGTGAAGGCGCTTGCCAGCACCTGCGCCGCGATGCTGAGGGCTCCCTGCAATTCTGCGAGACGCCGGTATTCGATGATCTGATCGCCGGAGAAGGACTCCTCCGATGAAACGGGAGGCGCGTCGAGGCTGGTGTAGCCCGTCATAAGGTAGAAGAGCTGGTCATCCAGCGCCGGGATCAGGACTCCGTCAAGTTCGTCCTGGACCGCCGTCAGGTCCTGCCGGAGAATATCGCTGCGGGCTTCCAGCGCGAAGACATCCGGCATCTCCGATTTGATCGTATCGATATTGGCGACCAGCCTGTCTGCCTGTTCACGGATGCTATTGAGGCGCTCCTCCTCGCTCCCTTGCGCCTCCAGCGCAGCCAGTTCTTCTTCGAATGCCCCGTGCGCCTGGTTGATCTCAGCCACCACCTCCGCGAAGTCTTCCACCTCGGCGGACGTCAACCGTGGAGCCGCCGCCACCAATACGTTGGCGGACTCCGCTACGTGGAAGGCTGTCGTGATCTCCGGCAGGCTGGCGTCATTCACAAGGCTCTGCGCCTCGCTCACCCGGGTGAACGAGAACCAGCCCACGACACTCGCAGCCAGCGTGAGGGCAACCGCTCCCGCGATCACCAACTGCAGCTGTGTGGATATGCGCGATGGCAATCTGAAGAACCTGAGTGGTTGAATCATGGCTCGACGTCCTGCAACGCCCACGTTTCCTGCAGCAACTGGAAGTCCCCCAGTGCCTGGATCGGATAATACGCTCCGTCAGGTCCGAGCACGGTCAGGAACACCGTGTCTGAGCCTTGGTTGTCGTCCTCCCCGTAACCCAGCTGGAACCCATCCAGATCGATCATGTCGGGAACGGTCAGGCTATCCAGGAAACACTGGCGGGTGAGATCACGGCCGCAACCTTCCAGCCCTGCTATCGCGAGACGCCCTGCCAGGTATCCTTCGAGCGATACGAAGCCTGGCAGTGCACTCGAATCATACGACGAGAGCGCACTCCGGTAGGCTCGCACGACGGGTTGCGACAGATCGTTCGGGAAGGGCACCACCTGCGTTACGAACACTCCGGCGCCATCGGAACCGAGCTCGCGCGCAAGCGCGTTGCTGCCAACGAAGGAGATGTTGATGAACTGCACGTCCATGCCGATATGCCGCGCCCATCGGATGAAGGTTGCCACCGGCTCGTAGGCCCCCACCATGATCACCGCCTCAGGAAGCGAACGCTCTATGTCCAGCAACGCGGTCTTTACCGCCGTCGTGTTGCGCGTATACAGCCCGATGCCCACCGGGGACATGTTTCTGCGGCGGAGCGCCTCGACCGCCCCCTGGTAGCCCGCGCGGCCGAAGGAGTCGTCCTGATACATCACCGCTATCCGCGTGATGCCCAGGTCCTCGGTCAGACGCTCGACCATCTCCTCCGTCTCCTGGTTGTACGAGGCGCGAACGTTGATCACGTTCTCCGGCCCCAGGGTACGCAGGAACTCCGCTCCGGTGAACGGTGCAAGATAGGGTACACCCGCCGATACGGACACAGGGGTAGCGGAGCGTGATGTAGGCGTCCCGACTGCTCCCATCAGCATGAACACACGTTCATCCTCTATCAGCTGAAGCGTGTTCGTAACCGCTTTCTCTGGTTCGTAGGAGTCATCCAGCGAGACCAGGTCCAGTGAGCGACCGTGCACACCTCCTGCCCGGTTCGCTTCGTGGAACGCCGCCCGGATGCCCAGCCGCATGTTGGTGCCGAGCTCCTCGGCCGGGCCGCTGAATGCAGCGGACTGTCCGAACAGTACCTGTTCGTCGGTCACGCCGGGCGTTCCTGTGTCTACCGGGGTCGGCGTTGCGGTAGCCTTCTCCTGCTGGGGAGTAGGGGTAGGCAACTCTGTTGCACCGCCGTTACAGCCAACCAGCCCCGCGACGATGAAGAGTGCTGCGATGTACCCGGGCATACGCCCGGAACGCGGCACGCGTTTCATCCATCCCTCGACATCGCAACGGTCATGCGGTTCTTGCCATCTTCCCGCCGGTATTGCATGTCGGAGGTCATCGTACGCACCAGGTAAACGCCCAATCCACCTATGCGGCGTTCCTCCATCGGCGATTCCATGTCCGGATCAGGGGCATCGTGCAACGGATCGAAGGGCTTCCCTTCGTCCGTGATCTCAATGACCAGGTCTTCTTCGTTGCACGTAAGCTCGACGTCCAGATGATGCCCGTCCTCGTCATAGGCATAGTTGATGACGTTGAGCACCAGCTCTTCCAAGACGAGGTTCACCCTGAACGTCAGCGCGGCAGGCCAATTGTCCTGCTCCGCTAACGCTTCGATCGCCGCGGTCAGCCGTTCCAGTTCCTCGGGGCGCGTCTCGAGTGTCAGGGACAACCCGTTGCTCATGCCTGCGCTCTCCCGCGCCTCAGCGTCAGACATGTGATGTCGTCCGACTGTGGCGCTCCGCTTACGAACTCTCGAACAGCCGCGAACACTGCCTCGTTCGCTGCCTCTGCACTCTGTGGTGCGCCTCCTGTGAAAACCGCCTGCAGACGCTCCATCCCGAACTCTTCGTTCACCGCGTCCATAGCCTCCGTCACGCCGTCCGTATACAGGACCAGCGTATCGCCCGGCGCCAGGGTGAGTTCACCTTCCACGAAGTCGACGCCCGACAGGACGGCCAATGCGAGCCCGTCCGTGTAAGGGAGCACGGTGCAGCTCCCGTCGCTGTGGAAGATAACAGGCAGGTTGTGGCCTCCATTGGCGTAGGAGAGGTGCCCGGTCGCAGGGTTGTAAACCGCGTACAGCACCGTGACGAACATGGCGGACTCGTTGTCCTCAGCGAGGAGATTGTTCACCTCCCGGAGCACCTTCCCCGGTTCAGTCAGACCGATGGCGGAGCCCTTCAACAGCGTACGGCTGGACATCATGAACAGCGCTGCCGGCACACCCTTGCCCGACACGTCCGCGATGGCCAGACCGATCTGGCCGTCATCCAGGAGCACAACGTCGAAGAAGTCCCCACCAACGTTGCGAGCCGGTTCCATGCTCCCGGATACCTCGAAATCGTCCCCTCGCGGGAACTGCGTCGGGAGGATCGACTGCTGCATCTGGCTCGCCACGTCCAGCTCCCGCTGCAGCGACACCAGCTTGTCACGGGAGGAGAGCGCCTCCTTCCACGCCTTCATGTTCTCCAGTGTGCGCTCTATCGTCACCTGGAGATCATCGAAGTCGAGCGGCTTCGTTACGAAGTCGAACGCACCGCGGTTCATCGCGGTGCGGATGTTCTTCATGTCGCCATAGGCAGAGACGATGACCGCACGGAGATCAGGGTTCAACTCCGATATCTGGGACAGCAGCGTCAGCCCATCCATCTTGGGCATGTTGATATCCGAGACCACCATATCGATCTCCGGATCGCTGTTGAGCACATCGAGCGCCTCGATCCCGTTCTGGGCGAAGACGAACGAGTAGCGCCCGGACCGTATGTGACGCCGCATCCGCTGTAACATCAACGGCTCTACGTCGGGTTCGTCGTCAACCACCAGTATCCTGTACGCTTCCCCTTCTGATTCAGACATTGTCTCCTCGCGTCTGTTCTTCGCGGGCAGCCTGAATAACCACCCGGCGCCGGCTCACGATTCAGTGCCGACCCCAGGTTGGTCCCGACCCTGAGGATTAGTCTTCGAGCGCCTTCAGCGCATCTGTCCGGGAATCGTGCACCGGCACGATCTTGTCGAACCCGCTGATGGCGAATATCTCTCGGACAGATTCAGAGAGAGAGCACCCCAGCAGTTTGGCGTTCTGCTTCTGGAGCGACTTGGCAACCAGGAGGATGACACGAAGGCCCGCGCTGCTGATGTACTGCAACTGCCCCATGTCCATGATGACGCCCTGGTCACTCGGTTGGATTGCTCCCTCGAGCGCGGTCTGGAAGTCCATCGCGTTCGTCCCGTCCACGCGCCCTTCCACGTCCACGATCAGATTCGAGCCTTCCCGTGTACTCTTGAGATCCATGTAGCTTCTCCCCTACTCAGGATTGACGAGCCTCCGACGACTCATCCGCAACTCTACCAAATGTTGCGCGCCCATGTGAAATCCTGCACACCACGGCTTCGTGTCTGTCGAACACTCGCCCCATACTTTACAATTGCCGCACGCTGAGCGAGGAGGCACGGTCGGATGAAACTGTACTACGACGTATTCGAGACCGGTTGGGGATGGGTGGCAGTCGCCGGATCGGAGAAAGGCATCCGCTACGCCACTCTCCCTGAGCCGTCTCCCGATCGCGCCCTGGACGATCTGGAACGCAGTATGCGGGCCCCGCTCCCTGAGCACGTGCCGGACGCGTTCAACGCCTACCGCACCCAACTCGAGACGTACCTGAAGGGCGACGCCCACACATGGGACGTGCCCCTGGACCTGGACGGCGTGGCCCCCTTCTTCCGCCGCGCATGGGACGCGTGCCGCTCCATCCCTCCCGGAGAGACGCGCACCTACGAGTGGCTTGCAGCCTCCGCGGGAAACATCAAAGCCGTGCGCGCCGCAGGTCAGGCCATGGCGCGGAACCGCATCCCCCTCGTCATCCCGTGTCATCGCGTGATCGGCAAGGACGGCGGGCTGCACGGGTTCGGCGGACCCGGCCTGCAGATGAAAGCGCGTCTGCTGAATCTGGAAGCGGCGCTCGCCTGATCAGGCCGCCGTACTCTCCAGCTCTACCGTCAAGCCTGCGTCCCGCATCGCGTTAACGTGCGCTGCGAGCTCATCGCTGTACTGCGTACGGATGATCGGCATGCTGATGCGCCAGAACTGCCCCCCGCTCTCGATGACGAGGTCTACCTCATCTGTGCCGGGGTAGTCCATCAACGTCTGCAGCACCAGCTTGAGCAGGCGATTGTCCTCGGAAGGCTGGTCTGTCTCTTTCATCTTCACGAGGACTTTGCGCTGCCCCTCATCGAGGCTGCCAACTGATGGGACCTCCTCGTGGTGCACGGTTCCATTCATCGAGTCCGGCGCCGCGCCGTTGGTGGCGGGATGCGACAGCACGCTCCCGTGTTCCTCCACAGGCGGCTTCCACTCCTCCACCTTCGGAGTGGCGGGAGCGGCCACGGAAGCAGGTGGCGGGCTGGCCGTCGTCTCCGTCAGTTCAAGTTCCTCCGCGTCGTCGCAATGTATCGAGGTCTCATCGCCACGATGCCGCACTGCCCCTGATAACCGCACGAGATTTCCCTCCACCCACAGCTCGGCGGTCTTCTCAAACACGCGGCTCCAGACGGCCACGTCCAGAACGGAGCCGTCGAATATCTCCAAGCCCACGAAGCAGATCTGCCTGCCCTGTCTGTCCGGCCTGACACGCACCGACGCCACCTCGCCCGCCAGCACCACCTTATCCCCGTCCGTGTACGCCTCCACCTCCTCGCGGGAGAGTGCCGCGCCCGCTGGCGCGTTCACCGGGTCCAGCACGCGCCGCCCCAGCGCAACGCCTATCAGTTCACGTTCCCAGGCGACCAGTTCCCGTAACGACGGCTCGGGCGCGGGCAGCAGCTCGATCTCCGCCAGCGGCGTTGGCGCGGATGCGCCGAACATGTCGAACATCGTGGACTGGCCGCTCTCGCGCAGACGCGCTTCGCGCTGCATCAGGTGCACGATGTGGTCTGCGCTCGCAGTGAGTTGCCCCCGGGACCCGAAAGCATCGAGCGCTCCCACCTTCGCCAGACTCTCCACCACACGCCGGTTCGCGGCTTCCGACCCGGCGCGCCTGCAGAAGTCTTCCAGCGACTGGAACGGGCCGCTCTCGTCGCGCTCAACCACCAACTCCGCCACTGCGGACGCCCCGATGTTCTTGATCGAGGCAAGACCGAACCGCACGGCCTCCCGGCCGTCCTCCGCCCAGTCCACGCCGAAGTCCACCCCGCTCCGGTTCACGTCCGGTGGCAGCACCGGTATCCCCAGCCGCACGCACTCCGCGACAGCGGGGCCCATCCGGTCGTTCCCCTGGTACGCGTTCAGGACGCACGTCATGAACTCCACGGGGTGGTTCGCCTTGAAGTACGCCGTCCAGTAGGCCACCACTGCGTAGCTCACGCTGTGCGCCTTGTTGAACGCGTACCCCGCGAACGGCTCGATCAGGTCGAAGACCGCGGCGGCGGTTGGTTCGTCGTAGCCCTTCTCTCGTGCCCCCTCAATGAAGCTCTCGCGTTCCTGCTGCATCAACGAGGCGATCTTCTTCCCCATCGCCTTCCGCACCACGTCCGCTTCGCCGAGCGAATAGCCCGCGAACTGCCGCATGATGTGCAGCACCTGGTCCTGGTAGACGATCACCCCATACGTCTCGTTCAGGATCTCCTGCAGGTCGGGATGAGGGTAACTGGCAGGCGCCCGTCCGTGCTTCGAATCGATGTAGCGCCCGATGTGCTCCATCGGGCCCGGACGGTACAGCGCGATCATCGCCGCGAGCTCGCCCAGCGTGCCCGGACGCAACTCCTTGATGTAGCGCCTCATCCCCGGGCTCTCCAGCTGGAAGAGGGCCGTCGTCTCGCCGCTACTCAGCAACTCGTACGTCCTGGCATCGTCGAACAGGATCTCCTGCAGCCGCACTTCGATCCCTTTGCGCTGCCGCACCATCTCGATCGTGTTGCTCAGGATCGAGTAGTTGATCAGCCCCAGAAAGTCCATCTTCAGCAGCCCGAGTTTGGCAACCGGCTCCATGGCGTACTGCGTCATCGCCACGCTGTTCTCGCTGCCCTTCGTCGGACGCTGCAGCGGCACGTGGTCGGTGAGCGGGTCCTCAGAGATGACGACCCCCGCAGCGTGAGTGCTCACGTTGCGCGTCACGCCCTCGAGGCTCCGCGCGGTGTCGATGAGCTTCCGCAACTCTGCGTCCTGCTCATACGCCTCCTTCATCTCGGGTGACTGCTCGAACGCGAGGTCTATCGTCATCCCCAGCCGCTGCGGAACGAGACGCGCCACACGGTCCACGTCCGCGTAGGTCATCCCCAGCACGCGCCCTGAGTCCCGGATAGCGGCCTTGGCGCCGAGCGTGCCGAACGTGATGATCTGCGCGACGTGGTCCCGCCCGTACTTGTCCGTGACGTACTGGATCGCCTCTTCGCGCCGGTCATCCTGGAAGTCCATGTCGATGTCCGGCATCTCTTTTCGCTCGATGTTGAGGAAACGCTCGAACACCAGTCCATAGTCCAGCGGATCGAGGTCGGTGACGCCGAGACAGTAGAGCGCCAGCGACGACGCTGCGCTGCCCCGCACGCCAAAGACGATGCCCTCCCGCCGCGCGAAGTCTGCGATGTCCCACACCACGAGGAAGTAGTTCGGGTACTGCGTCTCCGTGATGACGTTGAGTTCGTACTCCAGGCGCTGCTTCGTAATGTCCGTCGTCCCGTTCGGGTAGCGCTCGCCGAATCCCTGCCAGCACAGCTTGCGCAGGTAGGCGTCCGCGTCTTCGTTATCGGGGGTCCGGTAACGCGGCAGGCGCAGCGTCGAGAAGTCGAGCTCCACATTCGTCATATCGGCTATCGCCTGCGTGTTCGTCACCGCCTCCGGCAGATCGGAGAACAGCTCCAGCATCTCCTCGGAGCTCTTCAGGTAGTAAGACGAGTCCGAGAACTGGAAGCGGCTCTCGTCCTTGATGTTGGAATTCGTGCCGATGCAGAGCAGCACGTCGTGGGTACCGGCGTCGCTCTCCTGCACGTAATGCAGGTCGTTCGTTGCAACGATGGGGATGTCCAGTTCCTCCCCCAGCCGCAGCAGCCCATTGTTCAGTGGGGTGAGGAAATCGAGGTTCTCGTGCCGTTGCATCTCCAGGTAAAAGGCGGGGAACATCGCCTTGTGCCACCTGGCCAGCTCCTTCGCAGCCTCGTAGTTGCCGTCTATCAGGGCAACCGATATCTCGGAACTCGGGCAGCCGGAGAAGACGATCAGGCCGTCAGCGTGCTCTTCCAGTAGCTCGTGGTCTACGCGAGGCTTGTAGTAGAAGCCCTCCAGGTGTGCTTTGGAGGACAGCTTCATCAGGTTCCGATAGCCCTCGTTGTTCTGCGCGAGGACCGTGAGGTGGTGGTTGTTCTGGCCCTTGCCGCCCGAAGTGCGGTCCGTCCGCTTCCCGTTCGCAACGTACAGCTCGCACCCGATGACCGGCTTGATGCCGGCTTCCTTGCACGCCGAATAGAAGTCCACCACCCCGTACATCGATCCGTGGTCAGTGAGACCGAGGGCCGTCATGCCCAGCTCTTTGGCACGGGTCACCATCGCCGGTATCCGGCTCAGGCCGTCGAGCAGGCTGTACTCCGAGTGGACGTGAAGATGAGTGAACGACACCGCTGCAACACTCCTGGACAAGTCCGGCCATTATAAGGACACCGCCCCTGTTATGCCCAACCCGAAATATGCAGGATTTTGCACTGTCCCGCCGCTTGCCTACAGCATCCTGTGTAGTACCGATCCTCTATCGCTGCCTTCTTCCCCACCTCTCCGTTGACTGAGCGAGCGCCCCACTGCTACGCTCGCAGCAGGATCCCCATGCCTGCGCACGACTCCCAACACGCCTCGGACGCCGTCTACGAAGAAGCCCTGCACCGCCTCCTCTCGCTCGCCGACCTCGAGCGGATGACGGGGCATGTCACCCCGACGTACAAGTACGACCTGGAGCGCATGCGGGGACTGGCAGCCAGGCTGGACCTGCTCGACGGTGGGTCCCCGCTCATCCACGTCGCCGGAACTAAGGGGAAGGGCAGCGTCGCCGCCATGACCGCCAGCGCCCTGTGCGCTCACGGCCTGCGCACCGGCCTGTACACCTCTCCCCACCTGCACTCGTTCCGCGAACGCATCCGCCTGAACGGCGACCTGCTCACCGAGCGGGCCTTCGCCGCAGCTGTCGCCCGCATCTGGCCTGTCGTCGAGGAGATGACCGGTGAACCAGTCGGCGCGCCTTCCACGTTCGAGGCGCTCACCGCGATGGCTCTGGACGTCTTCCGCGAAGAAGCGGCAGACGCCGTTGTGCTGGAGGTCGGCCTCGGCGGGCGGCTGGACGCGACAAACGTGGTTTCGTCGAGCGTAGCGGTCATCACCTCCGTCAGCCTCGACCACACCGCCATCCTCGGTTCCACCGTCGAGGAGATTGCCGGGGAGAAGGCCGGCATCATCAAGGGAGCGCAGCCTGTCGTCTCCGCGCCGCAGGATCCCGGAGCGATGAACGTCATCTGGGCGCGAGCGCAGGCGATGGGCGCCCCTCTCACCGAGGTTGGCCGCGACGTGACCTACGTGCAGGAAACGCACGACTTCTCCGGGCAGACGGTGCTGGTGACGACCGCCCGCGACAGCTACCGCATCCGACTGCCGCTGCTCGGCGCGCATCAGGCCGAGAACGCGGCGGTTGCCGTCGCCGCCTTGGAGCAAGCCCCGCTTTCACTGACGCATAACGCTATCGAAGCCGGCTTGGGAGCGGTGCGCTGGGAGGGCCGCTTTCAGCTGCTCTCCACCGACCCCTACCTCGTCGTGGACGGCGCGCACAACCCCTACTCCATGGCACGGCTGCGCGAGACTGTGCAGGAATACCTCCCCGGCGCGCGCGTCCACCTCGTGTTCGGCGCATCCGGCGACAAGCAGATAGACCTGCTCACCGGGGAGGCGGCAGCCTTCGCGGACGAGGTATGGACCGTCGCCTCGCGCCACCCGCGCGCAGCGCACCCGGATATGCTCGCCTCGCTCTTCGAGCGTCTGGGCACGAGTGCGCGCAGCGCCACCAGCGTCGCTGAGGGCATCGAACAAGCGCTGAACGCGGCGGGAGACGGCGACCTCGTCCTCGTGACCGGCTCGCTCTTCGCCGTCGCCGAAGCGCTGCAGTACTCCCTCGGCATCGCCGGAGAGCACTATCCTGAGTTCGATCCGCAGGCATCCGCCCTCGGGAGGGTCTGAGACGCATGACCGGCCTCAACGCCAACGGACGCAAGCGAGTGGTCGTTACCGGCCTCGGCGCCGTGACGCCGCTCGGCGAAAGCGTGGCCGAGTTCTGGGAGGGGCTCGCCGCGGGACGCTCCGGCATCGGCCCGATGACGCTCGCCGACCCCACCGAGTACCCCTGCCGGATATCGGGAGAGGTCTCTGGCTTCGACCCTGAGCAGTACGTCGAGAAGCGGGAAGCCCGCAGGCTCGCGCGCTTCTCCCAGCTCGCCATCGCCGCGACCGATGAGGCGATGCGGAACGCGGGACTCTCCGCCGCGAACGTGGACGTTGACCGCATGGGCGTCTACCTGGGCAACGGCAACGGCGGCTTCCCGACCATAGACGAGAGCATGCGTATCCTCATCGAGCGCGGCGGCATGCGCATGTCGCCGTTCTTCTTTCCCATGATCCTCCCCAACATGGCCGCCGCGAACGTCAGCCGCCATGTCGAGGCGCGCGGCCCCTGCAGCACCATCGTCACCGCGTGCGCCGCCTCCACGCAGTCCATAGGCGACGCCGCTGAGGTCATACGCAGGGGCGCTGCCGATGTGATGATTACCGGCGGGACAGAGGCCGGCATCAGCCAGCTCGGCCTTGCGGGGTTCTGCGTCATGCGTGCCCTCAGCACTCGCAACGACGACCCGCCTGCCGCGAGCCGCCCCTTCGACGCCGACCGCGACGGCTTCGTACCAGCCGAAGGCGCCGGCATCCTCGTCGTCGAATCGCTGGAGCACGCGCTCAGGCGTGACGCGCCTATCGTCGCCGAAGTCCTGGGCTACGGAGCGTCAGCGGACGCGGGACACCAGTTCCAGCCCGACGACGACGGCGCTGGCGCGGCGCGCGCCATCCGCTGGGCACTGGAAGACGCGGGCGTCGGGCCGCACGAGGTGGACTACATCAATGCCCACGGCACATCCACCCCGCTCAACGATGCTTCGGAGACGCTCGCCATCAAGCGCGCGTTCGGCGACGCGGCCTACAAGATACCCATCAGCTCAACGAAATCGATGATCGGGCATGCGCTCGGAGGCGCGGGGGGCATGGAGGCCATCGCCTGCATACAGACCATCCTCAACGGGCTCATCCACCCCACCATCAACTACACGACGCCCGACCCCGCCTGCGACCTCGACTATGTGCCGAACGAGGCACGTCCCGCTGACGTACGCACCGTGCTCTCGAACAGCTTCGGGTTCGGCGGACAGAACGCCTGCCTCGTGCTCCGCCGCTACGAAGAGTAGGGCTACCGCTTCACCGTCTCCGCGTAGTTGATGCGGTCGTTGATTATGCGCCCGGTGCCGTGCTCCACCTTCACCGTGTTGGCTGTCGCGCCGGACCGCGTCCCGATCATGATGAGCGGTGCGCCGCCGGTGTTGTGCAACTGGTAGAACGAGCCGCCCGTGATGGTCGCCATCATGCCCGGGGTCAGCACTGCCTTGCCGCCGTCAGGGAAGTTCATCGTCAGCTCCCCCTCGATGATCTGGAACGTCTGGTCCTGGTTGTGGCAGTGCATCTCGTCCATCTGGTCAGGCTGGTAGTAGTGGATCCAAACGTGGAAACGGTTCGTGTCCATCACCACGGTGCGCTTCTTCGTCTCGTGGCCGAACGCTTTCGTGTCGAAGACCTCTATCGGCATGGCGCTGCCCCTCCTCTCGATACGCTGCCCGCACTCTAGGTACGGCCGGGCGGCCTGTCAAACGGCGTATATGGCCGTGGTGCCATCACTCGGTCTGGTACCCTTGGCTGGACGAAATCGAGAACAGAGGCCCCTTCCCTCCTCACCCCGTCCGTCGGCATCGGTATCGTGTACGTCAGTTCAGCCTCGTTTCCCGCTACCGCGACACCCATCACGAAATTCCGGATCAGTGCCTTCCGCTCAGGGAACGTCCCATCCTCCAGCAGGCTCCGGAAGTCCGCCACGTACTCCTTGATCTCCTCGCTCGTCGGCAACTCCTCCTTGCGCTGTTCCAGCTGCCACGCAGATTCCTCACGCGCCGCCAGCAACTGCTCCTCACGATGACGCAGCTTCAGTATCCGCGGCGACAGGGCCTCAAGCGTCAGCGCGCTCTTTTCCAGCGCCTCGTACAGGCGCTCCAGCCTGCTTGCAACATCTGATAGCTCGGCATCTATAGACTGCAATCTCTCCGCATACTCTCCGGCCAACCCGTCCACTTCTTCCGCTACCAGCGTCACCAACTCTGTGATGGTCTCGTCCGTCAGTATCCGCTCGCGGATGCGTGCGACGATGAAGTCCTCCATCTTCGTCGCGTTCAGGTACTGCGCCTCGCACGACCCAGCCCCGTCCCGGTGCAACCTCCCGCACACGTAGTACGCGTACTTGCCGCTCTTCGCGCCCTGAGCCATATACAGACTCCCACATACCCCGCACCGCAGCAGGCCGCTCAGCAGGAACTTGCTCCCCACACGTGCGGGACGCTGCACCCTCGGCGCGCGCTCCTGCAGGCCCTGCCGCACCTGGTCGAATACCTCGCGCGGCACCAGCGCCTCCCATGCCCCTTCGACGCGCACCGGCTGAGGCGGCATGTCTCCCTTGCTCGTCAGGCCCCACACCGCCGTCCCCGTGTACGCCTCGTTCGTCAGCACGTAGTGCAGGCCGGTCTTGTGCCAACGCCTCCCCTTGTTCGTAATCCCGCGACCGTTCAACTCCCAGCAGATCTCTTTCAACCCATGACCACGCAGGGAGAGGTCGAACGCTTCACGCACGACTGGAGCCGTGGCGGGGTCGGGCACCAGCGTAGGACGCTCCTTCGCGCCGTCGCTCACCTTCACCTTCCGGTAGCCGAACGGCGCCTTGGACCCGAGGAAGAACCCACGCGATGCGGCCTCCCGCATCCCCCGCAAGACGTCCTGCGCGAGGTTCTCGCTGTAGAACTCGTCCACGGACTCGATGATGGCCTCCATCAGCTTGCCCGTCGGTGTGTCGTCCGCGTGCTCGGTAATGGAGACGACGCGGATGCCCTTCTTCCTCAACATGGACTTGAAAGCGACTGCGTGTTCCCGCTTGCGTGTGAACCTCGAGAACTTCCAGACGAGGATCACGTTGAACGGCGCCCGGACGCCGCTGCCCTCGTCGATCATCTCCCTGAACTGCGGGCGGTCGGCGATGCGGCCGCTCTCGGCCTCGTCGACGTACTCGCGAACCACGCGGTAGCCGTTCGCCTTGGCGTATTCGCGCAGCGCACGAAGCTGAGCCGACACCGAGAGGTCGATGTCCTGCCGATCGCTGGAGACCCTCGCATACAGGGCTGCCGGGGTCAGCAATCTGTCTTGTTCCTTCATGTCGTTTCTCCTCCGCGTAATGATGTGACGACGGGGGTCGTTGCTCCATGCAAAGGCGCAGCCCCCGCACTGCTACTCGTTCACCAGGACGTCGATCGTGGTGCCGAGCGCGCTGGCGATCAGCGACAGGGCTGCCGCCGACCCCGCCTTGCGCCTACGCTCGATATCGGAGAGATACCCGATAGCGAGTCCTGTCTTCGCCGACAGCACCTGCAACGTGATGCCCCGGTGTCTCCGGAAGGCGACTATCGGCTTCTCACCGTTGATCATGGCGAGAGCCACTTCGTGGGGAATACGGACGCCATCGTCCGCCTCAAGTGCAGCCAATCGGTCCTCGAGCTCGCTGTTGCGCTCGACGAGCGCATCGTATTCCCGCCTGGACAGGGTGACGGTCTCTCCACTAGCCATAGGCCACACTCCTGTGTCTGATTCTCAGGACGACCATCGATGCGCTCTCACCGCCCTCAACGGCGAAGATCACTCTATGGTCTCCAACCCGCAGTCGCCGGTACCTCCCGCCGGTGAGCGCGATCACCTGGTTGGCAAGCGACGCGGGGTCACCAGCGTATTGCTCTATCTTGACAATGATGCGCTCCCTGTCCCTCGATGCCAACCGGCGCATGTCCCTGATGGCCTGAGCAGACCATTCGATTGTCAACCTACGTTCCACCTGACCATTTTCCCAAATGGCGAAACGATGTCAAGGGCGAGAGGCGCCCTCACGTCTCACGACGCCCGGTCTCGGGACCCTTCACAGGTAGCCGTCCTGCCCTCTCCTGCGCTCTGCACCGCGCATGTACTTGCGGGCCGGAGC
This sequence comes from Dehalococcoidia bacterium, assembly GCA_034422595.1. Classification (GTDB taxonomy): domain Bacteria; phylum Chloroflexota; class Dehalococcoidia; order Lucifugimonadales; family Australimonadaceae; genus Bin16. Next base: position 7,842 of record DAOUJO010000003.1, on the reverse strand, counting down.
GGATGCTATAGTCGCCAGCCACGGAGGCGGCCGCGTGCCGCGACCCCGCACACCAGGAGGCGTAGATAATCTGGCCGACCGGAACTGGGCCCCCTTTCCTTGGAAGGTAGCGATTCCCGCTATGAACCACGCGAACGCGCCGCAAGCTAACGCAATGCCCCAAGCACAGAACTGCGACTGATCCACTCTGTCTTGAAATCTCAGGAGGGCTTTCACCACGGCCAAGGTCTACTGACCATTGCGCTGCTTCCTCATCGGTGTCCGCAGTGATGACCTTGTGACAGCGGATGCATGTCTCTGTGTACTTAAGCCAAAAGGTGTCCCGAAAACGTGATGTTGCCCACACGAGTTGTGGTCCACAGCAACTCGTTGTCCACACTCCTACCTAGCCTAAATGACAAAAAGCCCTCTCGTTCATCTTCAAAGATAATTATGAAGCACTGACCGATGCTGGGAACAGTATTGGCCTCTGAAGGAGCCAAGCTTCTCAATACTTCCCCTCTAACCAAAGTCACGGGTCCTCTGCTGGATGCTAAGTCAGTCTTAGTAGGGACGAAGTATATCTTGGACAGTAACTCATGCAAGGAGCCAAAATCACGTACCGCTTCTCTGTAGACCCTGTTGTCGTCGATGGTGAGTATCCTGTGAGCGATAACGTCACGTCGGCCAATCAGGTTGCGCCATGATGCTTCATCGTCCTGAGTTGTACCGGGCACCTCAAAGACCAGGTACTCAAGGCCCGTGTCGTTGTCTCTAAACTTGTTATCGGCGACCTTGATAGCCTCACAAGTATCTTCTACGTACTTCTTCAACGCCGTGAGCAGGTCACGGTCCTGAGAGTTACTCGAATTATGGATGCGACCCATCACGCCAAGGGCGTTCCGGGAGTTTCGTACAGCACTCGCGATAAGTTCCTCAAGTTGGATGCAAGCCTCCGACACCTTGTCGTCTGGCCGGAAACGGAAAGTCAGTCGTCCTTGCTCGTCGTCTGTCATGATTCCCGCTTAGTGCCCATGTTACTCGACATAATGTCTATTATGCGCGCCTGTCGGCGGGACGTTCACCATCATTGGAGGCGTGGATAGGCAAATAGGCCAGATCCTACGAGGATCATCACCACCCCAAGCACAGCGCACGCAACCAGTACAGGATGATTCTCAGGCGGAGTGAACCGCCACCGGCGATCCACGCAGTAGAGTATCCCTGCCCCGGTTGCAGCAATAGTAAGGGCGAGCAGGCCCAACAGCACCTCATCGCTCATGGGAAATCGTAGTCTCCTTTGATGGCATGACAGGCCCTACAGTGCCTCCGGGATATATGCGTAGCCGTGTGGGGCGCTCTAGTGACTGTGGACGTAGCCGTGCTCGTGGGTGTCGGCATGGGCCTGGAACAGTTCCAGCCGGTTTGCGGGCGCACGGTGCTCTACCTGGAGCAGTAACTTGGCGCAGGCCCCGCGCTGAACTCAGTGCGACACCCCCTAGAGGTAGCCTACGGTTCTAGAGTAGCAGTTTCGACAAACGCACGATGAATCCTGCTTGGCATGGCTGTAAGGACGTTCAACTGCAAGGTCACAGACTGTCCGCACCCAGCCGGCACGCCGACGGTCAAGCCGTTGCACAATGTGCTCACAGCCATCGACAACTACAGTGCCCAGCCTCTGTTCGCGGGGCCTCAGGCTTGGTTGCGGAGGACCCACGGCTAGATCCTCCATATACTGCCAAAGCTGTAGTGCCTCCTCAGGACTTTCAGCTCGCACTACTGCGCCGACAACGTTGTCCTGCGTGATGTGGCCGAGGCCATCTAGCGGCACGAGCTCGTGTCCCTGTAAGCGCAGCGTGGCGACCTGTCCATCGGTTCCTTCCAACTCAATCAACACGGTACACCGCCCTAGTATCTGAGCGTTCCTCACGCTGTTTGCGGTCCTGTAGCACCTTGTAGAAGGGCAAGACTCAGCGAACGCAGCTAACCACTGCGGCCACTGCAGCGAAGCCAGCAATCATCGTCGGCAGTATCCAACGCAGCAGCCGTCCTTCAATCCCGGCGATCTGCGCCTGGAGTTCCCCAAAAGCGCCTCTCCAAGCGCGTCTCCAAACCAGCGATGTCCGCCTTCGACGTCAAGTGCTCGTAGGCACCTTCCAGGCGACTGGCGCGCTCCTCGATGGATGGTCCGGTAGTCATGGAACCACCCTACTACAGGGCGCGGTGCGAGCGCCAACTCGACATAATGGACATTATGCGCGGGGCTAAGCCGCCCTAGGCGGAGGTCCACTTACCCATTTCTCGAACCTAGCGACTCGATGAGGTCTATCGCCCACCCTTCGGCTTTGGGATACGCGAGTGCATCGAGGACGAACTCCTGGCCGATATCCACCAACTTCAGCAGCGCATCGTCTCCATCGAGACTCCAGCGTCGCCTGTTGCCGTGGTATCCCAGCGGCGGCTTCTCTCGACCCGGCTCAAAGGGATAGAACCAGCGGGGCAACCTCCAACAAGTGCGCAGCTGGGAGCGGGGATCGGTCAACTGCAGCTGGGAGTCGTACCGAGGGAAGACTCCAGCACCCAGACCACGGTCGGCGACGTAGAGCGTGTTGGAATAGTGCTCGTATTCGAGGTGCGGATGCCGAGGGACACAGTCCCTGAGGGAGTCGTCATCGGGGATATCCGCGACCTTACGGACGCTCCCTACCGACAGCCATCCCCAGAGCACATGGATGTTGCGCGCAGCACGAACATACTGCCAGCGACCACCGATGTGCTCGACCCTGCGGAACCAGCCGAAGAACAGGAAGAGGTCACCCGGCCCCACGCCCTTTTTCGCCAGAGTCGTCTGGCTACCGCCCATCTGCCCGAACAGCCCCGAACAGCCGTCCTGGCGTTCCTGGTAGATGGTGCTGCCGACATCGGGGTCGAAGTGAGCACCGTCATACCGGGTGAAACTGCCTCGCGTTAGGTCTTCGACTACGTGGCCGATGGAGATGTCACCGTGGCGCAGATCGGCGTAGGTCACCGGGTCACCGTCGGAGGGGATGGGCAGCGACAGCATCGTGCCGTCAGGGAATATGGGACTTGCACAGCCGCCGTTTGCCTTGTCGAACCCTTTGCGACTGATCACGAGCCTGTTCATCGATTAACATCTCTTCGTCGGCGGGCCCTCCAGTGCCTTAGCAATAAGAGGCACACAGGGCACAGGATAGAGCAGATTGAAGCGAGCACCACTATGTATAGGAGTGATAGGGGAAGTTGCGGGTCAAGAAGGTGTGTTCCTTCTTCCGCAATCCACCATAAGTAGGCTGTGCCTAACGATCCGGTGGCTATGAACATACGTGTCACCCTATGGTGACTGTGCAAACCGGCACCGTGAAATGTAGCGAGGAGAGCGGTGAAGAACGCTATGGCAGGGGCAAAGGAGCCACTGTCATCGGACCGGGCAGCAGCTACCAACGCGATTATGATGAGCAGGTAGAGGGCGGAGTCCCTCCAGACCGATAGGGCGGCGTGACAGTCGGGTTTATTCAAATGCGCCCTCAGTGGCGCTTGTTGCGGCTTGTGTTGCATCGGAGGGCAGCATAACACTCGCCCTCTGAAGCTGGCTGCGAAAGTAGGAATCGAGGCGCTTGACGTACTCGTCGGGATAGTCCAGGAAAGCGTCGACGTGGTCAGAGCCGGGGACCAGCCAGAGCTCGCTGCCTGCCGGGGCGGCGGCATGGATGCGGTCACTCTGCTCCGGAGGGATGCGGGTATCCGCATCGCCGTGGACGACGAGGAGCGGGTAGTCGAGCGTTGCGGCCGACCGCTCGGGCACGACCGCGCCGATGTCGATGCCGTACAGCACACTCGATACGAGGCTCATGCCCGGTATGAACAGTGGCACCATCCACTCCGGGAAGACGGTGGTGCGGGCTGTCTCCTGCGCAATCATGTCCCGCAGGTCCGCGAAGGCGCTGTCGGTGACCACGGCGCGGAGCGCGGGCTCCTCGGCGGCGGCGAGCAAGGCGGTTGCGCCACCCATACTGTTGCCCAGAACGCCGATGTGGTCAGCGTGCACACCCCTGTCCACCAAGAGGTCGTAAGCGCCGAGGACGTCCCACTGCTCGAGGTACCCGGCGGCCACCAACTCACCGTCCGAGTCGCCGTGGCCGCGCATGTCGAACAGCAGAATGGCATATCCGAGGTCGAAGAGTCTGGCGGCCAACGCCAGGGCATTATCGCCAGCACGGTGGCTGTTGAGGCCGTGGACTACGACGATCGCGGGTGCATCGCCGGCGTCCGTCGCTCCGATGAGCCACCCCCGGAGAACGACGCTGCGCCACTCGTCGCCTCGCGGAGAGAACGTCACGTCCTCGTAGGGCAGGCCGTAGTCGATGGGGTGCTCGTCCGCCATGCTCCTATCGGGTGTGGTGACGCTCGAGGCCATGGAATAGGAGACATACGCATAGGCACCAGCCAGCAACAGGGCGATAGCTAACATGAGGAGCAGAGTTCGTGGTCTGGTCAGGTAGGTCATGCAGCAGCAGGCCGGGAGATAGTGTGCAGCGTTTAGAGGTACGTCAGGAGCGCAAGACCACCGACGGCGAGGAGGAGGCCGATGGCCCCGGCGAGCAGAGCTCTGTCTAGTCGCGTCACGGCTGGGCCCTTGCCGTCGCAGTCGCCTGAGCTGCGAGTTCGTCCCGCACGTCAGCACCCTACCAACGGCCCGGCTGCAAACGCAACGGGTAGGACATGTGCTATTTGACAGTAGATAATCACGGGCGGCTAGGAGCAAGAACCCGGAACGCAAGGGAGGGAGCCGATGATGCGACCGAGCCTGTTGACATTGGCGTTGCTGGCAGCCTGTCTCGGCTGCAGCACCCCGACACCTACGCCGATCGCGACACCGACCGCAACGCCAGCACCGACCGCAACGCCAGCGCCGACCGCAACGCCGACGCCGACCGCAACGCCGACGCCGACAGTGGATCCCGGACGGCGGTACATGGCCTCGGCATGCGCTGCAATCACGGAGATGCCGGAGGCGTGGGACGAACTGCTCGCCGACCAGGTGCAGGCCCTGCTCGCAGTGCTGACGCCGCCCGACGAACTGCAGGAGTACCACGCGACGCTGACGGAACTGCTGACGTTCGCGGCACAGAACCCGCCGTCAGACAATCCCTACGCCGACGTCTACACCGAAGAGGAGATACTGAATCGGCTGGCCGCGCACGTAGTCGCAGCACAGGGATTGAGCCCTGACCTCAGAGCGGTAATCGAGCAGGAGTGCCCTCGGGGCTACGTCGAGACGCTCGATTCCGAAGAGTTCTTCGCCTCCCTGAAGGAGACGTTGGTGACTGAGCGGCTGACGCGCGATGAGTACCTCGACGCCTGCCAGAACTTCCTCGGCATCCTCGCGTTCCAGGAGATCGAAGGGGAAGAGGAACTGCCTGTTGCGACCCTTGAAGCCATCGTCATGAGTTCGCTGGATGAGGCGGGCCTCGTGTTCCCGCCGGCGGAACTCGTCGAGTACCACGAACTGGTCGTCGGCTGGCTGGCGCTGGTGCTCGAATCCTTGAAAGTCGGACAGTTGCAGGAGGAGAACCCGGACGACCGCGACGCGCGCGCGACCGCCGCTGCTCTCTACCTGGCGTTCAAGGACCTGGGCTTGGCACTCGGCCCGACGCTCCGTCTCATGGACCCGTCACTCAAGGAGGTGCTGGCCGAACGCGGTTGCCTCATCGAGGAGTGAACGGCTGTACATGGGAGACGACCCGCGGGCGGAGTGATTCCCTGCGGGAATACCGGATGTGGACGTTGTACGCAAGCCTGGTTCGGCCTTCATCTGGCACATGGGAAGGCGACACTTCGCGGTCGTTGGAACGTGGCAAGCGCGTCCTCGCTGATTCGCTCCTCAATCACTTGTCGCTTTAGGTTTGGCCTACCACGCGAACGTGCAGGCGTCGGCGAGTTGGGCGGGCCGCTGCGCCGGTGTGCGCCCGCCTAACTTGTAGTACGCCTACTTCAATAAACCTAACTCCGCCAGTCGAGGCGCGCTTCGCGTCTTTGGTTGTCCGCCGCTGTCCCGGCACGTTCAGCCATCTCTGTGGCTATGGTCAATGCTCGCTTGCTGCGATGCAGGCGGTGGTTGGCCATACTCATATCCTCGCCGTATTCCATCGTCATTCGGGCGCCGCGTGCCTCACCTATCGCAGTCCTGACGGCAAGGATGCCCCTGCTCCATTCAAGTGGACCGATACCGGGAGGGACTTGGGCTTCATGGAGCACGAGGTCCTGCCAGGCATCCGCAAACAGTGCTCTCGCCTGATGCTCAACCACGTGCGCGTCAGCGAGCAGAGCGAGCTCCTTGCCTTCGGTGTTCCGCCTCTTCCGCATCAGGATGCCGACCGAGACGCCAATCATCCCCAGTGCAGTGAGCACGAACAACGTCATGGTGACAACCGCCTCTTTCGTCTCTTCATCTGCACACCATCGAGGGGCCCATCAAGTCACAGACGGTTCCGCGTCGACGCAAGCAGACCAGGCTACACCTACCACTTCCTGGACATCTCATCTCGGTCGTGGTCAGGCATGTCGTACCTGATCCCGGCATCATCGAACGCCGAGATCGCGAGCATCTGACCGAAGTTGTCGGCGGTAACGCTCTCTCCTCGAAGTCTCGCCATCAGCTGCCGGATGCGCTGCAACATGCGGAACTGCCATAGGATCCCTATCTTCCTGGACTTCGGGAAACGCAACTGGTCCGCAAGCTCATCCCCGATGAGCGCCCGCGATATGGGGTATATCTCGCGCTCCACCATGGTCTTCCGCATCGCCAAGTCCGTCACGCCCGCAACCAGTGGAGCGGAGTTGATCAGCGCGTTCGCCATGATGATGGACTCCTCGGCGATGGGCGGTTCACAGGCGTTGCCCACCTTGTGCATCTCGAGTGCCTCGCGGTGGTTCGTGAACGTGATGGGTTCGGGTATCCCCATGATGTGCGCGGTGTAGCGCCAGATGGCGCAGATGCTCTCCTTTTCCTCCTGGGTGAACCGGACGCCCACGGACTCCGCATGGACGATGGTCCGTGCAGAGAAACAGGCGGCGGCATAGCCCAGGTGCGCTGCGCTTATCGGCACCCCCCAAGCTTCCCGGTCCCATTCTTCGCTGGCGTTCAGCAGGTGCCTCATCTGCGCGTGGATGAGCCGGATGCGGACGGTCAGCTTCCAGCCGTCGCCCTGCCGCTCCAGTCCGCCCGGAAAGAAGATGTCCACGAAGTGACGGTTGTTCTGCTGGAGCCGCCTGACGCCGTGTTCGAACACGCGGCCCGTGTGGACGAACGACTTGCTGATGAGCGTCCCGAAGCCGTCAACCAGCACACCGGCGGCGAACCCCGAGATGATCAGGCCGCTATCCTTCTGGAACTTGCGGATTCCCGGTTTGAAAGCCTCATAGTCCAGCCAGGGCGGGTCGGGAGGCGGGTCATCGACGAAGAAGTCGCGTAGCACCTTCGGCGCAGTCCGCATAACATCCAGGTCCTGGTCCATGCCGGCCTGGATGAACCGCGATACTTCGCTCCGGGGCATGCCGGCGAGTTCCTGCGGCATAGTATCCAAGCGGTCATCGCCTATCAGCGTGTGCCTGAGATAGTTGGCCGCCTGTTCCGGGTACTTGGCCAGTGCTCTGTCGGCGTTGATCCGGTAAGCGGTGGGCACAACGACATCGTCCAACGTCGACGGCCGAGCATCGCCAAGGGGAGCAGGTACTCGACGGATTGCCATCACAACCCTCCGATACCTGCGCAGATAAACAGGCCGTTCTGACGCATTTATTCTACCCCCCCCCCCCCCCCCCCCCCCCCCCCCCCCCCCACCG
>DAOUJO010000002.1:0-47667 GCA_034422595.1 Dehalococcoidia bacterium | reverse complement strand
GGACTTCACACCCGGCCACCTTCTGGGTTCGGTCTCGGGAGGCCTTGGTCTTCAGGAGTTCCTCACAGGGAGGGGCCATCAGTTCGTAGTCACCTCCGACAAGGACGGCCCGGACTCCGTTTTCGAGAAGGAATTGGCCGACGCCGACGTGGTCATCTCTCAACCCTTCTGGCCTTGTTACCTCACCGCCGAGCGGATAGCAAAGGCGCCCAATCTGAAGCTGGCGATAACCGCCGGGATAGGGTCGGACCACGTGGACCTTCAGGAGGCCATAAAGCGCGACATCACCGTGTGCGAGGTGACCTGGTGCAACAGCGTCAGCGTCGCGGAGCACGCGGTCATGCAGATGCTGGCGCTCGTCAGGGACTACATCCCCCAGTACGGCTGGGTGGTCCGGGGCGGCTGGAACATCGCCGACGCGGTCTCCCGCTCGTACGACATCGAAGGGATGGACGTGGGCGTCGTGGCAGCCGGGAGGATAGGGCTCGGCGTGCTGAAGCGGATGAAGCCATTCGACGTGAACCTCCACTACACGGACAGGCACCGGCTCCCCGCCGAGGTGGAGCAGGAGCTCGGCCTGACGTTCCACGAGACCGTCGAATCGCTGGTCAGCGTCTGCGACGTGGTCAGCATCCACTGTCCTCTGCACCCGGAGACCGAGCACATGTTCAACGACGCGCTCATCGGCAGGATGAAGCGCGGGTCGTACATCGTGAACACCGCCCGGGGCAAGATATGCGACCGCGACGCCATCGTGCGGGCGCTGGAGAGCGGCCAGCTGGCGGGGTACGCGGGCGACGTCTGGTTCCCGCAGCCGCCTCCCAACGACCATCCGTGGCGGACGATGCCCAATCACGCGATGACGCCGCACACCTCGGGCACCTCCCTTTCGGCGCAGGCCCGCTACGCGGCGGGCGTCCGCGAGATCCTGGAGTGCTGGTTCGAGGGACGCCCGATCAGGGACGAGTACCTCATCGTGCAGGGGGGCGCGCTCGCCGGGACGGGAGCGCACTCGTACAGCGAAGGCGACGCGACGGGCGGCTCGGAGGAGGCGGCGAAGTTCACAACCGGCTAGGTGGTTGGGATGGGATAAAGTACCGCCGAGGGGACCGAAGTAACCAGAGGGAGGAGACGCCATGGAGACGTGCAAGGCTGCCGTGATCACGGGATTCAACGACCCGACCGAGTTGCGCGACGTCCAGATGCCGGAGTTGGAGCCGACAGGGCTGCTGCTGGAGGTCGAGGCGGCGACGCTCTGCGGGACAGACGTGCACATCTGGCACAACGCCGCGAACCCGAACATGCTGCCCTACATACCCGGCCACGAGACCGCGGGCCGCATCGTTGCCATGAACGGCGAGCGGTACGACGTGCACGGCAATGCGCTCAAGGAGGGCGACCGCGTCATCTCCGCGTACCGCTTCTGCGGCCACTGCTTCTACTGCTCCGTGTCGAACCAGCCGACGCTCTGCGACGACAGCATCCGGTTCGGACGCGGACGCGCCGACCGCACGCCGTACCTGCTGGGCGGCTGCGCCGAATACCACTACATCCCACCCGGCACCGCCATCATCCCCATCCCGGACGAGGTGACGTCGCCGCAGGCAGCCTCCGCCGCATGCGCGCTGCGCACGGTGATGCACGGCTTCGAGCGGCTCGGGCCGCTGTTCAGCCACGACACCGTCGTCGTGCAGGGGTCGGGGCCTGTCGGGCTGTACGCGTCGGCGGTCGCGCGCGATCGCGGCGCCGGGCGCGTGCTCGTCATCGGCGCGCCGCGCGTGCGGCTGGAGGTCGCCGAGGCGTGGGGCGCGGACGAGACGCTGGACATCGGCGACGCCCCCGACGCCAAAGACCGGCACGAGTGGGTGATGGAGCGCACCGGCGGACGCGGCGCGGACGTCGCCATCCAGTGCGTCTCCTTCGCGGTCATCCCTGAAGGGCTGGGCTTCGTGCGCCCCGGCGGGCGCTACCTCTCCATCGGAGGCGGAGGCGGGCCGGTCTCGATCAACGGGTTCGGGCAGCAGATGACGATCGTGAGCGTGCGCTCCGGCGAGGGGCGGCACTACCACCAGGCGCTGGAGTTCCTGCGGGCGCGGAGCGGGTCGGTGCCGTTCGCGCGGATGCTGTCGCGCCCCTACTCGCTCGACGAGACCTCCGACGCACTGCACGCCATGGCCGACTTCCGCGAGGTCAAGACTGTCATCCTGCCGCACGGCAACCAGGGCCACAACTGAGGCCATCGAAAACAGGGGGAAGCGATACATGGAACTGGGCGCATTCTCCATCAGCCTGGCCGTCGCGGATATCGCGGCCTCGAAGGACTTCTACGAGCAGTTCGGGTTCGAGGTTGTTGGAGGCGACTCCGCCGAGGGCTGGCAGATACTCAGGAACGGCGAGGTCACCATCGGTCTCTTCCAGGGGATGTTCGACAAGAACATCCTCACATTTAATCCGGGCTGGGACAGCCAGGCGCGCCCGCTGGACGCGTTCGCGGACGTGCGTGAGTTGCAGCGGCAACTGAAGGCGAAGGGCATCCAGCTGGTGAGCGAAGCGGACGAGAACGGCATGGGGCCGGCCAGCTTCGTGGCGATAGACCCGGACGGCAACCCTGTCCTGGTGGACCAGCACGTCTGATCCCTGAAGGGTTAGTGGATGACAGACAGGAGGAACGCATGACGCTGGTACTGAGCGACGAAGACGTTGCACGCGTGCACCCGATGGCAGACTGCCTCGAGGCGATGGAGACGGCCTACCGCGACCACGCCCTCAGCGGGGCCGTGAACATCCCCCGCATCCGCTACATCAGCCCCACGACGGACCCCGACAAGGTGTACGGCTCGAACATCCACATCGGCACGACGCCGTCGTACGACACCGCCGCGATACGCATCGGCGGCAGCGCGCGCAGCACGAAGCCGAACGCGCAGGGCGAGCGCTCGCCCAAGTTCGAGAACCGCAACTGGGGCTTCATCGTCCTCATCGACATGCAGACGGGTCGGCCGCTCGCGTTCATCCACGAGTTCTACCTGTCCGGCATACGGGTCGGCGCGACCTCGGGCGTCGCCGCGAAGTACCTTGCGCCGCCCGGCGCGCAGACAGTCGGCATGTTCGGCAGCGGCAAGCTGGCGCGGACGGACCTGGAGGCGCTCGTGCAGGTGCGCCCGGTGCGCAGCGTGAAGGTCTACAGCCCCACGAAGGAGCATCGCGAAGAGTTCGCCAGCGAGATGTCGCAGCAGTTGGAGATCGAGGTCACGCCCGTGGACAACCCGCGCGAGGCGATGGAGGGCACCGAGATCGTCTGCTGCGCGACGAACGCGGGCTACGTGAGCGGGAAGCCGGTCTTCGACGGCGACTGGCTGGAGCCGGGGCAGTTCGTCATCTCGCTGCAGAACAGCGACGCCAACTTCAAGAAGTCCGAGGTGGACGATACGACGTTCGCCCGCAGCGCCTTCATCTGCATCAACGACCGAGACAGCGTCTACTCCAACAACCAGATCGAGCTGCTCGACCCCATCGAGCAGGGGCTGGTCTCGTGGGACAGGATATGCACGCTGGGCGAGGTGGTGGCCGGAACGACCGCGCTGGAGGCGCAGCCCGGCGACATCGTCTACTACAAGAACAGCACCGGCATGGGGATACAGATGGCCGCGGCGGGGGCGCTCATCTACCGCAAGGCGGTCGAGGCTGGCGTCGGGCAGGAGATTCCCACGGAGTGGTTCGGGAGCGACCTCACCTACTGGTACGACAAGGGCTTCTACCCTTCGGCGTAGGGGGCTACCCCCCGTTCCCCGGCTCGCCGCGCCCCCACATGGGGTGGCGGAACGTCGGGTTCGCGTTCGCGTGCCACGAGCGCGGCTGCGGCGCCGGCGCGGCTGCGACTGGCGCTTCCTCCTCCGGGTGCAAGGCCCGCTGCTGTTGGCGCACCGGGCGGCCCTGCGAGAGGCCGTTCAGGTGCTCGGCGAGGTCGAACAGGGCCGCGAGGTTGTTCACCGGCAGCAGGTCGTCGATGTAGGGGGCGGCGGCCTGCATCCCCACCGTCAGCGGTTCGTAGTCCTCGTTGCCCGCAAGCGGGTTCAGCCATATCAGCCGGTTGCAGCTGCGCTGCAGCCGCGCCATCTCGCGTCCCAACAGATCCGGCTCGCCGCGGTCCCAGCCGTCCGACACGATGAGGACGATGGAGCCCCAGCCGAGCGTGCGGCGCGCCCAGCGGAAGTTGAACTCCTTGAGCACGTCGCCGATGCGCGTGCCGCCCGACCAGTCCGGCACCGCCTTCGCAACCTCCGAGACGGCGCGGTCGATGTCGCGCTGCCCCAGGTGCTTCGTGATGCGGGTGAGCCGCGTGGCGAACAGGAACGCCTCGATGCGGTTGTCCAGCCCCGCGTAGAGGCTGTGGATGAAGTGCAGCAGCATCCGCGTGTACCGCTCCATGGAACCGCTCACGTCGCAGACCACGACCAGCCTGCGCGGCTTCTCCTTGCGGCGGCGCGTCTCCAGCCGCACGAGTTCGCCGCCGTACCGCGCGTTGTGGCGCAGCGTCCGGCGGACGTCCAGCCCCGGCCCTCGCCCCGCTTCCTTGCGCCGCGTGCGCCTGAGACCGGGGTCCCACCGGAGCGACGCCATGAGCTGCCTCGCCTCCAGCATCTCCTCTGGCGTGAACTCGGCGAAATCGCGCGTCCGCAGCACCTCGCGTGCGCTGAACGTGCGGGTGAGGTCGACGCGGTCGAAGCCCTCGTCGGGGTCGGCGGGCTCGGCTGAGTCGTCCGGCTCCCTGCCGGGCGTTGGCGGCCCCGCGGACGGCCTGCGGTAGCGGCGCTGTTCGCCCATCGAGCGCAGGTCCATCGTCGAAGTGCTGTCCTTGCGCTGACGCCAGAAGACGTCGAACGCCTCGTCGAACAGCGGGAGGTCGTCCTTGCGGTGAACGAGGAGCGTGCGCAGCGCCGCCCGAACGTCGCCCTTGCGTTCGAGGCCGATGTCCTCCAGCACGCGGATGGCGTCGAGCATCCGCCCGACGTGTACGTCGAGGCCGAGCCGCCGGAGCAGCCGTCCGAAGAGGAGGAGGTTGCCGAGGATGTAGCCGTCCTCCCCGAGAGATGCTTCGGCTTCGCTCAGCATGACAACGAGGGGGCTCCGCCGGGGTCAGCCACGCCTGCCCCCGCGCTGCGTGCCGCGGTGCATCGCGCGGTTCAGCAGCGCGCGAGTCTGCTCGCCGCGCACCGTCTGCACGTCCTCGCGGTACTTGAGCATGATGCCAAGCGTGTCGTCGATCACGTCGGGGCTGAGCTCGGTCTCGTTCAGGCTCACGAGCGCCGCCGTCCAATCGAGCGTCTCTGCGACGCCTGGCACCTTGTACAGCTCCGTGCCGCGCAGCTCCTGGACGAACGCGGCGACCTGCCCCGCGAGCTTCTGCGACGCCTGCGGCACCTTGCTCCGCACGATCTGCGTCTCCTTGTCGAGGTCGGGGTAGTCGATCCAGTAGTAGAGGCAGCGGCGCTTGAGCGCGTCGTGTATCTCGCGCGTCCGGTTCGACGTGATGACCACGACCGGCGGCTCGTCCGCCGTGTACGTGCCGACCTCCGGTATCGTGATCTGGAAGTCGGAGAGCATCTCCAGCAGGTAGCCCTCGAACTCCTCGTCGGCCCTGTCCAACTCGTCGATCAGGAGCACCACCGGGCCTTCGCTCCCGTCGAGCGCCTGCAGGAGCGGCCGCTTGATGAGGAACTCCTCGCTGAACAGCTCGCGCTCCGCCGCCGTGCGGTCGACGTTGCCGGACGCTTCCAGCAGCCGGATGTGCAGCAGTTGGCGCGAGTAGTTCCACTCGTAGACGGCCTGGCTCACGTCCAGCCCCTCGTAGCACTGGAGCCGGATGAGGCGCGCGCCGAGCGCCGACGCCAGCACCTTGGCGATCTCCGTCTTGCCAACGCCCGCCTCGCCCTCGAGGAAGAGCGGGCGCCTCAGCGTCAGCGCGAGGTAGACCGACATCGCCAGCGCGCGGTCGGCGACGTACATCTCGCCGCGAAGCGCCTGCTGGAGCTCGTCGACAGACGTGGGCACGGAGTTGAAGCGCGTTTCGGCCAAGGGGTCTCCTCCGGGGGCGGTCATTCCGAGCGGAGAGTATCGGAGCCGAGGAATCTCTCGGGGAACGTCCTGCCTATGCCAACCTTTCCCCGAGAGATGTTTCGGCTTCACTCAACATGACACGGCCCCTGGGCAGAGCGGTCAGCCCGCCCGGGACGCCGCCGCGCCGAGCGCCCGGCGCACGTAGACCGACGCCATCGCCCTGCGGTACTCGGCGGAAGCGAACACGTCGCCCATCGGGTCGCCGTTCAGGTCGCCCCCGACCGCTGCCGCTGCGGCGTCCAGCGCCGCGGCGCTCAGGTCCGAGCCCGCCAGCGCCGCCTCGACGGACGACGCCCGCGCGGGCGTCGTCTCGACGCCCCCGACCGCGACGCTCGCCGACGAGCACGTGCCGCCGCTCACCGCGAGGATGGCCGCAGCGCCGACGACGGCGTAGCGCGACGCCGGATGCGGGAACTTGACGTACGCCGAGCCCGCGCCGGATGGGACCGACGGCACCGAGATGCTCGTGAGCACCTCGTTATCGTTAAGCGCGTTCTCCAGCAGACCGGTTGCGAAGTCGGCCGCGGCGATGCTGCGGTCGCCGCCCGGCCCCGTCACGTTGAACGTCGCGCCCAGCGCCGTCAGCACGGTCGGCTGGTCGGACGCCGGGTCGGCGTGGGAGACGCTCCCGCCGATGGTTCCCCGGTTTCGAACCGCGGGGTCGCCGACGAGCGCGGCGGCTTCGGCGAGCACCGGAGCGTTCTGCCGCACGAGGTCGGACGACGCTATCTCGGCGTGCGTCGTCAGCGCGCCGATGGTGATGCCTCCGCCGCTCGCGGAGATGCCCCTGAGCGCCTCGATGCGCCCGATGTCCACGAGCACAGCGGGCGCCGCGAGACGGAGCTTCATCAGCGGGAGGAGGCTGTGCCCGCCCGCCAAGAGTTTCGCTCCCTCGTTGTCCGAGAGCAGTTGCACCGCTTCGGCTACCGAGCCTGCACGGTGGTAAGTCAGTTGTGCTGGAAACATGGCCTAGCCTCCGTTCCGTGCGTCGTTGATCGCGCGCCAGACCTTCTCCGGCGTCAACGGCATGTCTACGCGGGTAACGCCCAGCGGACGCAGCGCGTCCATCACCGCGTTGTAGACGGTGGGTGTGGACGCGATGGTGCCCGCCTCGCCGATGCCCTTCACGCCCAGCGGGTGGTGCGGCGATGGCGTCGAGTTGGAGTGGACCTCGATCTCCGGCAGCAGGTCCGCGCGGGGCAGCGCGTAGTCCAGCATCGAGCCGGTCACGAGCTGTCCGTCGTCGTCGTAGACCGCGCCCTCCCAGAGCGCGGGCCCGACGCCCTGCACGACACCGCCGTGCACCTGTCCCTCCACGATCATCGGGTTGATCTGCACACCGCAGTCGTCCACTGCGACGTAGCGGTGCAGGTCGATGTGGCCCGTCTCCGGGTCCACCTCCACGACGGCGACGTGCGCGCCGAACGGGTAGGTGAAGTTGGGCGGGTCGTAGAATGCGCTCGCCTCCAGCCCCGGCTCCATGCCCTCAGGCATGTTCCACGCGACGTTGGCCATGAGCGCGATGTCCTGGATCGTCTTGTGCTGGTCGGGCGACCCCCGCACGAAGAAACGTCCGTCCTCGTACTCGATGTCCTCGGGCGCCGCTTCGAGCAGGTGCGCCGCGAGCGCCCGCGACTTCTCCTTGATCTTGCGCGCGGCGACCGCGATAGCAGCGCCGGATACCGCCGTGGTGCGGCTGCCGTACGTGCCCCACCCCATCGGGGTGTTGTCCGTGTCGCCGTGCAGCACCTCGACGTCGTCGACGTCCACGCCGACCTCGCCGGCGACGATCTGGGCGAACGTCGTCTCCTCACCCTGTCCGTGCGGCGAGGAGCCGACCATGACGTTGACCTTGCCCGTGGGGTAGAAGCGGATGATGGCGCTCTCCCACAGCCCGCCCTGGAAGCCGACGGCGCCGGCCACCTGCGACGGCCCGAGGCCGCATATCTCGACGTAGGAGGAGACGCCGATGCCGACGCAGCGGCCATCTGCTCTTGCCTGCGCCTGCTCTGCGCGCAGGGCCTCGTAGCCCGCTGCGCTCAGGCAGGTGTCCAGCGCGGTCTCGTAGTCGCCGCTGTCGTAGGTGATGCCGGTGGCGACGTCGTGGCCGTTCTCGAACTTCGGGATGAGGTTCTTGCGGCGCACCTCCGCAGGGTCCTGTCCGACCGCCGCGGCGACCAGGTCGACGAGGCGCTCGATGAGTGTGGTCGCCTCCGGGCGTCCTGCGCCGCGGTAGGCGTCCACCGGACAGCCGTTGTTGAAGACGCCGTAGACCGTCCCGCTGATGTTGGGGATGTTGTACGGGCCGGAGTACATCAGTCCGTGCAGGATGGTGGGGACGCCGGGGCTGGCGGTCGAAAGGTAGCCTCCCAGTCCCGCGTAGACGGTGGTGCGGAGGCCGGTGATGACGCCGTCGCTCGTGGCGGCCATCTCCACCTCTTCGATGTGGTCGCGGCCCTGCGTCGTGATCAGGTAGTTCTCGCTGCGCGTCTCCGTCCACTTCACCGGCACGCCCAGCTTCATCGAGCAGAACGCGGTGATGGCCTCGTCGGCGTAGTACGGGATCTTGCTCCCGAACCCGCCGCCGACCTCGGGCGCGATGACGCGTATCTTGTGCTCCGGCACGCCGGTCACCACGCAGGTGAGGAACCGGGCGATGTGCGGGTTCTGCGACGTGTTCCAGAGCGTCAGCTCGCCGGTCGCGGCGCTCCACTGCGCGAGCGCCGAGCGCGGCTCCATCGGGTTCGCGATGAGCCGCTGGAGCGTGATGGTGTCGCTGACGGTCACCGCCGAGTCCGCGAACGCCGCGTCCGTGTCGCCGCCGGCGACCGCCCATGTGAACGCGATGTTGTTCGGAACGTCCTCGTGGAGTTGCGGCGCGCCGTCCTGCGTGGCGGCCTTCGGGTTGATGACGACGTCGAGCGGCTCGTAGTCGACCGAGATGTGCTCCAGCGCGTCCTCCGCCTGGTAGCGCGATTCCGCCACGACCACAGCAACGGCGTCGCCGACGTAGCGGACCTTGTCCTTCGCGACG
The DNA here is from genome assembly GCA_034422595.1 of Dehalococcoidia bacterium. Classification (GTDB taxonomy): domain Bacteria; phylum Chloroflexota; class Dehalococcoidia; order Lucifugimonadales; family Australimonadaceae; genus Bin16. The sequence continues at coordinate 38,516 of DAOUJO010000002.1, read as the reverse complement.
GGCGGGTGCGCGGGTGTCTTGAGGTCGGAGCCGGGGATCAACCACGCGCAGGGGAGGCCGTTCAGCACGCCGTCCGTATCCTCGCCGGTGTAGACGGCGACGACGCCGGGCTGGCCGGCCGCTCCGCTCGCGTCGACCGACTTGATGTTCGCGTGTGCGTAGGGGCTGCGGAGGATGGCCGCGTGGAGCGTCCCCGGCAGCTTGATGTCGTCGGTGTACGACGCGCGGCCCGTGATGAGCCGGGGGTCCTCACGACGGCGGATACCGGAACCGAATATCCGAGTGGTCATGGCTTACCTCCCTCCCATTTTGCCGGCGGCGTCCTCGACGGCGCTGACGATGTTCTGATAGCCGGTGCACCGGCAGATGTTCCCTTCCAACCCGTGGCGTATCTCCTCCCGCGTAGGGGAGGGGTTCTTGCGGAGCAGCTCGCTCGCCGCCATGATCATGCCCGGCGTGCAGAAGCCGCACTGCAGCCCGTGGTTGTTCCAGAACGCCTCCTGCAGCGGGTGCAGGTCCACGCCGTCGGAGATGCCCTCGATCGTCGTGACCGAGGAGCCGGACGCCTGCACGGTGAGCACCGTGCACGACTTGGCCGAGACGCCGTCCAGCTGCACCGTACACGTGCCGCACTGGCTGGTGTCGCACCCCACTTTCGTCCCGGTCAGCCCCGCGTTCTCCCGGATGAAGTGGACGAGCAACTGCCGCTCCTCCACCTCTCCGGCGCAGGCCTTCCCGTTGATGGTGATCTCGACAGGAACTGCCACAGTCGACCTCCTCCCTCGACCGTCAGGTCGCGTCTGGGGATTACTGTACGCGTGCTCCGCACACGCGCGCGCCATGCGCGGCAAGGGTATATGACAGGGCGGGTTTGTCAATCGGCGGGATGCGTTAACGGCACGCGAAAATGCGGCGGCATCGGAGCATCCCCTCTGCACCCGTCCGACGCTGCTATAGTGGACGCAGTACCCGTGGGAAGAGACGAATGAAGCTGAGCGGAGCGTACCGTTTCGACGTACCCAGAGAGCGCCTGTGGCAGACGCTGATGGATACAGCCGTGGTGGGCTCGTGCATCCCGGGCGTCAGCGCGTTCACGCCGCTCGGCGGCGACCGCTACGAGATCGAACTGTCGGTGCGCGTCGGCATCGTCTCCGGCTCGTACAAGGGCACGCTCGCCATCACCGACGCGGTCGAACACGAGTCCTACCGCATGACGGTCGAGGGCTCCGGCGGGCGAACGGAGATTCGGGGCAGCGGCTCGATGGCGCTCGCGGACGACGGCACCGCCACCGAGCTGAGCTTCGAAGGCGACGTGCAGGTGACCGGCGTGCTCGCGCGGGTCGGCCAGCGTCTCATGGGCACCGTGGCGAAGACACAGATGGACCGCTTCTTCGACTGCCTGCGCGCGAAGGCGGCGGAGGGATAGCGCCGTGACCGACGACTTGCTGTTGGAGCGCGACGGCGCCGTCGCGACGTTGACGCTGAACCGCCCGGAGCAGCGGAACGCCATCTCCTACGACATGTGGGTGCGTCTGCCGGGGCTCCTCGCCGGGCTGGACGCCGACGATGCGGTGCGGGCGGTGCTGCTGACGGGAGCAGGGGAGAAGGCGTTCTCGGCGGGCGCGGACATCAAGGACTTCGAGGAGACGCGGAGCACGCCGGAGCGAGCGCGGAACTACCGCCACGCGGTGAACGAGGCCTGCGACGCGCTGAACGCTCTCTCCAAGCCGACCATCGCCGCGATACGCGGCTACTGCCTCGGCGGCGGGCTGGAGCTCGCCGTGTGCGCCGACGTGCGCATCGCATCGGCGGACGCGCAGTTCGGGCTGCCTGCGGCGAAGCGCGGCATCGCGGTATCCCACGCGCACATCGACCGCCTGCTGCGCCTCGCCGGAGCGGGCGACGCGGCCTACCTCATGCTGACGGGGCGCTCGATCTCCGCGGAGCGTGCGCTGGCTGCCGGCATCGTGAGCGTCGTCGTGGAGGACGACGCGCTCATGGAGGAGGCGCGCTCGCTGGCAGACGAAGTTGCGTCGCTCTCGCCGGTGTCGCACCGCACGCACAAGCGGGTGATACGCGACCTGCTGGAGTTCGGCGCTGCCGACCAGGTGCCCTCGGAGCGGGCGTCCCTGCTCGACGGCGCGGAGGCGAGCGAGGACTTCATGGAGGGCGTGCGCTCGTTCAGGGAGAAGCGCCCGCCGGACTTCCCGGGCCGCTAGGGAGAAGCGATGAAGCGTGAGGATGCGGGACTCGTCGGCGTCGTATTCATCTTCGTCATCATCGCCGTCGTCCTCAACAGCCTCGGTGTGCTGGTGGACTCGGCCTTCGCCGTCGCAAGCCTGGCGGTCATCGCGGTGGCGATGGCGCTGTTCGTCTACTGGTACCTGCGTTTCGGGCGGTAGCCCTGCGCCGAGGGGCGTCAGCGGATGACCTTGTTCCGGTTCGAGACGTAGTCCGCCACGACGTAGGAGCCGAGGCTGTGCGGGCTGGAGATGAAGGCGCGCCCCTTGTTGATCTTCGTCATCAGCTGCACGAACCGCAGCAGCGACGGGCTCTGGTCCAGCATGAACGTGTTGATGCTGATGTTGTCGCGCGTGCAGCGCATCACCTCGCGCATCGTCGCCTCGACGAGGCCGCCGCCCCGCCGTCCGTAGTTCGCGCGCAGGTCGCTCTCTGTCCAGTTGTAGGTCGTGGGCTCGCCGTCGGTGATGAGGATGATCTGCTTGTTGGTGCCGCCCTGCTTGCCGAGTATCTGTCGTGACTGGCGCAGCACCTCCTGGAAGTTCGTGCCGCCGCCGAACTCGACCCAGTACGTGTCGAGCAGCATGTGCGGCTGGAGCGGCAGCACAAAGTAGGAGAACGCGACGACCGTCACCTGGTCCTTGGGGAACTTGGAGCGGATGAGCGTGTCGAGCGCCAGCCCCACGCGCTGACCGGCCTGGAATGCGCCGTCCCAGAACATCGAGTAGCTCATGTCGATGGCGATGACGGTGCAGGCGCGCGTCTGCGCGATGGTGCGGTCGATCTCGAAGTCGTCCGGCCTGATGCGGACGGGCGTGCCCGGCCCCTCCCGCAGCACGGCGTTGCTGACGGTCTTGAGCGTGTTCAGGTGGAGCGGGTCGCCGAACTCCCACCGCTTCGTCTCGTCCGTGATCTCGACGCCGACGCCGCTCTTCTCGCGGTTGTGGTCGCCGATGTCGCCGCCGCGGATGCGGTTGAAGATGTCAGTGAGCGCCTTGTCGCCGATCTTCCGCATCGCCTGCGGCGTCAGCTCCCAGCCGTTCTGACCGCGCTTGCGGATGAGCCCCGCCTCCTCCAACTCCTTCGTGAGGCGCTGCAACTCCTGCGCGTACTGCCGCGCCTCCTCACCGAGCACCTTGCCGAGGTCGTCCGCGTCGATGTTCGTGGCGTCGTTGGTGCGGAGCGCGTGGCGCAACTGCTGCTCCAACTCCTCCATGTCGTTCAGGTCGCCCATCAGTTGGAGCGCCTGCTGCAAGGTGACGGGCTCGTCGCCGAACAGCCGGAAGTCGTTGTCCGGGAAGTTGTCGGGGTTCAGCCGCTCGAGGTTCGTGCCGAGTTCGAACAGGTCCCACGCGAGGCGGTTGTCCTGCAGGAGGCCGTCCATCATCTCTTCGAGCTGGCGGCGCATCTCCGGCGTCATCGAATTCATGAGCGACTGCATCTGCGCCATCTGGTTAGACATGTACTCCATCAACTGATCGAACGTCTCGATGCCGGGCGGGAACATGTGCCCCCACTTGTTCATGAAGTCGCTGATGTCCGGGTCGTCGCCTTGGAGCTTCTGCTTCACGAGTTCGTTGAGGTCGCGCACCATCTCCGATATCTGCGCGAGGTCGCCCTGTGTCAGGTTCTGGAGGCTCTCCTGCATCCCCTGGAAGTACTGCTGGAGGAACTGCTGCTGGAGCTCCTGCATGAGCGCGTCGAAGTCCTCGCGCGCGCCGCTGTCCATGAAGTCGTAGTCGCGGAGTTGCTTGATGCGCCCGCCCGCGCCCTGCGGCAACTGGTCCAGCTGGTTGAGGTGACGGCTCGCCATCTGCCGCAGCATATCGGTGAACTCGTCCGGCGGCGCGCCGCTCCCGCCGGGCTGTCCGCCGCCTTCCTGCCCTTCCCCGCCTTCGCCGTCCTGTCCGCTCCCGCCTTGCGCGTCGCCATCGGACGAGGGCGCCAGCTCATCGAGGCGCTGGTTGATGCCGGAGCGCTCCTTGTCGACGATGGCGTCGAGCCGCTCCTGGATGTCGTCGAACATGGACGAGAGGTCGTAGCGGTCGAGGTTGCGCTGGCGGGCGTCGCGGAGGCGTTCGAGGAGGTCCTGCAATCCCTGGCCGCGCTGGCCCTCGCCCCGCATCCCGTAGCGCATCATGCGGTTGAGCGCGCCCCGCAGGTCGTCGCCCTGCAGGATCTGCTCGGAGAGGCGGTCGAACAGGTCGTCGGTCGTGGGGATCTCGACAGCCTGCGAGCCGTCCCATCGGGAGTAGCGGTAGATGGACATGGAAGTGAGTCTAGGCGCGCCCGTGCGCACGGTCAACGCGAGGAGCGGGCGGGGAGGAGCAACGTCAGCGCAGCCGGGCGAGCGCCTCCTGTGGAGTGAGCGCGGGGATAGGGGAGCGTTCGAAGTCGCTGAGGTTCCGGGTCACGATGTACTCCGCCCCGCATGCGCGCGCCGCAGCCACCTGCATCGCATCCTCGAAGTCCGCCATAGGGAGTGACGCCGCGTATCGGACGGCCTCCGTGCTGGTCGGCGCGACGGATACGAAGCGCATCAGTTCCATGATGAAACTGCGGGTATCGTCATCGCCGTGCGAGCGTGAGGCTACGTAGTAGAGAGTTGCAATGGCGTGCCATGCAACGAAGGCTCTACCCGTGCCTAGTGCAATCAGATTGAGAAGCTCTACTGCGGCGTCTACGTGTGGTCGTCTGCCCAGGGCCGCGTCCAGGAGGACATTGGTATCGAGAAGCATTACTTGAGGTACTTGCGCACGAAGTAGTCGTAGCGGGGGTCCGTTCCCGGTTCCGGAGGCGCCTTCCGGGACTTGGCGAAACGTTCCCGCCAGTACTCCATGAATGGCGGCTCGTTCTCCTCGGTTGCTTCCCGTAATGCCTGCTCGATCACGGCTGAAAGCGACACCCCCCTGGAGCGGGCGTACCGTTTCGCCGCCGGGACGAGTTCAGAGTCGATGGTGATGGTGAGCTTGCTCTTCATCCTGTCTCTCCAGCCTCGCTATACGTATGCACTGTAACGGCATACGTATAACAGGTGCAAGCCTGCGCCTGTGTTTTTCACAGGCTCGACGCGAACAGCCCCGCCGCGAGCGCGAGGCCGGTCAGCCCGTGCAGCTTGCCGCTGCGCACGAGCAGCCGGTTCATCGCGGGACGCTCCTCCGCTGCGAACAGCGCCTGGACCGCGCCCACGGCCCACGGCAGCGGCGCGAGTCCCAGCAGCGCCCAGGGGCTCACGGCCCCGCCCAGCGCCGCGCCCGCGATGCTCAGGTACGCTCCCGCCAGGAGCGCCGCGTACGTCCACGTCGCCACCCGCGTTCCGGCTGCTGTGGCGAGGCTCCGCTTCCCGGCCTCCCGGTCCTCCTCCACGTCGCGGATGTTGTTCACGACGAGGATAGCGGTCACGATGAACGCGACCGGCAGCGAGACGGAGAACGACGCCCAGGTGAGCGCCTCTTGCTGCACGTAGTACGACGCCATCACCATGAGCGGTCCCATGAAGACGAACACCACCGGCTCGCCGAGCCCGAGCGTCCCCAGCGGCTTCGGTCCGCCCGCGTACAGGTACGCCGCCGCGACGCTCGCCAGGCCCACCGCGAGTATCGGCCAGCCAACGTGCGCCACGATGATGAGCCCGGCCACGACGCCGTAGCCGAACGCAGCCGCCATTCCCAGCGCCACCGCCCGCTCCGAGAGCAGACCGCGCTGGATGACCTTGTGCGGCGCGAGGAACTTTCCCTCGCTGCCGGACTTCCGGTGGTCCGAGTACTCGTCCGTCAGGTTCGTGCCGATCTGGATGGCGACCGACCCCGTCAGCGCGAGCGCGAACAGCAGCCAGTCGAGCGCGTCCACGGTCGCCGCGAGCGCCGTCCCCACCAGCACCGGCGCGACCGACGCCGACAGCGAGAACGGCCGCGCCGCCCAGAACCAGGAGACGATCTTCGACTGCGGCGCGGGCGCGGCGGTCATGCTCACCAGTTCTGCTTGCGGTACGCGCTGAAGTCCGGCGGGCGCTTCTCGTTGAAGGCGCGCACGCCCTCCTCCGCCTCGTCCGTGTTGTAGAACATCTGCACCGCGCCGTGCGCCATCTGCTGCAGCCCGTACGCCCAGTCCGTGTCCTGGTTGAACGACGCCTTCAGGAACCGCAGCGCCGTCGGGCTCATCTCCAGGATGCGCTCCGCCCACTCCCGCGCCTCCGCCATCAGCTGCTCCTGCGGCACCACCTTGTTCACCAGCCCCATCTCCAGCGCTTCCTGCGCGGAATACTGGCGGCAGAGGTACCAGATCTCCCGCGCCTTCTTCTCGCCGACGATGCGCGCGAGGAACACCGTGCCGAACCCGGCGTCGAAACTCCCCACGCGCGGCCCCGACTGCCCGAATATCGCGTTCTCCGACGCCAGCGAGAGGTCGCAGATGACGTGCAGTACGTGCCCGCCGCCGATGGCGAACCCGTTGACCGCGGCGATGACCGGCTTGGGGATCATGCGGATGACCGTGTGCAGCTCCGTGATGCGGAGCTTCGTGTGGCCGGTGCCGTCCTGGTAGCCGTCCTTGCCGCGCACCTTCTGGTCGCCGCCGCTCGAGAACGCCTTGTCGCCCGCGCCCGTCAGGATGACCACGCCGACGTCGTCGTCCTCCCAAGCGTCCTGGAACGCCTCGATCATCTCGTCGACCGTCAGCGGACGGAAGGCGTTGCGCACCTGCGGACGGTTCATCGTGATGGTCGCGATGCCGCCGCTCTTCTCGTAGAGGATGTCCGTGTACGTCATGCGGGCAGTTTACGCGCCCCGCTCCGCGCGGCAACAGGGAGCCTGTGTCATTCCGAGCGGAGCGCAGCGGAGTCGAGGAATCTCTCAGGGTGTGCCCCACTCGTTTTTCTGGCGGTCTCATTCGGTCTCATTCAGTCCCAAACCACTCCTGCGGCCCGGCCCCTCGCACCGGACCTGTCACGCCGGGGTGCAACCTGATGCGCCACCCGTGGACCCGTGTCCTGATTTGTCCTTCTGGCGCCTCCTCTCCATGCCCCCAACGCAGGCGTGGACCGCGCGGCGCTGTCGTCCTGGGGGTGACATTTGGTGACATTAAGGGACATTCCACTCCTACGGCCCGGCCCCCGCCTACCGGGGCAGGCCCGCCAACGCCACCCGCTGGGGCGGGTGCGCCGTCACCGACCAGCGTACGCGGCCCTGCCGCGACCGCGAAAGGGGCGCGTGTCAGTGGGGGCTTACATCGCAAGTAAACAACCAGTAACACGGCGGGGGATGACGGGGTTAGCCATTACGCCGGAGCGCAGCTAGGTTCAGCCATGCCTAGCACATCCCCCGTAGCATAGGGACAGTGATGGAGTATGGTGGGACTGAGGGGAGTTGAACCCCGACGACCAAGGGTCAGCAGATTCGCAGCCTGATATGTCACCCAATTCCCATTACTACCCCACTGTGCACCACTATTTCTGGCGAGACTTGATCCAGTTTACTAGGTCCGCCGTCAGGCCAGAAATAAGCAAGGTGAGAGAAAATAAAGAGAACAATACTAATGCCACCCAAAGCTCTCCCGGAATGTCGGGAATGCGAGAGTCAGAGCCGGTAGCATCTAACGACCAGAGATAGGCAGTCCACAGGGTACCTAAACCAATAAACACGTCTGGAGCGCGTCGCCCCATGCTGGGAAAGGGGATACGAAAGCCGCGAGACAGGGCTATTAGAGCAGTAGCCATCGCGGCGAAAGGGGCGTACACGCCGGGGTCTGTATCAGCGCGGCCAGATAGTGTCACCACAGCGGTGAGGAACAGTAACAAGGAGAAATGCAGTGAGAACGCCAACGTGACGCGCATGAGTCACCTCCTCTATACACCCAGGACGCTAGTACGTGCGGACGTGGACTGTCAACGGGCGCCTGGCAGTGTGCTGGACTCAGGCAGTCCTCAGCAGTTCAGCGGACATAACGCGTCAGCGTCCGTGCGAAGAGGTGCATACTATGCATTATGGACAATGTAGGATTCTTGCATATTTGCGGCGATGATGTTTGGTGTTCTAGCCACCCCGAGCATCATGCTGTTCTGCTCTTGGGTCTCGGTCAGCAGCGTCGATCCTAACCCCACAAGTCCTGTAATCCCGCTGCCCAGTAAGCCCTACCAGTGCTCCAATCACAAACTGATTGTTGAGAATTATACCGCAAAGTAAACAAATCTGGTGAGTTACTTATCATTTTTTAGAACTAACACCACAAAGAACGTAACGGAAATACAGACAGAGGCAAGAGCTATAAATCCGGATACGGCATCGGAACCGACACGGGCCAACGAAGCAGCTTCACGTAGCGAATAGACTGCCACACCCAGCAACATGCCGGATATCACCACAACCCGGCCCTGCTTTGCTACCCAAGAGAAGAGAGCGGGAATCCACCCCAACCAATCAGGCATTATCGCGCCTTCACCGGCTGCGGATGCGTGGGAAGTAGCTGCGTACGCGGAGGACGGCGAAGTAAGGGTACTGGTCACCCTTCCTGCGGTTCTCGCTGGTCTGCATAGCCTGAAGGTTGCGGGGGCTGTTGCTTCCGCCCTTGGAGCGGGGTTTCTTGTGGTCCACTTCCCAACTCTGCGGGCCGGTCTTGCCGTACGCACCCTTGAAGATCTGATTGCCCGCTGCGTCTCTCCGGTACTGGTTGGGGTTCTTGCCCCGGATGGTGTAGGCGTTGTTCCAAGCCACGTCCCTCTGTCGTCGGGTTGCCATGTAACCTTCTCCTCTCTACGTGTGGGCAAAGGCTATCAGCCCCATGCTAGACAGTACAAGCCCTGTAGCCTAGGGGCGGTCGGAGCGCACTCTGAAAAGAAAAACTGCGTACAATCTTGTACCTGGATGTCTAGTCGTCTGGTCGTCCGGATGGTCCACTGTCATACTCCTTTCCAATAGGGCCGTGAATCGTCTCTACTGCCTCGGTCAAGTTGCGGATATGGTCCGCGAGGCTGGGGATATCGGTGCGAGCTCGCGGGACAAATCTTGCGAACCTGTCCATGACTTGTTGATATGCCGAAACAACCAGTGGGTGCTCGGATTCGACAGCCTCACGTACTGTATCGGTTGTCTGTAGTAGTTCATTAAACTCGTCTTCTGGAAGTTTCGCAAGAAGTCTGTAGAGGGCTATTTCTAAGGCGAAGTGCTCACCGAACAGAAGTTCAATATGCGGTTTCAGCATATCCCATGCGGGGTTTTCCATTTATCATCTCCTCAATCAGAGTCTGGCTACGATAGCCACACTACCGACGATGGCATTGTCAGACAACGGTCCCTTTCGGCGCAATCTTGGTGCGAAGATACACCGAATCGTGCGAAGGCTGGGCAACATCTTGTAAGCCCCCCCTACAACATCAACATCTTGTCCTGCGTGTCCCCCACCAACGAGCGCGGGTCCACCGGCGGAAGCTTCGGACGCTCACCGTGACGCAGCATCTCCTCGACGCTCAGCACCTGCATGCGCGGGTACTCCGCCGTACCCTCATTCGTCGTCAGCGTCACCCGGCCTTGCTCCGCCGCGAACACCCGCAGCGAATCCGGCGGCGGGTACAGGCTCACCATGATTGACATCGGCGCGTGCAGCCCCCGGTTCTGCATCGCCGTCTGCGTGCCGAGCAGCCGGTCCATATCGGGACGCCCCACCGAGTGCGTGCGGTGCATCTTCACCTGGATGGGAACGATGATCCCCTCGTGCTTCTCGATATCCATCGCCCCGAAGTAGCGCGCGTCCACCCCGCCGTCGCCTGACTTCCGCTCGTTGGGCACCGCATTCAGCAGAGCCGCGACCCGGTCCTCCGCCCACGCCCAGCCGGGTATCCCATCCTCCACCTCGTCGCGCTGCGCCAGCGCCCGCTTCTCGAACTCATCCCACTCGAACTCGTCCCACGTCAGCCCGTACACCACCGGCGCGACCGCATCGCCGCGCGACTCCAACCGCTGCTGCATGACGCGCACGGCGATGCCGCTGATGTCGATGCCCAGGTACTTCCTGCCGAGCGAGGCTGCGGCGTCGGCGGCAGTCCCACACCCGCAGAACGGGTCGAGCACGAGGTCGCCCGGGTTGGATGACGCTTTGACGATGCGTTCGAGAAGACCGCGTGGCTTCTGCGTAGGGTAGCCGGTCAGTTCAGATCGGAATGCCGAGACATTGGACAGATACCCGTCCGCCCACCAATCTGTGGGGATCGTCCCGTGCTCATGAATCGCACGCTTGGTGGAGGTATCGGTTCCTCGATTCGCTCCATGAACCCCTCTCGCAGGCGTGTACTCTGCAACATAGGGTCTGCGTACAGCATCTCCGTTGAACGTCACGTTGGCCGAGCGCCCGTAGAAGAGGATCGTGTCGTGTTTACGCGGGAAGTAACGCTTGGCGGCAGACGGCCCCGTATAGCACCAGACAATCTCATTGCGGAACTGTTTGGGGCCGAACACGGCATCCATCAACACACGCAAATAGGCGTTTGCGTGAGGGTCGCAGTGCAGGTAGATACTGCCCGTCGGCTTGAGGACGCGACGCATCTGCTGAAGGCGAGTGCCCATGAACACCGCATACGCCGCCATTGGCGACTTCTCTCCTGCCTGGAGCCGTATCCCCCGCAAGGTGTCCCGCAACTGGCCGCGCGGTATGCCGTCGAACGCGTTCTGTGCTGCCACAGTCCAGTGCCAGATGTCCCGCAGCTGGCTCGCCACCATTCCCTTGTCGCCGAATGCCGCGACGTAGAACTGGTTGGAGTTGAACGGCGGGTCGAGGTAGATCAGGTCGATGCACTCGTCCGGCAGCTCACGGAGCGCGTTGATGTTGTCGTCGCAGACCAGTGCATTGCCGGAGAGGTAAGGATGGTCGGCCATCGCAGGTGCCCCCTTGTCTCGCGATGAGGTGGGTCTGCGACAACCGGAACCTGTACGCGGGAACAGACAAGGGGGCGCAAGTGCGCCCACACTCATAGAAATCGTTCCCGCGCCGTTTTCTGGGTCGGCGAGGTTCCAGTTGTCGCAAGTAGCACTATACCGCAACGGCGGCGGTCGGAGGTAGCGCGTGGTTCGACAGGCTCACCACGAGCGGAGGGCAAGTCTCCGCTCAGGGGCTGCCCAAGAGGATGCTGCGCGCTGAAGCGCGGGCTGCGCTCCGCTCAGCATGACAGCCCATCCTGTCCATCCTGTGCATCGATGTCGATTCCCGGATTGCTGACACCCGCCCCTTACGCGGTCGCACCTGCGTCCGCTACGCTGGTTGGATGACCGTTCTCGCAGCCCGTCGCCGGCACGATGAGACACGATGCAACGGAATGAGACACCCGGTGAGCACCCCAACTTTTGAAAACACTGGCACTCTTGACACTCTTGATGCTCCGGCGTCCGGGAAGCAGGCCACGGCCACGGAAACGCGCCGATCAAGAATCTCAAGGATGCCAAACGGCGTGGCCGGTTCACTCGTAAGGTGCGGATCAAGGGTGCCAGAATTCGAGGACGTTGGCATTCTTGATCGTGCGGCACCTCGCTTACAGGCCGTACGTCTCCAGGAAGCGGAGCCAGACCTCGCTGAGGGTGGGGAACGACGGTGTGGCGTGCCAGAGGCGGTCGAGCGTCACCTCGCCCACGATGGCGATGGTCGCCGCGTGCGTCAGCTCGCCGACCTCCGGCCCTGCGAACGTTGCTCCGACGAGCACGCGCCGGTCCTCGTCCACAATGAACTTGACGCCGCCGGTGAAGTGCTCGCCGTGCAGCGGCGCGGCGGCGACCGGCCAGCCCATCTCGATGGCGCGGATGTTCAGGCCGCGCTCGCGCGCCGCGCGCTCCGTCAGCCCCACGCTGCCGATCTGCGGGTCCGTGAACACCACCGCGGGCACCATGCCGTTGTCCGCCCAGGCAGAGGCGTCGAGCCCGCGGATGTGATCGCCCGCCTGCCGCGCCTGGTACTTGCCCTGGTGCGTCAGCAGCGCCCGCCCGTTCACGTCGCCCACCGCGTACAGCCAGCCGCCGTCCACGCCCTCCACCTGCAGGTGGTCGTTCACCTTCACGTACCGCTGCGCGTCGACGCCGACCGTCTCCAGTCCGACGCCCTCCACGACGCCGGTGCGCCCCGCCGCCACGAGCAGCTCCTGCGCGTACAGCGTCTCGCCGTTGTCCATCGTCACGCTCACGCCGTCGCTCGTGCGGGCCGCCGCAGCCACGACGCAGCCGAAGCGGAACACGACGCCCTGCGCCTCCAGCGAGTCGACGACCGCCCTGAGCGCGAACGGCTCGAACAGCGGCGTGTCCTCGGGCATCCTGCGCTCCAGCACCGTCACCTCGGCCGTGCCGAGCGACTTCCACGCCTGCGCCATCTCCAGCCCGACGACACCCCCGCCGATGATGATGAGGCTCTCCGGCACGCTCTTCGCCGACGTGATCTCGCGGCTCGTCCACGGCTCGGCATCCGCCAGCCCCTCGATGGGCGGCACGAACGCCACCGAGCCCGTCGCGAGCACCACGGCCTTGTTCGCCTCCAGCTCGACGCTGCCGCTGCCGTCGGCCATCTCGACCACGACGCGCTTCTCGCCGTCGATCCGCCCCCAGCCGCGGATGAGCGCCGCTCCCACGGAAGCGACCCACTGCTCCTGCCCGGCGTCGCTCCAGTGGCTCGCGAACGCGTCGCGGGCGCGCATCGCGCGGGCGGCGTCCACGCTGCCGGTGACGGCGTCCCGCACGGCGGGTACGCGCTTCACCGCGGCGAGCGCCTCGCCGGGGCGGAGGAGCGCCTTGCTCGGCATGCAGGCCCAGTACGAGCACTCGCCGCCGACCAGTTCCGCCTCGACGATGGCGGTGCTCAGCCCGGCGGGCGCGGTGCGTCCGGCGACGTTCTCGCCGGCGGACCCGCCTCCGATGATGATGACGTCATACGCGTCGGTCATGGGGTGTCTCCTCTATCTCTCTCGTCAGCGCAGGCGTTCGCCGAAGAATGCGAGCGTCTTCGCCCATGCGTCGGCCGCTGCTTCCGCGTTGTGGCTGGCGCGGTCATCACAGAAGAAGCCGTGGCCCGCGCCCGCGTAGTAGTTGAACGAATGCTCTTTGCCGAGGGCCGTGAGATGCTCGTCCAGCGTCCGCGCCTGCTCCGGCGTCGGGTTCTGGTCGTCCTCGCCGAAGAAGCCCATCACTGGGACCGAGAGCGCCCCGGCCTCGCGCAGCGCGTGGAACGCGTCAGGCTGGTCGTCGCCGGGGAACATGAAGCCGCCGTAGTAGACGGCAGCCGCCGACAGCCCGCTCGCGCGTATCGCCGACTGCATCGTGACGCGCCCGCCGAGGCAGAAGCCGACGATGCCTATCGCGCCGACGTTCGGGTCGCTGCGCAGGTAGTCGATCGCGGCCTGCACGTCCATGTCGATGGAGGCGTCGCCGAAGCCACCGGAGCGCAGGTCCTCGCGCATCTCCTGCAGCCTGTCGTAGGGGGCGTAGCGCAGCCGCCCGGAGCGGTGGAAGAGGTCCGGCGCGGCGGCGACGTAGCCCTCGCTCGCGAACCGCTGCACGATGCCCTCGATGTTCGGGTTCACGCCAAACGCCTCCATGATGACGACGACCCCCGGGTGTGTGCCGCCGTCTGTGGGGCGCGATGTCGGCGTTGCCATCGTCCCGTCCGCCGTCTCGATGTCGACAACCTGCTCTATCGTGTCCATGCGAGTGCTCCTTCGTGCTCGGATGCGCTGATAAGCGCTGTTCGGTCGCTCCGCCTCCGCACGACAGGGGGCTGGATTCCCGCCTTCGCGGGAATGACGGAAGTGGCGGAGCGCGATTATACCTGCCGGAGGTGGCGGTCGAAGAACGCGAGCGCCTCCTCCCACGCCCCGGCGGCGCGCTCCGGGTGGTACGCGCCGCTCTCCGGCTGCGCGAAGGCGTGGTCGGCGTCCTCGACCCACACGGCCCGGACGTGGTCCGCCGTGTCCGGGAACGCGGCCCTGATCGCCTCGACGTTCGAGTACGGATTGAAGCCGTCCAGCGCGGGAAAGAACATCAGCAGCGGGTTCGTGACGTTCCCCGCCCCGTGCACCGGCCACGGCGAGCCGGGTATCGCGGGATCGGACTCCAGCAGGCGCGTGGGGTAGAACGCCACGGTCGTGTCCACGACTCCGCCGAGCGTGGCGCCGAGGAACGAGATGCGCCCGCCGAGACAGAACCCGGTGAGCCCGACGCGCCCATCGCTGCCGGGGCGCTCGCGCAGGAAGGCGGCGAGGCGTGTGATGTCCGCGCAGTGGCCGTCGTTCGTCATCCCCGCGCGGATGCGGGGCGTGGCGTCGGGCCCGCCGCCGAGGGCGGGCAGCGTCAACAGGCGCCCGGCGCGATGGAAGACGTCCGGCGCGGCGACGGTGTAGCCGTGTCCGGCGAGCCACTTCGCCTGCTCGCGCGCCTCGACGGTCAGGCCGACGGCGTCGTGCACCATGATGATGGACGGCAGCGGCCCGGCGTCCTCCGGCTCGTAGAGGAACACGGCCATCTCCCCCTCGTCCACCGGCAGGTCGAGCTCTTCCTCGCGTATCGCCATCTCCCACCTCCTCATTGGACCGCCGCTCGTCACCCGGAGAACGTGGCGGCGACAGCCCGCTTACGCTACCATAGAGGAGGCGCGCCGGGGCGGGGAGGATCGCCCGCGTGCTCTCGTACCGCTGCACATGACACCCCACGCAGGATTCTGGATAGTCGTCAGTCTCATGGCGCTGGCCGAAGTGGCCATCGTCGTCACGGCGCTGCGCATGCGCGTACAACAGGACGCCTCACGCGGCATCCTGGGCACACGCGCCGCCGAGGTCGTCTGGACGCTGCTGCCCGTGGGACTCATCGCCATCCTGGCCGTCATGTCGTACGGGGTGGCGTAGGTAGATGTCGGCGCAGGGAGTACGCGCGGTGGACGTCCGCCGCGCCGGGTGGCTCGCTCTCGCGGCGTCCGTGCTCACGCTGGGCCTCATCGCGTACGGCTCGTGGGTGCGCGTCTCCGGCTCTGGCCTCGGCTGCCCCGACTGGCCCCTCTGCGAGGGCGTGCTCGTCCCCGAGATCGAAGGCGCGACCGCCATCGAGTTCGGCCATCGCGTCTACGCAGGCGTCACGATGCTGCTCGTGGCGGCCTCTGCCGCTTTCGCTTTCCGCGCCCGCGCGCATGACCGGCTCACCTCGCGATTGCTGGTCTGGGCGCTCGCGGCGATCCTCGTGCAGGCCGTGCTCGGCGGCATCACCGTGCTCACCGAACTGCACAGCATGGTGCGGCTGGCGCACCTGACGTTCTCGCTGCTCACGCTCGCGCTGCTCACGGGAGGCGCGGCGCGAGCGCTCGACGTGCGCCTCTCGCCGCCTCCGGACCTCAGGCGATGGCGGGCGCTCGTCATCGCGGCGGCGTTCGTCGTGCTCGCCGGAGGGACGATCGTGGGCACCGGGCACAGCGCCGGATGCCCCGGCCTGCCGCTGTGCGATTCGCGCAGCGGCACGGAGGCCGCGTGGGTGCATCTCGTTCACCGCGTAGCGGCGACAGCGTTGCTGCTGGGGCTGATATGGACGGCGTGGCAGGCGCGCCGCATCGGAGGCTGGGCGTTCTACGTGAGCGTGATCGCCGCGCTGCTGGCTGCGGCGCAGTTCACGGTGGGCGTGAGCGCGGTCTGGCTCCGGCTGCCGCAGGAGCTGCGCATCACGCACCTCGGACTGGCCGCAGCCGTCTGGTGGGCCGTCGTGGCGCAGTTCAGCTTCGCGCTCCTTGGGCGGACGCGCTGATGGCGTTCCTCCGCCAGGTGACGGCGCTCTGCAAACCGCGCATCGTGCTGTTGCTCGTGGTCACGGGAGCGGCAGGAGCATGGAAGGCGGCAGCGGGTTCGCCGGACGCGCTCGTGCTGCTCACAGTCGTTGTCGCGGGAGCGCTCGCTGCTGGCGGCGCCAACGCCATCAACCAGAGCCTGGATGCAGACATAGACACCGTGATGCGCCGTACAAGGGTGCGGCCGGTGCCGGCGCAGCAGATCAGTGCGCGGAACGCCGCGCTCGTCGGGGTGGTGCTGGTGGCCGCAGCCACGGCTCTCATGGCAGCGGGAGCGAACCCGCTGGCGGCAGCCCTCACCTTCGCGGCCGCGGCGGTCTACGTGCTGGTCTACACGATGCTGCTCAAGCGGCGTTCGTGGAACAACATCGTCATCGGCGGCGCCGCGGGAGCGTTCCCGCCGCTCATCGGAGCGGCAGCGGTCTCCGGCGAGTTCACGGTGCTCGGTCTCTACATGTTCGCTTTCATCTTCTTCTGGACGCCGCCCCACTTCTGGACGCTCTCCATGCTGCTGCGGGAGGACTACGCCGCCGCGAACGTGCCGATGCTGGCTGCGGTGGCGGAGCGTCGCGACACCGCCCGGCAGGTGCTGCTGTACGTCGCCTTGCTGGGCGCGATGGCCTGGCTGCCGCTCGCCGCAGGCTACGGCGGACTGACGTTCGCGCTGGTGACGACGCTGCTGAGCGCGGTCTGGCTCCGCATGTCGTGGCCGCTGCTCGGCGGAGGGGACTCCCGCGACACGCTCGCGGCGTACAAGTACTCGCTGCTCTACCTCGCGCTCGTGTTCGTCACACTGGCGGTCGAGCCGATGCTCCCCTGGTACTCGTAGTCATGCAGAAGGGCGCCCACCCGGGCGCCCTTCCGTGCAACTGAGTCCCGTTCCGGACGGCGCAGGCTATTCCTCCGCGCTGTCGGTTTCCTCTTCGACCAGGAGAGCGTCCTCGGGGTCAGCAACCCCGATCTCATCGTCATCGACGTCCGCGTTGCCTGTCTCCTCTTCCTCTTCTTCGTCCTCTTCGGTCGAAGCGGAGGCCGTGTTCGCAGGCTCGTCGAGGTCGTCGTCATCGTCGTCGTCGAGGAAGAGGTCGTCGTCATCGCCCTCGTCATCGTCGTCCATGGAGAAGTCGACATCCACCGCGGCGTGCGGCGCCTGCCCGTTCTCGTCCTCGAAGTCGTCCATGCCGGGCACTTCACCCATGAGGCCCATGATGGCCTCGAAGTCGTCGCTGTCGCCCTCGGCCGACGGCAGGACCTCGGGGATGCCGAGGAGGCTGCGCCCCTCCGGGGATACGTCGAGGCGGGCGGGGATGAGCCGTCCGATGATGACGTTCTCCTTGAGGCCGCGCAGGTAGTCGACCTCGCCGGACATCGCCGCCTCGGTGAGGACGCGGGCCGTCTCCTGGAACGACGCCTTGGCGAGGAAGCTGTCCGTGTTGAGTGACGCACGGGTCACGCCCCGGAGTTCCGGCTTGCTGGTGGCGGGCTCGCCGCCCTCGGCGATGACGCGCTCGTTCACGCTCTGGAAGCGCGCGCGGTCGATCAGCTGGTTGGGGAGCAGCTCCGTATCACCGATGTTGTCGACGCGCACCCAGCGCAGCATCTGGCTGATGATGGTCTCGATGTGCTTGTCGTTGATCGACACGCCCTGGTTGCGGTACACGGTCTGCACCTGCTCGACGAGGTAGCTCTGCGTGGCTTCCATGCCCTCGATGCGGAGGATGTCGTGCGGGTCCTTGACGCCGCTGGTGAGCTTCTGGCCCGCAAGGACGGCGTCGCCGGTGCGGACGAGGCGCTGGTCGGTGGCGTCCACCTGGTGGTCGCGCACCTCCGTCTCGAACGCGTCTATCTCGATGCCCCCGTCCACGACGCGTACGGCGCCGGAGACGCGGGCGAGCAGTGCGACGGGCGCAACCGCCTCGGAGGAGTCGGCAGCCTCGGCAGCGTCCGCTGCGGGTTCGGCTATGACCTCGCCTGCCTTGACGCGCTGACCGTCCTTGACGGCGAGCGTGTGCGTGCCGGTGATGGCGTAGCTGTCCGTGAACGGCATGTGGCTCACGACACGGACGCAGGGCACGAAGGAGACGGGAGGAACGAGCACCTGCGGAGCGTCGTCCGACGCGTACTCGCCGATGAGCTGGCCGTTCTCGAACACCAGCACGTCGCCGTCGATCTCGGCGATGCGGGCCTTGCCCTTGGGCGAGCGCGCCTCGAACAGCTCCTCGACACGGGGCAGACCGGAGGTGATGTCCTTGCCGGCGATACCGCCCGTGTGGAACGTCCGCATGGTGAGCTGTGTGCCCGGCTCGCCGATGGACTGCGCCGCGATGATGCCGACGGCGTCGCCCAAGAGGACGAGCTGGCCCGTCGCGGGGCTGCGTCCGTAGCACCGCTGGCAGATGCCGCGCGGCGCCTCGCAGGTGAGCGGGCTGCGGACACGCAGTTCGGTTACCCCGGCAGCCTCGATGGCCGCGGCCTGCGGCTCCTCGATCATCTCGGCCGCGTCCACGATCACCTCGCCCGTGTCCGGGTGGGCGATGGGGCCTGCGGCGACGCGTCCGACGATGCGCTCGCTGAGCGGAGCGATCATCACGTCTTCCTCGGAGGCCTGGGCGTGGATGAGGACGCCGCGGTCGGTGCCGCAGTCCTCCTCCAGCACGATGACCTCCTGCGCCACGTCGATGAGACGGCGCGTGAGGTAGCCGGAGTCGGCGGTGCGCAGGGCTGTGTCCGCGAGACCCTTGCGCGCGCCGTGGGTGGAGATGAAGTACTCCAGCACGCTCAGTCCCTCGCGGAAGCTGGACTTGATGGGCAGTTCGATGATGTCTCCGCGCGGGTTGCTCATCAGTCCGCGCATGGCGGCCATCTGCTTGATCTGGGCCTCGTTACCTCGTGCGCCCGAGTGGGCCATGGCGTAGATGCCGCCGAACTCGGGCAGGTGCTGCTGGATGACCTCGTCCATCTTGCCGGAGACGCGCTGCCAGGTGTTGACCGCCCGGACGTGCTTCTCACGCTCGGTGATGAGGCCCATCTCATACTGCTCTTCCAGCAGTTCCACCTCTTTGTCCGCCTCGGCGATGATGTCCGCCTTCTCCGGCGGCACCTGGATGTCCGTGATGCCGATGGTCGTGCCGGAGACGGTGGCGTAGTGGAAGCCGATCTGCTTGATCCGGTCCAGCACCTCGGAGGTGGCCGCGTTGCCGGTGAGGCGGTAGACCTCCGAAACCAGGTCGCGGAGCGCCTTCTTGTCCATCAGCACGTCGTAGCGGCGCAGCTCCTCGGGGAGCACCTCGTTGAAGATGATGCGGCCCGGCGTCGTCTCCAGCCAGACATCTGCGTCGACGGGCGAACGGACGGAGATGACCGAGTGCAGTTCCAGTATCCCCGCGTCGTAGGCCATGATCACGTCGTCGAGGTCGCGGTAACGCCCGCCTTCGCCCTTCGCGTCAGGCTTCGTCTGCGTGAGGTAGTAGCAACCCAGGACGATCTCGTACGTGGGCGCGACGAGCGGCTCGCCGGAGCTGGGCGAGAGCATGTTGTGCGTGCTCAGCATCACGTTGCGGGCTTCCTGCACCGCTTCGCGCGAGAGCGGCACGTGCACGGCCATCTGGTCACCGTCGAAGTCGGCGTTGAAGGCGGCGCAGACGAGCGGGTGCAGCTGGATGGCGCTGCCCTCGACGAGCGTGGGCATGAACGCCTGTATGCCCAGCCGGTGCAGGGTGGGCGCGCGGTTCAGCATGACGGGGCGGGTCTGGATGACCTCCTCGAGGATGTCCCAGACCTCGGGACGGGCGCGCTCGACCATGCGCTTTGCGCTCTTGATGTTGTGCGCCATGCCCTGCATGACGAGCCGGTTCATGACGAACGGCTTGAAGAGTTCCAGCGCCATCTTCTTCGGCAGGCCGCATTCGTGGAGTCGGAGGGACGGCCCGACGACGATGACGGAGCGCCCGCCGTAGTCCACGCGCTTGCCCAGCAGGTTCTGGCGGAAGCGCCCCTGCTTGCCGCGCAGCAGGTCTGAGAGGCTCTTGAGCTGGTGGTTGTGGCTGCCGACGATCGCGCGGCCCCGCCGGCCGTTGTCGATCAGGTCGTCGACGGCTTCCTGGAGCATCCGCTTCTCGTTCCGGATGATGATGGCGGGAGCGCCAAGGTCCAGCAGCCTCTTCAGGCGGTTGTTCCGGTTGATGACCCGCCGGTAGAGGTCGTTCAGGTCGCTCGTGGCGAACCGCCCGCCGTCCAGCTGCACCATGGGGCGCAGGTCGGGCGGCAGCACCGGGAGCGCGGTCATGATCATCCACTCCGGCTTGTTGCCGCTGCTGTGGAACGCCTCGATGACCTGGATGCGCTTGACGGCCTTCTTCCGGCGCTGGCCGGAGGTCGTGCGCACCTCTTCCTTCAGGCGTTGCATCTCCTCCTGCAGGTCGAGCGACCGCAGGATGTCGAGGATGGCCTCCGCGCCCATGCCGGCGCGGAAGACGTCGCCGTACTTGTCGGAGAGTTCGCGGTGGCGGCTCTCCGTGAGCAGCATCAGGGGCTTGAGGCTCTCCACCTCGCCGGTCTCCTTGGCGAGGTCCTGGGCGAGTTCGGCGATCTGTTCGTCGCGAGCGTTCACGAGCGCGGTCAACTGCTCATTCAGCGTCGTCCGCTTCGCCTCGTCTTCCTCCGATTCGGAACCAGTGAGGGACTCCAACTCGCCCTGGAGCGTGGCGATGCGCTCGTTCATCTGCTGCTCGAGGTTCTCCCGCTTCTCGTCGTGTTCGAGCTGCAGCTCCTCGGTGCGCCGCGTCTGCAGCAGGGGGTCCACCCGGGTCACGATGTACTGTGCGAAGTAGAGCACGCGCTCCAGGTTGCGGGGAGAGACGTCGAGCAGCAGGCCAAGCCTGCTGGGGATGCCCTTGGCGAACCAGATGTGGGCGACGGGCGCAGCCAGCGCGATGTGCCCCATGCGCTCCCGGCGCACCTTGGCGCGGGCGACTTCCACGCCGCACCGGTCGCAGATCACGCCCCGGTACCGGATCTTCTTGTACTTGCCGCAGTAGCACTCCCAGTCCTTCGTCGGACCGAAGATGCGCTCGCAGAACAGGCCGTCCTTCTCAGGACGGAGTGTGCGGTAGTTGATGGTCTCCGGCTTGAGCACCTCGCCGTAAGACCACTGCTTGACCTGCTCCGGGGACGCGAGTGAGATACGGATGGCGTTGAAGTCTGTCGCGTTCGGCATGTTCGCTGCTCTCCCTGCGGGTCGGTTCCCCGCTGACTATCGGTGCGGTGGGCTCACGGGCCGGGGCCGCGTGAGCTGCTAGTCCGCGTTGCTCTCGCTCTCTTCTTCCGAGGCCTTGCGGGCGTAGGCGCCCAGATCGATGCGCACGGTGGTGGTCACGTCTCCGTCCTGCTCTTCCAGCGGCGCGAAGTCCGCTTCCCACGACGGCGCGACGGGTTCGATCGCGATCGGCGCGACGGCCTCCAGTTCGTCCTCTTCCTCCTCGCCGGTGTAGGTGAACCGCGAGGAGACGACGCCCTGGTCTTCTTCGTAGCGAAGTTCGACGGCGAGGCCGAGGCTCTGCAGCTCCTTCAGCAACACGTTGAAGGACTCCGGCACGCCGGGCTGTACGACCTCCTCGCCTTTCACGATGGCTTCATAGGTCTTCACGCGGCCGACGACATCGTCCGACTTGACCGTGAGCATCTCCTGGAGGTTGTAGGCGGCGCTGTACGCTTCCAGCGCCCAGACCTCCATCTCTCCGAAGCGCTGCCCACCGAACTGCGCCTTGCCGCCCAGCGGCTGCTGCGTGATGAGGGAGTATGGGCCGGTCGACCGGGCGTGGATCTTGTCCTCCACCAGGTGAATGAGCTTGAGCATGTAGATGTAACCGACCGTCACCGGGTTGTCGAACGGCTCGCCGGTGCGGCCGTCGTACAGTACCGACTTGCCGAGCACGGGAGCGGCGGCGTTGAGCGCCCGCCCCACGCGCAGCGCCTCGCGGTAGAGGTCGTCGAACGACTCATCGCCGAGGTCCACCTTCGTACCCGTTACCTCCTGGTACGTCTCCGCAAGGTCGTTCAGCCAGAGCCGGAGGCTTATCGACGAGGCGTAGTTGGAGTCCCGGTCGTTGTCGTCGAACGCGCGGTCGGCGTCGTAGCCACGCTCAGCGACCCATCCGCGGGCCTTCGCCCAGTCCGGCTCGTAGCCGTCCGAGGTGTCGAGGTCGCTGCCGAGCGCTCCGGCGCGTTCCAGCAGCCATGCGCGGGCGAGCGCGTCCCGGATGTCCGCGTCGGTTGCGCCGTCGAACACGGGCGTTGCCGCGCGGAAGCGCAGCTTGTGGGCTGCCAGCCCCAGGTGCGTCTCCAGCACCTGCCCGAGGTTCATGCGGGAAGGCACGCCGATGGGGTTGAGGATGATGTCGACGGGGGTGCCGTCCGGCAGGTAGGGCATGTCCTCCACCGGCATGATGCGGGAGACGACGCCCTTGTTGCCGTGACGCCCGGCCATCTTGTCGCCCTCGGAGAGGGTGCGGGTCTGAGCGACCCAGACGCGCACGAGCTTGTTCACGCCGGGGGAGAGGTCGTCCCCGTTCTCGCGGGACATGACCCGGACGTCGATGATCTTGCCGCGTTCGCCGTGGGGAACGCGGAGGGAGGTGTCCTTCACGTCGCGCGCCTTCTCACCGAAGATGGCGCGGAGCAGCTTCTCCTCCGCCGTCAGCTCGGTCTCGCCCTTGGGCGTCACCTTGCCGACGAGGATGTCGCCGGGGCCGACCTCGGCGCCGATGCGGATGATGCCCTCCTCGTCCAGGTTGTGGAGCGCGTCCTCGCCTACGCTGGGGATGTCCCGCGTGATCTCGCCCGGGCCGAGCTTCGTGTCACGCGACTCAACCTCGTAGCGCTCGATGTGGATGGACGTGAACTTGGAATCGCGCACGAGGTTCTCGGAGACGATGATGGCGTCCTCGAAGTTGTAGCCCTCCATGGCCATGAACGCGCAGAGCACGTTCTGACCGAGCGCAAGGTCGCCCTCCTGGGTGGAGGAGCTGTCGGCGAGCGGGTCGCCCTCCGCCACGGCGTCTCCGACGGAGACGATGGCGCGCTGTGTGAGGCAGGTGCCCTGGTTGGAGCGGATGAACTTCCGCAGCACGTGGGTGTGTTCCCTGCCCTCGCTGTCTGTGATGACGACTACCTCGCCCGTTACGGAGGTGACGACACCGGAGGCCTTGGCGAGCACCATCTGCCCGGAGTCGCGCGCGATGCGCTCCTCCATGCCCGTGCAGACGAGCGGCGCGTCCGGCTTGATGAGCGGAACGGCCTGCCGCTGCATGTTGGAGCCCATCAGCGCACGGTTCGCGTCGTCGTGCTCCAGGAACGGGATGAGCGCGGTGGAGACGCTGACGATCTGTATCGGCGCGACGTCCATGTAGTCGACGCGCTCGGGCGGCTCCATCAGGTAGTCCTCGGACACCCGGCACTCGACGCGGTCGCCGAGCAGCTGGAACTTGTCGTCCATCGGGGAGTTGGCCTGCGCCACGACGAACTTGTCCTCCTCGTCGGCGGGCAGGTAGACGATCTCGTCAGGGTCGGCGGAGACGTAGGGATGCACTGCGATCATGCGCTCGGGAAGCGCCGCAAGCTTCTTGACAGCGGCTGCGGAGACGACGTGGTTCCCCCGGACGATGGCCTTGCCGTCGTCGCCGGTCACCGTTTCGCTGACGGTACGGCCCTTCAGGTCGGGGTCACTGCTGGAGATGTCCTTCAGCACCTTCCGGTAGGGCGTCTCGATGAAGCCGTAGTCGTTGAGGCGCGCGTAGGTCGCGAGAGAGCCGAGCAGACCGATGTTCGGTCCTTCCGGCGTCTCGATGGGGCAGATGCGCCCGTAGTGGGAGTAGTGCACGTCGCGAACGTCGAAACCGGCGCGCTCGCGAGAGAGTCCGCCGGGCCCCAGCGCGGAGAGACGGCGCTTGTGCGTGAGCTCCGCCAGCGGGTTCGTCTGGTCCATGAACTGCGACAGCTGCGAGCCTCCGAAGAACTCGCGCACCGCGGCGACCACGGGGCGTATGTTGATGAGGGCGCTGGGCGTGGCCTCGCCCTGGTCGAGGATCGTCATGCGCTCCTTGACCACGCGCTCCATGCGGAGCAGGCCCACGCGCAGCTGGTTCATGATGAGTTCGCCCACCGCGCGGACGCGACGGTTGCCCAGATGGTCGATGTCGTCAGGGTTGGCCGCGCCGTTGTTGATGCGGATCATCATCTTGATCATCTCGATGATGTCCTCCGCGGTGAGGGTGCGGCTGTCCTGCGGCACGTCCTTGCCGGTGCGGCGGTTCATCTTGTAGCGCCCCACGCGGCCGAGGTCGTACCGGCGGGGGTTGAAGAAGAGGTTGTCCAGCAGCGTGCGTGCGCTCTCCGCGCTGGGAGGCTCGCCGGGGCGGAGCCTGCGATAGACCTCCATCAGCGCCTGCGCCTCGTTCTGCACCGCCGTGTCGCGTTCCAGCGTCGTGCGGATGTACGGGTGCTCGGGGTCTTCGTCCACGTCGGCGAACCGGTCGAGTATCTCTTGGTCCGTCGCGAAGCCGGTCTTGTAGCCGATGGCGCGCAGGAACGTTGTGACGGGCAGCTTGCGCTTCCGGTCGATCTTCACCGAGATGACGTCGCGCGGGCTGGTCTCGAACTCGAGCCACGCGCCGCGGTAGGGGATGAGCTTGGAGAAGGAGACGTTGCGCCCGGTGCTGGGGTCCTGCACGCGGGTGAAGTAGGCGCCCGGCGAGCGGACCAACTGGCTCACCACGACGCGCTCCGCGCCGTTGATGACGAACGTGCCCGTGGAGGTCATCATCGGGATGTCCCCGAAGAAGAGCGTCTGCTCCTTGACCTCGCCGGTCTCCTTCACTTCGAGCTCGACGGTGACGTAGAGCGGCGCCTCGTAGGTGACTTCCCGGGCCCGGCACTCCTCCTCGGAGTAGCGGGGCTCCTTGAACGAGTGCGCACCGAAGCGCAGTTCAAACCGGTTGCCGGTCACGTCCTGCACCGGGTTGATCTCGTCGAGTACTTCGCGGATGCCCTGTGTCTTGAGCGCCTCGAAGGACTCGATCTGGATGTTCACGAGGCTGGAAGGCTCCAGCACCTGGTGGGTACGTGCGTAGGACTTGACGGGATGCATCGGGGCGCGGTTGGCACGGGGCATTAACGACGTCATTGCTGGCTCGATACCTCCTCGCAGCGCATGGCCTGCGGATTCGCACAGACACGGAAAGAGGCCCAGCGGATATGCAACGCTAGACCTCGGTTTAAGGCGGTTTAAGGGTTTCGGGGCTTCTGATGCTCAGGCGCGGTGAACAGCATCTGACTCATTCCGACCAACACTAACACGCGCGCGAAGTTCCGTCAAGGGGCAACTGCCATCGGCCCCGCAAGGCGGGGCTCTTCGGAGCGGCCCTGCGCCACCGGGCGCTAGTTGAGCCGCTCGAATATCGTCGAGACGCCCTGTCCACCCCCGACGCACATCGTCACGAGGCCGAACTGCCCGTCCGTGCGCGTCAGCTCCTCCATGATCTTCACCGTCATGATCGCGCCGGTCGCCCCCACCGGGTGCCCGAGCGAGATGCCGCTTCCGTTGACGTTCGTCCGCTCCCAGTCCATCTCCAGCTCGCGTATCACGTAGAGCGCCTGCGCCGCGAACGCCTCATTCAACTCGACGAGGTCCAGGTCGGCTATCGCCATCCCGGTCTTCTCCAGCACCTTGCGCGTGGATGGCACCGGCCCGATGCCCATCACCGACGGGTCGACGCCCGATACGCCGCGACCTACCCAGCGCAGGCGCGGCGTCAGCCCTTCGGCTTCCGCGCGTTCCCGCGACATCACCACCACCGCCGCGGCGCCGTCGTTGATGCCGGCGGAGTTGCCCGCCGTCACCGTGCCGCCCTCCTTGAAGACCGGGCGCAGCTTGGCCAGCCCTTCGAGCGTCGTGTCCGCGCGGGGGTGTTCGTCCTGCGAGACGGCAACAGGGTCTCCCCGGCGCTGGGGGACGCTCACCGCCGCGATCTGCGTGTCGAAGTAGCCCTCCGCCTGCGCGTGGACGGCGCGCTGGTGGCTGTCGACAGCCATCTCGTCCTGCGCTTCTCTACTCACCTCGAAGCGCGTCGCAACGTTCTCCGCGGTGACGCCCATGTGATAGTCGTAGATGGGGCAGGTGAGGCCGAGCGTGAGCCCGTCCGTGACGCTGTAGTCGCCCATCCGCGGGCCTTCGAACCGGACGCCCTTCATGAGGTACGGCACGCGGCTCATGCTGTCCGCGCCTCCCGCGACGACCACCTCCGACTCGCCGGTGGCGATGGCCTGCACCGCAAGGTTGATCGCCTCGAGCCCGGACGAGCACGCCCGGTTCACAGTCATCGCCGGGATGTGGTCTGGCAGCCCGGCCTTCAACATCGCCCGGCGGGCGGTGTAGCCCGTCTCGTCGGCCTGGAGCACGTTGCCCATGATGACCTCGTCGACGTCCTCCGGGCTTATGCCCGCGCGCTCGACGGCTGCCTTGATGGCGACGGCGCCGAGGTCGGAGGCCAGCAGGTCCTTGAATGCGCCTCCGAACCGCCCCACGGGCGTCCGCGCGCCGCTTACGATGACCACGTCCTGCATGAGTTCGCTCCCCCGCTCGTACTTGGGCGGATTGTCCGTGTGCCCTTCTGCGCGTGTCAAATCGTGGACGCGCTAGTAGCGGATCAGCGCCACCACGTCGTGGCCGGGCAGGCGCGCCCGGCCGTTCAGCGCCGTGAGTTCGATGAGCGTGAGGATGCCCGCGACGTTTGCGCCCGTCTGCTGCACGAGTTCCACCGCCGCCGCCATCGTACCCCCGGTCGCGAGGACATCGTCCACGAGCAGCACGTTGTCGCCGGGCTGCAGGCCGTCCTGGTGCAACTCTATGGCGGCGTCGCCGTACTCCAATTCATACTGTGCGGAGAACGTCTCGTGAGGCAGCTTGCCCTCTTTCCGCATCGGAACGAACCCCGCGCCCAGCTCGACAGCCAGCGGCGCGCCGAAGAGGAACCCACGGGCCTCGATCCCCGCGACGCGGTCGATCTGCTGCTGACGGAACGGCGCGGCGAGGTCCTGCACCACCGCACGCAACGCCTCGCCGTCGCCCAGCAGCGGCGTGATGTCCCGGAAGAGGATCCCGGGCTGTGGGAAGTCGGGTATCGTCCGGATGAGGCTTGCGTAGTCCACTGTCATGGTTCCTCCCGTCCGGGCAGACCTTTGCATAATGCTGACGGAGGCGCAATCGGGGCCGCCCTCCCCTATCTCGCCCGCATGAGCGTCCACGAGTATCCCTGTGCTACAATCGCTCAACGCTCCGGCGCAGCCGTGGGGAACGTCGAGCCCCGCGGACATCTCTCAGACCGACAGAAAGGCAGGTCCCATGGTACAGATACAGTCCGACGCGCCTCGTGAGGTTGCGCCTCAGGGGGACGAGTCACTCAGCATGCGAGCGCTGCTTGAGGCAGGCGTCCACTTCGGTCATCAGACACACAGGTGGAACCCCCGGATGCGGCGCTTTATTTTTGCCCAGCGGAACGGGATCCACATCGTTGACCTTCAGCAGACGATGGAACTGCTGGAGCAGGCGTGTGCGTTCGCAACGGAGGTTGCCGCCACAGGCAAGCGCATCCTCATGGTGGGAACGAAGAAGCAGGCGCAGGAGTCCGTCAAGGAAGAGGCCATCCGCGCGGGGCAGTACTACATCAACCAGCGCTGGCTCGGCGGCACCATCACGAACTTCGCCACCATCCAGACGCGTATCGACCACCTGGTGAACCTGGAAGAGCGCAAGGCCCGCGGCGAGTTCAACCGCCTGCTCAAGAAGGAAGCCCTGAAGCTCGACGCCTCCATCGAGAAGCTGAACCGCTACCTCGGCGGCATCAAGGACATGACCTCGCTCCCCGGCGCGCTCTTCATCGTGGACGTGGGCCGTGAGAACATCGCCGTCGCTGAGGCGCAGCGGGCAGGCATCCCCATCATCGCTCTCGTCGACACCGACTGCGACCCCACCGGCATCGACTGGCCCATCCCCGGCAACGACGACGCAATACGCTCCATCCGCCTCGTCTCCGGCCACATCGCGCGCTCCGCGCAGGCCGGCCACAACGAGTGGCTCGCGTCGCGCGGCGGGTTCAGCCAGGTCGAGGACGAACCGATCGAGCCGGAAGAGACCCTCGAAGGAGACGAGGAGACCGTCTCCGAAGAAGACTCCCCCGTTTCCGAGGAAGAGATCCCGCCTGCGGACGTGACGCAGACTGAGCAGACTGAAGGGGAAGAGTAACCCTCTCCGTAGAGAAGCGAGGTAACCAGTGCAGGTTTCCACCGAGATGATCCGCACGCTCCGCGAGCGCACCGGGGCGGGCATCATGGACTCCAAGCGTGCGCTCGAAGCGGCGGACGGCGACGTCGACCAGGCGGAGCAGGCCCTGCGTGAGAAGGGTCTGGCCAAGGCGGCCTCCAAGTCCGACCGCGCCACTGCCGAGGGCGTTATCGACTCCTACATCCACGCGGGCAGCCGCATCGGCGCGATGGTCGAGCTCAACTGCGAGACCGATTTCGTGGGCAGGACGCCGGAGTTCCGGGAACTCGCCCACAACATCGCCATGCAGGTTGCCGCGATGGCCCCCCTCTACCTGGACGAGGAAGACCTCCCTGAGGATGAAGAGGGCAGGCCGGAAGAGGTCTGCCTCCTCAAGCAGTCCTTCATCAAAGACCCGGGCAAGACGATCGGCGACCTGGTCATGGACGTGCGGGCCAAGGTGGGGGAGAACATCAGGGTCGGGCGGTTCGCGCGGTTCGGGCTCGGGCAGTAGCACAGGAGCCGCGCCCATGGCCGGACATTCCACATACCAGCGGGTGGTGCTCAAACTGAGCGGTGAATCGCTGCGCGGACGCTCGCCCGACGGCATCGATTGGTCTGTCCTGGCCTACCTCGCCGGCGAAGTGAAGCAGGCCATCGAACTCGGAGTCGAGCTCTCGCTGGTCATCGGCGGCGGGAACATCTGGCGCGGCGCGTCGGCGGAGCGTCAGGGTATGGACCGGGCGACGGCGGACTACGCGGGCATGCTCGCGACGCTGATCAACGCGCTCGCCATGCAGGATGCGTTGGAGCGCGCCGGCGTGACGACGCGCACCCAGTCCGCGCTGGAGATACGCACTGTTGCGGAGCCGTACATCTACCGCCGCGCTCTCCGTCACCTGGAGAAGGGGCGGGTGGTCATCTTCGCGGCGGGCACAGGCAGCCCCTACATGACCACCGACACCACGGCCGCCCTGCGCTCCGTCGAGATGAGCGCCGACCTGCTCCTGATGGCCAAGAACAACGTGGACGGCGTCTACGACGCGGACCCCAGCGTCGAACCGAACGCGCAGAAGTTCGAGCAGGTGAGCTACATAGAGATCCTGAACCGCCAGTTGGAGGTGATGGACTACACGGCGCTCTCACTCTGCATGGAGAACGACTTGCCGATACGCGTGTTCGACGTGTTCAATCAGGGCTCCATCCAGCGCATCCTTGCCGGCGAACACGTCGGCACGCTGGTGAGCGCGCAGCCGGTTACCGTCTGACCGGCAGGACGATCGGAGAGGCTCGCAAATGGCTGACGAGAACGAAGAGGTGCAACTCATCCTGGAGGACGCGGCGGAACGGATGGACAAGTCCGTCGAGGTCCTTCGCCACGAGGCCGACACCATCCGCACGGGACGCGCCAACGCCGCCATGCTCGATTCCGTCCGGGTCGAGTTGTATGGCACGGCGATGCCCCTCAACCAGGTCGCGACCGTCAACGCGCCCGACCCTCGCCTGCTCGTCGTGCAGCCTTTCGACCGCTCGACGCTCAGCGCCATCGAGAAGGAGCTGATGCGCGCCGACCTCGGCATGACGCCCAGTAACGACGGCACGGTGATCCGCCTGCCCATCCCCATGATGACACAGGAGCGCCGACAGGAGATGGTCAAGCGCCTGCACCGCTTCAGAGAGGAAGCGCACGTCGCCATCCGCAACGTCCGCCGCGACGCGCTCGAGCACCTGCGCGGGCTCGAGAAGAACAAGGAGATATCCCAGGACGAGCTCCGCCGCGATCAGGACCAGCTCCAGAAGACCACGGACGAGCACATCGCCAGGGCGGACGAGGTCAGCAGCAAGAAGGAAGCCGAGTTGATGGAGGTCTAGGCCGCTTATGACGCGTGCCGTACCTGAGAGGAGCGCATCGCTTCGCGCAGATCCCGGCGCCCCCAGGCATATCGCCATCATCATGGACGGCAACGGCCGGTGGGCGAGCGAGCGGGGGTTGCCGCGCCTCGCCGGTCACCGGGCGGGTGCCGACAATCTCCAGCGCGTCCTCCAGACGCTCGACTCCGCCGGCGTCGAGTTCGTGACGCTCTTCGCCTTCTCCACCGAGAACTGGAACCGCCCCACCTCCGAGGTCAACGGCCTCCTCGATCTCATGCAGTCCGTCATCGGCGAGTGCGTGGAGGAACTGCACAAGCGCGGCGTCC
Organism: Dehalococcoidia bacterium; assembly: GCA_034422595.1. Lineage (GTDB taxonomy): Bacteria > Chloroflexota > Dehalococcoidia > Lucifugimonadales > Australimonadaceae > Bin16. Next base: position 7,985 of record DAOUJO010000002.1, on the reverse strand, counting down.
GTATCCGGCACCTCGGGGAGCTCGACCAGATACCCGCCAGCCTCGCCGACGCCACTCGCGAGGCGGTGAAGCGCACCGCAAGCAACACCGGCATGAATCTCTGCGTCGCCTTCGACTACGGCGGACGGACGGAGATGCTCCGCGCCGTGCGCCGCATCGCCGCCTCTGGGGTCGCCCCGCACGACATCACCGAGGACCTCATCCGCGAGAACCTCTATCTGCCCGACGTACCCGATCCCGACCTCATCATCCGTACCGCCGGGGAGCAGCGCCTGAGCAACTTCCTCATCTGGCAGGCCGCCTACAGCGAGTACTACCAGACTCCCGCCTACTGGCCCGACTTCGACGACGTGGAAGTAGAGCGCGCGCTCAACGAGTACAAGCGCCGCCGCCGCCGGTTCGGCGCTCTGCCCGAAGAGGACTGATGAGCGCCCGCCCGCGGAGCGAGCTGCGCCTCCGCGTCGCCAGTGCGGCAGTCGGACTCCCGCTCCTCTTCCTCGTGCTCTGGGCCGGGGGACTCGTATTCGCAGCGGTCGCCGTCGTCGCGGCGCTGATCGCGCTCCGCGAGATGCTCGACCTGCTGCGCCGCGCCCGGACGGTACGCGGCGGAGGTCCCGTTGTCCTCGATGGCGTGCGCGTCCTCGCGAGCGTCGCCTGCGTCGCGCTGCCGTTCGCGGCGCTCATCGCTCTGCGCCTCGACGCCGCCGGTCTGCAGTGGACGGTGCTGGCGTTCCTCGTGACGTTCGCGACCGACACGAGCGCCTACGCCGTCGGCAGGGCCGTAGGTCGCCGCAAGCTCGCGCCGTCCATCTCGCCGGGCAAGACGTGGGAGGGCGCCGTTGGCGGGCTGGTTGGCGCTGCCGCCGCCGCTGCCGCGCTCGTTGTCCTGCTCGACGGCATCGAGAGCCGCCTCCTCCCCGCGATCGTACTGGGGCTGGGCGTCGGCGTCGCCGCGCAGGCGGGCGACCTGCTCGAATCGAAGGTCAAACGCCTGGCGGACGCGAAAGACTCCGGACGCCTCATCCCCGGCCACGGCGGCCTGCTGGACCGGCTGGACAGCCTGTTGCCCGTGTTCCCGCTCGTCTACTATGCCTCGTGGGTCTGGTGAAAGCGTATGAATGGTCGTCGTGTATTCCTGGGTGTACTGACACTCCTGCTGCTGGTGGGAACCCTGGCATGCGGAGGGAACGGAGATGTCGAGAAGGGCAAGCAGGCCTTCGACGCCAACTGTGCGACCTGCCATGGCATGGGAGCATTGGGCACCGACAGCGGCCCCACGCTCATCCATCCGCTCTATGTGCCGGGACACCACAACGACGATTCCATCCGGCGTGCGGTGCGGAACGGCGTTCCATCGCATCACTGGCTCTTTGGAGACATGCCGCCTATAGTGGGGGTCACGGACGAGGAGTTGGAGCAGATCATCCTGTACATCCGCGAACAGCAGCGCGCAGGCGGCATCTACTGAGAGCGGACGACAGGCACGCGCCATGAAGAACATCGTCGTACTCGGTTCCACCGGCTCCATCGGCACGCAGACGCTGGACGTGGTGCGCGCCCTGCCGGGCGACTTCCGCGTCGCGGGGCTGTCGGCGGGGCGCAACCTCGACCTGCTCGCCGAACAGATCGCCGAGTTCAAGCCGGGCATGGTCTGGTGCGAGGAAGGGCGCGACAGCATCGGCGGCGATGGCGCCTCCCTCGTGCCGCCCGAGGAGATGGTCACCGGATTCGACGTCGACCTCGTGATGGTTGCAACGACGGGCCGCGCGGGTCTCGTCCCCACGCTGAACGCGCTACGTGCAGGGAAGGCCGTCGCGCTCTCCAACAAGGAGGTCGTCGTCATGGCGGGCGAGCTCGTCACCCGCGCCGCCGCGAAGCACGGGGCCCCCCTCCTGCCCGTCGACAGCGAACCGTCCGCCATCTGGCAGTGCATGCGCGGCGAGGACGAGCCGGTGCGCAGGCTCATCATCACCGCGTCCGGCGGCCCGTTCCGCAAGCGCCCGCTGGACGAGATAGCCGGCGTCACACCCGCCGAGGCGCTCGCGCACCCTACCTGGGTGATGGGGCGCAAGATTACCATCGACTCCTCCACGCTGATGAACAAGGGTTTCGAGGTCATCGAGAGCCGCTGGCTGTTCGACATCCCGTTCGACCGGATCGACGTCGTGGTCCATCCGCAGAGCGTGATCCACTCCATGATCGAATGCGCGGACGGCTCGGTGAAGGCGCAGATGGGCCCGCCCGATATGCGGCTGCCCATCCAGGCGGCGCTTGCGTATCCGGCGCGCCTCGACAACGGCAACCTGCCACGCTACGACCCGCTCGCGTGGCCGTCGCTCACGTTCGAGCCTCTCGACCCCGCGCGCTACCCTTGCTTCGCAACGGCGGTTGCAGCAGGGCGCAGGGAGCAGACCTACCCGGCCGTGCTCAGCGCCGCAGACGAGGAGGCCGTGCACTACTTCCTCGACGGCCGTATCGGGTTCGGCGACATCCACCGCATCGTGGAGAGCGTCCTCGACCGGCACGAGTCGTTCGACGCCTCGACCCCCGAAGCCGTGCTCGAGGCCGACGCCTGGGCGCGCCGTGAGGCTGCAGCAGCGGCGGGCGTTGGCTGACGCTCTGTCGCGGTCAAGGCCATGACCGTCGTCCTCTTTCTCGTCGTCCTCGGCTCCCTCATCATCGTGCACGAGTTGGGGCACTTCTTCGCCGCGAGACTCGCCCGGGTGCAGGTGCTGGAGTTCGGCGTCGGCATGCCCCCGCGCGCATTCGGTTTCACACGCGGAGGCACCACCTACTCGCTCAACTTCCTCCCCTTCGGCGGGTTCGTGCGGATGCTCGGCGAGGAGGACCCCACCGCGCCCGCCAGTTTCGCGGGCAAGAGCGCTTGGCAGCGGCTGTTCATACTCGGCGCGGGCTCCGCGATGAACGCCGTGCTCCCCGTGCTCCTGCTCACCGTTGTCTTCATGACTCCGCAGCCGGTGCCGGTGACGGACGTGACCGTACTCGACGTCGCGCCCGGTTCGCCTGCCGAGCAGGCGGGCGTGGAGGTGGGAGACCTCATCCGCACCGCGGACGACAGGCGCATCGTCAACTCGTCCGACCTGCTCGTGGCCATCAACCTCCGTCTGGGCGCGGACACCGCATGGACGGTCGAGCGTCGTGGTCGGCTCGTTGGGCTGCGCATCCCGGACGTGCGCGTCGACCCGCCGGAAGGGCAGGGCGCGGTCGGCATCTTCCTGACCGACGCCCGCCTCACCGCCGCGTCGGTCGCCTTCGGTTCGACGGCTGCGGAGAGCGGCCTGCTGGCGGACGACCTCCTCCTCTCGATCGGCGGCAGGCGCGTGTTGAACGAGGACAGCCCGCAGATTGCGCTTGCCGCCGTGCTCCAGGAGTCATCCGGCGAGCCGGTAGCGGTGCAGGTGCTGCGGCGTGGCGGCATCGTGTCGCTGGACCTGCCGCCGGATGAGGATGCGCTCGACGGCCTGACCGTCACGGTGTACTCCGAGGAGACGCGCTCGATGGGCCCGCTCGCCGCGTTCCGGGCGAGCTTCGTCCAGATCGGCGAGATACTCCTGCTCTTCCGCAACGAGGTCTCGCGCTGGATTGCAGGCGCGTCTTCCATCCAGGTAGCCGGCCCCATCGGCATCGCGCAGATGACGGGCGACGTCGCCGAGTCCGGCATCAGCCCGCTCATCCTCTGGACGGCGCTCCTCTCCATCAACCTCGCCATCATCAACCTCATCCCCTTCCCCGCACTGGACGGTGGGCGCATCGCGTTCGTGCTGGTCGAGATTGTGCGCGGCGGACGCCGCCTTGCGCCGGAGAAGGAGCGCTTCGTCCACGCCGCAGGGTTCGCCATGCTCATCGCAGCGATCGTCATGATCTCCGTCAACGACATCCAGCGCCTGTTTTCATGAGGCGGGTGTATCATGGTCGCAGCAACTAGAGGGAGCCGAGCATGGCACGCCGCGTAACCAAACCTGTGTGGGTGGGAGACGTCAAGATCGGCGGGGACGCCCCGGTCAGCGTCCAGTCCATGACCAAGACCGACACCCGTGACGTCGAGGCCACGGTCGCGCAGATACACGGCCTCGAGGAGGTCGGCTGCGAGATCATCCGCTGCGCCGTGCCGGACATGGAGGCCGCGCAGGCCCTCGGCGCCATCAAGCGGCAGGTCTCCATCCCCATCGTCGCGGACATCCATTTCCACTACCAGCTTGCGCTCGAAGCGCTCAACCAGGGCGTGGACTGCCTGCGGCTGAACCCCGGCAACATCCGCGACGCCGAGAAGGTGCGGACGGTCGTCCGTGAGGCGAAAGTCCGCCAGACCCCCATCCGCATCGGCGTCAACTTTGGCAGCCTGCCGCCGGTCGGCGCGATAGGCGTCACGCGAGGCCAGCACCGTCACGCCGACGGCGTCAACCGCCTCGTGAAGGGCTCGTCGGCCTCCGGCGAGGGTGAGGAGGTCTCCGTCGTCGATCACATGGTCGCGACCGGCCTCTGGGAGATTCAGGTGCTCGAGGACCTCGACTTCGACCTCATCAAGATCTCGCTCAAGGCCTACGACATCGACACCACCGTCGAGGCGTACCGCAAGCTCGCGAAGATGGTGCCGTACCCGTTCCACCTCGGCATCACCGAGGCCGGCACCGCGCGCTCCGGCTCCATACGCAGCGCCATCGGCCTCGGTACGCTCCTCTACGACGGCATCGGCGACACCATCCGCGTCTCACTCAGCGACGACTCCCGCGAGGAGGTCGAGGTCGGCTACGAGATCCTCAAGGCGCTCGACCTCCGCAAGAAGGGCGTTCAGATGGTCGCCTGCCCATCCTGCGGGCGCGCCGACGTGGACATCCGCAAGCTCGCCAACACCGTCGACGAGATGCTCAAGGGCATGGACACGTCCGTGAAGGTCGCCGTGATGGGCTGCGAGGTGAACGGACCCGGCGAGGCGAAGGACGCCGACGTCGGCATCGCCGCGGGCAACGGGCGCGCCATCATCTTCCGCAAGGGTCAGAAGGCGCGCATCGTCGAGGAAGCGGACATGCTCAGCGCGCTCCTCGAAGAGGTCGAGACCGTCGCCGCCGCGATGGCCGAGTAGCCCCCGCTCCTACGCCCCGGCGCTTCCCCACTTGTCGTAGTACGTGACCTCGGAGATGGGCTTGCGGCGGCTGCCGCCCAGATGGTCCGGCGGGGCCGGGTAGCCGATAGGGATCAGCGCCATCATCTCCCAGTCGTCCGGCACGCCGAGCAGCGATGCGACGTCCTCGTAGCAGTGCTGCCACACCGTCGTGAGGCGCGTGCCGAGCCCGAACGACGCTGCTGCCAGCATCAGGTTCTGCACCGACGGATAGATCGACGCGCCTCGATACGTCTCGCTGCCCCGCATCGGCCACCGCTCCACGCAGAACATCACCAGCGCCGGCACGTCTTCCATGGCGCCGCTGAAGTGCGCGGGCGTCTCTCCCGGCGCGCTGGCCGACGTTCCGCCCGTCATGCGCCGCTGCGCCTCCAGGTACAGCTCGCCCATCCGGCGCTTCACTTCGCGGTCGCGCAGCACGATGAACCGCCACGGCTGGCGATTGCTCCCACTGGGCGCGCGCGTCGCCGCCTCGAGTATCTCGTTCAGCACGTCGTCCGGTATCGGGTCCGGTTTGTAGTATGCGGTGCCCCGCTGACTGCGGACGACATCCAGGAATTCCGGCATGGTGAGCCTCCAGTGCGTGCTACAGTTGCGCGGATTCTACCCCGCCGGGCAGACGCAGGAGCGCAGTGGGCCCTATCGTAGCCATCCTCATCCGCCTTGCTGTGCCGGTCGCCATCATCCGGTGGCCGTTCGCCGGCATGGTCGCGGCCATCGTCGCCGATGCCATGGACGTCGTCATCATCGGCCTGATCGGCGTGGGCGACTTCTCCGATTACACGTCCGCCGACAAACTGCTCGACACGTACATGCTCGCGTTCGCAGCCGCCGTATCGCTGCAGTGGGAGAACCGCCTCGCCCGTTTCACGAGCCTCGCGCTCTTCTGCTACCGCGTCGCCGGGGTGGTCGTCCTGGAGGTCACGAGCGCCCGTTGGGTGCTGTTCGTCTTCCCCAACCTGTTCGAGCTCTTCTTCCTCTACCATCTGGCGACCAGTGGGAGACTTGGGCGCTTCGGGGTGAACGGCTATCGCAGCCTCGCCCTCATCCTGCTCGTGCTGCTCGCGGTGAAGATGCCGCAGGAGTACGTGCTGCACGTGCTGGAGTTCGGCCCGTGGCAGTGGTTCCACATGGACGTGCTTGGCATCGGTTCGACGATTTAACGCCGAACGGCAGCACCCTCCAGGCGTGCTGCCGTTCTCTCATGTGCGGTTGCAGGGCGGCTGAGTCCGCCGTTCCGCGACGCTACCTCGCCTTCACCACGAACGTCCCGCCGACCTTGTCGTGCAGGCCCTGCCGCCTCTGGTCGAACAGGATCATGATGACGATGATGACGGCGACGGCAAAGCCCACGAGTTGGCCGATGCTTGCGCCTACCACAACGGTGAGGAGGCCACCCACCGCTCGCGCGATGATCTCTCTGATGAGCACAGGGCCGGCCCCGGCCTTGTTGCCGTCCCCGTCCACTACGCGCATACCGAGCGCCATCTTGCCCAGCGTAGCGCCGAAGGCAACCGTGAGGATGACGTAATAGGCCACCACGATGAGCGCCTGGATGAGGTTGTCTATCCTGGAGACTTCACCTTCCTCGGTGAGAGCGAAATCGACGATTCCGATAGCGCTCAGGATCCCGACGATGACGGCCAAGACGATGACGTCGATTATGAACGCGATGAAACGTTGCAGGCGGCTTGCGTACTCCATGGTGCGACTCCTTGCCCCGACCTTGCCGGGATTGCTGTTGGTTCCGGACTCCGGGGTGAAGGCGCCTACCGCGTCTTCACCACGAACGTTCCTCCGATCTTGTCGTGCCAGCCCTGCCGGTTGCCGTCGAACAGTATCCAGATGAAGCCCAGGAAAAGGACGAGGCCGGAGACGATCTTCCCGATGGTCTCCCTGATGAGCACCTTGAAGAACCCGGCCTTCTGACCGTTTTCATCAACCACCGCGATGCCGAGCGCCATCTTGCCGAGCGTGGCCCCGAACGCAGCGGTGAGCAGGATGTAGTAGCCGAAGCTGATGACGGCTTCCAGGATCTGGTCTGTGGCGCTGGGGTTGCCCAGGTCGATGATGTCGACCGCATCCAGTACCACGATGACTACCGAGATAACGATGGCGTCGATGATGAACGCCGCGAAACGGTGCAGGCGGCCTGCGTAGTCCATGGCGCGGCTCCTTTCGACCGAACGGGTCAGCGTGAGCGTAGCACAGGGCTGAACAGGGGTGTCTCAGATTTTCTGTGCGGGATTAAACAGGAAACGCCCCGTTTCAGGGGCGTGCTGGGAGTGACGGAAGGTTGGTAGCGGGGCCAGGACTCGAACCTGGGACCTTCGGGTTATGAGCCCGACGAGCTGCCACTGCTCCACCCCGCACCGAAGACACCGGAACAGAAGGGAAGGCGAAAGGCGCAGCCTTTGCGCGCTAGCAAGGGAAATCGAACGAGCAGAGGAGCAGGAGTGTTTGGTCAAGTCCTCGGCCGATTAGTACCGCTCGGCTGAACGCATTGCTGCGCTTACACCTGCGGCCTATCGAGCAGATAGTCTCTCTGCGGCCTTACCCCCTCTCGGGGTGGGAAGTCTCATCTTGGGGCCGGCTTCGCACTTAGATGCTTTCAGCGCTTATCCGTTCCGTACATAGCTACCCGGCAGTGCCCCTGGCGGGACAACCGGAACACCAGAGGTACGTCCTTCCCGGTCCTCTCGTACTAGGGAAAGCTCCCCTCAAACTTCCTGCGCCCACAGCGGATAGAGACCGACCTGTCTCACGACGGTCTGAACCCAGCTCACGTGCCGCTTTAACCGGCGAACAGCCGGACCCTTGGGACCTTCTTCAGCCCCAGGATGCG
>DAOUJO010000001.1:0-564200 GCA_034422595.1 Dehalococcoidia bacterium | reverse complement strand
GTCCGGTTCACCCTCACCCGCCGCTATGCGGCGACCTCTCCCCTCCAGGGAGAGGGGATCAGGCAGCCTGAGAGGATACTGCGCGCTAAAGCGCGGGACTCCGCTGCGCTTCGCTCAGCATGACAGACCACGAGTCCGGTTCACCCTCACCCGCCGCTGTGCGGCGACCTCTCCCCCGGGGAGAGGTGTTAAGCTGAGCAGGAGTCCTCGATCAGACCATGCAACGCGTATGTCTTCTTCTACGATGGACGAACCTATGCTGATCCCTCCGGAGACGATAGAGACCGCAAGGCTGCGGTTGCGCCCGCCCACGATGGAGGACGCCCCTGCTATCTATGAGCGGTACGCCAGCGACCCGGAGGTGAGTCGTCTTCTGCCGTGGCGACCGCACAAGAGTGTGGAAGAGACCCACGCATTCCTCCGTTCGCTGTTGACGGCACTGGAGGCCGGCACGACTCACGCCTGGGTTATAGAAGGCAGGACGAACCGCAGGCTCATGGGGCTCATATCGATGACGATAGAGTCTGCCAGGGAGGCGGATCTTCTGAGCACCGGAGAGGAACGCCCGTACTGCAAGGTCAGCTTCGGATACCACCTCTCCCGGTCCGAATGGGGCAAGGGCTTCGCAACGGAGGCGGCACAGGCGGTCGTGCAGTGGGCGATGGCCCAGCCCGAGGTCTACCGCGTGTGGACGGTCTGCGACGTCGAGAACCACGCCTCCGCGCGGGTACTGGAGAAGGTGGGCCTCGTCCGGGAGGGGACGCTCAGGCGATGGGGCGTCCACCCCAACGTCAGTCCCGAGCCCCGGGACTTCTACTGCTACGCGCTGGTGAAGTGAGGTCAGCGGCCTACGGCGGCGTCGATGCGGGTGATGAGGGCGGGGTCGAGCGGTGCGGCGGACTCTGCGTCGATGCACTCGCGGAGTTCCTCGCGGTTCTTGACGCCGAGGACGACGGTGCCAATGCCGTCCATCGAGAGCGCGTAGCAGTGCGCGAGCCATGCGGCGGACCTGCCGACCTCGGCGGCGATGGCGCGGAACGGGGCGGCGCGTTCGTAGTCGGCGAGCTCGGAGTGCCCCTCGGGCAGCGGGCGGTCGATGGCGCCGGTGAGCGCTCCGGCCTGGACGGCGCGGATGCCCATGACGGCGGTGCCGTTGGCGTTGGCGGCGGCGATGATGTCGCGCGGGCGGGCGGCGATGCCGCCGCGCAGCAGGCCGCCGGGGGAGTCGAGCAGGTTGGCGATGCACTGGACGTAGTCGGGTCGCGGGCCATTCTCGAGCAGGTGGATGAGGGCGTCAGGCTCGCCGATGCCGGTGAGCCCCCAGTGGCGGACGCGGCCCTCGGCGATGAGGCGCTCGAACGCGGGCGCGATGGCCTCGGCGACGACGGATGCCGGGGTGAGGCGCTCGTGCCCTCCGCTGTCGAGGGTGACGGCGTTGTGGACGAACATGACGTCGACGTGGTCGAGCCGCATCCGTGCGAGGCTGCCGTTCAGGCTGTTCGACAGGTGTTCGTAGACCTGGTCCGGCGGGGTGTCGCCGACGCGGCACTTGGTGGTGACGCGGACGCCGTCCGGCAGGTTGCCGCCGAACGCCTCGCCGATGACCTCCTCGGCCTCGCCGTTGCCGTAGGAGGGCGCGAGGTCGAGCAGGTCGATGCCGGAGTCGACGGCCTCGCGGACGGTGGCGACGCACTCCTCGCGGGTGGTCTCACCCCATATGCCAGCGATGCCGCCTCCGCCGAGGGTGAGGGCGCTCGCCGTGCCGAGCTTGCCGAATGGCCGTTGACGCATGGGGGGAGTATTTCACATGGGTGGGCAGGATGCACTCCGAGAGATGCTTCGACTCCGCTGGGCTCCGCTCAGCATGACAGCCTACCGCAGATTGACAGGGCGAAGGAGAGTAGCGTGGTAGCATGGCCGTTGGCGCCGTCGCGTGAGAGCGAGGTATGGCTTTGCCGGCACGTTCGCGGTTGACCCTCCACCGGAGTAGCGCATGACCTGGGTAACGGCGGCGCTCATCAGCACCATCCTGTTCGCGGTCGTGACGGTGCTGGACAAACGCCTGACGACCAACCTGTACCCGAGCGCGGGCGCGTTCAACGTCGGGTTCGGGGTGATGCAGGCGAGCATCTCGCTCATCTACTTCGCGTTCGTGATACCGCTCGTGGGTTTCGACGGCGGTTCCGGCATCCCGTGGGCGATGGCGAGCGGCGTGCTGTGGGGCCTGGGGCTGGCGCTCTTCTTCCAGGCGCTGCGGCTGGAGGAGATGTCGCGCGCGGTGCCGGTGCAGCAGATGGCACCGGTGTTCGCTGCCATCGTGGCGGTGCTCTTCCTTGGCGACGTGCTGAACCTGCTGCAGTGGGCGGCGGTGCTGGTGGTGATCTTCGGAGCGGTGCTGGTGTCCGCGAGGCCGGAGCAGGGGCTGTTCCGCATCGCGCGCGGCCGGGCGTTCTTCCTCCTGCTGGGCGGGAGCTTCTCGCTGGGGATGGCGTTCGTCGTGAGCGAGCAGGCGACGCGGGAGATGAACGTGTGGGCGATCCAGGCGGTGCGCTCCGGGACGATGAGCGTGGCCATGTTCCTGCTGGCGGCGCGCCCTGTGACGGTGCGCCAGTTCACCTCCGCGTCTCGGGACCTGTACACGTTCTCGATGCTGGTGCTGGCGGAAGGGCTGCTTGCGCCGCTGGCAGCACTGGCGTTCATCATCGCGCTGGACCTGGGGCAGGTGTCGTCGGTGAGCGTGCTGTCGGCGTCGCGTCCGCTCTTCACGCTGATGCTCGGCGTGGCGTTGAGCACGCGCTACTGGAACGTGCTGAACGAACCGCTCGACCGGGAGACGGTGGGGCTGAAGACGCTCGCGGTCGTGATGATCGTGGGGGGCGTGGTGGTGCTGAGCGTGGGGTGAGGCGGTCAGCCTCCGCCGACGGGGCGGACGATCTCGACGCGGTCGCCGTGCTCCAGCGTGACGGTGGGGAACGTCTCACGCTCCAGGACGTCACCGTTGCGGGCGACCGCGACATAGCGTCCGGCGAGTCCGAGCGTGTCGAGGTACTGCGCAACGGTCATGGGCGCGTCGAGTTCGTGGGTGGCGCCGTTTATGGTGAGGGTAATCATGGCGAATGGCCTTCGCCTACTAGCGTAACGCGTGGGGAGGGCGTTCCGCTATGGCGCAGCCCTCCCTCACCCATAGGTTCGCCCTCACCCGCCGCGCAAGCGCGTCGACCTCTCCCCCGGGGAGAGGTGGGGTCAGGCAGAGGGGACGGCGTCGCTGATGGCAGTGGCGAGTTGGGTCGCGGCGTCGGCGGGGTTGGGGGCGCCAAGGATGGCGCTGATGACGGCGACGCCGGACGCGCCGGCCCGCATGACCGCACCCGCGTTCTGCGCAGTGATGCCGCCGATGCCGAGGACGGGGATGCCGGGCTGCGCGCACCATCCGATGAGGCCGACGCCGGCGGGCGGCTGGCCGGGGTGCGTCGGGGAGTCGTAGACGGTGCCGACCACGAGGAGGTTGGCCCCCTGGGCGGCCGCTTCCCGCGCGGCGTCGACGCCGTGCACCGAGCGTCCGATGAGGAGCGGCCGGGCTGCCCGCGCGCGGGCGGACGTGATGCTGCGGGAGTTCTCGCCGAGGTGCACGCCGTCCGCACCGGAGGCTTCGGCGATGCTTACGCTGTCGTTGATGAAGAGCAGCGCCTTGCCGTTCGTCACCTCGCGGAGACGCTGCGCGAGCGCGAGCTGCATGGCGTCCGGCAGGTCCTTCTCGCGCATCTGCACGAGGTTCACGCCGTTGTCGACGGCCCGCGCGACAGCGTCGACGAGCGCATCCGGCCCTCCTGCGAAATTCCTGTCCGTAACGAGTGCGACGATGGGGTGAGGGAGTGCGGAGGGGGAAGCGTTGTTCAAAGGGAGTCCTTCTCTAGGTGGTGGATCGGATGACGCCTTCCAGCGGGCTGCTGGCCTGGGCGTAGGGCTGGGGTTGGATGCGTCCGGCGAGGTAAGCCTTGCGTCCCGCCTCGACGCCGAGTTTGAACGCCTCGCCCATGAGCGCGGGGTCCTGCGCCCGGGCGATGGCGGTGTTCACCATCACGGCGTCCGCGCCCATCTCCATCGCCTGCGACGCCTGGGAGGGGACAGCGAGCCCGGCATCGACGACGACAGGAACGCTCGCCTGCTCGATGATGATGGTGAGCTCCTCGGCGGTGTGGATGCCCTGGCCGGAGCCGAGCGCCGAGCCGAGCGGCATGACGGTCGCGCAGCCGACCTCCTCCAGTTGCTTCGCGAGCACCGGGTCCGCCTGGATGTAGGGGAGCACCGTGAAGCCGTCGGCGATGAGGGCTTTGGCCGCTTCCAGCGTGCCGACAGGGTCCGGCAGAAGGTACTTCAGGTCGTTGATGACTTCCAGTTTGACCCAGTTGGGGAGCCCGAGGGAGCGAGCGAGGCGCGCAACCATGAGCGCTTCCTCGACGGTCGCGCATCCGGCGGTATTGGGGAGGATGGTGTAGCGGTCGGGGTCGAGCAGGTCGAGGATGGTCGGCTCGGAGGGGTTGTCGAGGTTGAGCCTGCGGATGGCGACGGTGACGACCTCGGCGCCGGAGGCCTCGATGGAAGCGACCAGCTCTTCGCTGCTCCGGTGTCGTCCGGTGCCGCCGAGGAGGCGGGACGTGAAGGAGAAGTCGCCTATGTGGAGGCGGTCGTCAGTCGTCATGGGGATATGATACCGCACAGGCCGGGCACCCTCACCCGCCCCGCAAGCGGGGCACCCTCTCCCAGGGGGAGAGGGGATCAGACACACCCGAGAGATACTTCGACTCCGCTGCGCTCCGCTCAGTATGACATCCCCGGGGTCAGCGGAAGAGGTCCTTGCCCTGCTCGCGGATGACGGGGCGTATGCCGGAGTCGCCCTTCTCGTAGGGGTAGCCGCGCACGACGGCCACGGGCACGCGGTGCAGCTTGTGCATGACGAGCTCCGACGCCGCGGCGAGCTCGTCGGCGACGGCGATGACGGTCGAGCGCAACTCCCGTCCGTCGCTGTCCACGTCGCCGCGGTAGTCGAGCAGCGGCTCGATGCCGGCACAGCCGATGGCGACGTTGAGCGCGCCCTCGCGCCACGGGCGTCCGAACGTGTCGGAGACGATGACGGCGACGTCTGCTCCGGCGGCATCCCGGAGCGTGTCGCGGATGCGGCGCGCCGACGCGTCGGGGTCGAGCGGGAGCAGGACGACGTAGTCGCCGCCCCTGCCGACGTTGGAGGCGTCGACACCGGAGTTGGCGCAGACGAAGCCATGGCGCGTCTCGGTGATGAGCACGCCGCCTTCCATGCGCACGACGCGGACAGCCTCGCGCAAGATGACCTCGACTGCGCGCGCATCCTTCTCCCACGTCAGCGCGAAGTCGCGCGCCCGGTCCGACGGCTCGATGCCGCGCAGGTCGGCGACGCGTCCCTCCGCCTTCGAGACGATCTTCTGCGTCACGACGACCACGTCGCCGTCGGCGAGCGGCGTTCGCTGGGCTGCGCAGGCGCCGGCGATGAGGCATCCGAGGTCGTCGCCTTCCGCGACCTCCGGCAGCCCGTCGATGGGGATGAGGGTTACTTCAGAGGGCATAGCGAGGCGATGCTAGCAGAGCGCGGGGCGTATCACTCGTCAGGCGGAGACGGGTTGCGGTACCTCGACGTCGACGTAGACGATCCGGGCGGTGGCTTCAGGAGGCCGCTTGCAGTGCCAGGCCAGGTAGGTCTCGATCGTCTCGCGGATGAGCGCCTCGACCCGTTTGCGGGTGTCCGCCGCGGCGACGACCGGGAAGAGGTCGGGCGGCTCGGCGCAGTAGCCATTGGGGGTCTTCGTGATGGGGACGGCGTAGCCCTTCACTTCTATCGCCCACGCGGTCGGCTCCGGGATCGGTTCGCCGCGCTCAACGAGGTCTTCGAGGATTATTTCGATGCCCTCGCGGACGGACGTGGTCACCTCTTCGAGCGTTTTGCCGATGCCGACGCCCCCGATCACGTCCGGCGAGAACGCGCCGTAGTTCCGGGGAGTCTTCTCGATGACGACCATGTAGCGCATGGTTACTCCTTGAGGCCAGCCTGTTTCAGAATAGCACTCCATAGACCCCGAGGCACATCGCCGCCCGGGTGGCCGGGGATAACAACGTTCCCGGGCTTCTCGGGGTGAGCGTAGATGCGGTGACTTCCGCGCGTGCGCACGTGCATCCAGCCGTCCTGCTCCACGCGGCGTATCGCTTCTCTTACTTTGTGAACCATGAAGGTTGCCCGCAGGCATCGTAGGGAGCGAGTACGCGACGGCACAACGGGCGCGTGTCACATCGAGACAGCGTGTGACATCTGGCCGTAGACAGGGCGGAGGCGGCTGCTATCCTCACCCGCATGAGTCTCGATGCGTTCCATCCGATCGTGCGGACGTGGTTCGAGCGGCGGTTCGGCGCGCCGACGGACGCGCAGGCGCTCGGCTGGCCCGCGATCGCGTCCGGGCGGCATACGCTCATCGCCGCACCCACCGGCTCAGGCAAGACGCTCGCGGCGTTCCTGACGAGCCTCGACATGCTCGTGAAGCAGGCGCTGGGGGGCGATAGGGACGAGCCGGGGCTGCCGGATGCGACGCAGGTGGTGTACGTGTCGCCGTTGAAGGCGCTGGCGAACGACATCCAGCGGAACCTGCTCGCGCCGCTGGAGGAGATACGGGCGCTCGCCGAGGAGATGGGGCAGCCGCTGCCGGAGATACGCGTCGCGGTGCGGACGGGCGACACGCCGCAGAGAGAGCGGACGCTCCACGCGCGCAGGCCGCCGCACGTGTTCATCACGACGCCGGAGTCGCTGTTCATCCTGCTGACGTCGGAGCGGGGACGGCACGCGCTCAGGACGACGCGCACGCTGATCCTCGACGAGCTGCACGCGGTCGCGCCGAGCAAGCGCGGCTCGCACCTGGCGCTGTCGGTGGAGCGCTTGTGTCACCTGGCGGAGGCGCCAATCACGCGCATCGGGCTGTCGGCGACGCAGAAGCCGATCGAGGAGATGGCGCGTTTCCTGACGGGCGGGGCGGCGGACTGCGAGATCGTGGATACGGGGCACCGGCGGGCGATGGACGTTGCCATCGAGTTGCCGCGCGACTTCGAACTCGGGCCCATCGCGACGCACGAGCAGTGGGCGCAGACGCTCGACCAGGTGGTGGAACTCTCGGAGCAGCACCGGACGACGCTCGTGTTCGTGAACACGCGCCGCCTCGTGGAGCGCGTCGCGCATCTGCTGTCGGACCGGCTCGGTGAGGAGAACGTGGCCGCGCACCACGGGAGCCTGTCGCGGGAGACGCGGTACGACACGGAGCAGCGGTTGAAGGAGGGGCGCGTGCGGGTATGCGTCGCGAGCGCGTCGCTGGAGCTGGGGATCGACATCGGCGACATCGACCTGGTCTGCCAGATCGGGTCGCCGCGCAACATCGGCGTCGCGCTGCAGCGGGTCGGGCGGTCCGGCCACTTCCTTGGCGGCACGCCGAAGGGGCGCTTCTTCCCGCTGACGCGCGACGAGCTCGTGGAGACGGTCGCACTGCTGCGGTGCATCCGCGACGGCGCGCTCGACGCGCTCCACATCCCGCCGTGGCCGCTGGACGTGCTCGCGCAGCAGATCGTGGCGTCGTGCGTGATGCAGGAGTGGGACGAGGACGCGCTCTACGCACTGCTGACGCAGGCGTACCCGTACCACGAACTCTCGCGTGAGCGTTTCGACGACGTGGTGCGGATGCTCTCGGAGGGCGTCGCGGGGCGCTGGGGGCGCACCACGGCGTACCTGCACCGCGACGGCGTCAACCACAAGGTGAAGGCGCGCCGCGGGGCGCGAATGATGGCGGTGTCCAACGGCGGCGCGATACCGGACACGGCGGACTACCGCGTCATCGCGGAGCCGGACGGCACGATGGTGGGGACGGTGAACGAGGACTTCGCCATCGAAAGCATGGCGGGCGACATCTTCCTGCTGGGCAACACGCCATGGAAGATACGCCGCATCGAGCAGGGGACGGTGCGCGTGGAGGAGGCGCAGGGCCAGCCGCCGACGATTCCGTTCTGGCTGGGGGAGGCGCCGGGGCGGACGGTCGAGCTCTCGCACGAGGTGTCGGCGCTGCGTCGCGACCTCGACGAGCGTCTGCACGCGCGGGATACGGCGCTGGCGCTGGTGATGGAGAGCGGGGCGTCGCGGGACGTGGCGGAGCAGGTGGTGGCGTACGTGGAGGAGGGGAAGCGCGTGCTCGGCATCGTGCCGACGGCGGAGAAGATCGTGGCGGAGCGCTTCTTCGACGAGGCGGGCGGCATGCAACTCGTGGTTCACTCGCCGCTGGGGAGCCGCATCAACCGGGCGTGGGGGCTGGCGCTACGTAAGCGGTTCTGCGCCGGGTTCAACTTCGAGTTGCAGGCGGCGGCGACGGACGAGGGCATCAACATCTCGCTCGGGCCGCAGCACTCGTTCCCGGTCGAGGAGGTGTTCAGCTACCTGAAACCGGCGACGGCAGAGGACGTGCTGACGCAGGCGGTGCTGCAGTCGCCCATCTTCCCACTACGCTGGCGGTGGACGGCGTCGCGGTCGCTCGCGCTGCTACGGCAGGTCGGCGGCAAGCGCGTGCCGACGCCCATACAGCGGATGCGCTCGGACGATCTGCTCGCGGCAGTGTTCCCCGCGGCGGCGGCGTGCCAGGACAACATGCCGGTGGGCGGCAGGGTCGAGCCGCCGGACCACCCGCTCGTGTTCGAGACGCTACGCGACTGCCTGACCGAGGCCCTGGACACTGAGGGGATGGTGGGGGTGCTGGAGGCCATCGAGAGCGGCGAGATCGAGGTGTTCGGGAAGGACACGCTCCAGCCGTCGGCGTTCTCACATCAGCTGCTGAACGCGATGCCGTACGCGTTCTTGGACGACGCGCCGTTGGAGGAGCGCCGCGCCCGTGCCGTCACGCTCCGGCGTGCGCTGCCGGAGGACTCGCGGGACCTCGGCGCGCTCAGCCCCGACGCCATCGCCGAGGAGGAGGCGTACGCCTGGCCCGCGATACGCGACGCCGACGAACTGCACGACGCGCTGCTGTCGCTAGTGGTGCTGACCGGGGACGACCTCGCGGAGCACCCGGACGACGCGGAGGCGTGGCGCGAGTGGTATGCGTCGCTGGCCGGGTCGGGCAGGGTACGGACGCTGGAGGCGCCCCGCCTCCCCAGCCCCGGAGTACCCTCACCCTCGCCCTCTCCCCTTGTAGGGAGAGGGGATCAGGCAGGTCTCGTGCTGTGGTACGCCGTTGAGCGAGCTGAGGTAGTGCGCGGGGCGTACGAGGACGGGGACGTCGAGGCAGTGGCCGAGATCGTGCGCGGACGGGCGGAGTCGTCGGGGCCGTTCACGGTGGGCGGTCTGGCACAACGGCTGGCGCTGAGTGAGAGCGTCGTATCTCAGGCAGCGGTCCGGTTGGAGTCGGAGGGCGTGCTGCTGCGCGGCAAGTTCCGCCCCGGCGCGACGGACGAGGAGTTCTGCGACCGCCGGATACTCGCGCGTATCCACCGGAGCACGATCGGGCGACTGCGGCGGGAGATCGAGCCGGTGCCGGTCGCGAGCTTCATCCGCTTCCTGCTGGAGTGGCAGCACGCCACACCAGGGACGCGGCTCGCGGGCGACGCGGGGCTGATCGAGGTTGTCGAGCAGTTGCAGGGGTTTGAGGCGGCTGCGGCGGCGTGGGAGAGCGGGCTGCTGATGAACCGGCTGACCGATTTCCACGCCTCGACGCTCGACGCTCTGACGCTCGGCGGCGAGCTGGCGTGGGGTCGGTTCGCGCGCCGCGCCGGGCCTCCGCCGTCGGCTGCGCTGTCGCGGAACGGGCCGGTGACGCTGGCGGTGCGCGAGGACGTGCCGTGGCTGCTCGACCCGCCGGACGAGGACACGACATTCACCGGGGCGGCGGCGGACGTACTGGCGTACCTCGAGTCGAGCGGCGCGTCGTTCATGCCGGACATCGTGCGCGGGTCGCGCCGATTGCCGTCGGAGGTGGAGGAGGCGCTGTGGCTGCTGGTCGCTGCGGGGCGGGTGACGGCGGACGGGTTCGGTGCGTTGCGCGGGCTCGTCTCCGGCGTCGCGAAGCGCGTGCAGCGGAGGTCGCGCTGGGCGGGGGCGTCGCGGGTGCGGGCGCAGGCGGCGCTCGGCCGCGCGGGGAGCCGGTGGTCGCTGCTGCAGTCGACGGTGGCCGAGCCGGGGGAGGACGTGGTCGAGGCGAGAGCCGCGCAGCTGCTGCGGCGCTACGGGGTGATGCTGCGCGAGCTGCTGGCGCGCGAACCGATGGCCCCGCCGTGGGGCGCGCTCGTGCGGACGTACCGGCGCGCGGAGGCGCGGGGCGAGGTGCGCGGAGGGCGGTTCGTCGCCGGTCTGGTGGGCGAGCAGTTCGCGCTGCCGGAGGCGGTCGACGCGCTGCGAGCGGTGCACCGCCGTGCGCCGTCTGGCGAGGTCGTGCGCGTATCGGGGTCGGACCCGCTGAACCTCGTTGGCGTGCTCACGCCGGGCCAGCGCGTGCCGTCAGTGGTCGGCAACAGCGTGCTCTACCGCGACGGCTCGCCGGTGTCGGGCGAGGAGCTGGAAGCGGCAGCGGGGTAGGGGGCTAGTCCGCTACTTTCTCTCCGAATCCGAGGGTCGCGACGGGTCTTCGCGGGTGAAGAACGGGCGCAACGTCTCGTCCTCTTCGTCGAAGATTCTGAACAACTCGTCGGGGTTGGCGACATCCACCAAGAACGGCCCGCCCTTCCATGTGGGCAGGGGAGGCATGGCGGGCTGCTCGCCACTCTGAATATCGTCTTCGTAGGGAGATTCCATGCAAAGACGATAACCAGTGTCCGGCTAGTGGGTCAACGCTGGAACCCTAGTCCTTGTCGTCCATCTCCGGGTCGTCCCAGACGTAGTCCGGGTCCTCGAACAGCTGGGACGGCATGAGCGACGGCAGGCCCTGCTCTGCAAGGGCGGCCTCGAACTGCTCGCGCACCCAAGGGTCTTCCTCGATGAACGGGACCTCCTTGTTCAGCCCGCCGTCGTAGCCCATGAGGGCCTTGGGCGGGAAGACGCGCAGTTGCCGGTTCTGCGTGCCACCGGGGTTGAGGTGCTGGTGGAACCAGTTGTTCGGCGGAACGAAGACGCTCGCGTCCGTCCACGGACAGACGACCTTCTCGCCGCCCTCCGGGTACATGACCGCGAAGCCGTTGCCGGGCGAGACGCCGACGATGGTGACGCCGGGGCCGTGGCGGTGCGCTGCCCGGTAGCGCTGGGGCGGCAGCACCATCATCCCCGTGCGGATGGCGGAGTTGGGGAAGGTGATGCCGGCGCCGAAAGCACGCCGGTTCGGTCCCCCGTAGGCCCTGAGCTTGTCCCAGACGTTGAGGTCGGGGAAGAAGTTGGCGTGCCATTGGTGGGTCTCGTGCTTCACGCCGCCGCGGTCCACGGTTTCCCGCACCGCGTATGCCTCGGAGGAGAACGGGTTACCCTCGGCGCCGTACAGATCCGACGGGTCGACGTACGCGTTGTTGAAGAAGAAATCCTCGCGCGGCTGGATGCTCATCATCAGCGGCAGGTAGCTGACGTGGAGCGTCAGCGCAGGCTGGTCGCCCCGGGCGTTGCTCAACTGGTAGTAGTAGTTGGACGGGATGCGGAAGAGGCTGCGCTTCTGCCATTCGAAGTTGATCTGCGGGTGGCCCTCCGCCCAGACGGTGGCGATGCCCTGCCCCTCGACGACGTAGACGATCTCCTCGGCAGCCATACGGAAGGCGGGGATCGTCTCGCCGGGAGGTATCTGGAGGACGTGCGCCTCGGTGACGCCCTGGTGGCCGACGAGGTTCAACACCGCGCCGGGACACCCGCGCAGGCTCCACCAGCCGAGCTCGATCGTGCGCAGGTCCTCGACGTAGTACCCGGTGAACACCGGCACATCCTGCGAGACGAGCCAGCGGTCGTACGGGGACTGCCACCAGCTGTTGGTCGACTGCCTCTCCGTTGGCGCAGTAGCCATCGCAACCCTCCTTCCGCGTTGTCATGCCGCGGGCCGGTTCACGACCCGCGGCGAGACCTGTGTCGCTACATCACTCGATAGGAACGAGTTCAGAGGAGAAGTTGCACCACGGCTCCTCCAGGGCGGGACCACAGAGCACTGCAGGCGCCACTGCCAGGAGGTCACCAGTGATGGCGTCGTGGAGGCGGAACGAAACGGCCTCCCACTCGCCGTAGAAGACGAAGTCCCTGGACGTGCCCCGGAAGCCGCGCTCGAACGCCACAGCGAACGCGCCGTGCACGTTGGCGAAGAGACCGCCGAGGTCTTCGTCGTAGCCTACGTCCAGGACGGAGGTGACGTCGGTTTCAAGTCCGGCGGCGCCCCAGACCATGCGGATCTTGACTTCCTGTTCGGGCGCAAGCCCTGCGCCGACGAACCAGACTCCGTGGTCGCGGATGCGGTCCTCCGGGTACTTGATGAAGGTGGGATGGACCTCGAAGACGACAGTGGCCTTCGAGCCTTCCTCCATCGCCTGGGACCTCGTCGCGGCGTCGGGCGAACCGCTCGCCGGGAACGCAGGCTGCAGCGCCAGTATCAATGCGACAAGCCCCAGCAGCGCAACAGCGCTCACCAGCAGTCTCCTCGAACGCAGCCACGTGATAGTCAATACCTTGCTCATCAGAGCACCTCCTGGTTTCGATGCGTTACTGGGGAACGGCGCGGCGTGCCGCTGGCGCACACCGTGCGCTCATCGGTCGCCCCGTCCGTTCTTTGTTCTCTATCCATCATGCCGTCCTCTCCGTTGCGGCGATCGATCTGCCCTGAACGTCGCGGGCGCGCATGTCCTGCCGGAGCCCCACGCGCAGCGCGAAGGCCCGCATCACCAGCGCCACACCCATCGTCATCGTCATGATCACCAGCGTTATGATCCCTGCCCTCTCGACCTGGCCAAGGTCCGAGGAGCCCAACTCCAGCGCAAGGATGGAGAGGGTGATCGTATCCCGCGAGGCGAGCAGGATGATGCTGGACGTGGTGTTCGCGGCCGATATGAAGTTCAGCATCCCGATCAGCACCATCGTCGGCATGATGACCGGGATGACGATGCGGAAGTAGGTGCGGAACCATCCAGCCCCTGAAACGCGGCTGGCCTCTTCGAGGTCGGCCCCCAACTGCACCAGCACGCCCTTGAAGATGTTGGTGCCCGTGGTGTTGCCCGAGATGATAACCACCAGGACCAACGCCCAGATGGAGCCGTACAGCCACGTCAGCCCCGGCACGCTCAGGAAGAGCATCAGCAGGCCCAGGGAGGACAGGATGCCGGGGAAGGCCGCCGAGACCCAGATGATGGAGTCCAGCGTCGTTCTCAATCGCCACTTACTGCGCACGATGAGGTAGGCGATGATGGAGAAGAGCAGGGGGCTGCCGACGCCCGCCACGACGGCAAGCGTGATGGTGGTCCGCAGCCCGGTGAAGAAGAGTTCATCGGAGAAGGTATCGCGCCAGTGGTCGAACGTCCACGTGGGTATCGCGTTGAAGTAGCCCACGTGGTTCATGAAGCTCCCGACGACCAGCACCAGGATGGGCAGCGCGGTCAGCACGATGAGCAGCCCGAGGATGGCCGAGAAGAAGACCCACTTCCATCCGCCCAGTTCGATAAGGCCCGGGCTGAACTTACCGGTGATAGTGGTGTAGTGGCGGCGGCGCGTCACCCAGCGCTGTATCGGGAAGATGAAGCCGATGACGACGAGCGTGAGGCTCGCGGTCACGACGGCGGGCGCGTAGTTGAAAGCCTGGGCATCCAGGTAGATGAGGGTGGAGTAGACGTAGAACCCCCATCGCGCCCCAAGCAGCCACTCCGTCTCGAACCCCTGGAAGACGCGGATGAGGTGCAGGGCGAACACCAGCATCAGCGGCGCCGCCATCACCGGCAGTGTCACCTTGATGATGGTGCCGAGCTTGGACGCTCCCGAGACGCGCCCGGCCTCCTCCAGCGCCTGGTCCATGTTGCGGAAGGCCGGCGTGAACAGGATCACCTTGTAGGCGATGCCGTCCGCCATGATCCTCGCGAACACGATGCCCTCCAGGCTGAAGATGTTGAAGGGCCCCCTGTCGACGAACGGGAGCGCTTCCAGCGCCACGTTGATGAAGCCGCTGGTGGGGGCGAGCATCATCATCCAGCCGATGGTGCTCGCGAGGGGGGGGAACATGTAGGCGATCCAGAAGAAGAACTCCAGCCCCTGGGAGAAGGGGATCTTGGTCCGCGCGAGGACCATCGAGATCGCCACGGAGATGGGGAAGGCGATGATCATCACGAAGAACCAGACGAGGAAGGAGTTCCACAACGCAGTCGGTATGCGTGGATTGTCGAACGCGCCGGTCCAGTTGGCGAAGCCGAACTCACGGGGTGGGACGAATACGTCCGTGGAAACATCGAAGCTGAACCAGAAGAGGATCAGCATCGGCAGGATCAGGTAGACGCTGAGGGAGATGATGACGAGCGCCATGATGAACGTGCCCATCTCTGCCCTGAAGAAGCTCCTGAGGGCGGAAGGGCGTGCAATCGTCGCAGGCGATGTCATCACTTCCTCTGGTTCCTGGTACCCGGTGTTCCTTGCGCTGGGCTTGTCGCGTCACGACGGCCAGGGAGGTACTCTCCCCGGCCGCCGTGACGCGGCATCGCTCTCTAGTTCGCCGTGTACAGGATGCCGAGCTCGTCGTAGAGCGCCTGCAGGTAGTTGAGCGACAGAGTCCGGTCGTCATCGTACTCAGGGACGCCCTGGTCGACCACGAACACCTTGTCCGCTTCAAGCAGGCTCTGCAGCTGCCCCACGCGGTCCCACAACCTGTCCTCGACCTTGCCTTGCGAGACGTCCGAACGCAGTTTCGGAGAGGGCGAGAGGTTGCGCGTGAAGTTGACGTCCGTCTCCATGCCGTCCTGGCTGTACCACCAGTTCAGGAAGAGCTGGGCAGCCTTGGGGTGAGGCGCCTTGTCGAGCACGGTGCCGGTGCCGCCGACCTCAGCCGACAGGCCCTCCTCCATGACGATGTGGTCGGTGATGGAGGCAACCGGCAGACCCGACGCTGCCAGCGGACGCAACGCAACGTCGCAGCCGAAGCCGAAGGTCACCACCGCGCGAGCGACCAGGTCGGCGCAGCCGTCGGCGGCCGAGAAGTCCAGGACGTTGTTGCCGACGGCAGCGTTCCTGGTGACGGCCTCCCAGAAGTCCTGTCCCACGCCGCGGTGCACGCGCACGCGGGCGGTCGCTCCGGTGCCCTGAGTAGCGAAGCCGGTCATGGCGATCTCGCCGGCCCACTTCGGGTCGGCCAGGTCCCACCACGACGTGATCTCGGCAGCTTCCGCCGGGCTCAGCCTGTCGGTGCTGTACCAGAGGTCCGTGAAGTTGTCGATGCTGAGGCTGTCAGACATCGAGTACGTGGCGGAGACGTCGGACCACCACACCTTCGGCGAGAGGTGCCAGTGTTCGGGGGTCCGGTTCAGGATCGTCGGCTCGATGACGAGCGGCGCGACGGGGACCAAGGCCTCGGCGTCGATCAGCCGCTGCGTCGACGACGTGCCCGCGACGCTGTAGTCAACGGTGTAGCGTCCGCGGGAGCGCTCGGCCAGGATACGCGTGGTGTTCGCGTTACCGCTGCCCGTGCTGGCGATGACCCTGATGTCGAACTTCTTCTGGAACTGCGCGAGGGTGTCCCGGATGTGCCGGGAGTCCGTCCCGCCCAGGCTGATGACAATCTCGCCCTCGGCCTGTGCGTCGGCAACGAGCTGCTCCCACTGCGCCTCGA
Source organism: Dehalococcoidia bacterium (assembly GCA_034422595.1). GTDB lineage: Bacteria > Chloroflexota > Dehalococcoidia > Lucifugimonadales > Australimonadaceae > Bin16. The sequence continues at coordinate 548,406 of DAOUJO010000001.1, read as the reverse complement.
ACGACGCGTCCGGCGTAGGCGTGGCCGTAGGTTCAGGCGCCGGCACAGGCGTTGTACCCGGCTCCGGCACAGGCGTGGCCGTAGGCGTGGGTGTGGGAGGCACGGGAGTCGGCGTTGGATCCTCCGATCCACATGCCGCGAGGCCAACGACGAGCCCCAGAACAGCCACAACCAGCCAGAGTTGCTTACTTCCCCAATGCAGTGTGCGCATGGTTTCCCTCCCACTTTCGGTTTCCGCCAATTTCGCGGAAAAGCTGCCGTGCTATCGGCAGCGTACAAGCGGCGCGCAACCTAACACTCCATGCCCCGCAAGTCAACGTATGCGACTCCGTTCACGGGTGCCCGTCAGGAATCGCGTGTGAGCCGGGGCTGCTCGTGGCATACTGCGCGGGATGGCGACCTACACCGAAGCCGCAGGCCGCATGACGCCGGAGGAGCGCCGCATCGTCGCGTCGACCGGCGTCGCGCACGGGCTGAACCACGCCGTCGACCTGGTCTACGGGACGGTGCTCGCCGTCATCCTGATCGAGTTCGGCACCACCGAGGTCGTGCTCGGGGCGCTGGCGACGGTTTCCTGGCTGGCCTATGCGTTCACGGCTGTTCCCGCGGGAGAGATGGCCGACCGGCTCGGCTCGCAGCGCACCGTGGCGCTCTCGATGGGCGGAGCGGGAGTGGCGGCGCTGGTCGCGGCGGCGGCCCCGAACGTGTGGGTGCTCGGCGTTGCGCTCGTGCTCATCGGGATATTGGGCGGCCTCTATCATCCCGCAGGGCTATCGCTCATCACGCGCAGCGTCCGGAGCCGGGCGCGTGCGCTGGGCATCCACGGGGCGGGCGGCAACCTGGGGACAGCGCTGGCGCCGCTGCTGACGGCAGCCGTGGCGGGCGCGTGGAGCTGGCGTGGGGCGTTCGTCGTGTTCGCGGTGCTGTCGATCGCCGTCTCGATCTCGGCGTTCCGCTCGCCGCCGGACGACGTGGGAGGGAGCAGCCAACGTCCACGCCCGCGCCTGCGCGCGCAGAGCCTGCTCGTGCCGCTGGCGCTGATGTTCGTCATCAACGGCTGCTTCGGGTTCGTCTTCCGCGGGCTCACGCTGTTCCTGCCGCTGCACCTGGGCAAGAACCTGGGTTTCGACGTGTTCGGGTTCGAGCCGGTGGTGATCGGCGGCGCGGCGGCTACCGTCGCGCTGCTATTCGGCGTAGCGGGGCAGTACGCGGGCGGCGAGATGGGCGAGCGCTTCAGACGTGAGCGTCTGCTGGTGCCCGCTGCGGCGCTGACGGTGCCCCCGCTGCTTATGATGGGCCTGTGGGACGGCTGGCTGTTGCTCGCCGGCGCGTCGGCGTTCGTGTTCTTCAACTTCCTGGCGCAGCCGACAGCGGTCGCGATGATCTCGGACTACGCTGCCGAGCGGCTGCAGGGGCGCATGTACGGCCTCACCTCGTTCACCGGCTTCGGCATCGGGGCGTTCGCAGGACTGGGAGGCGGGTTCCTGGCAGACGGGCCGGGCGTACAGTGGGTGTTCGTGATGCTTGCGGGTGTCGCGGCGCTCACGGTCGTGTGCGCGGTCGCGATCAACGTTTATCTGCTCGCGCGCGGCGACACGCCGGAGGGGCTGTCGGCCGTTTGACCCCGTCCGGCGTGCGGCGTACCTTTGCGGCAACCGGCGGAGGTGTGCCATGACGAACAGCGCGGGCGAGAGCCGCATCGAGGAGATGGACCTGCTGCTGCAGGAGGTGCGCAGCCGGAACGCGATGCCGCTGTGGGAGGTGAACGCCCAACGCGGCAGGCCGACCGTGCAGCCGTTCCTCTGGCGTTACCTCGACTACCGCGACCTGCTGTACCGCGCGGCCGACCTCGTGCCGATGGAGCTCGCGGAGCGGCGCGTCTTCGTGTTCACCAACCCCGGCATCGAAAAGCCCTCGGCGACATCGTCGCTGTACGCGAACCTCCAGATCATCAAGCCGGGCGAGATCGCACCGTCGCACCGCCACTCGCCGTCGGCGCTGCGGCTCGTCATCGAAGGGCAGGGGGCGTACACCGCCGTCAACGGCGAGAAGAGCTACATGGACCCCGGCGACTTCGTGACGACGCCGAGCTGGACGTGGCACGACCACGGCAACGAGGGCGACGCGCCGATGGTGTGGCTGGACGGCCTCGACGTGCCGTTCGTGCAGTCGCTCGACGCGAACTTCTACGAGCAGTACCCGGACAGCACGCATCCGCTGACGAAGCCGGACGACCTCTCGCTGCGTATGTTCGGCGCGGGAAGCCTGACGCCGACGTGGGAGCGGCGCGACTCGCCGAACTCGCCCATCCTCAATTACAAGTTCGAGAGCACGTACGCAGCCCTGAAGGCGCTGGCCGAGGATACGGACGGCAGCCCGTACGACGGCATCACGGTCGAGTACACGAACCCGCTGAACGGCGGGCCCGCGATGCCGACCATCGCGTGCTTCGCTACGCTGCTGCGTGCTGGTCAGCGCACGCAAGCGCACAGGCACGTGGGCGGGACGATCTACCACGTCATCCAGGGCAGCGGGAGCAGCATCATCGCGGGCACGCGGTTCGACTGGGGACCGAAGGACACGTTCGTCGTGCCGTCGTGGTACTTCCACGAGCACGCCGCCGAGGAGGAGGCCGTCCTCTTCTCCTACAACGACAGCCCCGTCCTGCAGGCGCTCAACCTCTACCGCGAGGAGGCGATGGACGCCCCGCACCAGGAGGAGACGGGAGTCTTCGCGTCCTGACCGTGCGCGGGACGTAACAACCGCGTAACTCTTCCGTAACCGGCTCGATACACCCTGCGTCTACGCTTGATGCAAGCAATGCCGCAGGAGGCGCCCCCCTTGAAAGAAGTCATAGCTGTCATCCGGCCGGAGAAGTGGCAGGCGAGCGTTGATGCCGCCTTCGCCTTGGGCGTATCCGCGTACACGCACCGTCGCGTTATGGGCCGGGGCCGCCAGCGAGGTCTCCGCTACATGCGACCCATCAACGGAGAGGACGACGGCGTGATGCAGTTCCTTCCGAAGCGGATGCTGGCATGGGCGGTGCCGGACGAGGTCGCAACGCCTCTCGCGAACGCGCTGATCGCAGCCAACAGGTCCGACAACTACGGCGACGGCAAGGTGTTCATATGCCCACTGCAGGAAGTCATCTGCACGGAGCAGCCCGAGCAAGTGCTCGCGAGCGCGGGCGCGGTCTAGTCATGGTGCTGCGCCCCTACGTCAACTACCCGAAGTTCAAGGATCAGTTCGCGGCGATGGACTTCGAGGCCGAGCCGCTGCCCATCCTCTCCCTCTTCCCCATGCCGGAGCCGCAGTCGCTGGCTGACTGGCAGATGAGCCTGACGGACGTAACCGGGAAGACGACCGTCGTACGGTGGGAGGACATCGAGCGTTTGCCGGTGGTCTGCGAACCTACCCCGCTCGTCTGCCAGATCTTCAACTGGTCGGAGACGCCGCGGGTGACCGGCGTGCGGCTCCAGTCAGTGCTCGAGGCTGCGGGCATCGACCTCGCCTCCGCGGGTTACCTCGCTTTCTACTCAGCCGACGGCATGTACTTCGAAAGCCTGCCCAAGAGCCTTGCCCGCGACCCGAGGGTGCTTTTGGTCCACGAGATCAACGGAGAGGCGCTGCCGCACGAGCTCGGCGGGCCGGTCCGTCTCTGGGTGCCGTTCCTGCAGGGGTACAAGAGCGTGAAGTGGCTGCACCAGGTCCGGTGCTTCGTGCGGGACCCTCACGGCATCAAGCGGCTCCTGGGACAGAGCAAGACATCCGTCCTCGGAGCGCCCGGCCAGGAGAAGGCGCACGTCGTCGTGGCCAAGGTCGGCAGCGGTGAGGCGTCGGCCGACATCTAGGCCGAGCCGGACGCCGCGGTCCCAGTCCAACGCAGAGGCTGAGCGAGCATGAGGATAGACCCCCAGACCCACAAGGCGGCGAGCATCTCCCTCTTCAGTTTCGCCCGCCCGCACATGCGCGCGTTCCACATGAGCTGGTTCGCCTTCTTCCTCGCGTTCTTCGGGTGGTTCGGCATCGCGCCGATGATGGCCATCGTCCGCGACGACCTGGGGTTGACCAAAACGCAGGTCGGCAACACGGTCATCGCATCCGTCGCGGTCACCATCGCCGCCCGCCTGTTCGCGGGGTGGCTGTGCGACCGGATCGGCCCCCGCCGGACCTACACCGGGCTGCTCATCGTGGGATCCATCCCGGTGATGAGCATCGGGCTCGCAACCAGCTACGAGTCCTTCCTGCTCTTCCGCCTTGCCATCGGCGTGATCGGAGCCTCGTTCGTCATCACGCAATACCACACGTCGGTCATGTTCGCGCCCAACGTCGTCGGGACCGCTAACGCGACGACCGCGGGCTGGGGCAATCTCGGAGGGGGCGTCACGCAGATGGTGATGCCGCTGATCCTCGCGGCCATCCTCGGGTTCGGCGCAAGCGAGGTACTCGGCTGGCGCCTCGCCATGGTGTTCCCGGGCATCGCGCTCTTCCTCATGGGCATCGCCTACTACCGGCTCACCCAGGACACGCCGGACGGTGAAGCGCGTGCGTCGAAGACGCAGGACGCCAGCGCCAGGGGGGCGTTCCTGGAGGCAGCCAGAGACCACCGCGTCTGGGCGCTCTTCCTGGTCTATGGCGCCTGCTTCGGCGTGGAACTCACCATGAACAACATCGCCGCTCTCTACTACCACGACCGCTTCGGGCTCAGCGTCGCGATGGCGGGCCTCATCGCCGGGCTCTTCGGGCTGATGAACCTCTTCGCCCGCACGCTCGGAGGCATCTTCGGCGACCTCGCAGGGGTACGCTTCGGCCTCAGGGGCAGGACGCTCTTCCTCGGCACCGTGCTCCTGCTGGAAGGCCTCGCGCTGGCTGTCTTCTCGCAGATGGCCGTCCTGCCCGTGGCCATCCTCTCCATGCTCGTGTTCAGCCTCTTCGTGCAGATGTCGGAAGGCGCGACGTTCTCGGTCGTCCCGTTCATCAACCGCCGCGCGCTGGGAGCCGTGGCAGGCATCGTGGGGGCGGGCGGCAATGCAGGGGCCGTCGCAGCCGGGTTCCTGTTCCGCATCGAGTCGCTCTCAACCGAACAGGCGCTGCTCTACCTCGCGGCCATCGTTACCGGTATGTCCGCGCTCGTGCTCGTGGTGCGTTTCTCGCCTGAACGCGAGGCCGAGGAGCGCATCGCGATGGAGCGCGCCCTCGGACGGGGGGCCGCCGCCATCGCTCCCGCGTACGCCAAGCGTGTCCCGATGGCCCTGTACAGCAATACGTAAAGGAAACGCATGAACCCCATCGAGCGCATCAAGGACGAGAAGAACGGACTCGACATCCTGGACGAGATAGACGAACTCGCCGCGCAGCACGGCGGCTGGGAGACGCTCGAACCGGACGACCGCGAACGGTTGAAGTGGATAGGCACGTTCTTCCGCAAGCCCACTCCCGGACGCTTCATGATGCGGATCCGCATCACCAACGGTCAGCTTGCCTCGCGCCAGCTCCACACGCTGGCCTCGCTCGCGCAGCGCCTCGGTAACGGTGTTATCGACATCACCACCCGGCAGCAACTGGAACTGCGGGCCGTCCAGATACGCGACGTCCCCGACATCCTCGAAGCGTTGCGGGGCGTCGACCTCACCTCGCTGCAGACCGGCATGGACAACATCCGCGGCGTCAATACCTGCGCCCTCTCCGGCCTGACGCCCTACGAACTGTTCGACGCCGCGCCGGTCGGCGAACAGTTCACGCAGACGTTCCTCGGCAACCGCGAGTACACCAACCTCCCGCGCAAGCTGAACGTCACCATCACCGGCTGCCTCGAAAACTGCACGCACAGCGAGACGCAGGACATCGCGCTCACTCCCGCCATCGGCCCGCAGGCCACGCACGGCTTCAACGTCGCCGTCGGGGGCAAGATGGGTTCCGGCGGCATGACCGTCGCCCAGCCGCTGGACATATTCGTTGCACCCGAAGAGGCGTCCCGGCTCGCGGCAACGATCACGCTGCTGTTCCGCGACGAGGGCGCCCGTGAGCAGCGCACGAAGACCCGCCTCGCCTTCCTCGTGCAGGAGTGGGGCGCCGAGCTCTTCCGGCAGCGGCTGGAGGAGCGATGGGGAGCTCCGTTCACGTCCGCAGGCCGGGACGTGCGGATGCAACACACAACGGACCACCTCGGCGTCGCCGCACAGCGTCAGGATGGCCTCTACTCGGTGGGGCTCTGCGTTCCCACCGGCAGGACGCAGGCCGCCGACATGATGGAACTCGCCCGGCTCGCCGAGGTCTACGGCGCGGGGGCCGTACGTCTTACGACCGGCCAGAACGCGATCGTCGTGGGCGTGCCGGAAGAGGACGTCCAGCCGCTCCTCGACGACCCCCTCCTCACCCGGTTCTCTCCTTCGCCGCCCGCATTCACGCGCGGCCTGGTGAGCTGCACCGGAAAGGACTACTGCAACCTGGCGCTGATCGAGACGAAAGCGCTCGGGAAGCAGCTCGCCGAGAGCCTGGCGGCCCGGTTCCCGGACGCCGCTCCGCTCACGATGAACTGGTCGGGCTGCCCCGCGGGCTGCGGCAACCACCACGCAGCCGACATCGGCTTCCAGGGGGCCAAGGCCCGTGTCGACGGAGAGGTTGTGGACGCGGTCAGCATCTTCGTCGGAGGCCGCACCGGGACCGATCCGCGCCCCGGAGAGAAGATCATGGACCTCGTTCCAGTGAGCATGCTCGACGAACTGATGCCCGTTGTCATCGACAACCTGGCCACGCTGAAGAAGATCAGACGGGAACAGCCCGCTGAGGACCGCGTACTGATGGTGCCGGTCAGCTGAACCACAGGCCCAGAAGGGAGACGAAACATGAAGATGGTACGCGCAGTGATCCGGCCGGAGAAGGAAGACGCGGTCGCCTCCGCTCTTGCGAAGAGCGGTTTCCCCGCGATGACGAAGTGGGACGTGCTCGGCCGGGGCAAGCAGCAGGGTGTGCAGGTGGGCGGTCAGATATACGACGAACTGGCGAAGTCCATGATGATGATCGTTGTCGAGGACGACCAGGTCCAGACCGTCGCCGACACGATACAGGCGGCAGCCGCGACCGGGTTCCCGGGCGACGGGAGGGCGTTCGTCACCGACGTCGAGGCCGCCTACACGCTGCGGACAGGCCAGTCCGGCCTCTAGCAGCGTGTTCGGGGCCTAGCCCCAGACGCGAGCGGCAGTCTCCAGTATCACGTCCAGCTTGCGCCACTGCACGTCCTCGGGCACCGTCTCGCCGCCTCCGCCGCTGGCGAACCCGCACTGGGGGCTGAGCGCGAGCTGGTCGCCGTCGATGTAGCGCGACGCCTCGTCGATGCGGCGCTTCAGGTCATCCATCGTCTCGACGTCCGTGCTCTTCGTGGTGACGAGGCCGAGCACGACGATCTTGTCCTTCGGCACGAAGCGCAGCGGCTCGAAACTGCCCGCGCGCTCGCTGTCGTACTCCAGCATCAGACGCTTGTGGTTGAGCTGGGTGAAGAGCTGCTCCGCGATGGGGTCGTAGTGCCCCTCGCGGTGCCACTGCGCGACCATCCTGCCGGTGAGCGGGTCGATGGCGCGCGAGTTGCCGCGGCAGAGGTGGATGCCGCACGTGGCCTCGACGCCCTCGATGACGCGGTTGTCGGCAGCGATGGACCGCGTCAGGTTCTCCGCCGGGTCCTCGCCGCGCGACTGCATCGCCGCGAGCGACGGCTCGTCGACATAGGCCGTGTAGCCCGGTGCGTCGATGTGGACGTAGGGGCAGCCCGCATCGACCAGCTGGCGCACCATCTCGCGTTGTATCTCCGCGACGTGCTTTCTGAAGTCGTCCAGGTCCTCGTAGACGCCTTCCGACGCCTGCCAGTCGAAGCGCTGCGCGACCCGGTCCGGCCCGATGAGCGTCACCTTGGCGGATGCGCGCGCGACGCTCGCAGCGAACACGTACTCCTCCAGCGGCAGGTTACGCGTCAGCGTGAGCCGCTCGACCGCCGGGATGCGGGACACGACGGGCGGCCCCGCGACCTGCGGGCCGGACTCGACGCGCTCCTGCCGTTCGGAGCGGCTGCCCTCCCGCCAGCGCTCGTACTCCTCGCGGCTCTCGGGCGTTGCATAGCCGGAGACGGCGGCGCCGAAGCTGTCCTGGAAGTTGCTGCGGCGGAACTCGCCGTCGGTCACGATGGGGAAGCCGACCCGCTCCTGGTGCGCGATGACTTCCTTGATGAGTTCGTCCTCCAGCTCCGCCAGTTCCTCGGACGTGGCGTCGCCGCTCTCGAAGCGGGCGCGCATGTCGAGCAAGGAGTCCGGCCTGCGGAGGCTGCCGATGTTGTCGACGCGCAACGTGTCCAGTTCGCCCATGGGTACCTCCCCGCCGTTTGTGTTCGGCGTGAGCGTATCACGCACTGCGCGTGCTTGCGCCTCACGGTAGAATGCGCCCAGCGCAACCACACGGAACGCGGGGAGGGCAGCGATGCTCAGCGCTGAAGAGAACGAACTCATCACGAAGGTTGGGCGGGGCACGCCGATGGGCGAACTCGCGCGACGCCTCTGGACGCCCATCCTGCTCGCGGAGGAGCTGCCCGCGCCCGATTGCGACCCCGTCCGCGCGCGGATACTCGGCGAGGACCTCGTCGCGTTCAAGGACAGCAAGGGCCGCATCGGCGTGCTGGAGCCGTGGTGCGCGCACCGAGGCGCGGACCTCTTCTACGGGCGGAACGAGGAGGAGGGCCTGCGCTGCGTCTACCACGGCTGGAAGTACGACGTCGAGGGTACGTGCGTCGACGTGCCGAACGCGCCGGAGGGCGCGACGTTCAAAGAGAAGATACGCGCCCGCGCGTACCCGGCGGTCGAGCGCGGCGGGGTCATCTGGGCATATCTCGGTCCGCGTGAGAACGGCGTGCCGGAGTTCCCGGAGATGGAGTGGACGCGCGTCCCGAACGACCAGCGCTACATCTCCAAGATGTTCCTGGACTGCAACTACCTCCAGACGATGGAGGCCGACATCGACTCCAGCCACCTCGGCTTCCTGCACAGCTACGTCAAGAGCGGGACAGTGATAGACGGCCGCGCGAACGGCATCGAGGACCTGACCGCCGCCGACAAGGCGCCCGTGTGGACGGTGACCGACACCGAGTACGGCGTGATGCTGACCGCTCGGCGCGACGCGGGCGAGAACTACTACTGGCGCGTGAACCAGTGGATGCTCCCGTTCTATACGATGATCGCGGCGCGCCCCGGCGACCCCGTCCTCTGCCAGGTGAAGGTGCCGGTGGACGACGAGCACGCCGTCGCCTTCCGTGTGCGCTGGCACGCCGAGCGTCCGCTGACGCCGGAGGAGCTCTCCATCTACCGCGACAAGGGCGTCCTCTTCCCTGAGATGATCCCCGGCACGTTCCGCACGAAGGAGAACAGGTCGAACGACTACCTGCTCGACCGTGCCACGCAGCGGCACTACTCGTTCACGGGCATCAAGTCGATACCGGCGCAGGACTTCGCAGTGACGGAGGTGCAGCACGGCGGGCCGGTGTCCGACCGCACGCGCGAGCATCTCGTGAGCAGCGACACGGCCATCATCCAGGTGCGACGGCGGCTGATGCGCTCCGTGCGGCAATTGATGGAAGGCCAGGAGCCGCCGGAGGCCCGCAACGGCGGAGCGTTCCGCGTCCGCTCGCTCGACATCGTGCTCCCGAAGACGGTCGCCATCGAGGAAGGCGGCCGGGAGCACATGGTGTCGAAGGTGTAGGGGGTCGCGGGGACAGCGTTGGTTAACGTGGCTCGCGCCCGTCTCGTCGCATTCGCCGCGCTCCCGCTCGCCTTCCTCCTGATGACCGCCTGCACGTCGTCGTCTCCCTACGATCCTGCGGTCGTGTCGAGGGGGCAGGAGCTGTTCGCGGCGAACTGCGCCACGTGTCACGGCGCCGGAGGCGAGGGCCAGGCGAACTGGCACATCGAGAAGGACGACGGCACGCTGCCCCCGCCGCCCCTGAACGGCGACGGCCACACCTGGCACCACGGCGACGGCCTCCTCTACCGCGTCGTCAGCAAGGGCGGGCAGGAGTTCGAAGACCCGCGCTTCAGCAGCTTCAAGAGCGCCATGCCGGCGTTCGGCGACCGGCTCAGCCACGACGAGATCGTCGCGGTGCTCACGTACGTCAAGAGCCTCTGGGGCGACAAGACGAGCCGGGGCATCTCCATAGTGGAGTCGCAGGCGCGGGCGAGCGAGGACGACCCGTTCCCGCCGGACGGCGGGTAGGCGCTCCCGTTGCGCGGCGGGTTACAATCCCGCCGTGGCAAGGCTCTACCGGTACTCGCAGTGGGACGGCTCGCAGGAGCCGTTCGAAGCCGACGCCGATGCGCTCCTCGACGCACTGGCCGAGGACGTCATCGACCACGGCGACATCCGCCGCGCACTCCGCGACCTCATCCGCCGCGGCGCCAGCGGCGACGATACCCGCCTTCCCGGACTCGACGACCTCCTCGAACGCCTGCGCTCGCGCCGCAACCAGACGCTCGACCGCTACGACCCCGACTCCGTCATGCGCGACCTCAAGGAGCGGCTCGACGACGTGCTCCAGACCGAGCGCGCAGGGATGGAGCGCCGCCTCGGCGAGATCGAGGACAACCTCGCGAACATGAGCGGCGAGGAGGCGGAGCAGGCCGGTCGGCTGCGCGACCTCTTCAAGCAGCGGGCCGACCGCAACCGCGAACGGCTCGACCAGCTCCCCGAGAGCACGGCGGGCGCGCTCCGCGAACTCCAGGACTTCGACTTCATCGACCCCGAGGCGCAGCGCAAGTTCCAGGAGCTCATGGACGAGTTGCGCAAGGAGATGCTCGGCTCCGTCGCCTCGGAGATGCGGCAGCAGATAGAGAACATGGACCCGCAGCAGATGGCCCTGATGCGCGAGATGCTGCGCGACCTCAACCAGATGATCCGGGACAAGCTCGACGGCCTGGAGCCGGACTTCGAGGGCTTCATGGACAAGTGGGGCGCCATGTTCGGCGACGACCCGCCGCGCAGCTTCGACGAGCTCATGGAGATGCTCGCCCGCCAGATGGGGCAGATGCAGAGCCTGCTCGACAGCATGTCGCCGGGGCAGCGGCGCGAACTGTTCGAGGCGATGAACGCCGCCATGGACCCCGAGACCGCCGACGAGCTGGCCGAGCTCGCCGCGAACCTCGGCCAGATGCTCCCGTTCAACGAGTTCGCCGAGCAGCGTCTCTTCCAGGGCGAGGAGAACATGACCCTGGAAGAAGCGATGAACGTCATGGGCGAGCTGCAGTCGATGGACGACCTCGAGGCGCAGATCAGGCAGGCGATGCGCCGGGGCGACCTCGACGAACTCGACGCGGAGATGCTCGAAGCGCTGCTCGGCGAGGAGGCCCGCCAGGACCTGGACCGGCTCGCCGAAATCGCGAAGCGGCTGGAGGAGGCGGGCTACCTGCGCCGCGACGGCGACCGGCTGGAGCTGACGCCCGCAGCCGTGCGGAAGATAGGCCAGAAGGTGCTGCGCGACCTCTTCGGCGACCTTCGCAAGGGCCGCGCCGGCGACCACGAGCTGGCGGTGCGGGGCACCGGCGGCGAGCACACGGACGAGACCAAGCCCTACGAGTTCGGCGATCCGTTCGAGATACACCTGCACCGCACCGTGATGAACGCCATCGAGCGGCAGGGCGTCGGCACGCCGGTGAAGGTCGGCATCCAGGACTTCGAGGTGAAGCGCACCGAGCACGTGGTGCAGGCCGCCACGGTCCTGCTCATCGACCAGAGCAAGTCGATGGGGATGTTCGGCTCATGGGGCGCCGCCAAGCGCGTCGCGCTCGCACTGGAAGCGCTCATCCGCGGGAAGTTCCCCCGCGACCGCTTCTGGATGGTGGGCTTCTCCGACTACGCCGTTCCCATCAAGACCGACGACCTCCCGACGCTCACGTGGAACATGTGGGTCTCCGGCACGAACATGCAGCACGCCTTCGCCATGTCGCGGAAGCTGCTCGCCCCCTACAAGAACTGCTCGCGGCAGATCCTGATGATCACGGACGGCGAGCCCACGGCCCACCTGGAAGGGACGCGCTCCTACTTCAACTACCCCCCGACCTACCGCACCATCCATGAGACGCTGCGCGAGGTCCGCCGTTGCACCGCCGAAGGCATCACCATCAACACCTTCATGCTGGAGACGAGCTACTACCTGCTGGACTTCATCGACCGCGTCACCCGCATCAACAATGGCCGCGCGCTCTACACTTCGCCCGGCAAGCTGGGCCAGTACGTGCTGGTCGACTACCTCAACAACCGCAAGCGCCGCATCGTCAGCTAGCCCGCGCCGCCGCCCACCCTCGCTTGTGTAGAATGAGAGGAGGCGCCGGTCTCCGGCGCGATCCCTCCCCAGGAGCGCCCATGGCTACCACGCGAAAGAAGCCCGCGACCAGGAAACCCTCCAGGAACGGACGACCGTCGACGCTCGGCGCGCTGCGCGAGAGCGGCTACGCCGTCACGTCCGTCCGCGACGAACTGCGCCGCAATCTCATGAGCCGTCTGCGCAACGGCGAGCCGGTCTTCCCCGGCATCGTGGGCTACGAGGACACGGTCATCCCGCAGGTGGAGAACGCCATCCTCGCGGGGCAGGACATCATCCTGCTCGGCGAGCGCGGACAGGCGAAGTCGCGCATGATCCGCGCGCTCGTGGAGCTGCTCGACGACGAGATACCCATCGTGCGGGGCAGCGAGGTGAACGACGACCCGCTCGCCCCCATCTCGCGCTACGCCATCGAGCTCATCGAGGAGGAGGGCGACGACACGCCCATCGAGTGGATCGGGCGCGACCGGCGCTACGGCGAGAAGCTCGCGACGCCCGACATCTCGATCGCGGACCTCGTGGGCGACGTCGACCCGATCCGCATCGCGGAGGGGCGCTACCTCTCGGACGAGCTCGCCATCCACTACGGGCTCATCCCGCGCACCAACCGGGGCATCTTCTGCATCAACGAGCTGCCGGACCTCGCGGAGCGCATCCAGGTGGGACTCTTCAACCTGATGGAGGAGCGCGACGTCCAGATCAAGGGCTACCTCGTGCGGCTGTCGCTCGACGTGCTCGTGGTCGCGAGCGCGAACCCGGAGGACTACACGAACCGGGGGCGCATCATCACGCCGCTGAAGGACCGCTACGGCGCGCAGATACGCACGCACTACCCCAGGGAGATCGCACAGGAGATCTCCATCATGGACGAGGAGCGGAACGAGTTCCCGGGCGCGGAGGAGCCCATCGTCGTGCCGGAGTACATCAAGGAGCTCATCGCGGAGTTCACAGGGCTCGCGCGCAGGCACCCGGAGATCAACCAGCGCTCCGGCGTGAGCGTGCGCGTCTCCATCGCCAACTACGAAACGGTCGCGGCCAACGCGCTGCGGCGCGCCATCTCGCAGGGCGAGGGGCAGGCCGTCCCGCGCATCACGGACTTCGCGTTCATCATCGCCTCGACGCTCGGCAAGGTGGAGTTGGAGACGATGGAGGAGGGGCGCGAGGCCAAGATCGTCGACGAGCTCATCAAGCGCGCCCTGCTCAACGTGTTCGACCGCCACTTCGAGCCGCACGAACTCGACGAGCTCGTGATGGCGTTCGAGGCCGGGCAGACGTTCGACACCGGCGCGGACCTGCCGGCCAGCGTCTACCTGGAGGAGATGGGTCAGTTGGAGGGGTTCGCGGGCGCGCTGAGCAAACTCGGCACGGGCAGCAGCGGGCCGGAGGCGGCGTCGGCGGCCGAGTTCGTGCTGGAGGGGCTGCACCTGAACCGCCGCCTGAACCGCGACCAGCTGGAGGGACGGTTCCGCTACCGCGTCTAGACCCTATTCAAGCTTGGTTCCGGTGATAGGGTTTCACAATGAGGATTGTCCACTTTGCTGACCTTCATCTTGATTCGGCATTCGCTTGGAGCGGCGCTACGGGCGACGTTGCTCGCGGAAGGCGACAGGCTCTTCGCGAGACCCTGCTCTCCATAGCAGGATTGGTCCGTGAGACTAACGCAGAGGCCCTTTTCTGTGCCGGAGACCTCTACGAACACGACCGAGTAACGCCCGACACCGCCGAATTCCTCAAGACAGTCTTCAGCGACCTTAGTCCCGTTCGGGTCTATATTGCTCCTGGGAACCATGACTACTACGCGCCTGGCAGCGTCTACTCGACCTGCGAGTGGAGCAGCAACGTCCACGTTTTCAAAGAGTCGTGCCTGCAGCCTCTACCTCTCGCTGATCGGCTCACGCTCTGGGGGGCTGCCCATTGCGCGCCTGCCAACACCGGTAACTTCCTAAGTGGCTTTCGGACGGAAGGTATTGGAGTCCATGTGGCGCTCTTCCACGGAGCAGAGCTCTCGTGGCTCTCCGAACAAGGAAGCGGCAAAGAACCTCACGCTGCCTTTGACACCGAAGACATCGTAAATGCGGGACTAGATCACGCCTTCCTTGGTCACTACCATCGTCCCAAGGACGCTGAACGCCATACATATCCGGGCAACCCTGCCCCACTGCAATTCGGAGAGGATAGGACTGCTAGCCTCGTGCGTGGGCCGGTCTTGGCTACGATTGCGTCGAATGGCAGGGTCACACGGGAGAGGCGCTCCGTGGCAGTTACCCAGGTTCATGACATCACCCTCGACGTTACCGGCTGCACGTCCCAGCAGGACGTGCGCGAAAGGCTTGCCGAGGTGGCGCAGGGGCTGAAGGGCATTGCTCGGCTTGCCGTTACAGGCGATCTGGCGCCAGCCCTAGACTTGCCAGAGGTTGCTCTGCGCGATGTGCTGAGTCAGTTCTTCGATGCGACACAGATACACACCGAGGAACTCCGGCAGGGATATGAGGTGGAGGTAATCCGCGAAGAGGCTACCGTACGCGGTCAGTTTGTGAGAGATGTGCTAAGTGCGCGTCTTGACCCCGAAGTTGAGCGCAGACTTCTGATTACTGGCCTTCGCGCCCTTGATGGGCGCGAAGACTTGGACGTGCTCTGATGCGCTTCGACAAGATAGATGCTCCTGCATTTGGTCCGCTAAGAGATGTATTAGAACTCGCCCCTGGGATGAACATCATCTATGGCCCCAACGAGGCGGGGAAGTCCTCCTGGCACGCCGCTCTTTACGCGGGACTCTGCGGGATGCGCCGCGCTCAGGGCAACAGCAAAGATGTACGCGAGTTCGCGGAACGCCACAAGCCTTGGGATGGTACAGCCTGGGAAGTCAACGTCGTAATCACCCTCGCCGATGGTCGCAGCGTGGAACTCAGGCATGACTTGGTGAACAGATCGAGCACTGTGAGGGACACGCATCTTGCAGGCCGGGACTACAGGAACGAGATACTATTTGAGGGCGCACCTGACGGATCGCGTTGGCTCGGACTGAACCGTCGTACGTTCCTCAATACGGCATGCGTTCGGCAAGCCGACATATTAGGCATCCTCGATAACCCGGCGATGCTTCAGGACGATATGCAACGAGCTGCAGCGACTGCCGGCGCAGACTCCACGGCAGCTGCCGCCCTTCAACGTCTAGACCGCTATCTGCGAGATGTTGTTGGCACGAGTCGGTCGCCGACCAAACCACTCCGACAATCACAAGTTGCGGAACAGCAGGCTCGTAGGGCATTGGATGATGCGAGAGCGCAACGCGAGGAGTACATCAGGCGGCGCACGGCAGTAGACCTCTTGGAACGAAGAGCACAGGAGCTCCAGAGCGAAGCGGATGCGATAAGTGCTGTGATTGCTGAGGCGGCTGCTGCTCATGCGCGGGAGCGCCTTGAAGAGATTCGCCGGCTGAGCAACCTGTTTCCCGATGGTCCGCCACATCCTTCCCCCGGGCATGATGCGCTGTTTGAGCAGGTAACCACTGCCTTAGAGGCATGGAGTTCTCGGCCCCAACCGATCGAACCCGGTGGGCTTACTGCAGATGCACTCACTCGGCATATTGAGAATGCCGAACGAGAATTGGCCGCACTGCGCGCCGCTGTTGCTGAGAAGGAGGCAGAGGCTGCGAAGGAACGCTACATGAGTGCGAGGGAACTAAGCAGTCAGTTCCCGGACGGCCCCCCGCGAACTTCTCCTGACGAAGAACACTTGGCCAATCGTGTCCGCGATGTGCTGAAGGACTTCGAATCGCTTGCAAGGCCCCAGGAACCTGTCGGCCAAAATTCGGCAGAGATACGCGAGGAACTCACCGCATTTGACGCGCGGACTAATGCTGCCCGGTCGGCCCCGGGTGGCCGCAGACTGCCTCTACTCATACTGTCAGGGGTCGCCATAGCGGCAGGTCTCGGGATAGCGTTCATCCTGCCTGACCTCCTCATACTGGGTGCAGGGCTTATGGCCGCGGGGGCCGCGGCCGGGGTCGTCGCCCTCGTGGGTATGCGGCCCCCCGCCCACGATCAATTCCTCTTTGAAACGAACCGTCGCAGCATCGAACAACGCTTGAATGTCCGCATGGAGGAGGAACGTCGCTACCAGGATGACGTCCTGCGCAGAGAAACTGTACTGACTAGGCTCCACGAAACTGCGGCCGAATGCGGTGCGACCGCATCCGACGATCACACAGCAGTTAAGACGTTGCACGATTGGCTGCAAGTCCGGGAAGCTCGACTCGGTGAGTATGGAAGGCTCTCTTTGCTGTGGGACAAACTCCAGGGACTGTTAGCGCAACAATCACTTGGGGTCATTGAAGGCGAGGCCAGGAGGTCTGCTGAAGTAGCAACCCGACTTGTTGCGGGAACCGACGAAAATCTACTTGCCGCCGCTCGGACAAGGAACCTCACACGGGAACAACTGGCAGGACTGGAGGATCGTACAAGTGGGCAACGCATTGACTGGGAGCGGCAACGGGCCGAACGCAACAGCGCTGACAAACTCTTCTTGGAAGACAGCCGCAGGGTTGATATAGCACATGCCAGGTTGCGGGCGGCAGTTGCAGCAATCGGCGCTGATGCAGATGAACCTGACGCCACTGTGGCAGCGCTCAACCAATGGCTTCTGCGCCGGTCGCAGAGCGTTACTGAAGCAAATGAACGAATGCAACAGTGGGATGTGCTGCAGCAGATGTTGGGCGAACGATCGCTTCAGGATGTGGAGGACGAGGTCGAACGTCTACTGCAGGAGGCGCAATCAGTCGCACCTCGTGTCGCGAGTGAGGCGCTTGCGTATGCTCGTGCCGAGCAGCCCACCCAAAGTGACTTAAAGAGTGCTCTGGGAGAGTTGCACGAGGCTATGTCCAATCACACAGAAGCGACCGGAGAGCTCACCGAGTTCGCGCGTACAGTATCAAGCGTCGCTGATGCCGAAGACGCGCTTGCGAATGCCGAGCGTGACCACCGCCGACTCGCAGAACTTAGCAGCACCATCCAACTCACCGCTAAGTTCCTTGAATCTGCTCAGGAGCGTGTTCACCGCGACATAGCCCCCATTCTCAGAGAAACTGTCCTCCAATGGCTCCCGTTTGTAACGGACGAACGATATGTCGATTGCCGAGTCAACCCGAAGTCGTTGGCCGTTGACTTGGCTGGTGCTAACAAACGCTGGCGAAATGCAGCCCTCCTCTCAAGAGGAACCGCCGAGCAGATATACCTCCTCCTTAGACTCGCACTGGCGCAACACCTCACTCGTGAGGAGCCTTGTCCGCTCATCTTGGACGATGCGGTCGCTGCCTGCGATGCCCAGCGAAAGAAGGCCATTCTCGACACGCTGCTCGTGATTAGTGAGGACAAGGACATCCAAGTGATTTTGTTCACGCACGAGGAAGACGTTCGAGATTGGGCTCGTGCTCGCCTTACTGCCCCGGACCATCAGCTCAAGGAACTGGATAGGGGTCTCATTCGTTCATGATTGGCTTCGAGTGGGTACCGTGGGGAGTATGATGGGAATAGAGAACTTCAACCGCGACCAACTGGAGGGGCGGTTCCGCTACCGCGTCTAGGATGGGGGTGAATATGTCCAACGAACCGCAATACGACGTCATCATCATCGGCGGAGGCGCAGCCGGCCTCGCCGCGTCCATCTACTCGGTGCGGGCGATGCTCAAGACGCTCATCATCGAGAAGAAGGCGGTGGGCGGGCAGATCCTGCTCACCGGCGAGATCGAGAACTACCCCGGCTTCCCGGAGCCGATCGACGGCCCAGAGCTGGCGATGCTGTACGAGAAGCAGGCCGAGCGCTTCGGCGTCGAGTTCGAGTACGACACCGTCGTCAGCCTCGACGTGGCGGGCGACGTGAAGCACGTCGTCTGCGAGGACGCCGAGTACACGGGCAAGGCGGTCATCATCGCGACCGGCGGTGAGCACAACCAGCTCGGCGTGCCGGGCGAGGTGGAGTACTGGGGGAAGGGCGTCTCCTACTGCGCGACGTGCGACGGCAACTTCTTCCGTGGCATGGACGTGACGGTGGTGGGCGGCGGCGATGCCGCGATCGACGAGGGGCTGTACCTGACGCGCATGACGAACAAGGTGACGGTCGTGCACCGCCGGGACGCGCTGCGCGCGAGCAGGATCCTGCAGCAGCGGGCGTTCGACAACCCGAAGATGGAGTTCGTCTGGGACACGGTGGTCGACGAGATCAGGGGCAACGGCGACGTGAACAGCGCGGTGCTGCGCAATCTCAAGACGGGCGAGGTCACGGAGCACACCACGCAGGGCGTGTTCATCTTCATCGGCTTCCACCCGGTGAACGAGTTCATGCAGGGCGTGCTGGAGCTCGATGCGGCAGGCCACGTGCTGACCAACCTCCAGATGGAGACGAACGTTCCGGGCGTGTTCGCGGCAGGCGACGTGCGGCAGTTCTCGGACCGTCAGCTCGCCAACGCCGTCGGCGACGGTGTTGCGGCAGCCCTCGCGGCCTATCGCTACATCGAGGGGTAGGCTGCGACACGAGCGCATTGCCACGGCCGCGCCACGGATGTAGCGTGTGTGCAGACCGGGTGCCGCAGCCGGTGGGAGGCAGGGCGTTGACACAGACAGGCAAACAGACCGCTACGTCGGCGACCCCAGCCGAGTTCACGCTTGATGGGCTGGAGGATGACCGGCTGTTCGTCGTTGAGCCTGTCGCAGTCAAGAGCATGACCGAGGCAGGCCAAGTCGTCCTGGAAGCGCCGGAGATCAACGAGTTCGGTTACGGCGACACGCTCCCGGAGGCGCTCGCCGACCTGCAGGCGGCCATCGCGGAGCTCTACTTCACCCTCGACGCGGACAAGGAACGGCTCGGTTCCGACCTGCAGGCCGTCCACGCGACGCTCGTCCGCAAGTTGCGCAGAGCCGATGCCCCTCACCGCCCGTGAGTTCGACCTGATCATCAGGAAGTTCGGCTTCGAGACCAGAGACAGCAGAGACCTGCTGGCCTGGCTCGAGGTCGACGGCAAGCGCGTCGTCCGGACGAGACGTTCAAAGAAGAGTTCGGGCGACCTCCCGATGTTCCATAGCATCCGGCAGCAGTTGCGTTTGAGCGAGGAAGAGCTACGCAGGTCCATTGCCTGCACGCTTGGGCGCGAGGACTACATAGCCCTCCTCCGCGCCAAGGGCGTCGTCTGACCCAACTGTCACCCCTGCTATCCTTGCCTCCCACGCAACTTGGAGGAGGGATAGCGCATGACCATCGGTTGGGGCATCGTCAGCACAGGAAGGCACCCGGACACCAAGATGGCGCCCGCCATCAACCAGGCGGAGGGGGCATCGCTCGCCGCCGTGATGAGCCGGGACATGGGGCGCGCCGAGGCGTTCGCGCAGAAGCACGGCTCGGCCAGCGCCTACGACGACCTCGACGCGCTGCTGCGCGACCCCGCCGTGGACGTGGTGTACATCGCCTCGCCGAACGCGCTCCACGCGGAGCAGACCGTCCGCGCGGCTGAGGCGGGCAAGTACGTGCTGGTCGAGAAGCCGATGGCGCTCTCCGTGGACGATGCGCAGCGCATGATCGACGCGTGCGACACGGCGGGCGTGCGGCTCGGCGTCGGCTTCCACCTGCGTGCGCACGAGGGGCACCGGCGCCTGCGGACGCTCGTGGCTGACGGCGTGCTCGGCAGGGTGTCGTTCGCGCACGCCGACTGGTGCCGGGGCGTGCGGGGCCAGGAGGCGCCGCCGCCGCGTGAGGGCCTGCAGGCGTGGTGGGACGATCCGTCGCTCATCGGCGCGGGCGCATTCATGGCGACCGGAGTGCACTGCGCCGACCTGCTCCGCTACGTGCTCGACGACGACGTTGTGGAGGTCTCCGCCGTGAGCGACGCCACCCCGGAGAAGCCGTTGGAGGAGCTGGTGACGCTGGCGCTGCGCTTCAGGAGCGGGATCATCGCGACGGTGCTGACGGGGCGCCGCACGCCGGACTACGAGCGCAACGACGTCACGGTCTACGGCACGCTCGGACGCGCCGGACTCCATTCCAGCATCGACATGAACCAGGCCGGAGCGTTCGCGGTCCGCACCGACGCGCTGACGGAGGACGAGGCGTACCCGGAGCACCCCTTCTCGCTCTACACGAGGCA
This sequence comes from Dehalococcoidia bacterium, assembly GCA_034422595.1. Taxonomy (GTDB): domain Bacteria; phylum Chloroflexota; class Dehalococcoidia; order Lucifugimonadales; family Australimonadaceae; genus Bin16. The sequence goes on along the minus strand of DAOUJO010000001.1, from coordinate 527,929 downwards.
GGTGCAGGCGTTCGACGCCGCAGTCGAGGGCAACGGCGAGCCGCTCGCGACCGGCCTCGACGGCCTGCGCGTCGTCGAGATCACGCTCGCGATGGTGGAGTCGTCGCGCACGGGCTCACGGGTGTCGCTGGGGTAGGAGTAGTCAGGGTTCATGCCGATCCAGGACAGGGAGTACTACCGGGAGCGCCGGGGTATGGCTCCCGGACCGCAGGGGGGCCGGTCACGCGGGGGTGGTAGAGGACGCACTGCTACTGTCGTCAGTCCCGGAGGCGGTTCGTCGGGCGGGCACGGGTGCTGCTGGCTCGCCCTGCTGCTGCTCATCGCGGCCATCGGCGGGGGCTACTACTGGTACACGCAACACGGGCTGCCAGTCGAGTTCGAGTTCCTGTCGACCCCGACTCCCACTCCCCAGGCCGGGCAGGAAGGCGCTCCCACACCAACGCCTGCGCCAGTGCTCGCTGGGCCCACTCCGACGCCATACCCGTGCGCCGATCCCACGCCCACGCCTGACGCTCCAGGCGCAACGCCAACCCCCGCGCTGTTGGCAACGCCCATTCCCGGAGCAACACCAACGCCCGCCTGGGAGGCGCCGGAACCGCTCTCGGACGAGTGGCGCGAGCGGGCAGGCGACTGGAGCAGGGAGCAGGTGGACGCCGCGCTCGCGGAGAGTTTCGCCGTGTTCGACACCGGACTGGACGACCTGGGCAGCCTGCTGCCGGTTGACGCGTGCCGCCGGGTGGCCGTGTTCGAGGTGCACCTCGAGACCGCCGAGTTCCTGGTAGACGCGCACCGGCTGGAGCGGGAACCTGTTCCCGGCCAGGGCGCTGCTGCACTCTCGTGGATGATCTGGCTGCGCCACCAGCGCGGCCTGTTCACCGAGGCAGTTCAGAACCATGCGCCGGTTGCGGAGTGCCGGAGTCTGCTTGCCCCACTGACGCCGACGCCTACCCCCACCCCAGAGCCGCCCACGGTGACACCCACGCTCGGGCCGCCTACCTCTACGCCGCTCCCGCCTTGTCCCACAGCGACACCCACGCCGCCACCTGCAGCAACCCCAACGGCTACGGCGACCCCGCGTCCAACACCGACTGCCACGCCAACACTACGACCACGACCTACTGCGACATCGACGCCGTTAGTGGGTAAGCAGAGGCTGAGTGCTTCCGAGGTAGAGGAGTTGCGCTTGCTCGCGCTCGAACTTGTGAACAAGGACAGAGCAGGACACGGTCTGCGGCCCGTAACCCTTGGCTCGAATCCAGCAGCACAACTCCATGCCGAGGACATGCTTGAACACAACTACAGCGGTCATTGGTGGATAGACGGACGCGACCCGACACAGGTTTATTCCGAGACAGGTGGAACGAGCTACGCACAAGAGAACACTGCCGACTGGGGGTGCGTTTCTCTTACGAATTGTCGGCTTGCCCCTCCTCGGGATGCCATCGTACGCCTCCAACAGGGTCTCATGGGTTCTCCCGGGCACCGACGCAACATCCTCGATCCGGCACATCAGACCCTGAACATTGGGATTGCGTACGATGGTAGGCGATATACATTTGCTCAACTCTTCGGAGGTGGGGCTGCTGAGGCCGACGACGGGCCGTCCTTATCGCTTGGCGGCGCTTTCGCACTGTCTCTATCAAAGCGGGAATCGGGGGTTCGCGTTCACAGAACTATCGATATCTACTACACACCGCCCAATGCTCCTCTGACTATAGGCGAGATAGAGTTCCTCAACTCTGGGGCATGCATCGGCGGCGTTGGGTTCATCGAGACGTGCGGCGAACGTATTGCGGGTATCATCCCGCCTGCTCCGGCTGGCTCCTCATACTCGAATCTCGGTGCCGTCTACGTAGAGGCTGACAGATGGGATGAGAACACTTCATCTTTCAGATTCACTGCTTCCCTGGGAAACCGTGCGACCAAGCCGGGGGTCTATACCGTTGTGGTGTTTAGAGACAACTCGGATCTCCTGATCAAACTCTCCGTAACCCAACCCGTGCGGTAGACGTACGGCAAAGCATGCAGCCCAACCTCGGTCAGTAAACCGCAGGGCTCGTGTTAGCGTTAAACGCTGTGTCTTGCGATAGGCACTCCTTTGGCGCGGAGGCATCGAGCGAGGAGCATGACATCGAACGGGGACCGCCCAACGGAAGAGGAGCAGCTTGCCGAGTACCGGCACCGCTCGGAACTGCGCCGCGAGATAGAGGAGGGCGTAGCCCACCGCCGCGAGGAGGAGCGGCGGCTCAACGAACGGCGGCGCATGGAGATCGAGCGTGCGAGGCAGTATGAAGAGGCACGCCTCCGGGCGCTGTCGGGGCAACCTCCGGAGAGCGGCTCCGACGACGGAGAGGGCGAAGACGGCGGGGACGACGGTGGCGGGGGTGACGGCGACGGGGAAGGCGGAGGCGGACGACGTCATGGGCGCGGACGTTGCTGCACCGTCGCGCTGGTCCTCATGATCGTTGGGCTTCTGGTCGCTGCGGCAGCGGGCGGAGCGGCAGCCGTCTTCTACCTGGGGTTCGGCGGCGAACTGCCGGGACCGACACCCACGCCGACGCAGCCGGCGCCGACGCCGACGCCCACTCTTGTGCCCACTGCGACGCCGACGCTGACGCCCACCCCGACGCCAACGGCAACGGCCACCCCGATACCAACGCCGACCCCGACGCCGAGTCCGGCACCCACGCCGACCCCGACTCCCGCGCCGACGGCCGACCCCACGCCCGAGAACACGGCCACGCCGACCCCGGAGCCCATCGACCTCGTGGCGCTCGCTGCGCTGGTGCGTCCGAGCGTGGTGAAGGTGGCGACCGGTAGTGCCGTCGGCTCCGGCGTCATCGTGGAGGTGGACGACTCGGGTAAGGCGGTCGTCGTGACGAACTTCCACGTCATCGAGGACGACCCCGGCAACGTCCGGGTGCTCGCCGAGGACGGCGGTTCGTACGACGCAACCCTCCTGGGCTCGGACGGCACGAAGGACCTCGCTGCGCTGAGCGTCTGCTGTTCGGAGTCGTTCCAGGCGGTGGAGCTGAGCGCAACGCGTCCGGCGCAGGGGGCCGACGTGTTCACGATGGGCTACCCGCTGGACAGCGACTCGGCGGTGATGACGCGCGGCATCGTCTCCGGCGTGAACTTCGAGGCGTCGCTGGAGCGGTGGGAGGTGCAGACGGACGCCTCGCTCAACGTGGGCAACAGCGGCGGCGCGCTGTTCACTGCAGGCGGGGAGGTCGTGGGGATCACCGCGTTCGTCATCCGGGAGTCGGGCACGGGAGTTCCCGTCGAGGGCGTCGGCTTCGCGATAGGTTCGGAGACGGTGCTCGCGGTGCTGCCCACGTTGAAGGCGGGCGCGCGGGTGGACGACCCCGGCACAGGACGGGACACAGTGGTCGACACGCCCGGACCGTTCGGGCCGATCGAGGGCTATCTGCACCATGACGAGGATGAGTTCATCGAAGAGCATGGCGCGGGGCTCCTGCGGAGCGACTTCGTTGCTGCAGCGGAGTTGCACAATCCCTATCCCGCCGTGATCAGCGGATGGGACTACGGCTTCCTGTTCAGGGACGCAGGGCAGAACAACTTCCACGCGGTCATCGTCGAGAACGTCAGCGGGATGTGGTTCCACTACCTGCGGGACGGCGCCGACGAGGCCCGGCTCGTCGGCAGCGGCGATGCCTCCGGATTGTGGCTGGGTTCGGAAGGAGTGAACGACCTGCGCCTCGCCGTTCTGGGAGACCAGGGCTGGCTCTTCCTCAACGGCAGAGCGATCGGGACGCTGGACCTGAGCGGCGGCCCGGCGGAAGGCAATATCTCCGTGATCACCGGGTATCACGACGGTAACGAGGTGACCGGCCGGTCGACGCGCTTCCGCGAGTTCTCGGTGCACGAGCCTCAGCCGATCGGCAACCGGTCGGGTGTTCTCGACCACACGGAGGACGGTTTCATCGAGCGGTCACTCGCCGCGGGCAGCCCGAGCGACTTCATCGCGGTTGCGACGTTCACCAATCCGAACGAGGGCAGCGCGGGCTGGTGGGACTACGGCTTCACGTTCCGCGGGTCAGGGCCGGACAGCTACCACGGCGTCTACGTCGGCAGCAACAGGGAGTGGAACCACTTCCTCCGGGGAGGAGGAGGCGGGACTGCATCCGGCAGGTCGGGCAGAGTGCTCAACCTGAACACCAGGGAAGGTGCTCAGAATACGCTGATGCTCGTGGTGGTCGGCGAAACGGGTCTGCTCTACGTGAACGGGGAACAGGTGTCGGTGCTGGACCTTCAGGATGGCGCGCCGCACGGCAGCGTCGGCATCGGCTCAGGATTCTTCGAGGGCGGCAGACTGCCGGGGCAGCAGACGCAGTTCAACGACTTCCGGGTGTGGTCGCTCGACCGCGCCGAGCCGTAGGAGAAAGAGAAGCGCCCCACTCAAGCGGGGCGCTTCCATGCATACCTGTTTCCGCGGCGTGGGCTATTGGCCGCCGCAACCGCAGCCTCCGGAGCCGCATCCCCCACCGCCGCCGGAGCCGCAACCGCACGCGCCGGAGCCGCACCCGCCGCCGCTACTGGGGGCGATGTTGGGGTTCTCGATAACGAACCCGCTGCGCATCAGCCCCTCCGAGTAGTCGATGGAGGCGCCTTGCAGGAGCGGGGCGCTGTCCTCGTCGGCGATGACGCGGATGCCGGACTCGTACAGCACGAGGTCGTCCTCTGCGAGCTTGTCCTCGAGCGAGAGCATGTACTGCGCGCCGTGCCCGTTGGGAACGACGATGACGCGCAGCATGGCCTCGGGCTGTCCCTCTTCGGCCAGCACCCCGGCCAGCTTCTCCGCCGCGAGGTCGGTCACGGTGATGGCGGGCTCGCCGGTCTCCGTGCCTGCCGTGCCAATGTTGATGTTCGTCATGCCGTCTGCTCCTTGGTGGCGGACTTCTTCCTTGGAAGGCTAGCAGCGCCCCGCTCGCGGGTCAAGGCGGGTACGGGGCGCAAGGGGGTCACTCCCGGCGGAGGCGCGAGGCGAGCCAGACGTACCAGCTGAGCGCCCACGCCGCTGCCAGCGCAAGCGCCTCCCATGCGAGCCCGGCGTAGCTCGACGCGAGCAGCGGACCGAGCGGCAGCACGCCCAGCGCCGCGAACACGGTACCCAGTTCGGACAGCGTTCTCTTCATCCGATGTCCTCCTGCTTCCGCACCGGGAAGGATGCGGACCGCGCGCCGACCGGCCGTTGGGGCACGGCGCGGGACGTGCGGATGCGCCCCTGCTCGCACCACGTGTGCCTGCAGAACGGGCACATGAAGATCGGGTGCCCCTCTTCCGGGAGGCTGGTCAGCTCCCGCGCGCCGCGCAACGCGGACAACGCACCTGCTCATGGACGGTCGGCTCTGCCATCGGTCGCTCCTCCTGTCTGACGCTGCAGCGTCAGAACGATGTTTCTCCTATGACATGATGGCGGCAGACGTGTCAGTTGCGCAACGGGGCAGTGTCACAGGAATCATGTCCGGTGCTGCCGTTAGCGTGTACAATCACGCCATGACAACGCAACAGCCGGGCGATACGCTCGCCGCATACATCAGACGCTGGCTCACGGAGCGTGAGGTCTCGCAGTTGGCGCTCGCGCGCCGCGCGGGAGTGCCGCACGCATCGCTCAGCGTCCTGTTCAACCACGGGACGGTCCCGATGCCCTCGACCCTGCGGAAGGTCGCGGAGGCGATGGGCGTGCCGCTGGGACGCCTGCTCGTGCTCGCGGGACACCTGAACGAGGAAGAGTACGAGACTCCCATCAAGGAGTCCGACCTCGCGCGGCTCTACGAGGTCGGCGACCTCGACTCCGACGAGTGGGAGCAGGTGCGGGACTTCGCGCGCTACGTGCGGAGCAAGCGCAAGCCGCGTCCGCTGACGTAGGGAACAGGCGCTTCTCTCCGCTGGCGCGAAGGGCACCCACAAGGGGCGCCCCTACACCCGATCTCCTGCTCAGAGATCCCTCGGCTCTGTTCGTAATGGCGTGGCAATGCTGACACGCGCCCGTCGCGGGATGCGATGCCGGGTTGCGAGAATGAGCGTATCCCCCGCGCAGGAGGAGTTGTCATGCGCGCATTCCGGCTGGGGCGCGACCTTGCGGAGCGCTACGCCATCCAACCCGGCGGCGACCTCACCCCGGTGCTGCAGGGCCTCGGCCTCGAGGTCGTCCCGTGGCGGTTCCGCGGCCGTCTGCGCGAGGTGATCTTCGAGGGCGCCATCGGCATCGAAGAGTCGCTGCCGGAGAGCTGGCAGCGGTGGCTCACGGCGCACGCCGTCGGTCATCACGCGCTGCACACGGGCACGAGCCTCTACCTGGCGTCGTGGCAGTGGGTGAACCGGGTGAAGGCCGAGCGGCAGGCGGAGGAGTTCGCCGCCGGGCTGCTGCTGCCGCCGCAGGCGATGAACGGCGTGGGCGAGGTCCGGCTGGCCGCACGGTGCGGCGTCCCGCGCGAGAAGGCGCGCTGGGCGCTGGAGAAGTTCGGGCCGGCCGGGGACTACGAGCGGTAGTAGAAGCGGTTGGCGGCCTCGTAGAGGACGCCGCGCCGCTGGGCGTCGGTGAGGTCCTCCCGGGAGCGCATGTGCTGGAGCGAGCCGGGGTAGTCCGAGTCCCAGTGCGGGTAGTCCGACGCGTACATCACCACGTCGTCGCCGACGAGGTCGAGCACCTGCCCGAGCATGCGCTCGTTCGGCTCGCAGCCGACGAAGACGTTGCCGCCCTTGTGGACGAACGTGCTCGGCGCGCGCGTGAGGAGCGGGGCCTCGGCTGCGCCGCGCGACTCGTACTCCTCGTCCATGCGGTCGAGCCACCAGGGGAGCCACGTCGCGCCCGCTTCCAGGAATCCGAAGTTGACCTCCGGGAAGCGTTCGAAGACGCCCTCGAACATCATGCTCGTGAACTGCCGGATGATGCCGTACGGGTGGGCGACCGAGTGCGCCTGGATGAACGTGGGGAAGATCTCCGCGCCGGGGGCGAACGGCGAGCCGGAGGCGTGCACCGCGACCGGGAGGCGCGCCTCACGCGCGGCCTCGTAGACGACGTCGTAGCGAGCGTGGCCGAGGAGGTGCGTGCCGTCCGCCGGGAACATGACGCCCGCGTGGCCGAGTCCGGCGGCGCGGCGCAGCTCGGCCGCTGCGGCTGCGGGGTCGAGCGTCGGGAGCAGGGCCACGCCGAGGATGCGTCCGTCGCAGTGCGGGTAGAACGTCTCGGCGAGCCAATCGTTGTAGGCGCGGCAGAGGGTGGCCTGGTAGGCGGGGTCCCTCACGTAGCCGGCGTAGAGGCCGAGCGTGGGGTAGACCGCCGACCACTCCAGCGGCCCGCGGTCCAGCGCGGCGAGCCAGTCCTCGGCGGTGTAGGCGCGTCCGCCGACGCGGCTTGCGCCGAGACTCCGCGGCATGCCGTCCAGCGGGGTGAGCGGTTCGATGGGCATCACGTCAGGGGAGGCATTGCTGCCGACGCGGTAGCCGCGGTACGGCTCGTCCAGCAGTTCGGCGATCCGCTTCGCGTTCTCCAGAACGTGGCCGTCGCCGTCGGCAGCCGGCATGTCATTCATCGCTACGTCTCCTGCAGCGGCGTCACGGCCGCGTCCTCGAACGGTCAGACGAAGTCGTCGTCAGGCAGGCTGGACGCGCTCGCCTCTTCTGACGCCACGGGCGCTCCGCCCAGCAGTTCGTCGATGAGGTCGTTCAGTTTCTCTTCGTCGAGGATGCCGCTCCACTTCCGCATGACGCTGCCGTCGGCCCCGATGAAGAACGTGGTCGGCATGCTGAAGACCTCGAACCCGCGCACGACCGAGTCGTCGAACGTCGTGCCCGCGGGGAAGGAGACGCCGAGCTCGGCGAGGAGTTCCTGTCCTTCCTCGCGCGTGCCGAGGAACTGCTGCGGGCCGATGTCGATGCCGAGGATCGTGACCTCGTCGCTGCGTTCGTGGTGGACGCGCTCGAACTCCGGCAACTCGGCTCGGCAGGGCGGGCAGAGCGCGGCCCAGAAGTTCAGCACCACTGGCTTGCCCTGGCCGACGACCGCCGACAGCGTCGTGTCCTCGCCGCCGAGCGCGTCCTGCCCCTGGTAGGCGCTGATCTCGATGTCCGGCACTTCCAACGCGACGGAGCCGGACGACGAGCCGGGCGCAACCGGGTCGTCACCGCCGCCGCACGCGGCGAGCGCCAGCAGCGCCGCCATCGCGGCGGCTGCCAGCAAGACGCGTTTCAGTGGGGATCCGTTCATACATACAGGATAACGGATTTCGGAGGGGGGATGGATTCATCAGGGATGGACAGGATGGGAGTGGGCCTGCCGTTGGTATAGTGCAGCCCAATGGAGGTGCTGCGCATGGCTGAGCAGATCTTTGTGAGGAAGGGCATCGGAGCCATTTCTGTCCTGCCGGTTAAGGACCTGCCCATGCGAACACGGACAAGCGTAACGGAGGGATTCTATGGCCGGCTTCCCAGGGAACCCGTACGCGCGGCCGCCAAGCACCTTTTCGATGTTGCCCGTGAGAGTGGCGCGAAGGTTGCCCGGCGTGGGGAGGGACTGTCGATACAGGTAGACGTGCCAAAGGAGATATGGAATACCCCTGTAGCGGTTGCATGGTTCTTCCCGGAGCCGGGCAGGGTCTACCGGGCGGGGCTCCGGGACTTCTCATTCGGCGCCGCATACCCCGACTACGGCAACGAACGGCTGAACGACGTCATGAGCAGGTGGGCCGGCTATTTCTCTTTCGGAGAGAGGATCACGTTCGACGGCGAGAACGGCGGGGGGCGGACGCTCACTCATGACCAGGTCGTGGAGCATCAGGACGCCCTGGCGAGCGGCCTCGCGTCCGTAACCGCCGGGTTGCGGAGATTGCGGGAGTGAGCAGGCTGCCTCCCCGCTGAAGCAAAGAAGCCCCTGCGTTCGCAGGGGCTTCTTCACGTGAGCCGTGTTGGCGTTGGACTAGAAGTCCATGTGGTCGCCGTGCGGCATGCCGGGGGCGGCCGCGGGCGGCTCGGGGATGTCGGTGACCACGGACTCGGTTGTGAGCACCATGGCCGCGACGCTGGACGAGTTCTCGACCGCCGCGCGCGTGACCTTGGCCGGGTCGACGATGCCGCGCTCGATCATCGGGCCCCAGACGCCGGCGTCGGCGTCGAAGCCCCAGTCGTCCTGGGAGTTCTTGGCCTCGGCGACGATGACGTCGCCGGAGTGGCCGGAGTTGGATGCGATGGTGCGGACCGGCTCCTCCAGCGCCCTGCGGACGATGGCCGCGCCGGTGAGCTCGTCGCCGTCGAGGTCGAGTTCGCCGATGGCCTCGGCGGCGCGGACGAGAACGGTGCCGCCGCCGGGGACGATGCCCTCCTCGACCGCCGCACGGGTGGCGGAGAGAGCGTCTTCCACGCGCGCCTTCTTCTCCTTCAGCTCGACCTCGGTGGCCGCGCCGACCTTGATGATGGCGACGCCGCCGGACAGCTTGGCGAGCCGCTCCTGGAGCTTCTCGCGGTCGAAGTCGCTGGTGGTCTCCTCGATGCGGGCCTTGATCTGGGCGATGCGGTCCTGGATCGCCTGCTCGGTGCCGTGGCCCTCGACGAAGGTCGTCTCGTCCTTGGTGGAGACGACCCTGCGGGCGCGCCCGCAGTCCTCGATGGTGGCGGAGTCGAGCTTCCGGCCGACCTCTTCGCTCAGGACGGTGCCGCCGGTGAGGATGGCGATGTCCTGCAGCATCTCCTTGCGGCGGTCGCCGAAGCCGGGCGCCTTGATGGAGAGGCAGTTGAGCGTGCCGCGGAGCTTGTTGACGACGAGGGTGGCAAGCGCCTCGCCCTCGACGTCCTCTGCGATGAGGACGAGGTTCTTGGTGGTCTGGAGGATCTTCTCCAGGGCGGGGAGCACGTCGCTCACCGCGGAGATCTTCTTGTCGGTGATGAGGATGCAGGGGTCGTCGACGGCGGCTTCCATGCGCTGGGAGTCGGTGAGGAAGTAGGGGGAGATGTAGCCGCGGTCGATCTGCATGCCCTCGACGTACTCGGTCTCGTAGCCGAGGCTCTTGCCTTCCTCGACCGTGATGACGCCGTCCTTGCCGACCTTCTCCATGACCTCGGCGATGAGGTTGCCCATCTCGTTGTCGTGGGCGGAGAGGGACGCAACCTGGGCGATCTGCTCCTTGCCGCTGACTTCCTTGGCCTGCGCGGAGATGCTGCCGCGGACCGCGCCTACGGCGGACTCGATGCCGCGCTTGATGGCCATCGGGTCGGCCCCGGCGGCGATGTTGCGGAAGCCCTCGCCAATCATGGCCTGCGCGAGGACGGTGGCCGTGGTCGTGCCGTCACCGGCGACGTCGTTGGTCTTGGTGGCGGCTTCCTTCAGGAGCTGCGCACCCATGTTCTCGTAGTGGTCCGCGAGCTCGATCTCCTTGGCGATGGTGACGCCGTCGGAGCAGACGTTCGGGGGGCCGAACTTCTTGTCCAGGATGACGTTGCGGCCGCGGGGGCCGAGGGTGACCTTGACCGTGTTGGCCAGGGTGTCCATGCCGACCTTGAGCGACTTTCGCGCCTCGTCGCTGAAAAGGATCTGTTTCGCCATTTGATGACTCCTCTCGTGTTGATGCGCGCCCGTGGGGCGCGGGCTGCACGGGCCTAGCCGACCTTGGCCAGGACGTCCGTCTCCTTCATGATCAGGTACTCTTCGCCGTCGTCCTCGAACTCGGTGCCGGCGAACTTGGAGTAGATGACGGTGTCACCCACTGCGACGGACATCTCGAGACGGTTGCCGTCGTCGGTTACCCGGCCGGGGCCCACCGCGACCACGCTGCCCTCCTGGGGCCGCTCCTTCGCGCTGTCCGGGATGTAGATACCACTCTTGGTCTGGGTCTCCTGCTCCACCGCCTTCACGACGATGCGGTCGCCCAAGGGCTGCAGATTTCGCGCCACGATTACCTCCTTCTCGGCATTCAGCGGGTGCATCTGCTAGCACTCGCTTTAATCGTCTGTTAGCAGTCGAATAGCCTGACTGCTAATCCACCGCGCATCGTACGGGCAACCGGCTGGGGCTGTCAAGGGTTGCGTGGCAAGGGCGCGTAGAATGTGAGTAGGAGATCGCATGACCACCGACAACCCCAACCCCATCGCACGGCTGACGCTCGACGCGGACCCGGCCGCCCTGACCGCCGCGCTGCTCGCATTGGACGCCGATACCGGGGCGCGCGTTCTGCTGCTGTCGGGCGACTGGAGCGCCATTGGCGCCAGCCTGCGCAACGCATCCGACGACGACCCCGTCGCCGCCCTGGCGGCCCTGCGCATCCCTGTCGTTGCGTGGGTCGACGGCGACTGCCACGACGAGGCGCTCGAACTGGCGCTGGCAGCCGACATCCGGCTCGCGGGCGAGTCGGCGGCATTCCGCATGGGACACGTGCGCGAGGGACGCATCCCCTCGAACGGCGGGACTCAACGGCTCACGCGAGCGGTGGGCCGGGGGCAGGCGCTGCGCCTGCTGCTCACCGGCGAAACGCTCGACGCCGACGAAGCGTTCCGCACCGGGCTCGTGCACGACGTTGGCGTCGTGGAGGACGCCGAGGAACTCGCTGCGGCGATCGCTGACGCGGGTCCCATCGCCGCGCAGTACGTGAAGGAGGCCATCGCCGCGTCCGCCGACCTCCCCCTGCGCAACGGTATGCGGCTGGAGTCCGACCTGAGCATCCTGCTGCACTCGACCGCCGACCGCGCCGAGGGGCTGCGAGCCTTCGCCGAGAAGCGCAAGCCCCGGTTCGAGGGTCAGTAAGGGGTTCGAGGGGCGATGAGCGGCTTCGACACCCTGCGCTACGAGAAACGGGACGGCGTCGCAGTCGTCGCGCTGTGCCGTCCCGATGCGGTCAACGCCTTCAACGTGCGGATGCGCGACGAGCTCTCCGATGCGCTGAGCGCGGTGCGCGACGACGCCGAGGTGCGGGGCCTGCTCATCGCCGGCGACGGCGAGCGCGGCTTCTGCGCGGGCGCGGACCTCACCGAGTTCGGCACCGCCCCGTCACAGGCCGTCGCCCGCTACGTGCGGTGGGCGCGCGACCTCTGGAGCGCCCTGGCGGAGCTGCCAAAGCCCACGATGGCCGCCGTACACGGCTACTGCTTCGGATCCGGCCTCGAGATCGCCGCCCTCTGCGACCTCCGCATCGCATCGCAGGACGCCGTCTTCGCGCTGCCGGAGGCGTCGCTCGGCCTCATCCCTGCCGCGGGCGGTACGCAGTCGCTCCCGCGCATCGTCGGGCTGTCGCGCGCGATGGAGCTCGCGCTCACGGGCAGGCGGATGACGTCGGGCGAGGCGGTGCGCGCCGGGTTCGTCGACTGGCTCGTGCCCCGCGAGCAGCTCAAGATAGTGGCGGAGGCCCGCCTGCGGGAGGTCGCATCCGCGCCCGCCGGGGCGCTCGCGCTGGCGAAGCGCGCCGTCAACGAGGGCGCCGACATGACGCTCGCCGACGGCCTGCGGCTTGAACGGCGGCTCGCCGCTCGGCTACGCTAACCTGACGGGCGCGTTCCGCCCGCCGGAGAGTTGCCCTGCACACCCACGACATCCTCACCATCGCCGCCGCCATCGTGCCGGAGCGCGCCGCGCTCGTCCACGACGGCGTCACGCTCACGTACGCCGGGCTCGCCGACCGCGCGAACCGGCTCGCCAACGCGCTCGCCGCACAGGGCGTCGGGCAGGGAGACCGCGTCGCCGTCATGGACGTCAACACGCCTGTGCACTTCGAGGCGTACTTCGCCGCCGCGCGGCTGGACGCCGTCTACGTGCCGCTGAACTTCCGGGGCCACGGCGAGGAGGTCGGCTACCCGCTGCGCCATGCGTCGCCGAAGGTGATCGTCGCTGGCGAGCGGTACGCGCCGCTCATCGCGGGGCTCGGCGCCGACGCCGCATCTACGAGCGTCCTCGCCGTCGACGGCACGCCGCAGGACGGCTGGCGCTCGTACGAGGCGTTGCTCGCGGAGGGCGGCGAGGACGAGATGCTCTTTCCGGAGGGTTCGCCCGAGGACACGGCGGTGCTGCTCTTCACGGCCGGGACGACCGGACAGCCGAAGGCGGTGATGCTCTCCCACGACAGCTTCACGTCGTTCATGCTCGCGAACATGGAGCCGCCGGACCCGGACGTGGAGGAGCGCACGCTGCTGACGCTGCCGCTCTACCACATCGCCGGGCTGCAGGCGGCGCTCGCGGGCGTCTTCGGCGGACGCACCGTCGTCCTGCAGCGCCAGTTCGAGCCGCGCGAGTGGATGGCGCTGGTGCAGGAGCACCGCATCGAGCGCGCGCTCATCGTCCCCACGATGCTCAAGCAGCTGCTCGACCACCCGGAGTTCCCGGCCCACGACCTCTCCAGCCTGCGCGTGCTGACCTACGGCGGAGCGTCGATGCCGCCGCCCGTGATCGAGCGGGCGGTCGCGTCGATGCCGGGCGTGCAGTTCATCAACGCGTTCGGCCAGACGGAGACCGGCTCGACCATCGCGATGGTGCCGCCCGAGGACCACGTCCTGGAGGGGCCGCCGGAGGTTGTCGAGAAGCGCCGCCGCCACCTGCGGAGCATCGGCAGGCCGCTGCCGGACGTCGAGGTGCGCATCGTCGACGAGGACGGCCACGAGCTCCCGGCTGGCGGGCAGGGCGAGATCGCGGCGCGCGGCCCCCGCCTGATGCGCGGCTACTGGGGGCAGCCGGAGGCGACCGCGCAGACGGTGCATGGCGGCTGGCTCTTCACCGGCGACCTCGGCTACATGGACGAGGACGGCTACATCTACCTCACCGGGCGCGCGAAGGACTTCATCAAGCGCGGCGGCGAGATGGTCGCGCCGGAGGAGGTGGAGCAGTTGCTGCACGCCTGTCCCGGCGTCGAGGAGTGCGCCGTCATCGGCGTGCCGGACGAGACCTGGGGCGAGCGCGTCATGGCGGTCGTCGTGCCGACATCGGGCGCGGAGCCGTCGGAGGAGTCGCTGCTCGACGCCTGCCACACCCTCGCGCGCTTCAAGCGCCCGGAGCAGGTGGCCTTCGTGCCGGAGCTCCCGCGCAACGCCCTCGGCAAGGTGCTCAAGAATGAGCTGCGCAGCAGGTTTGGGGGGTGACTCGTCGTTGCTTCGAAGACGGGCGCTCGCTGGCAAGCCTCGTCATTCCAGCACCGGCTGGAATCCAGGGTGCGCGGGCAGCGCACGTGGGGTGGGGGGATGGGAGCGGAACGCAGGATAACGTCACCATAACGTAATCGAATATCGGCCAGAACGTCACCCCTATGTCATTCATACGGTTGTAGATTCTCAGATGGTCTATGAGGTACTTCTGGCTAATGGTGCGGCGAGTTCCTGCGCTCACTGCCCTCACTTTCCTTGCGCTTGCACTTGGAGGGTGTGACTCTGCCCCGGCTGACTTCCATGTGTCGGAGCAGTTCACTACGCTCAGCAGCGGTCTGGCACATACGTGTGGCTTACGTCCGGATGGCGTTGCGGTCTGTTGGGGTACCCGCAGGATTGGCCTGAGGCCTCCTGCGGACGAAAAGTGGGTATCCGTCAGCAGTGGGGGAGGGCATGCGTGCGGCCTGCGCGATGACGGTCGCGTCGTGTGCTGGGGAAGCGACAGATACGGGCAGACGAATGCTCCTTACGAAGGGTTGGCCTTCATCAGTAGTGGCGCGTTTCACACGTGCGGTCTGCGTGAGGACGGTCGCCCCGTCTGCTGGGATATCCGCCAGATGAGACTTGGAAAGCCTCCTGGTGGAGAGCGGTTCGTCTTGGTCAGTAGTGGCGTGTTTCACACGTGCGGTCTGCGTGAGGATGGCCGTGCCGTCTGCTGGGGAGATGACCAGGATGGGCGTGCTGCCCCTCCGGACGAACAGTTGACTTCCATCAGTACTGGTGTATGGCATACATGCGGCCTGCGTCCGGATGGTTCTGCTGTCTGTTGGGGCAACAACATTCACGGGCAGACGTCTCCTCCAGACGAAGAGTTGACTTCCATCAGCAGTGGAGGAGGACATACGTGCGGCCTGCGTCCAGATGGCACTGCGGTCTGTTGGGGGGACGACGAGTATGGACAGGCATCGCCTCCGGAAGAGAGATTCGTCTCCATCAGCAGTGGAGGAGCACACACGTGCGGCCTGCGTCCAGATGGCTTTGCTGTCTGCTGGGGATGGGATAATGAAGGGCAGGCTTCTCCCCCCGAGGGTGAGCGATTCGCGGTGGACAAGGTTGAGGTTGACGGCTAGGCGATACGTTGCTGACACCCGCCCCTTCCCCCATCGCCCCGCGACCGCGTACGCTGTCTCCGTGACGCGAGCGGCCGGCAGCCTTCCCCTCCTCGATCCCTCCGGGACTTGTCGCGTTATGTCTCACTCACGGCGCATCCCGTCTCGTCGCAGGCGCAAAACGTCGCGATCGGGTCGCAGGCGGGCCGCCGGGACCACGAGTGGAAGCGACGGGATGCGACACTCTGCGACACACATAATGTAATAGGAAACCCGGCTTGGAGATTGTGACACCGGCCCCTTTCGAGGTCGGGCAGGGCGGATGTAGGCTGGTTGCATAACCTATACGGCGTGGGGTGACCCACGGTACTGCGCGAGGGACGAGCCCCCGGTCATCAGACGAGGCCGGGGGCTTGTTGTGTCTCCGGCGCGAGCAGAAGGAGGAGCGATGGCAGACGAGCAACGAAGGAGAAGCGACTACGCGCCAACGGTGCGTCCGAGGGCGGCGCGGCAGGACGGCCTGCGGCGCTACACGCCCGGCTACCTGGTCGACCTGTCGGACACGCAGACGATGTTCTTCAGCGATACACGGCGCTCAACGAGCCGCGTCACCCTGCTGCGCCCCGGCACGGGCAAGCGGCTGCGCCTCATCAACATCACCGTCCACCAGCCGACATCCGACAACCTCCACTTCTGCGAGGTCTACTTCGGCTCGGGCGCAACCATCGCGTCGAGCCCGCGCAAGGCTATCGACTACGTGCGCGTGCCGGACCACGGCTCGGGCTCGACCCGCACGTGGGGACGGGGAGCGGGCCCGGCGGGCGCGAGGAACGAGCCGCTCAGCTTCCGCTGGATAACGCGGCCGACCACGTCGCACAAGTTCATCGTCGAATACACGGAGGAGCGCTGATCATGGGCACGGAGGCATACCGCTCGCTGTACGGAGACCTGACCAAGTTGAAGGATGCGTCGCTGCTGGACAATCCGGCCGGCGGCAGCGGCGCCGACGTTGCGCTGCTCAACCTGCTGCTCGCGGTGTCGGAGGCGGTCGACAGTCACTGCAACCGCCACTTCTACGCGCTCACCGAGACGCGCTGGTTCGACGGCACCGGCGAGGCCGTGCTCCCGCTGCCGGACACCATCGCGGTCTCGTCGGTGCGCTCGGACGACGACGAGACCGGCGACTACCGCACCTCGTGGCAGTCGTCGGAGTACCACCTGCTGCCCCTGAACGCGTCGCCGGAGGAGCACTGGGGCAGGCCGTACCACACGCTCCGGGTGCGCGGCAACGGCCCGCGGCAGCGGTTCGAGCGCGGCCCCGCCCGCTACGAGGTGCGCGGCAGGTGGGGCTTCGGCGAGCGGCTGGAGCATGCGCGCTCTCGGCTCCGGAGCAGCCTGAGCGAGACCGCGACGCTGCTGGACGTGAGCAACGGCTCCGACTTCGCGGTGGGGCAGACGATAGCCGCAGGCTCCGAGCGGATGCTCGTGC
The DNA here is from genome assembly GCA_034422595.1 of Dehalococcoidia bacterium. GTDB lineage: Bacteria > Chloroflexota > Dehalococcoidia > Lucifugimonadales > Australimonadaceae > Bin16. The sequence continues at coordinate 511,258 of DAOUJO010000001.1, read as the reverse complement.
GCACCGTCTCATCCAACCGGCTCACGGTGACGCGCGGGCTGAACGGCTCGTCCCCGCAGCAGCACCAGCTCAACGGCACGCTCTACATTGTGCGGTGGCCCGCGCCGGTGGAGCGGGCGGCGCTCATCAACGCGGCGCGCCTGTGGACGCGCGCGCCCGCCTTCGAGCCGTTCTACGTCGACGCGGACCTCGACACGGACGTCCGCCTGCTGCTCGAACCCTATCGCCTGGGAGGTGTGGCATGACCACGGTGCTGACACAGAAGGAACGGCTCGCCGCGCTGGAAGCGGAGAGCGAGGCGCACGCTCGGGAGCACGAACTGACCGAGCGCGTCTGGTCGGCCAAGCTCGACGCGATCGACGCCCGCCTGCGCGGCATCGAGCGCTTCCTGCTCGACACGCCCGCCCACGACGCCGACATCTACGAGGGCTGGCGCCTGCACCGCCGCGATCTCATGATCATCAGCGGCAGCGCCGGCATCACCTCGCTCATCTGGCTCTTCGTCGAGATCGGGCTACGCATCGTCTGAGGAGACGTGTCATTCCGAGCGGAGCGCAGCGGAGTCGAGGAATCTCTCGGGGGACGCCTCATCGAGCGGGACGTCACCTGAGAGATGTTTCGGCTTCGCTCAACATGACACTGCACCGGTGCCGCGGTGCCCCGAGGGTTGCTTACGCCGCCAGCAGCTTCTCGAACCGCGCCTGCGAGCGGTACGGACCCACGACCGAGAGCCGGTACACGCCGGGACCGAAGTACCGCCGCGCCGCCTCCGTGACCTCGTCCGTCGTGATGTCGCGGATGCTGGCGACCACCTGCTCGGGCGTCCGCACCTCGTTCCGCAGCAGCTCCTGGCCGCCCATCCACCCCATGACCGCGCGCGTGTCCTCCAGCCGCAGGCCGAGCCGTCCCACCGCGTACTCCACGGCGCGCGACAGCTCATCCTCCGTGACGCCCTCCTGCATCCCGTACTGCTCGCGCAGGATGGCCCGCACCGCCTCGTCGGCGTTCGAGGTGTCCACGCCGCAACTCACGAGGAGCGCGCCACAGTCGTGGTAGTGCATCGCGCTGCTGTGCACGTCGTAGGCGAGGCCGCGACGCTCGCGAAGCTCCACGAACAGGCGGCTGCTCATTCCCTCGCCGAGCACGGTGTTCATCATGTCCACGGCGTACCGGTCGTCGGAGTTCGTGGCGGGGCCGTCGACGGCGAGGCAGATGTGCGCCTGGTCCGTCTTGCGGTTCCCGATCTGCACGCGCACGCCGCTGTCCTCGTCCGGAAGCACCGGGCGCATCGTGAGCGTCTCGCGCGCTCGCTCGTACCCGAGCAGCGCCCCGACGCGTTCGACGACCTCCCCGTGCTCGACGTTCCCGGCGACTGCAACGACGGTGTTCGAGGGGACGTACTGCCGCGCGTGGTAGGCGGCCAATTGCTCCTTCGTGATGCCGCCGACGGACTCGCGCGTGCCGCCGACGTCGCGCCCCATCGGCTGGTCGGGCCAGAGCGCGTGGTCGATGAGCAGGTCGGCGAGGGAGTCCGGGTGGTCGTAGGTCATCGCCAGCTCTTCGAGGATGACGCCGCGCTCGCGCTCGACCTCGTCCGGCACGAACAGCGGGGAGTTGTACATGTCGGTGAGCACGTCGAGCGCGATGTCGAAGTGGTCGCGCGCGACCTTCGTGTAGTAGAGCGTGGCCTCGCGGTCGGTGCTGGCGTTGAGGATGCCGCCGACGGACTCGATGGCGCGGGAGATCATCTGCGGCTCGGGGCGCTTCTCCGTGCCCTTGAAGAGCATGTGCTCCAGGAAGTGGGAGGCCCCGGCGATGTCGTCGTCCTCGTACCGGGACCCCGCGCCGACGAAGATGCCGGTGGCGACGGAGCGGACGTGCGGCATGGTGCTGGAGAGCACCCGGAGGCCGTTGGGCAGGACAGTGCGTTCGTACATCGATCCTCCTCGAGACGATGCTACTCCGAGCCGTCGCGGGAGGGCAATCGGCGAGTGTCAGAGCGGGTCGATCGTCTGCTGGCCGCCCATGTAGGGCACGAGTACGTCCGGCAGGCGGACGGAGCCGTCCGGCTGCTGGTACGTCTCCAGCAGGGCGATGAGCACGCGCGGCAGAGCGAGGCCGGAGCCGTTGAGCGTGTGCACGAGGTCGGGCCGCGCGCCGTGCTCCTTCCGGTAGCGGATGTTGGCGCGCCGCGCCTGGAAGTCCGTACAGTTCGAGCACGAGCTGACCTCCAGCCACTCCTCGCTGGCGGGTGTCCATATCTCCACGTCGTAGCTCAGCGTCGACGCGAAACCGAGGTCGCCGCTGCACAGTTGGAGGATGCGGAACGGCAGGCCGAGCCCGCGCACGATGTCCGACGCGTGCTCGACGAGTTCGTCCAGCGCGGCGGGCGACTGCTCCGGCTCGACGAACTGGTACATCTCCACCTTCTCGAACTGGTGGAGGCGCTTGAGGCCCCGCACCTGGGAGCCCGCGGCTGCGCGCTCGCGACGGAAACAGGGCGTGTGCGCCATGTACTTGATGGGCAGCGACCCCGGCGGCAGTATCTCGTCGGCGTGCAGGCTCGTGAGCGGCACCTCCGCCGTGGGGATGAGCCACAGGTCCTCTTCCGCGTCGCGGTAGAGCGCGTCGGCGAACTTCGGCAGGTTGCTGCTGTTCACCATCGTCTGCCCGAGGACGAGGAACGGCACGCCGCGCTCCTCGTAGCCGTGGCGCTCGCGGTGCAGGTCGAGCATCCACTGCACGACGGCGCGCTGCAGCCGCGCGCCCGCCTCGCCGAGCGCGTAGAACATGCGACCGGAGAGCTTCGCGCCGCGCTCGAAGTCGGTGACGCCGAGCGACTCGGACAGCTCCCAGTGCGGCTTCAGTTCGAAGTCGTAGGAGCGCTGCTCGCCCTCCTCCCGGACGACCACGTTGCCGGTCTCGTCCTCACCGTCCGGCACACCGTCCGAGACGATGTTGGGGAGCGTGAGCATCGTGTCGCGGAACGAGGTCTCCAGCGTGCGTGACTCGTCCTCCAGCGTCTTGAGACGTTCGCCGAGGACGCGCACCTCCTCCTTGCGGGCGTCGGCTTCCTCGCGCGCGCCGCTCTTCATCAGGTCGCCGATGGCGCGGCTCGCCTCGTTCCGGCGCGCGCGCAAGTCTTCGAGTTCGCTCAGCGCCTGCCGCCACTGCTCGTCCGTCCGCGCCAGATCGGCCACGACGCCGGAGTCCTCACCGCGGCGCTCCAGCGAGCGGGCGATGGTCTGCGGACTGCGTCGCAGCAGGTTCGTGCTAAGCATCCGCCTCTCCCGTGTGGCGCACCTGCGGAAAGAGCATCACGTCCCGTATCGTCGTCTGGCCGGTGAGGATCATGACGAGCCGGTCGATGCCGATGCCGAGCCCGCCGGTGGGCGGCATGCCGTGCTCCAGCGCGGTGAGGAAGTCCTCGTCCATCCGGTCCAGGTCCTCGCCCTGGTACTGCTTCCGCATCTCCTCCTGTTCGGCGAGGCGGTCGCGCTGCACGTCCGGGTCGTTCAGCTCGGTGAACGAGTTGGCGATCTCCATGCCGGCGGCGAACGCCTCGAAGCGCTCGGTGTAGCGCGGATTGTCCGGGCTCGCCTTCGCGAGCGGCGACATCTCGACCGGGTAGTCGACGAGGAACGCGGGCTGCACCAGCTTCGGCTCGACGAACGTGCCGACGAGCTTGTCGATGAGCCTGCCCCGGCTCTCCGCGTAGGTGGCGGCGACACCGATGGCGCGCATCCGGTCCGCGAGCGATGCGGCGTCCGGGTGGTCGTCGAGGTTCACGCCCGCGTACTGCTCGATGGCGTCATGGAGCGAAACGCGCGGCCACGGCCCGGTCAGCCGGATGACCTCGCCGCCGTACTCGATGTTCGTGCCGCCGGTGACCTCGAGGGCGACCTGCGGCACGAGCGTCTCGACCAGCCGCATCACGTCGTTGTAGTCGGCGTACGCCTCGTACGATTCGAGCGAGGTGAACTCCGGGTTGTGGGAGGCGTCGATGCCCTCGTTCCGGAAGACGCGGCCTATCTCGTAGACCTTGTCCATGCCCCCGACGATGAGGCGCTTCAGGTAGAGCTCCGTCGCGATGCGCAGGTAGATCTCGCGGTCGAGCGCGTTGTGCCGGGTGACGAACGGCTGGGCCATCGCTCCGGCGGGGATGGGCACGAGCACCGGCGTGTCCACCTCCAGGAAGCCGCGCGCGTCGAAGAAGGCGCGGATGGCGGAGATGATGCGGCTGCGCGCGCGCATCGTCTCGTGCACCTCGCGGTTGGAGATCAGGTCCAGGTAGCGCTGGCGGTAGCGCTGCTCCACGTCGCGCAGGCCGTGGAACTTCTCCGGCGGGGGCCGGAGCGCCTTCGCCAGCAGTGTGAGGCTCTCCACGGCGAGCGATATCTCGCCCATCTTCGTGCGGATCAGCGTGCCGGACGCGCCCGCGAAGTCGCCGAGGTCGAGGTCGTCCACCAGCGCGTAGTCGCCGCCGAGCGCGTCGCTGCGGATGAACAGCTGCAGCCGCCCCTCCGAGTCCTCGACGTCCGCGAACGACGCCTTGCCCATGCGGCGCAGGCGCACGATGCGTCCGGCGATGGTGGCGGCGGGGCCGTCGCTGCCGGCGGCTTCGGCGTCGGTGAAGGCGCGCGCGGCCTCAGCCGTCGTGTGTGTTCGGTGGAAGCGGGCGGGGTAGGGGTCTATGTCGCGCTGGCGCAGCCGCTCCAGCTTGGCTCGGCGGCTGGCGAGCAACTCGTCTCCGCGTTGGGGCATCGGCGTCTCCGGTTGAGAGGTTCCGTTCTACTGAACGGAGACGATGGTGATGGACTGAGAGCCGGAAGGCGTCTTGAACTCCACCTTCTGCCCGGCCTTCTTGCCGAGGAGCGCCTTCCCCAGCGGGGACTCGTTGGAGATGCGCCCGTCCGTGGGGGAGGCTTCCGTGCTGCCGACGATGGTGTAGGTGTCGGCCTTCTTCCCCTTCCCCATCTGTACCGCGACGATGGAGCCGAGCTCGACGATGTCGGAACTGGCCCCGGCCTGGGTGTGGTCGGGGATGATGACGGCGTTCGCGATCATCATCTCCAGCTCCTGGATACGGCCTTCCACGAACGCCTGCTCGTTCTTCGCTTCCTCGTACTCGGCGTTCTCCAGCTCTCCGACTTCCTTGGAGTCCTGGATGCGTTCGGCCACTTCCTGGCGCCGCACGCTGCGGAGCTGGTCGAGCTCCTCTTCGAGCTCGTGGAGCCCGGCGGTCGTCAGGTAGGTCCCTTCTAAGGCCATGGAGCAGCCCTCCGGTATGTTGGGAGAAAGCCGGGCGCTCGTGGGGGTTCCCGCTGCGAGGCGCCCGGCCCGCCTATTCTATCCGTAGCCCGCGGGTAAGTAAACGTCAGCGCGCGGAAGCGCTGCGGGAAACCCCCCTAACCCTGCGAGCTAGTTTCATTGAACAGAGATTCAAACGAAGTCTAGACTTTGTGCCAAGAGTTTCAGGCGGCAGGACGACCTGCCGGACAGGGGAGCGGCGCTGCGGATAACGGGCGGAATGGCAAGAGGCGTACCGCTGAGTTCGCCCAGGGCGCCCGGCGTGAGACCCACGACCGACAGAGTGCGGAGCGCGTTGTTCAACATCCTCGCTCGGTACGGGATCGAGGACTCTCACGTCGCAGACCTCTTCGCGGGAACAGGCTCCCTGGGCATCGAGGCTCTCAGCCGGGGAGCGGCCCGTTCCGGGTTCGTCGAGGCAGACCGGAGGCAGATAGCAGTGATCAAGGCCAACCTGCAGACAGCGGGGTTCGCGGACAGGGCGGACGTTCACGCGGCGCGCGCCGAGGACGCCCTCGACCGTTTGGGCCGCTGCGACTTCCTGCTGATGGACCCGCCGTACACGCAGCCGTTCCCCGTCGCCCTCATCACGCGCATCGGCGAGGCCGGTCTGCTGCGGGATGAAGGCATCCTGGTCTGCGGCCACTCCAGCCGTACCGCCGCGGACGACCGCTGCGGCACGCTCCTGAAGTGGGACGACCGCCGCTACGGCGACGTGTCGCTGGCGTTCTACAGCCGCGCGGAGGCTGCGGCATGACGACGGCGATCTACCCCGGCCGCTTCGACCCGGTCACCGCGGGACACCTGGACATCCTCCAGCGGGCCTCCTATCTCTTCGAGAAGGTCGTCATGGCGGTGTTCGAGGCGCCGCAGAAGCAGACGATGTTCTCCACGGAGGAGCGCGTCCAGCTGATACGGGAAGCCGCCGCCGGGCTGTCGAACGTGGAGGTGCGGAGCTTCAGCGGCCTCGTCGTGGACTACGCGCAGGCCCAGGGAGCGACGGCCATCGTGCGGGGCATCAGGATGCACGCGGACTTCGAGTCGGAGTTCGAGATGGCGCTGATGAACCGGAAGCTCGCGCCCAACGTGGACGTGGTCTGCCTGATGACGGACGGACGCTACCAGTTCGTGCGGGCCTCTCTGCTCAAGGAGGTGGCCATGCTCGGCGGCGACATACGGGGACTTGCACCGGACAACGTGATCGCAGCGCTCGCGGAGCGCTTCGGACAACAGAGATAACAGGATCAAGGAACCAAGGAGGAAGTCATGGAGTTACTGGACCTGGTGGACCGGCTGGAGAGCATGGCGGCTCAGTCCAAGAAGATGCCGATGACGAGCATGTCCATGGTGGACACGGAGCAGATGCTCAGCATGATCGACCAGCTCCGCGTGGCGGTGCCCCGCAGCATCCACGAGGCGCAGGAGCTGATCGAGCGCCGCGAGCAGATCGTCAACCAGACGATGATCGACGCCCGCCGCATCCGCTCCACCGCCGAGGGCGACGCCCGGCTGCTCGTCGATGAGACGGAGTTGGTGAAGGCTGCCCAGCAGCGCTCGGAGGAGATCATCCAGGACGCCAACAGCAAGGCCGACCGGATCATCAGCCTCGCGGAGCAGGAGGCCCAGCGGCGCCGCGACGGCGCGGACGACTACAGCCGCGACTGCCTCCACACGCTGGAAGAGCACGTCTCCAACATGCTGAACGAGATCCACGCGGGCCAGCGCGCCCTGCTGCCTGCGGTCAGCCTGTCCCGCTAAGCGCCTCGATTCCTCCTCCGGAAACGCGCCCCTCTCCCTGCCGGTAAGCGGCGGGGGAGAGGCGTGCGCGTCTGTGAGCGTTGGTCTACGCGCTCGCCACTGTTCATCACTGCACCCGCTATACTCCCCTCCGTACTTTCTCCTACGGAGGCCCGATACTCATGTCTGCCACACGATCCCTGGCCGCTTACGTCGCGAGCGCGAACACGGAGGACCTGCCTCCGTCGATGCTCCACGAGGCGAAGCGCACGCTCGTCAACATACTCGCAGTCTCACTATCCGCTTCCGCAGACTCCGGCAGCCACGCCCTGATCGACTGGGCGCGCGATGAGGGCGCAGCCCCGAAGGCGTCCGTCGTCGGCTCGTCGCTGCGGACGAGCGCGTTCAACGCCGCGATGGTCAACGGCTTCCTCGCGCACCTGCAGGACTACGATGACACCCACTTCCCGACCGTGCTGCACCCGACCGCGCCGGTCTGGCCCGCGGTGCTCGCCGTCGCCGAGGAGCGCGGAACGTCCGGCAGGGAGACGCTCGCGGCGTTCGTGCTGGGCGCCGAGGCGGCGTGCCGTGTGGCGATGTCCGTGCACCCGTGGCACTATGACATGGGCTGGCACATCACGGGCACGGCCGGCGTGTTCGGCGCCGCGGCGGGCGCGGGCAGGGTGCTCGGGCTCGGCGCGGACGACATGAACACGGCGCTCGGCATCGCCGGGACGTTCGCGGCCGGCGTGCGGGAGGTGTTCGGCAGCCACGCGAAGGCGATGCACCCCGCGAAGGCGGCCAGCAACGGGGTGCAGTCCGCGCGCCTCGCGACGCAGGGCTTCACCGGCGCGGACGACATCCTGGGCGGTCGACGCGGCTTCTGGCAGGTGCTGTCGCCGAACGGGCACAGCGAGGAAGCCCTGCTCGCCGGCCTGGGCTCGCGCTGGGAGCTGGCGAACAACGGCCTCAAGCCGTACGCCAACGGCGTCGTCTCGCACCCGATACAGGACGCGGTGATCACCCTGCGCAACGAGCACGGCATCGCGCCGGAGGACGTGGCCTCCATCGATGCGGAGGTCAACCCGCTGGTGCTGGAGTTGATGAACCGCGCGGAGCCGAGGCGTGGACTGGAGGGCAAGTTCTCGTTCCAGCACTGCGCCGCCGCGGCGCTCGTGGACGGCGCGGGGCACGACGCGCAGTTCTCCGACGCCCGCGTCGCCGACCCGGTCATCAGCGCGGTGCGCTCGAAGGTCAGTGCGACGATCGTCGGATCGATGCGCGAGGACGAGGTCCGCCTCTCCATCACGCTCACGAGCGGGCAGGTGCACTCCATCTACGTTGAGCACGCGACCGGGTCGCCGGAGAACCCGATGACCGACTCGGCGCTCGAGGCGAAGTACCGCTCCCTCGCGGGCGAGGCGCTCCCCGCGAGCCAGGTGGAAGAGTTGCTCGGCGCGGTGTGGGAACTGGACTCGGCGCCGAACGTCGAGCAGGTAGCGCGCCTCATGACGAAGGCGGAGGGGTGAGCCGATGACTGAGGAGATCTTCCATCACGACGCGTACGTGCGCAGGTTCAACGCGCAGGTCACGGCGTCGGACGACAACGCGGTGACTTTCGACAGGACGGCGTTCTTCCCCGGAGGCGGCGGTCAGCCGTGCGACGTGGGAACGATCGCGTGCGAGAGCGGCATCGAGCGGCGGGTCGTGGCCGTGAAGCGCCGCGACGGCGACATCTGGCACGAGCTGGACGGCTCCGCGCCCGCCGTTGGCGAGGCGGCGATGTGTACGCTGAACTGGCAGCACCGGCACGAGCTGATGCGGACGCACACGGCGTTGCACATCCTCTGCGGCGTCATCTGGCGCGACTTCGGCGCCCACGTCACGGGCGGCAACATGACGCCGCTCGCCGCCCGGATGGACTTCGAGCTGGAGAGCATGAGCGCCGACTTCGCCGAGCGCGTCGAGGAGCTGGCGAACGCGGAGATCGCGCTCGCCCGGGAGATCGGCGTCCGCTTCCTGCCGCGTGAGGAGGCGATGGCGCACCCGGACCTCATCCGCACGAAGATCAACCTGCTGCCGGAGGGCATCAGCGAGGTGCGCGTCGTCGACATCGCCGGGCTGGACGTGCAGGCGGACGGCGGCACGCACGTCGCCGACACCTCGGAGGTCGGCCGCATCCGCGTCGTGGGCCACGAGAGCAAGGGTCGCATCAACAAGCGCCTCCGCATCGCCGTGGAAGATGCGTAGGGCCCTGTCATGTTGAGCGTAGCCGAAGGCGCAGCCTGAGGCGGAGTCGAAACATCTCTCAGGGCTAAACCCGGAACAGGAGTACGTTCGATGGCAGACGACCCACAGACCCCCGAGTACACGATGGGCTACAGCGAAGAGTTCCTGCGGATGCTGCACCGGCGCAGCGCGCAGAGCCACGCCGCATACCTGCTCCCGCACCTCGGACCGGGCATGCGCCTGCTGGACTTCGGCTGCGGGCCGGGCACCATCTCGGTCGGTCTCGCGAAGGCGATCGAGCCCGGCGAGTTGCACGGGATCGACCTCGAAGAGTCGCAGATCCTCATGGCGCGTGCCGCTGCCGGGGCGGGGGGACACGCCAACGCGACGTTCCACGTCGGCGACGTCACGGCGCTGCCGTTCGAGGACGACTCGTTCGACGTCGCCCACTGCCACGCGGTGCTGATGCACGTTCCGGACACGCAGGCGGTCCTGGCCGAAGTGAAGCGGGTGCTGAAGCCCGGCGGCATGATCGCCAGCCGCGAGATGATCGGTACGGCATCGTTCATGGAGCCCGACTTCGGAAGCAGCGAGGCATGGGCTGCGTTCGTGCAGCTCATCGCCGCCAACAGAGGACACCCCCAGATGGGGAAGGAGCTGACAGACGTCCTGTTGGAGGCCGGGTTCACGGATGTCCGCGCAGGCGCATCCTTCGATTTCTTCGGCACCCGGGAGGACGTCGCCTTCTTCCACGCCGTCGCCACGGGCTGGTTCTTCTCGGACGAGGTCATTGGAGCAGCGACGAAGTACGGGCTGGCGACCCAGGAGCAGTTCGAGGCCTGGCGCGTTGCCACGGACCGGTGGCGGGACCATCCCGGGTCGGTTGGCGCCATCGGCTTCGGGGAGGCCGTCGCCTTCAAACCGTGACCATCGGCGGGTTGACCCCAACCCCAGGTGCTACAATCCCGCCAGAACAGGAGGACGCGTCATGCTGAACCAGCAGGAGAACGAACGCCTCACGCAGGTCGGGGCCGGAACGCCCATGGGCGAACTGATGCGCCGTTACTGGCATCCCGTCGCCGCCACCGCCGAGCTCGACGACCGCCCCACCAAGGCGGTGCGCATCCTCGGCGAGGACCTCGTCCTCTACAAGGACAGGTCGGGCACGCTCGGCCTCATCGACCGCTTCTGCCCCCACCGCCGCGTCGACCTCTCCTACGGCATACCGGAAGAGCACGGTCTGCGCTGCATGTACCACGGCTGGATGATGGATGAGACCGGCCAGTGCATCGAGCAGCCCTTCGAGGAGACCGTCCACCCGGACGGACGCTTCAAGGAGAAGGTGAAGGTCGCCGGCTACCCGGTGCAGGAGATGGGCGGGCTCATCTTCGCGTACATGGGCCCTGCGCCCGCGCCGTTCCTGCCCGTCTGGGACCCGTTCCAGTGGGACGACGCCGTGCACGACGTGGGCATCACGACGCTCGACTGCAACTGGCTCCAGTGCATGGAGAACTCGCTGGACCCGGTGCACGTCGAGTGGCTGCACCGCTTCTACACGAACTACCAGCAGGCGATCTCGGCCGACCTCATCGCGACGATGCCGCCGCGCATCCCGCACCAGGAGATCGGGTTCGACGTCTTCGACCACGGCATCATCAAGCGCCGCGTGCTGGAGGGCTACACCAGGGAGCACGACGACTGGAAGGTCGGCCACCCCATCCTCTTCCCACAGATCCTCTACGTGGGCGGCTTCCAGTCCAAGACGCTCCAGTACCGCGTGCCGATAGACGACACGCACACGCTGCACTTCATCTACTACTCATGGCGGGTCGCGCCGGGGCAGCCGGTGCCGAAGCAGGAGCGCATCCCCTACAAGTACGTCCCGCACCGCGACGCCTCAGGCCGCTACGACACCACCTTCACGGTGGACCAGGACAAGATGGCCTGGGAGACGCAGGGACCCGTGGCGAAGCGCTACCTGGAGCGGCTCGGCAAGTCCGACGTCGGCATCATCCTCTACCGCAGGCTGCTGACCGAGCAGATGCAGATCGTCGCCGACGGCGGGGAGCCGATGAACGTGTTCCGGAGTAAGGAAGCGGCGGAGACCATCAACGTTCCGACGGAGCACATGGCGCTCGGCAGGGACAAGGTGCCGCGGATCAAGTTCATCCCGCTGGAAGCCGGCATCAGCGGCGCCGAGGACGACATCCGCTACGCCGTCGAGTCCTGGTACGTCGGAGAGACGGCGAACACCTAGGCAGGCCGCACGCGGAAGAGTCGCCGAATCATGGCCCAGCGCAGGCTGCTCCATGACCATTCCGCGTCCCGCAGGTCGCTGAGCGGCACTCTTCCCGGCGCGTAGCGGTGCAGGATGTACGCGTGTGTGATGCGCCGGATCTGCCGGCGCTGCTCCGGCAGCGCTTCCGACAGCATCGCTGCGTACTCCGAGGGGGTCTGGTCGGGCCGTTTCCGCAGGCCGAGCGCTGCGCCGAGGCGGCACATCTTGGCGAACAGCTCGCCTGAGCGCGGGAGCGAACCCAGCTTCCACCACCACTCGCGCCACAGCAGCACGGGCGTGGAGACCGCCACGGCGCCCGCGAGCGCAAGCAGCGCAACGAGCCATGCGGGCATCTCCCTGCGCGGGGTGAAGTCGACGTCGAACGCATCCTCTTCCTCGTCCTCGAGTATCTCCCCCAACTCGCCGATGTCGATGTCTTCCGTCAGCAGGGGAGACTCACCGAAGTCCACCCCGCCGAACTCGATGGCGTTGGGGGGCGTCGGTTCGAAGCTCACCCAGCCGTAGCCCGGGAAGTACGCCTCGACCCAAGCGTGGTAGTTGAGCTCCAGCACCTCGTACGCGCCGAGGATGGTGTTGAGGCGTCCGGGAGCGTAGCCGAGGACGTATCGGGCAGGTATGCCCACGGTGCGCATCAGTACCGCAGCCGCGGAGGCGTAGTAGTCGCAGTACCCCTGCTGCAGCACGAAGAGGAAATGGTCCACGCCGTCCGCGTCGTCGGCCGGAGCGGCGATGTCCAGGTTGTACGGCACCCGGCGGAGGTAGTTGCGGATGGCCACCGCCTTGTCGAACGGGTTCTCTTCGTTCGTGACGAGGGTCTCGGCGAGCACGCGCACGCGGTCGGGCAGCGTGTCGGGCAGCTGGAGGTAGGCCTCTGTCCACTCCGGGTACTCCTCGCCCGCCCTTCGCAGTTCGAACGGTGTGGCGATGGATTCGAGCCCGGTGCTGATGTAGCTCATGTTGACGCGCGTCGGGAAGTACTCACGGCCCTTGGAGAAGCGCACCTGCACCGCGCCGGGGCCGGACGTGGGAGTCGTCAACGCCTCGGCGGGCTCGTCGAAGTCGACAGGCAACCCGCCGGAGAAGAGCGTGTCGGTTGCGGCGGCGATGCGGAACGCGTTGGTCCGGGGCGCAAGGCGGCTTTCGTCGGAAGGAGGGACGTCCTCGAACGGAACGAACTCGGATTCCTCGGCGGTCTCCCATCCGCTGCCGGTGTAGACCGCGTAGGAGCGGGCGCGCCAGTACCCCCGGGGGCCGCTCACGAGGAAGAGCAGTTCGTCGGTGAGCTCCGGGTTTCCCTGGAACCGGGTCTCCTGCTCGAACGTGATGGTCTTGTAGTCCCGGCGGGACGGCAGCGCGCTGAACAGCCTGCTGAAGTGCGCTCCTATCTCTTGGGCCGTGTCGTCCACCGCGCGTGAGACCACTCCGAGCGGGGCGACCTGGGGCGTCGGGAGCGCTGCGATCGCCGCAGTCACCAGCATCCCGACGGCGAGCACGATACCGGACTGCGTAAGCACCGTTCGAGCGTCGAACACTGCGCCGCGTCCGCGCCATCCTTCTATCCGCCGGACCGTGCTGAGATGTATGAGGAGCATGACGCCTGTCGCCATGAAGATGCCGAGTCGCCAGCCCAGGCTTCCCGGCAGATTGGAGAGGGCGAAGGCGAGCACCACTCCGCCGAACAGCACCGTCGACCAGCCGTGCGCGCTGCGGAGCGCCAGCCAGACGCTGGACACGCACAACAGCCAGACGGCGAATGAGAGGAACATGGCGAACTCGATCGTTCCGGCCTGCGTCTCGTCCGTGGAGATGGCCGCTATCCACTGCGCGATGTCCTCGATCGCGTTGACGGCACGGGCCGTGATCGCGAACCCCTCGGCCGCGGTCGTGCCCGCATACGCCGACAACACCAGACCGGCGGCGGCGGTAGCGACGATCGCGCGGCGGGCGGTCCAGCCCCGCTGGTGCATCGCCCAGCCTGCGGCGCCACCCAGCACGCCGATGAGGAGCGGCGCCGGCATCCCCGGCACCCAGTTCCCCTCCTGCAGGGGCATGACGACGGAGAACAGCACGAGTCCCACCAGCGTGAGCGTCAGCCCCATCCCCCCGATGAAACGCTCCCACAGGGAGATGACGTCGACAGCCTGGGCGCGTGCGATGAGCGTGGTCACGGCAACGCACCCTGCAGCTCCCGGGCCGGCACCGCGAGCCCCGGCGGGGCGGTGTGGTAGTCCAGCCGCTGGCCGATCTCATCCCCCATGCGGATGACGTAGGCGTCGAATCCGGCGCCTCGCGCCATGGAGGTGCCGCGTCCTGCCTTGAAGCTGGGAGCGTCCAGGAGCACCGGAACGACCGCCGCGCCGGTGGCGCGCAACATCTCCACGGCGGAAGAGACGGAGGCGGGAGGCGCGGCGGTGATAAGCACGATGCTTGCGCCCGTGCTCAGCTCGTTCTTGACCGCTTCCGACACCTCCTGCACGCCTCCTGCGCTGCCGGGTTCGATCAGCGCGAGCGCCTGGAAGATGCGCCCCATCTGCGCGATGCCTGGGGCGGCGGGGATGATGAGTTGCTCCTGCCCGGAGAACACCGCGCCGACGCTCCGCCCCGAGTCCAGGAAGCGCTTCGCTACCGAGGCGGCAGTCGTCACGCTGTACTCCACGGTGCTCTCGGTGCCTTCTCCCTCCTGGACGCGCTCGTCGAGGTCGAGCACGACCCATATGGCGTCGGCCGGCCCGGACGGTTCGCGGTCGAACTCCTTCACCATGAGCCTGCCGGTATGCGCGGTGGCGGGCCAGTGCACCCTGCTCACGGCGTCGTGCGATGTGTACTCGCGCACGGTGGACGCGATAGGGCTGGGAGTGAAGGTGCGCCCGTGGATGATGCCCTCCGTCCAGCCTCTGCCGGAGAGCACGAAGAAATCGGAGAGGTCCACGGTAGCGGGGTAGATGAGCGCCGTCTGCGGGCTCCCCAGGCGCATGGTCCTGCTGAAGAGGCCGAACGGGTCGCGGCTGGTTATCTCCAGCTCCCCGAACCGGTAGATGCCGCGGCGCTCACAGTGACTGGACGACGTCCAGACAGCCGAGCCGTACGGCCAGAGGGTGGCGATGCGCCCGGCGCGTCCGAAGGGCTGCGTATCGTGCTGCACCTCCAGCAGCAGCTTCGGCCACCAGTGGGTGTTGCGCAGGACGATGCGCTCTTCCAGGGTATCGCCCACCTGGAGATAGGAAGTGAGCCGCTGCACGCCGCCTTCTATGCGGCGCGCTGCAAGCACACTGGACAAGAAACCGAGGGCCGGAACGACGAGCAGGCCGAGGAAGAGGCGGTAGTAGAGCGCCCCACCGGTGGAGAACGCCAGGATCAGCAGCAGCGCCCCCACGCTTGCCCACACGACTCGCGTTTTCACCGCGGCATCCCCGCTGTCGGACGCTGCCCCGGCGCGTCATGCGCCGGGGAGCGCTCCTGCTACCGGTGTCTGTTCCAGCACATCCGCTATCGCGTCTGCGGACGTGGTGCCCTGGATACGCGCCGCCGAGCTGAGGATGACGCGGTGCCCGAGCGCCGGATATGCCAGCGCCTTCACGTCGTCCGGCAGTGCGTAGTCTCGTTCTTCGAGCAGCGCCTTGGCCTGGACGAGCCGGAAGAGCGCCAGCGAGCCTCTTGGCGATGCGCCGAGATAGAGGCTGCCGTGGTTCCGCGTCGCATCCGCTATCGCGACGATGTACTCCTTCACGTCGTCCGAGACGTGGATGCCGCGAACCGCGTTCTGAAGCGCGACGAGGTCGCTTTCATCGACCACTGCCTCCAACCGCTCTACCGGGTGTGCGTACTGCTGCGCTTCCAGCACGCGGATCTCGTCCTCTCTGTCCGGATAGCCGAGGTGCAGGCGTACGAGGAACCGGTCCAGCTCGGTCTCGGGCAGCGGGAAGGTGCCCTCGTACTCGATGGGGTTCTGCGTCGCCATGACTATGAAGGGCTCCGGCATGGGGTGCGCGATGCCGTCGACGGTGACCTGGCGCTCCTCCATCGCCTCCAGGAGCGCTGCCTGAGTCTTGGGCGACGCGCGGTTGATCTCGTCCGCGAGGACGACCTGCGCAACGATGGGGCCCTCCCTGTATTCGAACTCGCCGTTCTTCTGGTTGAAGACGGATACGCCGGTGATGTCGGCGGGGAGCAGGTCGGGCGTGAACTGGATACGCCGGAAGGTGCCGCCGATGGAGCGCGCGATGCTGCGCGCAAGCATCGTCTTGCCTACGCCCGGCACGTCCTCTATGAGGAGGTGGCCGCGGCACATCAGCGCCATCACGGCCAGTCGCTCCTCGTCCCCCTTGCCGAGGATCACCTTGCCGAGGTTGTCCAGCAGCCTCTCGGCGACTTCCCGCGCCTTCGTTGGGTCCGAGGTACGTTCGGAAACTGTCACCGTCTCCTCCTGTGCGGCTGACTCGTAAACACCGCATGATATAGAGCACGGGAGCGGGTGCGTCAAATCGGAGCGGGTACGTGTGTCCTTGACGCTCCGCAGACGCCTGAAGCAGTACGCAACGGGAGGCTGGTGCTGTACGCTAGTACACCGAGAACGCTTGCAGAGGCCCGCATTTGACGCAGTACTACCCTGCCTATCTGAACATCACGGGACGCCGCGCGGTCGTTATCGGCGGTGGTGAGGTCGCTGAGCGCAAGACCGCGCAGCTCGTCGCCTCCGGCGCGGACGTCACGCTCGTCAGCCCCGATGCCACGCCCGGACTGGAACGCTTGGCGTCGGAAAGCGGTGTGCGCTGGGTACGCCGGTCATACGCTCCCGGCGACCTTGCCGGAGCGTGGTTGGCCATCGCCGCGACCGACGACGCCGGCCTGCATCGTTCCATCCATGCGGAAGCGGAACGTGAGAAAACATTGCTGAACGTGGTGGACGTTACCGAGCTGTGCGGGTTCATCGCGCCGTCCATCGTCCAGCGCGGACCCGTTACGGTGGCGATCTCCACGGGTGGGGCGAGCCCGGCGCTCGCACGGAAGCTGCGGGAGCTGATGGGCGGCGACCAGAACCCTGCGCACTATGACCACGACGCGTTCTGCCGGTGTATCGAGTGGGCAGATGCGGCAGACGCGCTTGCGGACGTTCGTGCGGAGCTGAAAGCGCAGGACAGGAACGCGCCGGCGGAGGCATGGCAGGAGGCGATGGACGAGGAGTTGCTGGAGCTGGTCCGGGCGGGAAAGAGCAGCGAGGCGCGGCAGCGGCTGCGTGCCGTGCTGCTGTCGGGCGCGGAGTCGTAGGCGATGCGCATCGTCATGACCGGCCTGAGCCATCACACCGCGCCGCTGGAAACGCGGGAGCGGTTGAGCGTCACGAGCGAGACGCTGCCCGCTGCGCTCGAGACGCTGCAGCGCCACGCAGAGCACGGCGTCATCGTCGGCACCTGCAACCGCACGGAGATATACACGCTCGCGCCGTCCCTCGAGCGCGGAGAGCGCGCCATCGAAGGGTTCATCGAAGAGCAGTTCGAGGTCGACGTGGAGTCCGTCCGCAAGCATCTGTACACCCTGGACCAGAGCGAGGCGGTAGCGCATCTCTTCCGCGTCGCGTCGGGACTCGACTCGCAGATCCTCGGCGAGTCGGAGGTGCTCGGGCAGGTGCGGAGCGCGTTCAGCGCAGCGAGGCAGCAGGGCGCCTCCGGCGGAGCGATGGCGCACCTGTTCCACAGCGCGCTCCGCACCGGCAAGCGCGCTCGCACGGAGACGGCCATCGGCCGCAACGCCCTCTCGCTGAGCCGTGCGTGCATCGCGCTGGCGCGGCGGGCGATCGGGACGCCGGAGGGTAAGCGCGTGCTCATCATCGGCGTGGGAGAAGCCTCCCGCCTCGCCGGTCTCGCGCTGCGGGACGCCGGAGCCGCAAGCATCGTCATCGCCAACCGGACTCCCGCGAATGCTGCTGAGCTCGCACGGGAGTTGGATGCGGAAGTAGCGCCGCTGGACAACCTTGCCTCGTTGCTTGCGCAGGCCGACCTCGCCGTTACCGCGACTGCCGCGCCGGACTTCATCCTGTCCGCGTCGCTCATCGAGGAGGCGGCAGCCGGAAGGAACGGGACCCCGCTCGCGATCATGGACATGGCTGTCCCGCGTGACGTCGATCCTGTCGCCGCGGCGGTTCCGGGCGTCCACGTCTATACGCTTGACGACGTGGAGTCGCTGGCGGAGGCCAATCGACAGCAGCGCGAGTCCGAGGCCCGTCAGGTGGAGGCCATAGTTGCCGAGGAGACGGCGAAGTTTCGGCAGTGGTGGAAGGCGCGCGGCGTTACCCCGACCATCGCAGCGATACGCCACGACGCCGAAGAGATACGCGCAGCCGAGGTCGCTCGGACCGTGGAACGCATGGACGGACTGTCGGAGGAGGATGCCCGGCGCATCGAGCAGATGACCAGGGCGCTGGTGAAGAAGCTCCTGCACCAGCCGACGGCACACCTGCGCGAGCGCAACGACGAATCCGTGACCCAGTCCGCTCGTCAGCTCTTCGGACTGGACGAGTAGCGCGCCTGGCCATGCCGCGCACGCTCACTATCGGGACACGCGGGAGCAGGCTGGCGCTTGCGCAGACACACGCGGTCGCCGACGCGCTCGCATCCGTTGCTCCTGGCTGGGACGTCCGTATCGAGACCATCGCGTCGACAGGGGATGAGCAGCCGGAGGCCGCCATCGAGACGCTGGGACTCGGCGTGTTCACGTCCGCCATCGAACGGGCGTTGCTCGACGAGCGGGTAGACCTTGCCGTGCACAGCTTGAAAGACCTCCCGACCAGCCAGCCGGACGGCCTGACCGCTGTGCCGGTGCTGGAGCGGGAAGACCCCCGCGACGTGTTGATAGACCGCTGGAATGTAGGCCTGCTCGATCTGCCGGAAGGAGCGCGCATCGGCACGAGCAGCCCGCGCCGCGCCGCGCAGATCGCTCACGGACGCAAGGACATCTCGCTGCTCCCTATCCGTGGGAACGTGGAGACGCGCATCCGGAAGTCGGAGGGGCCGGACTACGACGGCGTTATCGTCGCGGCGGCAGGGGTGGAGCGTCTGGGTATGACGGAGCGCATAGCGGAGCGCCTCTCGCCGCACGTCTGCACACCCGCTCCCGGACAGGCCGCGCTGGCTGCCGAGGCGCGCTCCGACGATCGTGAACTGCTCGCGCTCCTGCGCCGGCTCGTGCACGAGCCGACCGAGGCCGCGGTCGAGGCGGAACGCGCCCTGCTGCGGGCGGCGGGCAGCGGCTGCCGCCTGCCGCTGGGGGCGTTCGCGGAGGTGGAGGGCGACCGGATGCGGCTGTTCGCGACGGTGACGCCGCCGGACGGCTCCACGAGCTACCGGGTTGAGGTGACGGGGAGCGCGTCCGAGCCCGACCTGCTGGGCAGGGCCGCATACCAGGCGTTCCTGGAACAGGGCGCTTCCGCGCTGCTCGAGGAGGCAGGCCGATGACGACGAGCGGCGCGGTCTACCTCGTGGGGGCCGGCCCCGGAGACCCCGGCCTCATCACGGCTAGGGGCGCGGAACTCCTGCGGAAGGCGGACGTGGTGGTGTACGACCGTCTCGTCTCGCCTGCAGTGCTCGCGCTTGCGGCGGATGCCGAGCTCGTCTACGTAGGCAAGGAACCGGACACGCCCAGCGAGTTCCAGACGTTCATCAATGAGCGGCTCGTGGTGGCCGCGTCGGCAGGGAAGACGGTGGTCCGCTTGAAGGGCGGCGACCCGTTCGTGTTCGGGCGTGGCGGCGAGGAGGCGATGGCTCTCGCCGAGGCAGGAGTGCGGTTCGAGGTCGTGCCCGGCGTTACGTCTGCTATAGCGGTGCCCGCTTATGCCGGTGTGCCGGTCACGCACCGGGATGTCGCGGCGGCGTTCACGGTCGTTACGGGCTCTGAAGACCCTGCCAAGCCGGACCCCCAGGTGGACTGGAAGGCGCTCGCGAACGTGGGCGGAACGCTCGTGGTGCTGATGGGGTGGCAGAGTCTCCCGGCGATCGTCCGGACGCTGCTTGCGGAAGGACGCTCTGCGGACACTCCCGCCACGGTGACCCAGTGGGGGACGCTTCCGAACCAGCGCACCGTCAGCGGCACGCTTGCGGACATCGTGGCGAAGGGCAACGAGGCCGGGATCGCGTCTCCGGTTGTCACCGTCATCGGCGGGACCGCCGCCCTGCGGCCCGCTCTCCGCTGGTTCGACCGCACCCCGCTCTTCGGCAAGCGCGTGCTGGTCACCCGCTCGCGAACGCAGGCCGGCACTCTCAGCGCCCTGCTCACCGCGCACGGCGCCGAGGCGGTGGAACTCCCCACGATCGCGGTGAAACCGCTCTCCGATACGTCGGCGCTGGACGCTGCGCTGGCTGACCTCACCGGTTTCGACTGGGTCGTCCTGACGAGCACGAACGGCGTGGACGCCGTGTTTGGTCGCCTGGAGGCAGCCGGAAGGGACGCGAGAGCGTTCTCGCAGACCAGGGTGGCGGCTATCGGGCCGGCCACGGCGGCTGCGCTCCTGGGCCACGGCATCATCGCCGACCTCATGCCCGCGGCGTACACGACGCGCTCCGTCGCCGACTCGTTCGCATCGCTCGACATCCGGGGCGCCCGCATCCTGTTGCCGCGGGCGGACATCGCGCCGCCCACGCTGCCCGACGGCCTCCGGGAGATGGGGGCGCTCGTCACGGAGATCAGCGCCTACCACACAGCCGTACCCGGGGATGCATCGGCGGCCGCCAGGGAGACGCTCGCCTCTGGTACGATAGACGCGGTTACGTTCACGAGCTCCTCCACGGTGCGGAACCTCGTGACCCTGCTCGACGGACCGGCGCTCATCAACGAGAGCAAGGTGGTATCCATCGGGCCGGTGACCAGCAGGACCGCATCCGAGCTTGGGGTGCGTGTGGACAGAGAGGCTGCAGAGCACACCGTGCGCGGCGTGGCGAACGCCGTGCTGGAGGTTCTGGGTGATGAGTGAACTACTGGAAAGACGGTCGGCCCCTGCGGGGAGTGCTGCATTCCCCACGGTTCGTCCGCGCAGGCTGCGGCGCACGCCCGCACTCAGGGAGCTGGTGCGTGAGACGTCGCTGCGCCCCGCCGATTTCGTTTACCCCGTGTTCGTAACGCACGGGCGCGACGTCCGTGTGCCCATCGGCCCCATGCCGGGGCAGGCGCAGGTCTCCATAGACAACCTCATCCGGGAAGCGGCGGAAGCGGAACAGCTCGGCATCCGTGCGGTGCTCCTGTTCGGCCTGCCGCCGGGCAAGGATGGACTCGGCACCGGCGGGTACGACCCCAACGGCATCATCCAGGAAGCGACGGCGGCCTTGAAGCAGGCGGTCCCCGGGATGGTTGTCATCACGGACGTGTGCCTCTGTGAGTACACGGACCACGGCCACTGCGGCGTGCTGCTCGACGACGGCACCGTCGACAACGACGCGACGCTCGACCTGCTTGCTCGCACCGCCGTCTCGCACGCCGACGCTGGAGCGGACGTCGTCGCACCGTCCGCGATGATGGACGGTCAGGTGGGGGCGATCCGCTCCGCCCTCGATGCAGCCGGGCATACGGACGTGCCGGTGATGGCGTATGCGTCCAAGATGGCGTCCGCCTTCTACGGGCCGTTCCGCGTCGCGGCCGAGTCCACGCCACAGTCCGGTGACCGCAAGGCGTACCAGATGGACGGGGCGAACGCGCGTGAAGCGATGCGCGAACTGCAGCAGGACGCAGCCGAGGGCGCCGACGTCCTCATGGTGAAGCCTGCGCTCGCCTATCTGGACGTGATCGCGCGGGCGCGCGAAGCGTTCGACCTCCCCATCGCGGCCTACAACGTCTCCGGCGAGTACGCGATGCTCAAGGCTGCCGCGGCCAACGGCTGGCTGGACGAGCAGACCGCGATGTTGGAGACGCTCACCAGCATCAAGCGCGCCGGGGCCGACATCGTCATCACCTACTTCGCGAAGGACGCCGCCCGGCTCCTGCGGAGCAACGCCTGACCCATGACCGACGCCGGCGCCAGGCAACACGTCGTCAACAATCTCATCGAGCGGCACGCCGCCGTCTTCGAACCTGTCAGCGGTTCCGCGGACGTGGACCTCGCTGTCAGAACGGGCGACGGCCAGTACGTGGAAGTGATCATCAGGGAGCCGGTATCGCCGGAGGAGGGCCGCTCCTTCCTCATGCGACGCTTCCGCCCGCGTCCGCACCTGTTCATCATGTGTGTCACTGAGGGTCCCGAAGCCTGGCTCCTGCCCTCCGCTGTGTTCGAACGCTTCGCCACGGGCGCGCCCGGCGAACTCGAATGGGTGCTCCACCTGGACGCCCCGCCGGAGGAGCCGCTGAGCGACCGCCTCTCGGTCTATCGGGAGCGTTGGGCGCTCATAGCCAACTACACCGAGTACCGCTCGACCCTGAGCGACCCGCTGGCCCTGCGCGTCAGGATAGCGATGCTCTAGACCGTGCTAGACTGTCGTCCTTAGCACGATGCGGCTCGATAACTCGGAACGACTCTTCGCCCGCGCTCGCAGGCTCATCCCCGGCGGTGTAAACAGCCCTGTCCGCTCGTTCGGAGCGGTCGGAGGGACCCCTCCCTTCATCGACAGCGGCAGCGGCGCGCGCGTCCGGGACGTAGACGGCAACGAATACCTCGACTTCGTTGGCTCCTGGGGGCCGCTCGTGTTGGGCCACGCGCATCCCGCAGTGGTCGAGGCCGTGCAGCGTGCGGCTGCGGACGGCACCAGCTTCGGCGCCCCGACGGAACGCGAACTGGAGCTCGCGGAGCTCATCACGCGCGCCATGCCGTCGATCGAGATGCTCCGCCTCGTGAACTCCGGCACCGAGGCGGCGATGAGCGCCATCCGCATCGCCCGCGCCTACACGGGCCGCAGCAAGCTGATCAAGTTCAACGGCAACTATCACGGCCACGCGGACGGGCTGCTCGTGAAAGCGGGCTCCGGCGCGGCGACCTACGGCGTCCCGACGAGCTCGGGCGTGCCTGTCGGCTACGCCGCCGAGACGCTCGTCGCGGAGTACAACGACCTCGCCTCGGTCGAGGCAGTGTTCGATGCGAACGTGAACCAGGTCGCGGCGGTCATCGTCGAACCGGTCGCGGGCAACATGGGCGTCGTCCCGCCGGCGGACGGCTTCCTTGCCGGTCTGCGCAGGCTCTGCGACGACAACGGCGCGCTGCTCATCTTCGACGAGGTCATCACCGGCTTCCGCGTTGCGTACGGCGGTGCGCAGGAGCGCTACCGCATAAGACCGGATCTCACGTGCCTCGGCAAGATCATCGGTGGCGGGCTGCCTGTGGGCGCCTACGGTGGACGCGCCGACGTGATGCAGATGGCCGCCCCGCTCGGCCCGGCCTACCAGGCAGGGACGCTCTCCGGCAACCCGCTCGCCACGGCTGCAGGCATAGCCTGCCTGAAGGAACTCGCGAAGCCGGGCGTTTACGAGGCGTTGGAAGCGCTGGGAGCGGAGACCGCGGCGGGACTGCGCGCAGCCGGAGACGCTACGGATGTCGAGGTCACCGTGAACCGGGTCGGCTCTGCCCTCACTGCATTTTTCACCCCCTCGCCGGTGACGACGTGGGAAGAGGCCGCGTCCTCGGACACGGGCCGGTACGCCGGGTTCTTCCACGGCCTGCTGCAACGCGGGGTCTACGTGGCGCCGTCGCAGTTCGAGGCGGCTTTCGTATCGCTCGCGCACACCACGGAAGACATCGCGTTCGCCGCGGAACAGGCTCGCGAGGCGATGGGGTCGCTGTAGAATGAGAGCCGTGAAGAGGCGTTCTACCTTGACTCTGTACCTCGCGGTTGTTGTTTTCGCCCTTGGCGTCCTTGCCGGATGCGGTCCCTCCGGGCCCACCCCGACACCGGCCGTGCCTGTTGACGGTGTGCTGGAAGTCGACATGCGCAACTACGTCTACGAACCCATGTCCTTCGAGTTCAGGGTGGGTGAGACGGTCGAATTCCGCTTGATATCCGAGGACGAACCGCATACCTTTACGGTCAGGGAGTTGGGCATCAACTGGGTCGTGCCGAAGAACGAAGAGCCACAGGTGGAGACGTTCACCTTCAGCGAGGCTGGGACCTACAGGCTCGTGTGCACGGTGGCCGGACACGAAGGCTCAGGGATGGTTGGCAAGATTACCGTCGTGGAGTAATCTCGCCGGACAAACTGCCGGGAAAGGAGAAAGGCATGGAGATATATTACGACTTGACGCGATATGGCCACATCTTCAGCGGCATACTCTGGATAGGCCTGCTCTATTTCTACAACTTCGTGCAGGCGATCGCTCTTCCGCGGATGGAGGCATCCGCCAGGCCGCACTACCAGATATCCATCCTGCCATTCTCATTGAACATCTTCCGCTGGGCGGCGCTCTCGACGCTGATCTTCGGTCTGCTCTACATCATCGGAGCGGAGATAGACGCGGCGGATGCGGGGACGGGGTCGTACCTGCTCGAAACCGCGGCAGGGAACTCGATCCTCATCGGCGGCATCCTGGGCATCATCATGGCCTACAACGTCTGGATGATCATCTGGCCGAACCAGCAGAAGATCATCGCGGCCGTGAGGGACACCGTGGAGAACGGTACTCCTGCGCCGGCCGACCAGCCGAAGTGGGCGCGCACCGCGCTGCTGGCTTCCCGCACGAACACGATGCTGTCCATCCCCATGCTCTTCTTCATGGTGGCGGCAAGGAACCTGCCTTCGCTCTGGAGCTGACCGCCGGGAGCACCCAAGCCAAAGAAGAGGAAGGACATAGAACATGAACAACCCACTGAACACCGTCAAAGGGACGCTGACATCCGGCGTCATCATCACCATCGTTCTCGTCGTGCTCGTCCGCATCTACGTCGCCGCCACGTAGAGGCCACGGATAGAACGAACAGAAGAGCGGGAGCCCACGGCTCCCGCTCTTCTCGTTAACCTCGGTTTGCCGGCGGCGGACTACTTCGCCAGCAGACGCTCCCGCAGCGCCGGGGTTTCCGCCATGTCCAACATCGTCCACGCCATCGCGACCGCGCCGTCGTACAGCGCCTGGTCGGCGGCGGGCGTGGCGCATGCCGCCGCGAACTCCGGCTGGTGGTTCACCGCCGGCAGCGAGTCGATCCCGATCGCCGGATGGATGGAGGGCACGGCGAGCGAGACGTTGCCCATGTCGGTCGAGACGGGCGTTGCGGGGCTTGATTCGCCGGGCGCGGGGAACCGCCGTCCGAGGCGCTCCGCGTTCCGCTGGTACGCCGCCGCCATCTCCAGGTCGTGTTCGAGGTGCGCGAACGGCCTGTCGCCGCCGATGACGCTCAGCCGGGAGCCGGTGGCCAGCGCGCCCGCCTCGAAGCACCGCATGACCTTCTCGTAGACCTCGGTCAGGTCGTCCAGCGTGATGGCGCGCACGGCGTAGTCCGCGGAGGCGTGCGCCGGGATGATGTTGAACGCGTCGCCGCCGTGCGTCACGATCCCGTGTACCCGGTCCGTCGAGCGGATGTGCTGCCGCAGCAGCCCGATCGCCCCCTGTGCGATGGTCAGCGCGTCGGCGGCGTTGACGCCGTGCTCCGGGAAGCCGGACGCGTGCGCCGCTTTCCCCTCGTAGTGCACCTCGAAGAACGACGCCGCAACGATGGGCCAGAGCGCGACGTCCCACGGCGCGGGGTGCGTCATCATCGCGGCGTGAGCGCCCTCGAAGGCGCCGCCTTCCAGCAGGCGTATCTTCCCGCCCGAGCGCAGCACCTCCTCGGCGGGCGTACCCATCACCGTGACGGTCAGACCTGCGTCGTCAGCCACCGCTGCCGCGCCGATGCCCGCGCCGACGGCGCTCGCCGCGATGATGTTGTGCCCGCAGGCGTGGCCGATGCCGGGAAGCGCGTCGTACTCCGCGCAGACGACGATGTGCAGCGGGCCGGAGCCCTTCGTTGCGCGGAACGCCGTCGGCAGGCCGCAGATGCCGGGTTCGACGGCGAAGCCCGCGGCGTCCAGCGTTTCCTCCAGCCAGCCGGACGCCTGCTCTTCCTCGTAGCCCAGTTCAGGGTTCGCGTGGATGCGGCGGCTCAGTGCCGTCAGTTCGTCGCGCGCCGCGTCGACGGCGGACCGCACTGCCTCTTTCGCGCCTGCCATCAGTCGTCGTGTCCCTTGTACAGCAGTTGGAGCCTGTGACCTTCGGGGTCGTTGAAGTAGATGCACGTCGGGTCGCCGGTACGGCCCTGCACCTCTATGCCTTCCGCCTCGATACGTGCCTTCGTCTCCTCGTAGCTCGCGGGCTCCATGCGCAGCGCCATGTGGTTCAACTCGCGCCCGCTCGACGCGCCGTCGATGCGCGCCGCATCGAACAGCGCGATCTGGTCGTGCTCGCCGCACCGGAGGAAGCACTGCCAGTCGTTCTCGTGCCCGACGCTCATGCCGAGCACGTCCATGTAGAAGCGCCTGGCGCGGGGGAGGTCGTTCACCCAGAGCACGACGTGGTCGATGCCGGTCGTCTTGATCTGCAACTTCTCTGCCTGCTGCACCATGTTGGCCTCCTTTACTCTGTTCGTAGCGATAGCGTAGCACCTTAACGTTCGTCCCGCGCAAACCCAACTGCGCGGGCGTATACTCCGGCCAGCCGAGGAGACGACAGAGGAGGCGCGGCATGGTCTCTATCACCGAACGCTACGAACCCTGGAAGCTGACGCCCTACGAGAAGTGGGTGACCGACGAGGGGCTGCACGTGCACACGCAGCAGCTCGTGGAGGACATCCACACCATCGGCGTCGAGCCGTGGGAGCGCACCGGCACGAAAGCCGCGCTGCTCGACCTCACCGCCGACCCCCTCGACGGCGCGTTGGTGAATAACCAGGGGACGATCCGCTTCGTCTGCGAGATCCCGCCGGGCGGAACGTTCAACGTCGAGCGCCACATGTACGAGGAGATCTTCTTCGTGCTGAACGGACGCGGCGCGACCTCCGTCTGGTACGAGGGCCAGCCGAAGCATACCTTCGAGTGGCAGGAGGGCAGCGTCTTCTCCATCCCCCTCAACGCATGGCACGAGCTGTACAACGCCAGTGGCGAGGAGACGGTGCGGCTGTACGGCGCGACCAACGCCCCGACCGCCTTCAACCTCTACGGCAGCCCCGAGTTCATCTTCGACTGCCCCATGACGTTCCCCGACCGCTTCGACCCCACCGACGAGCTCTACTTCAGCGGGAAGTCGTCCAAGCTCGAGGACCGGTTCATGGAGACGAACTTCATCCCGAACGTGCACAACGTCGTGCTGGACCGGTGGACCGCTCGTGGCCCCGGCGAGAACATGATGATCAACATGGCCAATGGCCACTTCATCTGCCACCTCTCCGAGTTCCCGGCGGGCACCTACAAGAAGGCGCACACCGGCGAGGCGAACCGCAAGAAAGCCGGGCTGGTCTCTGACGTCGCCTACCTCTTCCTGAGCGGCGAGGGGTACGACCTGCAGTGGCCGGAGGGCGTCTACCCGTCGCCCGGCACCGAGTGGGAGCAGTTGGACTACCGGGCCGGCACGCTCATGTCGCCCGGCACCGGCTACCACCAGCACTTCAACTGCAGCGCGGAGCCCATCCGCTACCTCGTGCTCCGCTACGGCAACCCCCGGTACGCCGGATACGTCGGTGCGCGCTACAAGAACACCGGCGGGCCGCAGATACAGTTCGCGCAGGAGGACCCGGCCATACGCTCGCACTTCGAAGAGGAGTTGGCGAAGCGCGGGGCAACCTCCCAGATGGCGGGCTACACCGACGAACCCTAGGCATCGCCAAGGTGTGAGCGATCATCCTCCGGGGCCCACTCACCCAGTTCGGCGCGGGCCTCTTCGACGAGCTCCTCCACCACCGGCTTCGCCACGCCCACGTCCAGCAGGGAGACGCGCATCATCTCCAGCGCCGCTTCCAGCTCCGGCCAGACGACCGCGTCCGATCCGACGCCCTCCAGCGCATGCACCTCTTCCTGCCGTCCGGCGCGGCTCACGATGCGTATCTCCGGGTTGAGCCGCCGCACGTGCTGCACCGCCACGAGTACCGACACGTGCTCCGGGAGCGCCGCGACGAACAACTGCGCGTGCTGCACGCCCGCGGCCGTGAGCACCGCGTCGTTCGTCGCATCGCCGTAGATGAGCGAGGAGTCCTTGTTCGCGATCTCGCGCGAGATGATCGCGGGGTCGGACTCGATCGCCACGTAGGGAAGCCCGAGGCGGTTGACCTCCTGCGCGATGAACGACCCCACGCGCCCGTAGCCTGCTATGACCACGTGCTCCCGCAGCCCCGGTCCGCGTTCCAATGCCGACTCCGCTCCTGCGGCGCCCGCGAGGTGCCGCTCGAAGAAGGTTGAACGCGTCCGCAGGGACGTCAGCGCCTTCGAGGCCACGGCCACGAATCCCGGCGTTATGCCCATCGTGACCACCGCCGCCGTGATGATGAGCGGCAGCAGCTCCTCGCCCGCAACGCCCAGTGCGACCGCGGTGCCCGCGACGATGAAGCTGAACTCGCCTATCTGGATCATCATGAACCCGGTGCGGGCAGCCGTGTCCGGCAGGTAGCCCAGAGTCCGGGTAAGCGTATGGATGAGGAAGAACTTGACCACTATCGACGCTCCGATGAAGAGCGCCACTTCGCCCAGGTGCGAAGCGAGGAACCCCAGGTCGGTCAACATGCCCAGGGACACGAAGAAGAGCGCCGCGAAGACGTCGCGGACAGGGATCACCTCCGACAGCGCGCGGCGCCCTGCCCAGTCCGACTCGCTCAGCACGAGCCCTGCAATGAACGCCCCGAGCGGCGCGGACAGCCCGGCCCAGGACGTGAGCGCCGCTGCGCCGAGCGCGGCCGCCATCACCGTGACGACGAACGACTCCCGCGCTCCCACCAGCGCCACGCGTTTCAGCAGCCACGGGAGGCCGAGCGAACCGACGAACCACACGCCCGCAAGAATGACCGCCGCCTTTGCGGCGCTGATGGCCAGCTCCGCGGCCAGCGATTCGCCTTCTCCTCCCAGCGCCGCGATGACGGCCATCATCGGCACGAACGCAAGGTCCTGCACCAGCAGCATCCCCGCGGCCAGACGCCCGTGCAGCGTGCCCAGCTCGCCCCGGTCGTTCAGCGTCTTGAGCGCGACCATGGTGCTGCTGAGTGAGAGCGCCAGACCTGCGGTGAGCGACGCTTGGGCGTCCCAGCCGAGCGCCGTCCCGATGCCGTAGCCCACGGCTATGGTCAGCGTGATCTGTCCCGTGCTGGCCACCAGCACCCGCCAGCCGAGGCTGCGTAGATCGCTCAGCGATATCTCCACCCCCACGGCGAAGAGCAGGAGGATGACGCCGAACTCGGCAAGCGTCTGCACGTCCTCGAGCTGCGTCACCATCCCCAGCGCGTGCGGCCCCACTATGGCGCCCGCAACGAGGTAGCCGATGATGGGAGGCAGGCGGAGCAGGCGCGCGCCGAGCCCGCCGGCCCCCGCTGCTACGAGGATGACGACGATGTCGTCGAACAGCTCGGTCCCATGTTCCATAGCGCTTGCTTCTGCCCGCGGATCAGGCCGTTTGCTCCAACTCGATGAGCATCACGTAGACGTGCTGGGGGTCGGTGATCAGGCTGATCCTCCCTATGTTCGGTATGGACATCGGCTGTATCTGCATGCTGCCGCCCATCGCCTGCACCTGCTCCAGCGCCGTGTCGAGGTTCTCCACCCCGAAGTAGACCGTCCAGTTCGGCGGCACCTCGCCCCATATCGGCTGGATGGCGAGCATCCCCGCCGCGGGCGCTCCGCCGCTCGTGAACAGGTTGTACGGCATGCCGCCCGCGCCCGGCACTTCTTGCGCCTCCCACCCGAAGAGGCCGGCGTAGAACTTGCCCGCCGCCCCGGTGTCGTGGGTGTACAGCTCGGCCCAGCAGAACGCGCCCGGCTCGCCGATGAGGTCGGCGCCTATGTGCGCCTTCGCCTCCCACAGGTTCACGACGGCGCCGGTCGGGTCGAGGATGCTGGTCATCCGCCCGAACTCCATCACGTCCATCGGCGGCATAATCACTGTCCCGCCCAGCCCTGCCGCCTTCCCTGCCGCTTCCTCCACGTTCGCAACCGCGACGTAGGAGTTCCAGTGGGGAGGAACGCCCTGTTCCAGCATACCCGGCATCATCGGGGACAGCCCCGCTATGTTCTTGCCGTTCCGGCTGAAGAGGGTGTAGACGAAGTCGTCGCTCACCGGGTTGTCGACGGTCTCGCAGCCGAGTATCCGAGAGTAGAACTCCTTCGCGCTCTCCACGTCGGTGGTCATCAGGTCCACCCAGTTGAACATGCCGGGCTCGTGTCGGGTAACTTCCGCCATCAGTCTCTCTCCTTCGGGCGCGCCCTCATCGACTGCGCCATCGTACTCAAGGATACGCTAACTCTCCCTCTCGCCCTCGCTTGGGCGAAGGCCCTTTCGCGTGCACGGCTACTTGATGATCTCCCTGTCGCGCATGCTCACGTAGCCGTCCCGCGCCACAACGACGTGGTCTGCCAGTTTGATGTCCAGCGTCTTGCCGACGGCGGCGATCTCCTTCGTCAGCGCCACGTCTGCCGCGCTCGGGTCCGGGTCTCCGGACGGATGGTTGTGCACCATCACCACGCTGGGCGCGTTCACCTGCACGGCCTGCCGGAAGACCTCGACCGGACGCACGCTCACGCTGTTCACCGTTCCCACGAACACCGTGGACGTGGCCAGCAACTGGTTCCGCGAGTTGAGCGACAACACGCGCAGCTGTTCCTGTGGCAGGAACTCCATGAGCGGCTTCATCATCCTCGCCACGTCTACCGACGTTTGCAGCGTGGGAGGGCCCTGCTCGTCGTTCGACGCGGCGACACGCCTGCCCAACTCCAGCGCGGCCAGCAGGTGCGCGGCCTTCGCCTCGCCGAAGCCGTGGAACGCGCACAACTCGCCGTGCGACACCCGCGCGAGGCGTTCGATGCCGCCCGCCTCCGACAGCAGCCGGCTCGCCAGCGTTACGGCGCTCTCGGCTCTCGTGCCCGTCCGCAGCAGGATCGCGAGCAGCTCCGCGTCGCTCAGCGCGTCAGGCCCGGCGTCGCGCAGGCGCTCGCGAGGGCGCTGCTCGCCGGGCATGTCCCGTATCAGCACCGGCCGGTATCGCGGTTCGTGCAGTATCCGATCGGCGGTCGTCGTTGCGTCCGGCTCGCTCATCGCAGATATCATCCACGAGAGAGTCGCGAACACGCTACAGGCTGGTGTCACAGCATGGCCGACCGGACGATGCAAGAGGAGATAGCGTACTGGCGGGCATTCCCGCGCGAGCGTCCGGCGAACGTCGAGACGCCCGGCCCCGGCCAGGAGTCCGTGTGGGACTACCCGCGCCCGCCTCGTGTGGAGCCTGTCAGTGCGCGTCTGCGCGTCGAGTTCGCCGGCGTCACCGTCGCCGAGACCACGCGGGGGATGCGCGTTTGCGAGACTTCAGGTGCGCCCGTCTATTACTTCCCGCCGGAAGACGTGAAGCGCGTGTTCCTCCAACCCATGAGCCACACGACGCTCTGCGAGTGGAAGGGCGAGGCCTCCTACTGGACGCTCAGTGTGCGCGGACGCGAGGCCCAGGCGGCGGCGTGGAGCTACCCGTCGCCGTTCGAGGGCTACGAGGCTATCGCCGGATGGTTCGCCTTCCACGCGGGTAGGGCGGACGCATGCTATGTTGACGATGAGCGCGTGACCCCGCAGCCGGGCGGCTACTACGGCGGCTGGATAACGTCCGATATCGTGGGCCCGTTCAAGGGCGAGCCCGGCACCGAGCGCTGGTGACCCTTCTCCATACGATCAAGGAGGACTGCATGCCGGAACCGGAACTGTTCGAGACGCTCTACGCCCAACGGGCTATCCGCCGATTCAAACCCGACCCTGTGCCGCGAGAGGCCATCGAGCGCATCATCGAGGCCGCGACGCACGCTCCGTCCGGCGGCAACCGCCAGCCCTGGGCGTTCGTCGTCGTGACCGACCCGGCGAAGAAGGAGCGCATCGCGGAGTGGTACCACGAAGGGTGGGTCTCCATGTACGCCTCGGACCCCAGCCGCCCGCGCAACGCCGTCTACCGCTCAGCCGAGCACCTCGCGGAGCACATGGCCGGGACTCCGGTGCTCATCTTCCCCTGCATCGCCGCGGGAGGGGGACGCAGGCCGTCGTTCCAGTCCGGCTCGTCCATCTATCCGGCAGCCCAGAACCTCATGCTCGCCGCCACAGCCTTGGGCATCGGGACCGTCATTACAACGTTCCACATGCGGCGGGAAGCGGAGGTGAAGGCGCTGCTCGGCATACCGGACGATTACGCCACCGCCTGCATGATCGCGATGGGCTACCCGGCGGAGAGCGAGCGGTTCGGCGGCGCGCGGCGCAGGCCCGCCTCCGAGGTCACCCACTACGAGTCCTGGGGCGGGTGATTCTCTCGTCATTCCCGCGAAGGCGGGAATCCAGCCCTACCTGTTCAGCCAGCCCCGGCCCTGCAGCGCGCCTCGCGCATAGCAGACCTGTCCCCCGTGGTGGATAGACTCCACGATGATGCCCGGCAGGCGTTCGCGCAGCGGCACGAGTTCCGTCCCGCGCACAGGCGGCACCATGCGCCCGAGGTCGGCCTCGGTCAGTGAGTCGAGGAAGGCGTCCGTGTTGGCGCGCACGGCCCTGTAGTAGTCCAGCAGCGTCTCCGCCGGGGGTGAAGTGAACGCGTCCACCTGCTCGTTGGTGTCGCCGTTGCCGCGGTAGGATGGGTCCGGCCCCATGCCGAAGCGCTCGTACCAGCCATCGCGCACCCAGACCGTCTCCTGCCCGCCCATGCTGGACACCGCGAAGTCCTGCACCCGCGACAGGTGCCACATGAGCCAGCCGATGGGGTTGGACTCCGGCGCGGGGCGCTGGTGCAGCTCCTCGGAGGAGAGGCCCTCCACCGCCGCCAGCATGTACTCCTCGTTCCTGTTCAGCGCGTCCTTGATCACCTGTCCCAACGACGACATGGCGTCCTCCTCCCGCTACGCGGAAAGGGCGGCCTTCTGCAAGACCGCCCCTTCTGCTTCCACGTTGAGCTGTGGGTGCCTACGCGACGGTTACCGTCGCGCCGGACTCCTCCAGCTTCTTCTTCGTGTCCTCGGCCTCTTCCTTGCTGATGCTCTCCCGCACGGCGACGGGGGCGCTCTCTACCATCTCCTTCGCCTCGCGCAGGCCGAGGTTCGTCAGCTCGCGCACCGTCTTGATGACGTTGATCTTGTTCGCGCCGATGTCGGTCAGCGTCACGGTGAACTCGAACTGCTCCTCCGTCGCCTCGGCTCCGCCATCCCAGCCTGCGGCAGGGGCGGCGGCGACTGCCACCGGTGCGGCTGCGCTCACGCCGAACTCTTCTTCCAGCGCCTTCACCAGCTCCGAGAGCTCCAGCACGGAGAGAGACTTGATCGACTCGATGAGTTCTTCCTTGGTTGCCACGTGGTCCTCCTGTTCCGGTTCCTTTTTCTCGTTCTTGATCAGGCGGCGCCCAGCTGCTCCGCGCGGCGCTGCAGCACGATGGCGAGCGCCCGTGTCGGGCCGCTGAGCACGTTCACCAGGCCGCTGATGGGAGCGTTCATCTGCCCCAGCAGCCTGGCGACGAGTTCGTCCTTGCCCGGGAGTGCTGCCAGCGCAACGACCTGCGCCTCGCTGATCAGCGCTCCATCCATCACACCCTTGCGTACCTTCAACTCCGCGCGCGTCTGCCGCACGTAGTCGTTCACGGCCTTCGCCGCCGCTACCGGGTCGTCATAGCCCAGCACCACGCCGGTTGAGCCTTCCAGGATGTCCCGGAACGCCTCGACCCCCGACTCGCCGGCCGCGATGGACGCGATGCGGTTCTTGACGACCCTGTACTCGACGCCCTGCTCGCGCAGGCGATGCCGGAGTTCGGTCATCTGGTTGACCTTGAGCCCGGAGAAGTCCGTGGCGATGACGATGGCGGCCTTGCTCAGGCGCTCCGCCAGCTCTGCCACTGCTTCCCGTTTCGCTTCCGTCGGCACTTTTCACCTCTCCGTAAGAAAAGACCCGCTTCCGAAGACGCGGGCCCTGCGCTCTCATATGGGATATGAGGCTGATCAGGCGCGCCTCGGTGGGCCCTTCCGGCTTAACCCCGCGATGCGGGGACCCACGGTCTTCGGCGTTGGCTGTTCGCTTGTCGTACCAGTCTACTCGACCCTCATCGCCACCGTCGAGCCCACATCCAGCGGAACGCTGGGGCCCATCGTGGTGGTGAGGTGCGCGGTCTTGATGAACTGCCCCTTCACTGCGGCGGGGCGGAGCCGGTTCACCGTGTCCATCACGGACGCCACGTTCTCGAGCAACTGCTCGTCCGGGAAACTCGTCTTGCCCACCGGCGAGTGGATGATGGCGGTGCGGTCCATCCGCAGCTCCACGCGCCCCTTCTTCGCCTCGCGCACGGCGTCCGGGATGTCCTGCGGCTGGACGACCGTGTTCGTGCGCGGGTTCGGCATGAGACCGCGGCGGCCCAGCACCCTGCCGAGGCGTCCGATCTTGCCCATCATGTCCGGCGTCGCTATGGCGACGTCGAAGTCGAGGAACCCGCCCTCGATGCGCTCGATGAGGTCGTCGGCGCCGACGACTTCCGCCCCGGCTTCCGAGGCTGCGAGCGCCCGCTCACCGGCGACGAACACGGCCACCCGCACGGGCTTGCCCAGCCCGTGGGGGAGCGAGGCGACGCCGCGCAGCTGCTGGTCGGCGTGGCGCGGGTCTGCGCTCGTACGCAGGTGCAGCTCCACCGTCTCGTCGAACTTGCTCGTGGCGGTCTGCCGCAGCATCCCTATCGCCGCTGCGGGTTCGTACCGCTGCTGCCGGTCTACCGTCTCTGCCGCGGCGCGGTAGCGCTTGCCGTGCTTCGCCATGCCTACTCTCCCTCTACCGCAACGCCCATGCTGCGAGCCGTACCCTCGATGATCTTCATGGCCGCGTCCAGATCGGCCGCGTTCAGGTCCTTCTGCTTCGTCTCCGCTATCTCCCGGATGGCAGAGCGGGACAGGGAACCGGCGCGCTCGTGACGCGGGCTGCTGGAGCCTTTGTCCACGCCCATGGACTTACGGATGAGCTCCGACGCGGGAGGCGTCTTCGTCACGAACGTGAACGAGGCGTCCTCGAACACCGTTATCTCGGCGGGGATGATCGTCCCCACCTGGTTCGCGGTGCGAGCGTTGTACTCCTTCACGAACCCCATGATGTTGATGCCGTGCTGACCCAGCGCCGGCCCCACCGGAGGCGCGGGTGTCGCGCTCCCGGCCGGGAGTTGTAGCTTCAGAACCGCCCGAACTCGCTTCGCCACTTACGCCCTCTCTACCTGCAGGAAGTCCAATTCGACCGGCGTCTCGCGTCCGAAGAACGACACGAGCACGCGTACCTTGCCCTTGTCCTCGTCCACCGTGTCCACGGAACCCATGAACTCGGCGAACGGCCCGCCCGTGATCCGCACCATCTGGCCCGGGGCGAGCCCCACCTTGATGCGCGGCGTGGGCTCCTCCATCCGGTTCAGGATGTGCTCCACCTCGCGGTCCTCCAGCGGCACCGGCTTCGGACGGCGTTCGCGCTCGTCCTCGGACGAGACGAAACCGGTGACGCCCGGCGTGTTCCGCACCACGTACCAGCTCTCGTCGTCCATCCGCATCAGGATCAGGATGTAGCCGGGGAATATCTTGCGCTGGACGGACTTGCGCTTCCCCTCCTTCATCTCGATCTCTTCCTCGGTCGGCACCACCACCCTGAAGATCTTGTCCTTCACGTCCATGGACTCGATCCGCAGCTCCAGGTTCCGCTTCACACGGTCCTCCTGGCCGGAGTACGTGTGCACGATGTACCAGTGAGACTCGATCTCCGGTATGACGGATTGTTGCGTCATGAGCCTCTGTCTTTCTTGTCGGATGAAAGGCGCCGGGTGCGGTCCTGCCTACAGGAACACCCGCTCCACCAGCGTGCTGAAACCGAGGTCCCACAGGGCCAGGAACACTCCCACGACGGCCGACACGCCCAGCACCAGCACCGTCAGGCGTGCGGCGTCCTCCCGTGAAGGCCACGTTACCTTTGTCAGTTCGCTCCAGACCTCGCCGATGAACGCCAGCCTGCCTCTGCGGCGGACCTGGCCCTCGTCCATCATCGAGCGGAGCGGATTCCGGCCTCGAGCCTGTGCCACGCTACCGCACCTCGCGGTAGAGGCAGTGCGCTCTGCAGCGGGGGCAGAACTTGCGCAACTCCATCCGGTTCGGATCGTTCCGCCGGTTCTTCTCGGTGTGGTACGTCCGCTCGCGGCACTCCGTGCATGCCAGGTTGATCAGCAGGCGGACGTCTCCTCGCTTCTTCGCCACGACCGCTCCTTAGGTCACGCTCGTGATGACGCCTGCGCCGACGGTCCTGCCGCCCTCGCGGATGGCGAACCGCAGCCCCGGCTCCATCGCCATCGGGCTGATCAGCTTGATGTGCATCTGCGTGTTGTCTCCCGGCATCACCATCTCCACCCCATCGGGCAGACCGATCTCGCCGGTGACGTCGCTCGTGCGGATGTAGAACTGCGGCTTGTAACCGCTGAAGAACGGCGTGTGCCTGCCGCCCTCATCCTTCGCGAGCACGTACACCTCGGCTTCCGCCTCCTTGACCGGCTTGATGGAGCCGGGCTTGGCGAGCACCTGGCCGCGCTCGATCTCGTCGCGCTCCACGCCGCGGAGCAGCGTGCCGACCGCGTCGCCGGGCTCCGCCTCGTCCAGCAGCTTGTGGAACATCTCGACGCCCGTGACCGTGGTCTTGTGCGTCTCCTTGATGCCGACGATCTCCACCTCGTCGCCCGGGTGGACGACGCCGCGTTCGACACGGCCCGTGACCACGGTGCCGCGGCCTTTGATGGAGAACACGTCCTCCACGGGCATCAGGAACGTGCCGTCGCGCGGGCGGTCGGGGACGGGGATGTACTCGTCCAGCTGCTTCACCAGCTCTTGGACGCCCGCGTACTCGGGAGCGTTCGGGTCGGCGCTGTCGGACTCGAGCGCCTGCAGGGCGCTCAGCCGCACGATGGGCGTGTCGTCGCCGGGGAAGTTGTACTTGCTCAGCAGCTCGCGGACTTCCAGTTCCACCAGCTCCAGCAGCTCCTCGTCGTCCATCATGTCGACCTTGTTGAGGGCGACGACGATGCGCGGGACCTCCACCTGGCGCGCGAGCAGGATGTGCTCCCGCGTCTGGGGCATCGGGCCGTCCGGTGCCGAGACCACGAGCACCGCGCCGTCCATCTGCGCCGCGCCGGTGATCATGTTCTTGATGTAGTCGGCGTGGCCGGGGCAGTCGACGTGCGCGTAGTGCCGGTTCGGCGACTCGTACTCGACGTGGGCGATGTTGATCGTCACGCCGCGGGCCTTCTCTTCCGGAGCGCTGTCGATCGAATCGAAAGCGCGGAACTGGCTGCCGCCGCCCAGTGCGAGCACCTTCGTGATCGCCGCTGTCAGCGTGGTCTTCCCGTGGTCAACGTGCCCGATCGTGCCGACGTTAACATGGGGCTTGGTGCGCTCGAACTTCTGCTTTGCCATCTAACCCTCTGCCTCCTGCTGTTCTCTCTGGTTCCTTCTGTTTCCTGCTTGCTCGCTGTGTCATCGGCCCGGAGCCCCTTCGGAACGCTCCCGGCCCCTTGCGGTCGCCTGGAGCCCACAATCGGACTTGAACCGATGACCTCGTTCTTACCAAGAACGTGCTCTACCGCCTGAGCTATGTGGGCGTGTCGTGCTGCTGTTTCGTGGCGCGGCTGGTGGAGGGAGCAGGATTCGAACCTGCGTAGCCCTGAGGGCGTCAGATTTACAGTCTGATGGATTTAGCCGCTCTCCCATCCCTCCACGGAGGCTGTGCGCCTGTCCGATGAACGTATCCTAACACTCCGGTCCCCTCTCTACGGAGAGGCTCTTCCCTGTGGAGGACCGCTCCCCGGTGAGACCTGGAGCCCGAGGAGGGAGTCGAACCCACAACCTGCCGATTACAAATCGGCTGCGCTGCCGTTGCGCCACTCGGGCCCGGGACGGCATCCGCCTCAACCAAAAAAGACGGCCCGCAGGCCCGTCCAATCGCAGATTATCGTACACCTGCGCAGGCGAGTCAAGCGGGGTGCGGTCATTCCGAGCGGAGCGCAGCGGAATCCTCTCGGGGCTGTCCGTCTCCTACCCCTCAGGGCTGCGCAGAGGGTGAACCGGCCGGGGGCTGGCCGCGAAGGGCAGCGCCGATGTAGGTCATCGCGAAACTCATCTCCGACAACCACTTTCTGAACGACTCGTTGTCGCTGAACTGCTTGAACAGCTCCGTGTGGTCGTAGAGCAGTTCATTCATGGCGCGCTCCAGCGCTTTGTCGTGCTCGATCCTCGCGTTCTGCTTGTCGGAGTTCGCCATGGCGTTCTTGTACGCCTGGTCCTCGGCTACCTTCGCCGGCAGCTCCTCGCTGATGACCTTCTCGATCTTGTCCTGGTCCTTCCACTCGATGTTGCCGAACCGGTTGTTGAAGTCGTTGATGATGTTGGAGAGCCGGTCCATCTCCGGTTCGGGCTTCTGGCCGCCGCCGGAGGTGTCTACCGGATCGATCTCGGCATCCTCGTCGGCAAGCTGGATGGCCTGCACCGCCTGTTTCTCCACCCGGTAGCTGTCCATGTCGATGGCTTCGAGGATGCCCTTCGAAAAATCGTCCTCGATGGGCGCAGGCAGCTTGGGAACGAGGAAGTTCAGGAAGATCGAGAGCTTCTCCCACTCGGCGTACGAGTAGGGCAGGATGGCCGACAGGAATCCGTAGGACCGCAGGAACGCCTTCGCCTTGCCCTTGAAGTCCACCTGTCCGTCCTCGTCCAGGTGTTCCCGGTAGACCTCCACGCAGGCGTCGAGTATCGGGTCGAGCCTGTCGCGGTCGGCGCCTCCCAGGTAGAGCTCCACCAGCTTGTCGACCTGCGACGGAACGTAGACCTCGTAGCCGTCGAGAGCGGCCTTCAGGTCGTGCAGCCTGTTGGGATCGGTCTCCTCCGCCAGCACTGTGGTCCGGTAGTAGTCGGCGAAGGCGTTCTGGATGGTGTCGGCGTCGTTGGCGAAGTCCAGCACGAAGGCGTCGTGCTTCTTGGGATGGGCGCGATTGAGCCGTGAGAGCGTCTGCACCGCCTTCACGCCGGACAGCACCTTGTCCACGTACATCGTGTGCAGCAACGGCTCGTCGTACCCGGTCTGGAACTTGTCCGCGCACACGAGGAACCGGTACGGCTCTTCCTGGATACGCTCCTCGATCAGGTTCGACGAGAATCCGTTGAGCGACGCTTCCGAGACCTTGACTCCCTCGTATTCGGGTTCCCCGGAGAAGGCGACGATAGCCTTGTAGGGTCTCTTCTGCTGTGCGAGGTAGTCCCGGATGGCGTAGAAGTATGTGATCGCTCGATGGATGCTGCTCGTGACTACCATCGCCCGCGCCTCTCCGCCTACCTTCTGCAGCCCCGCGACCTGCTCGTGGAAGTGGTCCACTATTATCTCGGCTTTGAGCCGGATGGCGTGGTCGTTGTCCTCCACGTAGCGGCGCAGCTTCTTGCCCGCCCGCTTGGTGTCGAACTCGGGGTCTCCCTCCACCGTCTTCACCAGCCGGTAGTAGCTGTCCACCGGCGTGTAGTGCGCCAGCACGTCGATGATGAACCCCTCCTGGATCGCCTGCTTCATCGTGTAGGAGTGGAATGGCACGTGCCTCGTCCTGTCGCCCTCGGGAACGGGCGCGCCGAAGATCTCCAATGTCTTGTTCTTGGGCGTGGCGGTGAAGGCGAAGTAGCTGGCGTTCGTCAGCAGCTTCCTGCTCTCCATGATCTGGTTGATCTTGTCCTCGGTCGTCTCGTACTCGTCCTCTGCGCCGGCTTCTCCGAGCGCCGTGGACATCGATGCCGACGTCCGCCCGCCCTGGCTCGAATGCGCCTCGTCGATGATGATGGCGAACGTGCGTCCCCGGTGCTCGTTGCCGATGGCGTCCACGATGAACGGGAACTTCTGAACGGTGGTGATGACGATACGCTTGCCTGCCTGGAGCAGCGTCCGCAGGTGCGCGGAGGTCTCGGCATGTCCGACGGTGGAGCCGACCTGTGCGAACTGCTTGATGGTGTCGCGGATCTGCTTGTCCAGCACCTTCCGGTCCGTCACGACGATCACGGAATCGAAGACCGTCTTGTCGTCGTGCTGCAGGCCGATTAGCTGGTGGGCCAGCCACGCGATCGAGTTGGACTTGCCGCTCCCCGCCGAGTGCTGGATCAGGTACTTGGAACCAACCCCCTTGTCGGAGGCGTCGGTCAGCAGACTGCGCACCACGTCCAACTGGTGGTAGCGGGGCCAGATCTGCTCCCGTTTCCTGCGCCCCGTCTTGTCGTCTTTGGACTCCACGATCTGGGCATAGTTCTCGATGATGTCCGTCAGCCTGTCTCGCGTGAGTACCTCCTTCCAGAGGTAGTCCGTCTTCAGGCCGTTGGGGTTCGGAGGGTTGCCCGCGCCGTCGTTCCACCCCTTGTTGAAGGGCAGGAACCACGACGCCTTGCCGCGAAGGTGTGTGCAGAACTTCACCTCGTGATCGTCGACGGCGAAGTGGACGAGGCAGCGGCCCAGCTCGAAGAGCCGCTCTCTGGGATTGCGGTCCCGCTTGTACTGCTCGACGGCGTCCTCCACCGTCTGCTTCGTCAGGCTGTTCTTCAACTCGAACGTGGCGACGGGCAGGCCGTTGATGAACAGGCACACGTCTAGGGCCAGTTGCGCGTTGTCGTTGCTGTACCGCAGTTGCCTGGTAACGCTGAACCGGTTCTGCCGGTACTGGGCCGCCGCCTTCTCGTTCCCCGGCGACGGCGTGCCGTACATCAGGTCGACCTGGTGCGCGCCGTGCTTCACGCCCTTCCGCAGCACGTCGATCGTCCCCCGTTTGGAGACCTCCCCCTGCAACCGCGCCAGGAACTTGCGCCGGGTCGGGCTGTCCCGCCGGAGGTCCAGCGACTCGGCGGCGACAGTCTGCGTGGCGTCGAGGAACGCCGCCAGCTTGGCCAGGTCGACGCAGTGCTCTCGGTCGTAGTCGTGCGGGTCCCCGCATACCCAGCCGAACCCGTAGACGGGCGGCCGTTCATGCCCCATGCCGGCTTGCGGTGGGTCGCACGGGGCGCCCGTCAGAATCTCGCAGATGAGGCGTTCCAGCCCCTTCTCGCTGGTGTCGGTGACCGCCCCGGCTGCCCGCCCCACGTGTTTTTCCCCGGGACGGTAGAACGCCCCCCGCCTCACGTTCGACCAGGTCGGAACCTCAGGGGCGTCGGTGGTGTCGATCTGGTCGTCGGGGAGCCCCTTCAGCGCCGATATCTGGTCCCGCTGTCTCGGCGTCAGCTCAGGCATGTTCTTCCTCGTAAGCTCTTCTTTCACGCGGCATCGCCCGCCGGGCGCTGATGATGCGTCCAGCGTCCCACTCCCAGATCAATCGCCCTGCCTCGGTCCTGTCGGTGAAGCATGGTCACGGCTTCATGACACCTCGTCCGGTTCGTCTCCGTGGTAGGAGTCATCCTCTGTATTGT
This sequence comes from Dehalococcoidia bacterium, assembly GCA_034422595.1. Lineage (GTDB taxonomy): Bacteria > Chloroflexota > Dehalococcoidia > Lucifugimonadales > Australimonadaceae > Bin16. The sequence goes on along the minus strand of DAOUJO010000001.1, from coordinate 470,148 downwards.
CCGGCAGAACGCCCTCCTCGTCCATCGGATCAGGCTCCTCTTCTTCCTCCGGCAGACGCGCCGCCGCCTCCCGCACGTCCACCTTCCCCGTCACGACGTCGGCGATGAGACGCGTGCGGTACTCTTGCACCAGTTCGATCTGGCGACGCGTATAGACAATAGACGTTTCGATGTCGAACGTGGCTTCGTTCAAGTACTCAACAATCTTCTGTTGCTCGCTTAGTGGAGGTACCGCAATGGATAACCTCGACACGACACCACTATTGATGATTGGAATAGTAGCGGTTGAAGCTGTAGCCCGTAACCAGTGCTCCGCACAACCAGCCTGCTCTAAGATGAATCGGGGCTCAGCCATCTTGGTGTTCAACTCGAACGACGTAATCTGCTGATTCGTAGACCCATCTCTCACAAGCAGAGCCATACGCCCCGCAGTGGCACCTATAACTACAACCAGTAGAGCAGGCCCGTGAATCAACCGAGCACTCCCAGTACTGAAGGCATCCTCAGTCAAGTAACGTACAGGTGCCCCTAGTTGCCTGTTCTGTGTACAACTAGATGGACCATACCAAGGGATGGAGCCGTTCTCGTAGTACCCCATTTCGACAGTTGGGGGAGTCGATCCGTTTTGGATCCGTCTTGATAAGAATTTGAGTCCCACGACTTCCCAATGCTCCGGCACGTCCCCGAGCCACTCGACACCGGAGGGCTTGAGACGGACGTTGAGATCGAGACCGCGGGTGACGGCTCGACTGATGATGGCCTGCTTCTCCTCCTCTAGCACCGCAATGAGCCTCCGCTTCGCGCTGACGTACCGCCGGATGCGCCGGTCTACGTAGTCGAGGTAGCGTACGATGGCGCGCTGCTCGTCGAGGGGAGGGCAGCAAAACTGGATCATCTTGAAATGCTCTGGGCGCAGACTCCACATGTCGGAGGCGATTCCATACGACCATCGTTCAGCCTCGGTCGCGAACGCAGGAATCCTGAGCACACGATGGAAATAGAGCGGGGCAACCCCAGGTCGAGGCCGTTGCACGATGTAAGCGGGGCTGACAATTCCCCTGTAGTTGGACACTCCAGCGGCACCCTGCCATGCGCGCATCTTGTTGTAGACGACATCACCGGGACGAACCAGCTTGTAGTCAGACTTGTCGAGGCGAGAACTGTCCTTTTGAGCGCCCCCCTCCAATAATGCGTGCTGATGAATGACCCCTTGCGCTATGGTTACTGACAGCAACTGCTCATCTGGATGGCCGCGCTCGTTGATTTCGATGAATATTGCTCGGCTAGGTCGTATTCCCCAATGCGCGGGCACATCGCCGAGCCAATCTACGCCGGAGGATCGGTAGGCCGGGTAGGGCGGGAGGGTGGTCATGGGACTCTACACAGGCCCGAACAGCCAGCCACGGTCGTTGGCGTGACGCGCCAGGGCTTTCGCCGCATCCCTACACTTGGTACGCGTGAGGCGGCTGAAGTCGATCAGGACGTGTTCCGGGAACCTGTTAGGGTCAGGGTTGGGGGTCGCCTCCAGTGCCTCGCACTCAGCCACTGTCACCGCTAGTACACCGGTGGACGTGTATCCCAGGGTGTCGGTGAAGTGGACCCAGGATGCCTCGGCAGTGATCTGGTCTCCGTCGTATGCGGAGAGTTGCCCCGCGTCCTTGGGCGTAGGAGTGAACGCCTGAGAGGTAGCCCTGTTCTCCCTCACCCAACTGGGGTGGACTTGTCTGAGGAGTGAGGTCTCACCGTTCACTCCGCCATCGACCTCAGCCTACGCAGTTCCTGCTCCAACCACGCCCAAGCCGTTGCGTCGTCAAGGTACAGAACCCATTCGACGCTTTGCCTCGTGTTCACGTTCAGGCAGTGCCACTCGGCCTGATGGCTGGCCAAGTCCACTTCGAGGCTCGCCTCATTCGCGCCCAGTGACCATTCCGCCTGCACGCCGCCATCCGGCGTCGGGTAGAGATAGGGCCTCGGCAGGTCGCGGGGGTAGCAAGCCGCGAACCGGCCTGCCAGCCAGTCGAGGCCCTGCGGGATGGGGGCCTTCCCGTATCCCTCGCCCCATCGGTCTGCGGGCTGCATCCCCTCAGCCCAGCCGTCCTTCAGCGACCTGAGGCTCTCCAGTTGGCGTCGAACGTCCAAGGAGTCAACCGTCTGAACGGCTGAAAATTCATCTGTAATGCCTGCCTTGGTAAACGTTTCAGAAGGGCTTAGTGCGATGAGCGGTTTGGGGGCTACCGCAAGGGAAGAGAGGTAAATGAAACCAGGCAGTTCTTTCATGGTATCGAAAGTGTCTTTGGTAGCCTCAGGGTCGTTCGGAAAGAGCTGTTGGCTGTAGGAAAAGAACGTCGTGCTGCCGTGAGGAGCAAAATCACACCGAACACCAAGGGCGCGCAATTCCGCCAGCCATAAGTACAGCCGTGAGGTCAATGGCGCGGCATGTTCTTCTTCGGCATACCGCAAAGGATCGTCCACCCAACGTGGACCGTTTGGCTTGGCTATGGATATCGATTCAGCATTCATAGTGCTCGTTCATCCAATTTGTTGATGAAGGCGTGAGCTTGACCCCAAACTTCCCTGAATGTGCGTCGAATTCCACCAAATTCAGGGAGCTGTTCCTCTGCTTTGTGAAGATTCACACTCAAGAAAACTCTGCTGGAATTCACATCATTGAATCGCGGCTCGATACGCACGCTCCAGCGTCCGGATGGAGAATCAAAGATCATCTGTCCGGCACCACCCACTAAAGACCAATTCTCGTGAGGGGACGTGCTGCCGGCGAACAGCCGGTTCCCCAGGTATTGGAGTGCTGACTCACCTGAATTCTGGCCATAGACCAACTCCAAATTATAACCGTAGGCGATGAGGGATTCTTCCCAGGTGGTTGTAAATTTAACAGCTTGGTCTATGACTCGAGCCAGTCTGTCCACATCGTCTTCGGTCGGGAACTCACGTTCAATAGTAGTCCGGCCCGGAGCTGACTCAATGCTTATCCTGTCCCGCTGCAACGCAAGCTTTCGGCCTGCGCCGGGGATACCGGGTAGACCGGTAGGAAGCCCCAGTATCACACCTTCTGCTATACCCACCTCAGCACCAATTGCCTTCGAGAAGGCATCTATCTCGGGGGGCGTGCTGAGCAAACCGACGCCAACCAGGACTATGTTGGCCTTCAGCACGTCCGTCACTTCGACTGGCATAGCCTCTCAGTCCTCCTTGTCATGCCAACCATGCCACACTCAATGCTGGACCGTCCACTCGTCGGATGGATCAACGTCAAGCGCCCACGATCTCTTCGAGCAGCCCTTCCGTCTCCTGCTCCAGCGCCAGTATATCAGCCCGTATCTCCTCTAATGAGCGCAGGGGCTGCGGCTTGTAGAAGTGGCGCGTGAAGCTGATCTCGTAGCCAATCTTGACGTCCGACGGCGCATACCATGTAAACGGCGCGTAGGGCAGCACCTCCCTGGAGAGGAAGCCCTCGATGCAGCCCTCTTCCATCAACGGCACCTGTTCGGTGTCGCGCAGGTCGGAGTCGGGCTCGTACTCTACAACGGCGGGTTTGCCTGCGATGGTCGTCGGGAACAGGCCGCGCAGCGGGTCCGGCTGAGTGCCCGCCTTGTGAATCTTCCTGATGACTGGCGGCGCTGTCTCGGAACGCTCCGTCTGCTCCTTGAGCGCCTTGATCTCCCTGGCATTGTAGGACCGCTCAGGGTCGATGCCCCCCAGCCTTAGAGGCCGCTCCACCGTCACCTTCCAGTAGCCGAATGCCTCGTTCGGGAATATCTTCGACTCCTCCGTCTCCTGGAAGGCGAAGAACGCATTGGTGATGCGCCGGATGTCCTCGTCCGACAGCACGCAGTTCTTCTTGCCGAGGTTCTTGCGCAGCGGCTGGTGCCATTGCGTCGCGTCGATCAACTGCACTAGGCCCTTGCGATGCGCCGCCTTCCGGTTGCTGAGCATCCAGATATACGTGGCGATGCCGGTGTTGTAGAACATGTTCAGCGGCAGCGCGACGATCGCCTCCAGCCAGTCGTTCTCGATGATCCAGCGGCGGATATTGCTCTCGCCCTGCCCCGCGTCGCCGGTGAACAGCGAGCTCCCGTTGTGTACCTCGGCGATGCGGCTTCCTATGGGAGTCTGTTCACTCGGGGTCTTCATCTTGCTCAGCATGTTGGCCAGGAACATCATCTGGCCGTCGCTGGAGCGGGTGATGAGCGAGCAGTCCGGGTCGTCTCCATGCTCGACGAAGAAGCGCGATTCCGTCATGCCGCTCTTTCCGCCCATGCGCTCTAGGTCGCTCTTCCAGCTCTTGCCGTAGGGTGGGTTGGAGAGCATGAAGTCGAACTCGCGGGAGGAGAACGCGTCGGCAGAGAGGGTGGAGCCGAACCGGATATTGTCGGCCTCTACGCCCTCGCCCTTCAGGATGAGGTCGGCCTTGCTGATGGCGTAGGTCTCCGGGTTCACCTCCTGGCCGTACAGGTGGATCGAGACATCCTTGCCGTGATCGCCGGCCAGTTCCATGAGCGTCGCTTCCGCGACCGTCAGCATACCGCCGGTGCCGCATGCGCCGTCGTAGACGAGGTACGTGCCGGACCTGATCTCTTCTGCCACGGGCAGGAACACGAGCCGTGCCATGAGTTGCACCACGTCCCTCGGCGTGAAGTGCTCCCCGGCCTCTTCGTTGTTCTCCTCGTTGAAGCGCCGTATCAGCTCCTCGAAGACGGTGCCCATGCTGTGGTTGTCGAGGCCTTCCAAGCGCACGGAGCCGTCGGCGTTCAGGACGGGGCGCGGGCTGAGGTTGATGGACCTGTCTAGGAACTTCTCTATGAGGAAGCCCAATACATCCGCATCTACGAGGGTCTTGATTTGATCACGGAACTTGAACTTCTCTAGAACCTCCTGCACGTTGGGCGAGAAGCCGTCGAGGTACGCCTCGAAGTCGGACCTTAGTGCTTGTACGTGAGCGCGAGAGGTAAGATTGCGGAGAAGGAAGGGTGACGTGTTGTAGAAGGACTCCCCGGAAGCCTGGCGCAACGCGGAGTCTTGGTTCGCCACGCCGGCGCTGTCCAACTGCTCCTTCATGCGGAGCACCCCCTCCTTCGTAGGCTCCAGCACAGCATCCATGCGGCGGATGACCGTCATAGGCAGGATGACGTCGGCGTACTTGCCCCGCTTGTAACGTCGCGCAGCACGTCGTCCGCGATGCCCCAGATGAAGTTGCTGATGTTCAGGCTGCTCACGCTCCGCACCTCGACGCTCAACCTTACTAACCGAGGGGGCCAGAGGCAACGTGGAGGTGCGGTACCTGTCATGTTGAGCGGAGTCGAAACATCTCTCGGATGGCCTCCCTCACCTCTCCCCTTGGGAGAGAGCCTGCCCTGAGCTTGCCGAATGGGTCGACGCGCTTGTGCGGCGGGTGAGGGTGAACGAATTGTGACATCCGCCCGTTGCGCGGACGAACCACGCCTCCTTACCCTGTTTCCGACGGCCCAGCCTGACCGGCGGCACTGCTCGGGCGGTAGGCCGAATCCGTAGAGGAGGCGTGGTACCGAATGAGACCGAATGAGACCGTCAGAAAAAACTTCATCAGCTCCCGGCAGGCTGCGGCTCTCCCTTACATCGCATCAGAGCCGACCCTCACACGTGGTGCACAAGCCGCTCAGATAGCCAAGAGCACGCTCATGCGCTGGATGAACGAGCCCGCCTTCCGCGCCGAACTGGAGCGCGTCCGCAGGAACATCGCGGACCTCGCCTACACGGAGTTGGAAGGGCTCACCTTCAAGAGCGTCATCCGCATCGCTCAACTGATGGACAGTGAGGACGAGAGCATCGTCCACCGCGCGTCGAAGACCGCGCTCTCCATGTCCCAGTCGTTCCGCGAGCAGCGGGAACTGAGCCGGCAGCTCGAAACGCTGGAGAACGCCATCACCTACATGAGGCAGCAGCGATGAGGGCCCGCGTCAGGGCGCTCGACCGCTACCTGGGCTGTCTCGCCGCGCAGGCGAAACTCGCGCCCATCGCCGAGGACTACGTCGAGAGGTGGATAGACGCGGTGGAGGGCGGCTGGTCGCCGCCGGACCCCACTGACCTCTTCATGGCGGCTGCGGCTGTGAACGTGCCCGTCCTCAGCCCCGGCCCCATCGGCAGCTACCTCCAGAGTTGCGCGAGGAGAAGGGAGATCCCGGAGGAGGAACGCATCGTGCTGGCCATCGCCCACGCCTACGCGGAGAGCAACCCGTTCGAGAACATGGATAAGACCTGCCACTGCCCCGCGAAGCGTCCGCTCGTCGGGCAGGGTCGGTCGAGGCCGAACCCCTTCCATGGGCCGTGATGAGGGAGGGGCTGAGGGGGCGGGTGAGGGTGATCCGGCGGGGCGTGGCGATGCCTGGTGTAGGGGCGTCCCTTGTGGGCGCCCTGCCTGCCGCCCCTCGTTTGACCCTCCCCATGCCGTATGCTAGCGTGCGCTCGCTCGGATGCGCCTCTGTGGGAGCGTTCAGACCGTTTGGCCGGTGCTCGGTCGAGCTCCTTCTTCCTGGCAGGACTCCACACGATGGGCGGCGGGTTACGGGCGCATATGGCGCGCGGAAAAGGCTACCTATGCAAAGTACCAGCCCATCGAACGCCCACAACTCCCTGAAAGCGCTCGCAGACGACCTGCTCCGGGACCAGCGCCTCATCCTCGTCTCCAACCGTGGCCCCATGGAGTACCACGTCGCCTCCGGCGGCGAACTGCAGGCGCGCCGCGGCAGCGGCGGCGTCGTGACCGCGCTCAGCGGACTCACGAACCACGTCGATTTCACCTGGATCGCCTCGGCCATGAGTGAGGGCGACCGCCGCGCCGCGCGGACGAACGAGGGCAGGGCGGTCCCGTCCCCGCTCCCCGGCCAGCGCGTCTCCGTGAGGTTCATCAACACCCCCCGCCGCGCCTACCACAAGCACTACAACATCATCTGCAACCCCCTCCTCTGGTTCATCCAGCACTACATGTGGAGCTCGCCGTACACGCCCCGCGTGGACGCCGCCGTCTACGACGCCTGGGAGAACGGCTACGTCCACGTCAACCGCGAGTTCGCCGACGCCGTCGTGGACGAGGCGGCCCAGACCGACGCCCGTCCGCTGGTGATGGTGCACGACTACCAGCTCTACCTCGTCCCCGGCATGGTGCGGGAGCAACTGCCGCACGCCCGCATCCACGAGTTCGTCCACATCCCGTGGCCCACCGCGAGCTACTGGGAACTCCTCCCCGCGATGATCCGCACCGCCATCTGCGACAGCCTCTGCCAGGCCGACATCGTCGGCTTCCAGGCGCCGCGCGACGTCCGCTCCTTCCTCGGCAGTTGCGACGCCTTCCTGGACGGCGCCGTCGTCGACCGTACCGGGTCGTGCGTCCACTACAAGGGGCGCACCACCCTCGTTCGCTGCTACCCCATCTCCATCGACGTCGACGAGGTGCGCGACATCGCGGACTCCGCGCGCGCCGACGAGTACGAGCAGCGGCTCACTCCGCTCCTCGGCAAGCAGACCATCGTCCGGGTGGACCGCGCCGAACCCAGCAAGAACATCGTCCGGGGCTTCGCGGCCTACGAGACGCTGCTGGACAGGCGTCCCGGCCTGCGCGGCAACGTGCGCTTCCTCGCGTTCCTCGTCCCTTCCCGGACCCACATCCGCCAGTACCAGCGCTACGTGGAGGAAGTGGACACCGCCATCAAGCGCATCAACGACCGGTTCGGCACGCCCGACTGGACCCCCATCGAGGTCTTCTACGAGAACAACTACACCCAGGCCATGGCGGGCATGCGCCTCTACGACGTGCTGCTCGTCAACGCCGTCATCGACGGTATGAACCTCGTTGCCAAGGAAGGCCCCATCGTCAATCGCAGGGACGGCGTCCTCATCCTCTCGGAGTCCGCCGGGGCATACGCCCAGCTCCGTGTGGGCGCGTTGCCCGTCGCCCCCGCCGACGTGGAGGGCCTGGCCCGGGCGCTCGACGAGGCACTCTCGATGCCGCCCGAGGAGCGCAAGCGCAGGGCCGACCTCATGCGGGACTGTATCGAACGCGAGGACATCACCGACTGGCTCCGCCGCCAGCTCCTCGACCTCGATGCCCTCGACAACTGAGAACGGAGGCGCCATCGTGACCACATCCAGCTCTTCCTCGAACGGACAACCTGTCCTGCGGTTCGGCATCATCGGCGTCGGCAACGCGGGCGGCGGGGTGCTGAACACGATGCGCGATGAGCCGAAGGTCGAAGTCGTAGCCGCAGCCGACATCCGCCCGCAGGCCCGCGAAGCCTTCCTGAATGACTTTGGAGGAAGGGCCTACGAGAGCGTCGAGGAGTTGTGCAACGACCCGGATGTCGACGTTGTCTGGATCGCGACTCCGAACCACTTCCACTGCCCGCACACGGTGCTCGCCGCTGAGCATGGGAAACACGTGGTCGTCGAGAAACCGATGTGCCTGTCGCTCGAAGAGGCGTCACTCATGGTCGAGACCGCTGACAAGCACGGCGTCAAGTTGCTCTCAGGCCACACCCGCGCGTTCGACCCTCCCGTCCAGACGATGTGGCGCATCGTCCAGTCCGGTGAGGTTGGAGCCATCAAGGCGATGAACGTGATGTCGTTCACCGACTGGATGCTCCGCCCACGCATGCCGGAGGAGGTCGACGCCGAGCGCGGCGGAGGGGTCGCCTTCCGCCAGGCCCCGCACCAGATCGACTCGCTGCGCTTCCTCGGCGGCGGACTCATCCGGAGCGTGCGCGGCACGACGGGCATCTGGATGGAGGGGCGCTCCGGGGCCCCGGGCTACTACTCGGCCTACCTGGAGTTCGAGGACGGCACACCGGCCACCATCGTCTACAACGCCTACGGCTACTTCATGGCGTCCGAGCTGCTCCCGTGGGAGATGGAGGCGGGCGTGGGCGCTGAAGGCCGCGCCCGTGTCCGGAACGGCATCAATACCGGCACGTGGGACCAGGCCCAGGCCAAGGACGAGATGCGGATCGCCAGCATGCAGGGGCAACGTAACGCTCTGGAGGGCGGGGGAGCCCCCCAGGGCCCTCCACGGCAGCGCTTCCAGAGCGACCTCGGGCTGCTGCTTGTCACCTGCGAGCGCGGCCTGCTGCGCCAGTCGCCGAACGGCATCTACGTCTACAACGACGACGGCCTTCGGGAGGAACCCATCGAAGTCAAAGAGGGCGGCGGCGACCCGACGATCGCGGAGGCCTATAACGGCATCGTGCTCGGCGAGCCCATATTCCACGACGGCCGCTGGGGTATGGCCACGCTGGAGGTCCAGTTGGGCCTGATGCGGTCGGCCCGTGAACGGCGCGAAGTGCTGCTCGAGCACCAGGTGCCGGTGCCGCCGGACCTCGCTCACTAACAGACAGGAGGTGCTTCCATGCCGGACGTCCAGATGAGCCTGATCGGGAGCCCCGCCGACATCGTCAACCCGCTGTTCGAGGGCGAGGTCAAGCCGGAGGGGATAGAGCTCACGGCCACACGCGCCGACGGCTCAACCGGCTACTGGCGTCAGTTCACCTTCAACGAGTTCGACGTCTCCTCCCTCTCCGTAGCGTCGTACATCATCGCCCGGAGCAAGGGGTACGACGCCGTGGCGTTGCCGGTGTTCGCGTCGCGCCGCTTCATGCACGCCGAGCTCCGCCACCACGCGGACTCCGGCATAAGCGTCCCCGCCGACCTGAAGGGCAAGCGCGTAGGAGTGCCCGAGTACCAGATGACGGCGTCGGTCTGGCTGCGCGGCGTGCTCGAACACGACTTCGGCGTCTCGCAGTACGACATCCACTGGTTCATGGAGCGGAGCGAGGAGTTCAGCCACGGCGGCGTGACCGGCTTCGAGCCGCCGGAGGGCATCTCGTTCGCGCGCATCCCGGAGACGGAGAGCCTCGCTTCGATGATCCTCAGCAATGAGATCGACGCCGTGTCCGGCCTGGGAGCAGGCGCGGGCGCTCAGGGCAACGTCATCGACCGCTCCTCCCGGATACGCGGGAGCGGCGACTGGAGCAAGATCAGACCGCTCTTTCCCAGCCTCATCGAGGAAGGGTCGCGCTTCTACTCCAGGTACGGCTTCATCCCGGCTACGCAGATGTACACCATCAGGAAGTCGACCTACGACCAGTACCCGTGGGCCGCGTTCAACCTGTACGACGCCTTCGTACGGGCCAAGCGGCGCGCCGAGGCCACGCTCAACGAGCGCATCCCCTCGTTCATGGTGTTCGGCAGGGAGTACATGGCGCAGACCCGCAAGCTGCTCGACGGCGACCCGTTCGTCTACGGCGTGGAGGCGAACCGCCCCATGATCGAGACCGTGATCGACTTCCTCCACGAGCAGCATCTCATCGCGGAGAAGCCGAAGGTCGAGGACCTCTTCGCGCCGAGCGTGCTCAGCCTCTAGCGAGCCTAGGGGCGGCGTTGCCAGCCGGATAACGCCTGCTGCATCTCCAGCGCGTCCACCGCCATCTGGTTGCAGTTCGCCCGCTCGAGTTCGAAGTTGCTCACGTTGCCGCAGTAGCCTTCCTGCGCCTCCACCCAGTCGCGGAGCGCCCTGCTCCAGACGTTCACTTCTTCCGAAGATGGCTGACCCGCGAAGTCCGGTATCTCGTACAGCAGCCGGTTCCTCTCGTTGAGGAGTTCCGCCAGCTTTACCGTGTGCGGCCTGGAGGGGTCGGCGAAGACGAGCGGCGGTGGAGGGGGCGTCGGGGTAGGGATGGGTCCCACCCGCAACGGGCGCGGAGTCGGCGTCGCTGTCGGGGTCGGCGTCGGGGTTGCAGTGGCGGTCGCGGTGGCCGTGGGGGGAGGCTTCGGAGTGGGCGTCCCGGTCGCAGTGGGTGACGGACGCGGGGTCGGAGCAGCCGCGGTTATCGTGGCCACTATGTCTTCGCGTGCTTGCGCTGCTTCAGCGGTCGCTTGTGATGCAGCGGCGGCTGCGGTTGCCGTCGCGTCGACATCGGGCTCGCCGCCCTGCGAGCAAGCGGCCAGAGCGGCGAGGATGAGCAGCACGGGGAGGTATCTCATAGGCATCGGCTTCGCCATCTTATCGCCGCACTCCGGCATTCGCTACAACTCCCCCGAAAGCCAGGTGAGGAACCGTCCTACGGCCGCCGTATCCGCCAGCGCATAGTCCGCCGACGCGAGCAGCTCCGCCGGGGCGTCTGCCGTTGCGACCGCTGCGCACAGTCCGTGGATGGCCCCGGAGTCGCGCATCTCCCGGATGACCGCGAACGCCTCAGCGTCCGTGCGGTCGTCCCCCAGCACGAGCGCCGACGCCAGCCCTTTGCGTCGTGTGAACGAGCGCACCGCTTCTCCCTTGGAAAGCTCGACCGGTGGGCGCACCTCCACGACCATCTTCCCCTCGCGGATGCTCATCCCCCCGGCGTGTGCATCGAGGAAGTCGAGGATGGCCGACCGGGCGGCATCAGGCTCAGCCGTATTCCGGTAGTGCACGGAGAGGCTTGCACCCTTGTCTTCGAGGAGGGCGCCCGGGATGGTGATGCCTCGTTCTACCGCCCTCGCGATCTCCCGCACCCGCTCCAGGTACGGCTCCGCCGCAGGTTCGATGCTCACCGCTCCTTCCTCCCACCATTCGGCCCCGTGGTTGCCGGAGTAGACCACCGTGTCGAGGCGCAGCACCCGTCGAGCGTCTGCAACACTCCGCCCGGTAAGGGCGACCACTGTTGTTCGCTTCGCAAGCGCTGCCAGGGCTGAGCGCGTCGCATCGGGCACAGTCGCAGCAGTGGGGTCGGCGACGATGGGAGAGAGGGTGCCGTCTATGTCGGTGAAGACGCAGCCGGGGCTGCGCCTCAGCAGCGCGAGCGCCTCGCCCCGGTTCGCGATCAGGTCGGGCAGGCCGCTCACTAACCCTCCGTTCCCGGCGGCGCGCCGGGTGGGGGAGGGGAGTCGAACACGACTTTGCGTACGGGGTAGTTGATCTCTATCCCTTCCTGCTGGAAGCGCGCGTGCAGCCGCTTGATCAGGTCGTTCGTCACGATGAACGAGCCGACCCGGTCCTTCGCCTGCAGGAATACCCAGAAGTCTATGTTGGAGTCCCCGAAGCGCTCGAAGCCGAACCACGGCTCTTCCTTCTCGGCCTCGGGGTTCGCAGCGATAGTCTCGTGCCCCACCTCCAGCGCGATCTCGTTGACACGCTGCAGGTCGCTGTCGTAGCTCACGCCGCACGTGACGAGGACGTTCATCCGCGGGTCGGGGCGGCTGTAGTTGACCATGATCGAACTGGACAGGATGGAGTTGGGGATGATGACGTCGTTGTTCAGCCAGGTGCGTATCTTCGTACTCCGCAGTCCCACCGACTGCACATATCCCGCAGGGCCGCCCTGCAACTCGATGTAGTCCCCCTCCGTGAACACTCCTTCCGAGAGGATGTTGGTGCCTGCGAAGAAGTTGCTGAGCGTCGGCTGCAACGCCAGCGCGACCGCCAGTCCGGTGATGCCGAGACCTCCCAGCAGCGGGCTGATGCTGATGCCCAGCATGTCCAGGATGATGAGCCCGCCGATGGCGTAGACGGATAGCGGGATCACCCGTTTCGCTACCGGGAGTATCCGGTCGTCCAGATTTGTCTTGGTGGATATCGCTACGGTCAGGCTGTACCAGTTCGCGACGGCTATGAAGATGTTGGACAGGCCAAAGGCGCCCACGATGACGAGGGCGGCTCCGCCGATGGTCGTGATCTGGCCATGCCAGGGCTCGGCGTCCGGCCAGAAGAGCAGAGCGATCATCGCTCCCAGGATGAGGAGGAAGAGCGCTCCCGGTCTGGACGTGGCGCGCATGATGGAGTGCGCCAGGCGGTAGGTGCGCCCGCTCGCCCCGATGAGGTACTTGCGGGTGATGAACCGCGTCACGAGGTAGAAGATGAACGCTGCGAGAATAGAGCCGACCAGAACGCCGCCGGCGATCAAGCGTTGGACCTGGAGGTCGGTTGTCAGTGGATCGAGTGGCACGTCTCACCCGGAGCACGGTCGCTTGTAACGATACCTTCCGGTTCCCGCCCCGTGCAGAGGGTAATGATACGCCCTTCCACGGAACCTGCGGCCCGCACATCACGCTCAACGCCTTGCGGCGCGCCGCCGCCTATAGTAGCGTTACGCAGACGGTTCGATACGATACCGATGCTCCGCCGGAGGCCCGATCACCCATGTCCGTAGCAAGCGCCGCGCCTCGCAACGCTCGCCTCGTCTACCTTTCGCTCATCATCCTCGGACTGCTGGCCGCCATAGTGGCCGCCACCACCATCGGCGTTATCTCCTACAACTACCTGACCCGCGACGAGTTGCGTAACCCGATCCCCAAGGAGAAGGACCACGGAGGCGGCCATGCCTCGCTTCCGGCCGGGTTCACCTACCTGTAGGACGGGACGCACGCTGCGCCTATAATCTCCGCATGGTTACTACCACGCCCTTCAGACTGGACGGCATGATCGCCGTCGTCACCGGCGGCAGCCAGGGCATCGGCGGGGCCGTCAGCACCGCGCTCGCTCAGGCGGGCGCTACCGTCGCCGTAACCAACCTGCCTGCCAAGCGCTCCGACGTGGACGCATTCGTGCGTGGTATCGAGACCGCAGGCGGGAAGGCGCGCGGCTACGACCTCGACGTCACCGACACTGCCGGCATAGCCCCGGTCTTCGACGCTATCGCTGCCGACCTCGGCGGGCTGCATATCCTCGTGAACAACTCCGGCGTCAGCTCCCGCCTGAGCGCTCTCGACGTGTCGGAAGAGCACTGGGACGCGGTGCACGGCGTGAACCTGAAGGGCGTGTTCTTCGCGGCGCAGGCCGCGGCGCGGCACATGCTGAACGCGGGCTACGGACGCATCGTCAACGTCGCGTCACAGCTGGTCGTCACCTCGGGCCCGAACCGTGCCGTGTACGTCTCCGCCAAGGGAGGCGTGGTTGCGCTCACGAAGTCGCTGGCCACGGAATGGGCGATGCAGGGCATCACGGTCAACGCCGTGGGACCCGGCCCCACCGACACGCCCATGACTCGAAACCCCGACTCCGCCCGCAACGATGCCGACTTCCTGCGCCATTCGCCCATCGGCAGGCGGCTGCAGCCGGAGGAGATCGCCGGCGCGGTGGTGTTCCTCGCGAGCAGGGAAGCGGGCGCGGTCAACGGCCATCACCTGCTCGTGGACGCGGGCTGGAGCGTCAGCTAGCCGTGTATACCGTAGTGGCCGGTCGAAACGCCGACCAGCACGACCAGAAGCTGTTGACGTGCGGGAAGACGTCCAGGCGGCTGCCCGCGAGTGGTCCGTCCAACGCCTCCCCGGTGATGCTCCAGGTCGAGCCTGTCTGCTCGTCCGTGAACGCCCCGCGCTCTGACCGGAACGTGAGCGTCCGGTTCCCGATCCGGGCGGCGAACGCTACGGCCGCCCCGACGTCCCGGCCCTGTGCGACGTCCGCGCTGCTGAGCGGGGACGAGGTGCCCCGTTGCCAGAACACGGCCACGGGTGCGCCGTCGATCTGTACGTTGACTACCCTGGAGAAGAAGAGCTCCGAGAACGGCACCGCAAGCGCATCGCCGTCACTCACCAGTCCGAGCACCCGCGCTCGGGGCGGCAGCCTCCGGTCGGTCTCGCCTGTGGATGGAGACGGCTGGGTGAAGTCGATGTTGAAGTACGGATTGAACTCGTAATCGAGGTCGAAGCCCGATGTCCGGGAGAGGACGGTCCCGCCCGGGTAGGCGCGCTTGAAATCGCTCCAGGAGATGAGGGCGCCTTCGGCCTGCCGCAGCCGGAGCCCCGCGAACTCGCCCGCGATGGCCTTGCCGGTCGCCTGCTGCCACCACGACTCGGTAGCCTCGTCGAAGAGCACCCGATTCTCGGAGCGGAGCGCACTGGCGGCACCGAACTCGAGCGTGAGCGTCCCTGCGTTGCGCTCGAACACCGCCGCGCTGTTGCAGCGCGGGCAGTACGTGACCAGCAGCGGCGAGCCGCCGAGCCAGTCGTTCACAGCCTCGTTCAGGAGCAGGAGTCGTATCGGGTACGCCCGCGCCTCGTCTCCTGCGAACGCCGCCAGCACGGGTTCGTTGTCGCTGATCCACGCGTCGGCGTGCTCGATCGTCTCGTAGCGTGGTCCGGTGATAACGGGGATAGCCCCGAGCCCGCCGGCAACCACGACCGCGTCGCTCAGGTCGGCCGTCACGCGTGAGAAGTCGGTGCGCCATGCGTCGGGCGAGATGGATGCCTCACTCATGGTGCGTGCCGTCTCCGCGGGTGTGAGGTCGCGCACCGGTGATCCACCGCCGCGTTCCACCGTGGGCAGGCGCCACCATGCCAGCGCCTCGATGCGCTCGCCTGGCCGTGTGAGGGTCCACGCGAGCCGTGGCGATGGATCGTCCACTGCAACGAGGAAGCGGCCCGTGATCAGCTGGCACGTGACGCCGGTGTGTTCCGTGCCGGGGCAGACGTCGGTGCTCACGGGGCCGGACTCATGCAGGAACCAGCCGTCGAACGATGCGGCGTGGAACCCGGGGGGAAGGCCGAGTTGGGAGCCGTCCGCTGACTCTACGCGCACCTCTGCGTAGGCGTGCTCGTAGCCGTGTTGCGGGGGCGCAGGACCGACGCCTCGCTCCGCTCTCGTGAGCGTAACAGTGACTGCGCGTCCTCTTATTGTGACCGCGCTTGCCGGCGTTCCGGACGCGAGTGGACGTTCGAAGGAACCGCCTTCCTCCACCATGTAGTGGAGTAGGGTGCCTTCCTCCTCGTGGCCCTTCTCACCGCAGCCGGGTGCGACGCTTTCGGGCTCCAGCCACCAGGCGCCGTTCGCTACGCGCCAGCGGTCCTCGTGCGCCAGGGGCGGAACGGCGTCTCGTCCCAGGGCTCGTGCGCGACGTTCCACCGTGGCCTGCCCATCCGCTAGGTTCATGCCGGCGATGTGCCATTCGACGGCGGGCAGGCGGACGAACTGCGCGCGTCCTGCGTCCTCACGAGCGATAGCAGCCTCTACAGCCTTCGCCACGTCGCGCTGCGCAGCGCCTGCATGGACGGCGAGCGACCCCACTGCGCACGTTGACTCGCTGCCCGGAAGCAGCGAGAGAGCGAGCCCGTCCCAGTCCTCCTCGGAGAGGTCCGCGTATGCGAACCCGGCGAACTCACGCAGCAACTCCGCAGAGGCGAGCGGCGACTCCTCGGACGGCACGATGGGGAGTCGCTCAGCCTGCGGCTCTTCCAGCGCCGCATCGAGCGTCGCGATGAGACCCAGCACGGCGGCGGCGAGGAGAGCGGATGCGAGCGGACGGCTCTTCATCAGCCGCTGTTGCGATGGCGTCGCAACTCCTCGACGAGCGCGGGCACGAACTCCTGCCAGTCTGCCATCACGCCTATGTCCGACTGGCCGCGGAAGAACGCGGCGCGGCGGTCGTTGTTGACCGCTAGCACCGTTTCCGCGCGTTGGATCCCCACTGCGTGGTTGAAGTCGCCCCGCACGCCGATACCGAGATAGAGGCGCGGTGCGATGGAGCGCCCCGTCAGTCCCACCTGACGCTGTCGCGGCATCCACCCCGCTTCCACCACGTCCCGTGTGCAGATGAGGTCGGCGCCCAGCAGCGTCCGCAGCTCCTCCAGCTCGGAGATGCGCTCCGGCCCGCCGACGCCCATGCCGATGCAAACGACCGCGCGCGCCTTGTCCAGTGCGGCCGCGTCGTCGTCGGGCGCGGCGCGGAACTCCACCCGCGTCAGGCCGTCGCCCGGCACCGTGGCTGCCTCCACAGCCTCCATCTGTACGCTCCGGGCCGGGTTGGGCTGCAGGGCGCTGAACACGCCGGGCCGTACCGTCGCCATGTTGGGGAGCGTGCGCGAGTAGATGGGCGCGACGATGTTGCCGCCGAACGCCGGTTTGAGCTGCGCCAGCCCCGAGCTGTCCACGTCCAACCCGATGCAGTCGCCGGTCAGGCCGAGGTTCAGCCGGGCGGAGACGCGTGCCGCCAGGTCGCGACCGTTCGGTGTCGAGGGCAGCAGCACGGCGAACGGCTGCCGCTCGGAGATGGCCTCCGCCAGCACCGCTGTATATGCGGCCGTGGAGTAGGCCGACAGCCCGCTGCCGGATGCCGCCATCACCGCGTCGGCGCCTGATCGCCCCAGGGCGGTCGCGTAACCCGTGGCGTCCTCTCCACCGATGACGAACGCGGCGACGAGTCCGTTCAGAGCATCCGCGACAGGCTGCGCGGCCGCCAGCATCTCGAACGTAACAGGGCGCAGTCCGCTCTCGTCCGCTTCCGCGACGACCCACAGCTCCGGCCCGCCGCCGGGGCGGGGAGTGTCGGCTGCCGTCTCCGAGGCGTCCGCTGCGTCGGCATCGGCGTCGAGCGCGCCTCGCTCAACGAGCACTGCGACCGCCTCACGCGCCATCTCCGCCGCGCTTCCTTCCTGGATCAGCCTGCCCTCGCGCGACGGTTCGATCTGCCGCACCTCCGCGACCCACGTCGGCGAGCCTGCTGCCCCGAACTGCGAAACGTCGTCGGAGAGCATCGCGGCGGTCAGCTCGGTTATCTCGCGTTCCTCGGCGGCGCGTACTGCATCGCGGGGCGCTTGCGCATCATGTGCGACCCCCTCCGTGACCGACACGAGCAGGGGCAGCGCGCCTTCCACGACCTCGGCGCCGTTCTCCAGCGCGCGCTCCGCACGGACCGAGCCATCCTGCGCGACCTCCAGCCTGCTCACAGACGTGATCTGGGGGATGCCGAGCATCTCCGCGACCTCCGGCCCGACCTGTCCGGTCTCCGCGTCGACGCTGTTGTTGCCGAACAGGACGAGGTCGTACTCCTCGCGGGAGAGTGCGAGCGCCAGCGCCCGGGAAGTAGCGAGCGTGTCGGCGCCTGCGAACGCGAAGTCGTTCAGGTGGAACGCGTCGTCAGCCCCCATCGCCAGGCATCGCACGAGACCCCGCCGCGCATCGGGCGGACCCATCGTGTAGACCGCGACGCTGCCGCCCAGCGCCTCCTTCAACTCGACCGCGCGGTTCACCGCGAGCACGTCGTAGGCGTTCAGTTCGCTCGGCACGCCCTCCCGGACGAGGCGTTTCGTCTCCGGGTCGAGGCGTATGCGGGATATCGCAGGCACCCACTTGACGCAGACGGCTATCCTCACGCTTCCTCCTGACGGCGCTGTGACGGGCTGCCGCACAGTTTAGCGTTGCGCCGCGTCTGACGTACGTTCCCTACTCGGCCCCGCGCTGGCGGTACTGCACCGCCTCCGCGAGGTGCGGCATGCCGATGACGTCCTCGCCGCTGAGGTCCGCGATGGTGCGCGCGAGTTTGAGCGTGCGGTGGAACGCCCGTGCGGAGAAATGCATGCGCTCCATCACGGCTCGCGCCAGACCTTCGGCCTCGTCGTCCATGCGGCAGTACTTCCACACGTCGGACGGCCCCATGTCCGCGTTGCACTGTACGCACGACTCGCGGAACCGCGCCTGCTGCACCTGGCGCGCGTGACAGACGCGCTCCCGGATCCGCCCGGACGGCTCGCCTGTCACGTCGCCTGTGAGCTTCTCGTACTCCACCCGCGGCACGTCGATGAAGATATCCATCCGGTCGAGCAGCGGGCCGGATATGCGCTTCTGGTAGCGGCTCAGAAGCTGTGACGAGCAGGTGCACGCCTTCCTGGGGTCGCCGTAGTTGCCGCAGAAGCACGGGTTCATGGCTCCGACCAGCATGAAACTGGCCGGGTACGTGACAGAGCCGTTCGCCCGGCTGATGGTGACGACCTTGTCCTCTATCGGTTGCCGCAGCACCTCCAGGACGCTGTGCCCGAACTCCGGCAGTTCGTCGAGGAACAGCACGCCGCGATGACTGAGCGACACCTCGCCCGGCTTGGGGATCCTGCCTCCGCCTACCAGCCCCGCGTGCGAGATGGTGTGGTGCGGCGCACGGAACGGGCGTGTGGAGACCAGCGGGGTATCGTCGCGCAGCATCCCCGCGATGCTGTACACCTTCGTTGTTTCCAGCGCCTCGGTCGAGGTGAGCGGCGGCAGTATGGAAGCCATCGCTCGCGCGAGAAGCGTCTTGCCGCTGCCGGGTGGGCCGGTCATCAGAAGGTTGTGCCCGCCCGCGGCGGCGATCTCGATAGCGCGCTTCGCCTGGTCCTGTCCGCGTATGTCCGCCATGTCGATGGCGTACTCCTGGGGCGCGATGTGGGAGAGCTCCACGGCGGGCGTGTGCGTCAGGATCGGCGCGTCGCCCCTGATGTGCTCCACGAGTTCGCGGAGCGTACGCGCGCCCAGCACGTCCACTCCGTCTACGAGCGAGGCCTCGTCCGCGTTCGTCTGCGGCACGACTGCCGTTCGCATCCCCCGGTCCCGCGCGACGCCCACCATGGGGAGGATGCCGTCGGTGTGCCGCAGATTGCCCTCCAGCGACAGCTCTCCGATGAGCACCGTCTCGCCGAGCATGATGTCGATCTGCCCGCTGCTGGCGAGGATGCCGACCGCGATCGGCAGATCGTAGGATGGCCCTTCCTTGCGGATGTCGGCGGGTGCAAGGCTCACCGTGATGCGCCGCATCGGGAACTCGAACCCGGAGTTGCGTATCGCTGCGCGCACCCGCTCTCTGGACTCCTGCACTGCTGCATCCGGCAGCCCCACCACGACGAAGTGCGGCAGGCCGGGCGCGACGTCCACCTCCACCTCGATGATCTGCCCGTCGAGTCCGGTCAGCGCACACGTGTTCACCTTGGTCAGCATTCCCAGTCACCTCTCTGTGGACTGCCCGCGTTTACCGCTCGGGCGTGTCACAAGAGGCTAGGAAACGGCCCATCGATCGCGAAAGGGGCAGATGTCACAGTGCCGTTCAGCATGCTCGTCGAAGCCGCTCTTGCGTGCGCCGCAAGCGTTGCGCGAGGGCGGGAGCGTTCCTTGACCCGCCTGCGGACGCACGGCTATCCTCACTCCACCCCACCCGCACCCAGGCGGGACCTGAAAGGAGTACGTTGATGGCGTCAACAGCAGAACGGATCAGGCAACTGGTCAGCGAGAACATCGAGGTGGACGGCAAGGCACTGGACGTCCCGGAGGACTTGAACCTCAGCCTCTCGGACGCTGGCGTGCCTTCCACGGACATAGTTGCCCTGGGCAAACTGATCGCCCAGGATTTCAACGTCACCTTCACCCTCGATGACTGCGCAACCTTCTCCGACCTGTCGAAGGTCGCAGCCTTCATCGACAGCAAGTCTGCCTAGACCAACGCGGCGCTGCTGGCAATGACGACCTCTTCCGTCACGGGATGCTGGTGGAGCCCTGTCGGACAGGTCGCAGGCGCTGCTGTCTCGCACGTTGCTCTGAGCCCTCATCCGGCCAGGGAAGCTGAGGCGCTCTCCTGGCTGGATGAGCAGGAGCGGGCGCGCGCCCGCAGGTTCATCGGCGCCGGCCCCAGGCGCGGCTTCGCTCTGTGCCGTGCCGCTCTCCGTGCGCTGCTGTGCGACGAACTCCGCTGCAGCAATGAGCAACTTGCCTTTGGGGTTTCTGAGCACGGCAAGCCGTTCGCCCTCGTGCAGGGGCTTCCCGTCGACATCAATTTCAACGTCAGCCACAGCGGGAATCACGGACTCATCGCACTTGCTCCCGAAGGCCGGTTGGGCGTCGACGTGGAGGAGTGCGCTCCCCACCGTAACCTGGACACACTGATCGAAACCGTGTTCACGCCTGATGAACAAGCGGAACTCGCCTTGATCGAAGGAGAGGAGAGGCCTCGTGCCTTCTTCAGGCTCTGGACGGTCAAGGAGGCTTTGGTGAAGGCTGAAGGAACGGGTTTGTCCCTGGACCCATCCTTGTTCGAGGTCCCCCCGGCGATGCGCCGCGGCGCATCGTCTGCCGTCTTTGCGTTTCCCCGGACCCCATCGGTACGGTGGCGGCTGGAGAGATTCGACGGCGACGACTTCGTTGCAGCCATCGCTCACGAACTGGACCCGGCGATCTGATGCAGCCACGTGAAGCAGTATGGGAGCTGCCGGAGCCTCTCTCCGTCTACGAAGTGCGGGTGGACGACGAGACAGTCATCACCGTGCGCCGCCACGGCAACCCCGACGGCCCGCGGCTTATCCTGAGCCACGGCAACGGCCTCGCCATCGACCTCTACTATCCCTTCTGGTCCCTCCTCACCGGCGATTTCGACGTCATCGTCCACGACTTGCGGAACCACGGCTGGAACAAGATCACCTCCCTTGAAGGGCACCACATCCCGACGCTCGCCGCCGACCATGACCGCATCCTCGAAGCCGTCAACCTGCGCTACGGGGAGAAGCCCACGGTCGGCGTGTTTCACTCCGTTTCCGCGCTCGTATCGTTGCTCTCCCTCGCCAGGGGCAGCGGGTACTCCGCGCTCGTCCTGTTCGACCCGCCCCTGTGCAAACCAGGGCGTGGCTACGAGGACTTCGATATCGTGGCCGCGAACACCGCCGCCCTGGCGCGCCGTCGCACCGAGCATTTTCGTTCCATGGAGCAGCTCATAGAGGTGCTGCCGATCTCGCCGCTGTACCGGCGCGTCCTTCCCGGGGTCTTCGATCTTGTGGCGCGGACGACGCTGCGCAGCAGCGACGACGGAGAGGGCTACCAGTTGCGGTGCCCCCGCGAATACGAGGCGCGGATGATCGAGTACGCCGGCGTCTACGCCATGGGAGTCGACTTCGATTCCTTGCGCTGTCCCGTGAAGGTCATCGGCGCCGATCCCACCCTTCCGTTCTCCTACCTCCCAACCCTGGACCTCAGCGACATCCAGAGTATCGGCTACGACTTCCTGCCGGACGCCACCCACTTCCTGCAACTGGAACAGCCGGCCGAATGCGTTGAAACGATGCTCACGTTCCTGGATGAGGTCGGCGTTGTCTGACTCCGGCGCTGCCCGTCGCGTGCCGCCCTATACCCAGTGACGGCGGCGCTGGAACGGGTAACCCGGAAGCGAGACACGTCGCCGGTTCTCTCCGGCGAACAGTCCGGGAAAAGAGAGTGAGAGGCCGGCCTCGTACGCATTGGCAACCGCTTCAACGAACCCGCCGTTCAGGTTCACTTCGACCACGAGACCGGTATCCGTATCTTCCGGGAGGCTTCTCACCAGGGGTATGGACGGCGAAGCAGGCGTGATGCCGTTGAGGGCCGCTTCCGCGCTCTCCGGCGCGCCCGATGCCGTCAGCTCGCCGCGCCGTGCCGCTGACATCAGGCCGTCCTCGAGGCTGAACACTCCTGCCGCCTGCGACGCTGCCGTCTCGCCGGGACCGAGGCCCATCACCACGTCCGGACGCACCCCTACGCTCGACCACAGCGCCGTCAGGGCGCACTGGAGTGCGTAGAACGCGGGCTGCGTCCACGCAGGGTCGTCCGGTTCGCCTGCGGCGTCCGGCCTGCCGAACATCACGTCCAGCAGTGAGGCGCCGCGTACCTCTCGCAACACGGCGTCGCACCGGTCCAGCACCTCCCGGAAGACCGGCTCGCTCTGGTACAACGCCTCGGCCGTTCCCGACCACTCGTGGCCTTCGTCCGTGTAGACGAACGCGACCTTCGACGCGGATCGCGGCTCCTGGCCTTCGGGTATCTCGTCGCGTTCCGCGACCGTCCGCAGCCCCTCGCGCAGCGACGTGCTATCGCGGAAGACCACGCCCGCGCGGTGCGGGAAGTGGCTCCGGCCGACGCTCGCCGTCCACGCCATGTCGGCCAGTGCTTCGGCGCTGCCGGGGTGCTCGTCGAGCCACGAGAGGTACCGCCCCGCCAGCTCCCGCAGGGCGCGGTCCGTCTTCCCCGACAGGGGCAGCAGCCGTGTCTCCCGGTCGGCGAGCGCCCCGTCGAGCGTTGGAGTGGGGACCGGCGCCGATGACCCCGCTGGCCAGCCGTTCCCGGCTGTGACGCCTTCCGGCGCTCCGTAGCCCTCCACGATGACGTGCGCGTTGGCGCCCGATATGCCGAAAGCGCTCACCCCGGCTCGTCGCGGGCGGTCCGGGGTCGGCGGCCATTCGGTCAGGTCGCTGGCGACCCGGACGGGCACCCTGTCCCATTCCACGTCGGGGTTGGGGTCGTTGAAGTGCAGGTGTTCGGGGATCACCCCGCGCTGCATCGCGAGTACAGCCTTGATCAGGCTGGCGACTCCCGCCGCCGGTTCGAGATGGCCTATGTTCGCCTTCACCGACCCGATGAGAAGCGGCCGGTCCGCTTTACGGCCTCTGCCGTAGACCGCCGCCGCCGCTCGTACCTCGATGGGGTCGCCGAAATTCGATCCTGTTGCGTGCGCCTCCAGATAGTCCACCTCCGAAGGTTCGACACCGGCGCGGGCGAGCGCTTCCTCCATCACGCGCTCCTGCGCCGGTCCGTTCGGTGCGGTCAGCCCGAGGCTCGCTCCGTTCTGGTTGACTGCCGAGCCGCGGATGACGCCCCATATCCGGTCGCCGTCGGCCTCTGCTTCACTTAACCGCTTCAACACCAGCACACCGCACCCCTCGCCCCGAACGAACCCGTCCGCCGATGCGTCGAACGTCCTGCTCTGTCCACTCGGCGACAGCATGCCGACTTCCAGCATGAATCTCGCGACCGGGGCGGAGAGCGCGGCATGGACGCCGCCCGCGAGCGCGACGTCCACTTCACCCTGTTGCAGGCCGACGATCGCCTGGTGCACCGCGGCCAGCGACGACGCGCACGCCATCTCCAGCGATATCGCCGGCCCTTCGAGTCCCAGCGCATAGGAGACTCTTCCCGCGGTGACACTCGAGTTGGTGCCCAGGTAGCTGCTCGCCCTGCCGGTGGCTGCGAGCAGTTCCCGGTACTCGCTCCCCGCCGTACCGGCATACACCCCCGTCCGGCTGCCTCTCAGCCGGTCCGGGTCCATGCCCGCGTCCTCCAGGGCCAGCCAGCTCGTCTCCAGCATCATCCGCTGCGTCGGGTCCATCATCCACGCCTCGATAGGCGCGATACGGAAGAACCGGGAGTCGAACTTGTCGAGGTCCTCGACGAATCCTCCGTACCGGAAGGCTGCTTCCTCGGCAGCCGGGTCTCCGAGAGCCCCGTTCCACGGACCGGTACCCGGGCGTCCGTCCGTCACCGCGCTCTCGCCCGATTCCAGTTGACGCCAGAAGGCTGAGAGGTCTTCCGCCCCGGGGAACCGGCACGCCATACCCACGATGGCGATGCCGTCCTTCACGTCGGAGCGCGGTCGCACTTCCGGCGCCCGCCGCTCCGGGATGGTCTCCTCGGTGGGCTCTCCGAGCTGCTCGGCCAGGTGGTGGGCTAGCCCCGTGACGCTCGGGTAATCGAACACCACGGTATTGGGCGCTACGTACTCTCCGGCGAAGGCGCGGTTCAGGCGGTTGCGCAACTCAACGGCCATCAGCGAGTCCATCCCCAGTTCGGAGAACTCCACCGATGCCGCCGGCGGCGTCGGCAACCGCATCACCGCCTGCAACTCCCGCTGCAGGAATGAAACGAGCACGTCCTCCCGCTCGGCGGATGAGGATTCCCGCAGTTGGGACAGCAGGTCGGCAGGCGTGGCCTGCTCTCCTGCGTCGCTCTCGGAGGAAACGGCATACAGCTCATCGAGGAACGGGGGGTGCTGCTCGTGGCCCTGCGCGAACGTCTGCCAGTCCACCGCCGCCACCATCCCGGCGGTCATGTCCTGCCGCAGCACCTGGTCGAATGCCCTGAGTCCCTGCTCGGGTGTGATCCAACCTGTTCCGACTGCCTCCAGCTGTCTGGCGATGCGCTCCCGCTGCTCCTCGGCCTCTCCCAGTCCTGACCAGGCGCCCCAGGCGATGGTCTGCGCGGGGAGCCCCAGCGCCCGCCGGTGCCCGGCAAGCTGGTCGAGGAAGGCGTTGGCCGCGGCGTGGTTGGCCTGCCCCGGGTTGCCCAGGACGCCCGCCACACTGGAGAACAGGACGAACATGTCCAGGTCGCGGGCGATGGTCGCCCGGTGCAGGTGCCATGCTCCCAGCACCTTCGGCCCCAGCACCTCCTCGAACCGTTCCCAGCTCTGGTTCGTCAGCGCCGCGTCCGACAGCACGCCCACGCTATGGATGACGCCTGCCAGCGGCGGCAGCGTCGCGTCGATGCGCTCCAACATCAGGTCGACCGCGGCGGCGTCCGTCACGTCCGCGATCTCCACCTGCACGGTCATACCGCGTTCGCGCAGCGCCTCGATAGCTTCTGCAACCTCGGGGTCCGGGAGACGGCGCCCGTTCAGCACGATGGCGCCCGCGCCCCGCTCCGCCAGCCAGCCCGCAAGCGCGCACCCGATGCCTCCCAGTCCGCCCGTCACCAGGTATGTCCTGTCCTCCCGCAGATGTCCGCTCACCGTCGGCGGCATGGTCAGCACGATCTTCCCGATGTGCCTTGCCGATTGCATGAACTGCATCGCGGCGCCGGCTTCCAGCAGCGACCACCGGGCGTGGGTGAGCGGGGCCAGCTCTCCGTCGGCTACTCGCGCCATAACGGCCCTGAGCGCGTTCCCTGGCGTCGCAGGGTCAAGGGTCTTCAGGTCGTCGAGCTCCAGGATGGAGTAGGAGACGTCGGGCCGGACCGCCGCCATCTCCTCTTCCGTCAGGATGCCCACGGCGGCCAACTCGACGAACCGGCCGCCCTGCGCCAGGCACGACAGGCTCGCGTCGATGAAACCCTCCCCCGTCAGGCTGTTCACCACTACGTGAACGCCCGCGCCGCCCGTCGCTTCGAGTATCTCCTGCCCGAACTTCGTCGAGCGGCTGTCGAAGACGTGCTGCACGCCCAGCGAGCGGAGGTATGCCTGCTTGGGCGCGCTCGCGGTCGCGAACACCTCGGCTCCCGCGGCCTGCGCCAGTTGGATGGCGGCCAGCCCCACCCCTCCCGCGCCGGAGTGGATGAGCACCCGGTCGCCGGGGTTCAGTCCCGAGAGATCGAACGACAACGCTGCCGACACGAACACGGTCGGTATCGTCGCAAGCGCCGCTGCCGGGACTCCCGTCGGAGCGGGTGCGACCAGCTCTTCTCGCGTGACCACGCTCGGAGCGAACGTTCCGAACCCCAGTCCAACCACACGGTCGCTGGCCGAGACGCTGGTCACGTCGGCGCCGGTTTCGAGCACCCGGCCACAGAACTCCTTGCCGAGCAACCCCCCGGCGACGACGCCAAGCGCCTGGAACAGGTCGAGGAAGTTGAGCCCTGCAGCATCTACTGCCACCCGCACCTCGCGCGGTTCCAGCGGGCGCGCTGCCTGGGGCGCGATCTGGACCCCCTCCAGGCTGCCGCCTGCGTCGGGCTCCAGCATCCATGATGGCTCTTCCGGCAACGTAAGCCGCTGGGACGCGGCGCCGAGCCGGATCAGCCGACCTGCCTGGCGGAACCCCTTACGGTAGGCGATGTGCGTCTCCGGGTCCGGGTACAGGAGTTCATTGACGAGGGTCGGCAGAGGCGCCGGGGCTCCGGGCTCCAGGTCGATCATCCTCGGCTGGAGGTGCGCCGCCTCCCGTGCCACCACTCTCCCGAAGCCCCACAGCGTTCCCCCCGCGATCTCTCCGCCGCGCTCCTTCTCGACCACCTGTCCGCCGCGCGTGAGCAGCCAGAAGCCCTTCTCCGGCGCCGCGTCGGCGTCGGTCAGGCCCTGCACCAGCGCGAGCGCACTCGCTCCCGCGTGCCTCACGTCCTGCGCGAACTCTCCGGTCGTGGCATCCGGCCCGTGCCCGTCCAACGCGACAAGGTGCACGATGCCGCTCAGCGGCACGTCGGTGGGCAGCCCCTCGAAGACTGATCGCCACGATTCCCGGTCTTCCGGCTCCACTTCTGCCCCCGCCAAGAGCACGGTCTGGTTGCGCGCCGACAGTTCCGCTGCGAGTTGCTCCGCCACGCCGCTGCGGTCGCCTGCGAGGACCCAGACCCCTGGCGGCTCCACGACTTCCGCCGGGCCCTGTGCCACGATGACGCCCCTGTCCGGCTCTGCAGACGCGGACGCCTCCAGTCCCAGCACCTCCGCCTCCGGGAAGCCCGCGTTGGCGAGCGATCGACGCCACACCGCCGGACCGGCGAGGGCGTGGTGCGGACGGAACGGGTCGGCGAACCGCCACCAGCCGTCCAGTTGCCCGAACGTCAGGTCCATCCAGCCCTGGCCGCGCAGGTTCTCGAGTGCCAGCAGCTGGCCTGACGGGGCTAGGAGGGTACGGCAGTGCCCGAGCGTCTCTTCCAGGAAACGGGTCGCGTGGAGCACGTTCGACGCGATCACGAGGTCGTAGCCGTGCCCTTCGAATCCCTGCTCGACCGGGTCTTTCTCGATGTCCAGCACCCGGTACTCGATCGACGCCTCGCTTCCGCCGAAGCGCGTCTCCGCTTCCGCGAAGAAGCCCGCCGAGATGTCCGTGTAGACGTAGTCGAACCTGCCCGCCGGCAGCTCCGGCAGCACGAGCGCCGTCGCGGACCCCGTGCCGGCCCCGACCTCCAGCACCCGGAGCCTGCGCCCGTCCGGGAACGCTTCCAGGAGCGATGCGACTGCGTCTCCCAGCATCCGGTTTGACGATCTGGCCCCCGGCGCCTTCATGTACAGGTCGGCGGGTGACGGCTCCCCGCTCCCGAACAGCACCGTCAGCGGGTCGGCCCGGCCCAGGAGCACCTCGGTCAGCTCATTGACGACACGCCGGAACAGCCCGACCTCGACCGCTCCGTGCGGGTACACCTCGGCGATGCGGTCTGCGAACGCTTCCGGGTCGCTCGACACCGCTTCGGGCAGTGCGTCGTCCGGTCCAACGAGCACCGTGAAGCCGTCCCCGGTCTCCTCCACGATCCCGCCCCTCCCCAGCAGTTCGAACAGCCGCCGGAACAGGCGCCGGTGCTCCGGCAGAACATTCAGCTGCTCCCGGACTGCATCGGTGTCCACCCTGTCGCCGGAACTGCGCTTCCACCCGAGCCTCCCCAGCACTGACAGCGCGTAAGACCACGACAATCGCTCGAGGTCCGTTAGCAGTGCCGCCCGGTCGTCTGCTCCGACGCCTTCCGAGGCCAGGTAGTCTGAGAACGGCGCGGAACGCGCTGCGATGGCGGACGGGCTCGGAAGGAAGTCCGCAGGCAACATCCCCTGTGCGAGAGGCTTGTCGCGCCAGGTGATCTCGTAGAGGAGTTCGTTGATCCCCTCCGTCCCGGAGAGCAGGGCCGCGCGCGTCGCCCGCTTCACCGTGTATCCATTCAACCCGCCCAGTTCGACCCCGTCCGTGGAGTAGAACCGCAGGTCTCCCGCGAATACCTCGGCCTCGCGCTCTCCGGCGTCGCCGACGCGCTCCCGCATGCGGGCATGGCAGACGATGCGTTCCGGCAGCGGCCCGGTCAGCCACAGCCGCTCCCACCCGAAGGGGAGGTACGTCCCGGTCTCCTCACCGCTCGCCACCTTCCGGGCCACGGCCAGCACCTGGAAGCAACCGTCGAGCAGGATCGGGTGCGCCTGCAGGCCGCTTCCGTCCACCGTCGCCGGGAGCACGACTTCCCCGACCGCCTCGCCGTCACCGACCCATGCCGACTGAAGCGTGCGGAACCGGGGGCCGAGGTTGATGCCGACGTCCGCCCTCGCACGGTAGAACGCGGAAACGTCCTCCGCCGACAGGCCTGCCTTCAGCGCGGCGAGGTCTGTTCGGGCGGAGGGCTGCCGCTCCCTGCTGGACAGCGTCGTGCCCTCCGCGTGCAGCGTCCAGCCTTCTTCACCCTCGCCCCGGCTGTATATCTCGAAGTGACGCGACGACGACTTCTCCGGTGCGTCCAGCACGATCTGGACCCTCCGGCCTTCCTGCCCCGGCGCTCTCTCTGCATCTTGCTCAGGGAAGACCAGCGGGCTGTGCAGTTGCAGGTCCTCCACGGCTACCGCCTCGGACTCCCCCGCGAGCGAGGCGGACACTGCCATCGCCCCGTACAGCGCGCCCGGTGCGATGACGCGACCGAACACGCTGTGGTCGCTCAGCCAGACCGGGTCTGTCGGGAGCACCTCCGTCTCGAACGAGGTCTCGCCTCTCGGCGAATCGTGCCGGACGCCCAGCAGCGGATGGCCCGCAGCCGCCCGGCGGCGCCTCGGCGCATCGATCCAGTGCGACTGGCGCTGGAACGGGTAACCGGGCAGGGCGACCCGCCGCCGCGACTCTCCCGCGAACAGTCCCGGGAACGTGAGCGGGACGCCGGCCTCGTACGCTCCGGCGACTCCCTCGACGAACCCGCCGGTCGAGTCGACGACAGGCTCGTCCGGGTCCCGTGGAGGTCGGTGCAGGCTGGACACGACCGCCGGCGCGCTGCTCGACTCCGGCCAGGCGAGGTTCGCCATCGGGCCGAGCACCGCGTGCGGGCCCAGTTCCACCACCGCGTCGACGCCCATCTCTGCCAGCGTCTCGACGCATCCCCGGAACGCCACCGGCTGCCGCGCGTGCCGCCGCCAGTACGCCGCGTCCTGCGTGTCGCCCGGTTCCAGCAAACGGCCCGAAACGTTGCTCACCAGCGGGATGGCCGGAGATGAGATGCTCGTCTCCCTGATCACCGCCGCAAGGTCGTCCAGCGCCGGCTCGACGAGCACGCTGTGATAGCCGGGGCTGCTCCGCAGCCGGTTCACGCGGAGTCCTTCCGCTTCGAACCGCTGCACGATCTGCTCGACCTCCGACGCCTCGCCGCTCACCACCTGGTGCGCCCCGTTGTCCGCCGCGACGCTCAGTCCCAGCCCACCGGACGACGCGTTCCACGCTTCGAGCGTCTCCGCGACATGCGACGCGGGCGCGAAGACTGCCGCCATCGCCCCTGCCACCGGCAGCGACGCCATCAGCTCGCCGCGCGTCGACGCGAAGCGCAGCCCGTCTTCGAGGCTGAACACGCCTGCCGTCTGCGACGCCGCGATCTCACCGAGGCTGTGCCCCATCACCACGTCCGGACGTACGCCCAGGCTCGACCAGAGCGCCGTCAGCCCGCATTCGAGCGCGTACGTCGCGGGCTGCGTCCACGCGGGGTCGTCGAGGCTGCCCGCTGCGCCCGGTCGGCCGAACAGCACGTCCAGCAGCGATGCTCCTCGATGCTCCTGCACCCATCGCTCGCACCGGTCGAGCACCGCCCGGAATACAGGCTCGCTCTCGTAGAGCGCCTCTCCCATCCCCGCCCACTGGCTGCCTTGGCCTGTGTAGACGAACGCCACCTTCGACGCAGGCCTCGGCTCCGGCCCGTCGGGCTCGTCCCCATCCACGACGGCCTGCAACGCCTCGCGCAGCGACGACGCGTCGCGGAAGACGACGCCCGCGCGGTGCGGGAAGTGGCTCCGACCCACGCTCGCCGACCACGCCAGGTCGGATAGCGCGTCGTCGCTTGCGCTGCTGTCGGCTGGGAACTGCTCGGGATGCTCGTCGAGCCACGAGAGATACCGCCCCGCCAACTCTCGAAGCGCCTGCCTCGACTTGCCCGCCAGCGGCAGCAACCGCGTCCCGCGTGCCGCCAGCTCCTGCCCCGCCGCCGGCTCCGGCACCGCAACTGCGATGGACACCGACGGCCCGGCGGGTTGGGCTTTCGCTGCGTCGGCGCTGACGGGTTCGCCGTAGCCCTCCAGGATGAGGTGTGCGTTCGTGCCCGACCATCCGAACCCGCTCACGCCTGCCCTCGGCGGACGACCGGGAACGATCGGCCACTCGGTCGTCTCCGCCGCCACCCGCACCGCGAACCGATCCCAGTCGATATCCGGGTTCGGCGTGTGGAAGTTCAGGTGCTTCGGGATGACCCGGTGCTTCATCGCCAGCATCACCTTGATGAGGCTGGCCGACCCTGCCGCGGACTCCAGGTGACCGATGTTCGTCTTCACCGACCCGACGAGCAGCGGACGGTCGGCGTCGCGTCCCCGGCTGTACACCGTTCCCGTGGCCTGCATCTCGATCGGGTCGCCCACCGGCGTTCCCGTCCCGTGCGCCTCAACGTAGTCCACTTCCCACGGTTCGAGTCCCGCCTTGAGCAGCGCCGCCTCGATCACCTGCTCCTGGGCGGGCTCGCTCGGCACCGTCAGCCCCGGACTCGCCCCGTCCTGGTTCAATGCTGATGCCCGGATGACGCCCCATATCCGGTCGCCGTCCGCCTCCGCCTCGCGCAGCCGCTTCAGCACCAGGATCCCGCACCCTTCGCCCCGGACGTAGCCGTCCGCCGCGGCATCGAACGTCTTGCACTGCCCGTCGGGCGCCAGCATTCCCGCGTTCGCGCGCAACTCCAGCAGCCTGCCGGACAGGATCGCGTGTACTCCTCCCGCCAGCGCCAGGTCCGCCTCGCCGCGCTGCAGACCGGCGACCGCCTGGTGGACGGCCACGAGCGACGACGAGCAGGCGGTGTCCACCGCCATCGCCGGCCCCTGCAGTCCGAGCGCGAACGCCACCCGTCCGATCGCCGTGTTGAACGACGTGCCGGTGACGGTGTAGAGGCTGGTGGCGGGGTCGGCGGTGTCGCTGACGCCCATGATCAGCCCGCGGTAGTCGTAGTTGCTTATCCCCGCGTAGACCCCGGTGCGGCTGCCCTTCAGCGTGTCGGGGTCTATCCCCGCGTCTTCGAGCGCGCGCCAGCTCGTCTCCAGCATCATCCGCTGCTGCGGGTCCAGCAACTGCGCCTCGACCGGCGAGATGCGGAAGAACCCCGCGTCGAACTGGTCGATCTCGTCGATGTACGCCCCGAACCGGCACGCCTCGCTCTGGATGGTGTCCTCCGGGAACAGGTAGCCGATGCGTCCGACGCCGGAACCCGGAACGCCCTCGATGATGGCGTTCTCGCCCGCCTCCAGCTGGCGCCAGAACGCCGGGAGCCCCGTCGCGCCGGGGAACCGGCACGCCATCCCCACCACCGCTATCGGCTCGGTGGGCTGCGCGCCGGATACCTCCGCCTTCCCCTCGGATGCCATCGCCTTTGCCCCCTGATCGTGCCTGCTCACCGGCTGAACAGCCGCATTATAAAACTCCTGCGTTGACGGCCACCGGCGCGTCGTTTAGTTTCACGCCCATGGACCGCCCATCCCTCGCCCCCTACGACCCGGAGCCCGTGCAGCGGCTGCTGCGGCAGGCAGCCGAGCGGTGGCCCGGCGACACCGCCATCGTCGACGGTGACCGCCGGTTTACGTTCGCGGAGCTCGACGACTGCTCCGGCAGGTTCGCGTCCGCCCTCGCGGCGATGGGACTCGGGAAGGGCGACATCGTCGGCATCCTCTCCCCGAACTGCGCCGAGTTCGAGATCGCCTTCTTCGGCATCCTGAAGGCGGGTGCGACCGTCACCACCGTCAACTCCGGCTACCGCGAGCGCGAGATCGCCTACCAGTTGGAAGCGTCCGGCGCGCAGGCGCTCATCGTCCACCACACGCTCGCCGACGCCGCCGACCTCGCCCTCTCCGGCTCGGAGCAGGTGCGGCACCGCATCCTCATCGCTGAGTCCGCTGACGCCGCGCCCTCGTTCTGGTCGCTCATCGAGGCGCAGAGCGGCCCGCCGCCGGAACCCCCGCTCGACCCCCTGGACGACCTCGCCGCGCTGCCCTTCTCCTCCGGCACCACCGGCCTCCAGAAGGGCGTCATGCTCACCCACGCCAACCTCCACACCAACGTCCGCCAGAACCTCGGACGCCCCGGCGAGGAGGGCGTCGTCCGGCGCGGCGACGTGATGCTCGTCCACCTGCCGCTCTTCCACATCTACGGCATGACCGTCCTCCAGCTGAGCGCCATCGCCGCCGGGGCGACGCAGGTGATGATGGGCCGCTTCGACATGGGCGGGATGCTGTCGCTCATCGCGGAGCACCGCGTCACCGTGCTCTACACCGTGCCGCCCGTCTGCCTCGGCCTCACGCTCACGCCGCTGCTCGACGACTACGACGTATCGTCGCTGCGCTTCCTGCTCAGCGGCGCGGCCCCGCTCTCCGGCGAGTTGCAGACGCGGCTCGCGGAGCGGCTCGGTTGCGCCGTCATCCAGGGCTACGGCCTCACCGAGACGTCGCCCATGACCAACACCGACTTCACTGACGAGCGCGGCAGGCCCGGCACGATAGGCCCAGCGATACCCGACACCGAGGAGCGCGTCGTCGACCTCGAAACGGGCGAGCGCGACCTGCCTCCCGGCGAACTGGGCGAGCTGCTCGTCCGCGGCCCGCAGGTGATGAAGGGCTACTACAACCAGCCCGAGGCGACCGCGGAGGCCATCACGCCCGACGGCTGGTTCCACACGGGCGACATCGCCAGCATGGACGAGGACGGCTACGTCCGCGTCGTCGACCGCAAGAAGGAGCTCATCAAGTACAAAGGCTTCCAGGTCGCGCCCGCCGAGTTGGAGGGCCTGCTGCTGGAGCACCCCGGCGTCGCCGACGTCGCTGTCATCCCGAAAGCGGACGAGGAAGCAGGCGAGGTGCCCAAGGCGTTCGTCGTCCGCAAGGCGGACGCTACACCCTCCGGCGACGAGCTCATGACGTTCGTCGCCGAGCGCGTCGCGACCTTCAAGCAGCTGGGCGAGGTCGAGTTCATCGACGCCATCCCCAAGAACGCCTCCGGTAAACTGTTGCGGCGCGTCCTCATCGAGCAGGAACGGGCGCGGCAGCAGTGAGGAGGACCTCCCTTGGCATACGATGAACGTCTCGCGGAGCGCGTGCTCGACATCCTCGGCGCGGAGCCGTCGCTCGTACAGAAGAAGATGTTCGGCGGCGTCGCGTTCATGTTGCAGGGCAACATGGCCTGCGGCGTCCTGAAGAGCGACCTCATGGTCCGCGTCTCGAAGGACGAGTACGAGGCTGCGCTGGTGCGGCCCCACGCCCGCGAGATGGAGTTCACCGGCAGGCCCATGCGCGGCTTCGTTGTCGTCGGCCCCGACGCCACGGACGACGACGCGACGCTCGAGGACTGGGTCGCCACCGGCGCCGCATACGCCCTCAGCCTTCCTCCCAAGTAACGCACTACGCCCCCAATGATCGCCGGATGTCCCACTCGTGATGCGCCGTGTCGTGCGCGACCGTCAGCACGACCTCAGCCAGTGGTAGCTCGCCCCGCTCCGGGTGCGTCAACACGAAGTCCTGCCCCGCCGAGGCCGCCATCGCGTCCGCCCAGATGTCGGCCGAGTGCTTGAGCGACCACAAGGCCGTCTCCAGGGCCATGTGCTCATACCCCCGGATCTCCGCGAGGTCGTCCTGGTCGAATGGCCGTACGAGGGTCTGACCCGCAGTCGTCGCGCTCATGATGCGCTCGGCCCAGGTGCGCAGGTTGTCGGCGACGTGGGAGACGTACGCCTTGACCGACCACGTCAGGTCCGGGTGCCGCTCGGTCCCGTCAGCGCCGTCGAGCAGCGCCACGCACCGGCGCGGCGCGTCGGCTATCAGCGCGTTCGCCTCCTCCCGCGATATCGACCACGAGTACCCGCACTCGCGGCACGGGTTCCCGTAGAACCTCGCTCCCCACGTCGTCATCTCAACTCCTTCAACGTTGCGTCCTCAACCTCGTCGTTCCTGCGGAGGCAGGAACCTCCCCCCCCCCACCTCGCCCTCTGGGAGAGGTCGACGCGCTTGCGCGGCGGGTGAGGGTTGGCGGAGGCGGGGAAGGCCTTGTCATGTTGAGCGTAGCCGGGAGGCGGAGTCGAAACATCTCTCGGGAACGTTCGCTCACAACGGCACCTTTCCCCCGAGAGATTCCTCGGCTCCGCTGCGCTTCGCTCGGAATGACAACCATCATCCCCACGCGCGGCGCGCCGTCTCCACGACGAGTTCCAGCTTGCGCAGCTGGTCGTCCCACGTGATGGGATTGCCCTGCAGCGTCGACGAGAAGCCGCACTGCGGGCTGAGCGCGAGGTCGTCCCCGTCCACGTACTGCGACGCCTCCTCGATGCGGCGGAGCAGCGTGTCCTGCGATTCGAGTTCGCCCGCCTTCGTCGTGACGAGGCCGAGCACTACCGTCTTCCCCTTCGGCATGAACCGCAGGGGCGCGAACGTCCCCGCGCGCTCGCTGTCGTACTCCAGCAGGAACGAGTCGACCTCCAACTGGCCGAACAGCTGCTCCGCGATGCGGTCGTAGCCGCCGGACGTGTGCCACGCGCCGAACGCGCCGTTGCCCCGGCAGAGGTGCATCGCCAGGAGCGTGTTGCTGCGGTCGAACCCGCGCAGGCACGAGTTGTCCGCGTCGATGTCCTCCTGCAGCGCCCGGTCCTGGTCGACCCCCTGCGCGGCCCACTGCGCGCGGCGCTCCTCCGGGACGTAGTCCGGGTAGTGCGGGTTGTCCAACTGTACGTACGGACAGCCTTCGCCGATGAGCGCCACGACCTCGTCGCGGATGATGGACGCGGCGTCGGCGAGCACGGCTGCGCGCGACTCGTAGACCGTGTCCGTCACGCCCGGCTTGTAGCCGCGCGCGACGACGTAGCTGGCGGCGGGCATCGTCACCTTGTACGGCCCCGGCGCGTGCTCCCGGGTGAACGCCGACTCGTGGGCGGTGAGACGCCGCACCTGCCGCAGACGCTCGCCGATGATGCGTCCGCCCGCCGTCCCCGGCATCCCCATCGGGTTCTCCGGCGTGATGCCGGGGCCTTCCCAGTCGCCCTTGCCGCCTTGGAACGGCATGCGCACGGGCGGCTCGCCGACGATGAACCCCTCGACCGCCTCGCCGAAGTCGCCGGCCCAGCCGCTGCGCCGCAGCTCGCCGTCCGTGTAGATGCCGATGCCGGCCTGCCGCTGGAGGTCGATCACGCGCAGGATGTGCTCGTTCTCCACCTCGCGCAGCGCCTCCTCGGAGATGCGCCCGTCCTCGAACGCCTGCCGCGCCTCCTTCACCTCCGGCGGCCGCAGGAAACTGCCAACGTGGTCCGCGCGGAATTGTGTCGTCATTGCTGTCCTCCTTTCTGGTCCCCTCTCCCTACAAGGGGAGAGGGTTAGGGTGAGGGTACTGCGGAGGCTGGGCCGGGGTGTGGGCCTTGTCATGTTGAGCGTAGCCGGGGGCGGAGTCGAAACATCTCTCGGGTTGCTTGGTCCCTTCCCCCTTGATGGGGGAAGGTTAGGATGGGGGTGAAACGTCCGCCCACGACGAGACTCCTCCTGAGAGGATTCTGCGCGCTGAAGCGCGGGGCTCCGCTCGGAATGACAATGCCTCTCTCACCGCAGCGTGAACCCGCTCACCGGGTGGTCGTCGTCGATGCCGGGGCCGCTGCCGCCCTCGATCCAGCCGAACTCCCGCAGCAGTTGCTGGCTGTAGCACACTCGACCGCTCACCGCGTCGAGCGCCTCCGTCGCCAGCAGCAACACGGCCTGCGCAAGCACGTTCGGGTGCTCGCCGCGCGGGTCGTCGTACCCCGTCACGAGGTGGTGGAAGACCGTGCCCGGCGTCGGCACGATGAGCGACGGCGCGACAGCCGCGACCCCCACGCCGTCCGCGTACACCTCCGACGCCAGCCCCTGCGAGAAGCGCTCCAGCGCCGCCTTCTGCGCGCCGTAGCCCGTGCCGCCCTTCAGCCGGTACTCCTCCGCGCCCTCGCCCGCGTACGGCCCGTGACCCGGCCCGATTGCCGCGACCGACGAGATGTTGACGATGCGGCCGCTCCCGCGAGGGACCATGTCCTCCAGCGCAAGGCGGCTCAGGATGAACGGGGCGTGGACGTTCACCGCCCACGACCGCATCCAGCGGTTCACCGCGTAGTCGGTCACCGGCAGGAAGTACGAGAGCGCCGCGTTGTTCACCAGCACGTCGACCGGCCCGTAGAGCGATCGCGCCTCCTGCACGAGCCGCTCGCACTCGTCGGCCTCCGAGATGTTGACCGCGACCGCCGACGCCTCGTGCCCCGCGTCGCGGATGCCCGCGACCGTGTGCTCCAGCGAGCCTTCGAGCGGATGGTCGCCCTCGTGGAGCGTGCGCGCCGCGCACACCACGCGACCGCCCTCCGCCGCGAGCACCCGCGCGATCTCCGCCCCGATGCCCCGGCTCGCCCCGGTCACGATCACCGTCTGCCCGTCCAACTTGCCCAACGCGCTCACCTCCAACCTAGCCGATGCATTGTAGAGGGCTCGCGCCCCTGCTTGTCATGTTGAGCGGAGCCGGAGGCGTAGCCGAAACATCTCTCGGGTGTGTCCGTCGTTCCTGCGGAGGCAGGAACCTCGCAGCCCGGCCCGGTCCCTTCCCCTCGACGGGGGGAGGTTAGGATGGGGGCGAATGAGCAGACGCAGGGTAGGGATGGGATGTTGTCATGTTGAGCGAAGCCGGAGGCGTAGTCGAAACATCCGCTCACGCGCTTTAGCGCGCCCCCTCTCCCTTGAGGGGAGAGGGCTGGGGAGAGGGTGAACCGGCGGAGTGGGGCAGGGTGTCTGGTGTCGGGGCATCCCTCGTGGGTGCCCTTGCCCCGCTCATGGTGAGCCTGTCGAACCACCCGTTGTCTTGCGGTTCGTTCAGCGTCTATGCAACGGGTTCTCGCTGGACAATCACGGTGTAAGCGGCGACGGCTCCCATCAGGTCCTCGATGGAGAAGTACCGTCTCTCGGAGGTGGACGGCACATAGAGGAAGCTCTGTCCACCTACTTCGCCTCTCTGTTCCCGCCTCTCTTCTTCAGCCCTCCTTCCGTCAGGATAGTACAGTGTCACACGGTGGTAGCGGAGGGCTCCTCCCTCATAGCTGATGTATATACGGTACCCTTGGTTCGCTTCGGCGGTGAACCAGAAGTAGTCGTAATCGAGGCCGTGGTCCAGAACGCCTCTAACGGCCTCACCGACCTGTATACCGGTGGCATCAGTTAGGGTGTCGCCGTGGTCGTCAGGGGGAGGAGTATGGATCGTGATTGTCAACGTGTATGTGCCTGTCAGTCCGCCGGAGTTGTGTACGGCGAGGTAGTAGTCGCCGGAGCTTCGAGGAACCCAGAGCATCTGCGGTCCGGATGGTGTCTGTTCGAGTGATTGTTTGCCTTCAGTCTGCCGGGTCTTGCCGTCAGGAGCGAACAGATAGACGCTGTAAGGATGCAGCGTCTCGTGAGTGACGCCTATCCGGTACTCCCGGCCCTCCTCGGCTCGGAAGCGGAAGTAATCGAAATCGAATTCGTAGTCTAACCTGCCCTCGACGGCCTCTCCCAGAGTTATTCGGGAAGCTGTGCCGGCCTCATCGCCGTGGTCATCCTGGCGGTTCAGATACGGGGGTGAGTAAGGCCCGCCATGGAGCCGCCGGTGCAGGTCTCGGAACTGCTCCTGCAGCTCAGGCGGGGTATGCTTCAGAAAGATCTCGTAGATGGATTGTTCGTCACGCACAAGGTTCCTTACGAAGTTGACGTAGAGAGCCTGTTCAGTCTTTGTTTCAACCCGCTCCACAAGATAGAGTTCCTTCAGGATTGCTTGCATTGCTTCGAGGCCGACCAGGTCGAGCGCCCTGTGCATGAAGTCCTCACCCATCGAGTAGTAGCAGCTGAAACCGAGAATGTTGAAGGTTGCCAGGTGCGACAGATTCTGTATCTCTTCCTCATCCCTGCAGTATTGGACTCCTTCGGATACCCTCAAACGGCGATCGTCAAGAGTCTGGACTCCAGTCCTGTGGTTCACATAAGCCTCTGCAAAATCCGCAGTGCCTTCTTTGAGCCAGGCCGGCCCCCTGATCGCATCGGTATAGTAGTGAGCGATCTCGTGTGAAACTGCCCCATAGTTGTTGATGAGCAAGTATGCAAAGGAATAGATTCCGCCAAACTCCAGATCAGGGTCAGCTATGAGGATGATGTCCGTGGCTTGAAGGGGGATGCCCATCAGATCTTCGATCACCCGTGTGGAATCCACCCCGAGTTCGAGGAGGTTGTCGTTCGGCGCGAACGGCCCTTTCCGAAAGGCCCAGATGGAGACGTCTCCGGCCAGCGGCAGAGAGACTGTCGCAGACCGCACGGAATGCGACCGAAGCGCGTCGTTGAACTTCGCGCCGGACGCGGTAGCCACGTCGAGAAAGACCAGCAGGGCTGCCTCGTCATCGGTCAGGCCGTCGTTGATCCACGGCTGAGCGATGAGTTGATTGATAGTATTTGGCCCCGAGTCGGCGAACCGAACGAAGGCGTGCAGGAGGATGGTGCGGAGGTCCCCTGTGGAGGTGAACTCCGCTGTCTTCAACACCCATGAAAAGAACGGGTCTTCGAATCCATTGCGCGCCAGGTTCAGGAGCAGTTGCCCTTCATTGTAAGTTACGCCATCGACGAACCAGGAGACGCCTGCCAGTGTATGCATTACCTCGAGATTGCTGCTGGCATGTTCCAGGACCCCTTTCTCTATCCATACGATTCCATCGGTGATCCACTCCATCTCCGCGAGGCTGTCGCCCAGGCTGCTGTCCTGTAGCCAGACGTCGGTGAGGTAATTCGCGACGTCGGAGTGGAAGGAGTTTGGGGGATCAGTGAACCACGGAATGGCTTCGCTGAGACGTGCGGTAGCGGTTTCCCGAGGTGTCAGGGTAGGTGTGGGCGTAGGCGTGGGCGTAGACGTAGGGATTGGGGTAGGTGTGGGTGTAGGCGTGGGCGTAGACGTAGGGACTGGGGTCGGCGTGGGCGTAGCTGTGCGTGTAGGCAAGGGAGTAGACGTAGGACTTGGGGTAAGCGTGGGAACCGGTGTGGCCGTGGCGATCGGCGTCGGAGTCGGGCGAGCGCCGGAATCCACGATGCCGACGGTCGGTGGGGCGGAGTCACACGCCGCGACCGCGAGTGCGAGTAGCGTCAGGACAACGAGAGGCAGCCGTGGCGAGGAAACGTGCATCCGCATGACTATACATGCAGCATCTCCTAACCCTCGCTCCCCACACCCCCCTCATCCTGCCCAATTTTGCCCATCTATGTTGATTTAGTGACACGCGCCCGTTGCGCGGTCGACGCACCCCTCCCTACGATGGGTGCATGACTGCTCAACCCATACCCAGGCCCGAACACATCATCACGCCCGACACCCTCCCGCCGGAGGACAGGGCATACGTGGAACGGCTCACCAGAGCCCTTCAGTGCGGAGTGCCCGGCTGCTCGTGCGCCGCAGGCCACAAGTTCCACTGCCCGGCGCATCCCAATCCTGAGACAGCGACCCTCACCGTCGGCTACGACCCCGGCTACGGCTATTCGTTCCACTGCACCCGCTGCCCGCTCAACAAGATCCTCGAGGCCCTCGCGAAGCGGGGCCTCGCCCCCGAGTCGGAGCTGTTCACCTCCGCCGGCGCGCAGGACGCGGGGCTCGACCCCTTCTCCCTCTTCATCCCCCAGCCGCCCGACTGGCTCTGGCCCAACCGCATACCCCTGGGCCAGCTCACCCTCATCGCCGGCTATCCCTCATCCGGCAAGACCTCCATCGCCCTCGACGTCGCCGCACGCGTCTCGCGTGGGGCATCCGCGCCCGACCAGCCGGGCGCCGCCTTCCCGAACGCCCCCGTTCTGCTGGCGACCTTCAACGCCAACCCCAGGGCCGGCGTCCTTCCCGTCCTCCGCGCCTTCGGCGCGAATCTGGAACGCATCTACTTCGCCGACCTGCTCGCTCAGAGCCACCCCGCCGACTACTACCCTGACGACCCGCCGCACGAGGAAGACGTCGAGGCGGCACGGAAGCAGGAGAAGGAGCGCCAGTTCTACGTCTGGCTCAACAGCTTCCGCAAGCCGCCTACCATCGCCGAACTCACCGCGCCGCCTCGGACAACCATCCCGACCCCTTTCCCCACGCTCAGGCTTGGCGCCCCATGGCCCGGACTCAACCACACCATGACGCGGCTCGCCAACATGATCGCCCTGGGGAGCGCCGCCCTCCTTGTCGTCGATCAGGTGGAAGACCTTGCCGCCATGCACCGCGCCCAGGTGGCAACCGTCCTCGGCATGCTCAAGGCGCTCGCCGCCCGCTCCGGCGCGGCCGTCATCGCCCTCACCCACAACCCCGCGCAGAACTATCCGCGCGCCGTCACCGCCATGCAGCACCGCCTCGCCCAGGCCTCCGTCGTCTTCACCACCGCCGTCGTCGGACCCGGCGAGCGCCGCTTCCTCGTCCCGCTCCGTCCTGCCATGAGCGACGACGCCCCCGCCATCCCCTTCGTGCTCCCCGCTCCTGAAGATGTCGCCGTTGCTTGGCGCAAACCCGTCTTCCCTGCCCACATCAAGGCCCTTGCTGACCCCACACGTGACTATGGCGCAAGGACCCGCGCTGCTCAGGCGTTTATCACCCGCACCCTCGCCGACGGCCCCAAACGTGCCGTCTCCGTTGAGCGTGAAGCAACCCTGCTCGGCATCTCCAAGGGCACTCTCCGCCGCGCTCGCGTGGCCTGCAACGTCATCTGTACCCGCGTGAGCGAACCCGGAGTGCGCGGCGGCCCCGGTTCCTGGTACTGGTCGCTCCCAAAGCAACCTGCGGTGAACCAGGATGCAACAGAATGAGACACCCCATGCAGCCTCGAACTTTTCAAAACAATGCACACCTTGTTCAACCATCGCGGGAAGCAGGCCGTGGCCTGCCGGACGCCATCACAAGGTGCTCAAGATGCTCAGATCGGGCATGCGATTCACTCCTAACCCGACTAACAAGATGTGCAGATTTCAGCCCGCATTGCACACCTTGCTCACGCCCCGACCGCCAACCTCGTCATTCCAGCGGAGGCTGGAATCCATGGAGTGGCGCAGAGAGCCGCTCGCAGGGGTGGTCGGGGGTGTCCGCCCCCCTCTCCCTACAAGGGGAGAGGGCTGGGGAGAGGGTACTGCGGGTGGGGTGTGAGAGGTCTGTCATGCTGAGCGGAGCGCAGCGGAGTCGAAGCATCTCTCGGGTGCCCGGTGTAGGGGCATCCCTCGTGGATGCCCTGTCTGGCCCACCTCTCCCCCTGGGAGAGGGGCTGGGGGTGAGGGTGTGGCGCGTTGCCCGCTTTCGCGCTAACGTTGCCCCCATGCGCGAGAAGGTCTACCCCGACTTCGACGCCGCCGTCGCCGATATCCCGGACGGGGCGTCCATCATGCTCTCCGGCTTCGCCGGGCCCGGCACCGCGCGCAACCTCATCGCCGCGCTCTACCGGCAGGGCGCGAAAGGGCTCACGCTCATCTCCAACACCCCCGGACGCTGGCAGGACGACCGCATCGACTCCGGCGTGCTCGTGAAGGAGGGGCGCGTCGCCAAGATCCACGCCGCGTTCACCGCGTCGCCGCACCCGTCTGTGCCGTCGCCGTTCACCGACCTCTACGAGGCGGGGAAGATCGAGGCGGAGCTGATGCCGCAGGGCACGCTCGCCGAGCGCATCCGCGCCGCCGGGGCGGGCATCGCCGCGTTCTACACGCCCACCGGCGTCGGGACGGAGATGGCCGACGGCAAGGAGACGCGCGTCTTCGAC
Source organism: Dehalococcoidia bacterium (assembly GCA_034422595.1). Classification (GTDB taxonomy): domain Bacteria; phylum Chloroflexota; class Dehalococcoidia; order Lucifugimonadales; family Australimonadaceae; genus Bin16. The sequence goes on along the minus strand of DAOUJO010000001.1, from coordinate 427,943 downwards.
GGCAGGGCGTATGTGCTGGAGACCGCGCTCCACGCCGACTACGCGTTCGTCCGCGCGCGGCGGGCCGACCGCATGGGCAACCTGCAGTACCACCGGACGCAGCGCAACTTCGGCCCCGTCATGGCGCGCGCCGCGAAGGTGACCATCGTCGAGGTCGACGAGCCGGTGGTCGAGGAGGGGGCGATGGACCCCGACCACGTCCACACGCCGGGCATCTTCGTCGACCGCATCGTGGCCGTCCCGCCGGACGGCATCCAGGAGGAGCCGCCCGAGCGATGACGACTGGCGAGAAACAGCCTCTCGACCGGCAGACGATGGCCAACCGCCTCGCGATGGAGTTCCAGGACGGCTGGGTGGTCAACCTCGGCATCGGCATCCCGACGCTGTGCTCCAACTTCGTGCACCCGGACCGGCACGTCGTCTTCCAGTCGGAGAACGGGCTGGTGAACTACGGCCCGCTGGCCGAGCGCGGCGAGGAGGACCCGAACCTCGTGAACGCGGGCGGGCAGTACGTGGTAGAGATGGCGGGCATGGCCATCCTCGACCACGCGGACTCGTTCGCGCTCATCCGGGCTGGCTACGTGGACGTGACGGTGCTCGGCGCGTACGAGGTCGCCGCGAACGGCGACTTCGCGAACTGGAAGGTCGCTGGCGCGAAGGGCGGCGGTATCGGCGGCGCGATGGACCTCGCCGTCGGTGCGAAGAACGTCTTCCTGGCGCTGGAGCACACGACGCGCGACGGCAAGCCCCGGCTCGTCGAGCGCTGCGCGCTGCCGGTGACCGCGGTGGGCGTCGTCAAGCTCGTCGCGACGAACCTGGGCCTGTTCGAGATCACGGAGCAGGGGTTCCTGCTCACGGAGATAGCGCCCGGCTATACGCCGGAGGACGTGCAGGCCGTCACCGGCGCACGCCTGAACGTCTCGCCGGACCTGCGCGAGTTCGCAAAGGTAATTTGACGGTTTCCTGTCGTTAATACTGCGGGAACCCGGCGTTAAACCTGCTATGCTTTACTCATCGTATGATGCGTCGGAGAACTGGATGAATCCGGTCAATTGGATGGAACGGCTGGCCTTCCACTACGAGGTGATGCGCAGCCGGTACCCGGAAGAGCAGCTGATCATCCTGTTCGACATCGACGGCACGATACTGGACACGCGCTACCTCGTTCTCAACGTTCTTCAGGCCTACGATGCAGCCCACGGAACGTCTTATTTCCGCAACCTTCGCGTACCGGAAGTGACGACACACGAGGACAACGTCCGGGAGCTGTTGGCACGGTTCGGGCTGCCCGCGGCCGATCTCGAGCGGATCGCGGCGTGGTGCGAGCACGCGTACTGGTCGCCGGATGCGGTGCTGCGGGCGCACCGTCCCTTCTCCGGGGTCATGGAGGTCATGCGGTGGTTCCAGATACAGCCCGATACGTTCGTGGGGCTGAATACCGGCAGGACGGAGACGATCCGGGCAGAGACGCTGGACTGTTTGAACGAGCTGGGCAAGGAGTACAAGGTCCGGTTCACCAACGACCTGCTGCACATGAACCCGGGCCCCCGGGACGGGAACGTCCCGCATGTGAAAGCGGATGGGGTCCTGCAGTTCCAGCAGGCGGGATACCGGGTGTTCGCCGCAGTGGACAACGAGCCGGCCAACCTCGCGGCGATCGCCGAGGTGGACCCCTCCCACGAGATCATGCTACTGCACGCCGACACGCTCTTCGAGTCCCAGCGGAAGGCGCTGCCGACGCGCTCCGTCAGCGGGGACGTGTACGACCTCACGCAGTTGGCCCAGGAGACGGACCTGCCGCGGCACGTCCAGCTCGTGTGGCACGGGATCAACGACGAGCGCAACCTGCGCCAGTTCCTGATGTCTGATGTGGCATGGGGCGAGGTGGACGTGCGCCTGGACCCGGCGTCCGAGCAGCTGGTGCTCCGGCACGACCCGCTGGACGGCGCTCATCCGTGCCGCCGGCAGGACCTGCTGCCGCTGGAAGACGTGCTGGAGTCCGTGGGAGCCATCGGGAGGTCCATCAAGCTCGACCTGAAGGAAGGCGGTCCGGTGGTCCACGAGAGCCTGGCGGCCCTGCGGGCGGCCGGATTCGACGATTCCCGGGTCTGGTTCAACGCCAACGCCACCCTCCTGGGGAAGGAGGGGTTCGGGACCCTGCAGGACGCCTACCCCTCAGCCATCTTCCAGGTCCCCATCGATGCCATGATCCCCATCCTGTTGAACAGGCCGGAGGAGGGGCTGGAGTGCCTGGAAGAGCTGCGCTCCTGGGGCATCAACCGGCTGTCGGTCAAGTGGGACAAGCCGCAGATAAGCACGTTGGTGGACCAGCTGAACTCGTGGGGGTTCGAGACCAACGTCTACAACGTGCCGGACCTGAAGGCGTTCCTGAAGACAGCGCTCCTGCTGCCCCGGTCCATCACCTCCGACTTCAACTTCCCGCAGTGGCACTACTTCGGCAGGGGCTCAGGCCAGGAGGGCAAGTACCACGAGTACGCCCTCGAGACCCAGGCGTCCTGACCGGGGCCGGCCCTCGCCCGCGCGCTGAAGCGCGTAGCCCTCTCCCCCAGGAGAGGAGGACAAGGGCACTCACAGGGGGCGCCCCTACACCGGGCAGCAAGGCCGCCTCTTACTGCTCCGCCCCGTCCGGCTCACCGAGCACGCGCTGCATGAAGCGCTCCGCTATCTCCAGCCCGCGCATGTCGATGCTGTGGCCGAGGCCGGGCAGCAGGTACGCCTCGACCGGGAAGCCGAGGTTTCCGAGCGTCTGTCCGGCGTCCGCCATCGCCTCGAGGGGCACGACCGGGTCCTGCTCGCCGTGGACGAGGACGATGGGGAGCTTGTGGCGCGCCTCGTCCGCGAGCCATTCCGGGAAGAGCAGCCTTCCGCTGAGCCCCACGACGCCCGCCACCGGTCGCTCCATGCGCGGCGCGGTGTACAGGGAGGTCATGCACCCCTGCGAGAAGCCGATGAGCACGCAGCGGTCGGGGGTCAGCCCATATTCGTCCAGCAGTTCGCCGACGTACGTCTCGACGATGCGTCCCGCTTCGCGAAGCCCTTCCGACCGGGCGTCCGGGGGTTCGATCGGGAACCAGCGCCGGCCGAAACCGGCCTCGACGTAGGGTTGCGGCGCGTCCGGCGAGTGGAAGGCCATGTGGGGGAAGCGGGGGCCGAGCGCCATCGTGAGGCCGATGAGGTCGTTCCCGTCCGCGCCGAGGCCGTGCAACAGGATGCCGAGCGAGTCGGGGGCGCCGCCCGCGTACGGTGCGCGGGACGGTCCATCGAGAATGGGCATGGGTGTCTCCTTCCCGGGTTGTGAGATAATACCCGCATGACGACACGGACACGAACCCGCTCGACCGGCTCCACGCGCATCTCCCACACGGCGGAGAACTACCTGCTCTCGCTCGCGATCCTGCAGGAGGACGGGCTGAAGCCGCACATGAGCGAGCTCGCCTCCTACCTGCGCCGCATCCCGGAGGGCGAGGAGGTCGGCACGACGCTCGCCTCCGTCTCCGGCATGGTGCAGCGCATGGCGAAGGACGGGCTGCTCCAGGTGAACAGGGAGAAGCGGATCGACCTCACGCCCGCTGGGTTCGCGCGCGCCCGCGACGTGGTGCGCCGCCACCGCCTCGCCGAACGGCTGCTCGTCGACGTGCTGGGCGTGCCGCTGGAGCTCGCCGAGGCCGAGGCGCACAGCCTGGAGCACGGCATCTCGCCCAACCTGATCGCGCGCATCGAGGAGCGGCTCGGCCACCCGGCCACCTGCCCCTACGGACGGCCCATCTACAAGGCGGACGACACCGCGCTGCGCACGTCCGATCCCGGCACGTTCCGCCTGAGCGAGGCGAAGAAGGGCCCGACCTACGTCGTGACGCGCATCCCGGACGAGGACTTCCCGCTGCTGTCGTACCTCGTGAAGAGCGACGTGCTCCCCGGCAGGCGCATCATCATCGAGGAGATCGCGGACTACCGGGGCGTCGTGGACGTCAGCCGCGACGGCCAGCAGGTCTCGCTCGGCATGGACGTCGCGTCGCGCGTCTGGGTGCGGCCCGCCTAGCGCGGCTGGGTCAGCACGTCCACGACGGCGGGCTTGCCGGAGCGGACGACCGCTATCGCCTCGTCGAGCGCCGGGCCGAGGGCGTCCGGCGCCGACACGGGGCCGAACCCGGCGATGTCGAACGCCCGAGCGAGCGTCGCGAAGTCCGGCGCGGGGTCGGTGATCTGGATGCCGATGCCCTTGTTCTCGACGGGGCGGTCGCGCCAGCGGGCGATGCGCTCCTGGTGCTCCTCGTCGTTGTAGTACGAGCGGTTGTTGAAGACGACGACGAGCAGCGGGATGCCGCAGTGCGCCGCGGTCCAGAGCGCGTTGGAGGTCATCAGGAAGTCGCCGTCGCCGACGACGCTGATGCAGAGCCGCCCGGTGTCCCTGTGGGCGAGCGCCGCTCCGACCGACGACGGCAGGCCGTAGCCGACGCCTGCTCCGCGTCCGCCGCCCAGCTCGTGGGCGTGCTCCGTGATCTCGAGCATGTCGCGCACGCGCCGACCGTGCGAGTTGACCATCGCCCACTCTGTGCCCTTCACCCGCTCCGCGATCTCGCCGTAGAGCCGGGCGGCAGAGATGGGCGCGGCGTCCCAGTTGTCGCTCACCCACTTCGCCGCCGCGGCGCGCATCTCCTCGTGCATCGCCGTCACGTGCGCCCGTCGCTCCTCGACCGCCGCGCTGCCCGCGAGCCGCTCCCGCAGCCCTGCCGTCAGCAGCGGGACCGCCTGCGCGGTGTCCGCCGCGATGGGCACCTCCACCGGCAGCAGCCACTGGTTGTCGGTCACCCAGTTCTGCCGCTCCTGGTCGAGCAGCGTGACGTGGATCAGCCGCGTTCCCTGCGGGACGGCGAGCTGCAGCGCGCCGCGCTCGCGGACCGACGGCCCGAGCGGCACGCCGAGGCTCGGCACGTCCAGCGCGAGGACGACGTCGGCGTCGGCCAGGGCACGCTCGCGGACGCCGGTGAGGTCGAGGGGGTGGGTATTCGGGAAGCCGAAGCGCCCCTCCGCGTCGACGACGGCGCACGCCAGCGTGTCCGCCAACTCGACAACGGCGGGCAGCGCCGACGGGTTGCGTCCCACCTCGCCGACGACCATCACGGGCCACGATGCTCCGGCGAGCGCGTCGACGGCCTTCGCGAGCGCGTCCGGGTTCGGGGCGGGCGGGGCAGGGGGGCGGAAGAGCGATACGTCGGGCACAGGGAGCGCTTCGTCCATGCGCTGCTCCTGGATCGTGCTGTCGAGGCAGACGTAGACCGGCCCCTTCGGGTCGGTCATCGCGGTGCGCACGGCGCGCAGCAGCGACTCGGGCATCGCCTCGATGCTGGCAGGCTGGTCGTCGAACTTGACGTAGTCACGGACGGCGTTGCCCTGGACGAGCGCGGTGTGCACCCAGTCGGTGGAGCGCCGCTGGTTGGCGTCCTGGGGTCCGCCACCGCCGAGGTTGATGATGGCGGAGCGGTCGCACCAAGCGTTGAAGATGGCCATGGACGCGTGCTGCAGGCCGACGACGTTGTGGAGGCCGGTGGCGATAGGCTCGCCGGTCACGCGGAAGTAGCCGTTGGCGACGGCGACTGCGATCTCCTCGTGGGTGCAGAGCACCATCTCCGGGCCGCCGGAGCCGAAGTTGACGATGGAGTCGTGCAGGCCGCGGTAGCTGGCGCCGGGGTTGAGGGCGATGTACTTCACGCCCAGCGCGCGCAGCACTTCGACCATGTAGTCGGAGCCGTAGACGGCGCTGCTGGGGGTGCTGCCGCCGCTCATGGGGGTGTTCTTCTGGGTGGTCGTCATGGTTCTCTCCCTTGCGTATCCGGGGATGGGGGGCACTACAGGCGCAGAAGGCGTTCGGCGTTGCCGTGGTAGATCGCCTCGCGTTCGTCTTCGGTGCAGTCGAGGCGGTCGACCATGCCGATGTGGTGGCCGTCGACGAAGGGGTGGTCGGTGCCAAGCAGCAACCGGTCGGCGCCGACCATCCGGTAGCAGTATGCGAGGGCGTCGTCGCTGTGGGCGACGGTGTCGACGTAGATGCGCGTGAAGTAGTCACTGACGGGACGCAGGGCGCCCCTGACGTTCGCGCGGATGCGTCCGCCCAGGTAGGGGAGCACGCCGCCGATGTTCGGCACGATGAGCTCGAAGCCGGGCTCTTCGTCGAAGATGCCGGACTGGATGAGGCGCACCGTGGCGAGCGAGGTGTCGTAGATGAAGCCTATGCCGGGCATGAGCGTGCCCTCGATCGTGGCGGTGTTCAGGGGAGCGGTGGGGTGCAGGTTCAGCGGAACGCCGAGGGCGGCGATGCTGCGGTAGACGGGCATGAACTCCGGGGAGTCGAGCGGCTTCGCGCGCGTGTTCGAGAAGAGCTGGAAGCCCTTGAAGCCGAGGTCGTTCACGCAGCGTTCGGCCTCCGCGATGGTCCGGTCAGGGTCGCCGAACCCGAGGCTTCCCATCGCAACGAACCTGTCCGGGTACTGCTCGACGACGCGGGCGAGGAAGTCGTTGATGCGGCTGGCCCATTCGTCGGCCTCGGCGCCGCCGAGGAGTTCAGGGCCGGGGATGCCGTGGGTGAGCACGGAGAAGTCGACGCCCATGGCGTCCATCGCCGCGAGCTTGGCCTCGATCTCGCGGTGTCCGGGCGGGGAGCCGCTGCTATACGCCGGTGAGCACGCGGTGACGAGCCGGCCGTCCCGGACGACGGCGTACGGGAGCTCGTTGCGCGTCGCCAGGTAGTCGGCGAAGTCCTGGAAGTAGGTGTGGGTGTGGACGTCGATCTTCATAAGGCTGTTCTACGTTGCCGGCACGAACCGCATGGAGAGCGAGTTGACGCAGTGGCGGGTGTTGGTGGGGGTGAAGCCTTCGCCGACGAAGACGTGGCCGAGGTGCCCGCCGCAGGCCGCGCACTCGATCTCGGTGCGGAAGCCGTCCGGGTCCGGCAGGCGGACCACCGCGCCCTCGACCTCCTTGTCGAACGCCGGCCAGCCGCAGTGGGCGTCGAACTTGTCGACGGAGCGGTAGAGCTCGGCGCCGCAGCGGCGGCAGACGTACGTCCCTGGCTCGTAGAAGTCGTCGTACTCGCCGGTGAAGGGGTACTCCGTCCCCTTCCGCTCGATCACCCAGCTTTCCATTGGGGTCAGTTCGTTCCAGGCCATCGCTTCGTCACCCCCATCCTGACCTTCCCCCATCAAGGGGGAAGGGAGCAGGCAGCCGGATACTACGCGAACGCGGGCCAGACGTCCTGCTCGAAGCGCTCCCACTGGCCGGGCTGGTCCCACGATGCGAAGCGGACGATGACAGTATCGGCGCCCGCGTCGCCGAACTCACGGATGCGTTCGGCGACTTCGCCGGGCGTTCCCCACGGCCCCCACGAGCTGCCCCAGTGCGCGACCTTGTAGTAGTTGATGAGGAAGTCGTAGGCCTCGGCCTCGGAGGCCTGCCGGTCCGCGCCGAGGTTGACGGTGAGGTAGTAGGCGTACTGGAAGGGCTCCTTGTCCCGCCCCTCTTCGGCCCGGGCCAGGTCCACCTTCCCGATGGTCTCGGCGTACTGAATGGGCGAGTCGGTTATGCCGATGATGCCGTCGCCGTGGCGTGCGGCGCGTCGCACCTGGGCCTCGGAGCCGGTGCGGTAGTGCGTCGCCAGCAGCATCGGGACGCCGCCGGACTGCACAGGCTTGGGATCGAGCGTGAGGTTCTCGAACCGGAAGTGCGAGCCCTCGAACGTGACGTCGTCCTCCGTCCAGAGTCGCTTCATCAGGCGGACGGTCTCGGAGAAGCGACCGGCCCGCTTCTCCGGCTCGACGCCTGCCGCGATCCAGTCCGACCGCTGGTCATCGTTGAACGCTCCGCCGACGCCTGCACCGATGACGATGCGTCCACCGGAGACGATGTCCGCCGTCGCGATGCTGTGCGCGAGGGGCACCGGGGGGCGTATCGCGGGCAGCAGCACGGCGGTGCCGATGCGGACGCGCGACGTGCGCGCGGCGATGGCCGACATCGCGGTTACCGGCTCGAGCCGGGGCTTGGAGACGAGGCTGTCGCCGACCCAGACGGAGTCGAGCCCCGCGGCCTCGGCGCGCTCCGCGAGCGCCAGCATCCCGTCGGCGGAGTAGGGCGTGCCCTCGCGCTGCGCGCGCATCACCATGCCCCTCGTGCCGAGCAGCAGGCCTATCTTCGGTTTCGTCATCTATCGCTCCTGTTCAGCCAAGTCCCCCAATCGTAGACGCTCTGTGCGAACCCGGCGACGTTCTCCTTCGCCCACTCGTAGTCCGCACGGGTGTCGAGGTCGAAGGCGATTCGCGGCAGGTCGGGTGTGACGAGCGTTGCTCCCTTCGCGGTGGCAGCCTCGCAGTGCTTCTCGAAGCTGCGTTCTCCGAGCAACGGCTCGAACGCCGCAGCGGTGGGTTGCAGCAGGGCGTTCGTGCCGCCGTCGCTCGACGCGCGGATGCAGACCGTGGCGGCGTAGCCGTCGCTTGCGGCTACGAGCGCCTGCACGTCGTCGCCGGTTATCAGCGGCAGGTCGCCGGGCAGGAAGAGCGCGGCCTCTGCTCCATCAGCGTACGCAGCTTGCATGGCGGCCCAGAGCGCCGCGTTCAGGCCGGCGGTGTCGTCGGGAGCCCAGCGTGCGCCGGAGGCTTCCGCGACCTCGCGCACGACGTCGTCGCCTCCCACGACGACGCACGCTCTTGGCGCCGTGGCGCTCGCCGCGGCAGCGACGACGCGCTCCAGCATCAGGAGAACGACGGCCTGCCGTTCCAGCGGCGGGAGGTCGTCCCAGAGGCGCGTCTTCGCCTCGGCCAGCCGCTTCATCGGGACGATGGTGCGCAAGGGGTGGGGCAGTCCGCTGGTCACCGTGCGCTCCGTCGATGCGCGGTCTGCGCCACGAGCGCCAGCACCTCGCGGGCGAGGGCCGTCTTGTCGGCGTCCGTCGTCATGACGGTCGGTGCGACGTGCGCGGCGATGCCGAGCGCCTCGACCGCCGGAGCCTCGGCTGCGTCGCTCTCGTCGAGCACGAGCACGTCGACGAGGCCTGCGTAGCGGCGGGCGACGCCGGCGTTGCTGACCTCCTCGCCGAGCTCCGCCATCATCTTGGCGGCGGGGCCCTTGAGCGCTCGTCCGCCGACGATGGGGCTGACGGCGATGCGCGCCCCGGTGAAGCGTTCGATGGCGTCGCGTACGCCCCGCACGGCGAGCACAGGCTCGATGCTCACGAGCGGGTTGGACGGACAGAAGACGACGGCGTCTGCGTTCGCGAGCGCATCGCTCAGGGCAGGGGAGGGCGGCGCGTCGTCCGCTCCGGCGAAGTGGACGCCGGTGATGCGCGGTTCGCAGGCGTGGCGCACGAAGTACTCCTGGAATGCCATCTCGCCGTGCTCCGTCTGCGCTATCGTGCGGACTGGGGCGTCCGACATCGGGACGACGGGATGCCGCACGCCGAGCGCCTCGCATATCGCGCGGGTGGCCTCGGTCAGCGTGCATCCCGCCGCAAACAGCTCCGTCCGGCGCAGGTGCATGGCGAGATCGAGGTCGCCGAGCCGGAACCACGTCTCGCCGCCGAGCCTGCCAAGGGCGTCGAGCGTCCGGAACGAGTCGCCCGCGACGCCCCAGCCGGTCTCGGGGTTCGTGAGTCCGGCGAGCGCGTAGACGACCGTGTCGACGTCGGGTGAGACGTGCAGGCCGTGGAACGTCTCGTCGTCGCCGGTGTTGACGGCGACGGTCAGTTCGTCCGGGCCGAGCAGACGCGACAGGCCGAGGGCGAGTTTCGCGCCGCCGACGCCCCCTGAGATGGCGAGCACTCGCGGCATGGCGGGCTATCCCTGCGAGGCGGCCAGCGCTTCCGGCAGCGTGGGGCCTTCGAGTTCCGGCGCGCGCTGCCCCTCGTAGCGGAAGGCCTCGAGCTTGATGAGCTCGCGGTAGGAGCCGAAGCGCTCCGGGTGCTCGGCTGCGACGTCCAGCGGCTCCGGCTCGTCAGGCTCGACCTCGTGCACGCGGCGGGTCTCGTAGAGCGTCGTGCGCTCGACGGGGAGGCGTCCGGCGTCGCGGATCCAGCGCCGCAGCTCGGAGGGCGGGACGAGCTGGCCGTAAGACGCGCCCGCGGCGGTGGAGATGCTCTCGTTGATAAGGGTGCCGCCCACGTCGTTGCAGCCTGCCGTCAGGAGGAGTTGCGCGAGTTTCGGGCCCTCCTTCACCCACGAGCACTGGATGTTGTCTATCCAGCCGTGGAGCATGATGCGGGCGATCGCGTGCATCCGCACAACCTCGGCGCCGGTCGCGCCGGGGCGCATCTCGTCCGACATCTGCTTCACGAACATGGGCGCTTCCGCGTGGACGAAGCTCAGCGGCACAAACTCGGTGAAGCCGCCCGTGGCCTTCTGGATATCGCGCAGGTACGCGAGGTGCGCGGCGCGGTGCTCGTTGGTCTCGACGTGGCCGAACATGATGGTGGACGTGGTGGGGATGCCGAGCCGGTGCGCGGTCGTGATGACCTCCGTCCACTGGTCGACGGTGATGCGTCCGGGGGCTATGCGGTCGCGTACGGGCTGGTCGAGTATCTCCGCTGACGTGCCGGGGAGCGAGCCGACCCCCGCGTCGCGCAGCCCGCGCAGGTAGTCCTCGATGGCCCCGCGCGAGCGGACCGCGCCGTAGAGCACCTCCTCCGGCGAGAAGCCGTGGATGTGGATGTCCGGCAGCTCCGCCTTCAACTCGCGGGTCAGGTCGATGTAGAGCGAGCCTTCCATCTTCGGTGGGAGCCCCGCCTGGATGCAGACCTCGGTCGCGCCGAGGTCCGCCGCCTCGCGGGCGCGGCGGATGATCTCGTTCAGCGGGAGGAAGTAGCCTTCCTCTTCGCGGAAGTCACGGCTGAACGCGCAGAAGCCGCAGCGCTTGATGCAGACGTTGGTGAAGTTGATGTTGCGGTTGACGACGTAGGTGACGCGGTCGCCGTTGACCTGACGCCGCAGCTCGTCAGCCGTCGCCATCAACGCCAGGAGCGCGGCGCCGTCGGCCTCGAAGAGGCGCGTGCCTTCCTCGACCGTGACTTCGCCGCCTTCGAGGGGTTTCGCCAGGATGCGGGCGATGTCGGCAGGAACGCCGCTCAGCAGCGACTCCAGTCCTCCCCAGCCGTGTTCCGTCTGTTCGTTCGGTGTGTTCACTATTCGCAACTCCAGCGTTCCAGTTCGGGTCTCACGTAACCTTCGTCATCGGTCAACTCAGCGAGGCGGGAGGCGATCAGGGGCGAACGCGCCCACGCGCCGTCGAGGACGTGCGACGGGTAGAGCGCGGCGCGCTCCCGCAACTCGTAGCCCGCCTCGTACGTCAGGGCGCGCAGGCGGTCGGTGTCGGGCCATGCCGCCTCGGGGTTGATGAAGTCCTTGGTCAGCGGGGAGACGCCTCCCCAGTCGTTGATGCCGCAGAGCAGGTACGTCTCGTAGCCGTCGGCCTGCAGGTTGGGCGGGGCCTGGATGTTCATCTTCGGGCCGAGCAGCAGCCGGGCGACGGCGAGCGTGCGTAGCATGTCGAGCGCGGACGGCTCCGGCGCGTAGCGCATGCGCGTTGTCGGCTTGGCGCGGAAGTTCTGGACGATGACCTCCTGGACGTTGCCGCACCGCTCCTGCACGTCTCGTATCGCGAGCAGGGCGTCGACGCGCTCATCCGGCGTTTCGCCGATGCCGATGAGGATGCCGGTCGTCATTGCGACGCCGAGTCCGGCTGCCGTCTCCAGCGTGGCGATGCGCTGCTCCGGGCGCTTCGTCACCGTCCCGTGGTGCGGACCGCCGGGCTCGTGCAGGCGGAGGCTTGCGCTCTCCAGCATGATGCCCATGCTCGCGTTCCAGGGGGCTATCTCCGCCATCTCGTCCCTGTCCAACGTGCCGCAGTTGGTGTGCGGCAGGAGGCCGGTCTCCTCCAGCACGAGCCTGCTCATGGCCGCTGTGTACTTCGGTGTCGAGTCGAAGCCCAAGTCTCTCAGGGTCTCGCGCATCTCCGGATGGCGCTCCTCCGGGTGGTCGCCGAGGCTGAGCAGCGCCTCCTTGCAGCCGAGCTCCGCCCCTCGCCGGGCGACGGCGAGCACCTCGTCCGGCGTCATCGTGTGCGCGCCGCGCTGGCGGGGGCCCTTGACGAACGTGCAGTAGCCGCAGCGGTCGCGGCAGAGGTTCGTGAGCGGGAGGAAGATCTTGCGGGAGTAGGTGACGCGCCGGTGGGGCCGGGCGCGGTCATTCAGCTCGCAGGCGGCGGCCATGAGCGCGGTGAGGTCGGCAGGGTCGCGGGAGGCGATGAGGCGATAGCCGTCGCCGTCTGTCAGGCGGTCGCCTGACAGGGCCTTCTCGATAACCGACTGGACGGTACTGCGAACGGTCTGCGTTGCCATCGCTCCCCGGAAACGGAAAAGAGTAATCGCACCCGCGACGGCGCGTACCGCCGGTCTGCGGGCCGAGGCGCGATGGGCCTCCCACGGAATCAGGATGGTACCATGCACTCGGAGGACGGCCAACCATGGGAACAACAACGCTCGCCGTGCGGTCGCTCGCGATCGCGGTGCTCGGACTCGCGGCACTCGTGTCGCTGAGTGCGCTGCGCGACTGGCTGGGCGACTGGGGGGCGCTGTTCTGGACGTGCGCCACGATGTTCTTCCCGTGGGTCGCGGGCATGGCAGTAGGCCGACGGATAGGCCTGGATGCCACTGCCAAACTCACCGGAGCGGCCATTGGCATCATCGTTGTGATCGCGCCGTTGTACGCGTTCGCGGCGATGCCGCTGCGCGATGCTCCCACGGACGGCGACTGGTGGACGCTGGCAGTGCCGTTCACCGCGCTCGCAGCGGTGCTCGGCGGCATGGCGCTGCCGGTGGGCGTACGGGTACGCAGCGCACGGCGCGGCGCGGAGGGGTAGCATCTCTGATATGACAACACTTGCAGGCAAGACCGCGCTCGTGACCGGCGGGGCGAGCGGCATCGGCAAGGCGATCGCCGAGCGCTTCGCTGAGGAGGGCGCGCGGGTCGTCATCAACGACATCAACGAGTCCGGCAGCGACGTCGCCGGGTCTATCGGCGGGTCGTTCATCCAGGCCGACCTCGCGGACGCGGAGCAGACGCGCTCGCTGGCCGAGCAGGTGGTCCGGGAGCACGGGGGAGCGGATGTCCTCGTCAACAACGCGGGCGTCCAGCACGTCGCGCCCATCGAGGATTTCCCTGAGGAGGAGTGGTTGCGGATGCTCCAGATCATGCTCACCGCGCCCTTCCAGCTGACGAAGCACCTGCTGCCCACGATGAAGGAGCGCGGCTGGGGCCGCATCATCAACATGTCGTCGGTGCACGGCCTCATCGCAAGCCCGAACAAGTCCGCCTACATCGCGGCGAAGCACGGCATCGTGGGGCTGACCAAGGCGACCGCCGTGGAGGCGGGCGCGTTCGGCGTCACGGCGAACGCCATCTGCCCATCGTTCGTGCGGACGCCGCTGGTCGAGAACCAGCTGCCGGACCTCGCGCGGATGGCGGGAGTGAGCGTCGACGACGTGGTCGAGCAGGTGGTGCTCGCGCAGGCCGTGGTCAAGCGGTTCATCGACCCTCGCGAGGTGGCGGGGCTGGCGCTCTTCCTCGCGTCCGACGCAGGCAGCGCGCTCACCGGTGCGACGTACAACATCGACCTCGCGTGGACGGCTCGCTGAGGTTTGACGCACGGCCCCGGCAGGCGTAGCCTCGCACCAGCGTTCAAGCGTATCGGAGGAGGTTTGCGATGACGACAACGCAGGATGCTCCGGCAGGTGTGCTCGACCTCTCCGGCGAAGTGCTGATCTCCGCCGACTCCCACGTGATGGAGGAGCCGGACTTCTGGCACAGCAAGTTGCCCGACAACCTGAAGGGCGACGTCCCCGAGTTTCCTCCGCGCCCCAGGACGGGCACCGCGATGGACGACCAGCGCCCCGGCGGCTACGACCCGAAGGAGCGCATCAATGAGATGGAGACGGACGGCGTTTCCGCCGAGGTGCTCTACCCGACGCTGGGACTGCGTCTGTTCAGCCTCGAGAGCCCCGAGGCGCAGGAGGCGTGCTTCCGCATCTACAACGACTGGCTGATGGAGTACTGCTCCATCGCCCCGAAGCGGCTCGTCGGCATCCCGTGCATCTCCACCTACGACATCGACAAAGCGGTCGCTGAGCTGCACCGCACGCACGAGGGCGGATTGTACGGCGCGCTCGTGTGGCAGGTGCCATACCCGGAGACGGAACTGCAGTTCACGAGCGGGCACTACGACAAGCTCTGGGCCGCAGCACAGGAACTGGACGTACCGATCCACCTCCACATCCTGACCGGCTTCGACTACAGCGCGCACATGAACTTCGGCGACCGCAAGGGCGATCCGCTGCTCGCGCACCGCGGCTCCGTGAACCTCAAGCTGCAGAGTGTGACGAACTCGCTGTTCGACCTCATCTTCACCGGCGTGTTCGAGCGGTTCCCCAAGCTGAAGGTCGTGGTGGTGGAGAGCGAGATCGGGTGGATACCGTTCGTGCTCCAGCAGTGGGACTACTACTACAAGCGGTTCAAGGACACCCGCCCCATGCCGATGGACAGGCTGCCGAGCGAGTACTTCTACCGCAACTGCTACGCCACGTTCTTCAACGACTACGTGGGCGGGCAACTGCTCTCCTGGTGGGGCGAGGACAACTGCATGTGGTCCACCGACTACCCGCACCCCAACTCGCCGTGGCCCAACTCGCGCCGGGTGCTCGCTGAGAACCTCGGTCACCTGCCGGCGGAGACGATCCACAAGCTGGTGAACACGAACGTCCGGAAGCTGTACCCCATCGCCGGGTAGGCCCTACCCGGTTCACCCTCACCCGCCGCTGTGCGGCGACCTCTCCTCTCGAGGGAGAGGTGTTCAGGCGGGCCAGGCGGCGCGGTGTTCCTTGCGGACGACGAACCGCAGGCCCGACCACGTCTCGTCTATGGCGCAGACCTTGTTGTCGACGAGTCCCGCGGGGAGTACGACCTCGCGCAGCACGTCCTCGGTGAGGTCGGTCGGCACGCCTGAGGAGCGTTTCGGCCACGCGATCCAGTAGCCGCCGTCCGGCGCGATGCGGTGCGCCTCGTCGAGGAACGCCGACTCCAGCGTCTGGCGGCTCACGTGGAACGCGACGAGAACGTCCACGCCGGTTTCGTCCTCACCTGCGCGGCGCACGCCATCCGGCAGTTCGCCGAGCATGGCGTCGAACCTGGGTGGGGCGTCCTCGATAGCGAGCGTGGCGCCCGGCTTGATGCCGAGTTTCCGGGGGAGCGGCGTGCCTGAGTAGCCGGCCACGGGTCAGACTTCGGGGGCGATGCCTCTGAGCACCTGCTCGTCCTCGTCGAAGGCGTCGGCGTCGGCGACCTGCGCAGCCCAGGCGCGCACACGGTAGGCCTCGCCCTTGTGGACGATGACGGGGATGGTGCCCTCCATCAGGTCGACCGCGGCCTGCATGAGGATGCGGCGCGCACCCTCGACGGCGCCGTCGTTCGGGCCGAGCATCTCCTGAGAGCGGTCGACGATCGCGCCCATGCTCTCCTGGCAGGCGAGCGCCATCTCGAACGAGGTCTCGAACCGCGATGCGAAGTCGGTTGGGCGCTCCTTGCCCTCCGGCACGTAGGCGTTCTCGCGGTTGCGCTCGCGGCGGTACGCGCCCTCTTGGAGTTTCGGGTGGATGCGTTTGCCCTGGCGTATCTCCGTGAGCAGCCGCTTGCTCAGCGGTTTGCGGGGGCTGTAGGTGACCGCGAATGCCATCGTGCTCTCGTCGTCTATCGGGGCCCAGGCCGTGCCCTCGTAGATGTCGCGCCTGCCGGAGGCCAGCGTGGTGTAGAACGGCATGAGCCACTGGGCGACGGACATCTCCGCCTGTTCCGACTCGGACTCGACCGCGGTGCCGACGAGCAGGCCGTACTCAGTCTCGCGCGCCTGCACCGTGTGCGCGGCATCCTCGCCCATCGGGTCGTCCGGTCCGAGCGCGCCCGCCCTCTGGAGCGCTGCGACGCGCGCGGCGTCCAGTCCGCCCTCGACGGCCTGCATGTAGTTGCACTCGACGAGGAAGCGGGAGAGGTAGCGCTGCTCCGGCTCGACGCGCGTCCACTCGAACTCCGGCAGGTCGGGCACGTCGTCCTGCGGGCCGAGGTAGCCCCAGAGCAGGCCTCCGAACTCGGCGATGTGGAACGAGGGCGCCTTCACCTCCGTCCAGATCGGGCTGTCCGCGGGTTCGAGCGGCATGTCGAGGATGTTGCCGTCGACGTCGAACTTCCAGTAGCAGCGCCCGCAGCGGATGCCGCCCTCCTCCACGAGGCCGAAGGAGAGGTCGGCGCCGCGGTGGGGACAACGGGCGTCCAGCAGACCGAGCCTGCCCTGCGTGTCGCGGAATGCAGCGTAGAACTCGCCGAAGAGCTTGACCCGTATGGGGGGCGAGTCCGGCTCCGGCAGCTCGTTCGCGAGGAGGACCGGCGTCCAGAAGCGGCGGAAGAGCTCGCCCATCGGAGTCTCCGGCCCCACGCGCGTCAGCAGTTCGTTGTCTTCCTTCGAAAGCGCCATCGGCAGCAGATTCTACCAGCCTTGGGCGATGTTGCTCTCGCGTGCCCGGTGAACGGGTGGGGAAGCCTGAGCGTTCACGGACGAAGCGGGTATCAGAGGAGTGTCCGTTATACTTAACGTCAGTCCCCATCACCAAGGTAGCGTGCCGTATGTTTCGTCCCCTCATCAGCGCCGTCCCTCTGCTGGCGCTCGTTCTCCTGAGCCTCGCTGCGTGCTCGGAACCGACGCCGGTCCCGGTCTTCGTCGCGAGGCCGACGCCTACGCTCACGCCAACCCCCACGTCGACGCCAACGGTAACGCCTACTCCCACGTTGACGCCTACTCCCACGTTGACGCCAACGCCCACGCTTACGCCGACGCCGACGCCCACACATACGCCGACGTTCACTCCCACGCCGACGGCCACCGGAACCGCGACTCCCACGGTGACGCCTACCCCCACGGCCACCCCCACCCCCACCGCGACGCCATTCCCCACACCCGTCGCTCCGGGGGCGCCCACCGTCCAGCAGGACGGCATGGACAAGGCCCTCGTGACGTGGAGCGCGCCAACCGGCCCACAGCCGGTCACCGACTACGACTACCGCTACCGCGCGCGCATCCTCGACGGCGAGTGGACCGAGGTGACGAACACCATCGTGTCGGCGACGCAGGCAGAACTCGATCTCCTGACGTCCGGCACGACGTACGACGTGCAGGTGCGTGCGGTGAACCAGGGCGGCCCCGGTGAGTGGTCGGACCCCGGCAGCGGGCAGACGCTCTTCCCGCCGACGCCGACACCGGTTGCGGGGGCGCAGCTTCTCACCTTCTCCGACCCGGGCACCGAGACCGCGTCGCTTCAGATCTCGATCGCCCGGACGATCCTGGAGTACGGCTACGGGTATCGAACGCTCACTGTTGCGGGCACCGAGACCCAGGCGATACGGAACCTGGGGAACGGCCTGACGAACATCCACATGGAAGTGCGGCTTCCGGCCTTCCAGCCGGTCTGGGACGACGTCTTCGATGTAGACACGATCCTGACCCTCGGTGACAGCTTCGCGGGCGTCGTCTCCCAGAGCGCGTTCCTCATCCCGCAGTACACCGCAAACGCGAACCCCGGCCTCTTCAGGGTGCAGGGCCTGGAGGAATCGCAGCACCAGCAGCTCTTCGCCGGACCCGACGGCGGGAAGGCCCGGCTCATCACGTGCGTCACGGAGTGGGAGTGCGCGCGCATCAACGAGAAGCAGGTGCACGGGTACGGCCTGGACGAGTACGTCGAACTGGTCGACCCCCGCACCCCGGAGGCGTTGTACAACCAGATAGTCTCAGCGTTCGAGAACCGGGAGAACATCCTGTTCTACTACTGGTGGCCGTCGGCGCTGGCCACGACCCTCGAGGAGCTTGGCGGCTTCGAGCAGCTGAGGGAGCCTTCGTGGGGCCAGGGCTGCTGGGACCGGCTGACATCGACCGTCGCGGCGTCGGAGATCACCCAGGCGTGCGAATACCCGGACTCGACGTCGCTCATCGCCGTGCGGAAGGACGTGGAAGAGTTCTCGCCGGACGTGGTCGAGTTCTTCAAGCAATGGACGCTGGACCGTGAAGAGCTGAACGAGTTGCTGACGTACAAGGGGCGGTTCCGCTTCTTCGTGCTGCAGGAGAGCGAGTACCGCGAGGCTGCGTTCACGTGGCTGCGCAATTCGGACGAGTGGAAGGACTGGGTTGCCACCGGCGTCGCGGACAGGGTGCTCGACGGGATCGGGAGATAGGAACGAAGGCAGTCCTTACCTGAGAGACGTTTCGACTCCGCTCAACGCGACGCGGGACAGCTACCGTCCGATGAGGTCCTCGCCGGAGAGGTGCTCGACGGTCTGCCCGGTCTCTGCGAACGTTCGCGTGACGCTGGTCGAAGCGTAGACCCACATGATCTTCATCGGCACGTCGCCGGTGTTGCGGAAGCAGTGGGTGACGCCACCGGGGATGAACGTGGTGTCGAAGAGGCCGACGGGTCTGACGACGCCGTCTATCTCGCATTCGCCGGAGCCCTCCAGCACCGTGACCATCTCCTCGACGTTGTGCGAGTGCATCGGGACGTTCAGGCCCGGTGGGAAGTGGCTGATGCCGGCAGTGAAGGCGTCGGTGCCGTCAGCGCCTCCGACGAGCAGGTAGGTCATCGCGCCGTTCCCCCGCGAGATGGGGGCCTGTTCGCCGAACCGCATGTATTTCAGGTCTGCCATGGGGGTCTCCTCTCTTACCGCTCGCCGACCTCGGTGACGACGTCCACGAGGGCGACGCGTCCGTTCTCGACGACCTCGCGCTTTGCGCGTTCGAGGGCGCCCCGCAGGTCGGCGGGGTCGTCGATGGGGCCCTCGGCCCATGCGCCGAACGAGCGCGCCATGCCCGCGAAGTCCACGTACGGGTCGTCGATGTCGATGCCGATGGTCCTTCTCTCGATGGGCCTGCCGCGCACCTCGGCCATCAGCCCCTGGTGGCCGAGGTCGTTGCCGTAGGTGCGGTTGTTGTACATGACGATGAGCATGGGGATGCGGTGGTGGACCGCCGTCCAGACCGCCGCGGGCGTGAAGAGGAAGTCGCCGTCCGACTGGATATTGATGGTGAGCCGCCCCTTGTCGCGGTTCGCCAGCGCGACCCCGAGCGCGTGACCGAAGCCCATGCCGAGCCCGCCCCCGCCGCGCGACTCGATGACCTGGTGCGGGGCGTTGTAGTCCCACAGCCGCTCCGTCCAGCCGCGCAGGTTGCCGTTGCCGAGAACCCAGTCCGTGTCCTTGACGACCTCCCACATCTCCGCCGCGAGGAAGGGCAGGGCGATGGGCGACTCGCCCGAGCGGTCCGCGACGACTTTCGCCGCCTGCTCATGTGCCGCGTCGTGCATCGCGGCGACCCGGGCGTGCCGCTCGCGCAGTTCGCTCGAACGGTCAGGGCCGTCGTTGAGGCGGCGCTCGACGAGGTCGGCGAGGGCGGGGATGGCGAGCGCGGTGTCGGCCTGCACCGAGAGCGAGGTCGGGTAGAGGCCGCCGTAGTCCGCCGTCCAGCTGCGGACGGCGAGCTGGCGGAGCGACACGTCGATCAGCTTCGCGCCCGGCGGAAGCAGGTGCTGCAACCGGCGGGCGCGGTAGTCCTGTCCGGTGAGCGCCTGCTGGAGGTCGTAGACGTCGAGCGCGAGGACGACGTCGGCCTCCTGCAGCAGTTGCCGCTTGGACGTCGTTGCGTTGAGCGGGTGGCGCGACGGGAAGTTGTAGAGGTCTCCGCCGGAGACGACGGGGAGCGAGAGCAGTTCAGCGAGCCTCACGAGGCCGCCGGTCGCCTCCTCGGAGCGTCCGAGGAAGTCGGCGAGGACGACGGGGCGCTGCGCGTCGACGAGCAGGCTTGCGGCATGGTCGAGCGCGTCCGGGTCGGCCTGGAAGCGCGTGGGCGCCGGGAAGGCGTCGAGGTCCGGCATCTCGAACGGCTCGGTGAGCTGCTGCTCCTGTGTTGAGACATCGAAGTTGACGTAGACCGGGCCCTCCGGCTGGCTGGTGGCGATGTGGTAGGCGCGGATGAGCGACTCGACCGACGCGCCGACGCTGGCGGGCTGGTCGTCCCACTTCACGTAGTCGCGGACGGCGTTGCCCTGCACGTTGGCGGTGTGTATCCACTCGATCCACGGGCGGCGCTCGTCCGCGGCCATGGGACCGGTGCCGCCGAGCACGAGGACGGCGGAGCGGTTGGCCGAGGCGTTGAAGATGGCCATCGTCGCGTGCAGCAGGCCGACGACGTTGTGGACGTAGGCGGCCATCGGCTTGCCCGCGGCCTTGCCGTAGCCGTGCGCGACGGCGACTGCGATCTCCTCGTGCGGGCAGAGGATGAGCTCGGGGCGCTCGTTGCCGAGGTAGTTGACGAGCGAGTCGTGGACGCCGCGGAAGCTGGCGCCGGGGTTCATCGCGACGTACTCGATGCCGAGGCCGCGGAGCGTCTCGACGATGACGTCGGAGCCCCACTCGGCCTTGCTGATGCGCCCGTTCGTGGTCATGCGCTCCCTCCTGAGGGGGTTGTGACGGTGCTAGATGACGGCGCGGCCCTCGAAGCGCTCGCGCCAGCGGGGGATGACGTCCTTGTTGAATACGTGCTCAGGGACCTCGCCACGCAGGGCGCGCAGCACGTCCTCCGTCCCCCACTCGATGCCGGGGCCGATGCCCGCGCCGTGGTTGTGCGCGGCGACGTGTGGAGAGAGCAGCACGCGGTCGTCCATCTCCCGCAGCGGGCTGTCCATCGGCAGCGGCTCGACCTCGAACACGTCGAGCCCAGCGCCCGCGATGGTCTCGTTCTGGAGCGCGGCGACGAGCGCCTTCTCGTCGATGACCGGCCCGCGCGATGTGTTGAGGAGGATGGCGGTCGGCTTCATCAGGCCGAGCTCGCGCTCGCCGATCATGTGGTGCGTCTCGGGCGTGAGGATGACGTGGAGCGTCACGACGTCGGACTCCTGCAGGAGGGTGTCGAGGTCGACGCGCTCGACGTTGGCGTGGATGAAGCGGTCGATGGGCTGGTAGGGGTCGTAGGCGATCATGCGGACGCGCCAGGGCGCGAGCATCTGGGCGAGCCGTCCGCCGATGCGGCCGAGGCCGACGATGCCGATGGTGAGGCCGGGGTAGCCGTCCTCGCGGCGTCCGATATGGGTGGCGGTGAGCGCCGGTGTGCGCCAGGCCGTGCCGTGCTTCATCGCCTCGTCGCGCTGGCGGGGCTTCTTCAGGAGCGTGAGCATCTGCTGCATCGTCGTCTCGACGACGCCGCCCCAGTTCGCCTCGGTGGGCGCGTGGGTGACGATGATGCCGAGCTCGGTGGCGACGTCGGTATCGACCTCGTCGACGCCGACGGTGTACTTGGCGACGATGCGGAGCTGCTCCGACGCGAGCATGACGCTGCGGTCTATGCGTCCGCCCTTGATGGACGTACCGACGAGCGCGTCCGCGTCGACGGCCATCGCTGCGATCTCCTCCGTCGTGTTGCCGGTGGGGTCGGCCCACGAGGCCTTGCCGAGCGTGATCTCGCAGCCGGCCTCCTCGAACCGCTGGTAGCTGTTCTGGTCTCCGGGCGCAAAGACGACGACCTTGGGTGCGGTCATGACTCCCTCCATCACATCGGGTGCGGGCGCAATGATGCTTTACCGCACTCGTTGGCGCAAGGCGGACTCCCTGGTTGTCATGCTGAGCGCAGCCGGAGGCGGAGTCGAAGCATCTCTCGGGGAACGTCCGTTAGCGCAGCCCCGCTCATCCTGAGCCTGTCGAAGGACCGCCCGAGAGATTTCTCGACTCCGCTGCGCTCCGCTCGAAATGACAGGTTACCCGCGCCTTACTGCGGCGAGAGCGCGAGCAGCACCTCGACGCGGACCTCGTCCTCGACGCTGACGACGCTGCGGGCTGTCGGCACCGGCTCGCCGATCTGGTCCCACGTGAACATGGAGCGTCCGAGCACGAAGACGGTGTCGCCGTCGTCGCGCGCCTCGATGGCGAACGTCAGGGGCACGTCCATGTCGTTGATGTTGAGCGTGCCGGAGACTTCGGTCGTCACCGGGTCGCCGTTCGTGAAGCCGCCCGGCAGCGGCGTCAGGTCGCCGAACGAGACGCTCGTGGTCGGCTGGCCGGGGAACATGCGGCTCTGGACGTAGCGGTCGCGGAACGGTTCGTCGCTGGTCATGCTGTGCAGGTTCACGGTGACCACCGACGCGCCGCCGTCGAGCCGCACCTCGCCGGAGAGGCCGGTGGTGTGCATGACGGCTTCGTAGTTGGGGATCGAGACGCCTGCGAGCACCTCGCCCACGGAGAACGTCGCCTCGGAGCCGTCCGACACCACGAACGTGATCCCGTCCACGTCTCCGGTCGAGCGCTCGACGGGCGCTGGGTCCTCGGCAGGAGGAGGCGTTGGCGTGTCGGCTGCGGGGGCTGTCGTGGCGGCGTCCGGGGACGGGGCAGCGGGAACGGTAGTTGGTTCCGGGGCTGCCGTCGTGTCGGTCGACGGGGCAGCGGTTGGCGTGGGCGCAGGAGTGGGGATGACAGCGGCGACGTTGGCCGTGGGCGTCGGGACGGGCGTAGCGGTGGGGTCGGCGCCGCAGGCGGGGAGGGCGAGCAGGGCGGCGAGCGCCAGAGGCAGAACGAGTTTCGAGCATCGGGAAGCGAGAGCGGGCATCAGTGACTCCTGGAGTGCTATGCGTCGATTCTATATGTGTCGTGCCCGGCGCGGGGCGGCAGTTCCAGCCGTCCGCTCTCCTGATCGCCCTGTCCGGCGAAGCCGACGCCGACGGCAGCCGCGATGATGAGCGCAACGGCCACGGCCGGCCACCGCGCAACGAGCGGTGTGCGGGAGAGCAGGGGCGTGAGCACGGCGATACCGCCGAACGCTATCGCGGCGAGCGGCACGCTGAACGAGACCATGCGCGTCAGCATCGTCCCGACGGCGAATGCGACGGCCACCCATACCAGGAAGCCGACCGCCATGACGATGGCGAAGCGGCGTAACGCGTTCGGCCGGAGGCTCAGTCTCCGGTAGACGAGGCCGCTCACCAGGGCGAGCAGCAGCACGCCCCACGTGACGCTCGCCGAGTTCAGTAGGGCGTCGTGCGGCGAGTGCAGGGGCAGGGAGACGAGCGCGGCCACTACAGCCATGAGCGCTCCTGCGATGAGCGCTCCGCGCACGGGGGCAAGGCTGGGGTTATCGTCCATGCACCGGATGATACGTTACGGGAGGCCGGGCGGATTCATTCACGCCGACGTGAAGGACGCAACTCGTCGCGAGCCCCGGAACATCTACTGATCTCAGAGCATCTCATTATGCGCATGCCACCAGGGCTGCGGTCCTGACGCCACTTCCACGGCGATGTCGGCGTGTTCCAGCACCGTGATGGCCTCTGCCGTGTCATCGGGATGGACGGACAGCTTCATCATCCACAATGAGTCGGTCCGGTAGGGTGCGTAGCGGCCGAAGTCTTCCAGTGATCTGATTTCTCGCCGGTAGGGTTGGAAGATCTCGGTGGTGTAGTTGACTCTCTTCACGACGCGGGCACGAGGCATGGGTAGGAACCCGCGGCTCTCAATGAAGAATTCCACCATCATCAACTCCATGCGGAGGTCCGCCGTCAGCAGGAGGTGGGCTCCCCGATACGTGAGTTCCGTTGCTTCGTCCGTCTCGGCCCCCGCGAACGCAAGGCTGAAAGGGGACCCGTAGCGTTCGGGAAAGGCGAGCCAGACGTACTCGGGGCCCGTCTGTTTGTCCTTATCGGTGGGCGGTCTGCATCGTGTGTACTCAACGAAGAGCGCTACAGCGATGAGCGCGATGATGATCATGGCAATCTGGATGCCGTCCAGGCCGAACATGGGTCAATCATGCCGCAGGGGCTGGGTACTTGCCAAACGCGGTGTGTTGGGGGGCTGACCGTGCTGACCGGGGCGCCGCGTTGGAACTGTCGGCTGACGATGCTAGCCCCAAGCTGGTAGCCAAGTGCGGTTGGCTAAGTGAACTGGAGCCACCGAACGGATTCGAACCGTTGACCTGCTGTTTACGAAACAGCTGCTCTGCCACTGAGCTACGGTGGCCCTCGAAAGAACGCGCCTCGTCCGGGAAGGCGCGGGAACATTCTAGCACCCAGCCTGGGGGCTCATTCGTCCTCGCGCTCCCTGAGCAGGTGGCGCGCCACTGCGTACACGGCGACGAGCACAGCCCACAGCAGGAGCGCGCTGCGTACTGTGCGGCGGACCGGCGCGGCGCGCAGGACGGGCGGGCTGGCGATGAGCATCATCACGATGGCGGCGAGGAACATGAATGAGAAGATGGTGAACGCCTGCTCGTAGCTGCCGGTCCGGTCGCGTATCCAGGCGGCGGCGAGCGGCCCCACGGGGTTGATGAACGCCGTCATCAGTCCCATCTGGCCGCGTATGCCTCCGACGGAGCGGCGTCCGAAGTAGTTCGGCACCACGATGCGCTGGCTGACGGTCCAGCCGCCCTGCGCGACGCCGAACACGACGCCGAACAGGACCGCCCCCGCGAACGTTTGCGCGTTGATGATGATGACCATGGACCCAAAGTAGAGGAGCGAGACCATCGCGATGACGAAGCGCACGTGGATGCGGTCCATCACCCAGCCCCAGGGCACGGTCATCACCGCCGAGATGGCAGCGAAGATGAAGACGATGACGACCGAGCTCTCGAAGGAGACGCCGCGCGTCTGGAAGTGCGGCGCCGCGTGGAGGTTCGTCGCGGTCTGCGCGAAGAACATGATGGACGTGGTAAGCAGGATGAGCCAGAAGGCGAGCGTCTTCCGCGCCTGGGACGTCGTCCACTGGGCCTCCGTCTCGCGCGCCTCACCCTCGCTGCTGTTCGTCGGCTCGGGAGGCGGCTCGCCGTCGGGCAGCAGGCCGTAGTCCTCGGGTCTGCGCCGGAGATAGACGAGCGCGGGCGCGGTTACGAGCAGGACGGCGGAGATGGCGAGGAGGCCGTACGCCCAGCGCCAGTTGAGCAGGACGATGATCGCAGCCGCCGCGAGGGGCACGAGCGCCTGTCCCGCGCGGAGACCGAACCCGGCGAAGGAGGTCGCTGTCCCGCGCTTGCGGATGAACCAGTTGGCGATGGCCACCGTCGTGCCGACCTGCACGCCCGCGATGGCGAACGCGCGTCCCGTGCCGAAGAAGAGCCACATCTGCCACGGGGCCTGCATGAACGCGAGCCCCACCATGCAACCCGCGAGCACCATGCCGGAGAGCGCCATGATGGTGCGCGTGCCGTAGCGGTCCATGACCCTGCCGATGACGGCGGTGAGGATGGAGCCGGAGAAGCTGCCGATGGTGAACGACGCCGCGATCTCCCACGACTCCCAGCCCGTCTCCTCTCGGATCGGTTCGAACCAGACGCTGAGCACCGGCCCGTAGAAGACGGACGACGCGAAGGAGACGATGAGTGCCGTCCAGGCGATCGCCCAGCCGTAGTACGCGTCGAATGGCCAGAGGGGGTTCGCGCGCCTGCGTGGGCGAGGGGCGATCAGGCTAGGTCCAGCCACGATTCCACGGTTCGCCGCGGGCGAGTTTCCTCGTGTAGTAGCGCCAGTCGTCGGAGTGGTCGACCTTCGGACGGTTGATGGAGGCCTGGCGCTCGCTCATCTTGCGGGCGTTGCCGGCCATCTCCTCACGGAACGCGCCGTCGACCTGGTCGAACCCCAGCAGGCGGGCGGCCTGGATGATCTTGGCGGTGCGTTCCATATGCACCGCCGTGAAGCATGCCTCGTCGATGCTCTTGCCGACGGTCACGATGCCGTGCCCGTTGATGGTCAGGCCGGGCGCGTCGCCCAGCGCCCGTGCGATGGCGTCGCCGTCCTCGTCGTCGGAGACGTAGGTGGGCACGGGGTATATCGGCAGGCCTTCGCCGAACTTCGCGGAGGCGAGGTGGATGCCCTCGATGGGCACGCCTGCCAGCCCGAGCACGATGCACATGTTGGCGTGGGCGTGGACGATGGCGTTGACCTCCGGCTTGGCGCGGAAGATGCGCGTGTAGATGGCGGCCTCGCCCGGCACGGTGCCGTCGCCGGAGATCTTGTTGCCGTCCATGTCGAACTGCATCATCCAGTTCTCGGCTCCGGGTAACTGCGGCGCGCGGAGCATCTTGACCGCGATGCCCTGTTCGTCCGGCAACCGCACGCCTACGTGCCCGATGATGTCGCCGAACTCCCACTCGATGATGGTCGACGCCGTCACGAGGTCGTTCTGCAGTTCGTCCGCTTCGCTCATCGTGGCCCTCCGTTGGTTGTGCTGCAGGACTCAGTTCCGCTCGGGCAGGTGGAAGAAGTCCACCGCGTTCTGGACGATCATCTTGTAGACCTCGTCCTCCGGAACGCCCGTGAAGTTGTGCTCCATCACCATGTCCGAGTTCGGCCAGTCCGACTCCTGGTGCGGGAAGTCCGCGGCCCAGATGAGGCGGTTGACGTTCATGTGGTGGCGCAGGTCGACTCCGGAGCGGTCCTGCTGGAAGCCCCAGTAGAAGTACTCGTTGATGAGTTCGCTCGGCATCGCCTTGAGGGGGGTGAAGCCGTTCATGGTCTGCGCCCAGTGGATGTGGCGGTTGTACCGCACGTCCGCGATCTCCAGGAAGAACGGCACCCAGCCGATTGAGGTCTCGGCGAGGCAGACGCGCAGGTCGGGGAAGCGGTCGAACAGACCGGAGAGCAGCAGTTGCACCGCGTTCGTGCCGCCGCCCCGAGCGGCGAACCGCTGCACCTGGAACGCGAGTTCCGTAGTGACGCGGTCGTCTTCAGCGGGGTAGTCGAGCATCTTCCCGCCGCGCTTCCCGGTCCGGTCGAGTTCGACGTGGATGGAGACCGGCATCTGCAGGTCGAGCGACGCGGCCCAGAAGCGGTCGTCCTCCGGCAGGGGCTTGCCGCCGCTGTTGGGGAACGTCATCAGCTGCACGCCGGTCAGTCCCACGGACTTGCAGTGCTCCAGCTCGGCGACGGCGTCGTCGATGCCGGTGGCGGGGATCGCGCCGATGCCGAGCAGGCGGCCAGGCGCTTCGGAGCAGTACTCCTCGCCGAGCCAGGTGTTCCAGCCCCGGAAGAGCGCCCGGTGGAGGGCGTCGTCCTTCACCTGCATCCACAGACGCGGGCCGCAGACGACGGCCGGGTAGAGTATCTCAGCGTCGAGGCCGTCCTTCTGCTGCTCCTGCACACGCTGCTGCGGCGGGCCGGTGCCCGGCGTGGACTCGTAGGTCTGTCCGCCGGGGTACCAGATGTCGCGCCCCTTGCCGCCGTACAGGTCCATCGGGTTCTGGGTGGGCGGCAGGTCTTCCAGTTGCGTGGCGTCCGCGCCGGTGTCGAGCTTCACTGTCCTGGGCGCGCGGTCGCGGAACGCGGGGTCGATGCGGTGCGTCCACCGTTCGTTCGCGACTTCCAGGTGGGAGTCACCGGAGATGCGTTTGTAGGGCGCCATGGAGCAGCCTCCTCTGCGTCACGACAGGGTCGGGCGCAGTATACGCGGTTCGTGGATAATCATTGCGCCAATCGTGAAACGCTTGGAGGCAGCCACATGGCAACGACGGCCATTCACACGAGTGGACTGACGAAGTACTACGGCAGGAACCGTGGTATCGAGGACGTGGACCTGGACGTCGGAGAGGGGGAGGTCTTCGGGTTCCTCGGGCCGAACGGCGCGGGTAAGACGACGACGATCAGGGTGTTGCTGGATGAGATCAGGCCCACTGCCGGGACTGCGACCATCCTCGGCCTGGACGCGCACCGGGACGCCGTGGAGGTCCGGAGGCACATCGGTTACATCCCGGGAGACCTCGCGCTGTACCCGAACCTGACAGGGCGGGACACCCTGACGTACTTCGCCAACATGCGCGGCGGCGTCGACTGGTCCCACGTCGACGAGCTGGCCGAACGGCTGGCCTCCGACCTCTCCCGGAAGGTAGGAGACCTGTCGACGGGCAACCGTCAGAAAGTCGGGATCATCCAGGCGTTCATGAACCGGCCTGACCTGCTGATCATGGACGAGCCGACAGCCGGACTCGATCCGCTGGTCCAGCGGGAGTTCCAGAACATGGTGCGCGAGGTGACTGCGCAGGGGTGCACCGTCTTCCTGTCCAGCCATACGCTCTCAGAGGTCCAGCGTGTCGCAGACCGTGTCGGCATCATCCGGGACGGCTACCTCATCACGGTGGAGTCGGTTGCGGAGCTGAGGTCGAAGGCGATGCGCCGGGTGGAGTTCGTGCTCGACTCGGAGGCGGATGCCTCGGTCTTCGAGGCCGTTTCCGGTGTGCGCAACGTCGCCGTAAGCGGCGCCCACGTCGAGATGTCCTTCGACGGCGACATGGGGGATCTCCTGAAGGCCGCAACGGACCGGTACGCCGTGGAGGACATCAGGACGAGCGAGACGGACCTCGAGGAGATATTCCTCACGTACTACCACACCGACGAGGAGGCCGGGTGATGGCGCTGTCCAGCATATCGCTCAAGGTGGCGCGGGACCGCTGGCTCGGGTGGGCGATCTCGGCAGCCAGCCTGACGCTGCTGCTGCTGTTCGGGATGGCGGCCTACAGGGACATCGACCTCACCGTCTACACCGAGTTGCCCGAGGCGTTCCGCTCGCTGCTCGGCATCGGGGAGGATGTCGACGTAGGGGGCCTGGCGATCGGCTACGTCTTCGGCTCGTTCGGGGCCGTGGTGGTGGCCGTTATGGCGCTCGTCATGGGCAGCGCGGCGATCGCGGGCGAGGAGCGGAACGGCACCATGAACATCCTGCTCGCGAACCCCAGGAGCCGCACGCACGTCCTGCTGTCCAAGGCGCTGGCCCTCGTCCTGCTCACGGCCCTCGCCGTCGCCGCCATCTGGATCACGGTCCACCCGATGGCCGCCCTGCTGGGCGTTGAGATCGGCGGTCTGGACGTGGAGGCCCTGGCGCTCCACCTGTACGTCAACGCCGTCTTCTACGGGATGCTTGCCCTGGCCATCGGCGCCGTGACCGGCAACCGGGACACGGCGACGGGCGCGGCGTCGGGCATCCTGGTGCTGTCCTTCTTCGCCGTGGGCCTCCTGCCCCTTGTCCAGGGGCTGGAGGGACTGCGGAAGGCGTTCCCCTGGTACTACTTCGAGGGCAGCGAACCGGTCTACAACGGCATCGCGTGGGGACACCTGGCGCTGCTGACCTCCGCGTCTGTCGTTCTCCTTGTCGTCGCCGTGGTTGGGTTCAACCGCCGCGACCTGAGAAGCCAGTCCGTCGGCACCTCGCTGCTGGACAGGGTCCGGGGCAACCCGCTCCTCAACAGGATGATCGGCCGGCTTGCCGGTTCAGCCAGGGTCTCGTCGATATGGGTCAAGACCGTCTCGGACTACCAGACCCTGCTCCTCGTCACGTCGGCCGCGATGTTCCTGGTCATGGGCGTCATGTTGGGCCCGATGTATGCGTCGCTGCCGGAGGAGACCCGGGTCGCGTTCCACAACTTCCCCGAGGAGCTGATCGCGCTCTTCGGAGGCGGAGACCTGGGCACGCCGGAGGGTTGGTACACGCTGGAGACGTTCGGCCTGATGGCCCCTCTCTCGGTCATCCTGGTAACGGCGATCATGGGCGCGGGAGCGCTGGCGGGGGAGGAGTCGCGCCGCACGATGGGGCTGTTGCTTGCCAACCCCATAAGCCGTTCCCGGATCGTGATGGAGAAGACCGTGACGATAGTGCTGTTCGGCATCGCCGTCGGGGTTGCGACGTTTGCAGGCGTCGCGCTCGGTTCGGTGCTGGGAGACCTGGGCATGTCCATAGGCAACATCGCCGCGACGTCCGCACTCCAGGTGCTGGTGGGCCTCGTGTTCGGCTCCCTCGCTCTGGCCCTGGGCGCCGGTATCGGACGCACGTCGATTGCCGTGTTCGGGGCGGCGGGCGCGGCTCTCGCCTTCCACCTGCTGACCTCGTTGGTGGCCATCAACGATGCCCTTGCCGGCATCGCGTGGCTGTCGCCGTTCCACTACTACCTGGGCAGCGACCCGCTCAACAACGGCATGGACTGGGGAAACGCCATCGTCCTGCTCGCGCTGGCCGTGGCACTCATCGGCCTGTCATTCGTGCTGTTCCAGCGGCGAGACATCAGGCAGAGAGGGTAGCGCCTCACCCGGCATACGCCGCATCCAGCGCGAGCATGTCCGACAGCCCCACAGTGTCGAAGCACTCCTGGATGCTGACCATGCGGTCGGCGACGAGGTGCGCCGTCGTGCCGGTCTCCCGCAGTTCGCGCATCAGGTCGGTCATCGTCTTGAGCGCGGCGAGCATCGCGCTGATGGGGAATATCACGAGTTTGAACCCCAGCGCCTCCAGCTCGAAGACCGGCAGCAGGGGGGACTTCCCCGTCTCGACGTAGTTGTAGAGTACGGGCACGTCGAACCGGCCGGTCACGTCCATCGCCTGCTCCCGCGTCTGGAGCGCCTCGAGGAAGAGCACGTCCGCGCCTGCCTCGACGTACGCCTCGCAGCGGCGGAGCGCGTCGTCCCAGCCGGTGACGGCGAGTGCGTCGCAGCGGGCGATGATGGTGAAGTCGTCGTCCTCGCGGGCGTCGAGCGCCGCGTGGAGCTTGCGCACCATCTCCTCCTGCGGCACGACGCGCTTGTCGTCCAGGTGCCCGCAGCGCTTGGGCGACTCCTGGTCCTCGATGTGGATGCCCGCGACGCCCGCCCGCTCGTACTCGCGTACCGTGCGTTGCACCTGCAGCACGTCGCCGTAGCCGGTGTCCGCGTCGGCGATGACGGGGACGCTCACGGTGCGGGCGATAGCCCCCGCGTTCGCGACCATCTCGCTCATCGTCGTGAGGCCGATGTCCGGATAGCCGGTACGGGAGATGGAGGTGCCCGCGCCGGTCATGTAGACGACCGGGAACCCGGCGCGCTCGATGACGGCGGCGCTGAGGCAGTCGTATGCACCGGGCGCCGGAACGATGCCGGGCGACGCGAGCAGTTCTCGTAGTTGTGTGGTCGTTCTCATGGCAGCCTCTCCGCGGGTGCTATGCGTATGCCTCCTTGCCCGAGGGGCAGGGTAGCTCGGATGGTACTTGATGATGGCTTGCAATCCCCCGCAGTTCGCGAGGTGATTCCTGCAATGAGTGCGGATGCTGACTACTCCCCTGCTTTCTACGCGCGTCACGCGCAGCGTTACGCCGAGGTAGCCCACAACTTCATCCAGTCCGTCTACACCAACGTCTCCCATCCGGGACTCAACAGCGATGCGGACCTGATGGACCGGTTGCAGGAGCTGGTGCCCGCCGGGTCACGCGGGCTGGACGCCGGGTGCGGCGGAGGCGCCCGCGATGTCTTCTTCTACTGGCAGAAGGGGTACGACATCCATGGAGTCGACGCTATCGAGGAGAACATCGTGGAGGCGTGCAGGCTGCATCCGGAGATCGCCGAGAGGGTAGCGGTCGCCGATCTTCGCGAGCCGCTCGGCTACCCGGATGCGTCGTTCGATTTCGTCCTGTGCAACGCCGTCATCCAGCACATCGAGCCGGACACGGCGCTGGGGGTCACCTTGCCGGAGTTGGCCAGGCTCCTGACGAAGGGCGGCGTTCTTCAACTCATGTTCAAGGTCGGCAGGGGAGTGGCGACGGTCTACGACAAGGATTACGGGTCGGACAGGACGTTCCAGCTCTACGACCCCAACGAGGTGCTCTCCCTGCTGACGGACCTGGGCCTGGAGCTGGTCCCCGAGGAGGGCGCGAAACTCGGCGGAGTCATGTTCTTCACCGACCCCAAGCCGATGGACCACTGCGTCCTGTTCGCGCGCAAGGTCGCATGACTGTTTCGCGGGTGCCTGGCGCCGCATTGACGCAGAGGTGAGCCCGCCATAGCCTACGGCGCGTCCCCGACGCCTGCCCGAGGAGGATGAAGATGCCGTACGACGCGCTCGACCCGAAGAAGACCGGACTCGTGTTCTTCGACATGCTCAACGTCTATTTCCGGGGCTCCAGCGAGGAGAACCAGCGCAGGATGGAGCCCATCGTGGCGAACTGCGTGAAGGTGCGGGAGGTGGCGTCGGCGCTCGGCGTGCCGTCGTTCTACCCGAAGGCGGACCACCGCGCGGATGGGATGGACTCGGCGCTCATCTACTCCGACACGAACTACGCGCTCGAACCCTGGCCGGACCCGGAGCAGGGCTTCACGGCGGCATTCCGCAACGTGCACCACGGCAGCTGGACGTCCGAGGTCATCGACGAGCTCGCGCCGACGCCGGACGACTACCTGATCGAGAAGCACCGGTGGAGCTCGTTCCACCAGACGCACCTGCAGTTGAGCCTGCGCACGCGGGGCATCGACACCATCGTCCTGTTCGGCGGCGCGATCCACATCGGCGTCGCGAGCACCGCCTACTCGGCGCGGGACCTCGACTTCAACATCGTCGTCGTCAGCGACGCCTGCTCCGGCCCGGACGAGAACCTCAAACTCTTCATGGAGCGCATCTTCCCCATATTCGCGCGCGTCCGCACGGCGGACGAGGTGGTGGAGATGTTCAAGCGGGGCGCCGCCGGCTAGCGCATCCCCCTGCGGAACCGCCGCCAGGCATAGAAGAACCCGGCAGTGAACCCTGCTACGACGAGCACCGCCGGAATAACCCACGCGCCTCCGCCGCCTGACATCGAGGGCATGTGCGTGCCGCTTGCAGGCTGCGGTGTCGGCGTCGGCTGTGCGTCGGGCGCACGCGTTGGCGTGGGCAGAGGAGTGCTTGCCCCCCTCTCCCTCGAGGGGAGAGGGCTGGGGAGAGGGTGGACCGGCGGGGTGGAGCGGGGTTCTGCGGAGGTGTCCGTGGGTGCGCTCGCAGGCGTATGAGTCGGCAGGGGCTCCGGTTCCGTGCCGGGCGGCCGGGCGAACGTGTAGACGCCGCCGTCGAACCCCAGCACGTAGACCTCGCCCACCTCGTCCTCGCCGAACGACGGGACCTGGAATTCGGCGCGGGCCAGTTGCGCCTGCTCCGTGACGCGCTCGCCGTCGTACCGCAGGCCCCAGATGCGCCCGGAGCAGAAGTCCGCGTACAGGTAGACGCCCCGCAACTCCGGCAGGCGCTGCCCGCGGTAGACGTAGCCGCCGGTGATGGAGCATCCCGAATCGCGGCCGTATTCGATGACCGGCGGCTCGAAGGCGCCGGGGTCGCACGCAGGCCGGAAGCAGCGCGAGCCCTCCATCTCGTTCCAGCCGTAGTTGCCGCCCCGCCGCACGACGTCGACCTCTTCGAGGGCGTTCTGCCCGACGTCGCCCGTCCACAGGTCGCCGGTCTCCCGGTCGAACGAGAAGCGCCACGCGTTGCGCAGCCCGTACGCCCATATCTCGCCGCGAGCGCCGCTCTGCCCGGCGAACGGGTTGTCGCCGGGTATCGCGTACGGAGCGCCGCCCTCCGGCTGCGTCACGTCGATGCGGAGGATGGTCCCGAGCAGCGTGCCGAGGTTCTGTCCGTGCCGTCGCGGATCGCCCGCCGAGCCGCCGTCGCCCAGCGCAACGTAGAGCATGCCGTCCGGCCCGAACTCGATCATGCCGCCGTTGTGGTTGGGGTACGGCTGGGCCACTTCCAGCAGCACGACCTCGGAGGCGGGATCGCCCAGACCGTTGGCGCCGGTCTCGAACCGCGACAGCACCGACCGGCGCGGCGACGCTGCGCTGTAGTAGACGTAGAAGCGTCCGTTCTCCGCGAAGCCGGGGTCGAACGTCAGCCCCAGCAGCCCCTCCTCGTTGCCCCGGCGGCTCACGCGCTCGCTGATGTCGAGGAAGACGTCCGTCCGCTCCGGCGTTGCGGGGTCGATGCGGTGCACCACGCCGTGCTGCTCCACGACGTACACCTGTCCCGAGCCGTCGCCCGCGTGGGTGAGGAGCACGGGCCGCTCGAACGTCAGCGCCGGGAAGACGCGCTCCAGCTCCAGCGTGGGCAGGGCGGCGTTCGGGGCGTGCGCAACCCCGGCCGACACGATGGCCCCGACGATCAGCAGGGCAGCGATGGGGAGCAGTCTGGTTGGGAGCCTGCGGGCACGCATGGGAGGCCAGCCTACCACGAGGCGCTTCCTCTCCTGAGGGAGAGGGACCAATGCTCGCCCGAGAGATGTTTCGACTCCGCCTCCGGCTCCGCTCAACATGACAAGCTCCCAACTCTGAACAGCTACCAAGGCAGGGACTCCGGTTGCCGGAGCGGGGGTGCGCTCCTATCATGGAGAAGCCCCGCCGCCGCGCGGGGCGATCCTCTCCCTGAAAGGCATCGCATGGACTTCAGCTACACGTACAAGGTCAACACACCGCCGGACGCGCTCTGGGCGTTCGTGACGGACATCCCCGCCGTCGGCATGTGCATCCCGGGCGCGGCGGACGTAGCCGAGACGGACGGGTCGTACACGGGCACGGTGAAGGTGCGCGTCGGGCCGGTCGCGCTGGGGCTCGCGGGCAAACTGTGGATCGACTCGCGGGACGACGCGGCGATGCGCGTCTCGATGACTGGCGAGGGCGCGGACCGCAAGGTGCCGGGCAACGTCCGGGTGAAGATCGACATGGCGGTCGAGGATGCGGGCGACGGCGGCAGCAACCTCGTCGTGCACTCCGACGCCAACATCATGGGCAAGCTCGGCGAGTTCGGCCAGGGCATCATCAAGCGCAAGACGGACGGCATCATGCAGGAGTTCGGGCGCAACCTGACGAAGAAGGTCGGCGGCTGAGAGGCAGGCCCCCGGGACCACCCTCACCCGCCGCGCAAGCGCGTCGACCTCTCCCAGGGGGAGAGGTGGGCAGGCAGTTGGGGTCTCGCTCTGATTAAGGATGTCAGCGGGGGTACCGGATGACATCCATAATCCGGATCCTACGAGTGGGTCGCGGGTCTGTTCTGACATTCTTAACCAGCCTTCAAGGGGTATTTCCAAGGCCACGGCCTGCTTCCCGCCATTAAGGCAATAACAATCTCATCCGTTTACAACTTCGGCCGGGGCGGTGGGTGTCTCATCCTGTTGCAAAGTGTCTCCTGGCGGGAGAGACCAGTACCATGCGCCGGCACCGATGTGGGTCCCGGGCGTGCCGACGCGGAACGCTTTGACGTTGCAGAGGGCGCGTGCGCGGACGAGGGTGGACTTCGAGATGCCGATCAGAGCGGCCTCACGCTCGACCTCGGCGGCGGGGCGGGGGCCGTCCGCGAGGGCGCGGGTGAGGAGGGATTGCGCGGCGCGGGTCTTCGCGCCGTCGTTGGGGCGGGGCTCGGTGAGGGCCTTCATGTGGGCGGGGAAGACGGGCTTGCGCCAGGCGACGGTGAAACCCTCACCCGCCGCGCTGCGCGCGACGACCTCTCCCCGAGGGAGAGGTGGGATGCGAGGCTGCGCGCTAAAGCGCGGGAGCGACAGGGAAGGTGGAAGGGCGAAGGGGATGGCAGTGGCGTCGTCGCTCATGGCAGGACGGAGCGGAACGAGGAAGCGGCGCTCGCCGGGTCCGACGACGGCGGTGGTGAAGACGACGGAGGCGAGAGGCAGGCGGTTCTGCATGGCGGTGACCGCGCGGGGATAGTTCTGCGCGGGGTTGTGGGCAAGGGCGACGACGGCCGCGCCAGAGCGGGCAGCAAGCGCGTTGAGCATGCCGAGTACGGTGGAGAGCCGTGCCCGGTGCATGGAGGCGAGGTCCTCGACCTGGTCGACGATGAGAAGTGCCGCCTTCCCCTCAGCGATGTAGTTGGCAAGCCGTCCCATGACCTTGTCCAAGGCGGGCCAGGGCGCGGTGAGCTTCGATCCAGAAGTGGCGGGCGTCCAGAAGGGGTCGCGAGCGGGCGCCTTCAGACCGACCGGCTTGCGGCGGCGGGGAACAGTTATCTCGTTGCCGTCGTTGTCGAAGAGGTACTCCACGTCATCGTCGTCCTCATCATCGGAATCGTCCTCGCTCTCGAAGTAGTACGGGCTGTCCTCGTCGTCGGGCGGGTCGTTGGGATAGTAGTCGATGGGGTGCGTAGGCGAGAGGAGGTCTGCAAGGTAGACACGGTCGAGGTCAGCGCCGAAGTGGCGGAGCGTGGGGAGGATGTCGGCCTTCGGGTTGCCGTTGAGGGGCGCGAGGACGACCGGAGCGGAAGGGAACGGGGCGTCCGGCTGATCGGGGGCGGCTGCGCCGCGTGAGACGCGGGCGGCAATGTCGAGGGCGATGGACGTTTTGCCGGACGAAGGGTAGCCGGCGATGAGGGTGAGCTTGCCGAGGGGGATGCGGTTGGGCCAGAGCCAGTCCTGGGGCTGCTGGATGAGGAAATTGAAGGGCTGGAGTCCCGCTTCCTGCGCGCCGAAGGCGGTGTAGAACTCTCCTTCCGGCGCGAGTCCGCGCTTCGCAAGGGCATCCTTGATGCGGAACGGGGAACAGACCAGGCATTGGAAGGAGAAGCCGCGGTCCGGGTCGTAGGAGACGGTGAGCGTCGGGACCTCGGCGTGGCTGTGGGAGGGACAGTGGACCATGGGGCCGTCTGCGCACTCGCAGCCGGATACGCCGCATCGGAGGGCGTGCCTGAGGCGGTCGGCGTATGCCCTGTCCTGGGGCGGGAGGGTGTCCGGGATATTGGATCGTTCGGGCGCAGGGACGGGTTGCGTAGTCATTCACCCATCGTAGGGAGGAGCGTGACGACCGCGCAACGGGCGCGTGTCATAGGATAATCAACAGGGGGGGGCATGGATAGCACCTTGAGAGGTGGTTGGGTGACCCTTAAGCCTTGCCCAGAGCCATTTCTAGAGCCAACCGTGGGTTCACAGCAAGAGTGATAGACTCTTGCGCCACGCAAGGGGACGTGAGCGGCCCACTACCTCATAGGAGCGTTTGGATGGCCAAGCGGAACCGGCACAGAAAGAAGGGGAAGAGCACTCAGGGTCGACCCGTCGACATTGGCCCGTTGGATGTATCGGACGGAACTCCGAGGGCAGCCAGAGAACATTCAATAGCCGATTGGTCCGGCACCGATGGGGCTATCGGCGCATACATCCGTGAGGAATCGAAAAAGACGCTGGAGGCCTACCGCAGCCAGCCGAACCTAGTCTTAGAACATGCCAATCATGAGGAGGATACAGCCCGAGGCGGATATGCCAAGCGGCAGTTGTTCGAACTAATCCAGAACGGAGCTGACGCGTTGTCTACCTCAGGGGGAGGGCAAATATGGCTCAGGCTGACGCCTTCGCACCTATACTGCGCCGACGAGGGACAGCCCATAGATGAGGACGGCGTCAGGGCGCTGATGTTCTCCCACCTGTCCCCCAAACGGGGGACGTTGGAGATCGGGAGGTTTGGCTTGGGTTTCAAATCGGTGCTAGGAGTCACCGACAGTCCAGAGTTTTTCAGCAGGTCGGGGTCGTTTCGGTTTGACCGG
Organism: Dehalococcoidia bacterium; assembly: GCA_034422595.1. Lineage (GTDB taxonomy): Bacteria > Chloroflexota > Dehalococcoidia > Lucifugimonadales > Australimonadaceae > Bin16. The sequence continues at coordinate 390,549 of DAOUJO010000001.1, read as the reverse complement.
AGAAGGTCTTCAGAGATTATCCGGTCTGTTGCGCCCGATGTTGGAAAGTATCCAGTTTTGAGGCTTCCTGAAGCCATTGACCCTTGGTCAGAGGGTGACAACGACCCGATTCTTGGCGAGATGATGAGGCGGGCATCGAACGTGGTACGACTGCCACTGCTTCCAGGCGCCACTGGCACCATAGAGCAACAGATCGAGGACTTCCCTCCGGAGTTTCTCCTCTTCGTCGAACACGTAACTCGACTCATTTTGCTGGGGGCACAATCCGGGGAACCCCGCATCTTGGCACTGTCGAAGGAAGGCGACCAACTTCTTCTCGACGAAGGGACGCGGACTACCCGCTGGAAAGTTATCAAGGGGATCCATCGTCTGACACCGGACGCCAGAAGCGACAGGAGGAGCCTGGATGACAACGAGGAAGTTCCGATCGCATGGGCGGCGCCAATAGAACGCCTCAACGAACCCGGTAAGTTCTGGGCATTCTTCCCAACGCTGACCACAAGCCTGCTGTCCGGCATTTTAAACGCGCCGTGGAAGACAAACGAAGACAGGCAGAACCTGCTGCCTGGGGTATACAACGATGAAATGATAGACGCTGCAGCCAAGATTGTGGTTGACGCCCTGCCAATCCTTTCTACCAGTGCAGACCCGGCAAGGCACTTGGACGCTCTGCCACGCAGGCTGGAGCAAGGCGACTCCGACCACAGCAGCAGGTTGCGAGACCGGCTGAACGCGGAGTTGCGTGAGGTGCGGTTTGTCCCGGACCAAGACGGGGTGCTGAAAAAGTTGGACGATGTCTCCTACCCCCCAAGCGAATTGACTCGTGATGGTCAAGTGGCAGAGGAATCTCTGGAGCGATGGGCCGCCCATGTGAGGCGGCCGTCCGATTGGGTACACCACAGCGCATTGACCCGCAACCGGCTGGCCACCTTGGACCGGGTGTATGACGGGCAGCTTCCGCGGGCAAGACTCTCCGATTGGCTGGAGGCCTTGGTTAAATCCTCCGACTCAATAGAAGACAGAATCCAAGACTCGATGGCCGCCATTCAGACGGCGGCCTCAATGCCTGAAGCCCTTCTTGAGAGTTACTCTCAGATGGGAAGGATCGTGCTCACTGCTGCTGGGGGATGGGTTACGCCGGACCCGGACCATGTGTTTCTCGGCGGGGAAGATTCACTACCGCCCGCGAGGCGGGTACATCCTGGCTTGCAGAAAGACACTGAAACACTGATTGCGCTAAAGGACTTGGGCATCGAGCCTGCGTCACCTGAAAGCGCGTTCAAGGAATCGGCCATGGCCCTCCTGGGAAGGGACATACGCGAAACACGAATCCCAAGCGATGCAGAATGGCGCAATTTCTGGGAACTCGCCAGGAGAGTTGACCAGTCGGTAGCTGAAGACATAATTCAGAGCTATGAGTACGGGTACAGACAGGGAAGATTGTGGAAGAATTGGCGCGACTCCCTATGCGTCCTGACTCTGGAAGGGAAGTGGGGCTCCCTGTTTGAGACCTTGCTTCCCGGTCCTATCGTGCCCGAAGACGGAAGCCGGGATGCCGGGATAGCTATCAACGTCGTCTACCATCAGGCGGATGCGGAACTCCTTGCACGACTAGGCGCCGTTGCCAGTCCTCGCCATGCCCACGAGCTGTCATTGGAGCAGAGTAGCCGATATGCCAGCAGACGCCGGAAACTGTACCAAGATTCTTCGGAGCGTACTGTACGCCAGCGCCCGCAAGAGAGCTATCTTGTATTTGAAAGCATAACGACTACCGGACCATTGGATGTGATGGCGCATCTTTCCGAAGAGGGCAAAGCACTCTATACGGAGGCACTGCTAGACAACCCCAACACCTATGAACCATGGACGATGATGCACGAGACGCAGGGCTTGTATCCGCCTATAGCGTTCAAAGCACCGACATGGGAAATCCTAAAACTGCATGGGCGCATTCGAACGGAGAATGGCATCCGACGCCTCTCGGATGGACTGGACAATCCTCCTAAAGATTCCTCCGTCACGCGGAGATTGCTGTCCCATCCCATGGCAGAGAAGATTCGCAGGTTCTTTGATATACGTGCTGTAGAAGAAGATCCCACTGAACCGATTGGAGCTGATGATCCGATTCCTCTGCTTGACATGTGGCCTGGATTGAAACCGCATCTGCCATTGGAACATGAGAACTTGCTACTGGTCCGTTGTGATGAGTTTAGCAACGCCGGTCGCGTGCCAGAAGAAGGTGAAGTGGAGAGGTTTATCAAGGGTGACTCTATCTACATCATCCGGAAAGATTCTGAGAGCGATGACCTCTTGGGAGTGTTAACGGAGCTCGGCCTACAACTCAGCGATGAACAAGTGGAAGTAATCCTAGGCGGTACAGCACCCCCTGATGTGAGGGGGCTCAGAGAGGAAATCCGGCAATGTTCGACGGATGAAGAGCGCTTATTGATGGCAGTAGGCTACGAAAACCTAATGAGCCGATTGCCAGCGAGCTTGATTGCGATAATAGAGCAGGCTGAGGGTCCGCTTTCAGGGGTTCAAACCGCCCAAGCCGCGATTTCAACGTATCACACCGGCGCTCTCAGGGAATACCGCCATGCCTTGGCCCACTTGGACCCTCCTAAACAGTGGGCCGGAGGGCCTCTGACCGTTGCGTTTGTTCGGTCGTTGGGGTTCGGAGAAGAATGGGCAGGAGACAGGACTGCGAGACGCGATCCGTTCCTAGAGGTAGAAGGTCCCAGGATTCTTCCTGTTCTGCATGATTATCAAAGCCGGGTTGTTCAGAACATCAGGGGTCTGATAGGGGGCACAGCGAACGACGAACACAGGCGCGGAATGGTGAGCATGCCTACTGGCTCAGGGAAGACCCGCGTCGCTGTTCAGGCAGTCGTTGAGGCTATTCGGGATGGCGATTTCCAGGGAGGCGTCCTGTGGGTGGCCGACCGAGATGAGCTGTGCGAGCAGGCCGTTGAGGCTTGGCGAGAAGTCTGGGCCAGTGAGGGTGCCCGAGACGGAAAGTTGCGCATCACTCGCATGTGGGGAGGGCAGCCGCCACCGTCGCCAACCGCAAACAGGCACGTGATAGTTGCAACTATCCAGACGTTGGCTTCCAAGATAGAGAGGAGGCCTGACGCCTACGACTTCCTCTCGGATTTCAACCTGGTGGTTTTCGATGAGGCACACCGATCTGTCGCACCAACATTCACGTCGGTAATGCAGGAACTGGGGCTGACTCGTTGGCGGCGTTCCAATGAACCATTCCTAATCGGCCTTACGGCGACGCCCTACCGCGGCTACGATGAGGCTGAAACGCAGAGGCTGGTGAATCGCTATGGCAGCAAGCGATTGGATTCAGGCGCCTTTTCGAGTGACGACCCTGAAGCTGTGATCAAGGAATTACAGGACATGCGAATACTGGCGCGAGCGGACCACGGTACTATTGAGGGTGGCCAGTTTTCGTTGTCCCGCGATGAATTGCAGCAATCCGCTGGAGTCCCTTGGCTTCCACAAAGCGTTGAAGACCGGATCACGCAAGACACGGAGCGTACCAAGCGTATCATTGACGCCTACCTGAAACGAATAGACCGAGCATGGCCCACCTTGATCTTCGCGACGTCGGTCGAGCACTCGCAGACAATCGCTGCTTTGCTCACCTCGGTTGGAATCAATGCCAGGGCAGTGAGTGGGGCCACGGAGTCATCGGTACGGCGCAGGGTTGTGGAAGAATTCCGGTCTGGCGAGATCAAAGCACTGGTCAATTACGGAGTCTTCCGAGAAGGGTTTGACGCACCTAAAACCAAGGCAATAATCGTTGCCCGTCCGGTGTACAGCCCGAACCTCTACTTCCAGATGATTGGCAGAGGGCTGCGAGGTGTGAAGAACGGCGGCAACGACCGATGCCTGATTCTGAATGTGAGGGATAATATCGAAAACTTCCAAGGCAGGCTCGCGTTTTCTGACCTTGATTGGCTTTGGGATTAGGCCAACCAGTGGGGAATGGCTGCGGGGTTCCTGCCTTCGCAGGAATGACGGGGGTGGTTCGACAGGCTCACCATGAGCGGGGCAAGGGCACCCACAAGGGATGCCCCTACACGAGCCGCCCGAGAGATTTCTCGACTCCGCTGCGCTCCGCTCGAAATGACAAGCCTTTCACCACACCACCCCGCCGGTTCACCCTCTCCCTAACCCTCTCCCCTCAAGGGCGAGGGGACCAGGCGGCCTACTCCACGAAGATGTGCTCGCGGTAGTACCGGAGCTCCTCGATGCTCTCGCGGATGTCGTCGAGGGCGAGGTGGGCGCGGCGCTTGCGGTGGGGCGGCAGATCCGGGTACCAGCGTTTCACGAGCTCCTTGATGGTGCTCACGTCCACGATGCGGTAGTTGAGGTACGCCTCGAGCGCCGGCATCTCGGCCCGCAGGAAGAGCCGGTCCTGGTGCACGGAGTTGCCGCAGAGCGGCGCTTTCTTCTCCTTCACCCACTGCCGGACGAACTCGAGCGTGAGCCGCTCCGCCTCCTCGACGCCGACGGTCGACGCCTGCACCCGCTCCAGCAGGCCGGAGTCCGTGTGCGTGCGCAGGCTCCAGTCGTCGATGCGGGCCATCTCGTCGTCGGCGCGGGCGACGGCGATGACCGGCCCCTCGGCCAGCACCTCGAGGTCCGCGTCGGTGATGAGCGTCGCTATCTCCAGCGTGACGTGCCTGTCCGGGTCGAGCCCGGTCATCTCCATGTCTATCCAGACGAGCCTGCCTGAGTCAGCCATGCGACGCCTTTCGCGCTTCCTGCGCCGAGAGTTCACGAACGCTGCCGGACGGCAGCCTGCCGAGCCGCAGCCCGCCGACGCGGACGCGCGTCAGCCGGAGCACGCGCCGTCCGACCGCGCGCATCATCAGCCGCACCTCCCGCTTCTTCCCCTCCGCCAGCTCGACGGCGTACCGCGCCTCGCCCTTGCGTACGTGTTCGACCGACAGCGCCCGTGCGAGACCGCCCTCGATCTCGACGCCGTCCAGCAGGCGCGCCTGCTCGCGCGGCCAGAGCGCCCTGTCCAGCAGGACGTCGTACTCCTTCACGACACCGTAGCGCGGATGCGTGACGCGCTCCACGAATGCGCCGTCGTTCGAGAGCAGCAGCAGGCCGGTGCTGTCTGCGTCGAGCCGTCCGACAGGCACGAGCCCGGCGACGCGCAGCGCATCCGGCACGAGGTCGAGCACGGTGGGGCGTCCGCGCGAGTCGCTCACCGCGCAGAGGTAGCCCCGGGGCTTGTTGAGGAGCAGGTAGACGGTGCGCTTCTCCGCCTGTGCGAGCGGCCGCCCGTTCACGGAGACGGCGTCGGACGCGCTCACGGGGTGGTTCAGGTTCGTCGCGGGCTGTCCGTTCACGGAGACCGAACCCTCGATGATGAGCGCGGCGGCCCGGCGGCGGGAGCCCGCTCCCCCGGCAACGAGACGCTTCACCAGCGGCATGGAGGGAGCGCGGGATGGCGGGCTGCTGACCATGGAGTGAGGGTAGCACAGGGAGGGGCCGGCTGGTAGAATCACGCCTCCGGGGAGGAGGCAGGGACGGGGAGCATTCCATGGGCAAACTCACAGACAAACTCGAACGCGCCGAGAAGGGCGCCGCTCAACCGTTGGGGTTCGGCGGCGCCGCGAAGCGCGAGTCCATCGCGCCGGTCCTGCTGCTCGGAGCAGTCGCCGCAGGCGACGCCGCGCAGGCCGGGGTCGTGACCGCGTCTGAGATCGACGGCGCGCTGCTCACCGGCACGGGGAGCGCGAAGAAGGCGGCGCTGAACAGCTCGGTCAAGGCGCTGGGCGACACCTTGTTCGGGGTGTGGACGGACGAGGGGCAGGCCGAGGAGGCCGGAGGCGCGGACTTCCAGGTGTTCTCGTCCGACGCGACGCCCGCGGGGGCGCTTTCCGGCGAGGGCCGCACACTCGTCATGGAGGTGCAGCCGGAGTTGCCGGACAGCCTGCTGCGCACGATCGACCAGTTGCCGGTGGACGGGTTCCTCGTCTCGCTGGACGCGCCGCTCACGGTGGCGCAGCTCATGCGGCTGGCCCGCGTGCGGGGAGCGACGTCGAAGCGGCTCTTCGTACACCTGGGCGCTCTGCCCGCGAAGGCGGACGCCGAACAGCTGCGCGACGCCGGGGCAGCGGCGCTCGTCGTCGATGCGGCGGGACAGACCGCCGACGCCTTTCGCGAGACGCTCGCGATGCTGCGCGAACTGCCGCACAAGTCGCCCCGGCAGCGCGACCGGGAGCGCTCCGGCGCGACCGTGCCGCAGCCGTCGTTCGGCGCCGCACGCCCGGCGCCCCCGCCTCCGCCCGACGACGATGACGACTGGGACGACGACTAGCCCCGCCGAGAGGACAGGATGCTGCTGGCGGGAATCACCGGCCTCTTCGACGACCCGTTCCGAGCGCTCGTGTGGTTCGTCGCCATCGCAGCCTCGCTGCTCATCGCCATCACGTTCCACGAAGCGTCGCATGCTGTCACGGCGTTGCGGCTCGGCGACGACACGGCGGCGCGGTTGGGCCGGGTGACGCTCAACCCGAAGCGGCACCTCGACCCGGCGGGCACGGTCATGCTGCTCATCGTGGGGTTCGGCTGGGGCAAGCCGGTGCCGGTGAACCCGTCCCGCCTGCGTACCGGCCGGACGGGCATGGCGATGGTCTCCGCCGCCGGGCCGATGGCGAACGTGGCGCTGGCTATAGGGTTCGCGCTGCTCTTCCGCATCGGGGTGCTCGACGGCAGCATCACGCGCGATGAACTGCAGTCGCTGTCGCCGATGGCGTGGGCGAGCATCATCGCGTGGTACGGCGTCGCGCTGAACCTGCTGCTGGCCGTGTTCAACCTGCTGCCGCTCCCGCCGCTGGACGGCGGCGGCATCATCCAGGGCGTCGCGCCCCGGAGCTGGTGGCCGGCGGTCGTGCAACTGCAGCGCTTCGGGCCGATCGTGCTGATAGGACTGATCGCGCTGACGTTCGCGACGGACATCGATCCACTGGGGTACGTCTTCCGGCCCGTCTACGCGGTGGCGGACGCGCTGAGGGGCGTCTGAGGGACGCTCGGCGTCACTGCCAGGGCAGCGACATCGTCTCGTAGACCTCGATCCCGCAGCCCGCGATGGCGAGGTGCGGATGGTCGGCGAGCAGCGCCTGCGCGGCGTCCATGCTCTCCGCCTGGACGACGGAGTACGTCACCACTCCCATCTCACTCGCGGAGCTTCCCGACGCGGTCATCCTTCCTCCGGGGCCCAGCGGGGACATCTCGACGAGGGCGTCGCCGCACCGCACCGCCCAAGCCTTCCACGCGGCCATGACGGCCTGCATGTCTTCGGGCGTGGACTTCATCATCGCCTGCATGGTGTCTGCCGACGCGTGATAGAGAACGAGATACTTCTGCACTGGGGTGTACCTCCTGGGGATCCGCCCCGGCTCAGCGGAGCCGCGACAGGATAGGGTACGGTGGTGAGGGCGGCAACGGAGGGATGTCGCAGCCCAGGGAGTCAGCGGGCGGACTTCGCCGACTGCAGTTCGTCCAGCATCATCCGCTTCATGGACTCGGCGATACGGGCGAGTTCGTTCGTGGTAAGTTTCGGGCCCATGAGTTCGCGCTCGTAGGCGGCGATGACGTTGATCAGCGTGCGGTCGTTCGGTGTGGTAAGCGCCATGACGGAACCTCGGAACGGAGACTGCCGGAGATGATAGCGCAAGGACACATCCTGCACGTGACGACGCCGGAGGCGTGGCGGCGGGCGGCGGACACGCCGTACTACGAGGCGGAGTCGCTCGCAACAGAAGGGTTCATCCACAACTGCCGTCCGGCGCAGCTGCGGGGCGTGCTCGGCAGGCACTTCGCGGGCCACCGGGCGCTCGTGCTTCTGGTGGTCGATCCTGCGCGGCTGACGTCGGAGGTACGGGAGGAGGAGTCCCACGGCGAGACGTTCCCGCACGTCTACGGCCCGATAGACCGCGCGGCGGTCGTCAGCGTGCTCCCGATCGAGGCCGACAGCACGGGGCGGTTCACGCTGCCGGATGGCATCGGGTAGGCGCCCGCCAACCGCGAGCCCGCGCCGGGCGATGCTAGAATGGCCCCACCTTCCGGCGAGGAGCAGTCCCCATGCAGATGACGGTGCGGCGGCCCAGACGCTTGCGCGGCGACGTGACCCCGCCGGGCGACAAGTCGATCTCCCACCGCGCGGCCATCTTCAACGCCATCGCCGACGGCGAAGCGCGTGTCGAGAACTACGGCACCGGCGCCGACCTGGCATCGACACTCCGCGTGCTGCGCGGCCTCGGCACGCAGATCGACCGTCACGACGACGGCGCGTTCACCGTGCGCGGCGGCATCCTGGCGGAGCCGTCGGACATCCTCAACACGGGCAACAGCGGCACGACGACGCGCCTGATGGCGGGCGTGCTGGCCGGACAGCCGTTCATGTCCGTGATGACGGGGGACCGCTCGATACGCTCGCGTCCGATGGCGCGCATCGTGGACCCGCTCCGCCTGATGGGGGCGGAGGTGGACGGGCGGGACGGGGGAAGGCTTGCGCCGCTGACGTTCCGGGGCGGCAGCCTGCACGGCATCGAGTACCGGATGCCCGTGGCGTCGGCGCAGGTGAAGAGCGCGCTCCTCCTCGCGGGACTGTTCGCGGAGGGCGAGACGACGCTGGAGCAGCCTGCCGTCTCCCGCGACCATACAGAGCTGATGTTCCGCTCCATGGGCGTGCAGGTGATCGAGGACGGGCTGACCGTGAGCGTTCGGCCCGGACGACTTACTGCCATGGACGTGACCGTGCCTGCCGACATCAGCTCGGCGGCGTACTGGCTCGTCGCGGGCGTCTGCCACCCGGACGCGGAGGTGCGCGTGCGCAACGTGGGCGTCAATCCGACGCGCACCGGCATCCTCGACGCGCTGGCGATGATGGGGGCGGACGTGAGCGTCGAGAACGAGCGCACCGAAGGCGGCGAGGCCGTCGCCGACCTCGTGGCGCGGTCGAGCAGCCTGCGCGCCGCGGAGATCGGAGGCGACCTCATCCCGCGCCTCGTGGACGAGGTGCCTGTGCTCGCGCTCGCCGCGTGCTTCGCGGAGGGGACGACCGTCATCCGCGACGCTTCCGAACTGCGTGTGAAGGAGAGCGACCGGCTGATGGCCTCCCGCGTGGAGCTCTCGCGGTCCGGCGCACAGGTCGAAGAGTTGGACGACGGCCTCCGTATCACGGGCGGACGCGCCCTCCAAGGCGCGACGCACCGGACGTACGCGGACCACCGCATCGCGATGACGATGGGCATCGCGGGGCTGGTCGCGGCGGGCGAGACGACGGTCCAGTCGGCGCAGACGGCGTCGGTCTCCTACCCGACGTTCTGGGACGACCTGGAGTCGCTGGGGAAGGGCGCGTAGCCGTGGGGCGCCGTTCACGGTGAGCACTGCCGAGCCGCATCCGCTCCTCGTCGTCGTCTCCGGCCCGTCCGGCGTCGGCAAGGACGCGATGCTCGCGCTCGTTCGGGAACAGCGCCCGGAGGTGTTCTGGGCCATCACCGCGACGACGCGCGCGGTGCGTCCCGGCGAGGAGCACGGCGTTCACCACCTGTTCCACACGCGGGAGGAGTTCCTCGAACTGCTGGAGCGCGGCGAACTGCTGGAGCACGCGGAGGTGTATGGCAACCTCTACGGCGTGCCGAAGGCGCCGGTGCGCGAGGCGCTGGCAGAAGGGCGCGACGCCATCGTGCGGACGGACGTGCAGGGCGCGGCATCGATCCGCGCGCTCGCCCCCGACGCGCTGCTCATCTTCGTCGCGCCGCCGTCGCTGGAGGAGCTCGAACGCCGCCTGCGCAGCCGCGATACCGAGTCGGCGGAGGAGACGGCCCTGCGCGTAGAGATGTCCCGGCAGGAGATGCGCGACGCCGCGTGGTTCGACGCCGTTATCGTCAACGAGACCGGCGGTTTGGAGAACGCTGCGCAGGAAGTCATGGCCGTCATCGAGCGGGAGCGGCAGCGCGTCCCTCCACGCACGGTGCGCCTGTAGCCCGAAACCCGCGCCGTGCTCTGGTATCCTGCGCGGCATCCCCTACGAGGCAGGTGGCGATGATCACGAAGTTCTCCGTCCTCTACGTCGGCTTCACTGAACTGGACAACGTCGGGCTGAGCGGCACGCCGCCGGACGAGCGGCATCTCTCCAACGAGCAGATCGTCAAGGCGTACGACATGTCGCTGGACGTGGCGCAGCACATGGACAAGCTCGGGTTCGACACGCTCTGGGGCGCGGAGCACCACTTCCAGCACGAGGGCTACGAGGTCATCCCGAACCTCATCCTGTGGGGGACGTACCTGGCGGCGCGCACCGAGCGCCTGAAGTTCGGTTGCGCGTTCAACGTCAGCCCGATCTGGCATCCCATCCGGATGGCGGAGGACTTCGCGATGGCCGACATCCTCACCGACGGACGCGTGGTCTTCGGCGTGGGGCGCGGGTACCAGACGCGCGAGGTCGAGACGCTCGGGGCCCCGCTGCTCGACCAGGACGCCAACCGGGAGCTGTTCGAGGAGCAGATGGAAGTCATCATGAAGGCGTTCCACGAGGACTCGTTCAGCCACCACGGCAAGCACTACACGATCCCGGCGCCGCAGAAGTTCCGCGGCTACGAGCCGACGGAGGTGACGCTGGTGCCGCGTCCGATCCATCAGCCAGTGGAGATCTGGCAGGCGATCGCCAGCGGCAGGTCCATCCCATTCATGGCGCAGAACGGCATCAAGGGGATGATCACGCAGAACGGCGACCGGCTGGCGCGGCAGATATTCCACACGTACCAGGACGAGGCCGCGAAGGCTGGCCGGAACCTGGAGCTTGGCGAGGACCTCTGCCTCGGCGTCGCGATGTCCATCGCGCCGACGCCGGAGGAAGCGGTCGAGCAGGTGCGCCCCTACCACGACGAGGCGTACAAGTGGTTCGCGCCGTTCGGTTTCGTGCGCTACGTCGACGAGGACGGGCGTCCGTGGGGCACGCCCGGCGCACCTGCAAGGGTGCCGACGATAGAGGAAGGCGTGAGGCAGCGCGCGTGGCTGTGCGGCCCACCGGAGTTGGTCATCCGTGAATTGAAGGCGTACGAGGCGGAATTCCCCGGCCTCGATCAGGTGATGTTCCGGTGGCCGGAGGGCATGCCAGCGGAGCAGTTCAAGGAGCAGCTCTCGCTCTTCGCGGAGCACGTCATGCCGGAGTTCGGGCAGGGGTAGTCAGCCCTAGCGCACGTACTTGTTGAATACGTCGCGTGCGATCAGGTCGACCTGTCCCTTGTACCGGATGTAGGCGTTCACGGTATCTGTCAGGTCTTGCTGGGCGGTCGCGCCGTCGGTGAAGCGGTTCCTGACGCCCGTGAAGTTCTCCATGTTGGAGGCGAACCTCGTATCCGCCATCGCCGACGCGAGTGCGTCCCGCAGCGCCTCCGTCACCCCCGCAGACATCCCGGGCGGGCCGATGAGGTTGTACGACATGGCCAGGTCCGGTCGCATCGCAAGCCACAGTGCCTGATCGTCAAGGTTATCCAGGTAAGTGTCGTGGACGTTAGGGCAATGGAAATCGCCCTCTCCGTTGTTCCCGATATCGACTCCCGGAGCTGAGAGGTCGGCGAATGGCCTCACGAAGCCGCTCGTGACCCAGCCGGGCCGGGTTATCGGCAACTGGTTCCAGACCGAGCGCGACACCCAGGAGTTCACATGGCCCCGTTCAATCATCGCGTACTGCTCGGATGTGGCTGCAACGGGGACTCGCCGCATCCTCAGCGGTATGTTCAACTGGTCGGCCAGCCAGCCCACGGCAACGTTCGAGCCGAGGTCAGCGGGCGTCCGCGCGTCTACTGCGATAGTCAGGTCGGGGAAGGGCGCATCGAAGGCGTCCTCGATGCAGTCGTAGGACAGTGTGCCGCGGATGAACCACGCCTCTTCTCTGCCGGAGGTGACGCCAATCATCGTTGCCTCACGCATGTCGAACTGCGCCTGCGTCATGAACTGTTCGATCACGCCGGGTGTCGCCTCCAGCGCGAGCGTCAGGCCGTCCGGCTCCGCATTCCAGACGAAATTGCGCTCCACGATGTTGGGCGTCAGGTTCACGACTCTGATGTTGGGGTTGCCGGGGATGAAATCCGGCAATGCGCGCGACATGTAGCGGGCGTGGGCGTCCGTGGTGCCTCCGGGGTTATCCCCCACCATCAGGGTTATCGTCTTACCCCTGAAGAAGGATGGCGTTGGTGTTGGCGATGGCGTTGGCGATGGCGATGGCGATGGTGTGGGAGTCGGAGTGGTGGTTGGAGTAGAGGTGGGAGTCGGAGTCAACGTTGGCGTTGGGGTAGGGGTGGGAATAGGCGTGGGCGTCGAGGTCGGTGTTGACGTTGGGACCGGCGTTGGCGTTGGCGTCCACGTCGGCTCGGGGGTCCAGGTAGGCGCAGCCGTCCATGTGGGCGCGGGTGTCCACGTGGGTGAGGCGACGGGCGTTGGGGTCGGTTCGTCTACCGATCCCTCGCCGGCCCCGTCCCGGCATGCAGCGAGCATGAGGATGGCAGCGAGGCACGCAAGGAGCGCAGCGTATGTCCACCGGGGAATCAACGAGCGACTCTGTGCTCCTACGACACTTCCTTGCCGCCGTTGACCGCGATGAGCTGGCCGGTGATGAAGTCCGCGTCGTCGGAGAAGAGGAACGCCACGGTGCCCGCGAGATCGCTCGGCACGCCGCGACGTCCGAACGCCCGCGACGCTTCCTCGGTGGCCTCATCGCCGGTGAGAGAAGGGTCCTGGTCCGTGCCGCCGGGCGCGAGCGTGTTGACGTTGATGTTGTGCTCACCGAGCTCGCGGCAGATGGCGCGGGTGAACGCCATCACGGCGCCCTTGGACGCGACGTAGTGCGGGTTGCTGTCGCGCACGTTGTTGGACGTGCGGAGCATCGTAGTGGAGCCGACGTTGACGATCTTTCCACCGCCCTGGTCGCGCATGTACGGGAAGACGGCGCGCACGCAGAGGAACGTGCCGCGCGCGTTCACGGAGAAGACCTTGTCCCACCAGTCCGGGTCGACGTCCATGAGCGAGGGGCCGGTGATGTTTCGCATGAGGCCGGCGTTGTTGAGCAGGCCGTCGATGCGTCCGAAGCGCTCGACGGTCCGGCGCGCCAGCGCCATCGTCTCTTCCTCGCTCGAGACGTCCACGTTGAGCGGAAGCACCTCGGCGCCTTCGGCCTCGCAGAGGCGCGCCGTCTCCGAGGAATCGAGCACGTCGGCGATGGCGAGCTTCGCGCCCTCCTTCGCGAGCCGTACGGCGTATGCCTGTCCCAGGTGGCGCGCCGCGCCGGTAACGATGATGACCTTGCCTTCCAGGCGCATACGCCGCCTCCTGTGTCAGTTCCGGTCAGCCGAGGATGACCATGTGCACTTCGCCGGGGCCGTGCACGCCGATGGTGAGCGTCTGCTCGATGTCCGCCGTGCGGGACGGCCCGGAGATGAAGTTGAAGTAGTTGGTTGTCCGCCCCCGGGCCTGCATACGGTTCAGGCGCGTGATGGCGAAGAAGTCGTCCAGCGTTTCCAGCACCTGCTCCGGCTCGATGAGCAGGACGAGCCTGGGCGGCGCGAGCGAGGCGAGGCGCGCCACTCCCTTGCGCGGTGTGACGGCGCAGCTCGCCGTCTCCGCGATGGCGTATGAAACGCCGGTGACGCCCATGTCCGCCCGGAACGCCATGTCGCGCAGCGCTCCCCGGCTCCGGGACCTGCCGGACGCAAGGATGGCGGGCGAAACGCCCACCGAGCGGAGCGCGGTGTCTACGTTCACGCGCTTGAACACGTCCTCAGCGGAGCGGACGAGATTCTTCACTCCCGATTGCTGCGCGATCTCCGCGACGATGCTTGCCGCCTCCTCCGCGTCGCCCGCCCTGCGGACGTTCCAGGAAGCAGCCGCGGCGGTCCGCGCGAGACGGTCCAGGGCAGAGCTCCTGCGCGCCTCGTTCCTTGCAACGATGGTGCGCACCTTCTCCTGCTGGCGCACGGCGTTCGACTTGAGCGAGGGGTGGTCCGGCATGTGGACGATGGGGTCAGTGCGCCCCAGCGCCGAGCGGACGCGCAGCAGGAAAGCCGCCTTGTTCGGGTGCTCTTCCGGTGTCGGGGACACGGCCTACCTCTGCCCCCTCCCGTCGGGGTGGGCGTTGTCGTGTGCAAGTTCCTCCCGCCAGAGGCGGGCGAACGACCTGGGCGCGGGGGCCGGGAAGTCGCGGCTCGCAGTCCAGCCGCTCACCATCGGGGCGAACGGCAGTTTGCGCACCTTGCCGCCGCGCGCGAACGGACGCGTGAGCAGCCTGCCGAGGTTCGCCTTGCCCTCCAGCGCCTTGCGGTTCCGCATCGCGCCGTGCCACTGGCCCACGAACAGCCGCTCCATCCACGTCGTGCTCCGTTCGCCGATGGCGCCTTCCGCGACCTTGTGGCGCAGGTGCAGCAGCAGGCGGGGGATGTCTATCTTCACGGGGCAGACGTCCTTGCAGGTGCCGCAGAGGGTCGAGGCGTAGGGCAGGTCGCGAGCGACCTTCATGTCGGTCATTGGCGGCGTGACGATCGCGCCGATGGGACCGGAGTAGACCCAGCCGTAGGCGTGTCCGCCGATCTTCTGGTAGACGGGGCAGTGGTTCAGGCACGCGCCGCAGCGGATGCAGCGCAACGCCTCCCGCATCACCTCGTCGCGCAGCAGGTTGAGCCGTCCGTTGTCCACGAACACGAGGTGGAACTCCTCGGGCCCGTCCTCGTCGCTCGGCGCACGCGGGCCGCCCACGAACGTGTTGTAGCTCGTGATGCGCTGTCCGGTGGCGGAACGGGGCAGCAGGCGCAGGAAGAGCGCCAGGTCCTCGATGGCGGGGACGATCTTCTCCATGCCCGCGAGGACGACGTGGATGCGTGGCGCGGATGTCGTCATACGTCCGTTCCCTTCATTCGTGACGAGGCAGACGGTGCCGGTCTCGGCCACGACGAAGTTCGCACCGCTGATGCCCATGTCCGCCGCGGCGAACTTCTCGCGCAGGGCGTCGCGTGCGTAGACGCAGAGGCGCTTGATGTCCTGCGTCGGCGCAGTCTTCAGCCACTCCTGGAAGAGCGTGGAGACCTCCTGCCGCGTCTTGTGCATCGCCGGAGCGATGATGTGGAACGGGGTTTCGCCCGCCAGCTGGATGATGTACTCGCCGAGGTCGGTCTCGACCGGCTCGATGCCCTCGCGCTCGAGGATATGGTTGACGCCCATCTCCTCGGAGACCATGGACTTGCTCTTGATGACGGTCTTCACGCCGTTGCGCTTCGCGATATCGAGCACGATGGCGTTCGCCTGCGCCGCATCGTCCGCGAAGTAGACGTGGCCGCCGTTCCGCCGGACGCTCCTGTCCACCATGTCGAGGTAGTAGTCGAGGTGCTCCAGGGTGGACTGCTTGATCGCGGCGGCGCGGGTGCGCATCGCCTCCCAACTCTCGTCGCCGAAGTCGTTCTCGATGACGCTGGCGCGCGCGCCGACGAAGTGCTCCATGACGTGCTCCAGCGAGTGCTGGAGCTTCTCGTCGCGCAGGGCCCTGCCGGACGCCTTCTTGAACTCGGCGCTCTTGACCTCAGCCATCGGTCCCGTCCTCTGCCAGAAGTTCGGCCAGGTGCATGGCGCGGATGTTCATGCCGCGCCGCTCCATCGCCCCGCGGATGTGCATCAGGCAGCCGCAGTCGTTCGCAACCACGGCGCTCGCGCCGGACTCCGCGATGGTCTTCAGCTTCTCGTCGAGGATCGCGGTCGATATCTCGGGAAACTTGACGGAGAAGAGGCCGCCGAAGCCGCAGCAGGCGTCCGAGTCCTCCATCTCCTGCAGTTCGACGCCTCGAACACCGCTGATAAGGTCGCGCGGCGCCTCCTTGATGCGCAACTCACGCAGCAGGTGACAGGCGTCGTGGTACGTGACGAGCCCCTCCGACGCGGCACCCACGTCCGACGTGCCAACTACATTGACGATGTAGTCGGAGAACTCGCGCGTCTTCTCGCCGACGGCCTGGGCGCGCTCCAGTGTCTCCGGGTCGTCCTCGAACAGTTCCCGGTAGTAGACCTTGATCATGCTGGCGCACGAGCCGGAAGGGACGACGACCTGTTCCTCGTTCTCGAACACGTCGAGGAAGTGTTTCGCCACGTCAGCGGCACGGGAGCGGAAGCCGCCATTGAAGGCAATCTGCCCGCAGCAGGTCTGGTCTTCGGGAAACCCAACATCCACGCCGAGCCGGCGCAGCACTTTCACGGCCGCGGCACCGACCTCCGGGTAGAACTGGTCGACGAGGCAAGTGGCGCAGAGCGCCGCCCGGAACTTCGGGGACTGCTGCCCCCGCTGCCTTCCGCCCGTCCTGGGCCTGCCGGAGGACCGTCTGGGATATGCGGACGAACCGCGTCGTCGAGCCACGGATGCAAGGTAGCAGAGCAGGGCAGGCGTGGCAACCGCAGTTGCCACGCCAAACCTGTTCTTACATACCGGTGCCGAGGATCTCCCGCCCGATCCATTCGAGGAGCGCCGGCTGCGGCCAGATCACGAACAGGATGTTGTCCGCCATCACGAATTCGAACAGGAAGACGAAGCACATCGTGATCATGGCTGCGAGCACGCGCCAGGAGAAGAGCCACTCCAGGGCCGCGGGAGGCTGGAATTCCCGGACAGGGCGCGCGAAGAGGAGCAGCATGGGCGCGACGCCCGGCAGGAGCCTGTATGCCCATCCAAAGTAATCGTCCGGCCAGCCGGCGAAGAAGAGGATGGTGACAACAAGCGAGAACGTCAGTGCGACAGTGCCCATCACGCCCGGAATGCCCGGCATGCCGCCGACGCCCTGGGCTCCGATCGAGAGGACGTACACGATGGCGAGCGCCACGACGACGCCGGTCGCGATGATCTGGCCGGTGTCCGCCGTGCCTATGAGCGCCGCGCCGATGGCGGACAGTGCGCCCACAACGATGCCAGCCGGAACAGCCTGAGTCAGCGGGAAACTCGCCCGCCCGAGCAGGGTGAACGGCAGATAGCCTGCCAGCGCCATCACGCTCCACCGCAGGCCGATGGTGCCTGTAAGCAACGCGAACATGACGAACCCGCCAGCGATGAGCAGTGCCGCCTGCCTGGCGCCCGGCAGAACGAGGCTGTGCATGCCGAGGTCCATAATCTCCGTGTGCCGGTGGCCGCGCTCCCGGAGGTGGAACATCAGCTGCACGAGGGCCAGCAGGATGATCAAGATGACCATCATGCGTGTGAGGAACCAGGACTCGGAGGCCTCGAACCCCAGGCTCCCCCACCAGAAGGCTATGCTTCCTGCGATGAGCAGGTAGATGGGGATGTTCCTGATCTCGATCAGTCGCTTCATGAGGCCGGGCCGCTCCTCCTCACCGGTGCCCGACGCGCCTGCAGGCGGCTGCGCAGCCGCACTGGAAAGCGTCTGGCTTCCAGCGGCGCGAGAGAAGAAGAAGGCCGTGGCCAGCGCGATCAGGATGAGCGCGATGGTGAGCGGCCGCAGCAGCACACCGAGCACGTCGCTCTCATAGCCGCCTACGGAAACCGGGTCCACCACGTTCAACGCGGAGAGGAAGTTCTCTTCGATGATGGGGCCGAGGATGATACCGAGCAGGAGCGGCGGCCTGGGCCACTGGAACAGCTTCATCATGATGCCGATGCCCATGAATACCGCCATGACCGGGAGGGCGAGCCAGGTCGTCCAGTTGATGACCGCGGCGAGGATGGAGATGGGGATGAACACGCCGCCGATGAGCGGGTAGGGGATACGGGTGAGCTTCGCCAGTTGACCCGTCGCAACGATGCCTATCATCGTGACGATGAAGTTGCCGATGCCCAGCGTTATCACGAAGAGGATGGTGACGTCGGCCTGGTCGCCCAGGAGTCTCGGGCCAGGTGTGAAGTCCAGCGCGATCATCGCGACCAGCACAAGCGCCCAGGCGAGGCCGCCCGGAACGCCCAGCGCGAGCGTCGGAAGCGCCTGTCCCGCCTCCTTCGAGTTCTGCGCCGATTCGGCGAAGAGCACACCGTCCAGCGAACCCTTCCCAAACTGGCTCTTGTCCTTGGTCCAGAAGATGCCGAATGCGTAGGAGAGCCAGTCGATGACCGCGGCGCCGACGCCCGGAATAGCGCCGAGCACCACTCCGAAGACGGACTGACGAATCACCATCGGCACTCGTGTGAAGCCGTGACGTGCGCCGCGCCATACCTCGCGGGTGTTCACCACAGAGCCAGGCGGAGCGACCGGCCGCCGCGCGATGGCGAGGTCGATCATCTCCGGCAGCGCGAAGAAGCCGAGCGTTACCACGATGATGGGGAGCCCTTCCCAGAGGTTGGGCTGGTCGAACACGAACCGCACGTCGCCAGTGATGGCGTTGATGCCCACCGTACCGAACAGCACACCGAGTCCGCCTGCCGCGAGTCCTCTCACCATCGCGCCCGCGCTCAGCGCGGAGACCATCGCGATGCCGAAGAATGCTACCGCCGCGATCTCGGGGAAGCCGAAGAGGAGGATGACCGGTTTCACCACCGGGATCAGGATCGCGAGGACGACTGCGCCGACGAGACCGCCCATCGCTGATACGGCATAGACCGCACCGAGCGTATGCGCCGCACGGCCCTGCCGCGCCAGCTGGTGACCTTCCAGGAACGTAACCTGGGTTGCAGCAGAGGGTTGGCCGAAGAGGACAGCCGGGATCGAGTCCAGCGTGTTGTTCACGCCTGTCATGGAGGCGAGCATGACGAGGCCGATCGCCGCCTGATCGCCCCTGAAGAATTCGACGATGAACGGGATGGAGAGCGCCATGATGATGACGCCGGACGCACCCGGCACCATGCCGGTGAGCCCCGCGACGAACACCGCCACTACAACCGCGATCCAGTAAAGGGGATCGGCCAGGTAACCTGCCGCCTGCCCGAGTTCGCTGTACAGTTCGCCCAAGGGTTGCCTCCCTGCGCGCCGTAGCGCTGTTTACCGGCTGCGTCCTAGAACGGGAACGCCCGCCCCCTCGATGCCATACTCGGCTCCGTGGGGCGGGCGGATTCTATGCACAGGAAGGGCGGCCTGACAACTATCAGGCCGCCCTTGCGTTGTCCTACCGGACGTACTTCTGGTGCACGATCTCGAGCAATTCGCCGATCCTGTCCTGGCTGGCCTCGAATCCGTTCACCATGTCGATGACGACCTGCTGAGCGGTGGCGCCGTCAGTAAACAGGTTCTTGATGCCTGTGAATCCCTGCATGGAGGCAGCGAACTCCTCGTCCGCCATCGCGTCTGCAAGGGCGTCACGCAGCGTCTGGGTCACCTCCGGCTGCATGTTGGGCGGGCCGACGATGTTCTTCGCGATCACCGCCCTCGGCCGCATGGCGAGCCACAGCTCAAGGTCCTCGCCTTCCAGGTAGGTGTCGGCAACGTTCGGGCAGTGGAAGTCGGCCTCGCCGTTGTGCCCCAGGTCAAACCCGGGAACCGACAGGTCGGCGAACGGGCGGAGGAATCCGTCCCTGGTCCACCCGGGGCGGGTGACGGGGTACTGGTCCCAGATCGTTCCCGTAACCCAGGAGTTCACGTCGCCCCGCTCGATCATCACGTACTGCTCCGCCGATCCCGCGGCTGAGACGTTCCGGATCTCCAACGGGATGTTGAACTTGTCGGAAAGCCAGCCGATGGAGACGTTCGAGCTGAGGTCGGCGGGTGTAGGTACGCTCCAACCGACCGTGATTGCAGGGTCGGTTGCGCCAAAGGAACTGTCCATACAGTCGTAGGGTAGCGTGCCGCGGATGACCCAGGCTCCCTCACCGCCGGAGGTGACGCCGATCATGGTCGACTCCCGCACGTCGAACTGCGCCTGCGGGGTGAACATGTCCGCAACGCCGGGAGTGGCCTCGATGGCGAGCGTCAGGCCGTCCGGCTTCGCGTTCCAGACGAAGTTGCGCTCCACCACCACGGGGGTCAGGTTCCGGACGATGATGCGCGGGTTGCCGGGGATGAACTTCGGCCACGCGCGGGACATGTAGCGCGCCTGCGCGTCGGTGCCGCCGCCGGGGTTGAATCCGACCATCAGGCTGATGGTCTTGCCCTGGAAGTAGCCCTCGGCGTCAAAGCCTGGGTCTACCGGCAACGGGGTGGCCGTGGGGCGCGCGGTTGGGGTGGGGGTTGCGGGCGCCGCTGTAACGCCTTCCGGCAGGGGAGTAGGCGTTGCCTCTTCTGTCATCATTGCAGTCGGCGTCGGCTCTGCTTCCACCATCGCCGCCGTTGGAGTGGGTGTCGCAGCGGGGCGGGGAGTCGCCGTCGGCTCTTCGCCGCCACAGGCGGCAAGCACCAAGGAGAGCATCAGGCCAAGGGCCCCGATGACTCCGATCTTCCCTGACATCTTCACCATCCGAAACCTCCATACCGTCTGAACGACTATATGTAATGAAGCCTCCGGGATGTCCCGCAGGCCGATGTAAAACCCTATCGGGCGGGTGGGAGTGTTGTCAATCGGAGCACAAGAGAGGCCTGCCGGAAAGGGCAGGCCTCTCTCAGACGTTATGCGCGATCGACCTCAGCGCACGTACTTGTCGAACACGAGCTGCGTCACTTCGCCGATCTGGTCCTGATTCTCGATGAACGCGTTGACGGTGTCGGTCAGCTCCTGTTGTGCGACGTCGCCGTGGGTGAACGTGTTCTTGATGCCGGTGAATGCCTGCATCTTGTCGGCAAACTCAGGAGTCGCCATGGCGTCGGCGAGCGCCTTCCGGAGCGTCGCGACGACCTCGTTCGGGATACCCGGCGGGCCGATGATGTTCTTGGAGGCGTAGATCTGCGGTCCGCGCATCGCGACCCAGAGGGCGAGGTCGTCGCCCTCCAGGTACTCGTCAGCGACGTTCGGGCAGTGGAAGTCGGCCTCGCCGTTGTGGCCGAGGTCGAAGCCAGGGAAGGAGAGGTCCGCGAACGGGCGGATGAAGCCGCTGCCCGTCCAGCCCGGGCGCGTGCGCGGGTACTGGTCCCAGATCGTGCCGGAGACCCAGGAGTTCACGTCGCCGCGCTCGATCATCACGTACTGCTCGGCGGAACCCGCAGCAGAGACATTCCGGATCTCGAATGGGACGTTTAGCTTGTCGGCCAGCCAGCCCACAGCCACCATCGACCCGAGGTCGGCGGGTGTCGGCGCGCTGGTGCCAACGGTCAGGGTGGGATCGGTGGAGCCGAAGGCCGTGTCGATGCAGTCGTACGGCATCGTGCCGCGGATGACCCACAAGCCCTCCTTACCGGAGGTGACGCCGATCATCGTCGCTTCCCGCATGTCGAACTGCGCCTGAGGGGTGAACTGGTCGAACACGCCGGGAGTCGCCTCAATGGCGAGCGTCAGCCCGTCTGGCTTCGAATTCCAGACGAAGTTGCGTTCCACCACCACCGGCGTCAGGTTCCGAACGACGATGCGGGGGCTGCCGGGGATGAACTGCGGCCAGGCGCGGGACATGTAGCGCGCCTGAGCGTCGGTACCGCCGCCGGGGTTGAAGCCGACCATCAGGCTGATGGTCTTACCTGAGAAGTACGCCTCAGCGTCGAACCCGGGATCCACGGGCAAAGGCGTGGCCGTGGGGCGCGCGGTTGGGGTGGGAGTTGCAGGTGCCGCAGTGACGCCGGGAGGCAGGGGGGTCGGCGTTGCCTCCTCCTCCATCACCGCCGTGGGCGTTGGTTCTGCTGCCATCGCCGCCGTTGGCGTTGGCGTCGCAGCCGGACGCGGTGTTGGCGTCGGGTCCTCGCCGCCACAGGCGACAAGCAATGCGGAGAGAGCAAGAGCGATGACTCCGACCGCTCCGATCTTCCTGAACATCTTCAGCATCCGAAACCTCCCCTGCTGTACTGCGTTCGCGGCAACACAAACAAAGCCTGAGGAGCGTGTGCTCACAGGCTGATTCGTAACCCTACCGGGCTCCCAACTACGTGTCAAACCGGAATTACGAGAGCCGCCCCGTCAGCAACGGGGCGGCTCTGTACTCACCTATCGCAAGTCGCCTTCTTACCTGACGTACTTCTCGAACGCCTTCTCCTGGAGCTCTCCGATGAGGTCCAGGTTGTCCAGGAACTGCTCTGTCGTGTCGTGCAGCTCCTGCTGGGCGACATCCCCGGGCGTGAAGTTGTTCGGGATGCCGGTGAACTTCGTCATGTTCGTCGCGAACTCTTCGTCGTTCATCGCCGCGGTCAGTGCGTCACGCAGCGCCTGCAGAGGACCGGCTGGGATGCCGGGCGGGCCGATGATGTTCTTGGACGCGTATGTGCGCGGCCCGGTGATGGCGATCCATTCCTGGAGCATCTCGTCCGAGTCGAAGAAGCTCTCCGCCTTCGGGCAGTCGTACGGGCCTTCTGCGTTCGATCCCAACTCGTAACCGGGGAAGGAGAGGTCCACGAATGGGCGGAGGAAGCCGTCCCTGATCCAGCCGGGCCGTGTGATGGGCAGCTGTGCCCAGACGGTTGAGGACGTCCAACTGTTCACGTCGCCGCGCTCGAGCATGATGTACTGCTCGGCCGAGCCTGCGGCGGCCACGTTCCGTATCTCCAGCGGGATGTTGAAGTGGTCGGCCAGCCACGGGATAGACACGAGGGAGCCGAGGTCAGCAAACGTCGGTACGCTGGAGCCGAGGGTCAGCACCGGACTCGTCGCGTTGAACGCGGTGTCGACACATCCGTACGGCAGGTTGCCGCGGATCATCCAGAACTGGTCCTTGCCGGAGGTAACGCCGACCATAGAAACCTCCCGCATGTCGTACTGTGCCTGCGGGGTAACCTGGTCGAAGATTCCGGCAGTCGCTTCAACGGAGATGGTCAGGCCGTCCGGCTTGGCGTTCCAGACGAAGTTCCGCTGGACGACATTAGGCGTCAGGTTCCTGACGACGATGCGCGGGTTGCCCGGGATGAACTCCGACCATGCGCGGGACATGAAACGGGCCTGCGCGTCGGTGCCGCCGCCGGGGTTGAAGCCGACCATCATGCTGATGGTCTTGCCACTGAAGTACGCCTCGGCGTCGAAGCCCGGGTCGACCGGCAACGGAGTAGGCGTGGGGCGCGGGACCGGCGTCGGGGTCGGGGCAGGGCCGGTGTCGCCGCTGGCGGCTGGCGTCGGGGTTGGCTCGTCTGCCATCATCGCCGGCGTTGGGGTGGGCTCATCTGCCATCATCGCCGCCGTCGGCGTTGGCGTTGCAGCCGGGCGCGGGGTGGCCGTCGGCTCTTCTTCGCCGCCACACGCAGCGAGGATAAGGGCCAGCACGAGGCTCATCGCCCCGATCGCTGCAATCTTTCTGCTCAGCTTCATCATGCGCGAAACCTCCCTGCATCTGCCATCGGCCATGGTGTTATGGCAGCTCATGGCTGTCGTAGGTTTTTACAGCCTGCGTAACGCTATCTGTCCTTCAGGGCGCTGTCAATCGTTGGTGTTCGGTTGCGTCGCGCGCCCTGCTAGAATCGGCGCATGGTCTACAGGCAGGGCATGAACCGCGCGAAGCTGCGGGAAGGATCCGGCAAGGGCACTGAGGTCGCGGACGAGCACTTCCACGAAGTCGCCGGCTCCAAGGACTTCTACGTCTACGTGACCCCCAACCGGAAGGCGAAGGGTTACGAGGCGTTGCGCGACTGGCTCCGCGAGCAGGGCTATTCCGTCTCTGTCTCTGACGACGCTCCGCTCCTGCCTGCGAAGGGGTACAAGGCGATAAAGGTATCCACGGCCACCGGCGTGCTCTCCGACGAGGCCGTGCGGCGCGCGCACCGCTGGGCGCATCAGCGCAACTTCCTGCACAGCTTCTTCAAACCGCTGCGAGGGGTATGAGCATGGCGCGCAGAGCTCCGCCGGAAGGCGCCCCTTCCTTGTTCGGTGAGCCGGAGTCCGCCTCTGCGCAACGGGAGACACCCATGCTGCTGCTCATGGACGGCCACGCGATGGTCTTCCGCGCGTGGTTCGCACTCCGGCAGGCGCAACCGCTCACCATCCGCGCGACCGGCGAGGACGTACGAGGCGTCTACTCCTTCACCACCACATTCTTCAAGACCCTTGCCGACCACAGGCCCACGCACGTCGCCATCGCGTTCGATACGCCGGAACGCACTTTCCGCGATGATCTGTACGCGGAGTACAAGGCGACCCGTCCCCCCATCCCACCCGAACTCACGCAGAACGTCGAGCGCGTGAAGCAGGTGATGAACGCCTTTGGCGTCCCCGTCCTCGAATCGCCCGGTTACGAGGCTGACGACGTGCTCGGCACGATCGCGGCCTGGAGCACCGAGCACGGCGTGGATACGCTCATCGCCACCGGCGACACCGACACGCTGCAACTCGTCTCGCCGCACGTCCGGGTCCTGCTCACCACCGGGTTCGGCGATACGCGCATCTACGATGAGGACGCCGTACGCGAGCGCTATGGCGGACTCGAACCAGCCCAGCAGCGCGACGTGAAGGCGCTCACCGGCGATACGTCCGACAACATCCCCGGCGTTCCCGGCATCGGCCAGAAGACCGCGGTGAAACTCATCAGCGAATTCGGTAGTGCCGAGTCGCTCGTCGAGCGCGTGGACGAGGTGACGCCGCCTCGCATCCAAGGACTCGTGCGCGAGCACACGGAGCAGTTGCTCAAGAGCAAGCACCTCGTGACCATCGAGACTGCAGCGCCGACAGAGTTCGATTTCGGCAGCGCAGCGTTCGGCGGCTTCTCCCGCGACGAGGTGCTGGACGTGTTCCGCGAGCTGGAGTTCAGCAGCCTCGTCGCGCGTATCCCGCCGCCCCCCGGCGAGCAGCAGCCCGCAGCAGCAAGCGACGCTGCCGTCGAACCGCAATCGATGTTCGAGGCGGACGTGCGCGTGACCATCGTCGATACGCCAGCAGCACTCGATGCGCTGGTGGAACGGTTACGCGGCGCGGATACGCTCGTGGTGGAGGCGCACGCGGCTGTTCCGCGAGCGATGGAGTCCGGACTCGTCGGGCTGGCGTTCGCCGTTGACGAAAGCGAAGGCTTCTACGTGCCGGTTGGCCATACGGGAGGAACGCAGCTCTCTGCGGAAGAGGCACTGCGCGCGCTGCTGCCGGTGCTCACGAGCAGACCCGTCTCCGGCCATAACCTCAATTTCACGCTGACCCTGCTGTCCAACTACGGGCTGTCGCCGACCGCCGTGAGCGTCGCGTTCGACACGATGCTCGCGGCGCATCTCACTGGCGAGAAGGCGCTATCGCTCAAACCGCTCGCTTTCAACCGATTGAACGTGGAGTTGCAGGCGCTGACCGACCTGACCGGCACGGGGCGCAAGCAGATCACGTTCGATGCCGTCCCGGTGACAGACGCCGGGGGATACGCCGCGACCGCCGCCGCAGTGACGCTGCAACTGCAGGGCGCGCTCGCCAGGGACATGGAGCGCGACGGCCTCACGACCTACCACGATGAGCATGCGATGCCGCTCGTGCCTGTGCTCGCGCGTATGCAGACTCATGGCATCGCCATAGACGAGAGCGTGCTCGCCGAACTGAACGAAGAGATCGCGGGCGAGATCGAGATAGAGGAGCGCGACGCCTACGAAGCCGTGGGACACGAGTTCAACATCAACTCGCCGTCCCAGCTCGGGGACCTGCTCTTCAAGGAGCTCAGACTGCCTTCGGGCCGCAGGACGCAGACGGGCTACTCGACCGACGCGTCGATCCTGGAGAACCTGCGCGACCACCATCCGGTCATCGGCCATGTTCTGCGCTACCGGGAACTGACCAAGCTGAAGTCCACCTACGTGGATACTCTCCCGCTGCAGGTGAACCCGCGCACCGGCCGCATCCACACGACCTACAACCAGGCGGGCTCCGCCACGGGCAGGCTCGCCAGCGCCGACCCCAACCTGCAGAACATCCCCATCCGCACGCCGCTCGGCTTGCGCGTCAGGGAGGCATTCATCGCGGAGCAACGCCCTGAGTGGACGCTGCTCAGCGCCGACTACTCGCAGATAGACCTGCGCGTGCTTGCGCATCTCTCACAGGACCCGGCGCTCATGGCTGCGTTCGAGCGCGGAGAGGACATCCACTCCTCGACCGCGTCGCTCATCTACGGCGTGCCGCTCGGCGAAGTGAACAGGGACATGCGGCGCCTCGCAAAGGTGATGAACTTCGGTGTCGCCTACGGGCTCAGCGCCTTCGGCATCTCGCAGCAGACCGAGCTCACCCGAGAAGAAGGCGCTGCGTTCATAGATTCGTACTTCGGCACGTACCCGACGGTAAAGGCCTTCCTCGATGACACCGTCGAACGCGCGAAGGCGGACGGCTACGCGGAGACGCTCCTGGGCCGCCGGCGCTACATCCCCGAGTTGCGCTCGCCGCACTATCCGGTGCGCCAGGCGGGAGAACGCATCGCGCTCAACATGCCCGTCCAGGGCACCTCCGCCGACGTCATAAACGAGGCGATGATCACCATCCAGCGCCGTCTCGAAGAGGACGGCTTCCGCAGCAGGATGCTGTTGCAGGTGCACGATGAGTTGTTGTTCGAGTTGCCCGTGGAAGAGGAAGGGGAGCTCGTCGGGATGTTGCAGGACGTGATGCCAAACGCGCTGGAGATGAGCGTGCCGGTGCAGATAGACGTCAAGACCGGGCCTACCTGGGCGTCGATGACCTACGCGGAGTAACAGACCGCAGCAGTTTCAGCTGCGGAGGTCTCCCTGGGGCGCAGCAGTTTCAGCTGCGGAGGTCTCCCTGGGGCGGAGCCTCCTCCGCGAGAGCGGCTATCTGCTCCTCGAGCGCCTGCACCGCAGCGAAGTCCTCCTCAAGCAGCTTGTAGCACCGCTCCACGTACAGCTGTGCGAGCCGTGCTCCCGCGTCGGAGGAATCACGAGCCGCTCGACGAACGCGCTCAGCCCAAAAGCGCTCGGGCAGGGCTTGCCCCAACGCCTGCAGTGAGACATTGGTCTCCTCGACGAGCCCGTCGTCCTGCGACTCGAGCGCGAACCGCATCGTTCCGACCAGCTTCGACAGCTCCGCGAGGCGGTCGCGGTCGCTCATCAGTCCATAGACCACCTGCTGCACGCTGCCGCCAGGGTCTCCCGCGTCGCCGGGCAGTGAACGCTCCGAGGCAGATGGCGCGGGCTGAGGGTTGGCATTGAGGTAGCGCTGATAGAGCGTTTCGTATTCGTGCACGGCCTCCGTGGCCTGCCGCATCGCGGCCTGCAGGTCGCCCAGCACCATGTCGCCCCCCCAGATGAAGTCGTCGCCGCGCAACTCCGCCAGGTGGCGCAGCGGCTCGATCGCCTCCACCTCTTCGGGGATGGGCGGCGCGGCGAAACTGCCACCCCCGTCGCCGATCATCTCGCTCGCGAGTCCGCCCAACTGTGCCGCGAGCATGGGCGGCAGGTACTTGCTCATGTCCATCTTTACCGGCAAGAGGACGACGTACGTCGCCAGCAGCCCGGATTGCGGGTTACCGAAGTAGAGCAGCGCGTGCCCCTTCGGGCGGGACTCGTCGCCAATCTCGAACGTGAGCGCCACTGACCCTCCTTGCGTATGAGAGGTTACAGGTTCTCGCAAACCCGTGCGAGCACTCCTCCGCGCCATGAGCGCGTTGACCGTCCCGTGCGGGAACGGCAAGAATCATCCTTGACAGTCCTCATACGCCGTTCGTAGCCTGCTACCCGCGTCAGGCGAGCGAAACATGAGCGCAGTGCAAACCTTGGTCGAATGAGCAACGAACCCCGTCAGGTGGATGTCCGGCCCACCAAGCTACGCCAGACGTTCAGATGGACAGTCCAGACACTGGCCCTCTTCGCCGTGTGGCTGGCGTTCTCCGGTCACACCGAGATCGAGTTCCTCATCATGGGTGCGGTCGCCGCAGTGATCGGGACTGCGCTCACCCACTGGCTGTTCGCAGGCGACCAGGAAGCGCGTTTCAGGCATAAGCCATACCCGCCTTCATGGTTCGTCCCTGCCACGTTCCGCGCCATCCTCTACGCCCCGTGGCTGCTATGGCAGATAGCGCTCTCCAACCTGCACGTCGCCTACCTCGTGCTGCATCCCCGGCTGCCGGTGGAGCCGAGCCTCGTGGAGTTCGAGACGTCTCTGCGGTCGGAGACAGCGCAGGTGCTGCTTGCGCAGTCCATCACGCTCACCCCAGGCACGGTCACAGTGGACGTTTCGAACGGGATGTTCATGGTGCACTGCCTCTCGGCCAAGAGCAGGCAGGGCGTGGAAGAGGGAAGCATCCAGCGCAAGGTGGCGGGGATATTCGCCGAAGAAGCGCCTGACAGCGTGCAACTCACGGACGTAGTCACTGTCGAACAGGTGTTGCCGTGAGCGTGCTGTTCGTAACCGTGCTTGCCGTTGCGGTGGCCATCAACGCCGCGCTGTTCTACAGGCTTCTGGTTGGCCGCACCCCCTTCGACCGCCTGCTTGCGGCCGCGGCCATAGGCACGAATGCGGTCATCCTGCTCGTGCTCATCGGCTTCGTGTTCGAGCGTCCTGATATGTTCGTTGACCTTGCGCTGAGCTATGCGCTGCTCAACTTCATCGGTACGGTCGTAGTGGGGAAATACCTGGAGACGCGCCAGCACCAGCTGTGGTCGCTGATACACAGCGAGGAAGAGGAGGACACATGAGCATCGCAGGCACGGTGCTCATCGCGCTGGGGCTCGCACTCATGGTTATCACGGCGTTGGGCATGATACGTCTGCCGGACTTCTACTCCCGCGTGCACGCCGTCTCCAAATCCGAAACGCTGGGCATCACGCTGGTGCTCCTGGGCCTCATCCTGCATGAAGGGGCCACGCTGGTGAGCCTGAAGATCTGGCTCATACTGGTGTTCGTAGCGGTCGCGAACCCGGTGGGTGCGCACCTCCTGACGCGGGCCGCGCTGCGCACCGGGCAGTTGCCCTGGCGGAGAGGAGACGGCGAATGATCTGGTGGCTTGAGTTGTCGTTGTTCGGCCTGCTCGTGGTGGCCGCGCTGATCGCTCTCTCGGTCCGGGACATGATCGCGGCGGTGGCAACGCTGTCCGTGTACAGCTTCCTGGCCGCCACGCTCCTTGCGCTGATGGGCGCGGTCGACGTCGCGCTGACCGAGGCGGCGCTGGGCGCGGGCGTGACCGGCGTACTGCTGGTGGGCGCTGTCAGTGTCGTGGACAGGAGAACCCCGGATTGAAGCTGCTCATGCTGGCATTCCTCGCGGGGCTGACCGCCCTGCTCGTCTGGGCGTCGGCTGATCTGCCGGACCGCGCGGATCCCCACGCGCCTGCGAACCAGCATCTCTCCCCCGAGTTGACCGAGATGACAGAGTCCGAGGTCGTGATCCCGAACCTTGTCTCCGCCATCCTGGCCGACTTCCGGAGCTACGACACGCTTGGAGAGACGTTCGTCATCTTCACCGCCGGCTTAGCCGTTCTCCTCGTGCTACAGCGCAGCCGCCGGGTCCCCGAGGAGGATGGGGATGAATGACCGTTACGACAGCGTGATACTTCATTTCGTCGCGCGGGTAGTGATGATCCCGCTCATCGTCGTGTTCGGCATCTATGTACTGCTGCACGGCGAACTCAGTCCAGGCGGCGGCTTCCAAGCTGGGGCCATCGTCGCCGCAGCGCTGTTGCTCGTGCGTCTCGCGCTGGGCAACCGGCAGGCAGCGCTGCGTATACCGCAGGGACTCCTGATCTGGCTGGCGTGCATCGGCCTCGGCATCTACATGTTCGGGGCTATCCTGCCGCTCATCCTCGGCGCGAACTTCCTCGACTACGCTCCCATCCCGGTGGAGTGGTACAACCAGTTCGCCGGTGAGCACCGGACCCCCCGCTCCATGGGTATCTTCATCATCGAGTTCGGTGTGTTCTTTGGCGTGGCGGCTGTGCTGGTGCTGATCTACGACCTCATCGCGGGCAGCTCGCGCCAATGATCGACGAGGTCGCAGCACGCTTCCCGTACTGGGCTATCGCGGTACTCCTCGTCGTTGGCCTCTACGGCATGATCGGCAAGCGCAGCCTCGTGAAGCAGGTCATCGGCCTGAGCATCTTCCAGTCGGCCATCATCCTCTTCTTCATCAGCGGTTCTCTGCTGGAAGGGGCGACTCTCCCCATCCTCTACAGCGTGCACGGCGGAGAACATGCGAACCCGGACGACTTCGTGAACCCGCTGCCGCACGTGCTCATGCTCACCGCCATCGTCGTGGGGGTGGCGATCACCGGTGTTGCACTCAGCTTCCTCGTCTCCATCTACCGCGAGTTCGGGACGCTCGACGAACGCGAGATGCTGGACGAGATGAGGAAGTAGCCGTGGAGCAGCAACTTCCGGCATTCATCGTCGGCGCGCCCCTGCTGTTCTCAGTCGTCGTTCCCATCCTGGGGCGAAAGTGGCGGCAGAGCGCGTTCGTCATCACGGTGGCGACGGTGGCTGTCTCAACCGTTGCGTCGGCCCTGTCCCTGGAACGGGTGCTGCGCGAAGGGACGTTCCGCTACTACCTCGGCGGATGGGAGCCGCCCGTCGGCATCGAGTGGCTCATAGATGAAGTATCGGCGGTCGTCAGCCTCGTCGTCACGGGCGTGTCGCTGCTCGTCGTAATCTCGACGCGGCGTTGGGCCGAGCGCGAAGCGGGCGACCGTCCCGGCGTCTTCTACGGCCTGGTGCTGTTGCTCCTGGCAGGACTTACCGGCATCGTCATCACAGGCGACCTGTTCAACCTCTTCGTTTTCCTGGAGATAGCATCGCTCGCCGGTTATGCGCTCGTCTTCATCGGCGGACGCAGGGCGATGCTGGCGGGCTTCCGCTATCTCATCATCGGCTCCATCGGCGGCGCGTTCTACCTGCTGGGCGTCGGCTTCATCTACTTTGCAACCGGCACGCTGAACATGATCGAGGCACGCCAGTTGCTGGAAGAGGCGGAGAGCACGAGGGCAGTGCAGGTGGGCGCGGTGTTCATCTTCACCGGCCTCGGCCTGAAGATGGCGCTCGTGCCGATGCATCTCTGGCTGCCGGACGCCTACGAGCATGCGCCCTCCTCCGTGAACTCGCTCATCGCTCCGGTGATGACCAAGGTCGCGGCCTACGCGATGCTCCGCATGTTCCTGAGCGTTTTCCCGCCCGGGTACCTCTCCGGCGCCGTTCCTGTTGCCGACGCGCTGCTCATACTCGGCCTCACCGGCATCGTGTTCGGCTCCGTCGCGGCGGCAGGACAGACAGACATCCGGCGGATGCTGGCATACAGCAGCATCAGCCAGCTTGCATTCATCGCCGTGGGCATCGGACTGGGCACGCCGCTTGCGCTGGCCGCAGCGCTGCTGCATGTCGTGAACCACGCAGCGATGAAGGCGACGCTCTTCCTGGCGGCTGCCTCCGTGCGTTTTCGGGTCGGGTTGCAGCGCACCCATAACCTTGCGGGGCTGGGGCCCCGCATGCCGCTGACGATGGGCGCGTTCGCGGTCGGCTCCGTGGCGATGGTCGGCATCCCGCCGACTGCGGGCTTCTTCAGCAAGTGGTACATGGTGCAGGCAGGCCTGGACGAGGGCCAGTGGATAGTGGTTGCGGTCGTGCTGCTCAGCAGCCTGCTCACCGCCGTCTATCTCTTCAAAGTGTTGGAGCAGGTCTATCTGCGGCCCGCGAAGCCGGAACCGTCTGAGCACCACGGCGACGAACACAGCTCTCCTGCGGACGGCGCGCCACAGCCGGTCGAGCAACAGTCCGTGCGTCCCGTGGTGGAGCGAGCGCGCGAGGCTCCTCTGGACGTCTGGCTCCCGCTCGTTCTGCTTGCCGCTGCGACCGTCGTACTCGGCGTGATCAACGTCGTCATCATGGAACACGTCCTGCTGCCGGGGGTGTCGTGAGCGAAACGGTCGCATCCGGGCTTCCGATCGCCGCCGTGCTCGTTCCGGTGGGGGCTGCCGTGCTCGCCGCGTTCACCACGGGGCGCTGGCCGAACCTGCGCGATACGTGGGCGACGCTCGCGGGCATCGCCATGGTGGTCATCGCTGTGCTGATGCTCACCGATACGCTGGACGGGCGTATCCACAGGACGGTGTTGCTGGAACTCTCTCCGGGCATCGATATCACCTTGCGGGCCGACCCGGCGGGCATGATCTTCGGCTTGCTCGTCTCGGTGCTGTGGGTACTTGCGGGCGTTTACGCGGTCGGTTATATGCGAGGCGAGCACGAACAGAAGCAGACCCGCTTCTTCACCGCGTTTGCGCTCAGCATCGCTGCAGCAGCGGGCGTGGCGCTGGCGGAGAACCTGCTCACGTTCGTTCTCTTCTATGAACTGCTCTCGCTCTTCACGTACCCGCTGGTGACGCACCGGGAGACGGAGACCGCGCTGGTCGCCGGTCGGAAGTACCTTGCGTACACGCTCTCCGGCGGCCTGATGCTCATCGGTGCGACTGCCTGGCTACATGTGCTGGGTGTGGACGCCACGTTCCAAGCGGGCGGGTTCCTCGACAGCGCGGGGTTGGACAGTGCGACGCAGTGGGGGCTGTTCGTGCTGCTTGCGGGGGGCGTTGGCGTGAAGGCTGCGGTGATGCCGCTGCACAGCTGGCTGCCGAGCGCGATGGTCGCACCGACGCCGGTATCAGCGCTGCTGCATGCCGTCGCCGTCGTCAAGGCGGGCGTGTTCGGCATGGTGCGGGTAGGGGTGTTCGTGTTCGGCGCGTCGCTGTTGGACGACATGGGCGCGTGGCTCGTGCTGGCCGTGATGTC
Organism: Dehalococcoidia bacterium; assembly: GCA_034422595.1. Taxonomy (GTDB): domain Bacteria; phylum Chloroflexota; class Dehalococcoidia; order Lucifugimonadales; family Australimonadaceae; genus Bin16. The sequence goes on along the minus strand of DAOUJO010000001.1, from coordinate 357,883 downwards.
CGCCGCGACGCTCCTCATCGCTTCGACGCTCGCGCTGCGGCATGACAACCTCAAGCGCAGGCTGGCCTACTCCACCATCAGCCACCTCTCGTACATCGTGCTCGGCGTCGCGCTCATCGGCCCACTTGCGCTCACGGGGGCGCTGCTCCACATCGTGGGGCACGGCGTCACCAAGATCACGATGTTCTTCGTGGCGGGCGCCATCCACGTGCGGACGCACAAGGAGAACGTGAGCGAACTGGACGGCATCGGGCGACAGATGCCTATCACGATGGGCTCTTTCGCACTTGCCTCGCTCAGCATGGTCGGCATCCCGCCGTTCATCCTCTTCACGAGCAAGCTCTACCTCGGCTGGGGCGCGGTGGAGGTTGGCCAGCAGGTATTCCTCATCGTCTACCTCGTCAGCGGACTGATCGCCTCGGGCTATCTCTTCCCCATCGTCATCCGAGCGTTCCTGCGTTCGTCGCCTGACCACACGCGGTACGGCGAGGCCGACGCGCGCATGGTCGCGCCCATCGCCGTAACGGCTGTGCTCGCACTCGTCTGGGGTATCGCGCCGGACCTGCCGCTCGGCTTCTTCGAACTGGCATCGACCGTCACCGCTGACGCTTTCCCGCAGTCCGTTGCGCTTGCCGGAGGGACCCCATGATCATCGATCGGCCCATCGTCATCGCGGTCGCCATCGGCGTTGTGCTCTCAGTTGTGCTTGAGCGGTTCTTCGTCCCCGACCGCAAGTTCCTCTTCACCGGTAGCGACGAGCCCTTGTTCTGGGTGGGCTTCGGCCTGGTGGGCTGCATCGGCATCGTCGTCATCTCCAAGTGGGTCGGCCACACCTTCCTGATGAAGCACGACGACCCTTACACCGGCGAGCACGTTGAGGCCGAACCCGGGGAGCACCGCGATGGCTAGCTTCCCTCCCGTCCTCACCATGGTCGTCGCGGCAGTCCTCGTCGCGCTGATGCCCGTGAGCATCGTTCGCAAGGCAATCGCGGTCGGCGCGCCGCTGCTCGTCCTCGTCCACCTGATATGGGGCCTCGACGCGGGCGACTCCTGGACGTTCACCTGGCTCTTCCTCGAACTCGAACCACTGCGCGCCGATGCCTTGAGCCTCGTGTTCGGGTACGTGTTCGCGATCGCCGCGGCGTTGGGCGGCATCTACGCCTGGCACCTCGAGGACCGCTTCCAGCAGGCAGCCGCTCTCGGCTACGCCGGTACGTCGATAGGGGTCGTCTTCGCGGGGGACCTGCTGACGCTGGTGCTCTTCTGGGAGCTGATGGCGCTCACGTCCGCCTACCTGATTTGGGCGGGAGGCTACCCCGGCTCGCGCAGCGCGGGCACGCGCTATCTGTTCGTACACATGGTCGGGGGAAGCACGGTGCTGGCGGGCGTCCTGTGGCACCTGGGCACCGGCGGTTCGCTCGACTTCACGCTCTTCGAGGGCACGATCGCCGGTTGGCTCGTCCTCGGAGGCTTTGCCATCAACGCTGCGGTCGTTCCGCTGCACGCATGGCTGACCGATGCTTACCCGGAGGCGGGGGTCACCGGCAGCGTATTTCTGAGCGCCTTCACCACCAAGACTGCGGTCTACGTGCTGGCGCGCGGCTTCCCCGGCTGGGAGATCCTCATCTTCCTCGGTGTCATCATGGCGCTGTACGGCGTCGTCTTTGCGGTGCTGGAGAACGACATCCGCCGCCTGCTTGCGTATCACATCATCAGCCAGGTGGGGTACATGGTGGCCGCCGTGGGCATCGGCACCGAGATCGCGATCAACGGAGCGGTCGCGCATGCGTTCGCCCACGTCATCTACAAGGGCCTGCTGTTCATGGGCGCGGGCGCCGCGGTCTACGCCACCGGCCGCCGTACGCTCACGGCCCTAGGCGGCATATCCGACCGGATGAAGACGGTCGTCGTGCTCTACATGGTGGGCGCGTTCGCCATCTCGGCGTTCCCGCTGTTCAGCGGCTTCGTTTCCAAGTCGCTGGTCGCCTACGCGGCGGAGAAGGAGCATATCTACTGGGCAGTTGCCCTCCTCTATCTGGCGTCCGTGGGGACGTTCCTGCACACCGGACTCAAGCTCCCGTACTTCACCTGGTTCGGGCCGAGGCGGGACGACATTCACGTCGGCCCGGTGCCGCGCGGGATGATCGTGGCGATGGTCCTGGCCGCGGCCCTGTGCATCGGCATCGGCGTTTACTACATCGCCCTGTACGACCTGTTGCCCTTCCCGGTCACCTACGAGCCGTACTACGCCGACCATGTCGTGCGGACGCTCCAGATGCTCGGATTCACGGCGGTCGGATTCTGGCTACTGCGCGGGAGGCTCGGCGGCGAGGCGACCATCACCATCGATACCGACTGGCTCTACCGGAAGGCCGGGCCCATCGCACGCGTTCTGATACAGACCCCGCTGGAAGCCGTGTTCACCTTCTGCGAGCGCCTCGTTGGAGCGCTTGCCCGGCGCGCCAGCATCCTCGCCGTTGCCCCGGCGACAGGCTGGGCCCGCCTGTTGCTGCTCAGCGCCTACGCACGTGAACGCGGGCCGGACGACGCGCTCGCGTTCCTTGGACGTCCGCCTGTCGGTATCGCGCTTGCTGCCATCCTGTTGACGTTCGTTGTCGTGGTGCTCGCCGCGCAGGCGCTCGGCGGGTAGGGTGGAATAGGAATGGCCATCGGCATATTCGGCCTGCCGCTCTCCGGCAAGACCACGATCTTCAACGCAGTGACGCGCGGCCACGCCGAGACGGCATCCTTCCGCAGCGGTGGGTCGCAGCCCAATATCGGCGTTGCCAAAGTGCCCGACCCTCGCCTCGACGTGCTCGCCGAGATCTCGAAACCGAAGCGCGTCGTCCACGCCGAGGTCGAGTACATCGACATACCTGCCGCGCCGGAGGGCTTCGGGAAGACGAAAGGCATCAGCGGCGAGTACCTCAACCTCCTCCAGCGCTGCGATGCCCTGCTGCTCGTGGCGCGCGCTTTCGACGACCCCTCCGTGCCGCATGTGCAGGAGACGGTCGACCCCTACCGAGATGCTGCGACGCTGGAACTGGAACTCACCTTCTCCGACCTCGCCATCCTCGAACGGCGTCAGGAGCGCATCGCATCGCAGTTGCGCTCGGCGCGGCAGGCGGAGCGCGACCTGCTCACCCGCGAGCAGCACATCCTCAGCCTCATACGCGCCGGACTGGAGGATGAGGTCCCTGTCCGCGAGCAGGAGCTGCCTGTGGAAGCGAGGCCTTTCCTGGAGAACTTCCAACTGCTCACCGCGAAACCGCTCATCGTGGTCTTCAACATCGGCGAGGGCGCCATAGACGGCGCCGACGTGATGGAGGCGGAGATGCGCGAACGGCTCGCGCGACCCGGTGTGGGCGCCGCGGCGCTCTGCGGCAAACTCGAAGCCGACCTTGCGCAGATGGAACCGGAGGACGAGGCCGAGTTCCGCGAGTCGCTCGGCGCGGGCGAACCGGGCCTCGACCGTATGATCAACCTCTCCTACGACCTGCTCGGCCTTGTCTCGTTCCTGACAACCGGTGAAGATGAAACCCGCGCATGGACGATCACGAAGGGCATGAGCGCGGTGGAGGCGGCGGGCAAGATACACTCGGACATCCAGCGCGGCTTCATCCGTGCTGAAGTCGTCGCCTACGAGGACCTCGCCCGCACGCGGAGCATCGCCGAGGCGCGCAAGCAGGCGCTCCTTCGCACCGAGGGCAAGACCTACGTGATGCGCGACGGCGACGTTGTCAACTTCCTGTTCAACGTCTAGCGGGAGGGCACAACATGCAACCGCCCCTGAGCGGCAGGCTCGCGCTCTACGTCCATATCCCCTTCTGCGAGTCCAAGTGTCCCTATTGCGACTTCAACACCTACGCGGGCATCGAGCCGCTCATGCCCTCCTACGTTTCAGCGCTCGCGCGGGAGATCGAGCAGTGGGGCTCGTGGCTCGACAGGCCAACGCTTGCGAGCGTCTTCTTCGGCGGCGGTACGCCGTCCTACCTACCTCCGAGCGACCTCCAGCGTCTCATGGGAACGATACGCGCTGCCTTCCTGTTGCCGGACGAGGCCGAGGCAACGCTGGAGGCGAACCCCGGTGACTGCTCGCCTGAACGCCTCGCGGCGATGTGCGGTGCGGGCTTCAACCGCATCTCCATCGGGGTGCAGTCGTTCGACGACACGGAGCTCACGATGCTCGGACGTCGCCACGACGCCGCACGGGCCGCGCAGGCCGTGCGCGACGCCCGAAACGCCGGGTTCGAAAACGTGAGCATCGACCTCATGTTCGGCCTGCCCGATCAGCCGGTCGCCACATGGGAGCGCTCCGTCGAGCAGGCGATCCGGCTGGACACGGACCACCTATCCGCCTACGCCCTGACGCTGGAGCCCGGCACACCGCTGGAGGCCGACGTGCGCCTCGGCGGTACGCCGGAACCCGATTCCGACCTTGCGGCGGAGATGTACGTCCTCGCACAGACGATGCTCGCCGGCGCAGGACAGCAGCAGTACGAGATATCCAACTGGGCGAAGGAGGGCAGGGAGAGCACGCACAACCTCGCCTACTGGCGCAGCCTGCCGTATCTGGGCGTCGGCCCCGGCGCGCACAGCTACCTCTACGGCACCGGCGCTCTCGACCGATCCGGCGTGCGCTTTGCCAACGTCAATCCACCACGCACGTACATCGGGCGCGTAGGCGCCTGGCAGGCTGACGGCCCCCTCGATGCCAACACCATCGCTGCTGCGGCAGCCACCGGCCTTTGCGAACCCGTGAGCCGTCGCGACGCGATGGCCGAGACGATGATGATGGGCCTGCGCCTGAACGCAGGCGTTGCCGATGCTTCGTTCCGCGATCGCTTCGGTGAGGGCATCGCCGACGCGTTCCCCGGCCCCACGGCGGAGTGCATCGACCTCGGCCTGCTGGAGTGGGCTGACGGCGCGCTCCGCCTCACCGAACCGGGACGCCTTCTCGGCAACGAGGCGTTCTCCCGTTTCGTCGCCAGTGCGTGAGTAGCGGAGCGAGCTCCGGTTTCCTCCACCGTTACGTGTGCTGATGCACGCACTCGACGGCTGGGCGCAAAAGGCGCACAATCCGGCTCACGTGAGGAAGCACGATAAAGGGGAGGTCGTCGCCATGGTTACGACAGCAGAGGAGACCGCCAGCACCACGAAGCGGATCAACATCGGGGTCATCGGCATCGGTGTCGGAGGCCTGGAGATCCTCCGTTCGGTCGTACAGCAGCCGGACATCGTTCACCTGGCTGCGGGGTGCGACGTTGTCCCTGTCACGCGGGAACGCTTCAAAGAGCGGTTCCCCGACGTGAAGGTGTACGAGAGCGCGGAGGAGATCTGCAAGGACCCCGACGTGGACGCTGTCTACATCGCGTCGCCGAACCGTTTCCACGCCGAGCACACGATCACGGCGGCACGTCACGGGAAGCACGTCATGGTCGAGAAGCCCATGGCCATCTCGCTCAAGGAGACTGAGCAGATGGTCGAGGAGTGCGACAAGGCCGGAGTGCACCTCGTCTGCGCCCACACCGCCAGCTTCGGGCTGCCCTACCGGACGATGCGGAAGATCATCGAATCCGGGGAGATCGGCGCAGTGCGGGCCATCCACCTCATCGCCTACACGGACTGGATGCTGCGGCCACGGACGCCGGATGAACTCGACTTTGCTCAGGGCGGCGGCGTGCCATACCGGCAGGGCCCGCACCAGATCGACACCGTCCGGCTGCTGGGCGGCGGCATGGTCAAGCGTGTCTGGGGCAAGGTCGGCCAATGGATGCCGGAGCGCCCCATGCCCGGCTACTACACCGCCCACTTCGAATTCGAGGACGGCACCGTCGCCACGGCGACCCACAACGGCTATGGCTACTTCACGCTGAGCGAGGTCAACGGGCCTGCTGCCGGGCGCAGTTCCATCGAGAACCTCGTCCGCATCCGTAAGGAGATGCAGAGCGGTACGCGCAATGAGGAAGCCGACAAGCAGGACCTGCGCATAGGCGGGAAGATCGAGGCTCAACAGTTCGCGGATGCGCTCCAGTCTGATGGCGGTCGAGGCAATTTCGGGCGGCAGGTCGCTCGTGAACCGGGCGACCGCTCGGGACTCAACGACACCGGCGACCCGGGCACGATATTCGTGACCTGCGACCACGGCGACATGCGCATCGGCTCGCAGGGCGTTCTCGTCTACGACGACGACGGCGTGCGCGAGGTCACGGGCGAATCGAACGTCCACAGTCGAGGAGAGGTGCACGAGCTCTACGACGCGGTCGTCAACGGCAAGCCGGTCTACCACTCGGGCCGCTGGGGCATGGCAACTGCCGAGGCCATCTTCGCGATGGTCGAATCGTCCCGGACGGGCAAGGTGGTCGAGCTCAGCCACCAGGTGCCCGTGCACCCCGAGTACGACGCTGACCTGAGGGTGGTGCCGATCTAGCGAACCGGTAAACCGGTCAGGAGGTTCGCCGTGCCTCTAGCAACAGGGAGATGGACGAGATCTTCAAACTCGGGCCGGGCACGCCTTCGGGTGAGGTGTTCCGGCGCTACTGGCTGCCGGTGGAGACGTCGGCGAACCTCGACGGTGGCCAGTGGCCGGTGCGGCCCAGCGCGAAGAACCCGGTACGGGTACGAGTGCTGGGGGAGAACCTCGTGCTCTTCCGCGACGCGACGGGCAAGCCGGGACTGCTGGAAGAGCACTGCTCGCACCGCGGGACGTCGCTCGTCTACGGTCGCGTGGAGGACGAGGGGCTGCGGTGCCTCTACCACGGGTGGCTGTACGACCGCGACGGGAACTGTCTCGATATGCCCTGCGAGCCTCCGGGACGGCGCTTCCGCAACTCCGTCAAACATCCGTCGTACCCGTGCGTTGAAGTCGGAGGGCTGATCTTCGCCTACCTGGGGCCTCCTGATCTGCAGCCGCCGTTCCCCCGGTACCCGGCGCTGTTCCGGCAGGACGGGATGCGCGTGGCCGGAAAGGGCAACCGCATCCAGAAGTCGAACGCACTACTGCAGACACTCGACAACGTGCTGGACGTCTGGCACCGCGAGGTCGCCCACGGATGGTTCAAGGGCGGCGAGCCGGTGCACGCCATCCATCATGGCTACAACGGCGACCCCGCCACCCCCATCCGGTTCGAGACGACGCCCTGGGGCGCCTGCTACGTGACACTCCAGAACACGAGGAACCCGGGCGTCTACGAGTATCACGAGACCCACGCCCTCTTCCCCTGCCAGCGCGCCCGGACCAACACCATCAACTGGGCTGTGCCGATGGACGACCACACGACGCGATGGTTCGGTGTGAGTTTCGAGCCGTTCGGTCCGGACGGGCAGATATCGGACGCCGCCCTGCGAAGGCTCCACGCCGACACTCCCGCCGACGCCGGAGGCCCGTTCTACGAGGGTTGGTTCGAGGACGTCGGCTATTGGTGGAACACCGGGCACCCGCTCCGCCAAGGGCCGATCTGGGAAGACGAAGCGATCATGAGCACGCAGGGCAGGGAAGAGCGCGGCGGCCTGCCGGACTTCGAGAAGATGACGTTCGGCAGTTCCGACCGCGGCGTGCTGCTCATGCACAAGCTCTGGGACGAGCAGATAGCGCGCGTGCAGGACGGCATAGACCCGGTCGGCATCGTGCGCGGCGCCGAATCGGCGCAGATCATCCCCGTGCCGGGTCAGGTGGCCTTCGTCGACCGCGAAGAGGGCATGCGTCTGTTCAATACGCCGCTCGAGGAACGCATCGCAATCCTGGCGGAGAAGGTGCAGCCGGGATAAGCGTTCCCGTGCGCCGCTAGAGCCTCAACGCACGCGCCAGGTTGCCGCCGAGGATCTTGTCCTTGTCCTCGCCGGACAGGCTGCTTCCGGTGATGTCGGTCGTGGCGTTCGGCAGGCGCTGGAACTCGGGGTGCGGGAAGTCCGTGCCGATGACGAAGTTGTCCGCGCCGTACGCTTCCACCAGCTGCTCCAGCGGTTCGATGCTCTCGATCGCGGTCATGCAATGCTGCTTGATGAGTTCGCTGGGGCGGGTGTTCGTACGCGCGCAGGCGCGCTCGATGTAGAACGACCGGTCAGCCCCGTGCATCGCGTAGGTCATCCACGACGCTCCGGCCTCGAAGAAGAGGAAGCGGAGATTCGGGAACCGGTCCAGCACGCCCCCCAGCGTCAGCGCCGTGCACGCGATGGTGTAGTCGACGCCGAAGCCGACGTACGTCCCGATGTGGAGCCGGTGGTAGCGCTCCGTGCCGACCATCGGATACGAGGTGCGATGGTCGTAGAAGTTCCCGCGATGCCCCTGCGTGAAGTTGTGGACCATGCACGCGAGGTCGAGGTCACTCACCGCCTCCCAGAACGGGTAGAGCTCGTACGCGTCGAGGTTCCCGTGCAGATAGCTTCCGCAGATGCTCACCGCGCGGAGCCCCATCCCGGCGGCGCGTTCGAGCTCCCTGACGGACTCGTCGATGTCGTCCCAAGGCACCGTTATCTGGCAGATGAAGCGGTCCGGATAGCGGTCCTGCAGCTCAGCCGCTGCGTTGTTGTAGAGCTTCGCGAGCGCCGTGCGGAGCCACAGCGGGCTGTCGGGCGGCATCAGCAGGTTGGGCATCGCCCGCTGGGTATTGAGCACCTGCATGTCGAAACCAAGCCTGTCCATCTCGATGAGCCGCGCCTCGATGTCCCGCTCCGGGTCGCCGGCGTGACCGCCCGGCGAGTATTCCCGTCCGGCGATCGCAGCCCTGACTACGTCCAGATCGACGATCTGGAGCGCGTCGCGATACATCATCTCTTCTATCTGAGGGCCGCCCGAACGCGGGACCATGTCACGCAATTCCCTGTAGTCGATGGTCAGGTTGAAGTGCGTGTCGGCGTCGATCCGCTTGGTCATCACCTGCGTTGTCATGACTGCCTCCTCTCGCGAACTCCTCGGCCAGACTGCCTCAATACTACTCCTCGACGCAACCACTGCTCAGCCTCAGGTCTCCCTTGCCCGGCGGGTCAGGCGTTCAGGAGCCGGCGGTACTTCCCGGTCTGCAGGAAGTCGATGTACTCCCGCAGGCCTGCCTCCATGTCGTATTCGGGAGCGAAGCCGAAGTCCCGGTTCGCAGGGGAGTCGGGGTCGACGGGCCCGCCGCGCACCTCGGGCTCCGGCGCTTCGATGGATGAGCCGGGTATAAGCCGCATGATGACCTGCGTGATCTCATACATCGTCAGCTCCTCCTTCGACTGGAGCCGGTAGACGTTGGCGGGCAGGTCGTCCACGAGCGTTGCCATCATCTCGCCGCGTCCCGCATCCGAGGCGTACATCACGGGCACGGTGCGGATGGGCGGCGTGGGATTGATCTCGCGCGGCGTCGACACCGCAGCCGAGTCCCATGCGTCGAGGACCACCGGCTCGCCGCGCAGCGACTTCTCGACGATGGGCTTGAGCGCCCTCCCGAAGCCTCCCGCGAAGTCGTACCCAGGCCCGAACAGCTGGCCGGGATAGATGACGACGATGTCCATGTCGTACAGCCCGCGGTAGTCGTTGCAGAGCAGCTCCGTGGCGACCTTGTGGCTCGTGTACGGATCGGGCTGTATCTTCACGTTGCCGGAGGACGCCGCCTCGAAGAACTGGCGCGCCGTCGGGACGGTCTTTCCGGTGCTCACGTGCACGACGCGTTCCACCTTCAGCGCCCGCGCCGCTTCCAGCACGTTGAGTGTGCCGATGACCATAGTCTGCGCGGCGGCGAGCGGCCGGTCGTAGGCCGGGCCGGTGAGGAAGCTGGCCGTGTGCAGGATGCGCCGCACACCGTGGTCGGCAACGGCGGCGAACACCTCGGACGCGTTGGAGATGTCGCCCTTCACGAAGCGCACGCGGTCCTTCACGTCGTCGAGGAGCTCGGTCTTGATCGCGATGTCGAACGCGACCACGTCCTCGCCCTGATCGAGCGCGTAGCGGACCGCGAACGACCCGCCGAGTCCGCATCCGCCTGTCACCATCACTGTCATGGTTCACCCCCCATCCTAAGAGCCCTCACCCGCGCGCTGAAGCGCGCCGCCCTCTCCCTCAGGAGAGGGGATCAGACACTCCACCCACCTCCGAATCGCGTCTCCACGCAATCGCTCCTAGTGGGCGGCGAGACCCGCGGCGACGGTACGCCCGTAGAGTGCGCGGGCGTTCTCGGACAGCACGCCTGCCCGCTCCTCGCCGGTGATCTTCACGTTCTCGAATATCTCGCTGAGCTCGTGCTTGCAGATCTCAGCATTGACCTCGTGGGGGAAGTCGGACGAGAAGACGAAGCACTTCCCGCCGGTGAGGCGCAGCGCCTCGGAGATGAGCGGCTCGGTGCCTTCGCAGCCGACGAACAGCCGGTCGTCGTGGATGTGGCGCAGGATGTAGTCGCTCACGCGTTCGCCGTCGCGCAGCTGCAGCAGCTCACCGCGCGGGTCGAGGTCGATGTGGGTCTCGTAAGAGCGGTCGAACCGCTCCATGCAGAGCATGAACCAGGCGACGCCGCCCTCAAGGAAGCCCCAGCGCGCGTTCGGGTAGCGGTCCAGGATGCCGTTGAAGACGACGCCGGCGAAGGCGGCCATGAGCCCGACGGGGTGCCCCATCGCATGCACGGGCGCGTAGACGTTCAGGTGGTCGAACCCCATGCCGCTGTGCGAACCGCCGTGGACGGCGAGGCAGCAGCCGAGCCGGTCGGCCTCCTCGTAGACGGGCCAGTACTCCTTCGCGCCGAGGTGGTTCGGCAGCCCTCGCGTGGGGAGCATGGCGCCCGCCATCCCAAGCTCCTCAACCGACCGGCGCAACTCGATAGCCGCTTCCTCGGGCTCCTGCATGGGGATGAGGGCGAGCCCGACGAACCGGGGGCTGCTCTTCACGTAGGTGTCGTACAGCCAGTCGTTGTACGCCCGGCACACGGCGATGGCCCAGTCCCGGTTGACGATGCGCCCGTAGGAGAGCCCGCCGGTGGGGAACAGCGCTGCGCAGTCGATGCCCACGTCGTCCATGAACATCAGCCACTCCTCGACGCCGATCTTCTGGAACGACCCCGGCGGCGTCGCGACCGGCTGGGCGGCGTGGAGGTGGTCGATGGGCGGGAAGATGTTGCCGAGGCTGCTGCCTGTGGCGCGGTTCAGGTACTCCTGCGGCATGCGGCTGGCCACTGCCGCGATGTCCGTTACGAGGTGTCCGTCTCCATCAACGACCTGCAACTTGCTTGCCATGGCGTCTACCTCCTCGCGTGTACGGATGCGGTATAGCACCCGCCCCCTCGCGCGTCAAAGCGGGGGCTCCTCGAACAAGGTGCGCAACCGGCCCGGAAATCTGCACATCTTGTTACCGGTGTCAGGAGTAAACCGAGTACTCCATTTGAACACCTTGAGCACCTTGCGTTGCTCTGCGCAAGGCCACGGCCTGCTTCCCGTGAAAGTTGAACAAGATGTGCAGAGTTTTCAAAAGTTGGGCGGTGGAGCCATAGACCCTGTCTATAGCTGAGGCGCGAGGTATAGACGCTGTCTATGGGTGCTGTCCGCACGACGGTCATGCAACCAGCGTACGCGGGCAGGGTGCGACCGCGACAGGGGCGCGTGTCAGTGATTGGGGGGGGGGGGGGGGGGGCCTCCGGAGAACGGGCTGCATGCGCGAATGCTTCCCGAGAGGATGTTGCGCACTAAAGTGCGGGACTCCGCCTCCGGCTGCGCTCAACATGACAGGCGCCCCAACCCCACCTTCGGCAGTACCCTCTCCCTAACCCTCTCCCCTTGTAGGGAGAGGGGATCCTACCGGGCAGGCCCGAGGAGCGCGGCGCGCAGCCTTGCTGGCTGAACAGGGCTTCGCTAACGCAGAGCGATGAGCGTTCCTGCTTCCCCGGATGTGACGTAGAGGCCCCGCTCCGTTACGACGATGTGGCCGCTGACCGGGACACCTGCGCGGATGACCCGAACCGGCTCGCCGGTTACGCGGTCGACGACGTGGACCTCTCCTGCATCGTTGCCGAGGTAGACGAAACGGCCTGCCGCTGCCGGGGCAGAGTGGATGAGCGCTCCGGTGTCGTACTCCCAGAGCAGGGCGCCGTCGGCGACGGATACCGCATGGAGCCTTCCATCGCGGCTGGCGGCGTATGCGACGCCGTCGAGGACCGCCGGGCCGGTCAGGGCGCTGTCGCGGGCGAGAACGCGGCCCCAGACCAGCCCCTTGGGGAGCGGCGGTTCCGCCTGCAATCCCCAGACGACGAACTGCTGCCGCCAGGAACGGAAGGCGCGCTCGAAAGGGTACTCCAGCTTCGTCCAGTCGACCGCTGCCAGTCTTCCCCGCCCCGTGGCGATGAGGAAGTAGTCCCCGGCGAACACCGGACTCTCCGACAGGGCGTTGAGTGTGTCGAAGATGAGCCGCTTCCTGCCGGTGATGAGGTCGATCACGTAGACCAGCCCGTCATCGGTGGCGAGCGCCATCAGGTCTCCCTGGAACGCCGGAGGCGTGACGACGCTCCCGTCAGCCTCGAACGTCCAGAGCAACCGCCCATTGTGAGCGTCGAGCGCGTAAAGCGTGCCGTTCCATGACCCCGCGTAGACGACGCCCCGGTAGACGGCGGGCGACGCGAAGGATGCGCCGTCAGCCTGGAAGCGCCACAGCTCCGTGCCGTCGTGACGGTCCATCGCGAGCAGCAGTCCGTCGCGCACCGTCACGTAGACGGCGTCCCGCGTTAAGGCAGGAGTGGTGACGGTCACCGTCGAGAGTTGGCGCTCCCAGAGGACGCCGCCGGTCGCAGTGTCCATGACGATGAAACGGTTGTCCCTGGTCCCGAGGTAGAGCTGTCCGCCGGAGACGGCGGGCGCGGCGCTGAGCGGGTGCGGGGTCTCGAACCGCCACAGCTCCTCGCCCTCGAACCCGTCGTGGGAGGGGACGGCCGCGGTGTGCGCGGCGTCGCGGCCTGCCAGCGCCCAGTCGTCCGCGCCCACCGGCGCGTTCGTCTGTGTCGACGGCAGCGGCACTGGGCCGGTGAAGGTGACGCCGGAGACCCACAGACCCCAGACCAGCAAGCCGACGCCGAGGATGCCTGCAAGCGCGAGCCACCTGCTCCTGGAACGCGAGCGAGCGCTGCGTCCCGGAGCAGCGTGCCACGTACCGTCCCGGCTGCGGACAGGACCGGTCATCGCGCAAAGCCCTTCATCGGCCTATCCCGTGACGGGGAGGTACAGCACGAACTCGTCACCTCGCCGATAGAACTCGATGGAGGGCCTCGTGGGGTCGACGCTGTACCGCTCGCCCAGCGCCTCGAAAGTGGAGGCGATACGGGCGATCAGGGACTCGTGGTCGCCGCGCAGTCGTTCGTACGCATACAGACCGCCGTCGATGGTATCCGTGCTGAGGCCGAGGCTGACAGGGTCGTCGTGCTCGTGGGACCGGACACACGCCCGGTATCTTCCCGCATCCTGATCGAAGACACCGTAGAAGCGCCGTCCCCTCCGGCCCACCACGGCTTCCAGCTCGGTGAAAGCCTCCTCGCTAGGCTGCTCGTACTCGCGCAGGTACATGACCGCTATCGGGTCCAGCCGTGTTATCCTGCTCGGCGCCATCGTTCCCCTCCGGCGGTGTGCAGCTCGATGCTACGCGAAAATCAGGCCACGGGCGCCGGTGGGGTTCGCCCTCACCCGAGAGGATGCGCGCGCTCAGGTGCGGGCTCCGCAGGGGATCCACCCTCACCCACGCGCTAAGCGCGTTGCCCTCTCCCCGGGGGAGAGGGGATAAGACCATCCCGAGAGATATTTCGACTCCGCCTTTGGCTTCGCTCAACATGACAACAACTGTCGCGTGCCTTGTGGCACAATGCACGTGACAGACCACGCGGAGGATGAACGATGCCCCAGGTAGTGCTCCTGCGACACGGCGAAAGCGACTGGAACCTCTCCAACCGCTTCTCCGGCTGGACCGACGTCGACCTCACCGACACCGGACGGGAGGAGGCTGCGCACTCCGGTCAACTGCTGCTGGAGGAGGGCTTCACGTTCGACGTGGCCTACACGTCCGTCCTCAAGCGCGCCATCCGTACGCTCTGGATCGTTCTCGACGAGATGGACCTGATGTGGCTCCCCGTCATCAGGGACTGGCGGCTGAACGAGCGCCACTACGGCGCGCTGCAGGGGCTCAACAAGGCGGAGACCGCCGCCGAGCACGGCGAGGAGCAGGTGCTCCTGTGGCGCAGGAGCTACGACGTCCCGCCACCCGCGCTGACGTCGGACGACGAGCGCCACCCCGGACGCGACCGCCGCTACGGCTCCATGTCCGCGGACGAGATGCCGCTCACCGAGTCGCTCAAGGAGACGGTCGCGCGGTTCGTACCGTACTGGGAGAGCACGATCGCGCCGGACATCCGCGCCGGTAAGCGCGTCCTCATCGTCGCGCACGGCAACAGCCTCCGCGCGCTCGTGAAGCACCTCGACAACATCTCGGACGCCGACATCATCGACCTGAACATCCCCACCGGCGTTCCGCTCGTCTACGACCTCGCGGACGACCTCACGCCGCAGGGCAGCCGCTACCTCGGCGACCAGGCGGCGATCGAGCAGGCGGTGGCGGCGGTCGCCGCGCAGGGCAGGGCGTCGGCGTAGGGCAGGGCGGTCAGTCGGCTGCGGGCTCGGTGCGCTGGTCGTGGCGCCAGATACCCCGCCACGTGAGCCCGGACGCCGTGGTGATGCTCAGGCAGACGCACCCGTTGATGATGAACGCTCCGGGCACCCCGGCGAGCGATGAAATCCCGCCGATGACCGCCGAGCCCGTCCCGTTCCCCAGCCCGGCGAGGATCGAGGAGAAGCTGCCCACACGGCCCCGGTAGTAGTCGGGCGCCACGAGCTGGATGAGCGCCTGCCTCGCCGTGAAGCTGACGACGTCCATCAGGCCGAGGAACGCCAGCACGGCGAGCGCGAGGTAGAACCACGACGCCAGCGCCAGCGCGGCGAGTCCCAGCATGGCGAGGCCGAGCGAGTAGCCCACGTTGGCGAGCACGATCATGACGCCCTTGCGAGGCGGGTCGCCCATGCGGAGGAGTATGCCGGTGCCGAGGAAGGAGCCGGCCGCAGGCGCCGCAACGAGCATCCCGAGGCCAACCGCGCCCACCCCGTACACGTCTTCCGCCAAGGCCGGCATGATGATGCGGAAGAACCCGAACGACATGACGCCGAAGTCCATCAGGTACGCCCCCCAGAGCACCTCCTTCGTCCTCAGGTAGCGCGCCCCTTCCCATATCGCCGCGAGCGATACCCGGCGGGCCTCTCCCAACTGCTCGCCCGACGTGCGGATCGCAATCGTCGCGAATACGGCCAGCAGGAGGAACACCGCGTTGACGGCGAACGCCCAGCCCACGCCCACCAGCGCGATGAGCACTCCACCGATGAGCGGGCCGCCGAACAGCGTGCCCTGGCTGAGCGCGCCGAACCACGTGATGCCATTCATGACGTAGGCCCTCGGCACCAGGCGGGGCAGGAAGGCCCGCTCCGCCGGACGCCCCAGGATGCTCATGCCGGACCAGAAGCTCGCGAGGAGCCACAGGTGCCACACCTGAACGGCGCCGGTGAATATCAGAACGGGCAGCAGGGCCAACCCCGCGAAATTGGCGGCCTGCGTGTAGATGAGGAGCTTCTTCCGGTCCACCGCGTCGGCGAGCGCTCCGCCCAGAAGACCGAGCACGATGACCGGGAGGGTCATGAATATGCCGGTGATGCCGAGGTCGAGCGTGGAGCCGGTAAGGTCGAAGACCAGGAAGCCGAGGAGGAGTTCGCGCATGTTCCGCGCGAGCCCCTGCAACAGCCCCTGGGCCCAGAACAGCTGGAAGTCGCGGATAGCGAGCGCGCCCCACCGTCCCAGCGGGGCGTTCTCGGCGCTCGGCTCCTCCCCATGTCGCCCGATCGCCATCCCGCGCACTGTATCACTGCGCCTCCGGCGGCGCGCGTTGCCACACGCCCGCCCGCGCCGTATCGTTGCGGGCGGCAGCATCCCGCATCCGCGCACCCCAGGAGGCCCGTCATGGTTGAAGACCGCACCATCGCCGCAGACCCGAGCTGGAGCGAGCACGACGCCGACGAGTGGGCGGACGCCATCACGACCGCGATGAAGCTCGGCGGGGTTGAGCACTTCTTCTTCGTGTCGGGTTCCGAGATCGGCTTCTACCAAGAGGCCGTTGCGCGCGCCGCCTCGAAGGGGTGGCCCGCGCCGCGCCTGCTCACGGTGACGCACGAGGGCTCGGCGCTGAACGCCGCGCTCGGCAGCGCGATGGTGCGCGAGCAGCCGGCCGCAACCGCCGCACACGTGGACGTCGGCACGTTCAACTACGGGGCTGGGCTGCATACCGCGTGGCGCGGCGGCTACCCCGTCCTCATCACGGCGGGGGCAGGGCCACGGGCCTATCCGGGCTCGATGCGCGGGGCGCGGACGAACACGGTGCAGTGGGTGCAGGAGCCGCGCGACCAGGGCGAGATCGTGCGGCAGTACACGAAGATCGACCACCGGCTCGACCACACGGACAACCCGGGCCTGATCGTCAGCCGCCTGCTGCAGGTGGCGATGAGCGAGCCGCGCGGGCCGGTCTACATGACGGTGCCGCAGGAGGCGGCGATGCTGCCGCTGCCGGGCAAGACGCGCTTCCCGACCCGTGACGAACTCGGCGTCGCCCGTCCAACCTGGCCGGACCCGTCGGACGCGAAGCGCGTCGCGGAGTGGCTGGTGAAGGCGGAGAACCCGGTCGTCATCCTCGGGCAGTCCGGCCGCAACAGCGCATCGGTCGAGCCGCTTGTCCGGCTCGCGGAGCTGCTCGCGCTTCCGATGATGGACTCGGAGCGCACGATGACGATGAACTTCCCGACGACACACCCGCTCTCCGGTACCGGGCCGACGGCGGCGCAGGCGGACGTTGTGGTCGTCATCGAGACGCCGGTGCCGTACATGCCGGCGAACGCGCCGCGCCCCGGCACGAAGATCGTGTGGGTGGACCCGGACCCCGTGCAGTCGCGCTACAAGACGATGGAGTTCCATGCGGACGTGTGGCTGCCGGTGCTGGCCGGGCCGTTTGCGGAGGCGGTGTACGAGCAGGCTGCGGGGATGCTGACGAAGGCGGACATGGGACGCATCGAGGAGCGGCGCGAGCGGCTGGCGCAGCGGAAGCAGGAGATCCGGAAGCAGGACGAGGACGCCGCGATGCGGGTGGCGACGCGCGACCCCATCAGCCCGCGGTGGGTCGGCTACCAGATAGGGCAGGTGCTGGAGGAGCAGGCGATCGTGCTGGACGACACGCTCAGCTCGACCGCCGCGTTCCGCCCGTACCACGGGCGCCATCTGCCGGGCTCGTACTTCAAGAGCGGCGGCAGCGCGGGCGGCTGGGGGACCGGAGCGGCGTTCGGCGCGAAGACCGCCGCGCCCGACCGGGACGTGGTGCTCGTGACCGGGGACGGCTACTTCATGTTCGGCAGCCCGCTCGCCGCGCTCTGGTCGTCGGGCCACTACAAGACCCCGTTCCTGACGGTGGTGTTCGTCAACAAGTCGTACAGCACCGGCACGGCGGGCGTGGACAACGCGTACCCGGCAGGCTACGCGGCGTCGGCGGGCTACGAGGGTGGGCTGTTCGACCCGCCGCCGGACTTCGCGAAGCTTGCCGAGGTGGCGAACGGCTACGGCGAGTCGGTGACCGACCCCGCGGAGGTTGGCCCGGCGCTGAAGCGAGGGCTGGCCGAGGTGCGGAACGGCTCACCGGCGGTCATCGCGGTGCAGTTGCCGACGCTGCCGGACGAGCTGCACAAGCTGGGTGGGACGAGGTAGGGAGCAGTCACGTACTCCCGAGAGATGTTTCGACTCCGCTCAACATGACAACCCTTCCACACACCCCCGCCGGTTCACCCTCTCCCTAGCCCTCTCCCCTCAAGGGAGAGGGGACCAGACCCCGCGCCCATCCTCCGCAGGGCCCTCACCCGCCGCCGCGTAGCGCCGGCACCCTCTCCCTCAGGAGAGGGGACCAAGCCCCCGCTCCCATCCCGAACTACACTCCTGCCGGAGGTATGGAGAGTCTCCTACAGGCTGAGGCCCATGAGGGGCAGGACCTCGGTGGCGAGGCGGCGGGCCTGACGCTCGTGGTCATAGAGGGGGTTGAGGGCGATGAGGCCAAGGCCGGTGTCGGCGATCTCGGCCAGGCCCTCCGCGCACTGCTCCGGCGTACCGTAGACGCCGACGCGCTCGGCGCGCTGTCCGCTGCCGGAGTGCATCGTGAACCAGGGCTGCATCCGACGCAGCGCCGTCTCGGGGTCGTCCTCCACACCGACGAACACGCGCTTCGAGGTCGTGAACGCGGCGGGGTCGCGTCCGTGGGCGTCCAGGGCGGCGCGCATCGCCTCCTGCTCGTCGCGGAAGCGGGCCGTGGAGGTTGCGCCTGCGCCCATCCAGCCGTCGCCCAGCCGTGCGGCGCGGTCGAGCGCGGCGGGGGCGTGGCCGCCGAACCAGAGCGGGATGCGCTGCTGGACGGGCGTGGGGCTGATGAAGGCGTCGTCCAGCTGCCAGAAGCGGCCGTCGAAGGTGATACGCTCGCCGGTCCAGAGTCGCTGCATCAGCACCAGCCCCTCCTCGAAGCGGGACGCCTTGCCCGCCGCCGGAGCGCCGAACGCCTCGGAGAAGGGCGCGCCGGTCGCGTTGCCCATGCCGACCCCGGCGATGAGGCGTCCGTTCGAGAGGCGGTCGAGGGTCGCGAGGCTCTTGGCGAGGTTGATGGGGTTGCGCAGGACGCTGATGAGGACGGAGCTGCCGAGGCGCGCCTTATCGGTGAGGGCGGCGGCGTAGGAGAGCAGGGGGATGGGGGCGAGGTCGTTCCGGGCGTTGATGGCCTGCTCGACGACCCAGCAGCTGTGGTAGCCCAACTCCTCGACCGCCGCGAAGAAGGGCGGCAGCACGGCGACGTCGATCTCGCCGGGGAACCGCTGGGGTATGGCGATGCCGAAGCGGAGGTGGGGATCGATGATGGCGGCTCTCCCTAGAGGTGCAGCCTCAGATGCTGTTGAACCAATCAGCGTCGATGGTTACCTGTTCCACCATCTCAGTGCTTACGCCGAGTTTCAATTCCTTGAGCTTGTCTGCCAGGAGATTGCCGTCGATAAGGTCTATTGGTGGTGCGCCATCTCGTGTTGCCTCTTGTCGGGCGTCTCGAGTGAACCCCCCAGTCGTTATCAACAGACCCTTGTCGCTCCGTCCTGCCATGGCACCTCGGAAGTCGCGAACGGTACTAGCGGTGACGCTTCCGCTGTAGCGCTTGCACTGAAAGAGGACAGGGAAACTAATCAGGCCGCCCATCCGTATGATGCCGTGGCCGTCGATACCTCCATCTCCTGACCGTCCGGTGACTTCGACTTCGATAAAGCCAGACTCGCGGAGTAGTCGCTGACAAAGGCGTTCAAAGGCACTTGGAGACATGTTCAGCAGAGCGTCAATTAGTCGCTCTCGCCATGTGGCAGTTTCGCCGTTGTCCTCTTCTTCAGGTAGGGCCTGCTCCTGAGAAAGAGTCACTCTCGTTACGAGTGACTCCCTTCGCGTCCGCTGGGCAACTGTTCTTTGCACCTCGGCTGGATCTACTTCAAGACCTCTTGGCTTAGTTGATACTAGAGACCAGACCCCTCGGATGGGATTGTCCAGTAGGCCGAACCGCTTGAGGTACGTCCTGGACCAAGCCAGACGATACTCAACCTCGCTCATTGGCCCATTTCCATGAATCTGTCCCGTTGTCTCGTCAGGTAGATTGAGGTCTTGAATGACTCTCTGATTGAGTTCCTGCAGGGAAGCGCTGCCTCCCAACGCTTCCAAGGCTCGCAGCGTAGGGTTTAGTAGGTCCAAGTGTGTGGGCATACTCATGGTGGTTCCCTGGTTCACTCTCACTTGCCCAGGATGTTGAGGGCGGCGCCGGCGCGGAACCACTCGAGTTGCTCCTCGCTCATGGTGTGGGTGAGGTCGATCTCCTCGTCGCCGCCTTCGAAGTGGTGGATGACTGCGCGGACGGGCTTGCCGGGGGCGATCTCGTCCAGGCCGGTGATGCTGATGGTGTCGGCCTCGAAGATCTTGTCGTAGTCGTCCGGGTCGGCGAAGGTGAGCGGGAGGATGCCCTGCTTCTTGAGGTTCGTCTCGTGGATGCGGGCGAAGCTGCGCACGATGACGGCCCTGGCGCCAAGCAGGCGCGGTGACATGGCGGCATGCTCGCGGGAGCTGCCCTCGCCGTAGTTGAAGTCGCCGACGGCGACCCAGCCGAGGCCGTGCTCCTTGTAGTAGCGGGCGACCTGCGGGAAGGGGGCGCGCTCGCCGGTGACCTGGTTGAGCCCCTCGCCGCGCTCGTCGGTGAAGGCGTTGACCGCGCCGAGGAAGGCGTTGTCGCTCAGCCGCTCGAGGTGGCCTCGGAAGCGCAGCCACGGCCCCGCAGGGGAGATGTGGTCGGTCGTGCACTTGCCCTTCGCCTTCACGAGCACCTGCACGCGCTCGAAGTCGTTGCCGTCCCAGCGGGGGAAGGGTGAGAGCACCTGCAGGCGCGTCGACGTTGGGTCGACGTTCACGACGATGCCGCTGCCGTCGTCGGCGGGAGGCTCGTAGCCGAAGCCGCGTCCCGCGAAGCCGTCCTCCGGCACCTCGGGCGCCTCGCCGGGCGGGTCGAGCTTGAACGGCTGACCGTCGGCGCCGGTGAGGGTGTCGGTCATGGGGTTGAACGAGAGGCGGCCCGCCAGCGCGAACGCGGTCACGATCTCCGGGCTCGCGATGAAGTTCATCGTGGAGGGGTTGGCGTCGTTGCGGGCGGGGAAGTTGCGGTTGAACGACGTGACGATGGAGTTGACGTCGCCGGGGTTGATGGTGGGGCGCTTCCACTGGCCGATGCAGGGGCCGCAGGCGTTGGCCATGACGCTCGCCCCGACGGACTCGAGCGCGGCCATCTGGCCGTCGCGCTGGATCGTGGCGTTGACGGCCTCCGAGCCGGGGGTGACGAGGAAGTCGACCGCCACCCCGACACCGTGCTCGGCGGCCTGCCGGGCGACGTTGGCGGCGCGGGAGACGTCCTCGTAGGAGGAGTTGGTGCAGGAGCCGATGAGGGTGGCGGAGAGCCGGTCCGGGTAGTTCTCCTTGATGACGGCGTCGGCGAGCTCGGAGATGGGGCGCGCGAGGTCCGGCGTGTGCGGGCCGACGACGTGCGGCTCCAGCGTGTCGAGGTCTATCTCGATAACGCGGTCGAAGTACTTCTCCGGCTCGGCCTCGACCTCAGCGTCGCCGGTGAGGAGGTGGGCGTACTTGTCTGCAAGCTCGGCGAGTTCAGGGCGGCCCGTGGCCCGCAGGTAGGCGGCGGCGTGGTCGTCGTAGGGGAAGATGGAGGTGGTCGCGCCGAGCTCGGCGCCCATGTTGCAGATGGTCGCCTTACCGGTGGCGCTGATGGAGTTGACGCCGGGGCCGAAGTACTCGACGACGGCGTTGGTGCCGCCGGAGACGGTGAGGATGCCCGCGAGCTTGAGGATGACGTCCTTGGGGGCGGTCCAGCCGCTCATGGAGCCGGTGAGCTTCACGCCGATGAGGCGCGGGTAGAGCACCTCCCACGGGAAGCCAGCCATGACGTCGACCGCGTCGGCGCCGCCGACGCCGGAGGCGAATGCGCCGAGCCCGCCCGCGTTCGGCGTGTGGGAGTCGGTGCCGATGATCATGAGGCCGGGGAAGGCGTAGTTCTCCAGGATGACCTGGTGGATGATGCCGGAGCCGGGGCCCCAGAAGCCAAGGCCGTACTTCGCGGCGGAGGAGCGGAGGAAGTCGTAGACCTCGCGGCTCTCGCTCTTGGCGAGGTTGGTGTCGGCGAGCGCGCCCTCGAAGGCGGTGATGAGGTGGTCGCAGTGGACGGTGGAGGGGACTGCGGTGGTGGGCTTGCCCGCCTGCATGAACTGGAGGATGGCCATCTGGCCGGTGACGTCCTGCAGGCCGACGCGGTCCGGGCGGAGGTTGAGGTAGCTCTCGCCGGGGAGGAGGTCGGCGTCGCCGGGGTCGTCGAGGTGTCCGAGCAGGACCTTCTCGGCGTAGGTGAGCGGTCGTCCGAGGCGGTCGCGCACCGTTCGGAGCCGCTGCTCCATCTTCCGGTATGCCTCCTCGACGAATGCCGGGGTCGAATCAACAAGGGGTGCGGCCATGTGCAATCATCCTCCCAGATGGCATTTTGTGCGTAACGGCTAGATTATCACGGAGCGGTCAGGAGCGGGCGAGGGTAGGAGGCTAGCCCAGTTCTGCGACGGCTGCGGCGAGGTCGAGGGTGCCGAGGTAGATGGCGGCGCCGATGATGGCGCCCTCTGCCCCGATGCTGGCGAGCGTGCGCAGGTGGTCTATCTCGGCGATGCCGCCGGAGGCGATGATGCGTGCGCCGCCCGCGGCGTCGGCACGCTCCACCATGTCGCTGACGGCTGAGAAGTTCGGAGAGGTGAGGGTGCCGTCGCGGGTGATGTCGGTGTAGATGAAGCGGCGCACGCCCATGTCCGCCATGCGGTTGAGCAGGTCGGGCGCGGGGATGGCGCCGCTCTCCGTCCATCCCGCGACTGAGGCGATGCCTTCCCGGGCATCGATGCCGACGATGACGCGCTCCGCGCCGTGGGCGGCGAGCGCCTTCTCGATGAGCTCGGGCTCCTCGACGGCGGCAGTGCCGAGCACGACGCGGTCGACGCCGTCGGCTATGGCCTCGGCGATGACGTCCGCCGAGCGGAGGCCGCCGCCGAGCTCGATGGGGATGCCGACCGCGGCTGCGACGGCGCGCACCTCGGCGGCCTGCGTGCGCCGTCCCTCGCGCGCGCCGTCCAGGTCGACGACGTGGATGCGGGGCGCACCGTCGGTCTCGAAGCCGCGGGCGACGCCGACGGGGTCGTCGCCGAACGTGGTCTGGCGGTCGTAGTTGCCCTGCAGGAGCCGGACGACGGCTCCGCCGCGCAGGTCTATGGCGGGGATGATCTCCATGGCGTCAGGCTCGCTCCTGCACGAGGTGTTTGACGAAGTTGTCGTAGAGCATAAGGCCAGCCTCGCCGCTCTTCTCCGGGTGGAACTGCGTGGCGACGACGTTATTCCTGGCGATGAAGCTGGTGAACTCGACGCCGTAGGTCGTCTCGCCCGCTATCCACGAGGGATCGTCCGGCGCGGCGTAGTAGGAGTGGACGAAGTAGAAGTAGCTCTCCTCCGGCACGCCGTCGAAGAGCGGGTGCGGCTGTTTCAGGGCGACGGAGTTCCAGCCCATGTGCGGCACCTTCAGCCCCGAGTTGAAGCGCCGGACGTACCCCGGCACGATGCCGAGGGCGGGGGTGTCGCCCTCTTCGGAGTGGTCGAGGAGGAGTTGGAGGCCGAGGCAGACGCCGAAGAACGGCCTGCCGTCCGCTATCCAGTTGCGGATGGGATCGGCCATGCCGTGGGCGTTGAGCGCCGCGACGGCCTGCGGCGACGCGCCCTGCCCGGGAAAGACGACCGCCGAGGCGGAGTCGAGTTCGCCGGGCGAAGACACGAAATGCGCGGGGTAGCCGAGGCGTTCGAACGCCTTCTGGACGCTCCGGAGGTTGCCCGCGCCGTAGTCTATGATCGCGATGGGGCCCACGGAGAGATTCTAGCAGGGCTGGTCAGAGCACCTTGTAGGCCCAGACGTAGTACCAGATGTCGGGTTCGCCGTTGGGCATGGGCTGGAAGGGGTCCGTCTGTTCGACGAACTCCCACTTGCCCGCCTCCGCGAGCGCGTTCTGCTTCACGTCGAAGCCTGCCTCCGTGTAGTAGTCCGTGCGGATGGTGAAGACGATGTAGCCGCCGGGCTTCGTTATGCGGACGAGCTCGTCGAGCGACTCCGCAGGGGCGTGGCCGAAGGTGAACGTGCCGACGCAGGTCGTGGAGTCGAAGGCGCCGCTCTCGAAGGAGAGGGGCTTGCCGAGTTCGCCGACGACGAGCTCCTCGTAGACGAACTTCTCGTTGGCGGTCATCAACATGCCGGGAGAGAGGTCGAGCGCGGTGATGCGCTTGAAGCCGAGCCGCGCGAGTTCCTGGCCGACCATGCCGGTGCCCGCACCAGCGTCGAGCAGTTTGGCCTCCGGGTCGCTGATGTACTTCGCGAGCGTTTCTGCCGCCCTGCGCGGGCCGATGAAGCCGAGCGATTCGAGGTCGGCGTCGTAGTCGGTGGCCCAGCCGTCGTACTCGGTGGTCAGTTCGTCGTAGTCCTTCGAGTCGTAGACCCGCTGGATGCGTTCGGTGCGCGCCTTGTCAGACGTCATGGCATTGCCTCCGTGCGTGTGTTGGGTTCGCAGACTACCACGGATGGGGAGGAGGATACCGTTGTGATTCCCGTGACCTGCGGTCACTCTGGATTCCAGCTTCCGCCGGAATGACGCGGGCTGCGCCCCCCAAGGGCCCTCACCCGCCGCGCGAGCGCGTCGACCTCTCCCTCCAGGAGAGGTGAGGGCAGACCTCCGTGAGAGATTCCTCGAACGCCTGCGGCTCCGCTCGGAATGACAACTTCGATGCCGGTCAGTCGGTGCGGCGGCGGAGGGGGGCGAAGAGGAAGATGAGCGCGCCGGGGGCGGCCACGGCTCCTCCGAGCCAGAAGATGCTCTCGTACGTTCCGGTCAGTCCGACCACTGCACCCATCACGATGGCGCCGACCGTCGCGCCGCTCAGGCTGCTGAGGAACATGATGCCGACCGTCGAACCCTGCAGGCCGGGCGGTGAAGCGTCCATGGCGGTGGCGTTGACGACGTCCTGGCTCGACCAGAGGAAGAGTCCGATGAAGGCAAGGGCGAGGGTGATGACGAGTATCTCGGCCTGGATGGCAACAGACGTGAGCGGCAGAGTGAAGTCCAACGCGATGGTGGTCTCGCCGATGGCGGCGATGATCAACATGCCCGCGCCGATGACGAACATGGCGGTCACGATGGGGACCCGTCGTCCGATGCGGTCAGAGAAGTAGCCGAAGAGCGGCCCGAAGACGACCCCCAGGAGCGTGAGCAGTCCGACGTGGAGACCGACGCCGAAGCTGTCCATGTTCAGACCGTCATCCAGCGCGAGGTAGACCGGCATGAAGCTGACGAGCCCGAAGTGGGAGAAGGAGCGGGTGAAGTTGGCGTAGGCGAGGCTGACGTAGACCGGGTAGCGGAGCAGGCGTATGGGGTCCGACAGCCGGGGGAGCTGGGTCTGGGACTCGTGCTGCTGCCTGGGGGCCCCGGAGAGGAGCCAGAACATGCCGATCGAGATGACGACGGCCGGGGCGAAGCTGAGGAGGGTGTAGAGGCGCCAGTCGTCGGCGAGCCAGAAGGCGAGGATGAAGCCGACCGCGAGCGGGCCGAGCGCTTCGCCTGCGCCGGAGCCCGAGCCGTGGTAGGCGATAGCCATCCCCTTACGGTCGGGGAAGCGCGTGCTGAGCATGGAGATAGCAGGGGGGTGCCAGAACGAGGCGGCGAGTCCGCCGAGGGACGCCAGGGCGATGACCGGCCAGACCCAGGGCGCCAGGCCCGAGAGCATCATGAAGAGCGCGGCGAAGAAGAACGAGAACGGCAGTATCAGGTGCCAGTAGCCGCTGAGCCGGTCCGACACGTAGCCGACGAAGAAGTTGGGGAAGCCGCCACCGAACTGCTTGATGATGGCGATGGCGGTGACGCCGGTGGCGGTCAGCTCGTACTCCTCGACGATGAGGGGGAGGAAGACGGCGAAGGCGGCGATGTACCAGTGCTTAAGCCCGTGGCCGACGGCGATGGTGGCGATGTAGGTGGGCCCGGCCGCGCGGAACGACCGGGGGCCGGGGAGTGCTGATGCGTCGCTTGCCATGGGGATGCCATGATAGCACCTGCTATCCTCGCGGCATGTACGTCATCGGCACGGCAGGGCACGTGGACCACGGCAAGTCGACGCTCGTGCAGGCGCTCACGGGCATCGATCCGGACCGTCTCGCGGAGGAGAAGCGGCGCGGCATGACGATCGACCTCGGCTTCGCGTGGGTGACGCTGCCCAGCGGGCGCGAGGTGAGCATCGTGGACGTGCCGGGTCACGAGCGGTTCATCAAGAACATGCTCGCGGGCGTGGGAGGCATCGACCTGGCGCTGCTGATCGTGGCGGCGGACGAGTCGGTGATGCCGCAGACGCGCGAGCACCTGGCGATACTCGACCTGCTCGGCGTGCGTCGCGGGCTCGCGGTCATCACGAAGTCCGACCTCGCCGACGCCGACATCCTGGCACTCGTGCAACTGGAGGTCGAGGAGTTGTTGGCGACGACGACGCTCGCGGGCTCGCCGGTGCATGCGGTCTCCGCGACGACCGGCGACGGCGTGCAAGAGCTCGCGGCAGCGATAGACGCCGCGCTGGACGAGACGCAGCAGCGCCGCGACGTGGGGCGTCCACGCCTGCCGGTCGACCGATCGTTCGCGGTCGCGGGGTTCGGCACCGTCGTCACCGGCACGCTCATCGACGGCTCGCTGGAAGCCGGGCAGCCGGTGGAGATCGTGCCGGGCGGCGTGCAAGGGCGCATCCGCGGGCTGCAGTCGCACCGGCAGAAGATCGACATGGCCTCGCCCGGCAACCGGGTCGCGGTGAACCTGAGCGGCGTGAGCGCGCAGGAGATAGCCCGGGGAGGCGTGCTGACGAGGCCGGGCTGGTTGCGGGCCACGCGCGCCGTCGACGTGCGTCTCCACATGCTGAGCGACGCGCCGCACGGCATCCGTCACAACTTCCCCGCGACGTTTCACGCGTTCGCCGCCGAGGCTCCTGCCAAGGTCCGACTGTTGGAGGAAGACGAGCTTGCGCCCGGCGGAGAGGCGTGGGCGCAGCTGTGGCTGGAGGAGCCGGTTGCCGTCGTGCGCGGCGATCACTTCGTGCTGCGCTCCGCGGACGCGACGCTGGGCGGGGGGACGGTCGTGGACGTGGACGTGAAGCGCCATCGCCGGCGCCGCGCACCGCTGTTCGAGCGGCTGTCGCGCCTCGCGGAGGGAAGCCCCACGGCGCAGCTGGTGTCGGCGCTCGAAGACCAGGAGCCTGCGAGCGTCGGAACACTCGCTCGCCGCGCCAACGTGTCGGACGCCGAGGCGCTGGCGCTCGCCCAAGAGGCGGTGGCCGAGGGCTCGGTTGTCGCACTCGGCACCGAAGGGGTTACGGCCGGGGCGCAGCTCTACACGGCAGCAGGGTGGGGGCGGCTGTGCGGGCAGGCGCGCTCAACGCTCGGAGCGTTCCATCGCGAGTTTCCGCTGCGCGAGGGGATAACGCGTGAGGAGTTGCGCAGCAGACTCGGCCTGCGGGGCAATGCGGCGCAGCCCACGCTCGACCGGCTTGTCGCGGACGACGTCGTGAGTGCGTCGGGGGGCCTGCTGCGGTTGCCGGAACACAGCGTGGAGGTCACGGCGCAGCAGCGAACAACGATGGACGCCTACGTCGCCTCGCTGGAGCGCGACCCGTTCCCGCAGGAATCGCCGACGGTTGCGCCGGAGCTGCTGGCGCTGCTGGCGGAGCAGGGGCGCGTGGTGCGCGCGGCACAGGGCGTCGTGTTCGACGCCGCAACGTACGAGCGCCTGGCGGGCGAGGTGACGTCGCTGCTGCGTGCTCAGGGCAAGGTGACGGTCGCGGAGGTGCGCGACCTGCTGGGGACGTCGCGCAAGTACACGCTCGCGCTGCTGGAGCACCTGGACGACGAGAAGGTCACGCGGCGCGTCGGCGACGAGCGGATGCTGCTGGGCTAGGCGGTCGCTCCCGCCGTCGAGCGGGCTGCGCCCTTGCGCCAGAGGCCGCGCGCCACGACCTCCTCCGCGATCTGCACGGCGTTGGTCGCCGCGCCCTTGCGGAGGTTGTCGGAGACGAGCCAGAGGGCGAGCCCGTTCGGAAGCGCGACGTCCTCGCGGATGCGTCCGACGAACACCTCGTCCCGCCCCTCGCCGTCGAGCGGCATGGGGTAGGCGTTCGTGGCGGGGTCGTCGACGATCGCGATGCCGGGGTAGCCCGCGAGCAGTTCGCGCGCCTCGCCGGGGCTGATGGGGCGCTCGAACTCGATGTTGACGGCCTCGCTGTGGCACACGCGCACGGGCACGCGGACGCAGGTCGCCGAGACCGGCAGGTCCGGCTCGTGCAGGATCTTCCGCGACTCGTTCAGCATCTTCACCTCTTCCGAGGTGTGTCCGCCGTCACGGAAGGAGCCGACGTGCGGGAGGAGGTTGAAGGCGATGGGGTGCGGGTACTGGTCGGTGCGCGCCTCGTTGCCCGCGAAGTAGTCCTGCGACTGCTCCTCCAACTCGGCGAGGGCGGCTGAGCCCGTGCCGGTGACGGACTGGTAGGTGGCGGCAATCACGCGCCGGAGGGGGCTTGCATGCCGGAGGGCGTCCAGCACCATGACGAGCGGGGTGGTTGAGCAGTTGGGGATGGAGAGGATCCCTGTATGCGTGTCCACGTCGCCGGCGTTGATCTCGGGCACGACGAGCGGCACGTCCGGGTCCATGCGCCAGACGCCGCTGTCGTCGATGACGACGCAGCCGCGCTCCTTGGCGGCGAGCGCCATCTCGCGGCTGATGTCGTCGTTGGCGGAGATGAAGGCGATGTCGGACTCCGCGAAGACCTCGGGCGTGGTCGCCTCCACCGTGAGCTCCTCACCCTTGAACGTCATCTTCCTGCCAATGGAGCGTGGGGACGCGGTGAGCCGAATGCTCTCCATGGGGAAAGCGCGCTCCTCCAGCACGGCCAGGGCAACCTTGCCGACCGCGCCGGTGGCGCCGACGATGGTTACTCTCGGGTGGGCCACGGCGGTATCTCCTTCACCTCACCCTTGGGGTGAGGCGCGTACTTCGTTAGATGATACCAGAGGAGGGGTGAGGCGTGGTCCGGGTCTACAGGCCCATGAGCTTGTCCAGCCCTACGGTGAGACCGGACAGGCCGCCGACCTTGCGGACGGCCATGAGGACGCCGGGCATGTAGCACTCGCGGTCCGTGGTGTCGTGGCGGAGGGAGAGGGTCTGCCCCGGCCCGCCGAACGTGACCTGGTGGTGCGCCATACGACCGGGCATGCGCGACGCGTGGATGCTGATGCCCTCGTAGTCGCCGCCGCGCGTGCCTGCCAGCGGCTCGCGCTCCGGGTCGTTGTGGGCGAACCGCTCCGGGTGCGCCTCGTGCACCGCCTTCGCGATGCCGAGCGCGGTGCCGGACGGCGCGTCGACCTTCATCTCGTGGTGTTCCTCCACGATGTCGGCGTACTCGAAGTACGGGGCGGCGATGGCGGCGAGTTTCGTGAGCAGCACCGCGCCTATCGTGAAGTTGGGGGCGAGGAAGCCGCCGAGGTTGTGCTCGGAGCAGAGCGCGCCGATGCGCTCGACCTGCTCGGGCGTGAACCCGGTCGTGCCGATGACGGGCCTCGTCCCCAACGCGAGCACGTGCGGGAGCATGTCCAGCGTGGCCTGGGCGAGGCTGAAGTCGACGATAGCGTCGGAAGGGTGGGCCGTCAGCGCCTCGCGGACGCCGGTGTAGTAGGGGACGTCGACAGGCAGCGCCGCCAGTTCGTCCGGCGGCACGCGGTCGATCGCCGCGGTGAGCGTCATGTCCGGCGCACCTGCGACGGCGCGGAGCACCTCGCGTCCGACGCGGCCCGCCGCGCCGTGCACTGCTACGCGTATGAGGGGCGTCGTGGTCATCGCTTCCTCCGCTCCCGGTTCACCCTCACCCTAACCCTCTCCCCTCAAGGGAGAGGGGACCAGACGTGCCGGTCGCCGTCAGGAGCGCGGGCCCATCCCCATGGACGAGCCACCGGCCTGCCGCATGCGCTCGGCCATCTCCGTGTCGACGCCGCGCCGCCACTCACGCTTCGCGGGGTCCTCCACGTTGACGTGCAGGGTGCCGATGCCGCCGACGGTGAAGTCGAGGCGGTCGCCGTCCTGCAGCGCGCCGAGTCCCTGGTGGTTCGTGCCGGTGCTGATGACGTCTCCGGCGCGCAGGTGGGCGATACGCGAGATGAACTCGATGCACTCCGGGATCTTGTGCGCCATGTCGTCCGTGTTGAACGCCTGCCGGTCCTCGCCGTTGTTGGCGATATGCAGGCTCACGTCGTGCGGGTCGGGGACCTCGTCCTTCGTGACGATGAACGGCCCCATGGGCCCGAACGTGGGCCAGGACTTCACCTGGAAGAAGCTGGTGCGCCCGCCGGGCTCGAAACCGCGTGCCGAGACGTCGATGAAGCCGGTGTAACCGAACACCTTGTCCATCGCCTCTTCCTGCGAGACGTTCTTCGCCTCGGAGCCCATCACGACGGCGAGCTCGGCCTCGTGGTGGAAGATGGTGGCGTGGCAGTCGGGGCTGAGGTGGATGGTGTCGCCGTCGCCGATGACGCAGTCGGACGACTTCTGGAAGCAGTCGATCTCCGGCATGGGCCGCTGGCCGAACTCCAGGTAGTTCACGGCCATGCAGAAGATCTGGTCAGGCCGGGGGATCGGCGGGCGGATGCGGACGCTGCTCAGGGGTACACCTTCCGAGACGTCGCAGAGCTTCTGGAAGGGGTCGCGCACCTGCTCGAAGTGGGAGATGACGCGCGTGATCATCTCCTGCGCGCCGTGGGCGTGCACGCCCTCTAGCAGTTCGGAGACGTCCACGATGTGGGTGTCGTTCTTCACGACGCCGAGCTTCCAGTCGTTGAAAAAGCCGATTTTCATGCGCCTGTGCTCCTTGTTCGGAGTATTGCGGGTTGCTCTTACCGCAGGATGATGGGCCGGACGACGATGCTCTCGTCGCGTCGCGGGCCGGTGGAGATGAGGTCTATGGGGCAGCCTATCACGTCCTCTATGCGGCGGACGTAGGCTGAGGCCTCCGGCGGCAGTTGGGATATGTCCGTTATGCCCGCGGTCGGCGCGCTCCAGCCGGGCATCTCCTCCCAGATCGGAGTGGCGCGCTCCAGCAGGCCGGGCTCGCTGGGGAACCGGTGGATGCGCTTGCCGTCCGCCTCGTAGGCGGTGCATATCTTCACGGGGTCGATGCCGTCCAGCACGTCGAGCCGCGTAAGGACGGCGGACGTGAAGCCGTTGATGGTTGCCGAATAGCGCGCTGCGAGGCCGTCGAACCAGCCGACGCGCCGGGGACGCCCGGTCGTCGTTCCGTACTCCCACGCGCGCTCGCGGATGTCGTGTCCCACCTCGTCGTCCAGTTCGGTGGTCATCGGTCCCGCGCCGACACGGGTGGAGTACGCCTTGAAGACGCCGATGATGCCGACGATCTCGCGCGGCGAGATGCCGAGGCCGGTGCACGCGCCGCCGATGGAGACCGACGACGACGTGACGTAGGGGTAGGTGCCGTGGTCGAGGTCGAGCATGGCGCCCTGCGCACCCTCCAGCACCACGCGTGCGCCGCGCGCGAGCCTGTCCAGGATGCGGTGCTCCACCGATGCGACGTACGGCCGGAGCGCGTTGCCCCAGGAGCGCACCTGGTCGAGCAGGGCGTCGAAATCTATCGGCTCGGCGTCGAACACCCTGGTGAGGAGGCGGTTCTTCTGTGCGACGACGCTTTCCAGGCGGGACGCGAGGTACGTCTCGTCGAGCAGGTCGCCGAGGCGGATGCCGGTGCGAGCGACCTTGTCCACGTACGTCGGGCCGATGCCGCGCCCCGTGGTGCCGAGGGCGTCGCTGCCGCGGGCCTTCTCCTCCAACTGGTCGAGCAGGATGTGGTAGGGCATGACGATGTGGGTGTGGTCGCTGATGAAGAGTCGGCTGGTGTCCACGCCCCGCTCGTTGAGGCTCTCCAGTTCACCCAACAGCACGACGGGGTCGAGCACGACGCCCGGCCCGATGACCGCGTCCACGTGCGGGCGGAAGATGCCGGAAGGTATGAGATGCAGGGCGAACTCGCCCTTCTCGTTGATGACCGTATGGCCGGCGTTGCTGCCGCCGGAGTAGCGAACGACGACGTCCGCCTCCTCCGCGAGGAAGTCAACAACCTTTCCTTTGCCCTCGTCGCCCCATTGGGCGCCGACGATGCCGTAAGCGGGCATCGCAACACTCCTTACTCGTTCCGGGGGAACGTCCCGATAACACACTACCGGCCTGCGCCATAGCCGGGCGCAGGCCGGACGGCAGTATAGCAGAGCGGGCGGCGCGTTATGGCAAGAGTGCGTCGCTGGCGAGGGCGACTGCCCCCAGCGCACCTGCCTCCGCGCCGAGCGCGGGGGGCACCACGGGGGTGAGCTTGCCGATGCCCGCGAACGACTGCTCGCGCATCAGTGCGACGGCAGGTGCGATGTAGGCGTCCCACTCGTTGGAGAGCCCGCCGCCGATGATGATCTTCGCCGGGTTGAGCAGGTTTACGAGGCTCGTGAGGCCCGCGCCGAGGTAGACGATGGCGTCGGCGACGATGTCCTGCGCCAGCGCGTCGCCGGAGCGGCAGGCTGCAAAGACGTCGCGGGCCGTCAACCCTTCCTGGTTGGTGTCGTGCAACGCGGCGCTCATGGAGGAGCGCTCTCCGGCGGTGATGCGTTCCGTTGCGATGCGCGCCAGCGCCGTGCCCGAGCAGAGCGACTCCCATGCGCCGGGCGTCGTGCTCGCGCCGTAGGGGCCGTGAGCGTCCACCGTCATGTGCCCGACCTCTCCGGCGTACCCGGCCGACCCGGTGAAGAGCCTGCCGCCGATGATGACGCCGGCGCCGATGCCGGTGCTGATGGTGAGGAAGACGAGGTCCTGCACGCCCTTGCCCGCGCCGTAGCGCTGCTCCCCGAGCGCGGCGATGTTCGCGTCGTTGCCGATGGCAACCGGCATACCGAGCAGCTGGCTGAGCATCGCGACCACGGGCGTATTCGACATCGTGGACAGGTGCGGGGAGTGCACGATCGTACCTGCGTGGGCATCTATGGCGCCGGCGGCGGCCACGCCCGCGGAGCCGATGTCGTTCGTCCCCAGCCCCGCCTGCGCGATGGCCGCACGGGCGGTCTCCGCCATCGCGGATATGACACGCTCCGCCTTGTCCCGCGACGGCGTCTCCGCGACGGCGGACGCGAGCGTCGTGCCGTCCGGTCGTGCAGCAAGGGCGAGTATCTTCGTGCCGCCGACGTCTATGCCCAGGACTGCGTTGTTAGCGGTCATCGCCGCTATGTTACCCCGGCGAGCGAGTTCATCAACCGGAGGTGGTCCTTGAGCAGCCGGGTCGTCAGGAAGTGCTCGCGGACGTGCTCCTTGCCGAGCCTGCCCATCTGCTTTCGGGCTTCCCTGTCCTCCAGCAGCGTGCGGATCGCGTCGACGAACTCCTGCGTCGTGCCTGCGACGGGACCGGCTTTGCCGTAGTCCAGCTGGAGGGGGATGCCGCCTGCGGGGCTTCCCACGAGGGCTTTCGATTTCCAGAGCGCCTCGGAGATGACGAGCCCGAACCCTTCCCGGATGGACTTCTGCAGCAGCACGTCTGCGGCGCTCTGGAAGGCGTTCACCTCCAGGTTGCCGACGCCGTTGAGGTTCGTCAGCACGTGGATGTCGTAGTCCTCGCCTGCCTTCCGCACGATGCGCTCGTAGAACGACCACGCTTCAGGGTCGTCGTTCGCCATCGCGGCGACCATGAGCAGTTGGAGAGCGGGGTACTCTTCCTTGAGCGTCTTGTAGACGTCGAGCACGCCGAGGGGGTCTTTCCAGGGGTCGAACCGGGATATCTGGGCGATGATGGGCCGGTCCGGGTCGATCTCGTAGCGGGCGAGGATGTCCCGGATGACAACGGGCGATATCTCCGAGTTCTTGGTGCTCGTGGGGTCTATGGCGGGCCAGATGATCTCCAGCTGCGGGCCGGTGATGGGCTCCTTCACGTACTCGGCGAGGGTGAAGACGAGCGCGTCGTAGACGGAGATGTAGCCCCGCAGGAAGCCCCATACCTCAGGCAGCGCTTCCGTCGTGTCGAGGTGGCAGCGCCAGACCCACTTCGCGCCGAGCATGTCCGGGTCGCGTTCCCGGAGGAACTCCAGGATGCCGGCGGGTTGGGGGTCGTGGATATAGACGAAGTCGTACTTCCCGTCCATGGCGTCGGCGTTGGCCTTGTTGGTCTCGCGCCAGAGGTCGGCCATCGCCTTGTTCCAGGGGATGTACATGCCCTGGAGGGCGTTGTGCATGCTCTTGGAGACGTTGAAGAACTCCGCTGATGCTTCCATCACGTGCCAGTGGGCGTCGATGCCCACGTCGCGCAGGAGCGGGATGAAGCTGTTGAGTATCTCCGCGACGCCTCCGCCGAACGCCGTCGCGTTCAGGTGCAGCACCCGCGCATCCTTCAGGGGCGCGGCGAGGCTGCGGAGCTCTGCTATGCGCTCCTCGCCGATGTGCGGCTCGTACTCGTGCAGCGCCTTGGGGGTGATGGGGACTGGTGTGGGCATCAGCGCCTCGAGGTTCGTTGCCGCCGTTTCAGCATCTGCTGGAAGACCTTCAGGTAGTTGGCGATGTAGTGCGTGACGAGGTGACGCCGGGCGACGTGCCGGTGAGCGGCCTGCCCGATGCGGGCTGCCGTCCTGGGGTTTCTCAGCAGCCGCTCGATGGCCGCGGCCTGCTCTTCCGTGCTGTCGGCGAGCAGGGCTGTTCTGCCTTCGATGAGCAGCGCCTCCGCAACCGAGCTGCGCGCGCTGACGATGGGGCGTGACTGCCACATCTCCTCGAGGAGCTCCACAGAGATGCCGCGCGGGTAGCCCTCGTGGATCAGCACCGTCGCCTCCTCCCGCAAGGAGGAGAGCTCCACGTTGCCGACCCGGTCCATCTCCGTGAGCACGAGGACGCCGCCCAACCGTTGCGCGCGTTCACGCAGAGCGTTGAGCTTCTCGGGTTCGTCGGAGACGAGGTTCGTGATGACGAGCTGCACGTCCGGGCGGTGCTGCCGGACGAGGGCGAAGGTGTCCAGCACCCGATCGGGGTCGTCGTCGCGCATGCTGAGCACGATCTGGCCGATGACCGGAAGGTTCACGTTCAGCCCGCGCTGGGCGAGGATGGTCTCCCTGACCTCGTCGGACACGGGGCGTGCGCTGGGGCTGAGCGGGTCGACGCCGGGCGCCACGACGAACGTGCGCGGCGTCGGGGCGTCGTCCCGTATGAACGGCTTGTAGTCGTAGACCGACGCGTCGAAATCGTCGGCGTGCTGTCGGATGAGCGACCATGCGTTCGGCACGGCATTGCGGTAGTCGCGATGGGAATGCCACAGCCAGAGGCCGGGAGGGGGGTGTCCGTGCAGGTGCGTGAGCGCCGCGTGGAGCCCGACCGACGCGGAGTGATGCACGACGACGATGTCGAAATCCTCGTCGAACACCTGGGCGTTCCCCTGGTTGAACTCGCGCCATTCGCTCTCGCGGTTCTCGTGCCAGCCGGGATAGCCGGAGAGCGCCCGGCGGAGCGCCCGGTCCATCTCCACGTACTCTGAGGCTATCCGCACCTGCTGCCACTGGATGTTGAGGCCGAGGTCCGCCAGCAGGGGGACGGAGCTCTGGAGCAGCCGGCGCACAGCGCCGCTCGCCGCGGGGGAGGAGAGATAGAGCACGCGTGCCCCGCGGAGGGGCGCGGCTGCCGCGCGGAGCGACTCGATGGCCGCATCGCCGACGAACTGGGCGTACTGGTCTATGGAGTGTGTGCTGGTTGCGACGCTTCCGAACATCCGCCTGCCGCCCGCCCGCCGTGCGCTCTGCGCCGGCGCGGCGTCTGCGAGCGATTATCCGGGACGCTTTCGGAGGCGGTCAACACAACTTGACCTAGTTCGTCCTATAATCGCGCCGTTCACACCGATGCTTACCGAACGCTTAAGGAGGCGTTAGCAATGACGGACTACGACCGCACCACGCAGGACTTCGGCAACATCGTCTCTCTCGATCACATCAACCTCACCGTGCCCGACCAGCAGATGTCGACGCTCTTCCACATCGTCGGCATGGGCCACACCCGCGACCCGTACATGACCGTGGGGTTGGAGAACATGTGGGTGAACATCGGCAGGGAGCAGTTCCACCTGCCGACCCGGGACTCGGCGCAGGTGCTGCGCGGCCGCATCGGCCTCGTTACGCCGGACGTCGACGGGTTGGAGGAGCGCCTCGACGGCATGGCGCCCCGTTTCGAGGGGACGCAGTTCGCCGTCGAGCGGGAAGGGCACAACCTTGACGTCACCTGTCCATGGGGGAACCGCATCCGCTGCCACCCGGCGGACGGCGAGCGCATGGGCGGCGCGAACATCGGGCTGGAGTACCTCATCTTCAACGTTCCGGCAGGCACCGCGCCGGGCATCGCCCGGTTCTACGGGCAGGTTATGGGCGCGACGGCGGACGTCGTGGAGCGCCGGGGCGCCCCGACCGCGCGTGTGCAGGCGGGCAGGCATCAGGCGATGCTCTTCCGGGAGGACCCGGACGAGACGCGGGCGTACGACAATCACCACATCGCGGTCTACATCGCGGACTTCTCCGGCCCGCACAAGGCGCTGCAGGAGATGGACCTCGTCACTGAGGAGAGCAACGCCTCGCAGTACCGTTTCGTGAACATCACCGACCCGGAGACGGGCGAGACGCTCTACGAGTTGGAGCACGAAGTGCGCAGCATGGCACACCCCATGTACGCCCGTGAACTCGTGAACCGCAATCCGGCGCAGTCGTTGCAGATCTACCGCAGGGGCTCGGACGCGCTGATGGTGGGGTAGGGCAGGACGGTCCGGCCTAGGCCGAGCCGCCCCTGATCTGCGTGCGGCGCTCCGGCTGCTCGCCGCCGTCGCGCAACTGCTTCGGCAGGACGAACTCCACGTCCTCACGGGTGACCTCGACCGTTTCGACCGAGTCCGGTTGGAGGCGGTCGATGACACCTTCCACAAGCGACTCCGGCGTCGACGCGCCCGACGTGATACCGACCCGCTCCACACCCTCCAGCCATGCGGGGTCGATGGCCGACGCGTCGGCCACCAGGTAGGATGGTACACCCGTCTGCTCCGCGACTTCGCGAAGGCGGTTGCAGTTGGAGCTGTTCTGCGCTCCGACGACGATGACCATGTCCACCTGCCGCGCCAGTTCCTTCACCGCGTCCTGGCGGTTCGTCGTCGCGTAGCAGATGTCGTTCCGCGCAACGATGTTCGGGAAGCGCTCGCGCAGCGTCCCGATGATCTCGTGGGTGTCGTCGACGCTCAACGTCGTCTGCGTGAGCGCGACGACACGGTTGGGGTCGGCGACGCTTGCACTCTGCGCGTCTTCGTCGTTGTCGACGAGCTGCGAGGCGTTCGGGGACTGCCCGAGCGTGCCGATGACCTCCGGGTGCCCCTCGTGACCGACGACGATGATGGAGTAGCCCTCGCGGGCGTACTTCTTCGACTCCATGTGCACCTTGGTGACGAGCGGGCAGGTGGCGTCGATGACGGTCAGGCTGCGCTCCTCCGCGGCGCGCCACACCTCCGGTGCCACGCCGTGGGCGCTGAAGATGATGGTCGAGCCGTTCGGGGCTTCGTCCGTCTCTTCGATGAAGATGGCGCCCTTCCGGCGCAGGCTGTCCACGACGTACTTGTTGTGGACGATCTCATGCCGCACGTAGACCGGAGCGCCGAATCGTTCCAGCGCGAGTTCGACGATGTCTATCGCGCGCACGACCCCTGCGCAGAATCCCCTGGGAGCGCCTAACAGGACTTGCATGGCCCAATGATACCAGCCACGGGCTACTTCTGCGTAAAGGCGCTGCCTTCTCCCACCAGCCCCTGTTGCGGCAGCACGACGCGGCGCGCGCCCTCGCGCACCGTTCCGATGACCGACGCCTCGCCTCCGACAGCGCCGATGGCCGCGAGCGCCTCGTCAGCCGACGACGCGGGCACCACGGCGCAGAAGCCGATGCCCATGTTGTAGACGCGGTACATCTCGGCCAGCGCGACGTTGCCTTCACGCTGGATCACCTCAAAGACGGGCTGCGGCGCGGGCAGGGCATCGAGGTAGTACTCGACGTCAGCGTCGAGGCGCAGCAGGTTCAGCAGGCCGTCGCCGGATATGTGCGCGAGGCCGTGCACGTCAACACCGGCGCGCAGCATCGCCGTCACCTCCGGCACGTATATGTGGGTGCGGCGGAGCAGCTCCTCGCCGACGGTACGCCCGCACTCCGGCAGCGCGAGGCCTACGGTCTCGTGCGCATCCCCGCTCAGCAGGAGGCTGCGCGCGAGCGTGAGGCCGTTCGCGTGGATGCCGTTGCTCGCCATGCCGATGACCGTGTCGCCGGGACGGATGGCCGCGCCGGTGATGGGGGCGGCGCCATCCTCCAGTACGCCCACGCACGTCGCGGAGATGTCGAACGCGTAGCCCTCGCTCGGGCCGGTGAGCGTGTCGGGGTGCTGCGAGAGCTCGCCGCCGACGATGGCGACGCGGGAACGTTCGGCGGCGTCGCGCATCCCTTTGCCGAGCGCGGCCAGCATCTCTCTGTGCGGGTGCTGGAGCGCGATGTAGTCCACGAGCGCGATGGGACGCGCGCCTGTGCAGATGATGTCGTTCACGTTGACGGCGACGCAGTCCCAGCCGATGGACTCGAAATCGCCGGTGAGCTGCGCGAGGACGCTCTTCGAGCCGACGCCGTCCGTCGAGATGGCGAGCGAGAGGCGCTCGTTGAGCGGGAGGACGGCGGCGAAGAACCCCCCGGGGACAGGCGACGCGCCGACGCCATCCGCGAACGCGGAGGTCTGCGATACCCAGCGGAGCAGACCGGAGAGGCCCCTGGCGGCCTCGTCCGTGTCGACGCCTGAGGACGCGTACGTCTGCTGTTCCGACCGCGCGTCGTCAGCCATGGAGCGTCCGCGCCGTTCGCGCTATCGCCTCGCCCGCGGCGCGCGTGCCGCCGACCGGCTGGCCGTAGTCACCGATGGTGAGCGCGCCGCTCTTGAGCGATTCCTCCACGGCCCGGCGGGTCAGCTCTGCTGCTGCGCCTTCGCCGAGGTAGTCGAGCATCATCGCGAGCGTGAGCACCTGCGAGACGGGGTTCGCCCTGTCCTGCCCCGCGATGTCGGGCGCGGAGCCGTGGATGGGCTCGAAGTAGGCGTGCTCGTCGCCGATGTTGCCGGAGGGGCAGAGGCCGATGCCGCCGACCGTTCCGCCGCCGAGGTCGCTGAGGATGTCGCCGAGGAAGTTCTCCATCACCAGCACGTCGAAATGCTGCGGACGCACGACCAGCGCCTGCGCCGCGGCGTCGGCGTACAGGTGCTCGCCCTGTACGTCCGGATACTCCCGGGCAACCTCGTCGAATATCCGCCGGAAGAACGCCATGGACGGCAGCACGTTCGCCTTGTCCACGCACGTCACGCGCCGGACGCCGTCCGACGGCGCGCCGTTCCGCTGCCGCGCGATCTCGAATGCCCGGCGGACGACGCGCTCCGTTCCCTTGCGCGTGATCAGCAGCGTATCGGCTGCCGCGTCGTTGGTCTGCACGCCCTTGCCGCGCGAGAGGTAGAGGCCCTCAGTGTTCTCCCGCACGATGACGTAGTCCACCTCGCCGGGCTCCGCCTTGATGGGCGCCTCCGCTCCCGGCAGCAGCCGGATGGGGCGCACGTTTGCGTAGACGTCGAGGCCTGTACGGAGCACGCCGCCGAGCACGCCGGCTTCCGTGCCGTCCGGGAAGCGCACCTCGGGCAGCCCGACCGGGCCCTTCATCGTCGCGTCCGCGGCCCGAACGGCTGCGATCGACTCGGCCGACAGGTTCGCGCCGGTCTCCCGGTAGAGCACCGCGCCGCCGCGATGGACGTCCAGGTCCAGGTGGAAACCGCCGGACGCCTCCTCCACCGCCTGCAGCACGGCCAGCGCCGCGTCGGTGAGTTCAGGGCCGATGCCGTCGCCGGGGATGATGACGACGTTGTGCTCGCGCTTGCCAGTGGGGTCCGCCATGCCAACCGAGTATATCAACGCAGCCGCACGGGCAGGGCGCGTGTACAATGGCCGCGTGCTCGACGACGCTCAACTCAACGAGATGGAACAGCAGGCGTGCGACCTCGTCCGGGGGGCGGGCGCCATCCTCCTTCGCTACTTCGACCAGCCCCTGAGCATCGACTACAAGTCCGCGAACAACCGCAACCCCGTCACCGACGCCGACCACGCTTCAGACGAATACCTCCGCGGCGAACTGTCGCGGCGCTTCCCGGAGCACGGCATCGTCACCGAGGAGACGGAGTCGGAGAGCGACGACCCGAAGGAGATCACGTGGGTGGTCGACCCGCTGGACGGCACGACGAACTTCCTGCACGGCCTGCCGATGTTCGCCTCCATGGTGTGCGCGCTGGAGCGCGGATCTCCGGTGGCCGGCGCCATCTACATCCCGCATATCGGCAGTTCGGACGGGCGTGTCATCCACACGCGGCGCGGGGGCGGAGCGTTCCAGGACGACGCGCCGCTGACCCTGGAGACGTCGGACCCGCCCCGTCGGATGGCGTCCGTGCCCGGCTATTTCCTGCGGATGTTCACGCACCGCCGAAACATGCGCCGCCGCCTCGGCGACCTGCGCAACACGGGGAGCGCGGGCTACGAGATGGCGATGACCGTTCGCGGCGTGTTCGACTACACGGTCTTCAGCGGCCCGTGGGTGTGGGATCTCGCGACGGGCTGCCTTGCGGTACAGGAGGCCGGTGGAGCGGTGATGCTCCGCAAGGCCCGCGAGAAAGTATGGGCACCGTTCGAGGACTTCGCGACGTTGCCGGGTGTGGGCCCGCGTCCGAGCGAACTGCGCCGCTGGCGGGGCTCGCTGGTGCTGGGGAGGCGGGAGACCGTGGAGCGCATCACGTCCGGCGTATCGCCGAAGACGTACCCCATCCGCCAGCTGCGCCAGCGCATCGCCCGCGCGGTCGGCAAGGGCCCGCCGCCGGAGTCAGCGCCCGCCGCGCCCCCGCAGAGGCAGGGGTAGTAGCCACTTCTCGCGTTGCATGCCTAGTTGCGATATAACCGTAGCGTGGGAGGTAAGAGATGCTTAATGACCTCGTGAACGTCATTGAGACGATCAGACAGCGTATCCTTGAGCACCGTGCTGGGTTGGCGGCCAACGAGACGCGCACCCGCATGGCGCTCGTCGACCCGCTGCTGACTGTGCTGGGGTGGGATACTTCTGATCCCGCGCTAGTCACGCCAGAATACCCTGTCAGTAGTGGCAAGGCTGACTATGGCTTACTGAATCCAGGTCCGACTCCATCAGCCTTTATAGAGGCAAAGAAACTCGACGAGAGCCTTGAATCACATCGTGAACAGATGACACGCTATTCCAACATGGCGGGCGTCAAATACGCCGGGCTAACTAACGGTGACAGATGGGAGGTATACGAGGTATTCAAGCAAGCCTCACTCGACGAGCGACGCATCTTGAACATCTCTATCCTCAATGATCCTGTGCATGAATCCGCACTGAATCTATTGCTTCTCTGGCGATCCAACTTGCAATCGGGTTCTCCGGTCACAGCGAACGAGCCCACAATGCCTCCAGCACCAGAATCGACGACCTCTCGAACGCCGCCCTCGCATACTGTCATCCGACCACCAGAACCTCCGGTTCCGCCTGCGCCCTCCCCGCGAGAGGGTGGGGTTTCGATCGTGTCTATGAGCGTATCCGTCGATAGGGAGCACCAACTCCCGGCGCCGGAGAGTATTAGATTTCCTGATGGCAGCGTGCACATGACAAAGCGGTGGACGGATTTGTTAAGTGCCACGCTGCACTGGTTGTGGTCAACCAGCCGCCTTACGGCCAGTGACCTTCCTATCCCTCTCTTCAGCACTTCACGAAGGCTCATCGTGCACACAACCCCTGTTCATCGTGGGGGAACACCTTTCAGGCGAGCAGTACTAGTTGGAGGAACACCGCTACACTTCGACGGGAACATTGGAAGTAGTGGTGTGAAGGAGAGCTCTATTACCCTACTCAAGCACTGTAATGTAGATCCGGAAGAAGTGTTTGTTATTGAGACTAGGCGTGACTAGGAAACGGTGCATGTGCCCGACTACATTCTGATGGGATTGTCAAAGGCTGGGCTCTAAGGCCTCCCCTCTTGTCCGACTCGTTTGCTCTACAGCCAAGGCCACGGCAGGTCGCGTCTGGTGCGCGGCGACGGCATGACGGGCTCAGCGAGCAGACGCCGCATCCGCCCCCGGAGTATCCGTAACTCTGCGTCATCCAGCAGGGCGGCGAGCGCCTGAGCGCACGCGCCGTCTGCGTCGAGGTCGTCCGCGACTCGTTCGACGTCGGCGAGCAGGGCAGGGGGAATGGGATCGCCGGAGTAGTCCCATATCACCGTGCGCAGCTTGTGGTCCTCGTGGAACGTCAGCCCGTTGTCCACGGCCCACAGGCATCCGTCCGTTCCCAGGAAACAGTGCCCGCCCTTGCGGTCTGCGTTGTTCGCCATCAGGTCGAAGACAGCGAGGCGTAACGTCTCATCCGGGTGTTCGTCGCGCAGCGTGAAGAAGTTGGAATCGGGGTCGTGCGGCACGAAGAGTTGGAGTGAGCCCTCGCCCGCTTCTCCCTCGCGCAGGACGGTGGGCGGTATCGACCCCCAGCCGAGCGCCTTCGCGAACTCGTACGCCGCACACTCACGGTGACCCAGCGTGCCAGTGGGGAAGTCCCACAGGGGCCGTTCGCCTGCCTGCGGCTTGTAGACGCCGTAGCCTTCCCGGTCGTCGCACGACAGCCGGACGACGAACGTGTAGTTGGATGCGTAGGGGTGGAGCCAGCCGTCGCCGATCTCCGCCTCGCAGACGAAGCGCTCGGCGTCAGGCGATGACGGCGGTACGTCGTGCCGCCCCGCTGCTATCTCAGCGTGAGGGTAGTCGGCGTAGAGGGGCATGGCTCAGTTGGCGCGCGGGCAGGCGTGGGTCTCGTCAGCCGGGGCCGCCGCGCCGCAGAGCGCGCAACGCGGGCGTCCGGCGTCGCATACCTCGAATGCCCGGTCGGCGAGCCAGTCGAGCGTGTCGTGCTCGATCCACAGGGCGATGGCGTCGTCCTCCTCGTCGGAACACTGCGCCAGCAGCATGTAGCGCCCGGTCGAGCGGTCGTGGCCGAGCGAGAGCGCGAAGACCTTGTGGTCGTGGTCGGCGCGGGTGTCGGCGCTGGCGGAGGCGAGGGGTTCGCCGGTGACGCGGACGGCGGTGCGAAGGAGCCGCTTGATGGTGAGGGCGAGCTCGTGCAGCTCCTCCTTTTCGAGCCAGAGGAGCGCGGAGCCGTGCTCTCCGGAAGCGCGCAGGCGGAAGAAGCGGCGGCCCGGCTGGCCGACCGACTCCGGTTCGACGAAGGCGCAGACGCCCAGGTCGTACCGTGCATATGCACGGTCGTCAGGCATGGGTCCGCTTCTGGAACATCGCGCCGACGGACGTTCCGGTGTGGATGCGGTGGATCGCCTCGCCCAGCAGCGGGGCGATAGAGACGATATTCATGTGGCCGGTCAGCTTATCGGGAGGCATCGGGATGCTGTTCGTGCAGACGTACTGCTGTATGGGGCTGCCGTTCAGGCGCCCTGCTGCACCGCCGGAGAGCACCGCGTGCGTGGACGATGCGTAGACCGCCTTCACGCCTGCATTCTCCAGGGCCACCGCCGCGTTGACCATGGTGCCGCCCGTGTCCACCTCGTCGTCCATGAGGATGGCCGTCTTGCCCTCCACCTCCCCGATGATGTTGAGCAGTTCGCTGCTGTCGTTGTTCCCCGTGCGGCGCTTCTCGATGATGGCGAGCGGCGCGCCCAGCTCCTCGGCCATGTCTCGCGCCCGCTTGGAGATGCCGATGTCCACGGCGACGACGACGGGGTCCTCCAGCTTCATCTTCTCGAACTCATCGACGATGATGGGCATGGCGGTGAGTTCGTCGACGGGGATGTTGAAGAAGCCCTGTATCTGCCCGGCGTGGAGGTCCATCGTCAGCACCCGGTCGGCGCCCGCGGTCGTGAGCAGGTCGGCGATGAGCCGTGCCGTGATGGGCACGCGGGGCTGATCCTTCTTGTCCGTGCGCCCGTAACCGTAGTACGGGATGACCGCGGTGATGCGCCCGGCCGACGCGCGCTTGGCGGCGTCGATCATGATGAGCATCTCCATCACGTGGTCGTTCACCGGGACGGAGAACGACTGCACGAGGAAGACGTCACGCTGGCGCACATTCTCGTTGATGCGGACGAAGGTGTTGTCGTTGCTGAACTTGAACGCCTGCAACTCGCTGAGCGGCAGGCAGAGGTACGCGGCGACCTCGCTGGCAAGGGCGGGGTTGGAGTTGCCGCTGAATATCTTCAGCTCTTCGTACAGGGGCATCTCTTCACTCCGGGTGTACAAGGGTTCTTCAGGGCGATGGTCTGACACGACGTTGGGGTTGCGGGGGCGCATCGCCGATTCTACACAAACGCAGGCCGTGTGGGGCATTCGGAATAGTGCCGCGACGGCGACGGTTCCGGCGAGCGACCCCGTATAATGACCAGCGAGGTTACGTCGTGAAGATAGACCCCGCCCAGGTTGCGATCCTCTACAACACCGTCTCCGACCGTGCCCGGCCGCTCGCGGAAGAGCTGGCGGAGGCGCTCGGCACGCATCATCCGCTGCTGTCCACGTCCACCGGCGAGGCGGTACTCGCCGAGATCGCGCCCGCGGCGCTCATCACGGTCGGCGGCGACGGCACCCTCCTCCGGGCGGCGCGCATGGCCGCCGAGGCCGACGTTCCGCTCCTCGGCGTAAACCTCGGACGTCTCGGCTTCCTCACCGAGATCGAGGCTGCCGACGCGCTGGAACTGGTGCCTCAGTACCTCGAGGGCGGGTTCACGTGGATAGACGAGCGCCGCATGGTGCAGGCCGTCACGGATACGGGAGGTGAGCGCAGCGGCTCTGCCGCCGTCCTGAACGATGTCGTCGTGGGAAGAGGGCGCATCGCCCATCTCACGCGCATCGGCGTCGTCGTCAACGGCGTCGAACTCACCACGTACCAGGCCGATGCGGTCATCGTTTCCACGGCCACCGGCAGCACCGCATACGCGCTCGCGGCCGGCGGGCCGATACTGTACCCCGCGTCCGGCGACATGGTGATCGTGCCGGTCGC
Source organism: Dehalococcoidia bacterium (assembly GCA_034422595.1). GTDB lineage: Bacteria > Chloroflexota > Dehalococcoidia > Lucifugimonadales > Australimonadaceae > Bin16. The sequence continues at coordinate 312,958 of DAOUJO010000001.1, read as the reverse complement.
GACCCACGGCGACCTCGACGCGCCGGTCGTCGTGCCGGAGGACTGCTCCGTGGAGCTGACCATCAAGAGCGACCACGACGCCATCATGACAGCGGACGGGTTCGTCGACGTGCCGATGGGGAAGGGCGACACGGTGACGGTATCGCGCAGCCCTTACCGCGCCCGCTTCCTGCGCGCGGGCTCGCCGGACCGGTTCTACGAGACGCTGGTGTACCGGCTGCGGCGCGGCGCGGAACAGTCCGTGCACATCGCGCGGCGGCTCGCCGCGGACGAGGCCCGCCTTGGCTGACGAGCCCGAGCGCACTATCGCCATAGAGAGCGAATTGGTGGGGCGGCGCGTTACTCTGCGCGTGGAGCGTGTCGTTCTGCAGGACGGGAAGGAGACGCTGCGCGACGTCGTGCAGCATCCGAGCTCCGTCGTCATCGTTCCGATGGAGGACGACGGCAACGTCGTGATGGTGCGCCAGTACCGGAAGGCCGCCGGCCGCGAACTGCTGGAGTTCCCCGCGGGCGTCATGGAAGAAGACGCCTCCGCGCTCGACGCCGCGCGGCGCGAATTGCGCGAGGAGACGGGGCTGGACGCCGCGGAACTGATCGAGCTCGGCAACTTCTTCGCCGCGCCGGGCTCCATGACGGAGCGGCTGCACTCGTTCCTGGCGAAGGGCCTGTTCGCCAATCCGCTCGCGCCGGACGACGACGAACGCATCACGCTTGAGCGCATGCCGTTCGCCGAGGCGGTGCGCCTCGCGCGCGCAGGCGAACTGAACGACGCGAAGACGCTGGCCTCGCTGCTGCTCGCCGCGCCGTACGTCACACCCTGACAGGCGCAGGGAACCTTTCCGGCTGAGCGCGCATAGTATCCAGTAGAGCGTGCTCGCACCACCGGTGACACCCTCACCCGCGCTGCGCGCGCCCTCTCCCATCGAGGGAGAGGTATGTCTGACCCAGGGAGCAGGCATGACCGAGAACGAGGCCGTTCAGCTTTGCCAGCGCGGCGACCGCGAGGCATTCCGCTACCTCGTGGAGCGGTACCAGGGCGTGGTCTTCGGCACGGCATACAACATGACCGGCAACCGGGCCATCGCCGAGGAGCTGGCGCAGGAGGCGTTCCTCTCCGCGTGGAAGGGCATTCGCACCTTCAGGAAGGGCCGTCCGTTCAAACCGTGGCTCATGCGCATCCTCGTGAACGAGGTGATGAACCAGCGGCGCAGGCGCTACGTCGTCACGACGCCCATCGAGGGCGGCGACTGGCCCGGCGATGCGGAAGACCCCGCAGCGTCGCTGGAGTCCCGGCTGGAGCGGCAGACGCTGCAGCAGGCGATAGCGGGGCTGAGCCCGGAGCACCGGCAGGTGGTCGTTTTGCGCTACTTCGCGGAGATGTCGGTTCAGGAAGTGGCGCGGACGGCGGGTCTGAACGAAGGCACCGTGAAGTCGCGCCTGTTCCGGGCGCACCAGGCGTTGCGGGAGCGGTTGAGTGACGAGCAGGAAGTTGCAGGTGGACAGCGATGAACAGGAACGACGCGAATGAAAGGGAGATCGAACGTCTGCTGGAGGAGCATTTCGCCCCCGGCCCGGCCAACGTCCCTCCCACTCCCGATCTCTGGGGAGCGCTTGAGAGCCGTCTTGGAGAGCAGGACCCCAAGCCGCTCTGGGCGGTGCTCCGCGACATCGGTACGCCGGTGGACGGGTTCCGCTTCGCGCCCGCGCTGGCCGCGACGGCGGCGGTAGCGGTTGTCGCCGTGGCGGGCGGATCGGTGTGGTTTGCGGTCGGGGCCGGTGGGGGTGGTGGTATACCTGCGTCGGTACCGATCGTTGGAACACCCACGCCACTGCCGGCGATGATGGAGGCTGCCGGTCCCCAAGGCTCCGCCGGAACGGCGAGCGAGGAAGAGTCGGATGGCGTACCCGGTCCCACCGGCCTGCCGAGCATACCTGGCGATCCTGGAGTCGCCGCGCCGACTCCGACTCCTATGGCGATGATGGCGGCGCGGCCTACCCAGACACCCATGCCGCGTCCTCCGAGGGCTACGCCGACGCCCGGCGCGATGGCGCAGTCGGACGACGCACGCGGGGCCGGTGGCGCTCCGGGCATTCCCGGCGTTCCCGGGCCTGATGCGTTGCAGGAGGGCTGGCGCCTGACCGGTCAGCCGGATGCGACCACGTTCCAAGACTATGACCGCCAGCCATTGACCGAGGCGCGCGAGGATAACGTGTCCACGTTCAGCCTGGACACCGACCGCACGTCGTTCCAACTGGCGTTGAACTGGGTGCGGGCCGGCTACCAGGTGGACCCTGCGTCGGTGCGGGCGGAGGAGTGGGTGAACGCGTTCGATTATGGCTACGCTGCCCCCACTGCCAGCGATCGGTTCGCTATCACGTCCGACCTGACCGCGCACCCGCTGGACAGCGGGCGGTACATGGCGCGGGTGGCGTTCAAGGCGCCGGAGGTGGTGGCGGACAGCCCGCTCAACGTGACGCTCGTGCTCGACGCCTCCGGCTCGATGCGCGAGGGTAACCGTGTGGCTGTCGCGCGTGCGGCTGCCGAGGCGATCCGGCGGAGCCTCGATGCGGACGACCGCATATCGATAGTGCACTTCAGCACGGACGTACTCTACACCGTCAGGCGCGCCTTGCCGGACGACCGCGAGGTCATCGACTCCATCGCCGCACTCGCGCCGCACGGCAGCACCAACGTGCAGGCCGGGCTGAACCTTGGCGTGCGGATAGCGGACGAGATGCGGCTGCTGTACCCGGAGGCGCTCAACTACGTCATCCTGATGTCCGATGGCGTGGCGAACGTGGACGCCACTGACCCGTTCGCCATCCTGGAGTCCACGTCGACGCCGGACGGCGCGAACCCGCTGCGGCTCGTCACCGTGGGTGTCGGCATCCAGAATTATAACGACCACCTGCTGGAGCAGCTGGCGCAGCACGGCAACGGCTGGTACCGGTACCTGTTCGACGAGGAGCAGGCGCGCGCGACGTTCCGCCGCGACAACTGGCTGGCGCTCGCATCGCCCGTCGCGGACCAGACGCGCGCCCGGGTCACGTGGAACGCGGATGCGGTCAAGGCGTGGCGCATCGTCGGCTACGAGAACCGCGTGACGTCCGCCGAGTCGTTCACACAGGACCGGAAGGAGTTCGCGGAGGTCTACTCGGGCGCGGCAACGACCGTCTTCTACGAGCTGGAGCTGCACGACGACTTCCATCAGCAAGGCGCACTGGGACAGGTGGAGTTGCGCTGGGTGGAGCCGGAGAGCGGCCGAGGTTGGAGTCAGAGCACGGACGTTGTGAGCAGTGGCGAGGTGAGAGCCGCCCGGCTGGACCCGCTGCTGTGGTTCGGCGCGGTCGTGGCGCTGACGGCTGACCGGTACAGTGCGCTCGACGGCTTCCGAGAGCCGCATGACGCCGGTCGCGATCTCTGGACCCTTCAGGGTCTGGTGGACGGCCTGCAGAACGAACTGGGGCACCTGGCGGCGTTCAAGGACTTCGCCTTCGTGCTGGAGGCGCTGCTCAGAGGAGTCCCGTACGCCTCGCAGGACAACTCGGGCTACAGCAGGTGATCAGGCTCGCTGCGGCCACTCCCGCAGCAGCCTGCCGCAGCCCTCGGCGCTCGACGGCAGCCGGTGGCCGAGCAACGACGTGATGTTCCAGAACATCGCGGGGTTGCTGGCGACGACCGGCACGCCGAGGTCGGCTTCCAGCCGTTCCACCGCGAGGAGCGGGTTCAGCGGCGCCCCCTGGAAGTAGACCGCGTCCACGTCCGACGCACCGGCGAAGGCGTCCGCGGCGATCTGGTAGACCTCGTCCGCGGTCTTTCGCTCCGTCGACGTCACGTCCTCACGGCTGGTGTCGGTGCGATTGTTCACCGGCACGACCACGTCCAGCCCCTGGCCGGTCAGGAACTCGCGCAGCATGGCGTTCAGGCCGTCGTCGAACGGCGTTAGCAGCAGGATGCGCTGCGCCCCGAACGCCTTGACCGCCGCCGCGCCGGACTCCAGCGCCGTTGTGGCCGGGATGTTCAGGAGGCCACGCAGCTGCTCGACGTGCTCCGGGTTCTGCACCTGCATCGGCGCGCCCATGAGCGCGATGCCGTCCCATCCGTGCTCCGCGACGAGGGCTGTGGTGCGCTCGATGTGCTCCCGCGTCTTGCCCTCCAGGTCGTAGAGCGAGTTCTGCCAGAGGTTCAGGGGGATGATCTGTACGTCCGCCTCTTCGGGCACGAGGCGCAGGAAGTCGTCGTAGTGGGCGCTGTGGCCTCGCGAGTTCGCACTGAGGAATCCGAGACTGACCGTGGCCATGGTGTGCCTCCTTATTCGGTCGACAGGGGTCGGGCCTGGCGGCCTGGGCCACCGGCGCCCTCGCGCACGTCCCTGGCCGACGCCTCGTCGACGCCCCTGGGCCATCGGCGCTTGAGCGGGTCGCTGACCGTGAGGGTGAACCTGCCCACGCCCTCGACGCCCATATCGATGGTGTCGCCGTCCTGCATCGCGCCGAGGCCCTGGTGGTTGGTGCCCATGAAGAGCACGTCGCCGGGGCTGATCTCCTCGATAGCCGCCACGAACTCGATCGACTCGGCGATGGAGTGGGCGAGGTCGTCGGTGTTGTAGTTGACGCGCAACTCGCCGTCGACGCTCAAGGTGACCTGCAACTTCTCCGGGTTCCCGATCTCGTCCTTGGTCACTATGCAGGGACCGAGCGGGCAGAACGTGGGATGCGACTTGTGCTCCGCAACTGGAAGGGTGTTAGGCACCCGGCCACCGCCGGGTGTCGGCATCCGCGCCGAGACGTCCACGCCCGCGGTGTAGCCGAAGACGTAGTCCATGGCCTCCGCGGCCGGGATGTCCTTGCCGCCTTTGCCGAAGACCAACACGAGCTCCGCCTCGTGGTGAAAGATGTTGGCGTCTATGTCCGGGAGGACCACAGTGCCGCCCGGACCCAGAATGGAGTGGAGGCTCTTGGTGAAGCCCCACATGGGTGAAGGCTCCCGCGCACCGAATTCGCGGAAGTTGCCGCCCATGCAGAGGATCTTGTTGGGACGCGGCAGGGGCGCCTGCAGTTGCGCGCCGACGACCGGCGTGCCCTCGGCCGCGCGGGCCTCGAGTTGGGGCTTCAGACCGTCGTAGTTGGTGACGAGATGGACGATCGCTGCCTGGCCGCCGCCGAGGCAGAGGTCACCGATGTCTATCACTCCCGCATCGGTCAGGATGCCCGGCTGGTTGTCGTTGTACATCACGAACTTCATTGGTCCCTCCTTGTTTCGTGGTGCGGCCGGAAGAACTCCCGCAGCTCGTTAGCCAGCAGCGCCGGCTCTTCCCATGCGCCGAAGTGTCCGCCGCTCGGCATCAGTGTGTAACGCTGGACGTTGTAGGAGCGCTCGGCCCATTCGCGCGGCGGCTGGCTCGAGTCGCCGGGGAATATCGCGAAGCCGGTGGGCACCTCGACCCGCTCGCCGGGTCCAAGGCGCACGGGGTCCTCCGCCGACTCCTTGTAGAACCGGACGGACGACGAGATCGTTTGCGTGGCCCAGTAGATCGTCGCGTTCGTGAGCAGCTCGTCCCTCGTGAACCGCTCCTCGACGTCGCCCTGGTTGTCGCTCCACTTCCAGAACTTCTCGACGATCCAGGCCAGCATCCCGACGGGTGAGTCGCTGAGCCCGTAGGCGAGCGTCAACGGTTTCGTACGCTGTTCGTGCGAGTACCCGTGCTCGGTGGCCTGCCACCAGTCCCTGTGCTTGACGAGCGCCTGTTCGGCTGCGCTGAGAGGCGCAGAGCCTTCACCGAGATATGGCCCGACGATGGTTGCCGAAGTCAGGTGGATCGCGGCGACGTGATCGGAGTGCCCCAGGCCGAGTTGCGTGGTGACGGCGGCGCCCCAGTCGCCCCCGTGGGCCACGAACCGGGAGTAGCCAAGTCCCTGCATGAGTTCCGACCACAGCGCGGCCGTACGTTTTGCGCTCATGCCCTTCTCGGGCGGCCGGTCGGAGAAGCCATATCCCGGCAGCGACGGGATGACGACGTCGAAAGCGTCGGCAGCGTCGCCGCCGTGTGCCGCAGGGTCGGCGAGCAAGGGGAGCACCTCCAGCTCTTCGAGGAACGTGCTCGGCCACCCGTGGGTCAGCACGATCGGCAGGGGATGGGGGCCGTTGCCCCGGACGTGAATGAAGTGGATGCCCAGTCCGCCGACCTCGGCCGAATAGTTGGGCAGCGAGTTCAGCCGCGCTTCCTGAGCGCGCCAGTCGAACCCCGTGCGCCAGTACTCTGCCAGTCCGCGGACGTAGTCGAGGTTGGCCCCGTAGTCCCAACCGGCGCCGTCGACCGTATCCGGCCACCGGGTCCTGGCGAGCCGCTCACGCAGGTCGTCGAGGACGCGGTCCGGGACGTGGATGGTGTAGGGCTGGCTGTTCACGGCCCGCAGCATATAGCAGGGCGGCGCCGGACTTCCAACGGATGGCTGCCCTGCACCCCGGGGCTGATCTACGAGTGAACGTGGTGACCCGCGAGGGACTTGAACCCACAACCCGCTGATTAAGAGTCAGCTGCTCTGCCAAATTGAGCTAGCGGGCCACGTCTTTCAAGGGTAGGGGACGAGCGGGCGGCGCGTCAACGCGGAGGCGCAGGGCCTGTGCAGGTTCTATAATCTGCCAACCCGCCGTGCCGCATGAGCACGGCGCAGGAAGCGCACACGATGGACCTCAACACGCTGGAACCCGGCCACGCGCTGGTCGACCGGGAGATAGTCATCACCTCCGCGATGGCTGGCGCCTACACCCAGGCCGTGGGCGACGGCAACACGCTCTACACCGAGGAAGGGCTCGTTCCGCCGATGGCGGTGGCTGCGCTGGTGATGGCCGAGGCGATGGATGCCGTCAGCCTGCCGGCAGGCACCGTGCACACCGGGCAGGAGCTGACGTTCTCCCGTCCTGTCGCGATGGGGGCTACGGTGCGCTGCTCGGCGGTCGTCGCGGCGAACAGCGTGCGGCGCGGGACGCGCTTCCTGACGCTCGACCTGCGCGGCGCGCTCGACGGCGTGGCGGCGGTGGAGGGCAGGGCGGCGCTCGCGGTCCCGGAGGCTGACGAATGAGCATCGCGCCGGAGACCCTGCAGCCGGTGGAGCGCCGCATAACGCAGGAGCAGTTGATACAGTATGCGGACGCCAGCGGCGACCATAACCCGCTGCACCTGGACGAGGAGTTCGCGCGCGGCACGCCCTACGGCAGGACCATCGCGCACGGTATGCTCGTGCTGGCGCTGGTGTCGGAGTTGATGACGCGCTCGTTCGGCGGGGCCTGGCTGCGCGGCGGGAGGCTCAAGACGCGCTTCCGCGCGCCAGTCTTCCCGGGCGATATGGTGAGTGCGGCCGGAACATTGAAAGCGTCGGACGGGGGTTCGGCCACGTACGAAGTGACGGTGTCGAACCAGGACGGCGAGAACGTGATCACAGGCGATGCGTCGGTGGCGCTGAACGCCTGACCGGTGGAGGAACAGAACTTGGCGAAGTACACGATCGCATTGGACGCGATGGGCGGCGACCTCGCACCCGCAGTGCCGGTGGAGGCGGCGGTCATCGCAGCGCGCGAATACGACGCGGCGGTAGCGCTCGTGGGCGACGAGGCGGCTGTCACGGCTGAGCTTGCGAAGCACGATGCGAACGCCCTGCCGGTGCAGGTCGTGCCGTCCGAGGGCGTCGTCTCGGAGGACGAGGCCCCGGCGCGCGCGCTGCTCAGCAAACCACGGGCGTCCATCGCCGTTGCGGTGGGGATGGTGAAGGCGGGGCAGGCGCATGCCGCCATCAGCATGGGCTCGACGGGCGGGACGATGGCCGCCGCCGTTCTCGCGCTGGGGATGTTCCCGGGACTGGAGCGCCCGACGCTCGGCGGGCCGTTCATCGGACTTGCGCCGGAGACGACGATCATCGACCTTGGCGCGAACGTGGACTGCAAGCCGGCGCAAATGCTCAGTTTCGGTGCGCTCGGGGCGTCGTTCGAACGCATCTATCACGGCAAGGAGTCGCCGCGCGTGGGCCTGCTGAGTGTCGGCTCGGAGGATGGGAAGGGGAACAAGCAGGTGCAGGAGGCATTCCCCCTGTTCAGGGCGAGCGGCTTGAACTTCGTGGGGAACGTCGAGGGACATGAGATATTCGCGGACAAGGCGGACGTACTCGTGTGCGACGGTTTCGTGGGGAACGTGTTGTTGAAGTACACGGAGGGACTGGCCGCAGCAGCGGGACGTTACCTGGCGAGCCGCTTGGGAGCGGATAGCCCCGCCGTACAGGCGATAGCGGGACTGGCGTCGGCGGCGGAAGGCGGCGGCGGACCGCTCTTCGGCGTGAACGGAGTTGTCATCGCAGGGCATGGGCGCTCGACCGCACAGAGCATCGCGCGCTCCGTTGGGCTGGCGTGCTTCGCGCTCGACCGCAATCTGATAGAGACGATGCGTGACGACCTCGCGCAGGCGCTCGTCCGCGCGGATGTCGGCAGTGAGCAGGCTTAGCGGTCAGCGCGCGCTGGTCACGGGCGCGAGTAGGGGTATCGGCCGCGCTGTCGCGCTGCGGCTCGCCTCGGAAGGAGCGAGCGTCGCGCTGAACTACAACTCAGGGCAGAAAGAGGCGGAAGCCGTCGCGGCGGAGATCACGGCGGCGGGCGGAAGCGCGGTAACGCTGCAGGGGAACGTTGCTGACGCAACGCAAGCCGAGGCGCTGGTCGATGCTACCGCGGAGGCGCTCGGCGGGCTGGACATCCTCGTGAACAACGCGGGCATCACCCGCGACAACCTGCTCATGCGCCTCTCCGAGGAAGACTGGGACGCAGTGATTGACACGAACCTGAAAGGCGCGTTCCTGTGCACGAAAGCCGCCATTCGCCCCATGCTGCGCCAGCGCTCCGGCCGCATCGTCAACATGTCGTCGGTCGTTGCGATCACGGGCAATCCCGGGCAAGCAAACTACACCGCGGCCAAGGCGGGGCTCATCGGCTTCACGCGGACGGTCGCGCGGGAGGTGGCGTCCCGCGGCATCACCGTGAACGCGATAGCGCCCGGGTTCATCGCGACGCAGATGGTGGATTCGATACCGGAAGACCTGCAGGCGCAGATACGCGAGCGCATACCGCTTGGAGCGTTCGGCACGCCGGAGGACGTGGCGGGCTGCGTCGCGTTCCTGGTCAGCGCGGACGCCGCATACATCACGGGCCAGGTGCTCAGCATAGACGGAGGTTTGGGGCTGTAATGACGGACTGGCCGGAAGACCACGAAGGTCCGGGGCACAAGATACTCGTTATCGTCGCGCATCCGGACGACGCCGAATTCATGTGCGCCGCGAGCGTCGCGCGATGGACCTCGGAGGGCAAAGAGGTCGTCTACGCGCTCGTGACGTCCGGCGACAAGGGCACGTCCGACCCGAGCGTCGTGCCATCGGAGCTCGCGGCACTGCGGGAGAAGGAGCAGCAAGAGGTCTGCCGCATCCTCGGCGTGAAGAAGGTGGAATTCCTCCGCTACGAGGACGGCATGGTGCAGAACACGCTGGAGCTGCGGAAGGACATCGTCCGCCTCATCCGCAAGCACAAGCCGAGCGCTGTGATTACGCAGAACCCTACGGTGCGCTGGTCAGGCCACTACATCAACCACCCGGATCACCGGAACACGGGCGACGCGACCCTCGACGCGGTCTTTCCATCGGCGCGTGACGTGCACATGTTCCCGGAGCTCGCGCTGAACGAGGGGCTGGAAGCGCACATCGTCGAGCATGTCTACCTCGGCGCCCGCGACGACATCGCGGACGTCTACTTCGACGTCACGGACACCGTGGAGACGAAGATCCGCGCGCTCAAGGCGCACGCCAGCCAGATGCGGTTTACCCCAACCAACGGCACCGAGCCGTCCGACGAGGAGCGGGAGTTCGGCGAGCGGCTTACGTACTGGCTCAAGGAGCGCGGGAGCCAGAAGGGCATCCCCTACGCCGAGTCGTTCAAGTACTTCTACCTGGGGTAGCTTGGCTTACGCCTCCACCGGCTCCGTGGCGAGGGCGTACGGGGGCTCCGACAGCGTTGCCGTACCGTCGTTGGCGAGGCGCAGCGACGAACCCGCGAGCGCGTGCTTCGCCGCAACCAGCGCCAGTCCCAGCGTGCGGCCATCTCCGGCGTCGAAGGCCGACGTCACGGCGCCCGCGGGCGAGCCGTCCTCCGTCTCGAGCGCGTCGCCCGGCACGGCAGGAGCGTCGGACGTGAACGACATGAGCAGTCGTTGCACCTTGCGGTACGTCTGGAGCCGCGCGATGACTTCCTGCCCTGTGTAGCACCCCTTGTCGTCGCTGATGGAGCCGAGCAGCCGCGCCTCCAGCGGATTGTTGAACGCCCCGAACTCCGCACCGTAAGCGGGTACCCCCTGCGCGATGCGGTACGCATCGAACGCACCCGCGTCTACCTCCTGCGCGGCGGCCAACAGCGCTGCTTTCGTGCGCTCGGTGTCGGCGAGCGGCAGCAGCACGTCGTAGGCCGCGTGCGCTCCGAACGGGGAGGCGATGAGCGCTGCGCCGTCCTGCGCGAGCACGCCGTCGATCGGGGGGACTGGGAAGCCTGCGCCGGCTATCGCCCCGGCAGCCAGCGGCCCGGGAACGGTGAGTTGCGCGGTCTTGCTGCTCTCGTCGACTACCGTGATGTCCTCACCGAACGTGTAGAGGTCGATCCAGTCGGCGACGTCCTCTGCTCTGCCGGGGCTGGTGAGGCACCACATACCGCCGTCGACCGCCGCGAGGCGCAGATGGTCCAGCACGCGGGCATCGCCGTTCGTCAGCACGGTCGAGCACGCCGTGCCGAGGGGCAGCGTTTCGAGGTTGTTGGTCGTGAGGCGGTTGAGGAGGTCGAGCGCGTCGGCTCCGGTGATCCAGAGTCGCCCGCAGTCGCTGCGGTCGGCGAACCCGGCGCGTTCCGTGAGCGCGGCAAGGGATGCGGCATCAGTGCTCATAGCGTGAGCATAACAGGGGAGGGCAAGTGAGAGGTCGCGGCCTAGACCGAGAACGAGGTGCCGCAGCCGCACGCCTTCTTGGCGTTCGGGTTGTTGAAGACGAACCCCTTGCCGTTCAGGCCGCCGGAGTAGTCCAGCTCAGTTCCCGCGAGGAAGATGTAGCTCTTCCTGTCCACGGCGAGCGTGACGCCGTTCTGCTCGATGACCTTGTCGCCTTCCTGCGCCTCGTTCGTGAGGTCGAGCACGTAGGTGAGGCCGGAGCAGCCGCCGCCCTTCACCGCGACGCGCAGGACACCCTGGTCGATGCCCTCGGCGGCCATGAACTGCTGCACGTGCTTCGCGCCGTTCTCGGTGATGGTGATGGTCAGGGGCTGCTGCGTCGTGGTCATGTTGCGTGTCCTCGTGTCTTGCAGGTCGGCTGTCCAACCTATCGTAGGGAGGGAGTGGGAGTGCGTCAAGCGGGGCACGTCACGAACATCTGCCACACGGGTCGCGCATCGCTGCGGGCCGCTGGCATACAATGCCGCCGTGCGCAGGTTGACGGACAAGACACTGAGCGACAATCCCCACGCCCTCTACGGCGTTTCGTAGCCCATGACCGCTCGCGCCGATGCACTGCTGGAGGGGCTGAACCCGCCACAACGCCAAGCCGTCCAATGCGTGGACGGGCCGCTGCTCATCGTGGCAGGGCCGGGCTCCGGCAAGACGCGCGTCATCACGCATCGCATCGCCTACCTCAACCGGCACGTAGGCATCAGCCCCTGGCGCATCGCCGCGGTGACGTTCACGAACCGCGCCGCGCGGGAGATGCGGAACAGGCTCGCCGCGCTGATGGGCGACGGCGCGCAGCGCCTCACCGCCGGAACGTTCCATGCGCTCTGCGCCTCGGTCCTGCGCCGCGACGGCGAGGTCATCGGCATCCCGCCTGACTACGTCATCATGGACGACGAAGACCAGATGAACCTGATCAAGCAGTCCATGGAACAGTTGCAGCTGGACCCGAAGCGTTTCCCGCCGCGCTCAGTACTCTTCGCGATAAGCCGGGCGAAGTCGCACCTACTCGGGCCGGATGCCCTCGCAGCGAAAGCCGACGGCTACTACGACGAGGTCGTCCACCGCGTCTTCGCCGCGTACCAGGCGTCGCTCGCCCGGAGTCATGGGGTGGACTTCGACGATCTGCTCGGGAAAGCGGTCGAACTGTTCCGGCGCGCGCCGGAGGTCTGCGACAGGTGGCAGGAGCGGTTCATCCACTTCATGGTGGACGAGTTCCAGGACACGAACACCGCGCAGTACGAGATCGCGCGCCTGCTTGCGGGCAAGCATCGCAACCTCGCCGTCGTGGGCGACCCCGACCAGTCCATCTACTCGTGGCGCAATGCCGACATCCGCAACATCCTCTCGTTCAAGAAGGACTACCCCGACGCGACGATCGTCGCGCTTTCGCAGAACTACCGCTCAACGCGCACCATCCTGGACGCTGCACGGCACGTCATCCGTGCGAACAGCCAGCGCATCGAGCAGGAGCTGTTCACAGAGAACGAACAGGGCGTTCCCATCCGCATCGCCGACACCTACTCGGAGGAAGAGGAGGCGCAGGAGGTCATCCGCGAGGTGCAGCGCCTCATGGAGCACGAGGGCGTGACGCTGCGCGACTGTGTCGTGACGTACCGGGTGAACGCTCAGTCCCGCGCACTGGAAGAAGCGTGCCTGCGCTACGGCATGTCGTACAAGATCGTGGGCGGCGTACGCTTCTACCAGCGGCGCGAGGTGAAAGACCTGATCTGCTATCTCCGCCTCCTGGAGAACCCCTTCGACGAAGTGAGCCTCACCCGCGTCATCAACGTCCCGGCAAGGGGCATCGGCAAACGCACGGTGGACGAACTACTCGCGTGGGCGAACTCCCTCGAGGTCCCCGCGTACACCGGACTCCAACTGCTGCAGGATGACGCGGAGCGCCCTTCGCCTTTCGACGCTCGCCAGAAGCGGCGACTCACGGGATTCCTCTCTTTGCTGAACGGGTTGAGCGCCCTCAAACCGGATATGGAGTTGCCGCAACTCATCGACGAGGTGCTGGAGCAGTCCGGCCTCCGCAGGGCCATCCTGGAGTCCGACGACCCGGACGCAGAGGACCGCCTGGAGAACCTGCGGGAGCTGCGCGGGTTGAGCGCGGAGTTCGCTGACGCACCGGCGGAAGAGAGCCTCCCGGCCTTCCTGGAGCGCATCGCCCTCGTATCGGACCAGGACGTGCTGGACGAGGACGAGCAGCAGTACATCACGCTCATCACCCTCCACCAGATCAAGGGCTTGGAGTTCCCCGTCGTGTTCATCACCGGCATGGAGGACGGCGTACTGCCGCACATGCGCTCCATCGACGACCCCGACCAGTTGGAGGAGGAGCGGCGCATCGCGTACGTGGGCATGACACGGGCGCGTGAGCGGCTCTACCTCTTCCGGTCGCTGCGGCGGCGCATGTTCGGTTCGTTCGGGTCGTCGCGCCGGTCGCGCTTCCTGAAGGACATCCCGTTCGAACTGATCGAGGCTCCGGAGCGCGGGCAGCGCTTCGGGAACGGCGACATGGGCCGGCCCGTACGCGAACTCGCGGCTGTCGGTGCGGACGGTGCCCCCGTGCAGGCGCCGCCGTTCAAGACGGGCGAGAAGGTGACGCACCCGGTCTTTGGACTCGGCATCGTCGTAGACTGCAGTCCGCGCCCCGGCGACTACGAGGTGACGGTCGCGTTCCCCGGCAACCAGGGCGTGAAGCGCATCCTCCACAGCTACGGCAAACTCGAGGGGGTACAACGCTCGTGAGCGCCCTGCTCTCCATCGTCATCCCTGCCTACAACGAGCAGGAGCGCATCCGCCCTACGCTGGAAGAGTACGTCGAGCACTTCCGCAGCTGGTACGAGGGCGATTTCGAGATCGTCGTCGTGCTGAACGGCTGCCGCGACGACACGCGAGGAGTCGTGGAGGAGGTCGCAGCATCCGCGCCGGAGGTGCGGCTTGCCGAGTTCGCCGCGCCGCTCGGGAAGGGCGGGGCGCTCCGCGAGGGGCTGGCGCTCGCGGAGGGGTCGCTCATCCTGTTCGTCGACGCCGACAACATGGTGCGCGCGCCGGAGGCTGCGAAGCTGGTCGATGCCCTCGAAGAGCACGACATCGCCATCGGCGACAGGTTCCACGGCGAGGACGAGGAAGGGGGTAAGTCCCGTTCGCGCCGGTTCGTCAGCAAGGCGTCGCGGCTCTGGGTGCGCCGCTTCCTCCGCCTGCCGTATTCGGACACGCAGTGCGGGGCCAAGGCGTTGCGTGCCGAGGCGTGGCGCACCATCGCCCCACACATCCGCGAGAACGGCTGGGCGTTCGACCTCGATCTGCTCGGTCACGCGGAGCGGCTGGGCTGCTCTATCGTGGACGTGCCCGTGCGCTGGCAGCACATCGCGGAAGGCTCCAAGGTGCAGGCGTGGCGCGACGCCCCGGCTACGTTCCTCGCCACCTTCCGGATCAGGTCGCGGATGCGGAAGTAGCGGGAGCTCGGCGCAACCTGCGCGGGGCAAGCCGGAGACAGAGCACCGCGAGCGCAAGCGCCTCCCGCGCGTCCGCCTTCGAAACTCCCGCGTAGCGGTTCTGAAAGACGATGGGCGACTCGTGCACCCGCAGTCCCCGGTACACCGCAAGCAACTCCAGCAGCCACTTGAACCCGCGCGACGAGTAGCGCGTCGGCATCTGCGTGAGCAGCTCGCGCCGACAGAGCGCGTAGCCCGTCAGCACGTCGTGCTGGGGCAGCAGGAGCATCACGCGCACACCGGTGTTCAGCACCCGGCTGATCAGCCGCCGCACCAGCGGCTGGTGGGCGAACGACCCGCCGCGCACGTAGCGGGAGCCGATGATCACGTCGCAGCCATCCTCGGCGCGAGCAAGCATCTCCGGCAGGAGCTCAGGGTCGTGGGAGAGGTCGGCGTCCATGACTGCGACGAGCCGTCCTCGTGCCTCCGCCGCTCCCGCGAACACCGCGCTCGCAAGTCCTGCCTTGCCTGACCGCTCCACGAGCCGCACGCGTGCTTCGGATGCCGCCATCTCACGCACGGCGTCTGCCGTTCCGTCCGGGCTCCCGTCGTCGACCACGATCACTTCGCAGGAAACCTCGCGCAGGATGTCGAGGAGTCTCGGCACGAGCAAGGACACGTTCTCGCGCTCGTTGTACGTCGGGAGGATGACGGAGAGCAGGGGTTCTGGTGCGGCGGCCACGGCAGTTTCCGGCGGGAGTATAGGAGCGTGTCGTGATGGGGGACAAGGCATCTGCAGCCGCGTTTACCTGCCGCTCGCCCGCCCGATAGACTAGCCGTGTGAGTACGACAGTCCAACCGAACACCGCGCTGGTGCTGGCCGGAGGCAGGGGCGAACGCCTCTGGCCGCTCACGCAGGACCGGCCGAAGCCGATGGTGGAAGTGAACGGCAGGCCCATCGTGGAGCACCACCTCGCGTGGCTGCGGGCGAACGGCATCGAGCGCGCGTTCCTGCTCACCGGCTACATGCACGAGGTCATCGCCGGGCACTTCGGCGTACCGCGCATCGAAGGACTGGACGTGCGCTGCATCGCGGAAGCGTCGCCGCTCGGGCGGGGCGGCGCGTTCAAGAACGCCTACTGCGAGTCCGGGCTGTCCGACCCCACGGTCATCGCGACGAACGGCGACGTGCTCACGGACCAGACGCTTGCTCCGCTGGTCGAGGTGCACGACCGAGCTGGCGCACTCGCGACCGTGATGTTGACGGCCATGATCAGCCCGTTCGGCGTCGTGGAAACGGACGGCGGGCTGGTGACCGGCTTCAGGGAGAAGCCACCGCTGCCGTACTGGATCAACGCCGGGGTGTACGTCCTGACGCGGGAGGCCATCGCGCGCTTCCCTGACGTGGGCGACCACGAGACGGAGACGTTCCCCGCGCTGGCGTCGGAGGGCCGACTGGCCGCTTTCGAGAGCGGCGCGTACTGGAAGTCCGTCGA
Organism: Dehalococcoidia bacterium; assembly: GCA_034422595.1. Taxonomy (GTDB): domain Bacteria; phylum Chloroflexota; class Dehalococcoidia; order Lucifugimonadales; family Australimonadaceae; genus Bin16. Next base: position 297,007 of record DAOUJO010000001.1, on the reverse strand, counting down.
ATCGCAGAAAGACCTGCGCGAGGCCGGCGAGCGTCTGGCGCGGGTGTCGTAGAGCGGCACGGCAGTCCCGCGTGCTAGAATCATGAGGCGGCCCTTCGTGAGGCCGCTTCCCACGTCGGGGAGTAGCGCAGTCCGGTAGCGCGCTACGTTCGGGACGTAGAGGCCCCGGGTTCAAATCCCGGCTCCCCGACCAGATCTCTCCGGGCAACCCCTGTTTTCGTAAAGAACGGCTTCCTGCCGCATGGATTGCGCGCGCTTGCGCGCGTGGAGTGGTATGCTTGCGCCGAAAGCCCGCCAGGGAGGGTAGAACATGCTGACGACTGAACAGAACGAACGGTTGGCTCGTGTCGGCCCCGGCACGCCTGGAGGCGAGTTGCTGCGCCGGTACTGGGTGCCTTTCCTGCCCAGCGCGAAACTCGATGAAGACCCCGTGCAGGCCGTCCGCCTGCTCGGTGAGGACCTCACCTGCTACAGGGACAAGTCCGGCAACATCGGCCTCATCGGTCAGCGCTGCATGCACCGCGCCGTTGACCTGCGATGGGGCATCCCGGACGAGAACGGTCTCCGCTGTCCCTACCACGGCTGGATGTACGACTCGAACGGCGCATGCGTCGACGCGCCGCTGGAGGCCCGCCGCGACATGTTCGCCGACAGGCTCAAGCTCCCCGCCTACCCGGTGAAGGAGATGGGCGGCCTGCTGTTCGCCTACATGGGCCCGCAGCCCGCGCCGCTGCTGCCGCCATGGGACCTGTTCGTCTGGCCCAACTCCGTCCGGCAGATGGGCATCGCCGTCCTCAACGCGAACTGGCTCCAGTGCCAGGAGAACACCGGCGACCCCACACACGGCGTGTGGCTCCACGGCTTCCAGTTCCAGTACATCCTCGAGAAGATGGGTGACCACGACCGTCTTGAGAAGATGAGCAAGGGGTTCATGCAGCAGGGCGTCGGCATCAAGGACCTGTACGTCCACTCCACGCAGTACGGCATGGAGAAGGGCGTCATCTTCTCCAAGGAGCTTGGCGCGGCCGAGGACAAGAAGTCCCGCCACTCCACCGTCATCTTCCCGTTCTACACGGAGCAGAATGCGGCGGGCGCTCCCTGGAGCGAGTTCCAGATCCGCGTGCCGATAGACGACGAGCACACCTACCACATCTCCTACAACACCTACGCTGCACCGCCGGGCGTCGAAGCGCCGAAGCAGGACAAGGTGCCCTACTACGAGGTGCCGATCTACGACGAGGACGGCAAGCCGGTCCTCGACTGCATCCTCAACCAGGACTTCATCGGCTGGTGGGCGCAGGGCCCGCTGACCGACCGCAGCGCGGAGAACCTCGGACGCACGGACATCCCCGTCGTCTTCCTCCGACGCCAGTTGGACGAGCAGATGCGCGTCGTCGAGGAGGGCGGCGACCCGATGAACGTCTTCCGCGACGAGGCGGAGATCGACGCTCTCCCGCACGAGGATGGGGAGATACCCATCCTGTACGGCGGCGGCAGACCCGCGGACGCGTGGCTCAACCCCGACTGGGCGAAGGACGTTCCCGAACTGACGCGGAACACCCGCGCCCAGTACCACAAGGGCGGCGCGGTCTGGGAGTCCGACCGCTACGGCCCGGCTATCCCGCTGGCGGCCGAGCTCCATCGCCGGATGGAAGAGGCGGTGGAAAAGGCGAAGGCCGGCTCCGCGTAACGCCGTTGCACCCGTGCACCTGCGGAGAAGCCCGGCAAGCGCCGGGCTTCTCCTGTTTAACCGGCTTATCGGGGTTGGCGTGCAACACACCGGCACCCTTAACGTAGTAGGGTATGGGGCGCACCACATCGGATGACCGAGGGCAAGCCTCATTCTTCGGAGAGAAGCGTGACCCAGAGCCAGACAGACCAGACCCCGCCCCAGGTGCTGCCCGAGTTCAGCGCCGCACTCGATGAACTCATCGCCCTTGCCAGACGCGGCCACGCCTCGGGCAGCGAACTCTTCAACCCCAGCGACGAATGGCTCGTCTCCCGCATGCGGGAGATCGGCGGACTGCCCGACTCCGAACGCGGGGCGGCGCTCGATGAGTGGCGAAGCATCGCGGAGGAGGCTGCCGCCGCGAACGCGGAGGGCAGGGCGGCCGGGCGCGCAGGCCCGGAGGCGGTCGTCCGGTTGAACTCCGGCGGGTTCGCCTTCTACAGCCAGCGCGGCGTCGCTCGCCAGCCGCATCTCACCCGCTACCTCATGGACGGCTTCACACCGAACCGCGACTCCCTCGAGTTCGGTCACGACGATCAGCGGCTCTTCTGCCGCATCCTGCCGATCATCAGCGCGAGGCTCAGCGAATGGCTCGACGCGGGCGAGACCGTCGTGCAGTCCGACCGCCGGGTCTGCGACGCGCCGGGGCGCTCGTTCCATGCGCGGCAGCTCGTCGTGGGTGCGCGTTACCCGCAGTTGCCGTACCTGTGGCGGCAGCTCACGTTCGACCTGCCGGAGGAGGAACGCCGGGGCGAGCCGGACATCGTGGAGTTCTCGATACCGGAGTGGCTGGAGATACTCGACCTGCCGGCCGACGTGCGCGATGAGATAGCGGCACAGGGACTCACGCGGCTCGTGTTCAAGGCGCCGACGCGCGGGCTCTCGCTCCACCTCGGGTTCGACTACGTGGGCGAGCACAAGATGGGCCCGCTCAGCATCGCGATGCACCAGACGAAGATGAACGGCGGGCTCGCGCTGCAGGCCGCGCTGAGCGTCGCGCGCATCCGCGCGCTGGACGGCAGCATGAACAACGCCGCCGTCGTTACGACCGGGCCCTCGCTCCACGGCAAGAGCACGCTCACCATCATGATCGAGCTGGCGAACAGCGAACTCGCCTCCCGCCTCTCGCTCCAGACCGACCCCGAGGAAGGGGTCTACCCGATGAACGACGACATCATCCTGCTCCAACCGCTCGCCGAACCGGTCGACGTGGAGCTGGACGGGCAGCGCGTCTCCTACGCCTACGGCATCGACGGCACGGAGAACAACTTCTACGCCGTCCCGTCCGGCCTGACGCGAGAGGACGACCCTGTGACCTACGACGTCGTGCGCGGAGCGCCCGGCGAGTCGAACCCGCAGGAGACGCTGGAGAACGTCGTCGCCGATCCGGCGACCGGCGAGCCGGACTTCTCGCAGAACCCGACCCGGAACATGCGCATGGTGCTCTCGCGGCGCAGGCTGCTGCAGCGCAAGGGCGTTGCCGAGGTCATCAGCCGCGTAACGGGCGGCGCGCTGACGGAGGCTGCTCACGTCCCGATGGGGCACATGCACCGCATCGTCTGGCAGGCCGTCATGCGGGAGAACACCGTCATCCCGCCGCTGCGCAAGCTCAGCCTGGAGCAGTACGTCCGTGTGCTCATGTACGGCGAGGCCGTGCAGATGGGAGCGGCGGCGGGCGCCATCGGCAGACCGTACGTCGAGTACTTCTCGGACCCGTTCATCATCGGGCTGGAGGACGACAACGCGAACCTGCTGTACGACATCCTTCGCAGGATGCAGGCGGACGGCGTGCGGCAGGAGTTCTACGCCTTCAACACCGGCGGCCTCGGCGCCGACACCAACGACGCGGCGGAGGGCAGGCTCTACCGGAAGATCCCGCGCGAAGTGACGCTGGCGCTGCAGGAGGCAGTGCTCCGCAACGCCGCGAAGTACGAGTACGACCCATACATCGGCTCCGAGGTTGCGGCTGCCGTGACCGACGCCTCGGGGAACGAGGTGCTCGACCTGCGGGCCGAGTGGCTGCCGCGCAACGTGTACGGCGAGGAAGACTACGTCCGCCGCATCGACGCGCTGCGCTACCGCCGCTTCTACGGCTCGCCGGAGAACGAGCGCACCGGCATCCTGCGCTACACGAAGGTCGTGAACGCCCTCACCGATCTGAGCGACGTTCCGCCGCCGCGCTCCGAGTGGGAAGCAGCGCGCCTGCTCTCCTTCTACTGGAGCCTGGACCGCTCTCACGAGACGCTCGCTGAGACCGCAGCGCACCGTGCGGAGGGAGAAGCGCCATCCGCTGAGCTGCTCAGCGCGCTGAGCTATGCCTGCGCGCGAGGCGTTGTGGAAGGGCTCGCGCTCTCTTCCGGCGCAGAAGCGGCGCTGCGGGAGCTCGGCATCCGGATATAGCAACGCCGGGCCGCGCTTGCCCGGCTCGATGCTCCTTGCAGTGAGAGTAAGGACGGTCACGCAACAACGCAGAGAGGAGAGCAGCGAATGGCAAATGTGGAACATCTGCAACCGGAAGGCATGTCCCCGAACGGCGGACGCTACACGCATGTCGTGAAGGTTGGCCCGTGGGTCTTCATCGCGGGTCAGACCGCATCGGACGAGAACGGCGACGTGGTCGGCATCGGCGATCCCGCAGCGCAGGTGGGGCAGGTGATGAAGAACCTGCGCACCGCGTGCGAGTCGGTCGGCGGGAAGTTCGAGGACATCGTCAAGACGACGGTGTACGTCGTGGGCGAAGAGAACGTGGAGGCGGTGCGCGCGGCGCGTGCGCTGTACCGTCCCGAGAAGCCGCCGACGAGCACGCTCCTGATCATCTCCGGGCTCGCGAGGCCGGAGTTCATCCTGGAGATAGAGGCGGTCGCCTACGTGGAGTAGGCCCGCTTGCAGTAGGATAGGCACGAGCAAAACAGAGGAGGGAAGAGCATGGCAGCAGTAACGGTCCTGCACCCCGGAATGACGACGCAGACGATCCAGATCACCGGGCACAACGGCGACGAGATAGACGCCTACGTGGCGAGGCCGGAGGGGCCCGGCCCGTTCGCGACGGTGCTCGTGGCGCACCACATGCCCGGATGGGACGAGTGGTGCATCGAGGTGACGCGCCGGTTCGCCCACCACGGCTACCTGGCGGTCTGCCCGAACCTGCACCACCGCATGGGCCCCGGCACGCCCGCCGAGATGTCGGCCCGCATCCGCGACGACGGCGGACAGCGCGACGCGTTCGTGCTCGGCGACCTGCAGGGCGCACTGGACTACATCCGCGGCCTCGACGACACGACGGGCAAGGTGGGCGTCATCGGCTTCTGCTCCGGCGGCCGGGTCGCCTACATGGCGGGCTGTAATCTCGAAGTGGACGCGGCGGTCGACTGCTGGGGCGGCAACGTCATCCCGACGCCCGACCGCATCAACGAGAACCAGCCGACGCCGGTCATCGAGATGACGCCCAACATGGGCTGTCCCGTCCTAGGGTTGTTCGGCAACGACGACGGCAACCCGGACATCGAGCAGGTGAACGCCATCGAGGCGGAGCTGCAGAAGCACGGGAAGGAGTACGAGTTCCACCGCTACGACGGCGCGGGGCACGCGTTCTTCAACTGGGCCGGGACGTCGCACCGTCCGGAGCAGGCCAAAGACGGCTGGGACAAGGTGTTCGACTTCTACGCCAGGCACCTGAGCTAGCGACCGGGAGAGCGAGCGGTGAAAGCGGCATTCATACGGAACCACGGAGGACCCTCCGTCATCCAGTACGGCGACGTGCCGGAGCCCGAGGCCGGGCCGGGCGAGGTGCTCGTCCGCGTGCGTGCATCGGCGCTGAACCGGCTGGACCTCTACACCCGCGCCGGACTGCGCGGCACGAAGGTTGCGCCGGAGGAGATGCCGCGCATCCTGGGCGGCGACTGCTCCGGCGAGATTGCCGCGCTGGGCGAAGGCGTGGACAGCGTCGGCGTTGGGCAGCGCGTCGTCGTCAACCCGCTCTGCGGCTCGAGCCCCCCCTCGATGCTCGGCACGAACCGCCAGGGGTCGAACGCCGAGTACGTTACGGTCCCGGCTGAGAACGTCGTGCCGATACCGGACTCGCTCTCCTTCGAGGATGCATCGGCGCTGCCGACCATCTACCTGCCCACGTGGGGCATCGTCGTGCGTGAGGGACGGTTGCAGGCGAACGAGACGGCGCTGGTGCTCTCGTCGTCCAGCGGCGTCGGCACCGCGGCGATCCAGCTCATCAAGGGCGTCGTCGGGGCGACGTGCATCGCGGCCACGAGCACGGGTGAAAAGGTGCGGAAGTCCAAGGAGCTGGGCGCGGACTACGCCATCAACTACAAGGTGGAGAACCTCGCACAGCGGACGAAGGAGCTGACCGGCGGGCGCGGCGTCGATCTCGTGGTGGACAGCACCGGCGCGGCGTTCTTCGAGGACGCTTACGCGTCGCTGGCGCGCGGCGGCAGGTACGGCATCTGCGGCGTTACGGCGGGCTACCAGGCGCAGATACACCTGGGGCAGCTGTTCAGCAAGCAGCTGCGGCTGTTCGGCACGTTCATGGGCTCGACCGACGAGCTGCGGCGCATCGTCGATGCCGCCGACAAGGGACAGATAGGCACGGCCATCCAGGCCAGTGTTCCGCTGACGGAGACGGCGACCGCGCACGAGGAGATGGAGCGCTCGGAGCACTTCGGCAAGTTCATCATCGTCGTGCCCTGATGCGGGGTCATGCAAGAGCCTGAGGGTTACCGGGCTCCCCCACGGCAGCGGAAGCGGTGGTTCTACGGCTGGACCATCGTCATCGTGCTCTCGGTCATATCGTTCGCGGGGGGAGTCGAGACGAACCCGGTGCTCGGCGTCTTCCAGGGGCCGATGACGGACGAGTTCGGCTGGAGCCGCGCGATCTACACGCTGCCGATGTCGATCGGCTCGTTCATGGGCGGGCTTGCCTCGCTGATCGTCGGGCCGCTGATGGACCGGTACGGCTCGCGCATTATCATGACCGTGGCCATCGCGCTCATGGGGCTGACGTTCGTGCTGATGGGGGCGGTGCAGGAGCTGTGGCACCACTTTGCGCTCCAGATACTCGGGCGGACGGTCATCGCGTCCACGTTCTTCATGGTGATCGGCGTCGTCATCCCCAAATGGTTCATCGTCATGCGGGGCAGGGCGGGGGCGCTCGCGAACCTCGGCCAGCGGCTGGGGCAGATCGCGTTCCCGGTCATGGTGGAGCGCATCCTCGTCACCGGCTCCTGGCGGACGGCGTGGGTGGCGATGGGCATCACGGTCTGGGCGTCGTCGCTGCTGCCCGCGCTGCTGTTCCTGCGACGGCAGCCCGAGGACCATGGACTGCTGCCCGACGGCGTGGACATCCGCGACGCGGGGCGTCAGGGGAGACGCGCGGCGCCCGTCGAGGTGGCGTTCGACCGCCGGATGGCGCTGCGCTCGGCCGCGTTCTACCTCATCGCGGGCGCGGTGAGCATCCAGAGCTTCGTGACCACGAGCATCCACTTCCACTGGTACTCCTACCTCACCGACGTGGGCGTCTCCAGCGAGGCGGCGGTCATCTCGCTGTCGCTCTCGCCGCTGATCTCGATGCCGGTCTCCATACTGGCGGGGCTGGCCGCCGAGCGCGTGCCGGTGCAGCGGCTGATGGCGATCAGCTACTACTTCATGGCGGCGAGCATCGTGCTGTTCCTCTTCTCGGACAACGCGCTGCTGTCGTACGCGTTCGGGCTGCTGTTCGGCACGGCGACGGGCATCCTCTTCACGGTGATGAACATCATCTGGGCGGACTACTTCGGGCGCGCCTCGATAGGGGGGATACGGGGGATGGTGTCGCCGATACATATGTTGTGCAACTCACTGGGCCCGCTGACCGCGGCGTGGTCGTTCGACGCCACGGGCAGCTACTCGCTCATCTTCACGATCAGCGCGGCGCTGAGCGCGGTCGGCGGGACGCTCATCCTCCTGGCGCGCAGGCCCCGGCTGACCGACGGCTGAGGCGGGCGCCGGTGAAGCGCGTTAACTTCTTGAGTGTCGCATCCTGTCGCATCTCGTCCTGTTCACTCGTGGGCCAAGCCACCGTTCTGCGACGCGTTTGCGTCGTTGTGCGACGCCGATGCGTCCCAGTGCGACCGCCGTGCGACGGGATGCGACAGGAGTCGATGACTGGGGTGGGCGCCGGCTGAGCAGGAGAGCGACGGGGCATGAGGACATGGTAGGAAGCGCGGCGTCGTCGGCGCAATGGGCGCGTGTCACAACGGGGACGGGAGAGACCTCACGATATGACACTCGCCAGTAGTTCGGTTAACCTCCGGCCTGCCTCGGTGGGCTTCCAGGGGCAAGGAGCGTAGCGTGAACAAGGTGATGCGGCAGGCTGGCACAGTCCTGACAGTCGTATGCGTTGCCGCGCTGATAGGCTCAGTCATCTGGGTAGTTCAGAATGTACAGCTGCGTGAGACGCAAGAGTTGGGGCTCGAAGTCAGGGACGAGATACTCAACCGCCCGCAGGAAGAGGTCGCCCTTCGCCATCAGGGCGGCTTCTACTTTGAGACATACGGAATATTCATGATGGATGATGAGTTGGACGAGGGCGAATGCGGTACGTTGCGTGACCTGGCTGAGCCGCTGGCCGACCGTATCGCGAATGCCAGCCCCGCTGTGCGTGACTATGCCGAAGGCCTCGGTAACAGGATCGACAGGGTCCAAGAGGCCTGTCAGTAGGGCTGCGGGTAGCAGAGCGAGTTGCCGCCGCCGCCGATGTGACACGCGCCCCTATCGCGTTCACCCACCCTCTGCTTCATAATGACGCGGCCATGAGCGACAACTCCAAGATCGAGTGGACGGAAGCGACGTGGAACCCGGTCACGGGCTGCACGCAGATCTCGCCGGGGTGCGCGCACTGCTACGCTATGCGCTTCGCCAACCGGTTCAGAGGTGTGCCGGGGCATCCGTATGAGCAGGGGTTCGACCTGCAGCTGCGCCCGGAGCGCCTGCGGCAGCCACTCGAATGGGAGAAGCCGCGCCGCATCTTCGTCAACTCCATGTCCGACCTCTTCCACGACGAGGTGCCGGAGGAGTACATCCGGCAGGTGTTCGACGTGATGGAGGAGGCGGAGCAGCACACGTTCCAGGTGCTCACGAAACGTGCAGAGCGCGCGCGGACACTCGCACCGACGCTGCCGTGGCCGTCGAACGTCTGGCTCGGTGTGTCGGTCGAGAACAAGTACTGGACGCGCCGCATCGATGCGCTGCGTGACGTGCCGGCCGCCGTGCGCTTCCTCTCGTGCGAGCCGCTGCTCGGCCCGCTGAATGACCTGGACCTGACCGGCGTCCACTGGGTGATCGCGGGCGGCGAGAGCGGCCCCGGCGCCCGGCGTCCGCGGCCGGAGTGGTTCCGTTCCATCCGCGACCAGTGCGCAGCGGCGGAGGTCGACTTCTTCTTCAAGCAGTGGGGCGCGTTCGATGCTGACGGCAGGCGCGTCGGGAAGAAGAAGGCAGGCAGGGAGTTGGATGGGCAGGTGTGGAACGGGATGCCGGTGGGGGTTCCTGCGTAACGAGTCTCGGTTTGTGACACCAAGGCCTTGTGCCGTTGGGCGTTGCTGTGCGCCAATGGACGATGGCTCATTAGCCCAACACGCTCAGCGAGAGGAGTAACGTGGTTCAGTCGTTCGGTGGCCCATGGACGGAGGAAAAACTTCGGATTCTTGAGAGTTACCTCGATGCCTATACCACTGTCCTGAAGGATCAGCCATTCCGTCTGACCTATGTGGATGCCTTTGCAGGCGAAGGAGCATGGCGCCCGGGGCCCACTTACGCTGCAGACGTGTACGGCGACTACCAAGAGATGGTTGAAGGGTCAGCCCGAATAGCACTACGAATACAAGACAAGCAGTTTGACCGACTGGTTTTCATCGAAGAAAATCTCCAACGTTGTGAATCGTTGAATGATTTAAAGGCAGAATATTCGACTAGAGACATTACAGTCATCAATAGTGATGCTAATGTTGCCTTGCCAGAGGTATGTAGTAATCTGGAATGGAACGACAGACTAGTCGTTTTCTTGGACCCGTTTGCTACGTCAGTTCAATGGGCAACAGTAGAGAGGTTAGCCAAAACAGAGAAGGTAGACTGTTGGATATTGTTTCCCCTCAATGCCGTTACCCGCCTCATGCCTAGGGCTGAGGAACCAGAAGAGCAGCTCAAGAACCGACTAGACCTGATTTTTGGAGGACGCGCGTATTGGGAATCAATCTATCGTCCGTCCCAACAGCTTGACCTGTGGGGAGGGCAGAGCCAAGTACGTAACGCTGGCAGTGAGGCTATCGCCAACTGCTACCGTGAACGGCTTCAGAGTGTGTTCACGAGGATTGCACCGACGCGCAGAATATTGCGAAACAGGAAAAATGCACCCTTGTTTGAGTTGTTCTTCGGAGCGAGTAATCCGAAGGGGGCAGCCAGAGCTATTCCGATCGCTGACTATATCCTGAAGCATTGGTAATCTCACACGCCCTCGCCCCAGGTGATGCCGAAGTCGTTCTTGCGGAGGATGAGGCCGGTGAGGGCCATCGGCGGCTGGGCGAGCATCCAGAGGAACGACGGCTCGACCGTCTCGACGCTCTCCTTCGCGCGGGGCCAGCTCATGTCCGTCAGCACGTGGCCGGGCGTCCAGGAGACGACCTCGATGTTCTGGTCGCACACCTCGAGGGCGAGCGCCTGCGAGAAGACGTCGAGCGCGCCCTTCGCAGCGGAGTAGGCGACGCGCCCCACCGCGAAGCGGATCGCGAGGTCGCTCGACACGTTGTAGATGCGTCCGCTGCCCTGCCGCGCCATCACCGGCAGCGCCGCGCGCGTCACGTAGAAGACGGCGTTCATGTTCACGTCCATGTTGTCGTGCCAGTCCTCGTCGGACATCCCGGCGATGAGCGCCTCCGGGTAGACGCCCGCGTTGTTCACGAGGACGTCCAGCCGCCCGGCACGCTCGATGGTCTCGTCGACGAGGCGCGCCGCGTCCGCGGAGTCGGTGATCGTGGCGGGGATGGCGTGCGCCGTACCGCCCGCGGACTCGATCGTCTCCGCGGTCCCGCGCAGCGTGTGGCCGCTTCCGGGGGAGGAGTCGAGGTTGCGCGCGGTGACGACGACGGTCGCACCGTGGCGGGCCATCGCGAGGGCGAGCTGTCGTCCGATGCCGCGGCTGCCGCCGGTGACGAGGGCGACCTTGCCGGTGAGGTCAGGGGTGATCATGGGGGGAGTCTAGCATGCGCGCTGCGAGGTTCCTGCCTCCGCAGGAACGACGAGACTCATAGCGACGCGATTGAGCGCAGGGGGCGGGTGGACTGGCGGATGCGCCAGAAGAGGTACTGGTTCGCGTAGCCGGCGTCCGCGCCGAAGCGCTGCCAAGCCCACTCGCGCGCCGTCGCGTACTTCGCATTCGGGGGCAGACCGTACCACTCGCGGAGCACCTTCAGCACCCAGCGGTCGGCCGGGAACGCCTCCGGCTTCTCGAGCGAGAAGAGCATGGCGCAGTCGGCGATCTTCTCGCCGACGCCGTGCAGGGCGGTGAGGGCGGCGAGCGCCTCGTCGTAGGACGCCTCGCGCAGCGCGTCGAGCGCCAGCCTGCCGTCGGCGACGGCCTCGGCAGCCTGCGCCAGGTAGGGCGCGCGGAAGCCGCAGCCGAGCTCACGCAGCCGTGCCTCGCCCGCCTCGGCGAGCTGCGCCGCGTCCGGGAACGCGTGGCGCACCGCGCCGTCGAGCGTCAGCCGCTCGCCGAACGTCGTTGCGAGCAGTTCGACCGTCCGGCTGATGCGCACCATGTTGGACGTGGACGAGAGGATGAACGCGGCGAGTGTCTCCCACGGCTCCTGGCGGAGGATGCGCATGCCGGGGTACTCGTCGATGCCCGCGCGCACGTTGTCGTCCCACGCGATGCGCTGCTGCACGGCGCGGAGGTCGTCGCCGATGCGGAAGTAGGCCCGCAGCGTGTGCGCCGTCTCGTCGGGCGGGGCAGGGGCGCTCGCGACGCGCAGTCCGCCGCGCGTGCGTTCCAGGCGAACGACGTTGCCGCTGAGCACACCGGTCCAGCGTCCGTTGTCGTCGACGCGCCATCGGAAGCACTGGCCGGACGTGAGCGAGCTCTGGAGGTCGAGCGGCTCCTCGACCCGCACCGTGACGGTCGCGGTCACGATTCCAGCGCCAGCCAGCGGCCCACCGCCGGAGCGAGCTCGTCGAAGCGTCCCTTGACGATGGTGGCGGGCGGCATCGAATTCAGGAACGTGCGGCCGTACGCCTTGGACGTGATGCGGCTGTCCAGCACGACGGCCACGCCGCGGTCGCCCTTGCTGCGTATGAGGCGTCCGAACCCCTGGCGGAAGCGGAGCACGGCCTGCGGCACCGCGTACTGCATGAACGGCTGCTCGTACTGGCCGGAGCGCGCCGCGAAGATCGGCTCCGTCGGCACGTTGAACGGGAGCCGCGCCACGACGAGCACCTTGAGCGTCTCGTTGCCGACGTCGACGCCCTCCCAGAACGACGCGGTGCCGAGCAGGACGGCGCTCCGCTGGGCGCGGAAGCGCGCGAGCAGCTGTTGCGGCGTGCCGTCGACGCCCTGCGCGAGCACGCCGATGCCGCGCTTCGGCAGCACCCGGCGGAGCTTCGAGGCGGTCGCCCGGATGGCGTAGTGCGACGTGAAGAGCGCCATCGTGCGCCCCTCGGCGACGAGCGCGAGGCGCTCCAGCACGCTCGCGACGGCGTCGGTGTAGCGTGGATCGTTCGGCTCCGGCACGTCGGTCGGCAGGCAGAGCAGGGCCGCGTTCCGGTAGTCGAACGGCGAGCCGAGGCAGACCTCGCCGGGCTCCTCGACGCCGAGCCGGGTGCGGACGTGCGCGAAGCCGCCCGCGACGGTGAGCGTCGCGCTCGTGAGGACGACGGTCGGCTTCGGCGCGAACAGCTCCTCGTGCAGGCGCGGCGCGACGTCGAGCGGCGCGCCGTTCAGCGAGAGGTTGTCGCCGCGCCCCACCCAGTACACGGTGTCGGCGTCCGGCTCGGAGACGAAACTGCGTATCTTCTGCCGCGCCTCGGCCTGGTCGACCAGCCACTCGGTGAGCTCGCCCTTCAGCGGCTCCAGCACCGGCGCGGTCTCCGGCGGCAGGCTCTCTATCTCGCGCAACAGGGCGTCGGCGCGCTCGCTCGCCTCGGCGGCGCTGCGCTCGAAGCCGTCCCACGCGATGTCGAGAGCCGACCACGCGGGCTGCGCGCGCTCGGACGGAGTGATGCGTATCTCGCCCTCGTCGGACTCCCGCTGCTCTGCCGTGAACCGCGCGAGCCCCGCCGTGAGCTGCGCCCACTCGTCGCGCACCTTGTAGAGGGGCATCTGCGCCTCGTTCTGCCGGAGCTCGGCGCTCTCCTTGCGCGACTCCTCGATGGCGCTCGCGCGGACGACCGTCCCGAAGCCGTGGATCACGGTCCCGATCCGCTCGACGAGGTTCTCGACCGTCGCCTGCGAGACGCGGAAGCCGAACTGGCGCGTCGCCTCGGCCTCGAGGTTGTGCGCCTCGTCGACGATGAGGTAGTCGTAGTCGGGGAGCAGAGAGCCGCCGACCTGGAGGTTGGAGAGCAGCAGCGAGTGGTTGACGATGAGCAGGTGCGCCGAGGCGGCCTCCTCGCGGGCGTGGCGGTAGAAGCACGCGCCCTCACGCGCACCGTTGCAGACGGCGAACCCGCTCGCGCTCATGCGGTCCCACGACGCCAGCTCTGCGCCGGACAGCCGCAGCTCGGCGCGGTCGCCGGTGCGGGTCTCGCGGAGCCACGCGAGCGTCTTCGCCATCGTGCGGGCGTCGTCGGGCGACGCCGTGTCGCTGTTCGCCGCCGCTTGCCAGCGCTGCAGGCAGAGGTAGTTCGCCTTGCCCTTGAACTGCGCGTAGCGGAAGTTGGCGACGTCAAGCCCCGGCACGCCGCGCAGCACGTCCAGCAGGTCCGGGATGTCCTTCCCGATCAGCTGCTCCTGGAGGTTGATGGTGCTGGTGGAGACGACGACGCGGACGTTGTTGCGCATCGCGAAGAGCACGGCGGGCAGCAGGTAGGCGACCGACTTGCCGATGCCGGTGCCGCCCTCCACGAGCAGGTGGTGCGGCTCCGCGTCCGCGTTCGACGAGCCGAACGCCCGCGCGACGGCCTCCGCCATCTCCGCCTGCTCCTCCCGCGCCTCGTAGCGGCGGAAGCGCTGCGCGAACGGGCCGTCGTTCGCGAGCAGGCGGCGCACCTCGTCCGGCGTCACCGGTTTCGTGGGCTTCGGCATGCCGAGGCTGCGGGGACGCTCCAGCCGCCGCGCGATCTCCTGCGGGTCGATGCCGCCGATGGGCCCGGCGTCGGTTGCGGCAGGCGACTCCGCGAGCGCGAACATGAGGTCGACGAGCGGGCTGTGCGCCCGCATCAGCAGGTCGGCGAGGCGTCGCAGCAGTCCGGCCCCGAGGGCCTGCGCCTGCTTCACGAGCGCGAGGTAGACGGCGTACGTGAGCCGCGCGTCGGCAACGGCAGGCCGGTCTGAGCGTCCGTCGTCAGTGGGTGTGGCAGCGCCGAGCCGTTCAGCAAGCTGCGCGAGCGAGTCGTCGGCGCTGGCGGGCACGAGGAGCTCGGCGAGATCGCGCACGTCCCACACGCCCGCGCTCATCGCCGACGCCGCATCCTCTCCGAGCGCGTCCGCGAGCCCGTGCGCCACGATGGGCGAGCCGTCCGCGAAACCGGCGAGCGCAGTCATCGCTCTGGCGTCGGCGGCGTGGAAGGTGTCGAGCTCGCGCTCGCCGTGGCACTTCACCGCGCCGACGGCGGTGAGACCCCCACGCCTGTCAGGACGCGCGCTCGCGGCCAGCGCGACGACCGGCGCATCGAGCGGGTGCACGCTCAGCAGCCGCATGCGGTACGTGGACTCGGTCATCGGCTCAACGGTACGGGAGCGCGCGCCTGTCGCGCAAGGCGTGGGTGTCGCCTGCGCGCGCGTGTTGACCCCTCGCCCCGACGCCAGCACAATGCGGGCGTCCGCAGCCCACCTGCAGGAGGCAGGCCATGAGCACCGACGCTCCCGCGCAGCGATTCGTCGACGAGGTGATCAACGAGATCATCGAGCCCGGCGTCGAGCGGCTGCTGGAGAGCCGCTACTTCGCCGACCTGCGCTCCGGAACGCTCACGAAGCGCCGGATGCAGGGGTTCGCCATCCAGCACTACCGGCACAACATGGCCATCCTCAAGGGCTTCGCGCTCCTCGCGGTGCAGGCCGCGCCCCGCAACGACCTCTTCAAGGTGTACGCGGGCGGGCTGAACGAGGAGATCACCCACCCGGACATGTGCAAGAAGTTCGGGTTCGCGCTCGGGCTCGACGACGACGACTTCGAGAACGCGCTGCCCGCCTACGGGTGCCTCGCGCACACCGCCGCCTGCCTGCACGACATGTACCTGGCGACGCCCGCCCAGATGCGCGCCAACGCGCTCTCCAACGAGACGATGGTGCAGCGCTACTCGACCGAGTTCGACAACCACCTGCGCTCCTACGGCATACCCGAGGAGGCGATGGAGTTCTTCGTCGTCCACAAGGGCGCCGACATCGAGCACACAGAGCGCGCGGCGAACGCGATAGCCCAGCTCGCGGTCACGGATGAGGAGCAGGAGCGCGTACGCGCCGTCTGCCGCAACATGGCGAAGTTCAAGCTCGGCAAGTTCGAGAGCATCTACGACGAGTACGCGTAGGGTCAGCCTGCGCGTCTGTACACGAGGGCTCTCCCGTCCTTGCCGCAGATCTCGGTGACGCCGCCCTCGCGGAAGCAGTACGCGGCCTGCTGGGCGAGCCCCCGCGTCGACTTCATGGCCGCCGCGATGTCGTTCGTCGTGAACGTATCGGGCAGGTCGGCGTCGACCATGGCGAACAGGTCGGCCATCGACGCGATGGCGTGCGTCTCGACGACGTCCACGAGGCGGCGGTCGACGCGGCTCCAGTCGCGGCGCCACCGTCCCCGGCGCTCGCTCGGTGCGCGGACCTCCTCCTCGACGGTTATCACGACCTCCAACGTGAAGTTGGGGTGTGCGAGCAGCGACGGGATGCTGACCAGCGCGGAGAAGACGTCGAACACCGAGCCGTGCTTCGGCGACCTGCGCCGCGTCGGCGGCTGCGTCGGGTCGTCCGCCATCCTGACGAGGTATCTGTCCCTCGCGATGGGATGCACCAGTGTGACCGGGTGTGTGTCGAGCAGGCGCGTCAGCTTGTTCCTGAGCGGCCCGAAGCTGCCGGTCTGTATCTCGACGATGCGGCCATCCGCGACCACGTCGGTCACGAAGCCGTCGATGACCTGCTCGGTCTCGCTCCCCGCGACGGCGTAGCGCTCCTTCAAGGCCCGGTGCAGCGACCGTTCGTTGAGCTCGCCGATGGACGTCATGTTGCGCTACTGCTGAGCGGCCAGCCGCTCCTGCACGAAGCGCTCCGCCTGCGTCCGACTGCGCACGACGCCGTCGAGCACGGCATTACGCAGTGATGTCAGCATCGCGCCGACCGCAGGGCCGGGCGGCACTTCGAGCGCGAGCAGGTCGTGCCCGTCGAGCGGCGAACGGCGGCGTGAGGCGTCGAGGTAGCGTGCGAGGTTACGCCGCGCCGGTGCGCTCGATGCTGCGACTGATGCGGCCTCCACCGCTTCGCGGGGTGCGATGCCTACGACGCGCGATACCCGGCTGGGACGCTCAGCGGCTGCCAGCCGTGACTCAGCCTCGTGCAGGCGCACGACGGCGCGCATGACCTGCGACTGCCGCCTCGTTGCGCCGATGCGCCCTCGGAAGGCGTCCGCGTGTTCGGCGGGCAGGGGCCAGGTGAGCGCGCCGAGCAGCGCGAGCCCGCGCAGGCCGCGGGTGTCGGCACGCTTCAGCGCTGCGCGGACCTCCGGCGCGGCGAGGCCGGACTCGACCGCGGGCAGCACGCCCAGCCGTACCGCCGTGAGCAAGGCGCGGGCCGCGTCCTGCTCCATAAGCAGGCGCTCGATCTCGCGTCGGACCCGCGCAGCAGAAAGGGCGTCGATGTGCGGCAGGTTGCGCCGCAACTGCCCGCGCGTCGCGGAGTCCAGCCGGAACCCCAACCGCGAGACGTACCGCGCCGCGCGGAACATCCGTGTGGGGTCGTCGCGGAACGAGGCGCGGTGCAGCACGCGCACGACGCCTGCGTCGAGGTCGGCGACACCGTCCTGCGTGTCCAGCAGCTCGCCGAAGCGTCGCGGGTGCAGCGACGCGGCCATCGCGTTGATGCCGAAGTCGCGCCGCGCGAGGTCGTCCGCCATGTTCGCCTGCGCCACGATCACCGGCAACGAGGCAGGGTAGGGGTACACCTCGGCGCGGGCGGTGGCGAGGTCGAGCGTCCTGCCGTCCAGCCGCAGCTTGACCGTGCCGAACGCCGATCGCGCGCCGCACGTTCCGCCGAGCCGTTCAGCGAGTCGCGGCCCGAGCTCGGCGGCGGGTGCTTCCGACGTCAGGTCGAGGTCGAGCACGGGACGCCCCAGCAGGGCGTCCCGCACCGGCCCGCCGACCAGCCACAGCTCGACGCCCTCGTTCGCGGCAGCATCGCCGAGGCGGCGCAGCAGTGCGAGGTCGTCCGGGGTGAGCGCGGCGTCGAGCGGTACGAGGGCCATGCGGGAAGGGTACATGACAATGCTAGAGCGGCACGATACGCACGCCGTCGCTACCGACGACGAGCACGACCTCGCTGCCGGGCGCTTCACGGATGCGCTCCGCGATAGCCGACGCCTCGTCGTCCGAGAGCGACGGCGCTCCCGCGGCGTCCGCGCGGATGCGGCGTTCGATGGTCGTGCCGAGCGCTCGCTCCAGCGAGGCGACCAACGAGCTGCCCTCCGCGCTCACGAGTGCGCTGACGCGCTTGGGAGGCGTCTGCGGCATGGACGGCTGCTCTTCCGCCACCGGCGCTGCCGCTGCGTCCTCGCGCAGGACGAGCCAGTGGTAGACGCTCACCGCTGCGGCGGTCACCGCCACGCCCAGCGCCCACTTGCCGCCGTCCAGCACGGCGGTGGAGAGATCGTTGTTGAGGGCCGCTTCCAGCAGGCCGTAGAGCAGGGTGATGAGCGAGATGAGCCCGGCTGCCACTGAGACGCCGAACACGGTGAAGAGGTAGGCGCGCCGGGAGAGTGACGCGCGCTCGTCCGCGTCGGAGCGTGCCGCGCTCTGCAGTCGCGGCCAGTGCCAGCCCCAGAGTCCCGCGCCGACGATGAGGAGCGTGATGCCGATGGAGAGCGGCATGCCCCACCAGCGCTCGCCGGCGAATGAGCCCTGCGCGCTCGGCACGGCAAGTCCCACGGCGACAGCGATGAGCAGCGTGAGCGCGACCCAGAGCGTCCCGAGACCGATGGCGGCGGAGAGGTAGCGATAGGCGCGCTGGGCGTGGACGGCCTGCCCTGGCGCGACTGCGGCCTCGTTGAGCGCGGCGCGCCGATGATAGACAGCGATAGCGATGGATGCCAGCAATGCGGCAAATATCTCCGGCACAGGGTCGAAGTGCAGCAGTGGGGTCCTGTCAGGCACATGGTCCACCGGCCAGCTGATGAAGATGACGAGGATGGCGGAGAGTGTGGCCGTGGACGCCGCAGTGCCGCCGAATACGCCTGCGACGTGGAGGACGGCCTGGCGGATGCTCGATGCGTCGCCGCGAACGATGCGGAGCCAGTGCGTTCCCCACAGCAGCGCTCCGGCTGTGGCGGAACTGGCGCCGTCCGCGATGTTGTCCAGATGGACGGCGCCCCCGAACACGGCGTGGTACGCGGCGTTGAGCAAGATTCCGCCCGCTGCCACGGCACCGGTGGAGAGGACGATCAGCCCGTAGATGGAGACGGCGTAGACGTAGAACCTGCGCGCCGTGGCGGCGGCAAGCGACGGCTGCCCCTCGGTGGACTCGATGCGCCAGTGGAAAGCCCATATTGCGCCCCAGACCAGCGGCGCGGCGAACCGCCCCGTATCCAGTGGTCGGGCATCGAACAGGTCGCGGATAAGGGGATGGAGCGACGCCGCCACCACGCCCGCCGTGATGCCGAGGACGAGGTAGACGTAGACCTTGCGTCCAAGCGCCCCCGCCTCAGCCGGGTGGCGCTCCACGGAGCGTTGCGCCGCGCGCCAGAGCAGGGCCCACACCGCGAACCCGACGCTCCCCGCGGCGATGCCGAATGCGAGCGCATCCGTGCCCTCGCCCGCAATGACGCTGCCTGATACGGCGCTCAGGAGTACTCCCGCAAGGAAGGTGAACCCGCTCGCCGTCGTCATCAGCGCAACGAACGCGAGGCCGTACAGGAAGACGCGCCGCGTCGTTCCGATGGCTGGGTCGCCGGCGCTCTCGCTGCGGGAACGCAGCGCAGCGGCCAGACCGATACCGAGGGTCACGATCGCCACCAGGAACAGTACGGGACCGAATGCGTTCTCTTCCAGGAAGTCCATCTATGGCTCCTCTGCGGTCGTCGTTGCCAGGGGAGTAGGGGTGGCTTTTTCGGGGCACCATCCCGGGTAGTGCAGCCGCCACGCTCCCTCTTCCCGGACGAGGTCGTACGTCGTTTCGTACTCGGAGACCGAGCCGCCGAACAGCGGGATGTCGCCGGGCGTGTCTACCTCGGTGACCTCGACGGTCACAGTGGCCTCGTCGTCGTCCTCTTCCTCACGCAGCAGCCGGATACTGAACGAGTCCGAGGGGAAGTAGCCCAGGGGCGCGTAGAAGCTTCGGCCTGACAGGTTGTCCCAGTCGCAGCGCTCGCGCGTCTCTTCGCTCAGCAGTGCGTTAGCGGTGCGTATGCCCTCGTCCTGCACCGTCAGGAGATAGTCCTGCACGGCGCGCCCCGGCGACCCCGCAGGCAGGAGGTCGGGTTCACGGTCGCGGTCTAACACGGCCACGACGAGGCTGGACACCACCAGAAGCGCAACGACGACGGCGGCGCCCGCGAGCCACCGGCTGGACGTGGTTCGGGGGATCATCCGCTGTTCCCGTTCGTGGACTCCACGGCGCGCACCTCGAACCTCGCGGGCTCGGAGGTCTTGTCAGCGAACCCGGTCACGACCATCGTAACAGGGCGGTCGACGCGGAACGATGCGGCGCCGTCGCTGCTTACGGACAGCGGAGTCACGGTCGCCGCGTCTCCCTTGCCCTCGACGAGCCGGATTGCGAACCGCTGTTCGACGCCCGCGCTGCCGATGCGCACGAAGCCTTCGGCATGCCAATCGCCTCCCGTCTCGGCGTCATCGAACAGGTCGATGTCGTCGATGGCGACGTCGTCGATGCACCAGCCGCTCTCGTGGGTGGAGTCGTCGGTGAGGTAGTCGAAACGCAGCAGCGCCTCGCGCCCTGCGAACGGCGTGAGGTCGGCGGTCTCGCGCCGCCAGTTGCGCGACGAACCGGTGTAGGACGGCCCGAACGCAACGAGGAAGGGGTCGTGCGCCGTGCTGCTCGTGGCGTCCAGGATGCTCCACGACTCGCCGCCGTCGGTCGACACCGAGACGTAGCCGCGGTCCCAGTGCTTCTCGATATCCCACCACGCCCGGAACGACAGCATGGCGGTCTCCACGCCGCTGAGGTCGATCGTTCGGATGAGGCTGGCGTGGAGCGAGTCGCCCGCGTTGCCCCACCAGCACGACTCGCCGCTGTACGGCTCCACGGGCAGGAGCGGCGTTGCCCCCTCGCCGGTGAACGTCACGTCGAGCGGAGCGCTCGCGTCGATATCCAGCAGCCACGCACCCATCTGCGCAACCTCGCCATCGACGCGCCCCGGCCCCGTGAGAGTGCGTGTCGCCTGGACGGTGGGCGATGCGTCCGCGTAGCCGTAGGGCGGCGTGGAGCCGCCGGACACGTTCGCCGCGAGCCAGTCGGCGAAGAGCGCCTCGAAGTCCGCTCCGGGGAACGCGACGTCGAGCACGGCCTGCACGCTGTCCTCGCCGTCCGCCTGCTCCGCTGCGATAGCCGCGATGCCGTCCGCGCCCAGGCGGTCCAGGAGGTAGGCCGAAAAGAGCGCGGCGCCTGCGTAGTTGGGCAGCGGGTCCTCGTCGAGCGGCGGCCAGTCGCGGATGGAGACCTCCGGGTTGCCGCGGTAGAAGAGGAACGGGATGCTGTCGTAGCCGAGCGTTCGCGCCGCGAGTTCCGAGAAGCCTTCCTGCACCCACGCGGACTCGGAGGAGTCGGCGAGCCAGTGGACGAGGTGCTGCAGCTCGTGCGCCAGCACCGCAACGTAGAACTCGCTGTCGAGGGGTGCGTCGTCGTTCAGGTAGAGCCCCACACGCTCGTTGCTGTGCGCGCGTACGGCACGGGGGAATACGTCGCCGCCGTTGAAGTAGCCGCCCACGCCGGGCAATGAGCCGTGAACGACGGCGATCCTGCCGGGCAACGCACCTCCCGGCAGGACGAGGTCGAGAACGCCTGGCAGGATGTGACGCTCGAACTCATCCGTTGCTTCGGCCAGCGCTTCGGTGTCCACCTCGGCGTCCGTTCGGAAGTACCAGACGGCGTTGGGGGTCACGAGCCTTACCGTGGCGTCAAACTCGAACGTGGTGTTGGCGATGAGATTGAAACCGATGAACCGTCGTGTGAAGCCGACCTCCTCGTTCGCGTAGAGCGTCTCGAGGGGCAGGGGGGCCGACGCCACGCCGGAGAACCGCTGCGCGAGCGTGAAATCGTCGCGTTCGGGAGCGTCGGGGACCTCGGCGAACGGAGCGGATGCCGGGATGGGCGTTGGGGTTGGGGTGGCCGTCGCAAGGGGTACGGGCGTCGCGGTGGGCCAGGGCGTGCGCGTCGGCGTCGGCGTTGCGTCCGTGCAGGCGGACGTGGCGAGGACCAGGGCGGCGAGGGCGATGCGGACGGACAGGCGCACGTCAGTTGAAGTTGTCCATCGCGTAGTTGACGCCTTGCGTGAGCCACGCCTCCGCGGCATCGGCTGCGCGAGCGATGGCTGCTTCCGCCTCCGGCGCTTCGTCCGGCGTGAACGCGCCCAGCACGTAGCCGACCGTCTCTCTATCCGGCCTCCCGATGCCGATGCGCAGGCGCGCGTAGTCCTGCGTGCCGAGCGCCGCGTTGATGGAGTTGAGGCCGTTGTGACCGCCGGAGCCGCCGCTCGCGCGCATCCGTATCCTGCCCAGGGGCAGATCGAGGTCGTCCAGGACGATGAGCACGGACTCCGCCCGTACGCGGTAACGGTCCATCGCGTAGCGCACCGCCTCGCCGGAGACGTTCATGAAGGTGCGCGGCTTAACGAGCACGACGCGCCTGCCCTCGATACGGCCTTCGCCGAGCAGCGCCGGCCTGCGCTTGTCGTTCAGCGATATGCCTGCGCGCTCGGCGAGCCGGTCGACGCACATGAAGCCGGCATTGTGCCGGGTTCCGGCGTACTTCGGGCCGGGGTTGCCGAGCCCCACGATGACGAGCGTCGGCTCACGCTCCGTCGCCTTCCGGCGCATGAACCGGCCCAGCAGCCCGCTACGCATCCGTGGTCTCCGTTGCGGTGGGCGCTCCGCTCTCCGCAAGCGCGGTCAACTCGTCCTCCGAGAGTATCGCCACTCCCAGCCGCTCCGCGTCGTCGCGCTTGGAGCCGGGCTCCTCACCCACGACGACATAGCTCGTCTTCTTGCTGACGCTGCCGCTGACCTGCCCGCCGCGCTCCTTGATGAACGACTCCGCCTGCGAGCGCGTGAAACCTTCGAGGCGTCCGGTGACGACGAAACGCATGCCCTCGAACGGCATCGGGCCATCGGCCTGCGCGGCGTCCAGGCCCTCCGGTGTTGATAGCGCGTTGCTCAAGCGATCGACGATGCTCTTGTTGCCCTCGTTCGCGAAGTGCGAGGCGATGGCTGCCGCGACGATGGGGCCGATGCCGGGGACGGCCTCGAGCTCCTCCCGCGACGCGTTCATGAGCCGTTCGACGCTGCCGAACCGACGCGCGAGCAGTTCCGCTGTCTCGCCGCCGACGTGCATGATGCCCAGCCCCGATATGACCGATGGCAGCGGGCGCTGCCTGCTCGTCTGTATGGCCTTATGCAGGTTCTTTGCGGATGTCTCGCCCATGCGCTCCAGCGCCGCCAACTGCTCCTGCGTGAGGCCGTAGATGTCCGGCAGGTCGCGGATGATTCCCAGTTCCTCGGTGAGGTGCGGGTAGACCTGGCCGGTTTCGAGGTCGCACGCGAGGTGGACGCCGAGCAGTTGCGCAACGAGCTTCTCGCCGAGCCCGTCTATGTCCATCGCGGCCTGCGATACGAAGTGGCGCATGCGCTCGTACCGCTGCGCGGGGCAGGCGACGTTGACGCAGCGGTACGCCGCCGCCCCCTCGTCCCGTACGATGTTGGAGTTGCACGCGGGGCAGAGCGCGGGCATCTCGAACTCGGTCTCATTGCCGGTGCGCCGCTCCACGACGGGGCCGACGACCTGCGGGATGACCTCGCCCGCGCGCTCCACGACGACGTAGTCCCCGACCCGGATGTCCTTCCGCCGGATGTCGTCCTCGTTGTGGAGCGTCGCCTGTTTCACCGTGACGCCGCTCACCTGCACGGGGTCGAGGATGGCGTACGGGTTCAGCGCGCCCGTCCGCCCGACGTTGATGCCGATGCTGCGCAGCCGCGTGACGGCGCGCTCCGCCGGGAACTTCCACGCGATGGCCCAGCGCGGCTCCCGCCCGACGAAACCGAGGTGCCGCTGGTAGTCCAGCCGGTCGATCTTCACGACGACGCCGTCCGTCTGGTAGTTCTTGTCGTCTCGCTCGCGCACCCAGCGCTCGTAGTAGGCGGCGATGTCTTCGGTCGATTCGAAGCGGGCGATCTCCGGGTTGACCCGGAAGCCGAGCTTCCGCAGCCACTGCATCGTCTCCCAGTGTGTGGGTGGCGTCTCGGCGTCCTCTGCCCAGCCCAACTGGTAGACCCAGATGGCCAGCTGGCGCGACGCGGTGATGCGTGGGTCGAGCTGGCGCAGCGAGCCTGCGGCGGCGTTGCGCGGGTTCGCGAACAGCGGCTCGCCCGCGTCCTCCCGCTCCTCGTTCATGCGGCGGAAGGCATCGCGGGGAAAGTAGACCTCGCCGCGCACCTCCATGCGGGGCGGCGGAGAGGCGCCGGCCTGCAGCACGAGCGGCACCGACTTGATGGTGCGCACGTTGAGCGTCACGTCCTCGCCGCGCACGCCGTCGCCGCGAGTGGCGGCGCGCGCGAGCCGTCCCGCCTCGTAGGTGAGCGCGATGGCGAGCCCGTCGATCTTCGGCTCGCAGACCATCGCGAAGTCGTCGCGCTCCAGCATCCCGGCGGCGCGTCGTCTCCACGCGGCGAGCTCCTCCTCGTCGAACGCGTTGCCCAGACTGAGCATCGGCACGGGATGCGCTACCTCGTCGAACTGGGGCGCGGGCGCCGCTCCGACGCGCTGGGTCGGCGAGCCGGGGTCGGCGAGATCGGGGTTCGCTTCTTCCAGCGTCTGCAGTTCGCGGAAGAGCGCGTCGTACTCGGCGTCGGTGACGACCGGGGAGTCGAGGACGTGGTAGCGGTAGTTATGGCGATGCAGCTGCTCCCGCAGTTCCTGCACACGCTCGGTGGTTGCGGCGTCGGCCATCTGCTGCTGCGATTCTCCCCTCTCCCCCGGGGAGAGGGTGCGCGTGCTGGGCACGCGAGGGTGAGGGTTCCCGTCAAGTATACGAGGCATGCATGGGCATGGTCTGCCACGTCGGGGCGTATGATGCGGGCATCCCGCCATGGAAACTCCCACCGCAGCATCCCCGCGCATCCCCCGGCTCTGGCCGTTCAAGCGCGTCTACTACGGCTGGGCGATCGTGTGGGCGTCGACCGTGGCGGCGTTCGGCATGGCGCCGATGTTCGGGCCGGTGCTCGGCGTCTTCTTCTCGTCCATCGAGGAGGAGCTTGGCTGGAGCCGGGCCACTATCTCGCTGGCGTTCACCCTCGGGAGCGCGACGGGGTCGGTCATGCAGTTCCTCACGGGGCGGCTGCTCGACCGCTACGGCGCGCGGATGGTGGTGGTCGCGGCGGGCATCATCATCGCCCTTGCGATGGTCGGCCTCTCCTGGATGCACGAACCGTGGCACTTCTGGCTGGCGTTCGGCGCGGGCCGGGGCTCCGCGCTTGCGGGCATACAGGTCGGCACCGGCGTCGCGCTCTCCAACTGGTTCATCCGCAGGCGCGGACGGACGATAGCGATCCGCGGCATGGGGCAGCGCGCGGGGCAGTCGATCATGCCGATGGCGATATTCGCGATCATGGCAGTGGCGGGCTGGCGCGCTGCGTTCCTCTCGCTCGCGGGCGTGACGGCCATCCTCATCATCCTTCCTGCACTCCTCTACCTGCGGCGGCGTCCCGAGGACCTGGGCATGACGCTGGAGAACATGACCCCTGAAGAGCTGGCGGAGATGAACAGCGGCAGGGGAGGGCGAGGCTCGTTCGGACGGCTCTCGCGCCAGGTGCGGGACGTGTCGTTCACGCTCGCGGAGGCGAAGCGCACGCGAGCGTTCTGGCTGCTGCTCTTCTTCGTCATCGTGGAGCGGTTCGCGCTCGGCTCCATCAACCTCCACATGGTGGTGAACTTCGAGGACAGGGGGCTGGCGCAGGGCCTCGCGGTGAGTACGCTCTCCATCTTCGCCGCCACCTGCGCGCTCACCGGCCTGCCGTGGGGGTTCGTGTTCGAGCACCTGCATATCCGGTACGGGGCGATGATCATGAGCGGGCTGCTGGCGCTCTCGATGGTCGTGCTGCTCGTGGCCGACAGCTACCCGCTGGCGGTGCTGTTCGCCGTGCTGTTCGGGGTCGCCATCGGCGCGGGGAACATCATCGAGAACCTGCTGTGGGCGGACTACTTCGGACGCGATCACCTGGGGGCGATCCGGGGGTTCGGCGCGCCGTTCCGTATCGCCAGCCCCACCGGCCCGGTGCTCACCGGTTTCCTGTTCGACTGGACGGGCTCCTATACGGTGCCGTTTCTCGTCTTCACCGTCATCTTCATGGTGATGACCGCGGCGATGTACTTCGCGACGCCGCCCGTGAAGCCTGCGGAGAGCGGGGAGGGGTGAGCGTCGCCTACCCCAGCGAGTCCTCATCCATGAGCGCGGCGACCTGCCGACCCATCCGCACGGAGTAGTTCGTGCCGCGGTCCTCCGGGTAGATCTGCGTTGTGTTCGCGAGGTAGAGGCCGGGTATCGGCGTGCGGTGGTCCGGGATGCGGTCGGAGTAGCCCTGCGTCACGATGGGCTGCGCCGCGTCCACCTTGTGGTGGTGGTACTCCGTCACCCACGACTCGTCGAATGCCGGGTTGATCTTCTGCAGGTGCGGGACGTACTCCCGGTACAGCTCCTCCGGCGTCATCTGGTAGAGCGGGTCGTCTCGCTCCAGGTAGTTCGTGAGGTAGACGATGTGCGCGCCGCCGTAGTGCTCCGGCGGGATGAAGTTCGTGTGCTCGATGATGCCGAGGAACGGCAGCGAGCGGTCGCCCACGTACGTCCAGTAGTGCGGGCTGAGCGAGCGGTTCATCACGAGGATGACCAGCACCGCCGCGAGGTACACCTTGTCGGTGAGTCTGCCGAGGTACTCTTCGGGAAGGTCCACCAGCCGGGGGAAGATGTACGACGGCGTCGTCGAGAGCACCTGGTCGTACTCGCGGCGCTCCGGCTCTCCGCCGTCGATGCTGACCTCCAGCCCTCGTGCGCGTCCGTCCTCGACGATGACGCGGCGCACACCGGACGAGATGTGCACCTCGCCGCCCTGCTCCCGGACGCGTTCCCCGAGCACGTCGAATATCTCGCCGAACGAGCCGGTGGGGTAGGCGAGCTGCTCCTTGAACTTGCCGGTCAGCCCCTTGCCGCGTGACGCGGTGCGGAGCGCGAACTTGTTCCACAGCCACGCCATCGTGATCTGGTCGTGGTAGCGCCCGAACTTGCCGCGCAGCATCGGCTCGAAGATGGCGTCGTACGCCCGGCTGCCCGCGTTCCTGCGCATCCACTCCGTTGCCGTCGTCTGTTCGAGCGACGCCCACTCCTTGCGGCGCTGCAGGCCGAGCGTGACCAGGCCGAGGCGGATGCGGTCGACGAACGGCAGAGGACGGAAGCGCAGCAGGTCGAAGGGGGAGGTGAACTTCCAGAGCCGTCCGCGTGCGTAGTAGCCCACGTTGGAATCTATCCACTTCAGCCGGTGCGACAGCCCGAGCTCGCCCATGAGGTCGATCATGGCGGTGTCGCTCCGGAAGAGGTGATGGTAGCCGCGCTCCAGTGGAACGCCGTTCACCGGGAACGTGGACGCCTGTCCGCCGAGGAACGGCGCGCCCTCGAACACCTCCGCGTGATGTCCCCGCAGTCCGAGTTCGTAGGCCGCCGCGAGTCCTGCCGCGCCTCCGCCGATGATGCCTGCTTTCACGATTGTCCTTTCGCTGTCGATTCGGTGCGGCTCTGCAGCAGGTCGCCCAGGGGGATGCTGCGTACCGCCAGGTAGAGCAGCCCGACGGCGATGACGGGGAGCAGCAGGGCCGCGTGCAGCACGATGGCATATGCCGATGCGTGGACCGATCCCACGCCCAGCACGACGAGAGCCAGCGCCGCGAAGATCTCGAACGGGCCGACGCCTCCCTGCGACAGCGGCACCGATATGGCCAGGTTCGCAAGGGAGATGATGAGCAGCATGGAGCCGGCCAGCAGCCACTGGCTGCCGAGGTGCGAGTCCAGGTCGAACCCCAGCGCGATGGAGTAGTACGCGACGCCCTCCGCAATCCACACGGGCACCGTCAGCATTGCCACCCTGGCGAGACGGCCGGGCCTGTGCAGCCCCTCGAAGCCGTCGATGAAGCGCCTGGCGAATGCGCTGATGAGCGCGCGGAAACGCACCGGCGCCGGCAGCCGCCGTGCGAACCGGTTGCTCATGGCCAGGAACCTCTGCGGATGCAGCGCCGCGAGGATGATGACGGCGAACCCGCCGACGAACGGCACGACCATGACCGCCGCTGCCGCCCACACGGGGATGTCGACGGCGTCCCGCACACCCTCCGGCAGCCCGGAGAACGGCAGGAAGAGGACGGCGGCGGACAGGAGCAGCAGCATGAGCAGGCCGTCGAATACGCGCTCGACGATGATCGTCGCCAGCGCCGTTGCGCCGCTGACCGGTTCACGGCGGGAGAGGTAGTAGCTGCGGACGAACTCGCCCGCACGCAGTGGCAGGAGGTTGTTCGCCATGTACCCCACGATGACCACCGGATACAGGCGGGCAGAGGTCGTTTCCGTGAACGGACTGAGCAGGTACCGCCACCGGAACGCCCGGAGGTAGAACGATGCGAAATAGGCGACGAGGGCCGGTGCCAGCCACGCGTAGTTCGCTTCCGAGAGCGCGTCGAGCCACTGCCGGTAGTCGCTGCGGACGAACAGGACGAAGAGCACCGCCAGGAAGGCTGCGGTGGGGGCGAGGCCCAGCAGGACCCGCGTCCTCCGCGAGACGGCCTGCCTGCGCGTGCGTTCTGTGCCGGGGGGAGGGTTCATCCCGTCGCCATGTCGTCGCTGCTCTGGACGTCCAGGAACGCCTCGCACCCCGCGGTGTGTTGGACCAGGTCGTTCCGCACGTAGATGGCGCCCCGTGAGTACTGCATGTCGGAGCCGACCTCGCGCCGCAGTTGGTAGTCCACGACCAGCTGCCAGCCTGCGCTGGAAGTCGCGCCTTCGAACACGTCGGCAGGCGTGAGGTTGTCGTAGGCGTAGTTGGGGTACCACCAGAGCGTGTGCAGTTCGCCCAGGCGTTTGTAGTCCGCCAGGAGATGCTCTTCGTTGGCGTCCTCTGACCAGATGCTCATCATCACGAGGTGGTCGTCGGGCGGTTCGGTCACTGGGTCGGTGTTCAGCGTCCGGTAGGTGATCCAGGGGTAGTCGCGCAGGTACCAGCGCCACTGCCACGCGAAGTTATCGTGCTCGTCGGCGAGTATCCGTATGTCGCCTCGTCCGAGCCCGGCGCTCGCTGCGAAGCGCTCGATGCACTCGACGGCGTAGGGCGTCTCCTGGCCGGTCTGCGAGTAGACGAGCAGTTCGCGCGGGCGTTCGAACCCTTCGTAGGAGTAGCTGGCCCTGGCCGAGATGAACGCCGTCATGAGCAACCCTGTCGTGAGGAAGCCCAGGGCGAGGAGCGCCAGTTGCGGCGAGATCCCCCGGAAAGGCGATGCGATCGCGTGCAAGACCCGCGCGATGAGGCGCAGGACTGCGTGCGGTATCGCGATCAGCGCTCGCAACAAGGATATGCCGAGCCTGCGCGTTCGCTCGCCTCGGGCGGCGCGTCGCCGTTCAGCGCGGCTCTCCTGCACCTGGAACAGCGGCGCGGTCGTTGCCTCTGGGTCTGGAGGACCGGTTGGAGGTGGCGCTTCGGTCCGTGCGCGCCCGGGCCGGAATGCGGAGATGAGCGCGACTGCGACGATGACGCCGCCGAGCCCGGCCAGCAGGCCTTCCAGCCGGATGGGTTCGTCGGCGAGTATCAGGCGTACCGCGAGGAACGGCACGACTGCGCCCAGTACGATGCTGCCGGCGTAGGCAGTGGCGACAACGGAGCGGGCGCGGCCGGACGTGGCGGCGTGTTCGGCCAGCATTCCCGCTACCCGGCCCGCGACGAACGCGCAGGGGACGGCGATCCCCGTCAGCAGCCAGGGCATGCGCTCGCCTGCGTACGAATAGACGGCGAAGGAGAGCCACGCCCATCCCACTATCGCGACGTCGAACGTGTTCCGGCGCCGCGCCAGCAGGTAGACGCTGCCGATGAGCGTGGGGACGACTATGACGAACTCGTATACCGAGAGGCCGATCATGTAGTAGTACCACGGCTGGTTCGCCCGCTCGACGCCCTGTTGGGCTATCCAGTACCCCAGCGAGCCCCAGATGCCGGTGAAGAAGCCCTGCCAGTTCGAGAAGAGGCTCGTGAACAGCAGCAGCCAGACGGCGGCGAACGTTCCCAACAGCATCGGCCATCGCCGCCTGTTCCACGTCATCCCGATCGCGACGGATATGGCTGCCAGCGACAGAACGATGAACCCGGCTATGTACTTCGCCCCGCCGACGGGTGCGCCGGTCGGTTCGTCCGCGCGGAACAGTTCGCCGCTCTGCACCAGCGGGTGGTTGCCGTCCGGGTTCACCAGGATGATGCCGAACGCGTCCTGCACCAGCCCGAAGATAGGGGCCCACATCGGCAGGGTCAGCGTCCCCATCACGATGAGCAGATCTGCAGCCGGGCCTGCCTGGGAGAGAGGGCGCAGGTTCCGCACCCACTGCACCAGTGCGGGGGCTGAGCGGGCCAGCAGGAGGAGCCCGAACATTCCTACCAGGAAGAACGCGCTCTCCTTCGATGCGAACGTCAGCGCCCAGAGCACAGCCCACGCGAAGAGCATCCACGGTCGCGGCCGCTCCATGTAGCGGAGCGCCACTGCCAGCAGTGCAACCGCCCAGACGGCCATGTAGATGTCGTTGCGCATGAAGCGGGCGAAGTAGAGGACGGTGGGGGAGGCCAGCAGGAAGAGGGAAGCCGTGAGCGCCCCGTAGCGCCCCAGCTCTTTGCGGAAGAGCCATGGCATCACCACCAGCACGGCGCCGAACAGAGCGGGCGCCAGCCGGGCGGCGAACTCGCTCGAGCCGATCGTCTGGTAGGTTGCCGCGCCGACGTGATAGAGCAACGGGCCGTGTGTCAGCGGATTGTGGGCGTAGCCTCCGCCTTCGGCGTAGAGCCACGAGTACCAGGCGTGGAGGATCTCATCGTAGTGGAGCGCGCGTCCTCCGAGGTCCCACAGCCGCGTTACGAGCGCGGCGGCCAGCAGCGCGAGTATCGCCCATCCTTCCCAGGTCCTGGGTGGACGAATACCGGAGATCTGTTTGCGGGCCTGTGACGGCACTCTTCTGATGGCCCCGATACTCGACCGGGCGCCTCGCACGGCTTGCACTTACGCCGCCCCCTCCGCGTCGATGCGGTACACGGTGATGCCTCCGTCTGAAAACACGCTGGCCCCCAGCGTTGAGAACTTCGGGATGCCCGACTCACCGTAGATTGCTCGTTCTCTGGGTCCTACTACTACGTAGTCTACCCCGTACTTGTCGAGGAGCAGAGCGGCGGTCTCCGCCTGTTCCGTCTCGTAGATGGTGCGGACGTCCTGCTGGCGCCGCTCGAAATCGGCGCTTTCGTTGCTGCGCCACTGGCGCTCGTGCCACTCCCAGCCGAGGATGGTGGGCCGTCCGGTGGCGGACGCTATCCTGGTGAGTTCAGGCTTCCAGTCGTTGCAGCCGACCGGGTTCTCCGGGCACGGCACGAGGGAGCCCTCCAGCACGACGGCGTCGCCCGGGGTGTTCTCCCGCACCCACTCTATCGTGTTGTAGTCGGCTGGCGAATACACCTCCACGTACGCGGTCCCGTTGAGGGTGAACCTGTCCTGCTCCGTGATGCGTGTGGCCACCGCCGCCGCCGGATAGTAGGAGACTGCCACGAAGATGATCACGAGCAATCCCAGCCCCGCGTATCCGCTCATCCGGCCGATGGTCTGCTTCATGTTCCATCTGATCGTTACGAACCAGAGCGAGAAGCCGCCCAGCACGGCGAGGATCAGCCACGCCTGGTAGTACAGCTTGAAGATGGTGTTCATCCGCCGCAGGTCTCCCCCGAAGATGTCCACCACGTGGAACAGCTCCGCTCCCATCACGAGCATGGCTGCGATGGCGAACAGGAAGAGGCCGGGGACCACCGGGTTCCACTGCGCCGCGCGCTCGCGGTCGACCGAGAGGCGCATCGTCTCGCTGTCCCGGTGCGCCAGCGTCCACGCGCCGTACAGGGCAAGGCCCACGATGATGGACAGGGGGATGACCGGTATGAGCCGGTCCACGGCGAGCAGTTCGCCTTCGATGCCGCGCTCGCCGTTCACGATGCCGTCCCACAGGATGCCCAGGATGATCGCGATGCTGCCGGCGATGAGAGTGACACGCGGGTTGAAGGCGAAGAGCGCCTCGTCCGCGCGTGGCTGCTTGATGCCCATCTGGTGGAACCCGAAGAGCACCGCTGCGACGGCTACGATGGGGATGCCGTACAACGGCTGCATCCAGAGCAGCACCGGCGAGAACGCTATGAGCATGGGGATGCTGAAGCGCAGCAGGCTCCAGTTCCCGTGCCGGAAGACGTGCCGCATCACCACGATGAAGAAGGGAACGGTCAGGACACCCAGGACGCCCCATACCAGCACGAGATGCGCTGGCCGGGTCATCACCTCCTGCACGGGGCTGATGCCCTTCGCCGAACTCTCGAAGTTGAACAGGAACGGGAACGCTGCGAGCAGGGAGCCCGTCACGAACAGGGCTGTCGTAAGCACTGCGCGTCCGAAGCGCCGCCGCCCCGTGATCTTTTTTTCGTGCGTCCACGAGTCGAGGACCCGGTTGAAGGTGTAGGCGCTGCCCTGTCCTCCGCCGGGCGCCCCGAGCACGACCGTGTCGTTCTGTATGGCCACCGCGCTCCCGAGCGCTGTGTCGACGCTCGTGTCGTCTGCGGTCAGCTCTGCCTGGAAGCGCCAGCCGCGTGACGTCTCTTCGAAGACGAATGCACAGCCTGCGTTCGGCGCGGGGCCCCTGCTGCCCGGCGCTCCCACGACGAGGTAGTAGTCCTGTAACGCGACTGCAGAGCCGAAAGACTCCTTTGCGGACGGCACGGGGCATCCGAGTGTCGCCAGTGGCACCCAGCCGCGCTGCGCCTCGCTGAATATCGTTACGACCGCATCGCCGCCTACCGCCAGGCGTCCGGCATCGAGTGAGATGCTCCTTCCGAACCGGTTCGTGTCGGTGAATGAGGGGTGTACCGCCGACGAGTGCGCCCACTCACCGTCCGCTCGTTTGTAGACGTCCACCAGCCAGCCGTCGAAGCTCAGGATCCCCACGGCCAACAGGTCGTTCTCCAGCGCCACCTGGGTAGGCAGGCCGTCCTCCGCGGAAGGGTAGAGCCTCGCCGCAAGCGTCCAGTCCCGCTCTTCACCGGTATACACGTAGACCGCTTCCAGTGAGGCGACCACGACCGTATCGCCGTATATCGCCACGGACTGACCGAACCCCACTACACCTTCCGCGTCCTCGGGTCTGAGCGTCGCCGCGTGGGTCCAGCGCTCATCGACGAATGCGTAGAGCTCGACGAGGCCGCCCAGGTTCGCCCTCGGGGCGCCGACCGCGACCATGTCCTCGTGGGCCGCCACCGATGCCCCGAAGTCCGAATCGATGCCCAGTCCCCGTGCTTGTATCCCGTGGATAAGCCGCCACTTGTTGCCCTGCTTGGCGTACAACCACGCGGTGTTCACATCCTCTTCCGCACGGGGGCCGGCCGCGGTGCCGATGATGAGGAAACGTTCGGTGAATGCCAGCGAACGTCCGAACTGGATGCGCCGTTCGTTCCGCGCCGTGTTCAGCAGCACCGCGCCTCCGACCAGCGTCAGGCCCAGCGGCAGGTCCCAGAGGTTGATCGCTCCCAGGCCGCCGACGCTCACAGAGGTCACGAGGATGAGCGGGAAGTGCCGCCAGAACATGTCTCGCTGGATGATTCCCGGCCGCAGGTACAGTTGGATGGCTACGCCTATGACCAGGAGAACGAACCCGATGGACATGACGTGCGGGTGCATGTCTCCCAGCAGGAAGCTGAACGCGGGGAACTCCGTTATCGCGTTCGGTACGGCCCGCGACACGCGCCACCACCACCAGAACTCTTCGGGGCGCCACGAAGCCGACGCCTGAGCGTCCCTGTACCAATCTGCGTTGGGCGTAATCCACGCCCAGAAGGACGCGGTCCCCGCATTGGAGGCCCATGCGAGTTCGAGCACGCCCAGGACGTTGCTCGCTATCAACAGCAGGAAGACGGACCCGGCCCCTGCGGACGCTCCCGCCACGAGCGACCCCCGTGAGAGCCGTACGAGGTTGAACGTCAGACCGAATGCCGCGACCGCTGCTATGGCGGCGTAGGTGGCGAGGCCCAGCGCGTAGGCGATGGGCGTTACCGTGTTCGTGAGCAACGCCACCGAGCCGATGAGCAGGTAGCCCAGGTAGTAGTAGGAGACCGGTTCGCCTGCGAACCATGCGTCCATGGGAGGGTAGTAAGGGCTGGCGACCGTGGAGCTCAGGAACATGAGGTCCATCGGCTGTTCAGTGGTGGCGATGTCCGGGACCATCGCCCGGTACAGCGTCATGGCTGCGAACGCGAGGAGGAACACCCCCTCGGTCATGAGCACGATGGTCCGGTTGTTCCACAGGAACGCCCATATCTCGCGGCGCCAGCGGCGGACCGCCAGTACCGCTATGGCGACGACGACCGCGAACGCTGCCAGCACGGACAGATTGGAGACGGGGATGGTGCGGCTCATCCCGATGAGCCCCGCTACGAAGCCGACGCTCAGCAGCCCCAGCGGCTTGGAGAAGGCATAACCCCGGTCCGGCATGCGCGAGAACGCCCGGAAGGCGATGGGGAACGCGGCGAAGGAGAACGCCTCCAGGGTAAGGAACCACAGGGCTGCGTCGAAGATGCCCATCAGTCGCCCCTCTGCGGTTCGTCGCCGAAGAGCGCATCGACGAAATCGTCCGTGTCGAACAGCGTCATGTCGTCCGTGCCCTCGCCGGTGCCGATGAACACCACGGGCAGGCGCAACTGCTGCGCGATGGCGACCGTCACGCCGCCCTTGGCCGTACCGTCCAGTTTGGCGAGGAAGACGCCGTCCACGCCGACGGCTTCCTGGAAGAGACGGGCCTGCTCCACGCCGTTGTGTCCGGTCGTCGCGTCCAGCACGAGAAGCGTCTGCTGCGGGGCTCCGAAGGCGCGGCTCTCGAACACCCGGCGTACCTTCCGCAACTCATCCATGAGCGGCGCTTTCGTATGCAGCCTGCCTGCGGTGTCGAACAGGAGAACGTCGGCTCCTCGAGCCGTCGCAGCCTCATACGCGTCGAAGGCTACCGCGCCGGGGTCGGAGCCCGGCTGGTGCGCGACGACGTCGGCTTGCAGCCGGTCTCCCCAGACCTTCAACTGGTCTATAGCCGCAGCCCGGAACGTATCGCCTGCGCCGATGAGGACAGACTTCCCCATGCGCTGGTAGTGGGCCGCCATCTTGGCGATGCTCGTGGTCTTCCCCGCTCCGTTCACTCCAACGATCATGAGCACGAACGGCTTGGCGGCGAGCTCTTCCTGGTCGTACCAGTCCCAGAAGCTCTTGTCCTCGGGGTCGAGGAGGAAAGCGAGCTCCTCCTTGAACAGTTCGATGACCTCGTCCGCGTCGTCTACGCCTTCTTCCCTGACGCGCTGGCGAACGGTGTTCACGACCCCGAGCGAGGTGTCGACGCCCACGTCCGCGGAGATGAGCGCGTCTTCCAGCTCTTCCCAGAGGCGGTCGTCGGAGAGCGTCGCGCCCTGGAACAGCGCGGCCAGCCCTCCTCCCCAGCCCTTCCGCGTCCTGGCCAGAGCGTGTGTCGTCTTGTCCTTACGGCGGAGGAAGTTGAAAACCACGTGAGCGCTTCATTCCTTGTCCGGGTAGTTGCTCTGCGGCAGCCTCCCACTGGCAGGCTGCATGGTATCAATGGCGGGAATCCGCTCACAAGCCGCGCACTGGGGGCGGACTCGTCATTTCGGGTGAAGCTCCTCGCCCGTCGTTCCCTGCGGAGGACCGCGCTTTAGCGCGCAACCTCGCAGCCCACCTCGCCCTCTGGGAGAGGTCGCCGCGCGATAGCGCGGCGGGTGAGGGTCTCCCCTCTCACGCCCCGCTCCTCAACGCGGCCAGCGCCTCCCGTGCCGCGGCCTGCTCCGCGTCTGCCTTCCTGCGGCCCGCGCCTGCTCCCACAACGCGCTCGTCCAGCAGCACACGCACGACGAACTCCTTCTCGTGGGGTTCGCCGGAGTCCGAGACCGTCTCGTAGACGGGCAGGGGCAGCCCCTGCCCCTGGAGGAACTCCTGCAGCGCGCTCTTCGCGTCCCGCTCGGCTCCGCTATCCCCCATTGCCTCGATGCGCGGGCCGAGCCAGCGCAGAACGAGCGACCAGGCTGCCTCCTCGCCCTGGTCCAGCAGCACCGCGCCGATCACCGCCTCGAGCGCCGCGGCGAGATTGCGAGTGCGGCCGCGTCCCCCGCTCGCTTCCTCGCCCTGACCGAGCAGGAGATATGCTCCGAGGCCGAGGCTGCGCGCGATGTCCGCGAGCGTTTCGCCGCGCACGAGCGATGCGCGGGCGCGCGTCAACTCACCCTCGTCGTAGTGTGGGTAGAGCCGGTACAGTTCGGCGGCGGCGGCCCAACCGAGGAACGCGTCGCCGAGGTACTCCAGCCGGTCGTAGCTCGCGAGCGCCCGGTCGTCCTGCTCGTTCAGGAACGAGCGATGCACGAGCGCCTGACGCAACAGGCCGCGCTCGTTGAAACGCACGCCAAGCGTCCGTTCGAGCGCGGCCCACTCCGGCTCGTTAGTCAAAAACACCCTTGGGCCACGGGGGCTGCGGGCGCTTCACTTCGCCGACGAACACCTCGTCCCGCATCAGTCCCAGGAGCGAGTTGAACGCACTCAGCGCCTGCTCGTTCTCCTGCGGCCTGATGAGCTTCAGGAACGCGGAGCCGCCGCCCTCGAACACGAAAGTCGGCGTTCCGAAGACGCCCAGCTCCTCGACGGCGTGGGTGTGGCTCTCGGCGATCTCGTCCAGCGTCGAGCGGTCGTTCAGGTCGGCGGTGAACCGTTCAACGTCGAGGCCTGCCTCACCGGCGAGCCGTCGCAGCACGTCCACGTCGTTCAGCTCCACCCGCTCCTGGTGTCGGGCGTTGAGCAGCAGAGGAAGGAAAGCCCTGAGCGCGTCCTCGCCCTGGCGGCGCGCGGCCTGTCCGGCGCGGAGCCCCCAGAGGCTCTGGTCGAGGCTCTCGTCCGGCTCGCTCCAGGCCCTGTAGTCCGGGTCGCCCGTCTTCTGGTTGATCTGCGCAAGCGACAAAGGCTTCCACGTGACCTCGAGCGGGTCCTCGCCGCCCATCGCTTCCTTCACTTTATCCAGCCACACGGCTGCATTGAAAACGAACGGTCAACGGAAGTCGTAGTAAACGTCTGCCTTCTGCGTTGCCATGAGCGTCCTCCGGTGCGTTGGTGTCCGTCTGCAGTCGCCGGGATTGTACCCCTTCCGGCAAGTCTCTGCCCGCTATACTTTGAGGGACCGCACAACCGCGGCAGGGAGAGTGCCTTGGTAGATTTCCGACCGTTCAGAGCCATTCGTTACTCCGAGGCGGCAGGGCCGCTCGACGACCTCATATGCCCGCCGTACGACGTGATATCCCCGGCTGCTGAGCGTGACCTGCTCGACCGCAGCCCGCACAACATGGTGCGGATGGAGCTTGCGGAGTTGGACGGCCCTCCGCCGTCCGACCGCTACGACAACGCTGCCGCTGCCCTCCGGTCGATGCTGAGCGGCGGGGTGCTCGCGCGCGACGACGCCCCGGCCTACTACCTGTTGCGCCAGCGGTTCTCCGTGGGCGGCGCGGAGCGTGAACGTCACTGCCTGTTCGGCGCGCTGCGGCTGGAGGAGCTGGGCTCAGGCGTGCTCCCACACGAGAACACGGCAGCCGGTCCGAAAGAGGACAGGCTTGCCCTCATGCGCGCCGCCCACGCCAACTTCAGTCCCATCCTCATGCTCTACCGGGACGAGACTGACACGATCTCCCGGACGCTCGCGGAGGCGGCTGCCGCTCCTCCCGCCGCCGAGTTCACCGCGGGTGATGAGCGGTACGCGCTCTGGCTCCTCAGCGATGCGTCCGCCGTGGGCGCGGTTTCCGGTGCGCTCGCGGATGAGAACCTGTACGTCGCGGACGGGCACCACCGCTACGAGACGGCACTCGTCTACCGAGACGAGGTGCAGGACGGCGCGGAGTTCGTGCTCACCGGCCTCGTTGCCTTCGACGACCCCGGGCTGCTCATCCAGCCGTACTACCGCGTCGTCCACGGCGCGTCGCCCGCGGAGACGGCGAAGCTGGACCAGCTGCTCTCCTTCTACTTCGTGTCGCGCCCGTCCGGGACGCCCTCCGGCGATCCGGCGCTGCTGGACGCGGTGGTCGCCACGCTGGGGCAGGGGCAGACGGTGCTGGGCGTCGTGCAGCAGGGAAAGCCTCCGCGGCTGCTCACGCCGGCCAACGACATCATCCCCGAACCGGACCCCGAGGCGCCGCCGGAGACGCAGGTGCGTTCCGTTGAGGCGTTCGTGTTGCAGGAGATGCTGTTCCGCCCGGTGTTCGGCGACGCCTTCCCGGAGCACGTCGAGTACGTCCACGACGGCGTGGAGGCGATGGCGATGGTGGAGCGCGGCGAGGGGCAGACCGCGTTCTTCGTGAAGGGCCTGCCTGCGGACGTCTTCCGGGCCGTGGTCGGCGCGGGCATACGGCTTCCGCGGAAGAGCACCTACTTCTACCCCAAACTCCCCAGCGGCGTCGTCATCAATCTGCTCGACGAAAGCGCCTGAGGGCTCCCTGTGGGCTAGGCGAAGAGCTGCCCCTCATCGTCCAGCTCCCTGTGGCGCCTGCTCGGTCGGTGTACGAGTGCTACCAGCCCGCCGGGCACCGGCCGGATCCCCCGGCGCAGGTTGAGCATCTGGGCCTCGTCGGTGCGCTTGATCTCGCTCGAGAGCTCCGCGCACCACACCAGGATCACCGATACCACGTAGAGGAACACCATGGTGACCACGACGGTGGCGATGCTGCCGTAGACCAGGTCCAGCCGGGAGAGGTTCGACAGGTAGAAGGAGAACAGGAGTTTCGTGGCCTCCAGGGCGATTGCGGCGACGACGCCCGGGGCTATCGCGTCGCGCCAGCGCACCTCCGTGTCCGGGAGCATGCGGTATACGAGTATGAACAGGCCCATGCTCACGACGAATGGAAGGTAGCTGAAGAACAGCTCCCACGGGACCGCCACGGGCAGCAGGTCGGTCTCGGATGCAACCGCTCGCCCCACTGACCCGGCGACAGCCGCCGAGATGAACAGCAGCACGGCGCCCATGGAGGCTGCGATCTGTGCGATCTGGTCTATGAGGAAGTGCGGCGGCTCGGCGATCTTCCAGGCGCGGTTGACCACCCGCCGCACTGCGCCGAACACGGCTCGTCCCGCCCAGATGAGGCCCACCAGCGCGATGGCTCCCAGGGCGCTTCTTGCCGCCTGCAGGTCTTCCAGGTGGTCTTCGACGTAGTCGTGGTCCTGGCCGGGCAACTGCCGGTCGATGAAATGGATCACGTCCTCCTGGAGGTCCGCCGAATGGATGAAGTACTCGGTAACCGCGATGGTCGCGAGCATGAGCGGGAAGAGCGAGAAGATCGCGTAGTAGGCCACGCCCGCGGCCATGTGGGAGCCTTCGTTCAACACGAAGTTGCGGGTAGTGCGGACGAGCATCTCCGCTATGGAGCGGAAGACGGGGGGCGCAGGAACGCTGTAGAAGAAGTTCCTGGCGTGCTGCAGTCTTGCCGCGTACATGGAACGCATGGTTCCGCCATTCTACAAACCGTGCACGTTGCATGTACCGATATCCGGTCGATATCTCGTTGAATCTAGGAAGCGCTTGCGCGCCATAACGAGCCGGCGGTCGCCTCCAGGAACCGCTCGTGGATGCGCGGCGCGCCCGCGGCGATGCTCCTGCTCTCCGGCGTCAGCGGCCCGCCGTTGAGTTCGGTTGCGACGCCGCCCGCCTCGCGGACCACGACGATCGCGGCGGCGATGTCCCACGGCTGCACGTAGTGGTGTGCGTACAGCTCCAGCCGACCGCATCCCGCATACGTTATCCCGAGCGCCGCGGATCCCATCATGCGCACGGACTGGAAGCCCGGCCAGAGCTCCGCCACAGCGCCCAGGAGCAGCTTGCCCTCCGGCCCCTTGTAGCCGATGTCGAACCCCAGCAGCGCCTCTTCCATGCGGCTCTCGTCCGACACCGATACCGGCGTTCCGTTCAGCGCTGCCCCACGTCCTGAGGCTGCGGTGAACGTCTCCTGCCGCACAGGGTCGAGCAGCACGCCGACCAACGGCTCGCCGTGCCCCCAGAGGCCGACGCTGACGCAGATGTGCGGAAGCCCGCTCGCGAAGTTCCGCGTGCCGTCGATGGGGTCGACGTACCAGCGGTACGGGGAGTCGCCGCCGTGTGCGCCCGACTCCTCGCCGACGATCTCGTGGTCGGGGAACGCGCCGGTCAGCACCGCGAGCGCGGCATCCTCTGCCGCCTTGTCGACCTCGGTGACGCGGTCGTTCCAGCCGCCCTTCGTGGTGAGGCCCAGCCGCTCCTTCGCGCCGGCGCCTATCGTGTCGGGGAGGCGCCGCTCGATCTCCGCGCCCGCCGCCTGCGCGACCCGCACCGCCACCTGCAGCGCGTCGCTTCCGTCCGATGCGACCGGCAGGGCAGGGCGCTCCGTCATGCCTACCGCAGCCCCATGCGGACGTAGACTTCCTCCACCGTGGCGTTCGCGACGGCCTGCGCGCGCTTCGCGCCCTCGCGCAGTATCTCCCGCACGCGCTCAGGGTGCTCGGACAGTTCGCGGCGCCGCTCCCGGAACTCGCCGAGATAGCGGTTGATGCCCTCGGCAAGGTCGCGCTTGTCGTCGACGCAGCCGATGCCCGCGGTCGTGCAGAGCCGGTGTATCTCGTCCGTCTTGTCCGGGTTGAAGACCTTCTGGAGGGCGAACACGTTGCAGACCTCCGGCCTGCCGGGGTCGGAGCGGCGCGCGCGCTGCGGGTCGGTCACCATCGTCATCGTGCGCTGTGCCGTCTCCTCGTCCGCAGCCGCGAGCTCGATGTGGTTGTCCAGGCTCTTGCTCATCTTGTTCGAGCCGTCGGTGCCGGTGATCATCGGCAGGTCGGTGAGCAGCGCCTGCGGCTCGGGGAACGTGTCGCCGTAGAGGCGGTTGAAGCGGCGCGCGATCTCCCGCGATATCTCGATGTGCGACGCCTGGTCTATGCCCACCGGCACCTTGTCCGCCTTGTAGATGATGATGTCCGCGGTCTGGAGCACCGGATAGCCCACGAGCCCGTACGGCACGTGCTCCTCGTCCTCGCCCATCTGGCGGAGGCGCTCCTTGAACGTCGGCACGCGCAGCAGCCAGCCGAGCGGCGTACACATGCTGAGCAGGCCGTGCAGCACGAGGTGTTCCGGCACGTGCGACTGCACGAAGATGACGGCGCGCTCCGGATCCAGCCCGGCGGCGAGCCAGTCCAGCACCATCTCCTGCGTGTCGTTGGTGATGGAGCCCACCTCTTCGCCGCCGGAAAGCGTCGTGAGCGCGTGGACGTCCGCCACCATGTAGAAGCACTCGTACTGGTCCTGCAGGCGCACCCAGTTCTCCAGCGCCCCGAAGTAGTTGCCGAGGTGCAGCCTGCCGGACGGGCGCATGCCCGAAAGTATCCTGCCGTCAGTCATCTATTCTTACTCCGTTGCTGCGCAGCTCCCTCGGCGACGCCTCCCATGCAGCGATGTTGCGCGCGTTTCACTCGTAGCCCCCGAGTGGATGGGCGTCGCATCCTTCGCAGGGCGCCACATTCTGCAACATTCAGCAACATGGTTGAACGGCTCCACCGGATGTGGCGCGGGGCTGGTGCTCCGGCCATCCATCCTAGAAGGGCAGGCGCGGGTTGCGCAACGGGCGGGTGGCAGGGTCAGGCTCCCCAGTGACGCGCCAATTTCGCGTAATGCCTAGCCTTGCGGGTGTTACCCGCACTCTTTGCGGCAAGCATTGCGGCAAGAGCAATGACCAGGTCTTGCGACTCGATTTCAAGGGAGCGCTCGTAGGCATCCAAGGATTCGTGGAAGCGCCCGAGGTTCCTATACGCTGTCCCTAAAGCTGCGTAGTAGCGGGCGTCCAGCGGGCCACATTCCTTGGGAACGCTCTTGAGATGGTCGAGGGCTTCCTGGTTCCTACTGGTGTTGATGAGAATCCAACCAATCTCAGTCCATGGCAGAATCCATTTCGGGTCCAAGCGGATGGCGACCCAACATTCCTTGAGGCCCTCTTCAACGAGAGTAGCGTCTCCATTCCTGGCCCCTATGCCTCCCTTCGCCGATCCGAGGGTGAAGTGGTTTGCAGGGTCGAGCGGGTCGAGAGCAGCGGCTTTGGCTACCTCAGCCAGCGCTTCTGAGATTCTGCCCTGCCTTTGCAGTTCGTTGGATCGCTTGTAGTGGGCGTAGGCTTCGGGGCTGCTGACATCCCAATCCTTCAGTAGCTGGCCGTCAGTCTTCTCTATGAGTTCGTCTACTTCCGAGTCGTGAATCCGCGTGATGACGGTCAGGACGCGCTCTCGCCAGTCTTTGCCTGCGTACTTTAGATCCTCTTTCCATTCATCGTCCTGTTCGGCAGTCGCCAACACAGAGAGCAGCGGCCTGGCAAGTGGGGAGTGCACCCCGTAAAGGAACAGGTCATCCAAAGTCGTCGTATCACCAGGTGCCAGGCTGCTTTCCAACGCGGAATAAGCAGCGGCAGCGTACTGCTGCAAGCGGCCAAGCATGTCGCTGGCAGCATCTGCCCCAACGTGTTCTGCCAGAAGCCCTGCACTATCACAGAGCCAGTAGAACCTTCTTATCTCGGATGTCATCGCCGCCACCGTTGAACGATCTGTTCCTGATGCCAATACCTCGGCTATCGTGGGGATGTAGTAGTCACGAGGGCGGGCTCCCTTGTACATCCATGCGTCAACGGTGTTATCGGATACTTCGACTCTACACGCGAGGCTCTCCAGTGAGACTCCGGTAGATGTTCTCTTTTCGTTCAGGAAGCGCCCCTTATCATCGGTGTTGACCAACCCGAGGAGCGCCAAGGCGTTCACGGACACTCCGGCGAGGCGCAGGTATGCGGTGGTCCGAAGGGCTAGGTCAATCGTGGCTAACCTAGCGTAAGCACTCCACGCCATTGGCAAATGGCTCTGGAAGACCCGGGCCATCCGCGGTCTGAGAAAACTTCGCAATGAATCCCAATTGGCCGCGTGCGCTTGCAATGCCGACTCTATGGCACGGAGTACAGGCGCTCCTTCTGTATCTGCCTTCAAAGGAGGAACCAACCCGAGTGTTGCGAATGCCTTTGCAACTGATCGCAGGACAGATTGTTTGTTGGTCTCTTTGACAATCTTGTTAGAGTCGCCACTGAAGTAACGGCGCGCGGTTTTGGAGCGCAGTGCAGGGTCGTCTATGCCCAAACCTTTGACGATGGCCCCCACAATCTGACCGCTCGTTGGCAAGGGAGGTTGCAATTCTCGTTCTGGCATCGCTGGCGCCTCCTACCAATCGTATAGTCCACCGCGCTGCTCGAAAACCCTCCTGTCCACCTGAACCTGCCTTAGCGCCTGAGAGACGCCTACTTCCACGATGGGCTGGCTGTATGTGTGTTGGCCTGCATGGTTGTCAAAGAACCGGCCGGCCGGATCAACCATGACGTAGCTCCCCCTCATCATCGCGTTTCCCTCAGGAACCACCACGATGCCTTCCCGTTCGACCTTCAGGTTGCGAGAGACGTAATCGTCGAAATGCTGTTTCGTGACCGTAAGGGCTTCAACCTCGAGGTCGTTCTGACCTGCTACGGGGAGGACCTGGAATATCTTCCATCGTTCTGGGAGAGCACGGGTGATGAACCCGGTGAAGTCCTCTTCCCAGTTCAGCGCGGTGACCACGGTGTTGACCTTGAGCCGTATCCCCGCTTGCTTCACCCTCCGGACAGTCCTGAGGTAGTCGTCCTCAGTGAGAGAGCCTGACGGCAGCGCACGCCCGGACTGTCCCAGTTTGTCAGGGTCAACGGTGTCTATGCTCAGGGCAATCCAGTCGAGCGTTCCATGCAGTGCACTCAAGTAGCCCTCTGTCAGTTTGCTCCCGTTGGTCACGATGGCGGTAGTCAGACCAGACTCTTTCGCGTGACGAACCAGATCCGACAACCAGGGGCAGAGGGTAGGTTCTCCGCCGGCAAAGGTAAGTTTCTGGAACCCTGCGTGGCCGAGCGAGTCAACGACGGAGATGCAGTCCTCCTTCGTCATATGACCCTTGGGAAGGATGTCGCTTTTGACATCTTGGAACGTGGCGAAGCAGAACCGGCATCTCATATTGCACGGCTCCCACAGGTGAAAGTTGACCGATGGTATTCCAGTGACTGTCATAGCCCCCTCACTCGTCAATGTTCGTGGCTGGCACCAGCCGGAGCCATTGTCGAGTAGGGAACGGTGGATCACAGCCCAAGTTACCTGGACAATTGGGCAATAGGGGTAATTGTGCGGCTGGTATCGACCGCCACAATCCAGATAGCGAACGCTATTGTTTATACAGATCCCGCTCGTCGATGACGCGGCGGGCCTTGAACTGGGTGCGCTCCAGCTCGCCGGGGGCTTTGAGTTCGACGCTGGAGCGGATGCCGAGCGTCGCGCCGAGGTCGGACTGGAGCTGGCGCTTGACGGTGTCGATGCCGCCCTCGGTCGCCGCAGCCTCCGGGGTGTACTCCGCAAGGACGGTCAACTCGTCCATCTGCCGCTCGCGGGAGACGACCATGCGGAACTCGCCGGTGAGGCCGGAGACGGCGCGCACGACGTTCTCGACCGCGCTCGGGTAGACGTTCTCGCCGCGCACGACCACCATGTCGTCGACGCGGCCGTAGATGCCGCGCGGCATTGTGGGGTAGGTGCGGCCGCACGTGCACGGCTCGTCCGTCCAGCTGGCGAGGTCGCCGGACCAGAAGCGGATGAGGGGCTGAGAG
The DNA here is from genome assembly GCA_034422595.1 of Dehalococcoidia bacterium. GTDB lineage: Bacteria > Chloroflexota > Dehalococcoidia > Lucifugimonadales > Australimonadaceae > Bin16. Next base: position 252,621 of record DAOUJO010000001.1, on the reverse strand, counting down.
GTGCGCTCCAGGTGCGTGTAGACGGGCACGCCCTCGCCGCCGTACGGGGCGACTTCGAGCGACGCGGGGTCGATCAGCTGGGTGAAGACCATGTCCTGCCAGAGGTGCATGCCGCTCGCGTAGCGGCAGCCGCCGTTGCTCATCCACGGCGACATCTCGCCGGTCGAGCCGCTGTCGACAATGACGGGGTGGCCGTAGGCCTCCTCCAGCGTCCTGCGCGTCGCGGGGATGGAGCCTCCGGGCTCACCGGAGAAGAAGAGCGTGCGGAAGCCGAACTCCTTCGGGTCGACGCCCTCCTCGCGCGCGGTCTCGGCCAGGTAGAGGCAGAACGACGGCGTGCCGTAGAAGACCGACGGCTTTGTCGCGAGGCACCAGCGGACGGCCATGCGCGTCTGCCCCGGCGCGCCCGCGCCGAACGGGAAGCACTTCGCGCCCATGCGCTCCGCGCCGACGAGCATGCCCCACGCGCCCATGTAGAGGCTGAACGGGGCGGCCATGAACACCGTGTCGCTGGGCCGGACTCCCGCGCCCCACTCGACGCGCGCGTGCGCCTCGCCGATGCGCTCCCAGTCGCCCTTGCTGATGGCGATGACGGTCGGGATGCCGGTCGTGCCGGACGAGCCGTGGATGCGCAGGATGTTCCGCCAGTCGTCGCAGATGTTGCTGCCGAACGGCGGGTTGTCGAGCAGGTCCTGCCGCAGGTCTTCCTTCGTGATGATGGGGATGCGCCGCACGTCGTCGAGCGACTTCAACTGGTCGGGATGGAAGCCCGCCTCGCCCCAGCGCTTCTTGTAGAACGGCGAGCGCTCGTACGCCCACGCGGCCTGCCGCTGCAGCTTCGCAACGATGAGGGTGGCGCGTTCCTCGACCGGCATCGTCTCGAGTTCAGGGTCCCAGTACTCCTGGTCCGACGGCGGCACGTAGGAGGGGTCGTACTGCGGAGGCCACTCGAGCGTCATGACCCCTCCGCTCCGTCCGCGAGGCGCTCCTTGATGAACGCCTCGATGTCGCGCAGGCTGGAGCCGACCGGGAAGACGCCGTCGATGCCGATCTCTTCGAGCGCTTCGCGGTCGCCGTCGGGGACGGTGCCACCGAGGAGGATGAGCGTCTCGCCGCGCATCTCGCGCTCGTCGACCACCTTCATCAGGCGGGTCATGAGCGGCTTGTGCGCGCCGGAGAGGAGCGATATGCCGATGACGTCGGCGTCCTCCTGCTGGGCGCGGTCGACGACCTGCTCGGGCGTGACGCGCATGCCCATGTAGACGACGTCCATGCCGGCCTTCTCGAGCGCCTTGGCGATGACCTTGATGCCGCGGTCGTGGCCGTCCAGGCCGAGTTTCGCGAGGATGACCTTGGTTGGCTTGGAGGTCGTCATGGCTAGAAGATGCCCGGGTCCTCGTGGTCGCCGAAGACGTCGCGGAGGGCGCCCATGATCTCGCCCTCGGTGGCGTCTGCGCGTGAGGCGTCGAGGATGAACGGCATCGTGTTCTCCGTTCCGCGAGCGGCCTGCCGCAGCGATTCGAGCGCCGCCTCGGTACGGGCGGCGTCACGCTCGTGGATGACGGCTTCGAGGCGGGCTATCTGCCGCTCCTCCTCGTCGTCGTCGTGCTCGTAGAGCTCGGGCGGCGGGACGGAGTCCTCCTCGTGCTCGTTCAGGCCGAGCACCTTGTACTCGTGCTCCTCGATGCGCTCCTGGTAGTCGAACGCGGCCTCGGAGATCTCGCGCTCGATGTAGCCGTTCTCGATGGCGGCGAACATACCCGCGAGCACGCCCTCGCCGCCGCCCATGTCCTCGATCGTGCGGATGTAGGCGAGCGCCTCCTCCTCGATCTCGTTCGTCAGCTTCTCGATGAAGAACGAGCCACCGAGCGGGTCGATCGTGTTCGCGACGCCGGTCTCGTTGCCGATGATGCGCTGCGTGTTGAGCGACATCCGCATCGCGTCCTCGGAGGGGATGTCGTGCGCCTCGTCATAGCCGCTGACGTGGAGCGACTGCGTACCGCCGAGCACGGCGGCCATCGCCTGCGTCGTGCCGCGTATCAGGTTGTTGAGCGCGCCCTCGCGGATCAGCGTCGAGCCGAGCGTCTGCGAGTGGAAGCGGCAGAGCATCGCGCGAGGGTCGGTCGCGCCGTAGCGCTCCTTCATGAGGCGCGCCCAGAGCCGACGTGCCGCGCGCAGTTTCGCGACCTCCTCGAAGAAGTCCATGTGGACGCCGAAGAAGTACGAGAGGCGCGGACCGAACTCGTCGGGCGTGAGGCCGCGCTGCAGTCCGCCCTCCACGTAGGCCATGCCCTGCGCGAGCGTGAAGCCGACCTCCTGGCCGGCGGTCGAGCCCGCCTCGCGGGTGTGGTAGCCGGAGATCGAGATGGTGTTCCAGTTCGGCACGTTGCGCGTGCAGAACTCCACCACGTCCATCGTCATGCGGTACGCCCCGCGCGGCGGCAGCGCGAACGTCTTCTGCCCGTGGAACTCCTTGAGCGAGTCGTTCTGCACCGTGCCGCGCAGCGTCTCCCACGGCACGCCGACCTTCTCCGCGTGCGCCAACAGGAACGAGAGCAGCACGATGGCCGGGTGGTTGATGGTGAGCGAGATGCTCACCTTGTCGATGGGGATGCCGTCGAAGAGGTCGGACATGTCGCGCGCCGTGTCGATCGCGACGCCGAGCCTGCCGACCTCGCCCTCCGCGAGCGGGTGGAGCGAGTCGTAGCCGGTGAGGGTGGGGTGGTCGAAGTCGGTGGAGAGGCCGGTCTGCCCGTGGGCGAGCAGGTACTTGTACCGCTCATTCGTGGACTTTGCCGTGCCGAACCCGGCTATCTGCCGACGCGTCCACTGGCGGGCGCGGTACATGGTGGGGTACACGCCGCGTGTGAACGGGTAGGCGCCGGGGAAGCCGATGTCCGTCGCGTAGTCGAGGTCGGGCGCGTCGGCTGGGGTGTAGATGCGGTCGATCTCACGCCCGGATACGGTGAGGAAGCGCTCCTGCGACTCGGGGGCGCGCTCGAGCGTCCTGCGCAGCTCGTCGTGCTCCCACGCGAGTTCCGCCTCCTGCGCCTTCTTGGTGGCTTTCCGGTCGTAGAGGGTCATGAGCGGGGCGCATTATACGGCAGCGCGGGGGCGCAGCGCCCATTCCTCGCGTATCATTGCCCGACCGCGCCCGTCCCAGGGACGAGCATTGCGGAAGGAGTCCCCATGCTGCGCAGCCTTGGCGGGAAGAGCCCGCAGGTCCATCCCACCGCGTTCGTCAGCGAGTTCGCCTACGTCGTCGGCGACGTCCGCATCGGCGCGTACGCGTCCATCTGGCCGGGCGTCGTGCTCCGCTCCGACCGCGGCACGATGACCATTGGCGAGGGCACCAACATCCAGGACGGCTCCATCTGCCACGCCGACGGCGATCTCACGATCGGCGACTACGTGACGCTCGGCCACGCGGTCATCTGTCACGCCGAGACGGTGGGCGACCACTGCCTGCTCGGCAACAACTGCACGCTCAACGACAAGTCGTCCGTGGGGTCGTGGTGCATCGTCGCGGCCGGCGCGGTGCTGCTGGAGGGCCGCAACGTGCCGGACAACTCCATCGTCGCGGGCATCCCCGCCAAGGTGCTCGGCCCGCTCACGGACAAGCACTACGAACTCGTCAAGTTCAACGCCGACGAGTACGTCAAGCTCGGCCAGGAGTACAAGGCAGAAGGGACGCTGGAGGGGTAGGGGTAGGACTCCGGTGTACACTAAGGCACGGAGGCTGCGAATGAACGCCGAATACGTCCAATACAAGGTCTGTCTTACCTGGGACGAGGAAGCAAGCCAGATGGACGCCGCCGTTCCCACGCTCGGGATCGGCGACTACGGCCCCGATACGAACGCCGCCCTCGACAGCCTTCGCCAGATGGTCTCCTTCCACGTCGAGTGCTTACTGGACGAGGGCGAGCAACTGCCCGAGTCGGACGAAGGCGAGGGCGTGTACATCCGCGTGCAGGTTCCCGTTCGTGCCGCTCAGACCGCTCCCACCACGTGAAGTACTTCGTCGTCTGCGACGCGCAGGTTTCGTCGAGGTCCGCCAGCGCGGCAGCCACCTGCGTCTCAGCCACGTGAACGGGAGGAAGCTGACGGTGCCTGTGCATTCAGGTGATGTCCCGCGTCCCACTATTCGGGACATACTCCGGCAGGCCGGTCTCACCGAGGAAGAGTGGGACAACCTGTGAGGGATTAAGCGTAGCGCCCCGCGGTTGCCCTCAGGGTATCGGCGTGGGCGAATAGTTCACCCACGCTGTCGATAGGCAGGCGTGTCTCTTTCTTGTTCTCGTCAAAGACGCCGAGGTACTTCTGCTTTTTGTCGAACCAGAGCCGGCAGACAGGCTTGCGTTGGTTGTCGTCGAGCAAGATGGTGCACGCTCTCTTGGAGTCGCGTAGCGTAACTCGCTGAGGATCCACTGACGCGTAGAGGATTGCTTTAACGGCGTAGAACCCGTTGAGTTCTGCTTCAGTAGTGATGAACTCATCTTCGGAATCTTCAGTCGCAGGGATTGGTCCTGAAGCAGGGTCTACTTCGGAGGCGGGATCCCCCTGAGCAAGAGCGGTGTTCAAGGTGCCGCGCAGTTCATCGCGTATGAGTTGCCTGGCGGCTCGCCGGGTCATGTCTGTAAACTGTTCGATCTTGTTCTTGGTCTTGACTCCGGGGTAGACGCGCCCCATGAAGAGCCGAACGAACTCCTCTGAGGGGTTCGTCACCTCTTGATGCAGTTCGGTCTTGATGGCACGCGTGTATTTCAGGTCGGTTGCGGATGCCCGAATTTCATCAGGGTTGAACTCGGACTTGACGAACTTGGCGACCTCCTCTACTGAGGCGGGGTCGGGATCGAGAAGGTCGAGGATAAGGAAAGGACGGTGGTCCATGATGTTGTCCTTTTCCAAGTCAGAATAGAAGAGATATGGGAATTATATCGTAGATTACCCCTGAGCAGAAGTGAGGGCCGGGGACTGATGGGAGGATTCCCTCAACGACCCAGGAACCGACGCGGCGGGCCGAACTTCGGGTGAACTGGGTTGGACCGCAGCGTCGCGACCATCTCATCGTTGAACTGGATCTTGGCCCCGCAGCCGCCATGCTCAGGCCAACACTGGAACTTCGCCCTGTCCCGAGAGTCCACCATCTGGTTACCGCACAGCGGGCACCTCGGCAGGTTGACGTAGTCGTTGACGCTCGGCTTACGCGGCATCAACATCCTTCGGCTTGCGGGTCCGCAGCACGAACCCCACGACGCTCTGCGTGGAAGCCGGGATTGGCTTCGGCGCACCCTTCGGCGGACGGCCCACCGGACGCTTCGGCTGCTTGGCCGTCATCGCACGTCCCTAGTCTGCTCAAGGATGATTCGCACACCAGTCCCGATGCTCCGAGCAACTTCCACCGAGTCGGATATGTACCCACGAGAGCCTATCAGCCATCCCATGATGGGTATCGCGGCGGACCCCATCAGGGCAGTGCCGAGCTTGTCTGCTGCCTGTTCGTTCATGGCTGCTTCTCGACTGCCTCACGAATGGCCTTCAGCTCGCCCTTCATGTCGGTCAACTCAGCCATGACCAGGTGCGAGTGCTGTGCGAGATCAGCCTTGACCTCATCTATCTTGGCGCTCAGGTCTGTCTCGACCCTCTGAATCTCGGTCTTTACGGCTTTGAACTGATTCTCAATCGCTATGTCGCGGAGGTCAGGCATCCTGAGGCTCTCCTTCTGTCATGGTGTCTCCAACGTACCCGCGCGGCATCTGGACTGTCAAGGGTTTTACCGATACAGTGGGCGACGCGACAGCAGGCTTAGTCCTGAGTGAGTGTACACGTCTCGGATAGGGCGCGCCCTGCGCCTCCCTTGTCGGGCTCACTCAGGACGGCCGCTGTCGCAAGCACCTTATCCTGTGCCGCAAGGGAGGTTCCTTGTTCAAGAAGCGAGTCTGTGCCGCGCTGGCCTTGTCCATGAGTCTGCTCGCCATTCTCACAACTGGCTGCTCAGCCGACCCGACACCGACCCCAGAGCCCACTGCAACGCCAACGTCAATTCCAACGCCGACCGCTACTCCTCTTGAACCAACTCCGACTGCCACTCCCAGACCGACGGCAACCCCGACGGCCACGCCGACTCCCCGACCGCCAACCGCTACCCCAACGCCATCTGCAACGCCAACCGTTGCGCCCCTGCCAACACCCACGCCTGACAAGCTGGAGATTGCAACGATCGCACTCGTCAACGCATGGGAACGCGTCAACTCAGATGACGGGCTGTCGGAACACGAGTGCAGCATCGTCATGCCAGCCATCGATGGCGTCACCCGCGTCTGGGACCGGGAGACACAGGAAGAGATTGGCGACGCATTCGAGACCATCCGAACAATCTGTAGTGCTCACACGGCTGTTCCGACCCCGACGGCGATAGCAGTCGCGCAGACTCCGTACGACCTGTGCGCCCATGAGCAGCGACCAGAGCCGTTCAACACCTGCTACCAATACCACGCGGCGAGGATGGGGATGGAGGTTCCGGACTTCTCGACACCAACACCGGAGCCGGTGCAGGGAGGAGATGCTACCTGCGCTGGTGGATACTGCGCGCGTATCGTGGACATCGGCGACTGGACGTGTTCACAGAGCAAGCGAGGATCAGGCGCATGGGTGACGGGATATTGCTCACGAATCACCGACGTTGGCGGCTGGACCTGCTCGCAGAGCAAGGAGGGCGAAAACGGGAGCGTCACCACCGGGTACTGCTCACGAGTCACCAATGTCAACGGGCGGTACTGTTCGCAGAGTCGTGAAGGACTCACCGGCGCAGTGAGGACTGAGTACTGCGCTTAGGTATTGACCGCCTTCTGATCTGCGTGAGAAATTGATTCCAACATAGCGAGAGCCCGGCGGACTCAACGCCGGGCTCCCAGAAACCACGGGAGGTAGGTCCCATGGCTCCAAAGACACACGTACAGCGTATCCCCCAGCCGCGCCCGGACGCAAATCTGCACATCCAGACGGTGACTCCGCAGGGCGGTCCGCGCCGTCCGGCACCAGTGCTGCGCGACCAGTACCACGCTCCGCCGGCGAAGCCGAAGCGATGAGAGAGCCGGTTGACCACGTAGACTTCCGCGGCGAACGGCTGCCGGTCTACCCGTTCTTTGCCACGCGGACCGCTGGCGACACCGCGTTCCTGGAGCACCACGCACCGGGCGTGTTGATCCAGTTCGTCATCGACGGACCGACCCGGATGGTCGCCCAGGGAGTGCTGAACGCCCGCGACATCGACCTGCTCGAAGCCAAGCTGGAGAAAAGCGAGCGCGCCTACTACACACGGAGGCTCAATCAACACGACGTAGGAGGACAGCGTGAGCAAGTACAGGATTGAGGTCTGGGATTCAGGGTATGACGACTGGCCGCGTGCGGCGCGTGTATGGCGCTGGGATGAGGACGAGCAGGAGTACTACGAGATAGACCCGCCGGACGATGTGCGTGATGCTATCTATCGTCTCCCCGATGGCTTGGACGACGGCGGCTAGGCAATCAACTCCTGATACGGGAGCCGCTTGCCGGCCATGCCGTGCGCCAGCGAGCCCATCTGCTGGATCGTATCCAGCGGGCGCCGGTTGTGACGGCCCTCGAACTCTGTGACGTAGCGGCCAAGGTGCTTCAGGCTCATCCAGTGGTACGTGCCATCGTAGCCGCGTTTCAGGAGCGCCCAGAACGACTCCATGCCGTTTGTGTGGGCCTGTTCGCGGACGTACTCACCAACGCTGTGCCGGACGGTCCTGTGCGGGCGGTCTATGCCGCTATACGAGGGGTGCTCGTCAGTCATGACAGGCGCATCCGCGGCAGTATGGGCGGTCACGAAGCCCTGTAGGGTCGGCTTGTCAGTGCGTTCGACTGCCATAGCGCGGACCTGTCCGGTCTCACGGTCTTTCAACCCGGCCACCGGAGCCTTGCCAGCGACTCCGGCTCCGAGGTTCAGGCGCTTGCTGGCGTGCCGGTTCTTCTCGAGGCCGCCCATGTACGTCTCGTCGACCTCGACCGGACCGGAGAACTGCGCCTGCTCGGACTCCCATGCCTTGCGGATGCGGTGGGCCAGATGCCAGGCGGTCTTTTGCGTGACACCGAGATCCCGGTGGAGCTTCATGCTCGACACACCCTTGAGGTTCGTCGTCAGGATGTACAGGGCCAACCCCCAGGTCTTGAGCGGCAGCGGGGAGCTGTGCATCAGGGTCCAGGTCTTGACCGAGAAATCGAAGCGGCAGGCGTTGCAGCGGAACGGCTGCGGCTTCGTGCGGTGCTGGATGCTGTCGGACTCGCACCGCGGGCACTGCACGCCGTCAGGCCAGCGTTGGTCCACGAACCACTGTTCCGTGAACTGTGGGTCCCGGAACATCTCGACAGCCTGCACGAGCGAGATCCCCTTGCGGTAGTGCTTGCCTGGTGCGCGGTGACTCATCGCGTCGCCTACAAGATGGCCGTGAGGCCGGCCTGCCGAATGTACTCAGTCAGTTCGGCCTTCTCCCGCTGGGCCGCCTCCAGCATCTGCAACTCATCGTGGAGGTCATGCAGTAGAGACAGCTCAGCAGTAGCGGAGCCGCCACCATCTACTTTGGAGCGCTCGTAAGCGATGCAGCCTTCAGGAGCAGTGGCCGGGGGGCCATAGTGGCGTTGCAAGGCGCCAGCGAGCTGACGGAGAATCTCAGCCTTCTGGTCGATGCTGGACCGCAGCCCAGCGAGCCTCGTCGAGTTGGCTTGGTATCGCTGAACCAATGCACCGAGTCGCTCGTTGTCACTCGACATGACAGCCTCTAGCCCTTCTATAGTTTACGACAACAGTTTACCCCAATGCAACGTCAGAGGCAAGAACGGCAGGGGTAAATAGCGATATAATTCCCAGAGATATCTGGTGCCCTCTGTGTAGATACCGAACTGTGCGGAAGGAGTTGTGGTGAAGTAGCGGTACAACTGGGTAGGCTCCTCCTCATGGAGTCGTGTACCTGCCTTCTTGGCCTCAATGAGGATGAGCGGGGCTCCTTCTCGCAGGGTAGCGTAGTCCACCTTCTCGCCCTTCTTCACACCCACGTCAGCGGTATATTCAGGCACTACCTCAGAAAGGTCGGCCGTGTCATAGCCCAACACTTCTCTGATGAACGGATTGATGAGGGCAAGCTTGGTTGCTTCTTCGGTCTGTACGCGGGGAAGCTGTTGCTGCACCTTGTCGGCGAGGTCTCGAACGCGGGCGGTGATGTCCATGCGAAAGCTCCATATTAGGTGTAGTGCGGCGGGATTCTAGCCCATCGCTCTCCACCTCTGCCATCCGCCTCCCTCCAAAGGGAGTCCTCAGGCACCACCGAGAGATGCTTCGGCTTGGCTCAGCATGACAAGTCCTCATGGGCGTTTGTGAAACGGCGCACAGACGCTTGTCGCAGCGGGCGGCCAACGCCTATAATCGCAGTCGGCGGGTCCCGCTTCGGGCCGCCGCTTTGCACGCACCCCTGCGCGCCCGCGCTGCCTCAGTCCGTTACTCCCGCAGTGTCCTGCGCGCCGCCTGAGAGGAGGCACCGATGGCCAACCTGCGACTGCCCGGCCCCACGCCCGTTCCGCCGGACGTGTACGAGGCGATGAGCAAACAGATGATCGACCATCGCGGCGTCGAGTTCGCCGAGATGCTCCGCCGCACGACGGCCAATCTCAAGCGCGCCTTCCAGACCGAGAACGACCTGTACGTCCTCACGTCCTCCGGCACCGGAGCGATGGAGGCCGCCGTCGTCAACACCCTCTCGCCCGGCGAGCGCGTCCTCGGCGTCACCATCGGCAACTTCGGCGACCGCTTCCTCAAGATCGCCTCGGCCTACGGCGCAAGCGTCAATGAGCTGAAGTTCCCGGACGGCGACGTCGCGGTTCCTGACCAGATACGGCAGGCCCTGAAGGACGACCCGGACGTGACGACGGTGCTCGTCACGCACAACGAGACGTCCACCGGCATCACGAACGACCTCGAGACCATCGCGGGCATCGTGAAGGGCGAGTTCGACAAGATGATCCTCGTCGACGCCATCTCCTCGCTCGGCTCCATCAAGCTGCCGGTCGACGAGTGGGGGCTGGACGTGGTGGTCGCCGGTTCGCAGAAGGGCTGGATGTGCCCGCCCGGCCTCGCCATGATCAGCTTCAGCGCGCGCGCGTGGCAGGCCGCCGAGACGTCGAAGATGCCGAAGTTCTACTTCAGCATGACGGAGGCGGAGAAGTCGCTGAAGGCAGGGCAAACCCCGTGGACGCCCGCGATTTCGCTGCTATTCGGGCTCGATTACGCGGTCCAGCAGATGCTCGCCCGCGGCGACATGCAGGCGGTGTACGACTTCCACCAGGAGATCGCCCAGTACACGCGCGACGGGCTCAAGGCGATGGGCATCGGGCTCGTTGCCAAGGACGAGCGCTTCGCGTCCAACACCGTGACCGCCGCCTGGGTGCCGGAAGGCATCACCGACGAGGCGCTGCTCGCCATGCTGCGCGACGACTACGACATCATCGCGGCGGAGGGTCGCGGCCTGCTCACGGGGCGCGTGTTCCGCATCGGCCACATGGGCTACGTGAACCAGGAGGACATCGACGACGTGTTCGGCGCGCTGAAGGATGCGCTGCCGAAGCTCGGGCGCCAGGCGTCGGCGGTGGGGCAGGCGTGATACCGGACCGGAGGCTGACATGGCCAGGGTCCTGGTAGCCGACCCGATAGACGAACTCGGCGTCGCGCGGCTGAAAGCCGCCGGGCATCACGTCGACGTCCGCAAGGGCCTCAGCGAGGACGAGCTGTGCGCCATCGCCGGTGACTACGAGGCGATGGTCGTTCGCAGCGAGACCAAGGTCACCGAGCGCATCATCGAGCACGCCACGAAGATGGTGGGTATCGGGCGCGCGGGCGTCGGCGTCGACAACATCGACGTGGACGCCGCCACGCAGCACGGCATCGCGGTCGTGAACTCGCCCACCGGTAACACCATCGCAGCCGCCGAGCACGCGTTCGCGCTCATGATCTCGCTCGCCCGCAACATCCCGCAGGCGGACGCCTCGATGCGCCGCAGCGAGTGGACGCGCTCCCGCTTCATGGGCGTCGAGCTTCGCGGCAAGACGCTCGGCATCATCGGCCTCGGGCGCGTCGGCTCGGAGGTCGCACACCGGGCGCGGGCCTTCCAGATGCACGTCATCGCGTACGACCCCTATGTGTCGATGGAGCGGGTGCGCAGCCTCGGCGTCGAGTCCGTCCCGATGGAGCGCCTGCTCAGCGAGTCCGACTTCATCACCATCCACACGCCGCTCACCTCCGGCACGAAGAGCCTCATCGGGGAGCCGGAGTTCGCGCTGCTCAAGCCCGGCGTCCGCATCGTGAACGCGGCGCGCGGCGGCCTCGTGGACGAGCGCCTGCTGCAGGAGGGGCTGGCGAGCGGAAGCATCGGCGGGGCGGCGCTGGACGTCTACCCCATCGAGCCGCCGCAGGACCTGCCTCTGCGCGAAGAGCAGCGCGCGGTGCTCACGCCCCACCTTGGCGCGTCCACGGAGGAGGCGCAGGTGGAGGTGGCGCTGGAGGTGGTCGACCAGCTGCTGTCCGTCCTGAGCGGGGGAGCGGCGCAGTACACCATCAACATGCCGTTCGTTCCGCAGGAGGTCATGGAGGCGCTCGGCCCCTACCTGCCGGTCGCTACGGCGATGGGACGCCTCGCCATCCAGCTCGCCGACGGCCAGTTGGAGACCGTCGCGGTCCGCGTCGCCGGGGAGATAGCGCACTACGACATCGAGATACTCGCGTCGGCGGCGCTCGTGGGCGTGCTCAGCGTAGCGACGGACATGCGCATCAACCTCGTGAACGCTCAGGCGATGGCGCAGGAGCGCGGCATCAGGATCGTCGAGGAGAAGGACCCCGAAGGCGCCGAGCAGTACCTGAACCTCGTAGGCATCGAGGTGCGCTCCACCGGCGGCACGGTCTACACCGCGGGGACGTCGGTGCACGGGACGGTGCACCTGAACCGCCTCAACGCCTTCACCCTCGACATGGAGCCGAGCGCGCCCTACATGCTCTTCACCACGCACACGGACCAGCCGGGCATGATCGGCAAGGTCGGCACGATAGCGGGCGAACACGACGCGAACATCTCGTTCATGGAGGTAGGGCGCGCGGCCCCGCGCGGCGCGGCCACGATGATCGTCGGGTTCGACGACCCCGTGACCGGCGAGATGCTCAAGGACATCAGGGCCATCGAGGGTATGACCACCGCGCGGCTCGTGACGTACGAGACCGCGGAGCCGGTGCAGCCGAGGCTGCGGGGGACGTAGGGGAGCGTGGGCAAGAGGCCATGGCATAAGTCGCTCGACACGCCGCAGACGTTCGGGTAACGTGAGAGTTGAAGCCCCGGGCGCCTCTGGCTACCGGGCCGCATGCCGCTCCATCGAGCGGTCATCGCGTTTAACTCGCCATGCAGGAGGTGCGCGTTGACGAAGTGCTTTGACTGCGGACGCGAACTTAAGTCAGCAAAGAAACGCTGTCCAGAATGTAAGGCGAGGCGGAAGGCAGCACTCGGACGAGGTGAGCGCCCGCCTTCTTATCTGCCGAATCCGCCAGGAAACCTTCGTGCTATCCAGCCGCCCATGCCTTGCTAGGTTCACCCCCATCCTAACCTTCCCCCATCGAGGGGGAAGGGATCAACCCACGCCATCATGGGCGAGTGTTCTTGTCCGTGCTCTCCCCCCGTGCTACGATGCGGCACACCGTTCGTTAGGAATTTCACGAACAGACGCTGTCCATGACGACCACATCCAGACCGCATGGCGCTCCCGATGACGCATCCCCCGGCTCCCTGCGCGAACGCGCGCGCCGGGCGATAGAGGAGCAGCCCTCGCCCACGGTCACCGTGCTCTCGTCGCTGCTCGCCGCACAGGACGAGCTGGGATACCTCCCGTACGAGGCGGTCGACGAGGTCTCGCTGCGCACCGGCTCGAGCGTCAACGAGGTGTGGGCGGTCGCGTCGTTCTACCCCAACTTCCGGTTCACGCCGCCGGCGCGGCACTCCGTCGAGATCTGCTGGGGGCCGACCTGCCACGTGCTGGGGGCGCAGCCCATCCTGCAGGGGCTCGTGAGTCACCTCGGTCTCGATGGCGAAGGGGATACGGAGGACGGGAGCATCTCGTTCAAGTACAACACCTGCCTGGGCGTCTGCCCACACGCTCCGGCGATGAGCTTCGACCATGAACTGGCCGGACGCATGTCGCTCGATGAGGCGGTGAGCCGCGTCGAGCGCATCAGGGCAGCCGACATGGAGCAGAGCGCGTGACGGAGGCGTACGAGGCCCTGGCGAAGCGCGCCGCGGCGCGCTGGGACGCGCTGCACGCCAAGCCCTGGGTGCGCGTCGGCACCGGCCTGATGGGCGAAGCGGTGGGTGCGCTCGAAGTGCTCGCCGCGCTGCGGGTCGCCGTCGAAAAGGCAGGCGTCGAGGCGACCATCTCCGAAGTGGGAACGACCGGCCTCTGCTACGCGGAACCCATCGTGGACGTCCACGTACCGGACGGCCCGCGCGTGCTCTACGGCAACGTTCGCCCCGAGCAGGTCGAGGCCATCGTGCAGCGGCACGTCATGGGCGGCGAGCCGGTGACGGAGTTCGCGCTCGCCAGCGTCGACTCGAACGTGTCGGGCGTCCCGCGCCTCGAAGACCTCCCGATGATGCGCGGCCAGGTGCGTGTCGCGCTGCGGAACGCGGGCGAGATAGACCCGGCCGACATCGACCAGTATGTTGCGCGCGGGGGCTTCTCCGGGCTGGACAAGGCGCTGACGTCGCTCACGACGGAGCAGACGCTCGACGAGATCAAGAACTCCGGCCTGCGCGGTCGTGGCGGCGCGGCGTTCCCCACCGGCGTGAAGTGGGGCTTCCTCGCAGGCAACCCCGCCCCGCAGAAGTACATCCTCTGCAACTGCGAGGAGGGCGACCCCGGCGCGTTCAACGACAAGACGATCCTGGAGTCGGACCCGTTCACGCTCGTGGAGGGCTGCATCATCGCGGGCTACGCGACCGGCGCGAGCAACGGCATCGTCTTCATCCGCCACGGCCACGACGCCCCGATAGACCGCACGCGCGACGCCATCCAGGCGTGCTACGACAACGGCGTGCTGGGGGACAGCGTCCTCGGCACGGAGTTCTCCTTCGACATGGAGGTCTCGCTCGTGGGCGAGTCGTACGTCGCGGGCGAGGAGACGGCGCTGATGGAGGCGATCGAGGGGAAGCGCTCCATGCCGCGGTTCCGCCCGCCGTTCCCCGCTGCCTACGGCGTGTGGGGCAGGCCGTCCAACATCAACAACATCAAGACGCTCAGCTACGCGCCTGAGATCGTGCGGCGCGGCGCGGAGTGGTTCTCCAGCATCGGCACGGAGAAGAGCACCGGCACGGCCATCGCCTGCCTCTCCGGCGACATCCGCTACCCCGGCCTCGTCGAGGTGCCGTTCGGCCTCACGGTGCGCGACGTCATCGAAGGGATGGGCGGCGGCGAGCCCAACGGCCGGGCGCTCAAGTTCCTGCAGACCGGCGGCCCGCTCGGCGGCGTGCTGCCCGCGGAGCAGTTCGACATGGTGCTCGACTTCGACGAGATGGTCGCGGCGGGCGCGATGTTCGGCTCCGGTGGGCTCATCGTCTGCAACGAGGAGCGCTCGGTCGTCGATCTCACGCGCACGCTCGTCGCGTTCGACCAGATGGAGTCGTGTGGCAAGTGCTTCCCGTGCAGGCTTGGCATGAGCCACATCCTGGAGATACTGGAGCGCATCGCGGCCGGGAAGGGGCGCAGCGGCGACATGACGCTGATGGAGCGCGTCGGCGTGAACATGCGCGGGGGGTCGCTCTGCGGCCACGGCCAGTTGGGCTACAACCCCGTGGCGAGCGCGGTGCGCTTCTTCGGCGGCGAGTTCGAGGCTCAGCTGGAGGAGGGCGCAGCGTCCCTCGCCTCGTTCGTGGGGCCGAAGTCCACGCGGCGCGGCGCGCAGATGTCGGGCGATACGCCGACGGCGTCGGTGAAGCCGGACTTCGTGATGCACATCGAGCCTGTTGCCCCGCAGGCTACCGGTACAGTCGAGTAAGGCAGGACATGGCTGACGAGATCACGATCACGATAGACGGGCGGGAGGTCACGACCGAGCCCGGCAAGATGGTGGTGCAGGCGGCGAACGACGCCGGCATCTACATCCCGTACCTCTGCTACCACCCCGGCATGAAGCCGTACGGCGCTTGCCGCATGTGCGTCGTCGAGATCGAGGGCCAGCGCGGGACGCCCGCGTCGTGCACGCTGCCGGTCCGCGACGGCATGGTGGTCAACACGAAGGGCGGCGACGCCGTGCAAGTGCGCAACACGACGCTCGACCTGCTGCTGTCGGAGCACCCGCACGGCTGCCTGACGTGCCACCGGATCGACCTCTGCGGCCCGCAGGACATCTGCCTGCGCCACGTCGACGTGGTCGACCGGTGCGTCACCTGTCCGAAGAACGAGCGCTGCGAGCTGAAGGACACGACGCGTTTCCACACGCAGGAGCTCGTCTCGCCGCTCACGTACCAGTACCGCAACCTGCAGGTGGAGACGAAGGACCCCTTCTACGACCGCGACTACAACCTCTGCATCGTCTGCGCGCGCTGCACGCGGGCGTGCGACGAGCTGCGCGGCGACGTCGCGATAGGCATGACGGAGCGCGCGGGCCAGGTGCTCGTCGGCACGGTGATGGGCGACTCGCTGCTGGAGTCCGGCTGCGAGTTCTGCGGCGCGTGCATCGACGTCTGCCCTGTGGGCGCGCTCACGGAGACCGCCTACAAGTGGGAGCGTCCCGCGCGCGTCGAGCAGTCGGTCTGCGCCGAGTGCCCGGTCGGCTGCACGATGACCTACGAGGTCAACCACTGGGAGCGCGTCGTGCGCGCGGTGCCAGAGCTGAACGCTCCGGCGAACATGGGGCAGGCGTGCTTCAAGGGCAAGTTCGGGTTCGAGTACGTCAACGACAAGCGCCGCATCCGGAAGCCGCTGGTGCGCCGGGACGGCGAATTGCAGGAGGCCTCGTGGGACGAGGCGATCGCCGCCGCCGCCGAGGGACTCGCGCCGCATCGCGGCCCCGCCTTCGCGCTCATGGCGAACCCGCGCAACACGAACGAGGAGCTCTACGCGGCGCAGAAGTTCGCCCGCGCCGTGATGGGCTCGAACGGCGTCGACGTGGCGTCGAACGACCGCCCCGGCGTCGTCGAGGGGCTGCAGGACACGTTCGGTTACTTCGCCGGAACGATGACCGTGTGGGAGCTCGCGGACTCCGCCGCCGTCATGGTGGTGAGTGCAAACCTTACTGAAGAGCAGAACGTCGTCGGCGTGCCGATCAAGCGCGCCGTCCGCGCCGGGACGCAGCAGCTCATCGTCATCGATCCGCGCGAGGTCGAACTGACCCGCTACGCCTCCCTCTGGCTCAGGCCGTACCCCGGAACCGACCCCGTCCTGCTCGGCGGACTGCTGCGCTGCATCGTCGACAATGGGCTGGCGGACATGGAGTTCGTCAACGAGCGGGCGGACGGCTGGGACGAACTGGTCGCCTGCCTCGCGCCGTTCACGCTCGACGCGGTCGCCGCCGAGACCGGCGTGCCTGCTGAGCAGATCGAGCAGGCGGCGCGCCTCTACGCCGGGTCCGGCCCAGCCGCGCTGCTGTACGGCGGCGACAGCTCGATCGGCGGCACGCGCCGCACGCAGTCGCGGATAGTGGCTGCGCTCGCGGTCGCCACCGGCAACGTCGGCAGGCACGGCGCGGGCGTCATGCCGCTCTACCAGGGCGCCAACACGCAGGGCGGTTTCGACATGGGCGCGTGGGCCGCGGCGCTGCCCGGCCACCACCTCCTGGAGGAGGACGACGCCCGCGAGGCGCTCGGCGCGCAGTGGGGCGTCCCGGTGCCGGAAGAGCGCAACCCCGGCAACCGCAGTCTCTTCGCCCGGGCGCGCGATGGCGGGATAAAGGCGATGGTCATGCTCGGCGACCACGTCCACTACGAGGACGGCACGCTCGGCGACGTTACCGGCGCTCTCGATGCGCTCGAGTTCCTCGTGGCGACGAGCGCGTTCCCGTCCGAGATCACGGAGCGGGCGAACGTCGTCTTTCCGTCCGAGGTGTGGGCCGAGAAGACGGGCACGTACACGAACGTCGAGCGCCGCGTGCAGCCGCTCCGCAAGGTCGCGAAGAACAAGCGCGTCGACTCCCGTAGCGACCTCAACGTACTCTGCGCCATCGCCGGTGCGATGGGCGCGCAGGGGCTCTCGTGGGACGGCCCGCCGCAGGTGCTCGACGAGATAGCGCGGGTCGTGCCGGAGTACGCCGGCATCTCGTGGGAGCGCCTGCTGCGCGAACGGCTGGACATCGTGACGACGCCCAGCGACGAGCCGCAGCCCACGCAGGTGATGTACACCGGCAACGTGCTGACCGGCCTGCAGTGGCCGTGCGCGCCGGAGGGCGCGTCTAACGACGGGCAACTGTTCGTGGACCGCTTCCGCGACGGCAAGGCGCGGCTGCAGCCCGTCGCATGGCACTCGCGGCCCGCCGTCGACCCGCAGTTTCCGTTCATGCTCGCGCATGGCCGAGTGCTCATCGAGCCGGGCCGCAAGCCGAACGTCACGGTTGTCGGCAAGCGCAATCGCGTCGAGCGCGAGGAGCGCTTCGTGCTCAACCCTGCGGACGCTGCTGCCGCCAAACTCGGCGAAGGCGACGCAGCCTCGGTGACGACGGCGGACGGCGCCGAGCGTCGCGGCGTGGTCGCGCTCTCGGGCGCCGTGCCCGCGGGCGTGGTGTCGCTGACGACGCTCTTCGGTGAGTTGGCGGTCGAGGTCGACGCCTCCGACCGCCCGGACCCCATGAACCACATCGCCCGGCTGAACGCCGTGCCCGTTCGTATCGAGCCCGTACAGTTGTAGCAGCGGAGGAACATGACGCAAGCGCAGGACCGTCTGGCGAATCTGCCGCGTGCATACGTGGCCAAGAAGCAGGAAGTGGCGGAAGACCTCTTCCTCCTGTGGCTCCGGCCCGATGAGCCGTTCCGGTTCAAGCCGGGCCAGTACATCACGATAGGGACGGGCGGGATCGAGCGCCCGTACTCGATAGCGTCCGCGCCGTACGAGTCGCTCATCGAGCTGTTCATCGAGTACGTGCTGCCGGAGTACGGCGGCAAGCTCACGCCGCTGCTCTGGAACCTGCACGTCGGCGACTCGGTGTCGATGCGCCCGCGCGCCAAGGGGCTGTTCGTCTTCCAGCCGCAGTTCCATCACCACCTCATGCTGGGGACCGTGACGGGTGTCGCGCCCTACGTCAGCATGATCCGCCAGGCGCTGAAGGACAACATCCGCGGCCACCACTTCTACGTGATGGAGGGCGCCAGCCACCAGGACGAGTTCGTCTACGACTCCGAACTGCAGCGCCTCGCCGAGCGGATGCCGGAACTGGTCACGTTCGTGACGACGGTGAGCCGTCCGCAGGCTGAGCGCAACCGCAGCTGGAACGGTCCCACCGGCAGGGTGAACACGCTCGTCGAGGAGTACATGCAGCGGTGGAGCCTGCCGAAGGAAGACACCGCCATCTACCTCTGCGGCAACCCCGGCATGATCGAGGACGTGAAAGAACGCCTCGCCGGGCAGGGGTGGAACCTCTACGAAGAGCGCTTCTGGAAGGAAGACGAGTAACCCTCGGCGCGCAACCGTGTGAAAGGAGCAGTCTCATGGAAGTCAAGGAACTCGGCCACGTTGTTCTGTTCGTCGCGGACGTCGAACGCTCGCGGCACTTCTACACGGACGTCCTCGGCTTTCATGAGTTGCACCGCGAGGGCCAGCGTCCGAACACCGCCATGTACTCCACGGGACGGACGCACCATGAACTCTACCTGATGCAGGTGGGCGAGGACGCGCAGCCTATCCCGGCCGGGAAGCGGCTGGGGCTCTACCACATCGGCATCAAGATCGGCACGACGGATGAAGAGTTGCAGACCGCACTCGCGGAGCTGCAGGAGGCGGGGGTCCGCGTCGTGGGCCACAACGACCACGGCCACACGCATAGCCTGTACATCCTCGATCCGGACGGCAACGAGATCGAGTTGTACATCGACGTGCAGCCGGAGACCTGGCGCGAGGAACTCGCGCAGGTGGTGCCGCCTCTGCCCGCGCTGCGGTAGGGGAGCGTGGCGCGTCCCGACACACCCATCCTGACCCCTCCCCAGCCTTGCATCAAACGCACGATGCCAGGTAAGTTGTGTAGCAGCCGCGTAGGTGTTCTGTAGAGGAGGAACTGTCTGTTGAAAACCAGCCGAAGATTCCTAAGCGTTCGAGACCTGGTAGAACTCAGTAAGAACGGGATGGCTCAGGCGAACCCTGAGTACCAGAGGGGGGAGGCGTGGAATCCATCCCAGCGGAAGAAACTAATCGACTCGGTGATGCGTGAATATCAGCTACCGACCATCTATCTCCATTACAAGAAAACAGAAGCGGCCGGACTGACGCGGGAATCCTTCGACATTATCGACGGTCAACAGAGGATGACGGCCCTGCATCGTTTTGTGGAAGGGGCTTTCCCTCTGTTTGACATTAATGATCCCCGCGCCAGGTTTCCCCGTTTCCTGCAAGATGAATCTTGCCCCTGGGGTGGCAAGACATACCAGGGACTGTCGGAAGACCTTCAGAAGCGTCTGCTAGACGCTGAAGTCCCTGTGGCATATATCGAGACCAAGAACGACAACGAAGTCCGGGACCTCTTTGTGCGCCTACAATCCGGCTCACCTCTGAATGCCCAGGAAAAACGGGATACATACCCAGGCGAATTCACCGGCTTCATACTTCAACTAGGTGGAAAGCCTGAGATACCGCGGTACCCTGGGCACGAATTCTTCCAAAACGTACTACGGATGAAGCCGGGGCGTGACCGAGGAAAAACCCGACAGCTTGCTGCACAGGTTGCCATCTTAATCCTAGAGCGACACCGGACCGGTCGATTTACCGACATCAACTCCGGGGCCATCGATGACTACTACCATACGAATCTGGACTTTGATTCCGAGTCACCTACATGTAAACGGTTGGTCAGTATCCTCGACAAGCTTAATCAACTCTTGGGCGGCGGGCCGAAGTTACCGCTACGAGGCCACGATGCAATGCACCTTGTTCTTTTCCTGGACCAAATTTGGGATGACTACACCAAGTCGTGGGAGTCCGGTCTGCAAAAGGCCCAAGGTAATTTTTCGGCAGCGCTGGCTAAGTCAGCAAAAGCCACCAGGGAAGGCGAACCGGATGAGATGTGGAATCGCTATGGCGTTTGGACTAGGTCGAATTCCGACCGGGGCGAGAACATCGCTCGACGTCATTCCTATTATGTCCGACGCATGGTTGAATTCCTGGGACCTCTCACTCCATTGGACCCAAAGCGCGCTTTCAACGACTTGGAGCGAGAGCTAATCTACTGGAGAGACGGAGCAGCGTGCCAGCGGCCCGGCTGTGGTGCTCACGTGGACTTGGCCGAGGCTGAAATCCACCATGTAAAGCCACATGGCGAAGGCGGCCAGACCGTGATTGACAACGGGGCTTTGGTCCACGCGCACTGTCACCCGAAGAGCCGCTCCGATATCGAAGAGTTCGCCAAGACGCACTCGTCCTAGGGCAGTAGTGTCAAGTGCGAACATTCCCGGCTTGGCGCTCTTGATGAGCGCAGCTCCAATTCGCCGACCCTCACCTGGATTGCCACGGGCTCTTGCTTCGGACGACCGTCTCCTGCGGGGACACCGATCCCCATTTCCTGCCTGCGCAGGAACGGCAAGTCTGCCCCGCATTCCGTTTGTCCGGCTGGCTGACTAGAATCCTCCTGTGGCCAGCCCCGTCCGCAAGCAGTACCTGGAGATAAAGTCGCGCTATCCGGATGCGCTGCTCCTGTACCGCATGGGCGACTTCTACGAGACGTTCGACGACGACGCCCGGCTCGCCGCCCGCGACTTGGAGATAGTCCTCACGCAGCGCGACATGGGGCAGGGGGAGATGGTCCCCCTCGCGGGCATCCCCTACCACGCGCTCGACGGCTACCTCGCCAAGCTCGTCCGCAAGGGGCATCGGGTCGCCATCGCGGAGCAGACGAGCGAGCCGGACGGCAGGACGCTCGTGAGCCGGGACGTCGTCCGCGTCGTCACGCCCGGCACCGTCATCGAGCCGGGGATGCTGGACTCCGGCGCGAACAACTACCTCGCCGCCGTGGCGAAGGGCGGCGTGGAGTCCGGCATCTCGTTCGTGGACATCACCACCGGCGAGTTCGCGGTCGCGCAGTTGCCCTCCGGTGCGGTGCCGCAGGAGATCGCCCGGCTCGCCCCTTCCGAGGTACTCCTGGGGGAGTCCGATACCACGAGCGTCCCCTCCGAGTCCCCGGACTGCCACGTGACGCGGGTGAGTGGGGCGGCTTTCGCTCCCAACGCCGCGCGGCGGCGCGTGCTCGACCACTTCGGCGTGCGCTCGCTCGACGCTTTCGGCTGCGAGGGACTGGAGTTCGCGACCGCCGCCGCGGCAGTCGTGCTGGACTACGTCGGCAGCACGCACGCCGCTACGCTGTCGCTGCTGACCGGCCTGCGGACGTACTCGACCGACGCCTTCATGGCGCTCGACCAGCAGACCCGGCGGAACCTCGAACTGTTCGAGGGAGGGCGCTGGGGCGCGAAAGGCCAGTCGCTGTTGAGCGTGCTCGACCAGACGCAGACGCCGATGGGCGCCCGGCTGCTCCGGCGCTGGGTCGGCCAGCCGCTGCTCGACCTCGACGCGCTCGAACGCCGCCTCGATGCCGTGGCGTGGCTGCACGGGTCGGACGTCCGCCGGCAGCGGATACGCGCAGAGCTGGCCGAGGTGTCGGACCTCGAGCGGGCGGTGCAACGCATCGGCACGGGCGTCGCCTTCCCACGTGAACTGGCTGGGTTGCGGCGCTCGCTCGAACGCGTTCCGGCGCTGCGCGCGCTGACGGAGGAGGCGGGGGACGACCTAGCGTGGCTCACGTCGGAACTGGACCCGTGCACGGGCGCGGTGGAGCGCATCAAGGCCACCATAACCGACGACCCGCAGGGCGACGTGGGGCAGGGGAGAGTGGTCCGCGAGGGCTACTCGGAGGAGATGGACGAGGTGCGCATGGCCGCGCAGGACGCGCGCTCGTACATCGCCGGGCTGGAGCGGAAGGAGCGCGAGCGTACCGGAATCCCCAACCTCAAGGTCGGCTACAACAAGGTGTTCGGCTACTACCTGGAGGTCTCCAACGCCCACAGCGCGAGCGTGCCGGACGACTACGTCCGCCGCCAGACGCTCGTCAACGCAGAGCGCTTCTACACGCAGGAGCTGAAGGAGCACGAGAACCGCGTGCTCAGCGCGGGCGACCGGCTGCAGGAGCTGGAGACGGCCATCTACAAGCAGGTCTGCCGCGAGGTCGCCACGCACGCTACGGAGATACTCGCTACCGCTGCCGCGCTCGCGACGCTCGATGCGCTGCTGTCGCTGGCCGAGGCCGCCGTCCGCTACGGCTACGTGCGGCCCGTGCTCGACGCGGGCGAACGCCTCGTGCTGCGCGACGCGCGCCACCCGGTCGTGGAGCGCTTCCTGCCCAGCGGAGCGTTCGTTCCGAACGACACCGACCTCTCGACGGACGAGAACCAGTTGGTGATACTCACGGGGCCGAACATGGCGGGCAAGTCCACCTACCTCCGGCAGGTGGCCGTCGCAGTGCTCATGGCGCAGATCGGCTCGTTCGTGCCCGCGGCCGAGGCGCACGTGGGGCTGGTCGACCGTATCTTCACGCGCGTCGGCCTGCAGGACGACCTCGCGAGCGGGCAGTCCACGTTCATGGTGGAGATGGTCGAGACCGCCGCGATACTTCACCACGCGACGCGCCGGTCGCTCGTGATACTGGACGAGATCGGGCGCGGCACTTCGACGTTCGACGGCCTCTCCATCGCGCAGGCGGTGGCCGAGCACATCCACGACGCGTCCCGCCTCGGTTGCCGGACGCTGTTCGCCACCCACTACCACGAGCTGACCGCGTTGGCCGACCGCCTGCCCCGCGTCCACAACCTGAGCGTCGCCGTCTCCGACCGCGACGGCGAGGTGGTGTTCCTGCACCGCATCGTGCACGGCGGCGCGGACAGGAGCTACGGCGTGCACGTGGCGCAGCTCGCGGGACTGCCGAGGCCACTCATCTCGCGGGCGAAGGAGCTGCTCGCGGAGCACGAGGGCATGCCCGCGAAAGGCCGCGCTCGCGGGAGGCGCCCGCTGCCGGGCGCCCCGCCCCAGAGCGCGATGCCGCTCTTCGGCGGCGTCTCGCCGGAGGCGTCGCGCATCCTCGCCGATCTGCGCGAGCTGGACCTGGACAACCTCACGCCGCGCCAGGCGCTCGACAAGCTCGCAGAGCTGCGGGAGCAGGCAGGGGAGGAGTGATGGACGCAGCGTCGTGGGGAGAGTTCGAGGCGGCGTCGCCGGAGCTGGCGCGGCTGGGGCGGGGACTGTTCGACGAGACGGGGCTCGTGATGCTGGGGACGATACGCAGGGATGGCTCCCCGCGCGTCAGCCCTGTGGAGTTCTTCATCTTCGCTGGCGAGCTCTACCTCGGCATGATCTGGCGGTCGTACAAGGTGCAGGACCTCCAGCGCGACCCCCGGTGCATGGTGATGAACACGGTGCACGACCGGATGCTGCCGGACGGCGAGTTCAAGATCGCGGGCACCGCAACCGAGGTTACGGACAACGCCGAGCGGCAGGCGTGGGCGGCGGCGCTCATGGAGCACATGGGTTTCTCGCCGGAGGAGGACGATGAGCCGTATCACCTGTTCAAGGTCGGCATCCTCACCGCCTCGTTCGCGAAGATAGAGAACAACGACTGGTACCGGCTCTCCTGGCGCGCGGGGGACGGGGCAAATCTTGCGCGTTGCGGCTAGAATGGGCCTTATTGAGACATGAGCGCGGGTACGGAGGAAGCGTGCCGGTCTATGAGTTCAGGTGCAACGTGTGCGGGGCGAAGTCGTCGGCCTTTTTCCGGTCGATGCGTTCGGACGCGGCGGCGGCGTGCGGCCGCTGCGGGAGCGCCGACACCCGCCGCCTCTTCTCCACGTTCAAGACAAAGATACCGCGTCCCGGCCCTGACCAGCTCAACAAGGCGGAGCTGCTGGACGGCGTCGACTACACCAACCCCGCCTCGATGGCGAACTTCTTCCGCAAGATGGGGAGCGCCTTCGACGACGAGCCGAACGAGCACATGGACGAGATCGTGGGCAGGCTCGACCACGGCGAGCCGGTGTACAAGGCGCTGGACCTCGACATGGGCCACTCCCACGATTCACCCTCACCCTGACCTTCCCCCATCGATGCAATGAGAGAGGGGCAGGAGATCCTGCCCCTCTTTCGTTCCGGTATGGTCCGGCTCAGCCTAGTCGGGGACGTTGGCGAACGCGGGGAAGACCTTCAGCGGGTTCTTGTTGACGATGGTCAGCTTGTCCTCCTCCGACAGCGAGGGCAGGTAGTCGATAACCGGGAGCAGGTTGTCCGAGGTGAGGCCGACGCCCGTGTGGGACGGGTGGTCGCTCTCCTGCCGGACGTTGCGGCCGGAGCCGGGGGCCTCGGTGCCGAACGCTATGTTGGCGACGCCCCACTGCTTGATGGCGAGCTCCAGGTAGTCGATGTCGTAGGTGCAGGTGTCGAAGAAGAGATTGTCGCCCTCCCAGTTGCCGCGGTGGCGGGAGGAGGCGATGAACCGGTCCAGCGCTCCGCCGGCGTGCGCGATGCAGATGCGGAGGCCGGGGAACTTCGAGAACAGGTCGCTGAAGGCGAGGATGCGGGTCGCAAGGAACGTCTCGACGACGAACCCGACCTGGTAGTTGCCGGGGATGTGCCCGATGCGGGGGTCCAGGCAGTTCGTGCCGTGGATGAACACCGGGATGTTCCACTCCTGGCACTTCTCGTAGACCGGGTACCAGTACGGCTCGTGCATGCCGGGGGAGTTGTGGCGCCCGTCCGGGTCGGGGCTGAGGTACGTGCCCACGAAGCCGTACTCCTTGACCACCTTCTCGAACTCCGGGATGCAGTTGCTCAGGTCCGGGGCCTCGGCGATCTGCGGCAGCATGGACGCGCCCAGGTAGCGCGTGGGGAAGTTGTCGACCTGCTTCTTGATGGTGTCGTTGGTGAACTCGCACCACGGGCCGTACAGGTTGCGGGGCATCCAGCCCATCATCGTGAAGGGCCGGGGGCCGATGACCTGGACGTCGATGTTGCGCTCGTCCATGTACTCGGTGTGCATCGTGTTCGTGCGCATGAACGCTTCGTCGCTGAACTCGCCCGACCCGGAGCCTGTCGCTCGCAGCGGGCTTTCCCCGACGTGGCCGGAGGAGAACCCCCCGACGATCCAGGTGCGCACCGAGTTGGGCGCCGATACGTGGCCATGGACGTCGAAAACCTTCGTGCCTTTGAACATGTCCCCCTCCTGATACCCGCTATGGAAGCGGGTGGTTTAATGAGACGCCCGGCGCTGAAGGCCTCCCTTGGTCTGCGTCGCGCCGTTACGTCGTGCGGAGGGTAGTCCTTCCGGCCGACAGTTGCAACCTATGTATCGATAGCAACGTATCGGTAACGCACGTATCGATAACGCAGGTTGCCGGTCACGCCACCAGCACGCCTGCCTCGGAGGGGAGCTGGTCGAATATCTTGGCGTTGGCGTACTGCGGGTGGACGGGCACCTGGTGCTGCAGCTCGATCATCCTGCCGGTCTTCCCGGATTCGATGACCGCGAGCGTAGCCTCCAGTGTCGCCATGCCCCACTCGGGCGTGTGGTAGACCGGCGCACCGTTGACGACTGCGTCGTACAGCTCCTTCAGCTCGGCGCGGCGGTTCATCGCCCAGCCGGAAGGAGGCTTCAGGTCGATCGTGTGGTGGCCGTCGTTGTCGTAGATGGTGATGCCGTAGGCGGAGCGGGTGATGTCGCCGCGCTCGCAGGAGACGACGACGAAGCCGGGCTCGGCGGGCACCCACGGCTCGCCGCCGGGGTCGCGGTTCTGCCCCTCGCGTTTGAACACCTCGACCTCGCGCTCCCCACCGATGCGTATCGCCTGCTTGTCGGACTCCTCGTCGCGGGTGCCGTCGATCATGCCGTTGCGCACCAGGATGCGTTCCTCTTCGCCATAGCGCTGGCGGTCGTGCCCCCAGGGGACGAGCTGCGCGCCCATGAAGTAGCCGTGCGCGTTGTGGATGATGGTCGAGACCGCGCCGTTCTCGAACTCGAAGAGAGCGGAGTAGTAGCCGGGGATGGAGCGCTCCGGCATCCACTGGCCGACGACGCCCCGTACGTTCTTGATCATGCCGCCGCCGAGCAGGCGCACGGTGTCGATCTGGTGCGGGCCCTGCCGGTAGACGAGTCCGCCGCCCTGTGCGAGGTCGAGTTCCTCGGTGACCCGGGGGCGGAGCAGCCAGTCCGTGTAGGCCATGAAGTTGATGGCCTTCACCGCGCCGAGCTGGCCGGACTCGATGATGCTGTACATCTTGCGGAACGGCGGGATGAACGAGCGCGTGTGGCCCGCGATGAGCACGTTGCCGGTGCGCTTCGCGGCGTCGCACATCGCCTGCGCCTCCTCGAGGTTGAGCGCCATCGGCTTCTCGACCACAACGTGCTTGCCGTGCTCCAGCGCGTAGATGGTCATGGGCGCGTGGAACCTGTTGGGCGTCGAGATCCAGACCGCCTCGACGTCATCGTCCTCGCACAGCTCCTCGATGCTCGCGTAGGCCTTCGCCTCATAGCGGGCCTGGAAGCGTTCTCGCGTGAGCGGGTTGATGTCCGCTCCGGCGATGAGATCGATCTCTTCCATCTGCTCGAACGCGGGGAGCATCTCCGTGCCGCCCACGCCGATGCCTGCCATCGCCACACCGAGCGTTCGTTTGGTTGTCATGTTGCTCTCCTTTGCACCAACGCTATCTGGCAGTGTTATACACCCGCTCGCGCAAGACTGCCACGCCTATCCCTCCTGCTCCGCCAGCTCCTCGTGCAGCAGGTCCTCCGCGTACCGCAGCAGCGTGCGCTCGCGGTCGTCTGCCGTGCCTTTCGACTGGAAGTAGCGGCGCAGGGCGTCGAGCGGCTCGATGCGCTCCGCGTCCTCCCAGGGCAGGCGCGTGCGGCGCTCGCGCTCGACGCGGCGCTCGATGCCCGCGACGTAGAACGCCGGGGCGAGCGCTGAGCGCACGTCCGCCTCGCGGAACGCGGGCTCCTGCTCGGCGCGCATGTCGATCCGCAGACGGACGATAGAGCGCGCCAACTCCTCCTCCGGATGCGCCGCGATGGCCTGCACCGCTGCCTCGGTGGGGTTCTCCATCGGACCCGTGGCGACGCGTATCGTGAGCATCGGGCGGGCAGGCGTCGGCACGAACTCGTAGCCGATGAGGCGCTCGCCCTGCGGGCGGGCAGGGTCTATGTCGGCGACGACGAATCCCTTGTCCTCGCGCTCCTCGCTGAAATCCACGCGCTCGATGCTGCCCGCGTAGACGACGGGCGGATGCTCCGTGAGCACCTGGTGCTTGTGGATGTTGCCGAGCGCGACGTAGTCGAACTGGGGGATGGCGACGGTGCCCAGGCTGAGCACATGGTCGTTCCCGAGCATCATCGACTGCTCCGAGGCGGTCTTCGCTCCGGCGATGTTGACGTGCGCGCAGAGCACGGCGGGAACGGCGGGGTCGAGCTTGTCGACCTCCTCCTGGAGGTACGTGACGAGCCCGGTTTCGACCTCCTGCTTGATCTGGTCCAGCGTCTTGCCGCGCGTCTCTTCCCGGCTCATGAACTGGCCGATGCGTATCCACGGCAGCGCAACGACCTGGACGTCGCCGGCGTTGGTGGCGATGCGGTGCGTTTCGAGCCTCTGCCCGACGCTGACGTTCGCGACGCTCAGCGTGGGGAAGATCTCGAGCGCGGTGGCGCGGTTGGCGACGTGCGGCAGGTCGTGGTTGCCGATGGTGAGGAACGTGGGGATGCCCGCCGCGGAGAGCCGTGCGATGCGCCGCGCGAACTCGCGCTGGTGGGTCTGCGTGGGGTTGCGCGCCTTGTAGGCGTCGCCCGCGAAGAGGACGAGGTCGACGCCGCCCTCGATGGCGTAGTCGACGGCGTAGTCCATCGCGGCGAGGAAGTCCAGGAGGCGCGTGTTGACGCCGAGATACTCCGTGCGGTCCACGCCAGGCGCGAACCAGTCCGGCAGCGCGTCGAGGTCGGCCTGGGAGGCGGGGCGTCCGTACGTCTCGACGCCGACGTGGATGTCGGAGATGTGCAGGAGGCGCATGGCGTCAGACCCTCACGTCCGGCGGAGCCTGTATTGCCCACCGACCGGGAAATGTGTGCCATTGTGTGCCATTGTGTGCCATTGTGTGCCATTAAGTGCCATCTTCTCGAGGACCTCGCGGATGAAGGCCGAGCGTTGGCCTGCCACGCGGCCACCATGGTAGGAGGCGTGGCGGCGACGGCACAAGGGGCGGGTGTCGCGGAGCGCGCTGCCTATGTCGGGGAGGGCGGTAGACTCCGCATTCGTTCAGCCCTTACGATTGTTCCAGTGAACGCTAGAAGGACGCTCGCCATGGTGCAACTCATTGCAGACCACGCCGCGGAACTGGAGCAACTCTGCCGCCGTTGCAGCGTGCTCCGGCTGGACGTGTTCGGTTCGGGAACCGACGCCAGCCGCTTTGGGCCGGAGAGCGACCTCGACTTCCTCGTGGAGTTCCACCCCGCCTTGGTTGTTGGCAAGGCCGACGCCTATTTCGACCTCCTCTTCGGGCTCCAGGAGCTGTTTGGAAGGCCGGTGGATCTTGTCATGCGTTCCGCAATCGTGAATCCATACTTCCGCGAGTCTGTGGAGGAGAGCAGGGAGTTGCTGTATGCGGCGTGAGGCTCGGATGTACTTGTCGGACATCCAGGCCGCCGCAGGGAGGATCCAGGAATACACCTCCGGGAAGCAGTTCTCCGACTATGAAGCGGGGGAAATGCTGCGGGATGCCGTGGAGCGCAGGTTCGAGATCATCGGTGTTGCACTTGCGGAACTCGCTGACCTGGACGCGGGTCTTGCCGACCGCATCAGCGACTATCGGAAGATCATCGCGTTCCGCAACCTCCTGGCCCACGGGTACGCCCATGTGGACGATGCGACCGTATGGGACATCATCACAGAGAAACTTCCCTTGCTACTCTGGCAGGTCGACGCGTTGTTGGAGGAAGCGTAGCGCTTCACGCATGCCCTAAGCCCGCGTGCTGCCCATGTCGCGGAGGGCGGTGCGGAGCGCCTCGTTGAGGTCGGCGATCGGGACGCGGTGCTGCTGCATGGTGTCGCGGTTGCGGATGGTGACCGCCTGGTCTTCCTCCACGGTCTGGAAGTCGACGGTGACGCAGAGCGGCGTGCCGATCTCGTCCTGGCGGCGGTAGCGGCGGCCGATCGACTGCGCGTCGTCGTACTGGGCGCGGAACGCGCGGCGCACCTGTGCGTGCACGTCGCGCGCGGTGGGCGTCAACTTGGTGTTGCGGCTGAGCGGGAGGACGGCAACCTGCGCGGGCGCGATGTCCGGGTGGAAGCGGAGGACGGTGCGCACCTCCTCCTTGCCCTCGCCGGTGGGGGCCATCTCCTCGTCGTAGGCGTCGAACATGAAGGTGAGCGCCGCACGGTCGGCCCCGGCGGCAGGCTCGATGACGTACGGGAAGTAGTGCTCGTTCGCCTCCTGGTCGAAGTACTTCATCGTCTTGCCGGAGACGGCCTCGTGCTGGCTGAGGTCGAAGTCGGTGCGGTTGGCGATGCCCTCGAGCTCGCCCCAGCCCCACGGGAAGTTGTACTCGACGTCCGCCGTTGCCTTGGCGTAGTGGGCAAGCTCGTCCGGGTCGTGGTCGCGCAGGCGGAGGTTCTCCTCGCGGATGCCGAGGTCCCTGTACCAGTTGAAGCGCTGCTCTATCCAGTGCCGGTGCCAGTAGTCGTCCTCGCCGGGCTTGACGAAGAACTCCATCTCCATCTGCTCGAACTCGCGGGTGCGGAAGATGAAGTTGCCGGGCGTGATCTCGTTCCGGAACGACTTGCCGATCTGCGCGATGCCGAACGGCAGCTTGTTGCGCATGGCGGTGAGGACGTTGTCGAAGTTGATGAAGATGCCCTGCGCGGTCTCCGGGCGCAGCCACACCTGGTTCGCGGAGTCCTCGACCGGCCCGACGAACGTCTTGAACATCAGGTTGAACATGCGCGGGGCGGAGAGCGCCGAGCCGCAGACCGGGCACTTGGTGGGGTCGTCCAGGTGGTCGGGGCGGAAGCGCTTACGGCACCCGGTGCACTCGACGAGGGGGTCGGTGAAGTTCTCGGCGTGGCCGCTGGCGACCCACACCTGCGGGTTCTGGATGATGGCGCTGTCGAGTCCGACGACATCGTCGCGCTCGTAGACCATCGCGCGCCACCACGCCTCCTTGACGTTGCGCTTCAGTTCGACGCCGAGCGGGCCGTAGTCCCAGCTCGATCCGATGCCCCCGTAGATCTCGCTGGAGGGGAAGACGAACCCCCGCCGCTTGGCGAGCGATACGAGTTTGGACAGGTCGGGTGGGGCCATCGGGCATCTCCTGGAGTGCGCGGAGGGTTCAGGGCGCGCCCGTCAAGTATAGCGGACGCTTGTGCGGGGGCGGAGGGAACGCGGGTGGTATAGTGGCGCCATTCCCCGT
Organism: Dehalococcoidia bacterium; assembly: GCA_034422595.1. Lineage (GTDB taxonomy): Bacteria > Chloroflexota > Dehalococcoidia > Lucifugimonadales > Australimonadaceae > Bin16. The sequence continues at coordinate 221,906 of DAOUJO010000001.1, read as the reverse complement.
GCGCCGAGTGGAGGCCCGATGAGCCCGGTGGTCCGTGGGCTGACGATGCTCTACCTGACGACGATCCTGCTCGGGTTCGCGCACGGGATGCTGCCGCCCATCATCCCGGTGTTGGAAGACACGTTCGGCGTGTCCGGCGGCATGGCGGCGCAGGTCGTCACCGCGTTCACGATGGGGCGGCTGATAGGCCAGCCGCTCGGCGGGACGCTCATCGACAAGTTCGGCACGCGGCCTGCGGTGCTCATCGGGCCGGTGGTCATCGGGCTCTCGGTGTCGGTGGGGATAGTGACGCAGTGGTTCTGGCCGCTGCTCGTCGGGCTGTTCATCGCGGGAGCGGCGGACAGCATGTGGATGCTGGGGCGCGAGGTCGCGGGTGTGGACCTCGTGAAGGCGAACCAGCGCGGGCGGCTGATGAGCGGGTTCATGGGTTTCCACGGCGTGGGGATGGGCCTCGGCGCATGGCTTGGCGGGACAGTGGGAGAAGAGATGGGCATCCGCGTCGTGTTTGCGCTCTACACGGGCATCGCGGCGTTCGTCTTCCTCATCAGCGTCCTCATCCCCAGTGCGGAGCGGCCGCATCCGGCCCCTTCCGCTGCGTCCGGGGCAGAGGCTGAGGCGGAAGGCAGCCGACTCGAGCGCCTGCGGAACCTCTACCTGCAGATCGACCCGCGTCTGCGGGCGACGTATCTCGTGCTGGTGTTCGCCACGGCGAGCATGATGCTCTACCGCATGGCATACCAGGCGATCCTGCCGCTCCGTATGGACGAGATAGGCCTGGACCCCAGCGACATCGGCACGCTCTTCCTCGTCGTTTCCTTCGGGTCGCTGGTGATGATCGTTCCGGCGGGGTTCGTCGTGGACAAGATAGGGCGGAAGTGGGCGACCGTGCCGAGCACGGCGATACCCGGCATCGCGTTCCTGCTCATCCCGCTCACGGGCGATTTCGGGCCGCTCATCGCGATAGCCGTCCTCATGGGCTTCTCGAACGGACTGTCGCTGGGGTCGGTGGCCACGTCCACGTACGACGTCGCGCCGGACGCGGTCCGTGCGCGGCTGCAGGCGGCGCGGCGGACGGTTGCGGAGGTGGGCGCCATCACCGGGCCGCTGCTCGGCGGCTTCCTCGCCGTGATGTTCGGGGCGGGCGTTGCGTTCGTCGTATACGCCCCGGTGCTGCTGCTCGCTGCGGCGCTGCTCATGTTCGTCGCGCGCGAAACCCTGGTGAAACGTCCCGCGACCGCGGCGGCGTAGGTCCGGGCGCCCGTGTTCAGAGGCATCGCGCAGCGGACGCCTTTCTACTACGGATGGGTGGTAGCCGGTGCGGTGCTGATGACGATGACGATCAGCGGGGCCGTCGCCGCGCCGATGTTCAGCGTGTTCATCCCCCGGTGGACGGAGGAGTTCGGCTGGTCGCGCACAGCCATCTCCGGCGCGTTCAGCTTCGGAACGGTCGCCGCGGCATTGGCGGGGCCCTTGGTCGGCCGGGCGCTCGATAGGTACGGCGGGCGGTTGGTGATGGGAGGCGGCGGGCTGCTCATGGCGGCGTCCGTCGCGGGACTGGGGTTCGTCGGGAGCCTCGTCGGTCTCTACGCAGCGCTCGTGGCGGGGCGCACGGCGTTGATGAGCATCCAGAACCTGGGCGGGCATACCGTTATCGCCAACTGGTTCGTGCGCCGCCGGGCGTTCGCGACGGCAGTCGCCGTGAACGGGAGCCGCTTGGGCCTGGGGCTGTGGCCGCTGCTCGGGGCGGCGCTGATCGCCGTTATGGGCTGGCGTGAGGCGCTGTGGATGGTCGGCGCGCTGATGGCGTTGCTGTCGTTCTTCCCGCTCATCGCCATCGTTTCGCGGCAGCCAGAGGACGTGGGACTGCATCCGGATGGTCGTCCACCGCTGTCCATCCAGGAAGGCCATCCGCGACCGGCGCGTACGGAGCATGAGTGGCGTCCCCGGGAGGCGATACGGACGCAGGCGTTCTGGCTGCTGCTGTTCGCGCACATGGGCGCCATGGTGGCGGGCGGCGGCTACGGTCTGCATCGCATACCGCTCTTCCTCGACCGTGGTCTCGCGGAGGGGCTGGTGGGGCCCGTGCTGATGTTCCACGCGGTGGGCATGCTCGTCGGCGGGTTCGTTGCCGCATGGTTCATGGGGCGCACGTCGTACCGCATCGTTATCGCCGGGTGCATGGCGGGGGCGTCGGCTGCGATGGCCGCTGCCGGGTTCATCCCCCCGGGCATGCCGATGGCCGTTTTCACGTTCGCGGAATCGATGGTTTTCGGGGGCGTTTTCGCGATGTTGCCCGTCGTTTACGCCGAATATTTCGGGCGCGACTCGCTTGGAACGATACGAGGTATCGCGCACCCGGCGGTGGTGGCGTCGAACGCGGTCGGGCCGGTCTTCGCGGGGTACGTGTTCGAAATGTCGGGGACGTACACGATAGCGCTCCTTACTTTCAGCGTCGTGCTGGGAGTGGGAGCGGTCAGTGCACTGCTGGCGCGCCGCCCCGTTCTGCGCTGAGGACGCAGAACCAGAAAGTGACGATTCCCGCAGGGAGTATCGCTACAAAGTATCAGTTATCGGTACCTTATTGACACTTACGCGTGAGGGGTAAACAATCTCTCGTAGACCGACGGCTGATCTGGGAACGAGCACTCAAGGAGGAAAGATGACCACTCACGTCCACGAGCATGACCACAGCGAAGCGGCTGACCACTGCCACGAGCATGAAGGCGAGCACTGTCACAACCATGGCGACGTGCACTGCCACGAGCACGGCGCAGGTCACTGCCACGTCCACGGCGACGAGGCCTGCGTGGCCATCGGCGGGGGCGAGCAGTTCGACGAGCACGGCGCCGAGCACTGCCACCAGCACGGTGAGGAGCACTGCGCGGACGCGGACGACCCGCACCACGCACCACACGCAGCCTAGTCTCAATAAACAGTGCTGCAGTGCCGGTTGATAACCGGTGACGGAGCTTGACCGGCGGCCTGGGGTACCGGGCCGCCCGTCTCTGTGTAAAGGAGCCGTGTCGTTGTGACAACCGAACACCGCCACGAACACGAGGGCGATCACGACGAGCATGACGGTCATGACCATGGCCACGAGGACCATGACCACGACGCTCACGCCGGGCACGACCATTACCATGAGGGCCACGACCACGACGCTCATGCCGGGCACGACCACGGCCACGAGGGCCATGACCACGACGCGCACGCCGAGCACGACCACGGCCACGAAGCCCACGACCACGAAGCGCACGCCGGGCACGACCACGGCCACGAAGCCCACGACCACGACGCGCACGCCGAGCACGACCACGGCCACGAGGGCCATGACCACGACGCGCACGCCGGGCATGACCATGACGACCATGGACACGGCGGGCACGACCATCACGGGCATGGGCACGATCACGACCATGACCACGCCCACGACCTGCGCGGAGCGAGCAAGAAAAGCCTTGTCATCGCCCTGGCGCTGATTTCCTCATTCATGTTCGTGGAGGTGGTGGGAGGCATACTGTCCGGCAGCCTCGCCCTGCTTGCGGACGCGGGCCACATGCTCACGGACGCCGCGGCGATCCTGCTAGCGCTCTTTGCCATGTGGATAGCGGAGCGCCCTGCATCGGTCGAGAGCACGTTCGGCTACTACCGGACCGAGGTGCTCGCTGCGCTGTTCAACACGCTCAGCCTGTGGGTCATCGCGGCCTGGATATTCTTCGAGGCCTACCACCGCATCCGTGAGACGCCTGAGGTCGAGGGGCCGCTGCTGCTCGGCGTCGGCGTAGCGGGTCTGGTCGTCAACATCCTGGCGGCATACGTCCTCCATCGCGCCGCGGGCGAGAGCCTGAACGCCGAAGGCGCGTTCCAGCACGTCATGGCGGACCTGTTCGGCTCCATCGGCGTCGTGGTGTCCGGTGTGCTGATCCTCGCGTTCGCCACGAGCCCTGATTCCCCCTGGTTCATAGTCGACCCCATCCTGAGCATCGGCATCGGCCTGCTCATCCTGCGGAGTTCCTGGGGCCTGTTCATGCGGGTGTTCAAGGTGCTCATCGAGGGCACGCCCAAGCACCTGGACATGTACCGCGTCTGCAGCGACATGGAAGACATCCCCGGCGTGACCATCATCCACGACGTGCACGCCTGGACGATCACCTCCGGCTACGACGCCATGACCGCCCACGTGCTGGTGGACTCCGCCCAACGCGGCAACGAGGACGACATGCTCGCCCGGCTGCGCGAGATCGCCTACGGCTACGGCATCGGCCACGTGACCCTGCAGTTGGAGTACTCCGCCACGGGCTGCGAGGAGAACCACCACGTCGAACACCTGGTTGCGCGTTCGCGGGTGTAAGAGCGGAGCAGACACAGCACAGAGGAGGGGGCGTATCGCGCCCCCTCTCTTCTTGCGACGTCGGTGGTGCGCTTGCCCCTGCGCCCGTAGCCTCGTAATCTTCCGCGCGGAGGTGGGACATGGCCGACTACCCACGGAACGACCTGCTCGTCGAGACCGACTGGCTCGCGGAGCACCTGATGGATCCGAACGTGCGCGTCATCGAGATGGCGGAAAAAGGCGACGACTTCGAGGCCGGGCACATCCCCGGCGCTGCGCTCGCGCCGACGTGGCAGGTCAAGGGCTCGGAGCAGAGGAGGCTCGTCGCGCCGCCGGACGAGGCCAAGACGTGGTTCGAGTCCGTGGGCATCGGCGACGACACGCTCGTCGTGGGGTACGACCGCTTCCGCAGCCGGGACGCGTCACGCCTGTGGTGGGTGCTCAACTACTACGGTCACACGAACGTCCGCGTGCTGAACGGCGGCTGGACGAAGTGGACGGCGGAAGGCCGCGAGGTGGAGACCGGCCCGTCGCAGGTTGCCGCCGGCGGCGTCACGTTCACACCGTCGCCGAACCACGCCATCGCGTCGGACGTCGACAAGCTCAAGGCCGCCATCGGCGCCGACGACACCGTCATCTGGGACGTGCGGACCGAGGCCGAATACACGGGCGAGAACTCGCGGGGCAACGCGCGGGTAGGGCACGTGCCGGGCGCCGCGTTCCTGGAATGGGTGCACCTCGTAGCGGAGGACGACACGTTCAAGTCCGCCAGGGAGATCGAGGAGATCGCCCGGGGACTCGGCATCACGCCGGAGAAGACGGTCCACGTCTACTGACAGGGCGGGGTGCGTGCGTCGCACGCCATGGTCGCGCTCAAGCTCATCGGCCACGAGTCCGTCTGCATGTACGACGGCTCGATGGGCGAGTGGGCTAACCGCGACGACACCCCGCTGGAGGTGTAGGCGCGCGCTACTCGATAGCGAATACGGCCTGCACGCGCACGCTCACCTCGAGCTCACCGCCGAAGAACTGCGTCGGCGGGCCCGCCGAGTCCGACATCGCTACTGCGAACCGCGCCTCGGGGACAAACTCGTTGAAGCTCCCCTCGGATATCGAGACGAGCGGGCCGCGAGAGACCGACAGCTTCTCCGCGTAGAGGTCTGCCTTCGCCAGCGCATCCTCGATGGCCAGGATGCGTGCCTCTTCCTCCAGTGCGGTCGTGTCCTCTATCTGGAACGAGACGCTCTGAACGCGCGTGAGATCGCCGCCCGCAGTCACCGCGCGGTCCACGACGTCCCCGGTGGCGTTCAGGTCGCGCAGCGTGACGTTGAGCGTGTTCGTCACCTGGAAGCCGAGCAGTTGCTGCTGGCCGTCGCGCACGTACTCGTAGCGCGGGTTGATGGAGAAGCGGGCCGTCCGGATGTCATCCTCGGCGACTCCGGCCTCGCGCAGCTCCTCGACGATGGCCGCGAGGGCGCGCGCGGCGTCGTCCCGCGCCTCGCTCACGCTGTCGCGCAGCGCCTCGACGCCCAGCGAGATGACCGCGATGTCCGGCTCGCCGGAGACGGTGCCGACCCCGGCTGCGTGGATGCCGCTGTTCGTGTCGTAGACGATCGTGCTGCTGTTGCTGCGGAGGTCGGTCGCCGCCGGGCCGTCGCCGTTCGCGTCACCGTTGCCGGAGCACGCGGCCAGCGCAACCCCCATCACCAGCGCTGCGCTCAGCAGCAGGAAGGTCTTCCGGGCTCCGGATGTCGTAATGGTGGTCATGTGTTCTCCTGTTCTGCTGTGGTCCGCAGCGGGTCTCGTCAAGGATAACGTTCCAAACCGTGGCGCGGTTCCCGTGGCGATGCTCCCGAGCGGCAGTCCCGTATACTGGAGAGTACGCGCCGAGCCGCGCATCCGTTCCCTGTCATGCGTTCTATCCTCCGCGAAACCATCCAGACCATCGCGCTTGCGACGTTCTTCATCCTCCTGCTGCAGGGCGGTGTGCAGAACTACCGGGTGGAGGGCCCCAGCATGCTGCCCCTCCTGGAGAACCAGGACGGCGTGTTCGTCAACAAGCTCGCCTACGAGACGGTCGACGCGGAACACTCGGCCCGCTGGATCCCGGGGCTGGGCGCCGCACCGGGCGAGTTGTGGCATCCGTTCGGCGAGCCCGAGTACGGCGACGTGGTCGTATTCCGCTGGCCGAGGGACGAGCGGCAGTACTTCGTGAAGCGCATCATCGGCAAGCCCGGGGACGCCATCGAGATCGAGCGCGGCGAGATCTACCGCAACGGCGAACCGCTCATCGAGCCGTACGTGGAGCATGCGTCCGGCGAGACTATCATCGAGCGTGTCGTGCCGGAGGGCCACTACTACGTGCTGGGCGACAACCGCGCGCAGAGCGACGACTCCCGCCGCTGGGGGTTCGTGCCGGCGGAGAACATCGTGGGCGAGCTGTGGTTCGGCTACTGGCCGCTGGAGCGTTTCGGCTTCTTCTAGGGCAGGGCGGGTGCCCGGGGAGAACAACGGCGGCGGTTTACGATAGCCTGTAAGGGATGCCCCCGTAGCTCAATGGCAGAGCGCCGGGCTTTTAACCCGGGCGTTGCAGGTTCGAGTCCTGTCGGGGGTACCAGAACAAGCTCGGGTCCATATTAGTACGGCGTGGAGTGAGTGTTGTGTGTCGTTAAACCGTCACTCCGCCGGGATCGACAACCCCTCGACGAACTCCAGCCCCGGCAGTTTCTCCAGCTCCCGGGGCGCCATCTTCAGCTTGCCGGACCGGCTGCCCGCTCCAAGGATGATGTAGTCCATCTCCAACAGGCGCACGTCAGCGTAGACCGGCAATCCCTCCGGCAGCGCCAGTGCCGTAACCCCGCCGATCATCATTCCCGTCACTTCGCGGGTCTCCTCCGCTGAGGCGAAAGACGCCCGCGACACCCCCATCAGCCCGCGCACGCGCTTGTTCACGTCCAGCCGGTCGCACGCCCGCACGATCCCCGCGCAGTATGCTGCCGGCCCCCGCTTGCTGGCCACGATGATCGTATTGGCGGAGTGGGGCAGGTCATACCCGTACCGTTCGCAGAAGTCCGCGGTATCGGCGTAATGTGGATCGATCGTGATCCACTCCCAGCCTGCGATACCCAGTCCGTCCAGCGCCGCTCGCACCCGCACTTCTATCTCTTCAGGTGTACTCACGGTGTTGTCCCTCGCGGTGATTCCCGATTGGCGATTCTACAATCGTTCCGGTCGCGCACTCCGCACACAACAGGCTGGCAACTTCGCGGCACACAGCGCCTGGCTGGCGGTCTGCTAGACTGCTCACAACCGGACCGCAGGGAGCGCAACCGCAATGGGAGTGCCTGCCTCACAAGCGTGGACAGTAGCATCCCACGTGATCAAGCAACGTCTGGCGGGACGCAAACGCTACCCGCTCGTGCTCATGCTGGAGCCGCTGCTGCGCTGCAACCTCGCATGCGCGGGGTGCGGGAAGATCCAGTATCCGCCGCACGTGCTCAAGCGCGCTCTGACCGTCGAGCAGTGCCTGGCTGCGGTGGAGGAGTGCGGCGCCCCCATCGTCAGCATCCCCGGCGGCGAGCCTCTGCTCTACCCCCACATCGGCGAACTGGTGGAGGAGCTGACGCGCCGCAGGAAGTACGTCTACCTCTGCACCAACGCGCTGTTGCTCAAGGAGAAGCTGGAGCAGAACGTCTTCACTCCCTCCAGCCGTCTCAGTTTCAGCGTGCACATGGACGGCCTGCGCGAGGAGCACGACGCTTCCGTCTGCCGCGACGGCGTGTACGACATCGCCGTCGAGGCGATCCGTGAAGCCGTCCGGCGCGGGTTCCGTGTCACCACCAACACGACGCTGTTCAACACGTCCGAACCGATGCGCGTCCGCGACTTCTTCGATGCGATGATGGACCTGGACGTCGAGGGCATGATGGTGTCGCCGGGCTACAGCTACGAGAAGGCCCCGGACCAGGACTCGTTCCTGGAGCGTGAACGGACACAGGAGCTCTTCTCCGAAGTGCTCGCCGGCAGGAAGAAGCGCTGGCGGTTCAACCAGTCACCGCTGTTCCTCCAGTTCCTCATGGGCAAGCGCGATTTCGAGTGCACGCCGTGGGGCAACCCGCTCTACACGATCTTCGGATGGCAGCGCCCCTGCTACCTGCTGCAGGACGGTTACGCCGCCACCTTCCGGGAGTTGATGGACGAAACGCCCTGGGATGAGTATGGAAGGAGCAGCGGCAACCCCCACTGCCAGGACTGCATGGTGCACTCCGGGTACGAACCTACCGCCGTCCATGCGACGTTCACGACGTGGCGCGGTCTCCGCGACTCCGCCGTCGCCACGCTTACCGGCAAGCCGTGAGCCATGTACGAGCACGAGGCACCGGCGGGTACTGCACACCGGGGAGACGCTGACGGCGTGGCCGGACTCGTCGAGCGTGCCTTTCAGTATCGCGGCGACGTCACCGTGCGCATCGACGACGGCAGCACCGTGACAGGCTATCTCTTCAACCGGGATGCGCGTGCGAGCGAACCGTTCGTCCAGCTGTTCGAGACACAGACCGGACGCGAGGTGTCGCTCCCGTACCGCAGCATCACCGGCGTGCTCTTCACCGGGCGTGATGCCGCCGCCGTGGCGGACCAGCGTTTCGAGGCCCTGCAGGTCCGTTCGGGAACAGAACGCCATGAAGACTGAAGCCGCGCTGGCCCCGCTCCTGACTATCGCCCCCACTCAGCGGGAGTTGGGAGGACTGGGTTACGGCAATGCGCGTACCCGCACGAGCGTCGTTGGTATCGGACGCGTCGCGGGGAAGCAGGTCGCAGCGCTCCTGGACGCCGCGCCGTGCCGGCTGCTGGTCTCACTGGGATACGCGGGCGCTCTCGATCCACACCTCCATCCCGGCGACCTCGTTGTGGCGAACGCCTACCTCCACGGAGCAACCGCACCGGTCCCCGGCGCTCTGCACACGACCCGTGCGGCGATGCTGCTGCGACAGGCTGGCATCTCCGCCCTCGAAGGGCCGGTGCTGACCGTGGACGAACCGCTCCTTTCACCCCGGGCCAAGCGCAGAGCGTTCTATGGCAGCGGCGCGCTGGTGGTCGACATGGAAGGACGCTGGATCGCGGAAGAGGCAACGTCGAGAGGCGTCCCGCTCATCGGCATCCGCGCAGTGCTCGACGAGGCCCACTATCCGCTGCCTTCCTTCATCGCAACCATCGTCGCGGATGCCGGGCGGCGGGAGTGGGCTCACGCCGTGCGGGCGCTGTCGCACCCGTCAGCGGCCAGGAGCTTCCTTCCGCTGGCGTTGAAATCGCGCGGAGCGTCGCGCGCCTTGCAGACGGCCGTGCAGAGCATCCTCCCGGAGCTCGCTCGTCAGCTCTGAGCCGGACCGATGGCGAACCTGGTCGAACAAGACATGAAGAGCCGCCTCCGCGAAGCGCTGGAGCGGACGCAGGACTACTTCTTCCGTACGCAGCACGAGGACGGCTACTGGTGGGGGGAGCTGGAGTCCAACCCGACCATGGAGGCGGAGTACATCATGCTTACGCACTTCATGGGGGCGGACGAGGGCAACCGCATCCTCCGCGTCGCGGAAGACATCCGGCGCAGACAGTCCGAAGACGGCTCCTGGCGGATGTACTACGGCGCGCCGGGTGACCTGAGCACCTCCATCGAGTGCTACTTCGCGCTCAAGCTCGCCGGTGACCCGGCCGATGCTCCCCACATGGCGCGGGCGCGCGCCTTCATCCTGGCGCAGGGCGGGGTGCCCCGGGCGCGCGTATTCACCAAGATATGGCTCGCCCTCTTCGGTCAGTGGGACTGGAAGGGAACGCCAACCATGCCCCCTGACATGATGCTGCTGCCGAAGTGGGCGCCCTTCAACATCTACCGCTTCGCGAGCTGGGCGCGCGCGACGATCGTGCCGATGACCATCATCCTCACGCTTCATCCCACTCGGCCGCCGCGCGAGAGTGCATGGGTCATGGAGCTCTACCCGGAAGGCCCCGTCACGTTCACGCTGTCGCGCTGGAGGGCGAAGCCCTTCTCCCTCAAGGGAGGATTCCTGCTCCTGGACAAGGCGCTCCGCGTCTACTGCAACCTGCCTTTCGTCCCCAGGCGGGAGCGGGCGCTCGAGGCCGCAGTCGACTGGATCGTCAGCCACCAGGAGGCCGACGGTTCGTGGGGCGGCATACAGCCGCCCTGGGTCTACTCGCTTATCGCGCTGAGCGCCCTCGGGTACCGGCTGGACCACCCCGTCGTCGCGAAGGGGCTGGAGGGCTTCAGACAGCACTGGAGCTTCCCGTCGGAAGACGGCGAAGCGCTCAGGGTGCAGGCGTGTCTCTCACCCGTGTGGGATACCTGCCTGGCGATGCGCGGCCTCCTCGATTCCGGCGTGCCGCCCGACCACCCGAACATCCGGCGTGGCGCGGCCTGGCTCATCCGCGAGGAGATACGGGTCAAGGGCGACTGGGCCGTCTACCGGCCTCATCTCGAACCCAGCGGGTGGGCGTTCGAGTTCGACAACGTCCACTATCCGGACATCGACGACTCGGCCATCATCGTGACCGACCTCGCGCTCGCACGGATGAACGACGACGCAGGCGAACAGGCCAGGGCGGAATCCGTCGACCGTGCCGTCGCGTGGCTGACGGGCATGCAGAGTTCGAGCGGGGGATGGGCCGCGTTCGACTGGAACAACGAGTCCCGCGAGCTGGCGGACATCCCGTTCGCCGACTTCGGCGAACTCCTGGACCCGCCCAGCGTGGACGTCACCGCGCACGTGCTGGAGATGTACGGGATGCTGGGGTACGGGATGGACCATCCACCCGTACGCCGGGGTCTGGCATACATATGGGACCAGCAGGAGCACGACGGGGCGTGGTTCGGACGCTGGGGCGTGAACTACGTCTACGGCACGGGCGCGGTGCTGCCCGCTCTGCGATCGCTGGGAGTGGACATGACGCAGCCTCGCGTGCGCCGTGCGGTCGAATGGCTCCTCGCGCACCAGAACCCGGACGGCGGATGGGGAGAGACGTGCGTCAGCTATCCGGACCCATCCCTGCGCGGGCAGGGCGAGAGTACCCCTTCGCAGACGTCATGGGCGCTCATCGCGCTCATCGCGGCGGGTGAAGCGCTCAGCGAGTCCGTCCGGAGAGGCGTCGAGTTCCTCCTCCAGCGCCAGCAGGACGACGGAACATGGGACGAGCCGCAGTTCACGGGGTGCGGTTTCCCCGGCTACGGCCCCGGCAACCAGCCCGAGCGGTACGAACCGCTCGACGATCCGAACTCGCAGGGGCCCGAACTGAGCGCTGCGTTCATGATCAACTACCACTTGTATCGCAACTACTTCCCACTCTGGGCGCTGGGGCGGTACGCGCAGGCGCTTTAGCCAACCCGCTCAGGCCTGCCCGGCCCGGCGTGGCCTGCGCAACTGCGGGATCGCGGGTCCGGCAGCGGCTTTCCTTAATCAGGATCGTCTCCCCAGTGGAGAATACCCCCTAAACGTCACCGTAACGTAATCATTTTTGGCCTGAAAGTCACCCTATTTTCATCTCGAAAGGCGTATGTTGAAGTGCACCGGCTCGCGCACGGGCAGCCGTGCATGGCGGCTGCCGCGGGACGGTGAGTGAGCGCCCTTACGTCCCGCTGGTCGGCGGAGTGCCTGCCGCGGGGATCGAGACTTCGTGGGGGAAGCACAGGGGACTGGGGCTCTCCCCACGGGGGACCTCCTGGGCATGAGGTAAAACTGCCCACTTGATGAACAGTGCGTACACACACCGGCACCTGCGCAGCAGCCGTGGCGGGCTTCGTTGGGACCGGTCAGGAGGTTTGAGTTGCTGGACCTGTTGCTCACAGCACTGGCAGGTGTCGTGATAGGGGCAGTGCTGCTTGTCGGCGGCCTCGTCATACATGCGCGACGGCGACGTCCTTGAAGCGGTTGCTCGGGCGTTGATGACTGCTGCCATCGCGAGAATCTCTACCTGAATTCACTGAGCCTCTCCGGACTACGTCCCCGGCTGGAGCTTGCGCCATCGCTATCAGGCGCCGTTCACGCATGCCGTGAGATTGCCATCGGCAAGCGCATCGATCCGGGGTAGTACGACACTGCCTGTGGCGGTGACGTAGGGGTGACTTCCAGCGTGTGGTTCGATTACGGTATGGTGACGTTCTGCAGAGCCGCATCGGTTTCCTGCAGTCCCTGTCGCCCTGTACGGGAGCGTATTGCGAGCGAGGTGAACGATGACACAGCCGGACGGGCCGGACCGGGAGATAGCGGAACTGCGTGAGCGGCTGTCCCGGTTGAGCCAGGCCGGCATCCGCATCACCGAAGACCTCGATTTCAATACCGTGCTGCAAGGGGTGCTCGACGCCGCACGCTCGCTCACCGGCGCCCGCTACGGCGTGATCGCCCTGCACGACGCCGCCGGGACCGCCGAGGACTCCCTCTCTTCGGGGATGACCACGGACGAAGCGGAAAGGGTATGGGCGCTCCCGGACTCTCCGAAACACTTCGAGTACCTGAGCAGGATCCCCGGCCCCGTAAGGGTTCCTGACCTGCTTGAACACATCAGGTCACTGGGCCTTCCGGAGATGCGACTCCCGCTGGAGGTGAGCGAGAAGGTGTCATTCATGGCGACCCCGGTCCTGCACCGGGGTGAGCGCGTCGGCAGCATCTTCCTCGCTGAGAAGGAGCGCGAGCAGGAGTTCAGTCAGGAGGACGAGGAGACGCTCGTCCTGTTCGCCTCACAGGCCGCCATGGCCATCGCCAACGCACGAAGGCACAGAGAGGAGCGCCGCGCCAGGGCCGACCTCGAGACCCTGGTCGACACCTCCCCGGTCGGCGTCGTGGTCTTCGACGCCGTGACGGGAGTTCCGAACTCCTTCAACCGGGAGGCGCGGAGGATCGTGGACAGCCTGCGAAACTCCGACCAGACGCCCGAGCAACTGCTGGAGGTGTTGACATTCACGCGCGCCGACGGACGCGAGGTCTCCCTGAGGGAGTTCCCGATGGCGGAACTGCTCAGCATCGGCGAAACGATACGGGCCGAGGAGATCGTCATGCGCGTCGCCGACGGCAGAAGCGTCACGGTGCTGCTCAATGCGACCCCCATCCGCTCCGACGAGGGCGCAGTCGAGTCGGTGATCGTCACCATGCAGGACATGGCCGACGTCGAGGAACAGGAGCGGCTGCGCGCCGAGTTCCTGGCGATGGTCAGCCACGAGTTGCGAACTCCGCTCACCTCTATCAGGGGAGCGGCGACCACGATGCTGGACACCTCGTCGGAGCTCGATCCCACTGAGGTGCGCCAGCTCATGCGGATCATCGTCGATCAGGCCGACGGCATGCGCGAGCTTATCGGTGATCTGCTCGACGTGGCGCGCATCGAGACGGGCACTCTCTCGGTCAGCCCCGAACCGGTCGAGGTAGCCGTGCTGGTGGACCGCGCCAGGAGCACCTACCTGAGCGGAGGAGGCAGGAACGGCCTCGATATCGACGTCGACCTGGGCCTGCCCCTCGTCATGGCGGACAGGCGCCGCGTCGTCCAGGTCATGGGCAATCTCCTCTCGAACGCCTCCAGGCGCTCGCCGGAATCAGCCGCGATCCGGGTGAGCGCGGCCAGCGAGGGAAGCCATGTAGCCGTGTCCGTAGTGGACGAAGGGAGCGGCATCACGGCCGAGCGTTTGCCCCTCCTGTTCCGTAAGTTCTCGAGGAACGAAGCCGAGGAACAAACAAGCGACACCGGCATCGGCCTCGCCATCTGCAAAGGGATAGTCGAGGCTCATGGGGGCCGCATCTGGGCTGAGAGCGACGGGCCGGGCCTCGGCGCGCGGTTCACTTTCACGCTCCCGGTGGTCGAAGAGACCGCCGGCGAGCGCCGCCGGTCCTCCCGCCCTGTACGGTCCGAGGCGGGCGCGGGTAGACCTGTCCTGGTAGTGGACGACGATCCGCAGGCGCTGATGTACGTTCGGAACGTGCTCACGGATGCCGGCTACAGCCCGATAGTGTCCGCCGACCCCGAGGAGGCATTGGGCCTGATGAAGGAGAACGGGGCACACCTTGTCCTTCTCGACCTGATGCTCCCGGGCTTCGACGGGATCGAGCTGCTCCAGGACATCCTCAGCATCGCCGACGTTCCGGTGATCTTCCTCTCTGCGTATGGCAAGGACCACGTGATCGCCCGGGCCTTCGACGCCGGGGCGACCGACTACATCGTCAAGCCCTTCTCGCCGACCGAACTCGTGGCCAGGGTCAGGGCGGCCCTCCGAAGGCAGGAGGGACATGACCGGGACGAGCCATTGGAACCCTACGTGCTCCGGGGGCTGACCATCGACTATGCAGAACGCCTCGTGACCCTTGCAGGTCGTCGTGTGCCACTGACGGCGACGGAGTACGGTCTGCTCTACCAACTCTCTGTCAACGGTGGGCGGGTGCTGACGCACAGCCAACTGCTGCGAAGGGTCTGGCGGCCCGAGAAATCCGGCGACATGCGGACGCTCCGGACGCACGTGAGGAGGCTCCGTCACAAGCTGGGAGAGGACGGCAGCAACCCCGCCTACATCTTCGCCGAGCCCCGGGTCGGCTACCGCATGCCCAGGGCAGATAATCAGGGCCGGGAGCAGGCCTGCTAGTTCAACGGAAGACGTATAGTCACGGTAGCGCCCCGTCCGGGCCCATCGCTCGCCACGGCGACCGTACCCCCGTGCGCTTCGACGATGGCCCGCGTGATGGCCAGCCCCAGGCCCGTGCCGCCTATCCCCCGGCTGCGCGACTGGTCGGTGCGGTAGAAGCGGTCGAAGACGTGAGGAAGGGCTGCGGCGTCGATACCGATGCCGTCGTCGGCGATCGAGACGGCCAGCGCATCGCCGCTCTCCAACCCCGCCCTGAGCACGATGCTCCCGCCCGCATCGGTGCAACGGATGGCGTTGCTCATCACGTTCCCCAGCGCCTGGCTCATCCGCATCCGGTCGAAGTTCATGGGCGGGAGGTCGTTGGACGCCTCCAGTGACAGCGAGACCTGTCGGGCCTCGGCTTGCGGTTGCCAGCGCTCAAGCTCCGCGGTGAGCAGTTCGTGGATCGATCCCGCTTCGAGCGTGAGCCGCAACTCGCCGTGGTCCGTCTCCGCCAGCCAGTTCAGGTCCGTTACAAGGCCGCGCAGCCGCTCCACCTCCTGGATGATGTGGCCGGACGCGCTCTCGGCGGTCTGGAGTCCGTCGCGCAATCCTGCCGCCTCCAGCTGGATCACGCTCAGCGGCGTATTCAACTCATGGGAGACGTCGTTTATCAGCCGCCTGCGGAGCTCGCGCTGGGTCTCCAGGGAGGAGGTCATCCGGTTGAAGGCCACGCTCATCTTCCCCAACTCGTCCGATGACATAACCGACAACCGGGTCGTATCTCCCTGGGCTATCGCCTCGGTCGCCTCCGTCAGAGCCGTTACGGGAGCCGTGATCCGTTTGGACAACCAGGCGGCCAGCAGCACGGCAACTCCCACCGTCAGCACCCCGCCGATCAGGATGATGTACAGGAGCGTGTTGAGGAACCCGTGCGACTCCGTCGACAGGAACTCGCGGTTCACGTCCACGTAGACGTGGCCCACGGGCCTGTCCGTGGTGAGGTCGAACACCGTCTCGCGACGTCCCGCCAGATCGGCGGCTGCGGCGCCGGGCGTCAGGACGGACAGGTTGTCCCTTACCACGCGTCCGTCTGCGCCGGCGACGACGACCCGTATCCGATCCTGGTGGAAGAGCTCCGACGATTCGCCTTCGCCCTCGCCTTCTCCATGCTCCTCGCTCTCCCGGACACCCTCGTAGACGTATCCGGCCTCGGACAGCGCTCTGTCCACCGTTCCCCAACCGCCGGCGGCCGTGTACTCCCGGCTCAGGTCACGGGCCAGTTGCACCGCCTCATCGCCGCCTATCCTGTCCACGAACACGTCCAACCGGGACTGTGTCGCGTAGTAGCCCACGCCGACGCTGATAAGCACGGTGAGAACGACGATAAGGATCGTCGCGCCCATGATGCGCCACCGCAGCGACATCACGCGTCCCCAGTCACGAACCGGTAGCCGCCGCCGTACACGGTCTGGATGGGCTGTCTGCCGTCCCGGTTGATCTGCTTCCGCAGGCGGGCGACCTGGCTGTCTATGGCGCGGTCGAACCCTTCGAACTCGTCGTTGAAGGCCAGCGAGATCAGCTGGTCGCGGGTGAGCAACTGGTTGGGGTGGCGCATGAACGCCGAGAGCAGGGCGGTCTGCCCCTGGCTCAGCGTCACAGGCTCTTCATCGACGGTCACGACGCCGGTGGTCTCATTCAGCGTGATGTTGCCCCGTGTCAGCACCTGCTGCACCTTGCCCTTCACGCGGCGGAGCACGGCCTCGGCGCGCGCGATGACTTCGTCGGGATCGAACGGTTTGACGATGTAGTCGTCGGCGCCGCTGTCCAGTCCGGTGATGCGTTCGACGGGCGCCTCCCTGGCTGTCAGCATGATGATCGGGACGTCCGACTCCCGGCGCAGGACCCTGCACAGTTCCACTCCATCGAGACGGGGAAGCATCAGGTCGAGGATGATCAGGTCAGGGGCGAGGTCGCGGGCCAGCGCCAGGCCGGATTGGCCGTCGTGAGTGACCTCGGCGGAGAAACCGGCGCGCTCGAAGTACACCTTGACCCAGTTCGCGATCCTCGTATCGTCTTCGACGATCAGTACGGTGCCGCTCATCGCTGGTCCTTTCGGAGCCCGCGTTGGACGCGGCGCCTCGCTCAGGCGCCGCGTCCGTCTGCGGGAGGCTCCGTGGCCGGATTATAATCCGGCCACGGACGGGCTCTAGCCGCTGCCCCGTTCGCCGCCGGAACCGTGCTCGCCGCCGGACTCGCCACCGCCGACCTCGGAGTGAGCCGCCCAACCGGTGAACGACGCTTGGGTGGAAGGCAGGAATACCAGCTCCACGTCGCCCGGCGCCAGGTCTATCCGGGGCGTCGGACCGAGCTCCGTCCCGTTGCTGAGGTGCACCTCGATCCTGACGTCGGTCAGCACGCCGCCGGTTGTGTTCTCCACCGTGCCCAGGAAGGCGTTGGTGGAGGCGTTGTAGTTCAGGATCAGCCGCGCGCCGCTGCGGACCGCGTCGTAGGTCTGGTCCGGCGCGAGCATCGCGCCGCTCCCTTCCTCGCCGCCTCCGGTGCCTTCGCTGCCGGGGCCATGCCCCTCGCCGCCGGCGCCTTCGCCGCCGCTGCCCTCAGCGCCCTCTCCGCCGGTGTGCGGCACAGGCCCGGGGCCGGCGCAGTCGAACACTTCCATGTGGACGACGTATCCGTCGAAGGAGACTCCCGCGAGGCCCGGTTCGCTGGCAACCGATACGCTCGACGTCGCCTGCTGGCCGGGGTTCAGGTCCCCCAGCACGTCGGGGCCCAGTTCGCCCACGGTCGTCGTCCCCGACTTCAGGTGTGGTTCCGACTGCACGTAGCAGAGCTTCTGCGACGTGGTGTTCTGCGCCGTCGCCTGGACGGACTGGGTTGCGGCGTCGTACCGTGCGGAGATCGCCAGCCCGCCGAGAACGCCGTTCCACGTCTGGTCGAGCGGAGTGATCGGGCTCGACATGGCCGCTTCCCGGGCAGCCTCGCCTTCACTGCCGCCTTCGCCGCCGGGGCCGTGCCCCTCGCCGCCGGCGCCCTCGGAGCCGCCTTCACCACCGGAACCTTCGCCGCCGCCCTCGCCGCCGCCGCCCTCGCCGCTGCCGACCTCGGCGTGCGCCACCCATCCGGTGAACGCCTGTGAGAACGGCAGGCTGACCGCAGCCACCTCGCCCGGGGCCAGGTCTGTCGGGGTCGTCGGGCCGAGTTCCGGTCCGTTGGTGATGTGCACTTCGATCCTGACCCTCGTCAGGGTGCTGTTGGTCGTGTTCTCTACGGTGCCGACGAAGGCGTTGCTCGCTGCGTCGTAGTTCATGACCAGCCGCGCACCGCTGCGTACCGCGTCGAATGTCTGGTCCGGTGCAAGGGCCGCCGCGCTGGCCTCTTCGCCGCCGCCGCTGCCCTCGGCGCCTTCACTGCCTTCCCCGCCGGAGCCTTCGCCGCCGGCCCCGTGCTCGCCGCCGGACTCGCCGCCGCGCTCGGAGACCTCGCTCACCGCTCTGCGCTCGGAGTCCCCGCCTTCGGGGCCCCGCTCGCCGGTGCAGCCGACGAATACCGCCGTGAGGAACATGGCCACCAGGGCCATCGCCACCAGGAACTTTGCTATCAGTTTCTTGCGGATCATCATTTCACCTCCTTCGTGAGAGATCCGTGACAACCCTCACGATAGGAGTGAAATGTGGCAGGAATATGTCGCGGGGCAGCAGTTTTTTGCGCCCCCAGGCCCTGCTTAGCTGTCCAGCGCCCCTGCCGCGATCAACCCCGAGAACGGCTGCTTCCGGGGCGTCATGCCGTGCTCGACGGCGAAGGTCTGGACGAGGTCGATGGCCGCCGCGTTGGCAGCGAGGCCGTAGGCGTAGGGGTTGTCGCCGAACGTCTCGCGCTGGCGCTCCATCATCTCCCGCGCGAAGACGAGGGCTGACGGCGGCTCCTTCATGGTGCGCTCCATCGCCAGCCGTTGTGCCTCGACGAATGCGTCGAGCAGGCTCTTCGCCGCCCACGGGTGCTCGTCCAGCACGCTCTTGCGGACGATGGTCGCGTGATGGGCGGGAAAGACGCCCGTCGTGGCGTAGTAACGCTCCGACTCCGCGACGCCGTCCGCGAACAGCGGAACGAAGCGTGAGCGGTCGGCCAGCGGGCCGCTCGCAGGCGGATGGACCGAATACATCGCATCGAGTGCGCCGTCGGCCATCATCTGCTCGAGGTCGTTGGGCGGCGGATTGATCACGACCCCCTCCGGCGGACGGAAGGGCTCCGTCTGGCCGGGGATGGCGGGGTCGGGCCTGCCTTGGAACCACTCGACGTCGCGCGGGGCGACGCCGAACTCGTGCTCCAGGATGCCTCGCGTCCAGAGCGCCGCCGTCATCTGGTAATCGACGACGCCGACGCGCTTGCCGGTCATGTCCTCGGGGTGGTCCTGCCGGATGCCCGATCCGAGGCGGATCATCGTATTCACGTAGGAGAAGGTGCGGTTGTGGAAGACGGGCAGGACGCGGTAGTCCCAGCCCAGCGGTATGGCCTGCAGCGTGAAGGACATGGACATCTCGGAGATGTCGAACTCGTTGCCCTGGAGCTGGCGGTGCCAGATCTCCTGGAGCGGTATGTCGTGGTGCTGCAGCGTGATGCCCTCGGGCTTCACCTCGCCGGTCAGCAGAGGGTCGATGCGGTCCCAGGGGGTCATCGCCATCGTCAGTTGCAGGTCGGGCATGGTTGGTACCTGTTGCTTACGAAGATGATTCAAGTGTAGCGCAGTACAGACGGTCGCCAGGCTTCACCCGCCTCGCCTGCGGCCTGCTATACTCCCCAACGGCGCGCGGCCGGCGCTCGGGCGTACGGCCGGAATGAACGCGAATCCCATTCAGCAGAGGTGAAACATGGCGAGGAAGGTGATTCACATCCCCGGCAACTGGCACGCCGGCCAGCCCATCCCTCCGGCCACTAAGACGGGGCCCATCGTGACCTCAGGCGGCGTCAGCGGACTCAATCCCGACACCAACGAGATGCCGACCGACCTGGCGGAGCAGGCGCAGTGGGCGTTCGAGCACGTCCGCCGCATCGTGACCGAGGCCGGCGGCACGACGGACGACATCGCGCACATGAACGTCTACGTGAAGAGCCGCGACATCCGGCCGCTTGTGAACGAGCAGTGGGTCGCCATGTTCCCGGACGAGGAGAACCGCCCGACGCGCCACACCATCCAGTACGATGCGCTCGCGGGCGGTATGGAGATGCAGATCCAGTTCATCGCGTACGTCGGCGGATAGCTTCCGGCGCCACGGGGAGGGGGAGCGATGGCAGTTGACACGTGGGTTGAGCGGCTGCGCGAGCTGGACACCTGCGCCGTCTCGGACGCGCAGGACAAGCTCGGCATCAAGGGCACCGTCCTCGGCATCCTGCCGTTGTACGAGACGGGGCGGATAGCCGGGCGCGCCGTAACCTTCAAGTTGAAGACGAAAGGTAACGAGACCACGACGCGCCACCTCGGCACGTCCGCCGTCGAGGCCTCCGATCCGGGCGACATCATCGTCTGCGACCATCGGGGCAGGACGGACGTGGCGGGCTGGGGCGGCATCCTGTCGACGGCGGCGAAGACACGTGGCGTCGCAGGCGTCATCATCGACGGTGCGTCGCGCGACGTGGACGAGGCGAAGGGCCTTGGCCTGCCGCTGTTCGCGCGGGCGGCGGTGCCGCTCACGGCGCGGGGGCGCGTCGTCGAGGAGTCCACGAACGAGCCCATCGAGATAGGCGGCGTGAGCCTCGCGCCCGGCGACTACGTCATCGCTGACAACAGCGGCATCGTCGTCGTGCCGCAGGACCGCGTTGCCGAGGTCGTGCCCGAGGCGGAGAGCATCGTCGCCCGTGAGCAGGCGATGGCCCGCGATGTGATGAACGGCAAGTCGGTGGTGGAAGTGATGGGGATCAACTACGAGCAGATGCTCGCCCGCTAGGAGGAGAACAATGACACAGACACCCAGCCGCCCGGACGCTGCGCTCGTCGACGCTGTCCGGGGTATCGGGACCGCGACGCTGCATGAGGCCGGAGGCCAGATAGGCGCGCTGCCGTCCTACATCAAGCCGGTGTCCAACGACTGGTACGTATGCGGCGCGGCGATGACCGTACTGTCGCCTCCGAAGGACAACCTCTGGCTGCACCGCGGCATCTACCACGCACAGCCCGGCGAGGTGATGGTGGTGGACACGGGCGGCTTCCACGAGGCCGGCTACTGGGGCGAGATCATGACCCACGCCGCCCAGCAGGTCGGCATCGCGGGCCTCGTGATAGACGGCTGCGTGCGGGACGGCTCGATCCTGGAGGAGTTGGGCATGCCCGTCTTCTCGGCGGGGCTCTGCATCAGGGGCACCGCGAAGGACAAGGAAGCCTACGGCGCCATCAACATCCCCATCCGCATCGGCGAGATATGGGTGAACCCGGGCGACCTCGTCGTTGGCGACCGTGACGGCGTCGTCGTCGTGCCCCAGGAGCGCATCGGCGAGGTGCTCGAGAAGTCACGGGCGCGTGAGGAGAAGGAAGCGAACACTATCTCCCGCCTCCACCAGGGTGAGCGCACGGTGGACATGTACGGCTTCTAGGGCTCGTTATCTACGGGGTTTCGCACAGAAGAGGCGGCGCACCGGCGCCGCCTCTTCTGCGTTAATGCGCCTGCGTATCTCGTTCCCATCTGGGATAACGGGGTGATACAAGCGGCTGACCCTTATGGGAGGTGTCGCATGAACGCTAAGAAGATCATCATCGGCCTCGTCGTCATCGCCATCGTTGTGACGATCATCATCAACGTCGCTGGATAAGACTCACTCCGGCGGCGGCAACACCACCGTGGCGTCGCCGAGGAAGAGCGGTTCGCCGCGCAGCACACGCATGAACAGCTCGTGCGTGAGGTCGAGGTCGACGCGGTTGTAGTCGACCAGCCGTTGCGGCGTATCGGCCCAGGCGCGTGCGTTCTGTCGGTGGTCCCACTGCACCTTCTCTTCCCCGAAGGTGTAGTAGCAGAGCCTGTCCAGGCTGATGCGGCGCCCCGCGGCCTGCACGATCGCAATCATCAGGTCGTAGTGCTGTTGCACGGCCAGGCCCAGCCCCAGCACGTCGCGCATCCAGCGGTCGAGGATGGGGATGTCGAAACGCGCGCCGTTGAACGTGACGACGGGGCCGTCGAAGTTGACCACGAGGCTGCGCAGCTGGGCGAGGCTCGCGGGCTCGGCGGTGTACATGCCGTAGAGCGTGCCCTGCCGCGTGCCGGTCAGGAGCAACCGGAACCCCTCCGGGAAGTTCTGCATCGAACCGCCTGACGTCTCGACGTCCAGTACGAGGAAGTCTCCGGCATCCATCACGGCTCGTCAGGATAGCGCAGCGGGAGGGTGCGTTGTCCCTTCTCCCTCAGGGAGAGCGGGGAGGGCGGGGTGGGCTACCGGGACGCGCCCTGCTGGAGAGGGTCGTCTTCAGGGCGAGCCTCATCCTCGGACGACTCGTCCGCAGCCTCCGGCGCGGGTTCGTCGGCTACGGCCACGGGGGCGTCGTCAGGAGCAGGCTCTGGTTCCTCCTCCGCTTCCTGTGGAAGTTCCGGCTCCGGTGGCTCCGGGAATGCGGACTCACCGTTGGCCTGGGCGGCCTCCAGCTCGGCGAGCGCTTCTGCTGCCGCCATCGCTTCCAGTGCAGCCAGCGCCTCTTCTTCCGCGATCGCCCTCGATTCGGCTTCCCTCGTGGACGCTTCCCTGTTCTCCAGGATGCGGCGCTGCTCCTCTGCCTCCCGCCGCGTCCGGATGACCATTCCGTAGTGCACCGCGAGCGTGTAGATGACGCCCATGGTCGGCACGCCGAGGAGCGCTCCCGTGATGCCTGCGAGCCGCGCGCCGAGCACCACCGCGACGACAACGAGCATGGCGGGCATGCGGACCGCGCTCCCCAGGATACGCGGGCTGAGGATGTTGAGCATGACCTGCTGGATGAACAGCAGCACCAGCAGCACCGTGAGCAGTTTGACGAAGTCGCCCGAGAGGGCCGCGATGAGGAGCGGCAGGGCCAGCGCGAGCCAGTCTCCTATGAACGGCACCGCGAGCAAAAGGCTGGAGACGAGCGCCACGGGAAGCGCAGCGGGCAGGCCGGTCGCGAGCATGACCGACGCCGTGCCCACGCCGTAGATGAGGGAGATGAGCAGCATGCCGCGGAGGTAGCTGCGGAACGTCTCGTCTATGACTCCCAGCACGTAACGGGTCTCGCGCTCGGCGTTGCGGGGCAGGACCTTGAGCGCCTCGTTGAGGCGGCGCCCGCCGTCCAGCACGACGTAGAACGAGATGACAATGATCAGCGAGATGGCAAAGATAACGGCGACGACGTTGCCCAGGAGCCCGACGGCGTTGCTCGTGATGCTCTCCTGGACGTTGGCGGCGATGCTGTCCAACTGCTCGATCTGCAGCAGCGTCGTGAGGTCCACTCGTATGTCGAATCTGGCGAGGTACTCCTCTGCCGCCGTGATGAACTCGGGGATGCGATCGACGTAGTCGGGGATGACCTCCGCCAGGTCGACGACCTGGGTGATCGTGGCTGGCACCACGAGCGCGCCGATGACCCCCACGATGGAGATGAGTCCGAGGTAGACGATAAAGATAGCCAGTGGCCGCTTCATGCCGGGGATGCGCATCAGCCAGCGGACCGTGTGGATGATGAGCGAGCCGACGAGGTAGGCCAGGAAGAGGACGAGGATCAGATCGCCGAGGAAGTCCCAGACCCGCCGCATGGTGTCGACGACAAAGATGATCGCGCTGAACGCGATGACGACGATAGCGGTTCTGAACCAGAAGTTACGCTCTAGCATCTCAGCCTGGCGGCATTCTAACTGTTCCGGGGCATTGGTGAAACGCGGGGATCCCTGGCAACGGATTATGCCGAGGGCTTGTCAGCGACTGCCAGCGAGTTGCAGTGCAAGTGTTGCCGGGTCGTGGGCGGGCAGGTCGCAGACGTAGCCGTGACAGACGTAAGCGGTAGGCGTCCCCGCGTCGGCGCGTCCCTCCAGCAGCGGCGTGGGGAACGGCGCCGCCTCGCCCGGCGCCAGCCCGGCGAATGCGAACGTCGGCAGCTGCCGGCGCAGCGGCTCCAGCAGCGCGCGTGTGCGTTCGTCCGACGGCTCCCCGACGACGACAACCTCGGTCGGCGGCGCGAGGTAACGTTCGATGATGCGCAGCCAGTTCCCGAACCCCAGCGGATAGCGTGCCGTGAGCGGTGCGATGCCCCGTATGAGACGCTCCGCCCTTTGCGCGAGCGATTCGTCGCCGGTGAGCACGGACATCCGCAGCAGCGCCTCGGCGGCGGCCGAGCTGCCGCACGGCGTCGCGTTGTCGGTGATGTCGCGCGGGCGCACGATCAACTCCTCGTGGTCGATGCCGACGTCGTAGAACACGCCCTCGTCACCCTGCCAGAAGAGCGCCAGCATCTCGTCAGTCAGCGCCTGCGCCTCATGGAGCCAGCGGTGCGAGAACGTCGCCGTGTGCAGCGAGAGCAGCCCGTTGATGAGCAGCGCGTAGTCTTCGAGGTAGGCGAGCAGGTGCGCTTTGCCGTCCTTCCACGTGCGGAGCAGCCGCCCGTCGCGGCGCATCTCGCGCAGGAGGAAGTCGGCGTTGCGTTCCGCGGCGTCGCGCAGGTCGGGCCTGTCGAGCGCGAACGCCGCCTCGGCGAGCGCGCGCAGAGCGAGGCCGTTCCACGCGGTCAGCACCTTGTCGTCGGTCGCCGGAGGCACACGCTCGGCCCGGCGCTCCAGGAGCGCGCGGCGCATCGGCTGCAGCCGTTCGAGCAGTTCCCCTGCGTCGATGCCGAGCTCACGCCCGGCTGCCGCCGCGCTGTCGCGTACGTGCAGGATGTGGCGGCCCTCGAAGTTCGGGTGCACGCCCACACCGTAGTACCGGCGGAAGAGCCGCGCGTCCTCCGCGCCGAGCACGGCCTCGAGCTCCTGCGGCGTCCAGACGTAGAACTTGCCCTCGACCCCCTCGCTGTCGGCGTCCTGCGACGAGAAGAAGCCGCCGTCCGGGTGGCGCAGGTCGCGCAACAGGTACGCGACCGTCTCCTCGACGACCTCCCGGTAGCGCGGGTTCCCCGTCGCCTGGAAGGCTTGTGTGTACAGCGACACGAGGAGCGCGTTGTCGTACAGCATCTTCTCGAAGTGCGGCACGAGCCAGAACCGGTCGGTGGAGTAGCGCGCGAACCCGCCGCCGAGGTGGTCGTAGATGCCGCCGTTGTGCATCGCTGTCAGCGACGCCTCGACCGTTTCGAGGGCGTCGGCGTCGGATGTGCGGGCGTTGCGGGCGAGCAGGAACTCCATCGGCATCGACTGCGGGAACTTGGGCGCCCCGCCGAAACCGCCATGCTCCGCGTCGTGCAGTGCGACGATCCCTGCGCTCGCCTCCGTGAGCAGTGCGTCGCTCACGTCCTCGTCCGCCATCGCGACGCCGGATGCGTTCCGCAACGCGTCCGTGAGGATGCGCGCGTTCTCCAGTACGGCCTCGCGTTTGGTGCGGTAGGCGTCGTTCACCGCGGCAACGACCCGCGTCCAGGACGGCATGTTGCTCCGGTCCGCGGGCGGGAAGTACGTGCCGCCGTAGAACGGACGCCCGTCCGGCAGCAGGAAGACGTTGAGCGGCCAGCCGCCGTGCCCGTGCAACTGCTGCACCGCGCTCATGTAGATGCCGTCCACGTCCGGGCGCTCCTCCCGGTCCACCTTGATGGCGACGAGGAGGTCGTTCATCACCTGCGCGGTCGCCTCGTCCTCGAACGACTCACGCTCCATGACGTGGCACCAGTGGCATGCCGCGTAGCCGATGGAGACCAGCACCACCTTGTCCTCGGCCTTCGCCCGCTCGAACGCCTCCTCGCCCCACGGGTACCAGTCGACGGGGTTGTGCGCGTGCTGCAGCAGGTAAGGGGAGGTCTCGTTGATGAGCCGGTTAGGCATGACCCGTCTACGTTACACCATCGCCAGCAGCGCCATGACCGCCGCCGACACGAGGGGCACGGTGAGGTTGTCGTCGACCGGGACCGGCGCAAGCTCCGCGAGCGCAGCCACGATCGCCCCCGGCGCGAGCCACCACGCGAACGCCACGTCGGGGTGGAGCGTCACGAGCAGCCCCGCGCCCAGCGCCGCGATTGCGAAGGCTGCCGTCCCCGCGAGCGACTTCCCGAACCGCCGCGTCCGGTGGTCGCGAACGCCGATGAGCGCGGCGAACGGGTCGCCGACCGACAGGAAGAGCATCGCCAGCACCGCGACTTCCTTCTCGAACACGAAGACGAGGAATGTGGCCGCGAGCCACATGAACGTCGCGCCCGTCACCTGGCGGCTCTCGGCTGCCTTGAAGAACGGCAGCGTGCGCACCATCCAGTCGTTGACGCCGCCCACGAGCCCGCGCAGCACCTCCAGCAGCACTGCGCCGAGGCTCCCCGCGATGAGCAGCCACTCCGCCAGCTCGATGGGCAGGAAGAGGATGCCGAGCGGCAGCGTCGAGCCCGCCACCAGGTGAAAGACGCGGCGCGGCCACATCACCGGTCCGACCGGCTCCGGAAGTTTCACAGCCTACGCTCTGGAGGTCTTGGTCCCCTCTCCCTACAAGGGGAGAGGGCAACGCGCTTCAGCGCGCGGTGAGCGGTACTCCGGGGTGGTGCGGGCGGGTTATGCAAGGTCTCCTCTACCGGGACGCCGCCTTCGACAGCGCGCGCAGCTTCGGCACGAGGCCCGCCATCGTCTCGACGACGTAGTCGACCTCCTCCGGCGTGTTCTCCGGCCCGAGCGTCAACCGCACGCAGCTGCGCGCCA
Organism: Dehalococcoidia bacterium; assembly: GCA_034422595.1. Taxonomy (GTDB): domain Bacteria; phylum Chloroflexota; class Dehalococcoidia; order Lucifugimonadales; family Australimonadaceae; genus Bin16. The sequence continues at coordinate 195,148 of DAOUJO010000001.1, read as the reverse complement.
GCTCGTTCGAGCGTCCGAGCGCCAGCAGCACGTGCGACGGCTCCAGCGACCCCGCCGTGCAGGCGCTGCCGCTCGATGCCGCGACCCCCGCGAGGTCCAGCCCCATCAGCAGCGGCTCCGCCTCGACGCCGTGGAACGAGACGTTCACGTTGCCTGGCAGCCGGGCGTCCGTGTCGCCGTTCACCTCGACGCGGTCCACGCGCTCGAGGATGCCGCTCAGCAGGCGGTCGCGCAGCGCGGCGCACGTAGCCGCGTTCGTCTCGCGCTCACGCTCGGCGCGCTCCAGCGCGACGCTCATGCCGACGATGCCCGCCGTGTTCTCCGTGCCCGCGCGGCGCTCGCGCTCCTGCGCGCCGCCCACCTGCGTCGGCGCGAACGGCGTGCCCCGCCGGACGTACAGCAGCCCGACGCCCTTCGGCCCTCCGAACTTGTGCGCCGAGAGCGACAGCAGGTCCACGCCGAGGTCGTCGACCCTGACCGGCACCGCGCCCACCGCCTGCACCGCGTCCGTGTGTACGGCGATGAAGCGCCGCTCCGACGCCGCGCGCTCCTTGACGAGCCGCGCGATCTCCGCGACGGGCTGCAGCGTGCCGATCTCGTTGTTCGCCAGCATGACGCTCACGACCGCCGTCTCCGGCCTGACGGCGTCTGCGACGTCCTCCGGACGCACGATGCCGTCGCGCCCCGGCGACACGTACGTCGCCTCCCAGCCGAGGCTCTCCAGCAGCTCGACGGCGTGCAACACGGCGTGGTGCTCGATGGACGTGGTCACGACGTGCCGCCCGCGCTCCTTGAGCGCCAAGGCAGGGCCCATGATGCCCGCGTTGTCCGACTCCGTCCCGCCGCTCGTGAAGACGATCTCGCCCGCACGCGTCCCGAGCACCTGCGCGCACCGCTCCCGCGCCTCGTCGAGCGCCTGCCGCGCCTGCTGCGCGAGCGCGTAGATGCTGGACGGGTTGCCGTATCGCTCCGTGAAGAACGGCCGCATCGCCTCCGCCACCTCCGGCAGCACCGGCGTGGTGGCCGCGTGGTCCATGTAGACCGTCTGCTCAGGCGTCATCTCGTGCGCGTCTCCCAACGAACTGCCTCACAGCATACGCTCCTGCAGGGCCAACCCTCACCCCCAGCCCCTCTCCCAGAGGGCGAGGGGCGCCCTTCATACCTCTCCCTCGGGGAGAGGTCGGCGCGCGGTAGCGTGGCGAGTGAGGGTGCTCCTTCCATTGTCATTCCGAGCGGAGTGCTGCGGAGTCCCGCGCTTTAGCGCGCAGAATCCTCTCGGGCTGTCTGGTCCCCTCGCCCTCGAGGGGAGAGGGTTAGGGAGAGGGTGAACCGGCGGGGCGGGGCGTGGGGCTGTTCCCCACCGTCGCATACCCGAACAACTTGTACACCAGCTTCGCCGCCGTGTACGCGCACGCCTCCGGCCCCTCGTCCGGCGCGAGCTCGACCACGTCGAACCCCACGATGCGGCGGCGCTCCCCGACGGCGCGCAGGATGCGCAGCGCCTCCCACCACCCCATCCCGCCCGGCTCCGGCGTCCCGACCGCCGACATGAACGACGGGTCGAACGCGTCGAGGTCGAACGAGACGTAGACGTCCTCGCCGAGCGTATCGACGATAGCGTCGACGTCCGTTATCGGCTCCGCGCCGCGCGGGAAGAGCGCGATGCCTTGTTCCTTGATGAACGCGGCCTCCTCGCCGGTCATGCTCCGCACGCCCACGAGCGTGAGGCTCGACGCGTGGTCGAGCGCCCGCCGCGCGGCGCAGGCGTGGCTGTGCGACCACCCCTGGTAGTCGTCCCGTAGGTCGGCCTGCGCGTCGAAGAAGAGCACGCTCAGGCCGGGATGCCGCTCCGCGAGCGCGGCGACCGCCCCCGACGTTATCGAGTGCTCGCCGCCGAGCATCCCCACGAGCTTGCCCTGCGCGGCGTAGCCCGCGACCGCCTCCCGGACGCGCCCCGCCATCGCCTCCGGCCCCCCGTTGGGTTCGAGAGCGGGCGCCGGTTCGAGCACGGGCGCGGTATGGATGCCGGCGCTGCACGGCTCGCAGCCGAGCTCAACGTCGTAGTCCTCCATCTCGGCGGACGCGCGGATGATCGCCTCCGGCCCGCGCCGCGTCCCCTTCCGGTAGCTCGTCGTCTCCTCGTACGGGACGGGCAGCACGACGCACCGCGACCGGTCGAGCGTGTGCTCGTCCGGGTCGAGTATCAGGAACGTGTCGGATAGGGCGGGCCGCTGGCCGGTCGTCATGACGGCTCTCCTGTGCGGCTACACGCGCTGGCGGACGGTCTCCCGCTCTTCTTCCACGACCGCCTTGGCGGTCACCGGGTCGAGGTGCTCCAGCCCCCGGTCGAGCACCCAGTTGCGGACCTCGGCCATCGTGAAGAACTCGCCCACCTCGGCCATCGCCTCGTCGGCGTCGAACTCCTTGCACGAGAAGACGTCGATGTTGACGTAGCCCCGGTCCGGGAACGTGTGCACGCTGATGTGGCTCTCCGCGATGATGACGAACCCGGAGACGCCCCAGTCCTCCGGCACCGGCCCGTGGTAGAGGTGGACGGCGGGCACCGTGATCTTGGTCATGCTGATGCGGTCCGGGAACTCGTCCAGGAACCGCCGCACGCGCTCCGCGTCGGAAAGCTCGTCCGCGTCGCAGCCGTATCCGTCGATCACCAGGTGCATGATTCTCCCCTGCACAATAACAGCGCCCCGCACTCGGGACGCTTCCGAAAGCATAGCACGACGCCTGCGCCCCTCACAACCGCGCCACCCCCAGCCCCTCGAGCCTCCCCTCGACCGCCTCCGCCTCCAGCGACAGCCGCTCCCACTCCTCCCACAGCAGCCCCGCCTCCTCCTTGAGCGCGCCGTACTCCTCTCCCGCCGACGCCAGGTGGGCCGGGCCGTCGAACCGGTCGGGCTGCGAGAACATCGCCTCCAGCTCCGCGATGCGCGACTCCCGGTCGGACAGCGAAGCGCTGACCTCCTCGACCCGCATCGCCAGCCTGCGCGCTTCGCTCCGCAGCGACCGCCGTTCGATCTCCGCCTCGTCGAGCGGCCGCCCACGCCTCCTGCCGCGGCTCTGCACCGGCGCCGCGTCGACCGCCCCGTTGACCGACGGGGCGGCGACCCCGTTCGTGGCCTCGGTCTGCTTCCGGTACAGGTAGTCGTCGTAACCGCCCAGGAACACCGTGGGCTCTCCGGCGTCGATCTCGATGATCTTGTTGGCGGTCTGCCGGATGAGCGTCCGGTCGTGCGTGATGAGGCAGATCGTGCCCTTGTAGTCCCCGAGGGCGTCCGCGAGTATCTCCCTCGACGCGATGTCGAGGTGGTTCGTCGGCTCGTCCATGAGGAGCAGGTTGCTCGGCTGGAGCAGCAGCTTCGCCAGCGCCACTCGCGCCTTCTCGCCGCCCGACAGCACCGATATCGGCTTGCGGACGTCGTCGCCGCTGAACAGGAAGCCGCCCAGCGTCGTGCGCAGGCGCTGCTCCGGCACGTCCGGCGCCGCGTGCCGCAGCTCGTCGAGTATCGAGTTCGCCGGGTCGAGCAGTTCGAGGACGTGCTGCGCGTAGTACGACGTCACGACGTTGTGGCCGGTCCTCCGCTCCCCCTCGTCGATCGGCAGCACGCCCGCGAGTATCTTCAGCATGGTGGTCTTCCCTGCGCCGTTCGGCCCTACCAGCGCGACGCGGTCGCCGCGCGACAGCGACAGGTTGACGCTGCGATACACCGGCTTGTCGCCGTACGACTTGCTGACGTTCACCAGCGAGATGACCTCGGCGCCGCTGCGGGGCGGCTCCGGGAACGAGTAGCGCACCTTCTTCGTCGTCCGCGGCAGCTCGATCGTCTGCACTTTCTCGAGCTGCTTCAGGCGGCTCTGCACCTGCGTCGCCTTCGTCGCCTTGGACCGGAAACGCTCCACGAAGCGCATCTGCTTCTGCATCCGGCGCTCCTGCCGGGCCGCGGCTGCCCGCTTGACCGCCAACGACTGCTCGCGCGCAACGATGTACTCGTCGTAGTCGCCCTTCATCAGGACGACCTCGTCCTCCTCGATGGCGAGCACCTTCGTCGCGATCTGGTTCAGGAAGGCGCGGTCGTGCGACGTGATGAGCACCCCGCCCCGGAACCCGGCCAGGTACTTCTCGAACCACAGGTTCGCTTCGAGGTCGAGGTGGTTGGTCGGCTCGTCCAGGAACAGCAGCGCGGGGTTCCGGAACAGCAGCCGCGCGAGGCCCGCCCGCATCGCCCAGCCGCCGCTGAACTCGCTCATCGGCCGCAGGAAGTCGGTCTGCTTGAACCCGAGGCCCGAGAGGATGCTCTTCGCCTCGTACTCCCGGTCGTCTCCGCCCGCAGCCTCCAAGGCCATGTCGAGTTCACTGAGGCGTTCCAGCAGGCTAGCCTGCTTTGCCGGGTCGGGCTCCGACGCCAGCGCCTCCCGCGTCGCGGCGATGTCGTCCGTGAGCGCGATCACCTCCTCGCCGGCGTCCAGCACCTCCTGGAGGAGCGGCTTGCCGTCGAACGACGCGGGCTCCTGCTTGAGATAGCCGATGGAGACGTCGCGCCGCGTGGACACGTTCCCCGAGTCCGGCGGCGTATCGCCCGCCAGGATGTCCATGAGCGTGGTCTTCCCGGAGCCGTTCGCCCCGATCAGCGCGATGCGGTCCCCGGCGTCGACGTTGAGCGTGAGGCCGCTGAACAGGGTCCTGGTCGAGTAGGCCTTGCTGATGTTGAAGGCAGATAGCATGGGGTTCTATGCAAGAGGGGATTGTAGCAGTGGAGGTGGGGTGGGCAGGGGGTCAGCGGGGACTATACAGACGCAAGTGACTCGAAGTGATCGAACTCTGAGGGGAGCAGGTGGAGCAACCTATCTGTTGTCATGCCATACACGTCGTAATTCATGGAGAGTTGGTTCAACACATGAATGAGGCGTGGCAGGCTTCCGGCGGGTGCAGATGCGGTGTCGCTACCCAACGCCCCCTTTCTCACGCGGCCGGTACTTCGGTCGGCATACAAGCTGTGTATCAGTTGGACGACGCCCTTAGAACGGAATATCTCAGGGGATTGAACTACACGAAGTGTGAACTGGCTCATTGAGCCGACTGATTGGTCGAGCAACAACCAAGCTTCCTCCCCGTGTAGAGTCCAAATGTCATAGGCCATCATTAGCCTATGGTGAGAACGATCACGAGAGTCGTGCTCTTCCGGGAGTATCAGGTGTGCGATCTCTGCATAGGTGCCCGACCCACGTCCACTGTCGTGCGCTATCTGCTCCAGGTAGAACATACCTAACCATGACCACAGCGAGGCGTTGCCTCCAACTCTTGCCGGGCCAAGCGGTTCAAGTCGCTCAGCGAGGTATTGTCCCGCTTCACGGCGGCTAGTAAAGGAACGCTCCTCCACGGAAACATCTGACTGCAAGGGCTGCGCGTAGGTGTGATCTGTCAACAATCCAGTTGGAAGCGGAGTCCACCCGTTCTCCCTGACCCCCCTCAAGTAGTTCCGTGCGATTCGCATCCCCTCGGGGGTTAGCTCGCAAACCAAGTACTCCTCACTCATGCCTTCCTCACGAACGTGCCAGAGCTGCCGTATAGGCGTCACTGGCCCTGAAGTGTTTGCGCGTGAAGGCGGCCACCACCGCCTCTATCCATGTCATACGTACGGCTTCCTCTTCTCCATCTTCAGCAGGAGGCATTGGGTCATCGTGTAGCGTGTGCACGAACGTCATGAGATCACCCCACGGCCCATCTTCGTCCTCGGGATCTGCATCATGGATGATGAGGGCTTGGATTAGTACTGAACGCAATACTGCCGGGAACACCAAGCCCCTAAACTCTCCGTCACTGAGAGCTGCTTTTCCGATATCGGCGATGTTGCTGTTCAGCAATAGAGTAGGGTTGCTGCCATCGCCAAAGTCGACCTGCCAGACCTCCTTGCCCAAGTCGCGCTCTTCCAGCCATATGAGGGAACCTTGGTGCTCTTGGCGCTTGGGGCGAATGTGATTCGCCATAGCTAGGAGCACACCTGATCCGTCTGGAGCAATGACCTTTACACGGAAGGAAGGATTGCCCGGTATGTTCACAAGCCGACGATCCAGAGGCGGGGTCAAGGTACCCACCTTTCCCCATGGGAAACGGATGGCCGCGCGCCCGCGGTATGCTTCAATCGTAACCGGTGAATCTAATGGGAGATCTAATCCGTTGAAATCCAAGGCTGCCTGAAAGGACGCTGGGCTGTCTCCCCGAGGTTCGATGATCTCGATTTGCACACGTTCTTGATCGATGCGTTTGCGTTCAGTGAAATTGAATCGCCTTATCATTCCTCTCCTCCGTCTGCCACAGTGTTCTCCGCAACTCTTTCTACTCGTACAAGCACATCCCTATGTGTATCAAATCCTTGTACGCCAACAAAGAAATGCGATGGCTCAGTGACATCTAACAGTAGTTCGTTGGTTTTCCCGCCCGTGTTCACCTCGCAGCCGTCCGCTTCTACATCAAGTGAACCTACCCCGTGCAGACAGAAGTCATGAGGGCTGTGGCTAGTCATCGGGTTACCACGAGGCACCTCATATGCCACTCTGAGGCGAACTCGCTTCGGCGGATCCGCACTCCCAGGAGCTAGGCGGACACGGAATCCCGTGCTAGAGCGATGCACGTCGAAGTCTGGGTGCCCTCCGGATATCTCAAGGGGACCCTGCCGTTTAGCGACTTCTCCCTTACGTGCCACCTGACGCCGCCGCTCGCCTGCTCCCATTAGAGGGAATATGTCTGCAAGGGCATCGCGTTGCAGCTCAACCGGCGCCAGTTCCCATAGGTTTAGGAGAACGCTCGCCGACTTACGAACTTCGTCGATCCGGCGTTTTGGCGAAACCCACGCCTTTGTGACCCGGTCACTCTGAGGATGCCAGGCTGTATGCGCGGGCGGCTCGGAGTCGCGGAGCATCGCTGCGAGCGGCTCATCATCATCAACTACGAGTAAAGTGCGGGCCTTGTACCGGAGAATTTCATCCATCTTCGTGATGGAGAGCGCTCCGCGTACATAGAAGTCATGGCCCTGTGCAAGTGAGCTATCCTGCTGTACGTACAAACGAAAGCTGGTCAGTTCCGGTTTATCTGGCCCTTTTCTTTCCACCGTGGTCCAAATGCGGAAAGCCAGCAGGTCGCCATTCTCATACCTCTGGCGCAAAGCAGAAACCTCTGAATGGTGTGGATATGAAGTCCTGTTTACCGGCGCCGAGCGCAGTTCTATGTGTGGCTGTTCGGGCCTCACTGCCCTGCTGCGGCATATATCGAATAGTCGCTGGTAACTCCCTACGCTCCGCTCACCGCTATCGTCCAGGTCGAGGTGACTGAGCACATCGTCTATTGTGTCTGCACTTACAGATATAGATTGATCGTTACCTTCATCGACAAACACTTCAAGTCTTCCAGCAATAATAGGATAGAAATAGTTATGTATTACTGCAGCAAGAACTTCAGACTCAGTAATTGGAGGGTCACCATCTGTCCGCGGAAATGGGATAATAATGGACAATCCAGGCTCGTCTCTGAAACGTAGACCAAAATCGGTGATGCACTGTGCAATGAACGCCTGATGAGATGGTTCCGACATGCGCAGTGGGACTGCCAGGCCGTTGTCCATCTCCCCGAAATACCCATATGGTGCATATCGTTGACCATCGACGTTATGTTTGGTCAGGACAGTCTGCCCCATGAGCAAAATCTCACCATCCGAATGGCGACGAGTAACCGCTATGTATGAACTGGCGTGAGAGGCATCCGGGAAGACCCACTTGCCCAATCCCCAAGATCCACCTTCATCATTTAACTTTCCTGAGCGACCGATATTACGGAAGAACCAATAGAAGTGCTCATTCTCTGCAGGATCGTCTGCAGAGTCATCGTACCGTTCCCAATCGCCCTCTAAACCAACTGTTCCAGTATCTTCTATGACAAGATAGGGCATTCCTGAATCTGCAAGACCTCGTACTGCTACACGGCGTCGGAAGTCGTCATTCGAATCGAGACCTTCCTTTAGGTGTTCGTCTAGGCCGTCTAGGTAAGGCGTAGCACTGACAGCGTTGAGTGGATTGTGAACACCCTGCAACGAAAACCTGACACGCACTGGTGTAGTAATAGTCTTGTCCAAGCGGGCGATGCTTGCGTCCAATGAATTCTGTATCGACTCTCGTACTAGCCGTTCATTGATGGTTTCTGCAGCGAATAGCTCCCTTTCCATGGGATTCTGGTTGAGTTCGCCGCGCGACATCTCCCGGAAGTGCCAGCGTGCATCAGCCATAATGCTCTCTTTGCTCCGATGGTGGCAGATCGGGTGATTCTAGCAACCTCCACGCGTGATGCAAGCCAATCTCCCCCCTCCCCCCTACGTGTGACACCGGCCCCTATCGCGGTCGCGTCCTGTCCGCGTACGCTGGTTGCATGAGCACTGCACCTGCCATCGAGGAGCACACCGGCCGCGAGGCGAGTGAGCAGGAATGAGCCGAAATGAGCGGTAAATGCACTGGAATGAGCTGCGGATGAGCGGTTATGAGCTGTTGGACAGCTCACATGGAGGGCCGGTTTCAGAGGTGGATCGGGGCCAGTGAGCTGAAATGAGCTGCATTTCCCCCCGGAACGTTCCCTCCGGGCAGGGGTGGGGGTGGCCGGTGCTATACTCGCCGGACTGCCACTCAGGGCTGGAGAGACATGAACACCGAGATCATCGCCGTCGGCACCGAGCTCCTCATGGGCGAGACGCAGGACACCAACTCGTCCTGGCTCGGCCAGCGCCTGCCGGAGTTCGGCCTCGAGCTCAAGTTCGTCACCATCGTCGGCGACGACCTCACGCGCCTCACCGAAACGCTCGACCGCGCATGGCGCAGGTCGGACGTCGTCATCGCGATGGGCGGACTCGGCCCCACGCTCGACGACATGACGCGCGACGGCATCGCCAACATGCTCGGCGAGCAGATCACCACGGACCCGGAGCTCAGGGTGTGGCTGGAGGAGAACTTCGCGCGCCGCAACGTCAACCCCATGCCGCAGCAGAACTACCGCCAGGCCGGCATCATCCCCTCCGCCGTCGCCATCCGCAACGCCATGGGCACCGCGCCCAGCTGGTGGATAGAGAAGGGCGACAAGATCCTCATCACGCTCCCCGGCCCCCCGCGCGAGCTCACCAACATGTGGACCACCGAGATCGCCCCGCGCCTCAAGGAGCGCCTCCCCGGCCAGAAGATCATGGCCCGCACCTTCAAGACCATCGGCCTGAGCGAGGCTGCGGTCGATGAGATGGTCCGCGACGTCTACGACGTCCCCGGCATGGACTTCGGCGTCTACGCGAAGCAGGACGGCATCTACCTGCGCGGCATCGCGAAGGCCGACACCGAGGCCGAGGCCCTCACGACCCTCCTCCGCGCCGAGACGATGGTGCGCGACGCCCTCGGCGACTACATCTGGGGCACCGACGAGGAGTACCCGCCGGAGCGCGTCGGCGACCTGCTGCGCGAGAAGGGCTACACGCTCGCGGTGCTGGAGTCGTGTACCGGCGGCATGATTGGCGCCGCGCTCACGGAGATCCCCGGCTCGTCCGACTACTTCGTGGGAGGGGCCATCACGTACTCGGACGACATGAAGGTGCAGTCAGGGGTGCCGCGCGAGACCGTCGAGGCCCACGGCGCGGTCAGCGAGGAGACCGCCCGCGCGATGGCCGACGCCGCCCGCCGCACGTACGCCGCCGACTGCGGCGTCAGCGTGACGGGTGTCGCCGGGCCGGGCGATCAGGACGGCGTGAAGGCGGGCACCGTCTTCATCGGCGTATCGACGCCCGGCAGCGCCAGCGTCGTGCGCCACGAGTTCCCGTCGCGCCGCCCCCTCGTGCGCAACCGCGCCGTCACCGCCGCCCTCCTCCAGCTCATCCACGCCCTCCAGTCGGAGTAGGGGGTCAATGAGAACCGGAACGCTGTCGCGAGGGACATCTGCAGTGGCCGTCCTCATGGGAGTGGCGCTGGCGGTGTTGCTGCTGCTGTCCGGGTGCAGCGGCCCCGAACCAACAGCGACAGCCACGCCCACCGCCACGCCGGAGCCGACGCCGACGCCGACTGCGACGCCTGTGCCTCCGAGGCTGGAAGATGAGCGCATCACGGGCGATCTCGGCGCTCCCCTCGACGCTCTCCGGACGATGATGGACCCGGTCGAGCCGGTATGGACGGTCTATCTCTACAGCGAAGACTGGGTCACGCCCGGAAGAAACACGCTGATGAACGACGTCTTCGAACTGCTGAAGCTGGAGAACATAGCCACCCACGACGGCTACCAGGAGCTCAGCCCGGAATCGATAGTGGCGGTCGAACCCGACATCATCATCACGGACTCGATAATCAGCGTGATCGGAAACCCCGAACTATCGGAACTGCATATGGCACTGGACGCGAGCCATATCGACCACCACATATTCGTATTGCGCGAAGGCTATTCGTTCAGCCCGGATAGTCCGCACTTCATGGAAACTGTTGAGAAGCTGGCCGCCTTCGTCTACCCGGAGGTGTTCGGCGACGACGGGCACAGCCACCCTCATTAGTGCCCCAATTAATGCCCGCCGCCGGACGACGACGCGGCGCGCTCCTCCCGGTAAAACACCTCCTCCGGGAAGATCTCGTCCCACGGCTGCTTGCGGGCGCTGAGCCCCTGCTCCATGGAGAACGTCTGCGCCATGTCGAACGCCTTGGCGTTCGCCGTGATGCCGTAGGCGAACGGGTCGGCCCCGAACACCTCGTCGACCTCCTGCTGGAACTGTCGCCCGAACACGTAGAGCGTCGGCGGCATGGCCCGCAGCCGCTGGATGGCGAGCCGCTTCGACGACTCGAACGCCTCCATGAGGCTCACCGCCACCCACGGGTGCTCCTCGACGATGCTCTCCCGCACGACCGTGACGTGGTGAGGCGGGAAGACGCCGTGCTTCTTGAAGAAGCGGACGGACTCGGCCTTCGGGTCGGAGAAGAGGGTGGGGAAGTCCGGGCTGTCGATGAGGTTGACGCTCTGCATGCGGTCGATGCCGGAGCCCTGGGCGGAGCCGATGCCGATGGAGGCGTCGAGCTCGCCGTCGAGGTACATCGAGCTGAAGTCGGTGGTCGCGTGGCGCAGGTCGAGCTTCTCCGGCAGGCCGAGCCCTGCGTCCTTCGATGCGCCGGTGTGGCTGAAGTGCTCGCTGCGCTCCATGTACCAGGTCATGTCCTGCGGCTCGATACCCCACTCCAGCTTCAGGATGCCGCGCGTCCAGAGGCCGACGGACTGCTGGTAGTCGCCGATGCCGAACCGCTTGCCCTTCAGGTCCTCCGGGTGGTCCTGCCGGATGCCGGACGCCTTGCGGATGTAGACGTTGGTGTACGAGAAGGTGCGGTTGTGGAACACGGGCAGCATCCGGTACGGGAACCCGAGCGGCCGCATGCGCAGGTACGACGACATCGACATCTCGGAAACGTCGTAGCGGTGGTACTTGATCTGCTCGTAGAAGACGCGCGGAACCGCCCCGGGCATCCCCTGGTAGTCGAGTGTGATGCCGTCCGGCTTCACCTCGCCGCTGATCATGGGCATGACGCGGTCGTAGGCGGTGATGGCGAACGAGAGTTCGAGGTTGGACATGGCGGGCCTCCGCACGGGCAGGGTGCGGCGATGATACCCCAGACCGCCGGCCGGTGTGCCGGACAGGCTGCGCTACCCGATCTCCAGCGTGCGGAAGACCCCGCGCTGCAGGGCGGCGGTGGCGAGCAGCTGCTCCAGGACAACCTGCGCCTCGGGGCGGCGCAGGTCCAGCGACGACGCGCCGATGGCGCGGTAGAGGACGCCGGAGCCCACCTTCGTGCTCACCTCGTTGCCGATCTCCTGCGGGAGGTCGACGCCGAGCGCGAGCGCCATCGCCTGCGCCTGCAGCGCGCCAACGCCGGAGGCGTGCGTCTTCGTGAGCGCGCGCCGGTTGTAGAGCAGGGTGTAGCCGTTCTTGTTGCGCTTGATGGTGACCGGCGTCTCGCCGCGCGGGCGGTTGATGAGCCGCTCCGCGTAGTCGAGCGCTTTCGTTCGTGAGAGGGCCATGCGCTATCCCCGCTGTACGCCCATGTTGAGGCCGAAGTAGCGGGCGACGACCGCGATGCCGAGCGTCATGAAGACGATGAGCGCCCCTACGACCGATGCTTCCTCGAACCGCCCGTCGACGATGTGGTCGAGCTGGAGTATGGCCAGCGGCCGTGTCGACGACGTGGTGAGGATGGCGATGTGGCTCACCGCGCGTGTCGCGCCGACGAACGCGAGCGTCCCCACGGCGATGAGCGTCGGCGCCATGAGCGGAAGGACGATGCGCCTGAACGTGTAGAGCCAGCCCGCGCCCGCGAGCCACGAGGCCTCTTCCAGTTCGGCGCTGATCTGCAGGAGGTTGCTCTTGAGCAGCTGCACGCCGATGGTCATCGAGGTCACCGAGACGGCGGCGATGAGCGCCCAGTGGGTGCCGAAGAGCGGCCGGAGCAGCGGGATGTTCAGGAGCACGAGCATGAGGCCGAGGCCGAGGACGATGCCGGGGATGGTGATGGGCATCCAGGAGACGAAGTCCAGGACGTGCCGCCCGATGAAGCGGGTCCTGACGACGATGTAGGCGACCGTGGAGTAGACGGTCATCGCAACGCCCGCGGCGCCGAAGGCGATGATGAGCGTGTTCTTCACCGAACTGAGGAAGATGGGATCGGACAGGACGTCGGTCCAGTTCTCCATCGTGAACGGAGAGCCGGTCACGTCGAAGAACCCGAACAGCTTCATGAAGGTGCCGAGCATCATCATGCTCAGCGGCACGACGGTGATGAGGCTGATGAAGAACATCGCGCCGGCGAACGCGGGCCAGCGGAACCTGCCGAGCGGGAAGAGCTGGGGCTTGAACTGACCGGTGATGGTGGTGTAGCGCCTGCGCCTGGCGTTCCACTGCTGCAGGAGGATCAGCGGCGTCATCAGCACCAGCACGGAGACGCCCAGCGCCGTGGCGTTGGCGAATGAGGGTGGCTGCTTGGCGACCTCCCGGAAGATGAACGTTCCGTAGTTGAAGAACTGGATGGGGGGGCCGACGACACGCTCGATCTCGAAGCTCTCCAGTCCGAACAGGATGCCCAGCAGGACGACCGTCATGATGGCCGGGGTCATGATGGGCATGACGATCCGCACGAGCGTGAACGGCCCACTGGTGCCGCATACCCTCGCGGCCTCCTCCAGCGAGGCGTCCATGTTCTGGAACACGGGGCGGAGGAGGATGGCCTTGACGGCGATCGTCTTCGTGACGAGGTGCAGCCAGACGATGCCGGCCATCGAGTAGATGTTGAAGGGGCCGCTGCCGCCGAACAGCCCCGCCCACGCCTGGTTGAGCAGCCCGAACTCGGGCGCGAGGAGCAGGATGTAGCCGAGCACGACGGGCAGCGTGGGCAGGAAGAAGGCGACCCAGAAGGCGAGGTCTATCCACTCCTTGCCGGGGAGGTCGGTGCGGGCCGTGAGCCAGGCGAGCGTGATGCCGATGGGGGTCGCTACCGTCTGGACGATGACGACGATGAGGATGGTGTTCCACAGGGCCTGGATGAGACCGGGGTTCTGGTAGGCGGACACCCAGTTGGAGATGCCCCACCCGGCGCGTGGAGTGAAGACGCCGTCGCCGATCTTGAAGCTGTCCACGAAGAGCAGGAGGATGGGGTAGAGGACGATGACGCCCACCCACATGATGACGATCATGAAGAGGACCGTCCTGACCTCCACCCTGAGCAGCGCCGGGCGCAGTTGGCCTATTCGGGTTGCCATGCGCTGACCGCTCCTTCGGGCAGGTAGACGGTGAGGGTGTCACCCTCCTTCTTCCGGGTGTCCCGCGGGAGTGAGATCATCACCGCGTTTCCCGCGAGTTGCAGGTAGCACTCGTACCGGTCGCCGACGAACAGCAGGTTCTCGATCGTGCCTTCCAGCAGGTTGGACTCGGCCCCCGGCTCTCCACCGACTACCACGTCTTCCGGGCGCACCGATAGGGTCGCGGCATTCCCGACGACCAGCTCCTTCGATACGTGCGCTCCCGCGACCACGCTCTGCGAACCGCCGTCGATGCTCACTTCGAGTTTGCCGGAACCGTCCACGGAGATGACGGTGCCGGGGAGCTTCAGCATCTTGCCGAGGAAGTCGCGCACGAAGGAGTCCTCGGGCTGTTCGTAGAGCACCTTCGGTTCAGCGACCTGGATGGCGTGCCCGTCGCTCATGACCGCTATGCGGTCCGAGAGGCTGAGCGCTTCCGTCTGGTCGTGCGTCACGAACAGGACGGTGATGCCGAGCGTCTTCTGCAGTTGCTTCACCTCGACGCGCATCTGCTCCCGCAGTTTCGAGTCGAGGTTGCTGAACGGCTCGTCGAGCAACAGAACAGCGGGTTCGTAGATGAGGGCGCGGGCGAGCGCGACACGCTGTTGCTGGCCTCCGCTGAGCATCGGCGCGGGGCGGGACTCGAGGCCATCCAGGCCGACGAGGTTGAGCACACGCTCCACGCGCTCCCGTATCTCGGCGCGCTTCATCCGCCGGATGCGGAGCGGGTAGCTGACGTTGTCGAACACGTTCATGTGCGGCCAGATGGCGTAAGACTGGAACACCATCCCCATCATGCGCTGGTGGGGTGGTACGAACGTGTTGCGGGGAACGGAAGCGACCAGCCGATCGCGGACCCATATCTCGCCGTTGTCAGGCTGCTCGAGGCCCGCAACGAGGCGGAGGGTCGTCGTCTTCCCGCAGCCGCTCGGTCCGAGCAGCGTGAATATCTCTCCCGCCTGCACGTCGAGCGAGACCTGGTCGACGGCCTTGGTTGTGCCGAAGGTCCTGCTCACACGGTCCAGTTGGAGGATGCTGTCCGACATCGAAACCCCGGCGTAGTGCTCGCCCGATCGGGAAAGCCGTCTGCCGGTGAGGCGCATCACGCCTCACCGGCAGTGGTCAGCCTTACTGTATCAGGACGCCCTGCACCAGTTCCGTGAACCGGGCGCGGTCTTCCGCGAGCGCCTCGTCCTGGCTGAGCCGGAACGTTGTGAGGTCTTCTTCCGTCACGGTCAGGTTGCAGCGGCCGCACTCGACGTCCTTGCGGCGGCTGTTCGTCGGCACCGCCTCGTTCCACAGCTGCTGGTGCTCCTTGGTGAGCAGCCAGTTCACGTACACCTTGGCGGCGTTGGGGTGGGGCATGTTGTTGTGCAGCTGGAGCGATTCGCAGGCGTTGCTGAGGCTTGGAGCCTCTTGCGAGAGCGGCGCGATGTGGCTGAGGTCGACGCCCTCAGCGGTGAAGTCCCGCAGTTCGTTGGTGTCGACGGTCGTAGCTATCGCGTACTGCCCGCGGAGCAGGAACTCGATCTGCTGGCGGTGGTCGCGGATCACGACGGGTTCGTTCGCCAGGAGGTCGTTGAGCCAGTCCTCTCCGTACTGGAGCATCTGCATCATCATCGTGTTCTGGGCTGCCCCGCCCTCGGAGCTGATGGCGATGATCTGGCCCTTCCACTTCGGGTCGGCGAGCTGCTCGACGGAATTGAGCTCCGACTCGGGGATGAGGTCCCGGTTGACCCAGAAGCTCTCTCCCGCCGAGGAGGTAAGAACGATGGGCCAGGCGAACTGCTTGGTCTTGTCCAGCCAGACGCCGTCTATGCCGCCGAGCCAGACGTCCGGATCGCGGACCTCCGGCAGGATGAACCATTCGTCGAAGTCCAGCGGCGCGTGGGTGCTGTTCGTGTGCATCGCGCTGAACGTCGTGGTGTCGGCGCCGCCGATGCGGATGTCGAAGTTGTGCTGTCCGAACCCGGCCTCACGGACGACGAGCGGCCAGAGGTCGCGGCTGTTGAACGGCTGGTGCTCCAGGGTGATGTTCGGGAACTGCTCGGCCCAGCCCTCGTTCATGGCGCGGCGGCGGCCCTCGCCTCCGCAGGAGGTGACGACTACTTTCCCTTCCTCCTCCGCCGCGGCGATGGTCTCTTCCCACCGGACCTCCCACTCGGGGCGCGACGGCGTCGGCGTTGCCGTTGCCACCTGCACCGGCATCGGTGTTGGCGTGGCTTCGGGTGGCGGAGTGGGCGTGGGAGCGGGGGTTGGCGTTGCGGTGGGGTCCGCTCCACAGGCAGCCAGCAGCGCGGTCATGGTCGCCAGCAGTGTCACTATCAGAGTACGTCGTAACCGCATTATGGTTTCCTCCCTGTTCGTGTGGTGCGGTGTTGTGTTCGAGGGCCGGGGGGATGCACGTCAGCGTGCGGCAGCCCCCACTTTCAGGTACTGCCTCCACGATGCGCGCCAGTCTTCGCCCGCGGGCACGATGGCGTCCGCGCAGATCAGGTCCTCGTAGTCGTTGCGGGCAGGGTCGTGCATCACGTTGGGCGGATCTGCGCCGTCCTGTACGGCGCGGATCGCCTGCAGCAGCAGGCGGCGGTGCGCGGCGATGGCCTTGTCCGTCGTGCCGAGGTGCTCTACCGAGCGGTCCTGTATCGCTCCCTGCGTCTCAGTTGCGTACTGGTCGTGCACGGCGAAGAAGCGACCCATGCCGATGAAGCTGGTGGCGACCATCTCCTCGCGGTCCTGCATGAAGCGGTTGGATATGTTCCGGTGCGGCACCCAGCCGTCGCCCATCTGGGAATAGAAGTCCTCGCGAAGCTGCTCTTTGTCCAGCGGTCCGCCGCGCTTGAAGTTGACGCGGAACTTCCAGTGGTGAGTGTCGTCTATGGGGACGTGCCAGTTGATGTTGAAGCCGTCCACGCCCTGCGGGTTCGGCGCCATGTTGGGATAGACGAAGTTGGTCACGCGCACGTAGCTCGCTCCGTCGCCGCCGTCGCGCACCGAGAAGACACGCAGCCCGAAGAAGGTCTCCTCCACCTCGATCGTCGGGCTTACGTCGTGGGTGAAGTAGGAGTTGGAGGAGCCGGTGCCGCCCACCACCGCGCGCGCCCGCTCGTCCTCGCGAAGGAAGCGGTGGAGGTAGGAGAGGTGCACGGGGTCTATGTTGCCCTCGTTGCCCTGCAGATAGTTGCAGGCGGAGAAGACCTTGGACGCAAAGACGGACTCCTCGGGCGCCGTCAGGAACTCGTAGGCGGGGACCAGCGGCGGCTCGCCGGGGCCCATGTAGGCGAGAATGAGGTCGCCGGCTTCCACGCACGGGTAGGCGAGGTGCCTGACCTTGTCCTTGAAGGTGCTGCCCTCCGGCTCGCCGGGCTGTTCGAGGCAGTTGCCGTGGATGTCGTACAGCCAGCCGTGGTAGAGGCAGCGCAGCCCGCCGTCCTCGATGCGTCCGTAGCTCAGGTCGGCGG
Source organism: Dehalococcoidia bacterium (assembly GCA_034422595.1). Classification (GTDB taxonomy): domain Bacteria; phylum Chloroflexota; class Dehalococcoidia; order Lucifugimonadales; family Australimonadaceae; genus Bin16. The sequence goes on along the minus strand of DAOUJO010000001.1, from coordinate 177,841 downwards.
CGCGGTGCGAGCAGTGGATACCGAGCAGGCCGAGCTCGCCGTACTGGTTGCGGAAGAGCGCGAGGTCTTCGCCGAGGACCCGCACGTGCAGGGGAGCGCCGCCGGCCGGCAACTCCTCAGCGAGGGCGACAGGGTGCCAGTAGCGGCGGAGCATCTCGCCGCCCGGCGTGCCCGGCCCCGTCTGGGTGAGTAGCGCATTGTCTTCCGGGCTGAGCATCGCTGTTCTCCTCGCAGCGCCGTTACTCCGCCGACCGTACCCTTGAGGGCAAACTAGCCGAGCATATGGTCAAAGTCAATACGGGGATCGGAGGTTAACTGCATCGCACAGGCGCAGCGGTACGATTCACGCGCATTGACAGGGGAAATGGCAATCCATACATTCATGGAAAGTCGCACAGATGAACGAGGCGCAGGCCGCCGCATGGGAGGAGCCGATGCTGACTCGTGAAGACAATGAGCTGATGACTCGCGTTGGCCCCGGTACGCCGATGGGCGAGATGATCCGGCAGTACTGGACGCCGGTCATGCGCTCATCCGACCTGCCTGAACGCGACAGCAGCCCGGAGCGCATCCGGCTGCTGGGTGAGGACCTCGTCATTTTGCGGGACACGAGCGGACGGGTCGGTCTGATGGCGGAGAACTGCTCGCACCGTGGCTGCTCGCTCTTCTACGGCCGCAACGAGGAAGACGGCATCCGCTGCATCTACCACGGTTGGAAGTACGACGTGACCGGCCAGTGCGTGGACATGCCCAACGAGCCCGCGGCAAGCAACTTCAAGACCAAGGTGCGACAGCGGGCGTATCCCTGCATCGAGGCGGGCGGCATGGTCTGGACGTACATGGGCCCTCGCGAGACGCCGCCCCCGCTGCCTGACCTCGAGTGGATGTCGGTGCCGGAATCGCACCGGCGGCTCACGCCGTTCCAGCGGGAGTGCAACTGGGTGCAGGCGCTGGAGGGGGACATCGACACGAGCCACCTCTACTTCCTGCACGGCAGGCTGAACCCGGATGACCCTCCGTACATGGGCGTCTGGCACACGGACAAGCATCCGAAGCTGGAAGTGGTGCCCACGAACTACGGCGTCGTTTACGCGGCGAACCGCGAGGAGGACCCTGAGACGACGTACTGGCGCGTGACGCAGTTCATGTTCCCCATCCACACGCTCTTCCCCGGCTACCCGGACGGAACCGTGCCGGGACACATCTGGGTGCCGATGGACGACTACCACACCATCGTCTGGACGGTGCTGTGGAACCCGGTGACGTCGCTCGAATCGCTGATGGGGCCGACGGGCGCGATGGCGCGCGGCGGCAGCGGTGTCGGCGAGTTCCTGCCGAAGGAGGCGGACGGACTCTCCTGGTGGCGGCCCGAACTCAACCGGAGCAACCACTACGGGCAGGACCGTGAGGCGCAGCGCGAGAAGACGTTCACCGGCATCCCGGCCATACCGCTGCAGGACCAGGCCGCTACCGAGAGCATGGGGCCGATCTACGACCGGACGCAGGAGCACCTGGGCACATCCGACGCGATGATCATCCGGGTGCGGCGCAGGCTGATCCGCGCGGCGCGGGAGCTCCGCGACCTGGGCGTGACGCCGCCCGGCGTCGACAACCCGGAGTGGTACCGCGTGCGGACGACGTCGGCGACGCTGCCGAAGGGCGCGGACTGGCTCAACCAGCTGGAGGAGTGGCTGAACGCTCGGTCCAACGAGATCCCTGAGGCGAAGCTCAGGGTCCCCGGCTAGAGCGTGCCGGCAGCCTGGGCTGCGGCGACGTCGTCGGGGTGGCCCCAAGTCTCGAACCCCCCGAGGCCCTGCTCCTCGTTGAAGCCCATGCAGCTGATCCAGCGCCCGGTGATGCCGCTGCCGTCCTGCTCGGCGAGGTGAAGCGCGAGAGGGACGACGTTGTCGGCCCGCACGCGGCGCGGAGTCCAGTTGGACCGCTCCTGTCCCAGCTTCATCCGTATCTCGTGACGCACCTGCTCCTGCTCGTCGGAGCCGGTGGTGGCGGTGTGGCCGGGGAGCATGACGTTCGCGGCGATGTTGTACTGCTGGAGCTCCTTCGCGAGGTAGATGGTCATGGAGCCCATCGCGGCCTTGGCGGGCTGGTAGGCGCCCTCACGGCTGAGCCCGTAGAAGACGGGCTCGCCCTGGCCGGAGGCGTGGGCGTTGAGCAGCTGGCTGGACGAGGAGTTGATGATGCTGCCGCTGCGCTTCTCGATCATCGGCTGCACGAACCGCTTGATGACGCGGAGGTTGCCGAAGACGTGCGTACCGAACATCTTCTCCCACTCGCTGATGTCGGTCTCGAGGACGGTGACGCTGCCGTGGGTATCGAGGTAGAGGTCACGCTGGCGCGTGCCGCCGTTGTTGATGATGACGTCGACGGTGCCGAACTTCTCGATCGTCTTCCGGTACGCCTCATCGACGTGCGACTGGAGCGTGATGTCCATCGTGCAGATGAGGGCGTTCGGGTTCTCCCTGATCTCCTCGAAGAAGTCGAAGTCGTCGTTGGAGACGCCGGTGGGCACCCACGAGAGGTCGGTCGCGACGACCTTCGCCCCTTCCTTCAGGAACGCGCGGACCATCTCGCGCCCCATCCCGCGCGCGCCTCCGGTGATGAGTACGACCTTACCTTCTACCGACATGGCTGCCCTCCTTGCGTACAGATCTATCGAATGGCCTGACTCTACCAGAGAAGCTGTGCGCTATCGACGGGAAGGGCGCCCACGAGGGGCGCCCTTGGATGTGTGGATTCCCGTGCGATGCCCTAGACGGCGCACTCGCCCTCGCCGCGCTCCAGCTTGTAGAGGATGGTCTTGCCCCAGTCGATGTAGGTGTCGAGGTTCTCCTTGTTGAGGGCGCCGACCTCGCGGAACTGTCCGGCGAGCTCCTCGAACGGGGCGGTGCCGACGCGGTCGACGAAGTCGTTGAACGACTCGCCGTCCTCGCGGTTGGACTGGTAGTGGGCGAGGATGCCGTCCATGAAGGCGGGGACGCGCTTGGCGGGCACCTTGGCTTTCACGCGGTGGCCGAAGCGGACGGGGTCCTGGTTGCCGTAGTTGCCCGCGAGGAAGACCTCGTAGGCGGGCACCTGGTTGCCGTCGCCCTTCGTGGCCGCGCCGTGGAAGCCGATGTTGGCGATGTGGTGGCGCGAGCAGCCGTTGGGGCAGCCGCTGACCTTGACGTGGAGGCCCTTGATGCCGGGGTCGTCCACTCCGTGGCTGCGGATGCTGCTGCGGAGCGCCTCGGCGACGCCCATCGAGGAGGTGATGCCCATCTTGCAGCTGTCCGTGCCGGGGCAGGAGACGACATCCGTGATGGAGTTCGCGCCGTCCTCGGCGAGGCCGGTCGCCTTGAGCGCGGCCCACACGTCGAACAGGTGGCCCTCCGGCACCCAGCGGTAGAGGATGTTCTGCTCCGTGGTCGCGCGGATGCCTCCCGCGTACTTCCGTCCGATGTCGGCGAGCACGGGGAACTGGTGCGCGTAGATGTCGCCGAGCGGCAGCGTGACGTAGACCGCGTAGTAGCCGTCCTGCTGCTGCGGGTGAGCGTTGTCCTCGCGCCACGCGAGGAACTCCGGCTCGTCGTGCGCTTCGACCGGCACGAGGGCAGGGGGCTCGTCGATCATCTCGGGCGGGAGCTCCATCCAGGGCGTGGGGTCGAAGTCGGCCTGCGCCCAGTCGCCCCGCATCTCCTCCTCGACCTCCTCGCGGAAGGCGTCGATGCCGATGCGGTCGACGTAGAACTTGATGCGCGCGCGCATGCGGTTCTTGCGGAGTTCGTCGGTGCGGTGGAAGACACGGATGGCGGCCTCGGCCACCTTGAGGTACTCGCTGACGGGCACGAAGTCGTAGAGCGTCCAGGCGATGCGGGGCATGATGGACGTTCCGCCGCCGATGCGTATCTCGAAGCCCTTCTCTGGCTCGCTGCCGTCCTCGTTATCGCGGAGCTTCGGGAGGAAGGCGAGGTCGTGGATGTCGGCGACCACGTCGTCGTCCCCGCCGCTGGAGAAGGAGGTCTTCCACTTGCGCGGGAGGGCCTGCGTGTACTCGTGGCGAACGAAGTAGCGGGCGTAGGCGGCGAGATAGGGCGCGACGTAGAACGGCTCCTCCAGCTTCACGCCGGAGAGTGGGTCGCCCGCGACGTTGCGGACGGTGTTGCCACACGCCTCGCGGGTGATGAGGCCCGCGTCGCCGAGGATGCGCATGACGTGCGGGGTGTCGGCGAGCTTGACGAAGTGGACCTGCAGGTTCTCACGCGTGGTGATGTGGCCCTTCTTGAGGGGGGCGTACCCGCTGACGACGTCGCCGAACGCTTCGAGGTGCCCGGGCGTGAGCGCGCCGCCGGGGATCTTGATGCGCATCATCTGCACGTCCGGCTGGCGCTGGCCGTAGACCCCGCGCACGAGGCGGTACATGATGAACTGCTCCTCGGTCGGCCATTCGCCGTTGAGGTAGCGGGTCGCCTCCGTCTCGAAGTCGTCGACCTCCTCGGGGACGTAGGGGAGTACGCCCTTGGAGTAGTCGTACTGCCTCTTCTCCTCGATGGTCTTGGTGCCACGGATGATTGGGCGGGGGGCGGTGCTGGTCATCTGTTTCTCCTTCGGTATAAGAAAGCGCCCTTCTCCTGGTTGGCTGAGAAGGGCGCAGTTTTGACGGCGTGCGAGAACTGTCGGCCCTATGGTCGACAACAACAAGCGCACATCGTGACGGCGATGTTCATCTCGCGGGGCAGTATAGCACACGCTGGCAAGAGGGCGCTATGGGGGTGCTCAGGAAGGGGCGGCCAGATGGCCGCTCCCAAAGGTTCACCCTCACCCGCCGCCGTTTGGCGGCGACCTCTCCCCGAGGTGGGATACGAGGTTCCTGCCTTCGCGGGAACGACGGACGCCTGCTTACGGGGCGACCATGTCGGCGGAGACCTTCTTCTTGTAGGAGTTCCAGACGCCGTCGCGCGGGGGGTTGCCACCGATGCTGCGCATGAGTTCCTTGAAGTGCGGGTACTCGTGCTGCGGCGGACGGTTCACCGATTCCATGACGAGCTCGTCCGAGAGGTAGGGGTGGTCGGAGCCCTTGGCGACGAGGCCCCAGTAGTTCATGCGCGCCTGCTCCTCCAGCTGGAGCATGCTGACAACGGAGTCCTGGGGGTCCTTGCCGGTCATCGAGGCGCCGTGGCCCTTCATGAGGACGAACTTGTGGTCGCCGAGGCACTCCGCGAGTTCGAGGCCTTCCTCGTGGCTCCAGACGGTCTTCGTGTGCGGGTAGAGCGGGTGGGGCTGCTCCATCACCATCTGCGCGCCCTCCTGCGCCATCGGTACGATCGGCTCGCCGAGGACGGTCATGAGGACGACGTTGCGCGGGTGCACGTGGACGACGGAGTTCACGTCCGGGCGCGCCTTCATGATGGAGGAGTGGATCTTGACCTCCGAGCACTGTGTGGAGCGGGCGGGGCCGTCCACCTTGTAGCCGTCCAGGTCGCAGACGATCATGTCGTAGTACTGCATCTCCTCCAGGGCGTCGATGACGTAGCCCCTGCCCTTGACGACGAACAGCTCCGGCTGGTTGGGGACGCGCATGCTGACGTGCCCCAGGGCGGCAGTCACGCCGGTGGCGAGGCCCATGTGGGAGAGGATGCGGGTTGCCATCGCGACTTCGTACTTGATCTCGTCGATCTCTCGGGACATCGGGGCCTCCTTGTGTGGCGGGTGCGCGCGGATGTTACCACCTATTGAGACAGGGTTGTCCCTAGAAGAGCTCGAGGTCTGCCGGCTGGGCAGCGACCTCCTCCGGCACCCAGGTGCGGAGCACCTCCTCGATCATCGGCACGATGGGGCTGTCCCCGCCCTCGCCGGGGCGGTAGCGCCCGTCCGGCTTGATGCCGTGCTTGACGCTCTCCATCGGCAGGGAGATGTGGTTGGCCTTCGCGGGGTCGCGGAAGACGTTCATGGGATCGCCGCCGTCCTCGACGACCTTCATCTGCTGGCGCAGCATCTTGCGGAAGAGGATGAGGCCGATGTCGGACTGGCCGAGCATCTCCTTGTCGCGCTGGGCGACGGCGCCCTGGGTTATCCAGCACATGTAGTCCTGGTTGAAGGTGACGCCGGTGTAGAAGCGCCCGTCCGGCTCGTAGAGCGGAACGTAGCGGTAGGCCGCGACGTCCTGCTGGGGCACGGGGGTGCCGGGCTTCGCGCGGTAGACGTAGTAGGAGACGTGGTAGGTGTTCTCGTCGTCGATGGGCACGCGCCACTGCGTGGTGGTGCGGACCTGGTCGCCGACGAAGAGGATGTTGGGGAACATGATGGGGTGGCCCTTGGCCCAGTCCTCGCCGTCCTCCGGGAAGCCGAGCTGCAGCCTGCGCTTGATGATGCCGTACTCGAAGGCGTCGAACGCGATCTTCATGGTCTTGGGCTGGCTCTCCGGCGCGGCGGCGACGCCGTTCCGGACGTAGTTGCCGAAGTAGAAGTGCAGCCACTCCGTGTGGACGGGATCGACGGAGTTCTCCTGGCACTGGAGCCAGTTGCAGGGCAGGTGCGAGATGGCGATGTCGCGCACCGCGTCGTCGTAGGTCAGCTGCTCCCAGTGGGGCAGCAGCGGCGCGGGCTGCGGGCCCATGTAGGCGAAGATGAGTCCGCCGAGCTCCTGCACGGGGTAGCCCGCGACCTTGACCTTCTCCTTGAAGCGCCCGTCCGGGTGCACAGTCTCCTCGAACGGCTGCTCGATGCACTGGCCGGTCTCGTCCATCATCCATCCGTGGTACATGCAGCGGAGGCCGTGCTCCTCGGGAATGCCGTAGGAGAGGTCGACCCTGCGGTGGGGGCAGAAGCGGTCGATGAGGCCGAGGGTGCCCGACTTGTCCTTGTAGAGGACGAGGTCTTCACCGAGGACGCGGACCGCCTTCGTGGGACGCTCCAACAGCTCGCCGGCGGCGGCGATGGGGTGCCAGTAGCGGCGCATCAGTTCGCCCATGGGCGTGCCCGGGCTGACCTGCGTGAGTTCTTCGTTGACGTGGCTTGGGATCATGTTCTCCTACACCTCGTAAGTCGTTCGTTGTCCGGCTGTGGCTCCTACGCGTCGCCCAGGCGGTAGAAGCGGCGGGCGTTCTTGTGGAGGATGGCCTCCTTGTCCTCGTCAGTCAGTTGCGGGTTGTCCAACAACTCCTGCAGCTCGTGGCGGCAGGTCTCGGTCGTGACCTCGTGGGGGAAGTCGGTCGAGAAGAAGAAGGGCTTGTTGCCGACCTGGCTGACGGCGAACGCGATCGCGGGCTCCTCTCCCTCGCAGCCGATGAAGAGGCGGTCGTTGTCGATCTGGCGCCGGATGTACTCGTGGACGCTGTCGCCGATCTTGGGGCCGAGCATGTCGTCGTCGCGCAACTGGTACTCCATGTGGGTGCTGTGGGAGCGGTCAAAGCGCTCCAGGCACATGACGAACCAGCCGATGCCGCCCTCCAGGAAGCCGAAGCGGGCGTTGGGGAAGCGCTCGAAGACGCCGTTGAAGACCATGCCCGCAAGGGCGATGGCCTGTCCGGCGGGGTGCCCGAGCGCGTGGATGGGGGCGTAGACGTTCATGTGGTCGAGCCCGATGCCGCTGTGCGCGCCGCCGTGGACGGCGATGGCGCAGCCCAAGCGGTCGGCCTCCGCGTAGACGGGCCAGTAGATCTTCGAGCCGAGGTGGTCGGGCAGGCCGAAGGAAGGGAGCATCGCGCCGACGAAACCGAGGTCCTCGACGCAGCGGCGGAGCTCCTTCACGGCCTCGGCGGGCTCCTGCATGGGGATGAGGCCGACGCCGTGGAAGCGGCCGTCGCGCTTGCAGTAGGTGTTGTAGAGCCAGTCGTTGTACGCCTGCGCTGTAGCGATGGCCCAGTCGCGGCTGACGATCTTGCCGTAGGAGAGGGCGGTGGTGGGGTAGAGGACGGTGGCGTCGATGCCGACGTCGGTGAGGAAGACCTCCCAGCCGTCCGGGCCGACGAACGCACCCTTGCGGTCGCGGCGTCCGGGGGTCTCGACGAAGTGTCCGGCGTGGAGGTGGTCGAGCGGCGGGAAGAGGGAGGAGTTGAGGTTGCGCGCCGGGTTGTCGCGGAACTTGGGCGGGAGGTACTCGGCCATGGCCGGGATGTCCTCCATGATGTGGCCGTCGCCGTCTACGATGATCTCCAGGTTCGTGGTGGTCATGTGCTGCCTCCCGGTTGCGTTGTCTCAGATATGCGGTTCGTGGCGGATTCTAGCAGGTCGCGTGCAGGTCACGGGCGATTGGGGCCGTTAGGGCCGGCGGGCTCGCCGATCGGCGCTTCCCGTCCCGCGAGGAGGGAGTCTATGTCAGGGTCGTCGCGCTCGTGGAGGAGGGCGATGGGGACGGCGGGAAGGGTGGTGATGCTCACGCCGATGTGGACGCCGAGACGGACCGAGTAGCGCGCCGCGGCCTCGTTGTCCGGCGCCTGGATGATGCTGACGAAGTCGTAGGGGCCGAGCACGGCGTAGAGGCCGAGGCCGGTCACCTCCGGCACGCGGACCTCGGCGGCGGCCTCCGCGATGGAGTCCGGGTTCTCGAGGATGGCGTGCTGCCCCTCCGGCGTGAGCTTCATCAGGAGGATGTAGTTCGCCATGCTGCTCTCCCTCTGGACAGGATGTGCGGATTCTAGCAGGCGGCGTGGAGTAGCATACGGATACGGACTGTGGAACCTGGGGGTACCGGATGGACTTCGCTTCGCTGCGTGACTCGATCGCCTGCATGGAGTCGATGACCTACATGAACGCGGGCTGGGCCGGTCCGAGCCCGTCGCAGGTGATCGAGCGGATGCGGGACGCGGGGGCGCGCGAGAGCGCGGGCGGGCCTGCCGGGCCGGAAGGCCGCGCGTTCGCGTCGGCGGTGGAGGAGGAGGCGCGGACGGAGGCTGCCGGTCTCTACAACGTCGACCCGGCGGACGTGCTCATCACGCACGGGACGTCGGAGGGCGTCGCCATCGCGCTGTTCGGGCTCGACTGGCAACCGGGCGACGTGCTGCTCACGACGGACCTCGAGCATCCTGGCGTCGACTCGCCGGTCGCGGTGCTGGAGGAGCGCGGCGTGGAGATCAGGCGCGCGTCGATACCGCCCGACGCTTCGGCGGACGCGTGCATCGAGGCGTTCCGGTCCGGCCTGGACTCGCGGGTGAAGGTGGCGGCGCTCAGCCACGTGATGTTCACGACGGGCCTGCGGGTGCCGGCTGATGAGATCGTGGCGGCGGCGCACGAGGCGGGCGCGCTGGTGCTGCTGGACGGGGCGCAGACGGGAGGGCATATCGCGATGGACTTCGCCGCGATGGGCGTCGACTTCTACGCCACGTCGGGGCAGAAGTGGCTGATGGGGCCGACGGGCAGCGGCGCGTTCTACGTGCGGCCCGACCGCAGGGAGCTGCTGAAGCCGCTGCTGAGGCTGTCCGGCACGGGTTTCCGGTCGGGGCTGGCCCAGTACTCGCTGGCGTCACAGGGCGTCGCTGAGCGGGCGGGGTACGTGGAGGCGGTGCGCATCAATCGCGAGTTGGGCCCTGAGCGCGTCGAGGAGCACACCCACCGGCTGGCTGCGGCGCTGCGGGCGGAGCTGTCGGGCATCGGCGGAGTCAGCATCACCGGGCCTGTCGACGGCCCTACGGCGTGCGCCATCACCGTGATCAGCGTCGAGGGCTGGGAGGCGCCGGCCTTCGTCGAGGCGCTGTGGGAGACGCACCGGATCGTGGCGCGCTACGTGGCGCATCCCCCCGGCGTGCGGATATGCACGGCGGCGTTCAACAACGAGAACGACGTCGAGCGCGCGGTCGCGGCGATAGCGGAGCTGTCCGGGCGTTAGGGGGGAACCCTCAGGGCGCTGAGACTGCGGCGGGCAGTTCTACCGGCACGCCGTACTCGCCGTTCGTGGCGCGCACCTCGTAGCGTGTGCAGATGGTGCTCTCCGGGGCGTCGAAGTCCCAGTGCATGTCGTAGGCCGGGATGCGGTGCGTCTCCGCGTCGAGCGTGATGCCGACGCGGAGGGTGACGCCCTTTGCCCATGCGACCGGCGGGGCGTAGCGCAGGGTTGCGTCGAGTGCGACGGTCCCTGCCGAACGTGTGATGTCGATGTCTCGCGGGGTTGCGTGGGCGATGGCGTTGAGGAGCATCTCGACCGGGTCGGTGAACGCGAGGCGCCAGGGCGTTGCCTCGTAGAGCTGTTCGAGGCTGGTCTTCTTCCACTCACCGGAGGTCCGGTGCCAGCCCTGCCAGCCCCCTGCATCAGAGTGAGACAGGACGACGTCGCCCGGGCTGCCGTCGAAGCGGACGAGGGTGGGGTAGCCGCGTGCGAACCGCCCGATGGCGTGGCTGCCCGCGAATTCGCGCTCGCAGCCCCGGTCGGGCCAGCCGCCGCGGACGTCGAAACGGGCCGAGCCGGCCTCCAGCAGCGCGGCGTAAGCGCGTTCTGCGAGCCGGACGCCGTCGTCCTGAGCGGCAGGGGGATGGTCGAGCAATTCGTCGGCGAACACGATGAGCCGTTGGACCTCGGGCATCCTCATGCCGGGCCAGACGAGCGGGTGCGCGTGCAGGCGCAGCAGGGCCTCGTCCGAGTCGCTGAGCATGGGCAGGCGGAGCGCGGCGTTGACCGACATCACGCTGCGTACGGCGGGTCGGTGGTGCATCGCGGCGAGCGCGTGCAGCGCCTCGTGGAGGGTCGCGTGGACGATCTCGTTTTCAGTCAGTGGGGCTTCCTGCGGGCCGTCCATCCAGACGCTCATGGATGCGCTCGTGATGGCGCCGTCTTCGTAGGAATCGGGCGATCCGCAGCCGATCGTGTCCTGGCAGAAGGCGTCGAGACCGAGGCTCGCGGCCCGCGTGGACGGCACCCCGACGTACGCTTTGAGCGTGGCCTCCGCTTCCGTCTGCACCCACTCGATGTCGAGGTCCAGCAGTGGGGCGAGTTCGTTCAGCACCTCTTCGAGGATGCGGACGTAGCGCGCATCGCCGGAGGGGTCGGCCCACACGCGCACCGGCTCATCCGGGTCCCACTTCAGCACGATTCCGGACGTCCACCCGCCGCACCCGCCAAGGAAATCGTTCTCGTACGCCGCCTCGCGTCGCGGCCTGTCGCTGAAGCACTCCCAGATGTCGCGCTCGACGCCGAGGATGCGCTCCGGCACCGCGACGGTGTTCGACGCCGTACCGTCGTCGAGCACGGCGCGCATTTCGGTGCCCATCGGCACGCGCAGGCGCAGGGCTGCCTCCTCGCGACCGACCCCCTCGGGCAGGGTGAGGCCGTCCAGCGGACCGCCGCAGCCGCTCACCGGTCCGCCGTTCAGCGTGCACTCCACTGTCACAGCAGGGGAGTCCCGCGCCGGAGCGTCGCCATCGTTGCGGAGCTCGATCGACAGCTCGATCTCCGCGGTGCCGTCCTGCCGGTAGCCGAACACCGTCAACAGCGCGTCGAGCAGGAAGGCAGGGGCGGGTTCATCCGGCATGGGAGTCGCCGTGGCCGGGACAGGGGCGAGCGTAGGAGTTGGCGTGGGAGACGGCGCGAGCGTCGCGGTAGCAGTGGGCGTCGGATCGGACTCGCACGCGGCCAGCAACGCCGCCATGACGACGGCGCCGGCGAACGCGATCGGCGCAGGGGCTCCACGCGCGAGGGGGCGCGGGCGGTTCACGCCAGGCCGAGCTCCTTCTCCGTGGCGGTGAGGGAGCGCTCGAAGATGTCGGCTATGTCGTCGATCTCTTCCGCGGTGACGCAGAGCGGGGGCGCGAAGAAGACCTGGCGCGTCGCGCGGGTGTAGAGCCCGCCGTCCAGCAGGCGTTGGTTGAGGCCTTCGACAGCGCCGGGCGTTTCGGCGAGCGGTGTCTTCGCCTCCTTGTCGGAGACGAGGTCGATGGCGCACATGAGGCCGAGGCCGCGCACGTCGCCGACGGTGGGGCGGTCGCGGAGCGCTTCGAGCCGTTCGAGGAGGCGCTTGCCCATCCGTTCCGAGTTCCCGATGAGGTCCTCGCGCTCCATGATGTCCACGTTCACGAGGCCCGCCGCGCCGCCTGCGGGGTGTCCGCCGTAGGTGATGCCGTGGCGGTACGTCGTCTCCGGCCCGCCCTGGAACTCCTCGAACACGGCGTCGCGCACGACGCATGCCCCGACGGGGAAGTAGCCGCTGGTGATGCCCTTGGCCATCGTCATCATGTCCGGCACGACGTTCCAGTGCTCGACGCCGAACCACCTGCCGGTGCGGCCCCAGCCGGTGATGACCTCGTCGGCGATGAGCAGCACGCCGTGGCGGTCGCAGATGTCGCGGAGCATCGGCCAGTACTCCGGGGCGGGGATGGCGACCCCGGCGGAGAAGGAGACGGGCTCCGCGATGACGGCCGCAACGGTCTCCGGCCCTTCCTCGACGATGATCTCCTCGACGGCCTGCGCGCACTTGATGCTGAACTCGGACGGCGAGAGCGATTCGTCCTCGCGGCGGTAGTACGCGGGCTGCGGGGCGGCGAGGAAGTTATCCGGCAGGATCTCGCCGTAGCTGGGGCGGTCGAGGACGGCGGAGGTGGAGACGCTGAGCGCGCCGCGCGTCGTGCCGTGGTAGGAGCCCTCGCGCCCGATGAACTTGCGCCTGCCGGGCTCGCCCCGGTTGTAGTGGTAGCGGTAGGCGATCTTCAGGGCGGTCTCGACCGCTTCGGAGCCGCCGCTGGTGAAGTAGGTGCGGTTGAGGTCGCCCGGCGTGTGCGAGGCGACCTTGGCGGCGAAGCGCACCACGGGCTCCGAGCCGTACTTGAACGTGTTGGCGTAGTGCAGCTTGCCCAGCTGTGCCGCGACAGCGTCCACGATCTCCTGCCGTCCGTGGCCGACATTCACGAGCATCAGCCCGGCTATGCCGTCGTAGCCCCACCTGCCGTCGCCGGACCTGATGCGGACGCCGTCGCCCTCGTCCATGAACGTCACGCCGTTCTCGGCGAGGTCGCTCCAGTCCTGGGTCGGCATCCAGAGGTGGTTGAGGGCTGCTTCCTGCAGTTCGTCGTGCGGATTGGTGGTCATGTCGTGCTCCTTACGGCCCCTGTTCAGCGGCGGGGCGTCCGAGCTGGGGCCACGCGGCGGGCGCCGCCGCAGCCTCCAGGCGCTGTTCGATGGGCAGGCTCTCGTCCCACTTCGAGGCGACGATGCGTCGCCCCGTGGTGCCGTCGGCCTCGTTGGACGCGAGCCAGACGATGGGTGCGCGCATCACGACGGGCTGGATAAGAGCGTCGCGGTCGCGCACGTCAGCGTCCGAGATGAAGTTGGTGTTCGTGGCCCCGCCGGGGATGAGGACGTTCGCCGTGACGCCGGAGCCGTCCAACTGCTTCGCGATGATGGCGATGAACGACTCGTGGGCGGACTTCGAAGGGCCGTAGGGGAGGTTGCGGATCATGGTGTCGAGGCTCGTCGTGACGCCGACGATGCGGCCCCAGCCCTGCTCGCGCAGGTGGCCGACGGCGGCGCGCGCCATGAGGAACGGGCCGTTGGTGTTGACGCTGAGCGCGTGCACCCACTCCTCCGGCGGCAGCTCCCAGAACCCGCCGGGTCGGCGGCTGGGCACGCCCGCGTTGTTGATGACGATATGCAGCCCGCCGAGGTCGGCGATCGTCTCGCTCACGGCTCGCTGTGCGTCGTCCCAGCTGTTGACGCTGCCGACGACGGGGAGCGCGCAGCCGTCGCCGCCGACCTCCCGCGCGTCGTTCGCGTTGCGCTCCAGTTGGTCCGCGTCGATGTCCATGAGAGCGACGCGCGCACCGGCTCCCGCCAGCGCAAGCGCCATCTCGCGTCCCATGCCCATGGAGCTTCCCGCGCCGGTTACGAGCGCGACCTTGCCTTCCAGCGGCTTGTCCGCCATCCACGTCCTCCTGAGTCGGTGGGTGTCACTCGCAAGCCTATCACGGAGCGGACTCGATGCGGTGATTGCGGCTACGGGACGACACTGAAACCCGGAGGCAGCGGCGCACGCCCCGTCAGCGCGAAGGCAACCTCTGCGCCCGTGCCCTGCCGCACCGCGTAGTCTGCGAGGGCGTAGAGCGTTGCGCGGACGCACTCACGCGGAGGCTCGGTTTCGATGCCCAATGCCCTGGCGAGGTCGACGGTGTGTATCGTCAACTCGGCAACGCGGCTGGGGAGGTACCGGGACAAGGGACGTACGCCGCCCGGCGTGTGCATCGGGTGGTCGTCCGGCAGCCGTTCGACGAGGGCGAGTACCCGGTCGGCGAGCGTGCGCAGCGCGCTTACCGGGTCGTCGCCGAGCGCACGCCCCGCCTGTCGTCCGCGCTCCGCGATCTCATCGGGCGTGCCGAAGCCGCTTCGCGTCGTTCCCTCGGTGGCGTACTCCTCGACGAGCAGGATGGCGCGGCTCGTGTGGCCGACGAGGTCGCGGACGTTCCAGACGCCCAGCGCCTCGTTCGTCCAGGCGTCGTCAGGGATACGGGACGCCGTATCGAGGAAGAACGTGACCGCTTCGCTGAAAGTCTCTTTGCTCATGCCCTGCCTCCCGCCAGCACTTCGTTGTTGCGAACGTTCTACTCGAACACGCCCTCGTCCGACAGCGCACGGTACTCATCCTCGGGCATGCCGAGCAGTTCGCGCATGACGTACTCCGTGTGCTCGCCGAGCAGAGGAGCGCGGCGGTACTCCGGCGCGGCGTCCGAGAGCTGGAAGCAGTTGGCGTCCGAGGCGTAGCGCCCCATCTCCGGGTGGTCCATGAACACGAAGTGGCCGCGGTGCGCCTCCTGCGGATCGTCGAAGAGGTCGCGGCAGTCGCGTACCGCTCCGGCGGGGACGCCCGCTGCCTGGCAGGCCTGCATCACCTCGTCCGGCGAGCGGGTGATCGTCCACGCCTCGATGGCGGCGTCGAGCTCGGACTCGCGCTGCTTGCGGCCGTCGAGCGTGGCGAGGCCGGGGTCGTCCGCGAGGTCGGTGCGCCCTATCGTCTGTGCGAGCGCGCGCCATTCGGCGTCCGTAGGGCAGGCGATGGCGCACCAGCGGTCGTTACCGTCGCAGCGGTAGACGGCGTGCGGGGCCATGTCGGGGTCGTAGTTACCGTTGCGCGTCTGGGTGCGCCCGTTGGCGAGGTAGTCGAGCACGGGCGGTCCCGCGAAGTAGAGCGCGGCCTCCAGCTGCGAGAGGTCGAGGTACTGCCCCTGGCCGGTGCGCCGCTTGTGGTCGAGCGCCGCGCAGACGGCGGCGAACGCGATGTGCGGGATGAGGAAGTCGGTGTACGCGCCGTAAGGGCTGACGGGCACGCGGTCCGGCCAGCCGGTGAAGTTCGTGTGTCCGGAGAGCGCGGTAAGGACGGGGCCGAAGCCGGGCTGGGAGTCGTACGGGCCGCCGCGCCCGAGCATCGACGCGCTGAACATGACGAGGCCGGGGTTGTGCTCACGCAGCGCGTCGTAGCCGAGCCCCCACTTCTCCATCGTGCCCGGCGTGAAATTCTCCGTGACGACGTCCGCCCACTCCGTCGCGAGGCGGAACGCCAGGTGGCGGGCGCGCTCGTCGCCCATGTTGAGGCCGAGGCCGAGCTTGCCGCTGTTGTAGTTGGCCCAGTAGCCGCTCCTGTTGACTCCCGGCTTGCCCTCGGCGAACGGCAGGCCATGGCGTATCACGTCGGGGCGCAGCGACGACTCGACGCGCAGCACCTCCGCGCCGAAGTCGCTGAAGTAGCGCGTCGTCATGGGACCGATGACGACCCAGCAGAAGTCGAGGACGCGCAGCCCCCTGAACGGTTGGGCGAACGGCTGGGTCATCGCGCTGCCCCCGAAGCGCGCAGGTTCTGTATCTCATCCGGCGGGAAGCCGACGCTCGTCAGCACTTCCTCCGTGTGCTCGCCGAGCCTCGGCGCGCGGCGGAGTTGCAGCGGGCGCTCGCTCGACTTCACCCACGGGCCGAGGGTTGTCATCGCGCCGCCGTCGGGCGCCTCGGTCTCCCGGAAGAAGCCGCGCGCGGCGAGCTGGGGGTAGGAGCAGACGTCGGCGGGGTCGTTGACGGGGAAGAGGAGGACGCGGCGCTTGATCGCTTCCTCGGAGAGGTAGCGCTTCGTGCGGCTGCGGAAGAACGCTTCGAGCGTCTCGCTCATCGCGTCGAGCACGTCGTCGGGCAGCTGGCCGAAGCCGTAGGCGCCGAAGTCGGTGCCGCTGAGGAGCGGGTGGCCCTCGCCGTGTTCGTCCATCCATTCGCAGAGGGCGGCCATGCCGCGCCCGCCGGTCGCGCCCCCGGGCTGGATGTAGTTGACGTAGCCGTCGGCGCACTCGAAGTTCACGCGCAGGTTGCGCCCGTCGCCGATGGGGCGGAAGGGGCCGGAGCGCTTGAGGATGATCTCGTTCATGTCCCAGAACTGCGGCGCGTGGGAGAGCGTGCGCGTGAGCGCCTGCTGGCACGAGACGTCGACGTGCTGGCCGCGCCCGGTGTTGATGCGGTGCGCGTGCGCCGTCATCGCGCCCGCCGCGCCTGCCGCCCCCCCCAGCGTCCAGAACTGCGGCACGCTCACGCGCAGCGGCGGACGGTCCGGGTCGCCGGTGAGGTAGGTGAAGCCGCTGAGCGCGGAGCCGGTGAGGTCGGTCGCGGCGAATTCGCGGTACGGGCCGTCCTGCCCGAACGGCGTTATCGAGACGTAGACGAGCGCGGGGTTGATCGCGTGGACGTCGTTGTATCCCAAGCCGAGCGCGTCGAGGTAGCCGGGACGGAACGACTCGACGAGGAAGTCGGCGGATGCGATGAGCCGTCGCAGCGCCTCGCGCACGGCGTCCGACGCGATGTCGAGCGCGGCGCTCTTCTTGTTCGCCGCGTAGAGCTGCCAGAAGAGGCCGTTCTCGACTCCGGGCTCGTCGTGGTGGAAGGGGCCTATGCGGCGGGCGGGGTCGCCGGCGACGGGTTCGACCTTGATCACCTCAGCGCCGAGGTCCGCGAGAACGCGCCCGCAGAAGATGCCCCGGTCGTCGGCGAGGTCTATGACGCGGTACGGGGAGAGCATCGGCAGGGCAGGCCCGGCTAGAGTCCGAGCGCCGCGGCGAGCCTGCGGCGGTGGTAGCGGGGGCTGCCGAGGTGGTGGTAGAGGGTGCGGGACATGCGGGTATGCAGGGTGAGGCCGTACTCGCGGACGATGCCGACGCCCGCATGCACGTCGTGCGCGGCGTTGCAGGCGAGATAGTAGCCCTCGCTCGCGAGCGCGGCTGCCATGTGCACGCCGCTCTTCGCTGGCCGTCCGGTGTCGAGCTTCCACAACGCCTCGTAGGTCGTCCAGCGCGCGGCGTCGAGGTGGTTCACTATGTCGATGATGTGGTCCTGCACGCGCTGGAAGCGTCCGATGGGCTGCTGGAACTGCCGCCGCGTGCGGCTGTACTCCAGGCACATCTGGAAGACGCTCTCCAACCCGCCGACCTGGTATGCGGAGAGCACCGCGGTCGCCCTGAGCATCGCGCGCTCGAACGCGTCCCAGCCGTCCGCCGCGCCGCCCAGCAGCGCGTCCCCGCTGACGGCGATGCCGTCCAGCCGCACCTCGCCGAGGCCGGTCGAGAGCCCGCGCAGCGTCCTGCACGTCACCCCCGGCGCATCCGCCGGGACGATGAAAAGGCCGACGTTCTCGCCGCCGGTCCGCGCCGCCACGAGGAAGTGAGTCGCCTGTACGGCGTCCGGCACGTGGAGCTTCACGCCGCTGAGCGTGTAGCCGTCAGCGGTGCGCTCAGCGGTCATCTGCACGTCGCTGCGCTCCCAGCCGTACTCGGGCTCGGTGACGGCGACGGCGAAGACCTCGTCGCCGCTTGCGATAGCGGGCAGGTGCGCGGCGTGCTGCTCGGCGCTGCCGCATTCCTGTAGCGCGAGGGCCGCGAAGACGCCGGACGAGAAGTGCGCGCCGGGCACGGGGCCTCTGCCGAGCTCCTCGAACAGGACGCCCGCGTCGCTGAACGAGCCGCCAACGCCGCCGTGCTCCTCCGGCACGAGGCTGCCGAGCAGACCGGTCGACGCGAGCGCGGGCCATCCCTGCGCCGCGTCCACGGTTCCGGCGTCGATGGAGACGAGCGTCTCCTTGGTGAAATCGCGGCGCAGCAGGTCCTGGATGGTGGACTGCAGCATGCGCTGCTGTTCGTTCAGGAGCAGGTCCATCGCTAGCGCAGCCTCCCCGGCTCTTCCCGAACATCCCGCCCGATGCCGAGCCGCCGCGCGATGATGACGCGCTGTATCTCGGCGGTGCCGCCCGGGTGCTGGTCGACGATGGCGCCGCGCTGGTGCACCTCGACGTGGCCGTCGGCGACGGCCCACCCATCGGGCGCTTCCACGAGCGCCTGCGGGCCCATCACGTCGAGCACGGCGCGTGCCTTGGAGAGCTGGCCGCGCTTCTGGTAGAGGTACGCCTGCGCGCCCTCGTAGGTGAGCTGCCTCCCCTGGCCGCGCCAGGCATAGTTGCGGAAGTGCAGCAGGCGCGTCACCTCCGCGTCGACGTAGAAGTCGACGAGCCGGTCGCGCACGTCCTGGTCTTCGAGGAGCGGCCTGCCGCCGCGCTTCGCGTTGCGGGCGTAGTCGAATACGCGCTCGGTGAGCGGGTCGTCGCGGACGGCGCTGCGGAGCAGGCCGTGCTCGATCTCCAGGTGCGTCCCCGCCACCTTCCAACCGTTGCCCTCTCCGCCGACGAGGTTGAACGCGGGCACGCGGACGTTGTCGAAGTAGACCGTATTCTTGATGCCGCTCGCGGCCCCGCGCTCGCCGCCGACGAACAGCAGGTCCATCTGCTCGACGGTGATGCCGGGCAGGTCCATCGGCATCATCAGCCAGCCGAGGTTCTCGTGGCGCGTGGCGTCCGGGTCGGTGACGACGATCATCCACGAGTACTCGGCGCCGTGGCTGCTGCCGACGAATATCTTCGTGCCGTTGACGACGTACTCGTCGCCGTCGCGGATCGCGGTCGTGCGGACGCTCGCGAGGTCGGAGCCGGACTCGGGCTCGGTGAGCAGCTGCCAGGTGCGGATCTCGCCCCGCAGGATCATGGGCAGGAAGTGCGCTTTCTGCTCCTCGGTGCCCCAGACGAGGATGGCGACCCCGCCAAGCTTACCGCCGGTGTCGTAGTAGGGCGGGAGCGGCATGTTGTAGCGGTCGAGCTCCTCCTCCAGCGCCATGGCGAGCTCCATGGAGAGGCCGCCTCCGCCGTACTCGGCGGGCATCGTGGGGTAGAGCCAGCCCCTCGCGCCCAGCCTGCGCCCGAACTCGCGCTGGAGTTCGTACTCCTCGCGGGTGAGGTTCGCCGGGTCGGGGTGGTCGGGGATGCTGGGGACGTTCGCCTCTATCCAGGCCCGCGCCTCCCCGCGGAACGCTTCCTGCTCAGGCGTCCATTCGAGTTCGAAGTCCATGGCAGGCGGATGTTAGCAGATGGCAGGTGGGAGAGAGGCCGAGCAGCGTGACACGGGGGCATTGACCCGCCTTGAAGAGGCTCACTACCATCCTCTCAAGCGAACCGCCGCTCAGGGAGAGGAGCCTCATGGGCATCAAGACGCTGTTCCGCCGGAGCATCAGCGCTCGCGGACGGGCCATCTACCGGAAGAAGATACGCCACTTGGTGGAGCCTCGTGAGCACGGCCGGATCGTCGTGATCGACGTCAACTCCGGCGACTACGAGGTCGCGGACCGGGATGCGGATGCCACGGCGCGGCTGGTGGCGCGTCACCCGGACGCGGTCACCTGGGCTGAACGCGTAGGCTACCCAACCGTTTTCAGCATAGGCGGCGGGCACTTGGTGGGACAGGCGGAATGGCCGAAGGCAGAGTAACCGGCGGTAAGCCTCTGTTGACGGTGGTGATACTGAGTGGGGACGGGTCGGCACGTCCGTTCACAGTGGTACTGGATACTGGGTTCGATGGTGAGTTGATGCTTCCCGGCAGTGTTATCAGAGGGCTGGGGTTACCATATCGAGGGATGAGGTCCGGGATTCTGGCCGATGGCAGCCGCTTCGAAACTCCGACCTACAGTACCGAACTTCGTTGGCAGAACCAACAGCCCATAGTGAGTGTTTATGAATCGGAGAGTGAGTACCTTCTCGGCATGCACTTGCTCTTGGGCCAACGCTTGACGATGGACGCGATAGAGGGTGGACGCATCGTTGTCGAAGATATCCCCTCCGACGCAGTGCCTGCGTAGAGGTAACGCGGCCAGTCCCCCACCCGGTGCAGCCCCGCCGCACTACAGCGTGATCTTCTTGTACAGCTGCGGCAGGCGGCGCGGGAGCTCCATGATGTCCGGCAGCACCTCGTAGTTGAGGTCCC
This sequence comes from Dehalococcoidia bacterium, assembly GCA_034422595.1. Lineage (GTDB taxonomy): Bacteria > Chloroflexota > Dehalococcoidia > Lucifugimonadales > Australimonadaceae > Bin16. Next base: position 157,606 of record DAOUJO010000001.1, on the reverse strand, counting down.
CGGTCATGGTGCGGAGGTAGTCGTGGCCGTTGCGGTCGACGGTGAGACAGAATGGCGTGATGTCCAGGTTGCGCGCCTCCATGAGGGCCATGCGCGTGTCCTGCACGGCGTACTCCTTCTCCACGCCCTCGCGCGAGTAGCCGCGGTCCTGCGGGCGGCCGTCGCTGATGACGAACATGAACTTGGTCTTGGCGTCCACGTTGGCGAGCTTGGTCGTGGCGTGGCGGATCGCCGGACCCATGCGCGTCGCGTGGAGCGGGGCGACCTTGTCCATGCGGCGCTTCACGCGGTCGGAGAAGAGCTCCTCGACCTCCTTGATGACGTAGAACTCGACGTTCTCGCGCCCGAAACCGGAGAAGCCGTAGACGCCGTAGCGGTCGCCGATGGTCTCCAGCGCATTCATCAGCAGCACCATCGACTCCTTCTCGACGTCGATGATGCGCTTGTAGGGGCGGCGGGCGGTCTCGCCTCTGCGGGCGCGGAGCCACGCGGTGTAGGCGACCGGGTCGCCGGGGGCGTTCCAATCGGACTCCCGTGAACTCTCCTCAACTGCTTCAGCGGTCGACGCGCTCATGTCGAGCAGGAAGACGACGGCGACGTCGCGCTCGTCCTTGTTGCGGCGCCAGTAGATGCGCTCGTCCGGCGTCATCTTGTTCCGCAGGTCGATGAGCGCCTCGATGCCGGCGTCGAGGTCGACGTCCTCGCCCTCCGGCAGCCGCTTCACCTTGCGGTACATCTCCGGGCGGACGGACTCGAACTGCCGCCTGATCTGCTCGATGAGCCCGGCATAGGAGTGCATCGTCTCGTTGTAGAAGGCGGTCTCGCCGGAGACGGCGAGGCGCTCCTGCACGATGCACCAGCGCGGGCGGTAGTCGTTGGCGCGGAAGTCCCACTCGTCGTAGGCGTAGGAGCGCGGCTCCAGGGGTTCGAGCGGCCCGCCTTCCTCGTCGACGTGCGGTATCTGGTTGTAACCGGAGCCCGCGGGGTTCTGCGGGGCGTCCGCGCCCATCTCCTTCATCATGTTGGCCGCGACGGTGGTCACCTCTGCGTCGTCCGCGAAGTCGATCTCCGTGGACTCGCGCAGCGCCTGCTCGAGTTCGGCCTGCGATATGCCCTGCGCGCTCTCGGAGCCGTCCTCTTCGCCGGGCTCGGCCTGCCCGCGCATCTGGGCGAGCAGCTGCACCATCTCCGGCTTGAAGTCGCCCCGGTAGTCGACGTCGTCCGGCGATTCGTACTCGTCGCCCGACGCCTCCTCCTGCGCCTCCTCGGCCTCGGCGCGCAGGCGCTCGACGATCTCTTCGAGCGTCGGTTCGTCGAATCCGGCGTTGGAGAGGTCGACGTCCTCCCAGTCGTCCGGAGGCACGAATGCGTTGGGCACTTGGGAGAGCGTGTAGTACATGCGAAGCGCGGCCTCGGCGGAGTCCTCGACCGTGGCGTCGCGGTTGCGCACGCTGCGCAGGAGACCGGCGAGCTGCCTGGCCTGCTCGGCGTAGGTGGAAGGGATGCGGGCGTTCGTCTGCCCGAGGCTCTGCCGGATGAGCATCTCCATGAGCGCCTGCTGGGCCGGCATCATCTCGATGGGGCCGCGCGACGCGAGGGCGTCGTTCTGCACGCGCTCGTAACTCGGCGCGAGTCCGCGGTACTGCTCCACGATGCGCTGGTCTATGCGGGCGCTCTCCGTGGTCGTGAAGAGGTCGGCCGCCATCGCGCGCACCGGGAAGAGGTCGAAGAACGAGGCGACCTCCGTCGTGCCCGGAGTCGTGCCGAGGCCCTCCGCGATGCCCGCGCGGTAGTCGTTGAACCCTGCCGAGGGCGCGTGGAAGTCGAAGTCGAAGCTCTGGAACTCCAGGTGCCCCACCTGGTGCGTGGTGACGACCTTGAGCCATGCGAAGTTCTCGCTCTTGGTGTCGCGCAGGTCGACGGTTGGGGGCAGGAAGACGCTCTTGCCGTCGGTCGTGGCGAACTCCACGGAGACCCAGCCGATGTTGCGGTGCGTGATGTCGGTCGATTCCTGCAGTTCGACCTCGGTCCCGGCGAGCGCGTTGGAGTACATGCGGAGGAGCCCGTGCACCTTCTCCAGTTCGATGCTGGACGAGAGCTGGTCGAGCAGCGTCTCGGCGCGGGCGGACTCGAGCCGGAAATAGGCGATGCCCGCGTCCGGGTTCTCCTTCAGGAACTCGAGGCCGCGCCCGAACCAGGTGTCCAGCTGCGCGGGGCTGATGCGGTCGAGCACGTTGGGCGCGGTGCGCAGGAAGGCGCTGACGGCCTCGGCGGAGGTATCGGCCAAGTCTTCCGCGCGCTCCAGCACCATCGTCTGCAACTCCTGGGGGAGCAGGCCGAGCGACTGCGCGCTCTCCACCATGAAGGCGGAGACGTTGCCGAGCCCCTGGCGCGCGAGCCGTTCGCTGAGCGCGAAGTAGCGCGGGCGCAGGCGGCGGTCGACGCTGTTGCCGACGCGGGTTGCGGCCTCGAACGAGCCGCGCACCTCGCGCCAGCTCGTTTCGGCGAGCACCTTGGCGAGCGAGATCAGCTCTTCGCGCTCGCTGACGGCGGGCAGAACGCGCTGGCCGAGCACGAGCGCCTCGGCTGCGAGGTCGTAGGAGCGGCTAGCGAGCGTCTGCACGAGTGAGACGAACAGCTGCAGCTCGTGGAAGTTGACCTGCTGCACGAGTTCGTCGCTGACGTCGAAGAAGCGCGCCGCGAGGCTGGACGATTTCCAGGTGCCCTTGGAGAGCCCGCGCCCGAGCCCGGCCCATCCGGCGATGTGACGCGGCGCGAGGGTGGGGAGGACCCGCGGGCTGGCGCGGAAGAACGACGCCGCGATGACGGGCGCCTCAGCGGTGAGCTCGATGCCGCTCTCGGCCCACCGCTCGAACTGGGTGAAGCCGATGGTCTGCACGACCTGCGGCGATGCCTTGAAGTACTCCGTGGCTGCTTCCCATGCGCGGGGCCCCTGCGATGCGATGCGGACGCCCTGCTGCGCCCAGCGCAGCGCAGGAGCGGGGCCCAGTGCGTCGGCCACCTCGCCGGCGACGGCTTCGTAGGCGGAGATGAGAGCGGACGGGTGCTTCTTCAGCTCCTCGATGACGCTGTCGTGCTCGTTCGTCACGCCGTCTCCTTCTCCTGCCCCGCGTCTCCGGGGCGCAGGTCCCGCAGCAGGTCGAGCAGTTGCGCGAGTATCCAGGCCGTCGCGCCGAACACGAGGTTGGGGCCGTGCACGTACGCCTTGCGCTGCAGCAGGCTGCCGTCCGGCTGGAGCCTCGCCTCGTGCCGTTCGGCGGTGTCGGCCAGCAGGTGGTCGAGCGGTATCTCGATGATCTCGGCGACCTCGTTCTCGTCGACCTCGAACCGGTACGGATGCGGGATGACCCCGACCGTGGACCAGACGAGGTAGTCCGTTCGAGTAAGGACAGGTTCCAGCGAGCCGATGACGTCCACGTCCCCGGGGGCGATGCCCATCTCCTCGTGCGCCTCCCGGAGCGCGCACGCGAGCATGTCCGGGTCGCTCGGTTCGTACTTGCCGCCGGGGAAGGCGATCTCGCCCTGGTGCATGCCGACGAACTGCGACCGCACGTTGAGGATGACGTGCCACTCGCCGTCGTGGTAGTGCAGCGGGATGAGGACAGCCGCAGGCCGCGCCCCGTCTGTGTCGGACGGCGCGGGCGTCTCGCGCGAGGCGAGCGCCGCGCGCAGCGCCTCGATGCGGGAGGCTGCTTCAGCCGGTACCGGCGTCGTCTGCAAGGTGGCCGCCATTACGGGAAGATGGAGGTCACGATCTCCATCACGCTCGCTTGCGTCTCGTGGTCGTCGGTGAGGCCCCACACGACGGCGACCTCGCACGCCCTGCGCGGCGCGATGCCGTGCTCGATGAGCTTGCCGGCGTAGATGAGGAGACGCGTGCTGACGCCCTCCTGCAGGCCCTGCCCGATGAGGTTGCGTATCTTCTCGCCGAGCAGCGCGAGCTGCTGGGCCGTGGTGCGATCGACTCCGCTCTCGTGCTCGATGATCGGCCCTTCGAGGTCGCGCGGCGGGAAGTCGAACTCGATGGCGATGAAGCGCTGGCGGGTCGAATGCTTCAGGTCCTTCAGCGCACTCTGGTAGCCGGGGTTGTAGGAGATGACGAGCAGGAAGTTGGGGTGCGACTCCAGCACCTCGCCGATCTTCTCGATGTGCAGCAGGCGGCGGTGGTCGGAGAGCGGGTGGATGAGCACGGTGGTGTCCTTCCGCGCCTCGACGACCTCGTCGAGGTAGCAGATGCCGCCATGCTTGACCGCGCGGGTGAGCGGGCCGTCTATCCAGCGCGTCCCCTCCGGCTCGAGCAGGTAGCGCCCGACGAGGTCGCTCGCGGTGAGGTCCTCGTGGCAGGCGACCGTGACGAGCGGCGACATCTGGTCGGCGCGCCCGTCGCGCTTGCGGGCCTGGTTGAGACGCCACGACATGTATTCGACGAAGCGCGTCTTGCCGGAGCCGGTCGGTCCCTTGAGGAGGATGGGAACGCGTTGCGCGTAGGCCGCCTCGAAGATGTCGATCTCGTCGGCGACCTCCAGGTAGAAGGGCTCCTTATCGATGAAGTACTCTTCGATGTTGTGCTGCTGATAGAGCTGGGTCGCCTGGTTTGCCATGTGTCGCACTACCTTACGGACAGGATTCTCTCTTCCCACAGTCCCTGAACGCGCGCCCGCAGGTCTTCCGGCGAGCCCGAGTTCTCGATGATAGCGTCCGCCTTGGTCAGCGCGGCCTCGGCCCCGCTCTGCGCCTCGGCGCGCCGCCGCACGTCTTCCGGAGCCAGACCGCGCTGCTGCAGGCGTTCCAGCACCGTTGCGGGGGGCGCCGAGACGACCCATACCTCGTCCGCGAGGTCGTCCCACTTCGCCTGGTAGAGGAGTGCTGCGTCGATGACGACGGCGTGCTCGCCGTTCTGCCGGTGCTGCTCGATCGCCCGTGCCACCTGCTGACGGATGAGCGGATGGATCGCGGCGTTCAGCCAGGCGAGCGCCTGCGGGTTGGCGAAAACGAGCTCCCCGAGCCGCGCGCGGTCTATCTCCTGGTCGTCGTTCAGTATGCCGCTGCTGAATATCTCGACGAGACGCCTCCAGCCGATGGTCCCTTTCGCGTAGGCGCGGTGTCCCTCTGCGTCGGCGTCGATAACCACTGCGCCGAGGCTCGCAAGGATGCTCGCGGCCTCACTCTTGCCAGTGCCGATCCCGCCCGTCAGCCCGATGACCCGCACGTTGCCCCGGAGCCTCCGTTTCCGCGCCGCACCCTCCCGGTGCATAGCGCAATGGTTGAGTTTAGCACGCGCGGAAGCGGCCGTACACGTTAACAACCCGCCCCCTGTAGAATCCAACGAACGATGACGAACCTGCCGGACGTGCGGCCTGCCTCTGCGACGGGACCTGAACTGCGCGAGCGGACGCTGGAACTGCTGGAGTTCCCCCGCATCCGCGAGGCGCTGGCGAGCCATACCCGCACGCCGATGTCCCGCGAACGCGCGCTCGCGCTCTCGCCTGTCTACGACGCCGCGGCTGTCGCCGAACTGCAGCAGGAGACCGCCGAGGCCGCGCTGCTGCTCGACGAGTCGCCGTCGCTCGCGCTCTCCAACGACCCGCGTCCGCTGGTCCAGCGCGCCGCGATGGGCGGCATGCTCCTCGGCAGCGAACTGATCGCCATCGCCGACGGCCTCGACGCCGCCCGATCGGCGAAAGCACTCGGCGGCTCGGCGCGTTCGCGGACGCCGCTCCTGCGGAGCCTTACGCGGAACATAGCGGACCTGCGTCCGCTGGAGCGGGAGCTGCGCGCGAAACTGACGCCGTCCGGCGAACTGAAGGACGACGCCAGCCCGCTGCTCCGGCAGCTCCGCTCCGAGAGCCGCGACGCCTACCACCAGGCCTCGGCCGGGCTGCAGGCGTACGTCGACTCCGACCTCGGCGCGGAGGTGCTGCAGGACAGCCTCTACACCGTGCGTGGCGGCAGGCTCGTGCTGCCGGTGAAGGCCGACTTCAAGGGCAGGATGCCCGGTATCGTGCACGGCTCGTCCGACTCCGGCGCAACGCTGTTCATCGAGCCGTTCTCGAACGTCCACCGCACGAACCGCTGGCGTGAGGCGGGCGACGCGGAGCAGGAGGAGGTGCGGCGCATCCTGCAGCGTCTCACCGTGAGCGTGGCGCGCCGCGCGGCGGAGACGATGCACGCGCTGGAGATGGTCGCGCGGCTGGACGCTGCGCTCGCGAAGGCCCGCTACGCTCAGACGTACCGGGGCGTCGCGGTGGGGGAGGGCGACGCGGTGCGGCTCGTGGAGGCCCGCCACCCGTTGCTCGGCGCGGCGGTGCCTGTCTCGCTCGCGCTGGAACCGCCGGTGTCCGTGCTCGTCGTGACCGGGCCCAACACGGGCGGCAAGACCGTCGCGCTCAAGACGCTCGGCCTCATGGCGCTCATGCGGCAGAGCGGGCTGATGCTCCCGTGCTCGCCACAGACGTCGCTGCCGCTCTTCGACGGCGTGTACGCCGACATCGGCGATCAGCAGAGCATCGAGCACGCCGTCTCCACGTTCAGCTCGCACGTCACGGCCATCGCCGGGATACTGGCGCACGCAACCCCGCGCTCGCTCGTGCTGTTCGACGAGCTCGGCACGTCGACGGACCCGGAGGAGGGCGCAGCGCTCGGCTGCGCGGTCGCGGCGCATCTCGCGGAGGAGGGCGTGCCGTGCGTCGTCACGACGCACCACCGGCCCCTCGCGGCGCTCGCCGAGGAGCACGGGGCGATGGAGAATGCCAGCGTCGAGCTCGACCCGCAGACGCTCCGTCCCGCGTACAAGCTCACGATGGGCCTGCCCGGTAGGAGCTACGCGATGGACATCGCGGCGCGGACGGGGCTCGACGCCCGCATCGTCGAGGCCGCACAGCAGAGGCTCGGCCCCGTGCACCGCGAGACCGAAGGGCTACTCTCAGCCATACGCTGGGAGCGTGCGCTGACGCGGGAGAAGCTGGACGAGGCGGAAGCGGAGCGCGCTCGCGCAGCGGAACTCTCGGCGGAACTCGCGAAGCAGGTCGAGGCGCTGGAGTCGGCGCAGGCGTCGGTCGTGGAGGAGGTGCGCGCCGGGTTGCGCCAGGAGGCGAACCGCGTTCGCGCGAAACTGCGGCAGGCCGAGTCCGCGGCGGAGTGGCAGACGTTCCGCGGCGAGCCCCCGCCTCCGCGCGTGATGGAAGCGGCGTCCGCCGACGTTGCTGACGTGCAGCGCGCGCTGCGTTCGCGGGTCTGGGGGAAACGCGCTGCGTCAACTCCGACGGAGCGTAAGACGAAACTCGCGGTTGGCGAGACGGTGGAGGTGGGCGCGCTTGGCATCAAGGGCTCGGTGCTGACCGAGCCCGACAACTCGGGACGCGTTGAGGTGCTGGTCGGCTCGGCGCGGCTGCAGATGGACGTATCGCGCCTGCGCCGCACGGGAGAGCCGGTCGAGGAGGAGCGTCCCGTCCGCTCCGCTGTTTCGATCCCGCTCTCCACGCCTGCGCCCGGCATCGAGCTGGACGTTCGCGGCGAGCGCGCCAACGAGGCCGTCGAGCGGCTCGACTCTTACATCGACAGCGCCCTCGCCTATGGCCTGACGCACGTCCGCATCGTGCACGGGAAGGGGACCGGTGCGCTGCGGAACGCCGTCTGGCGGCGGCTCGCGGACAGCAGCGCGGTTGCCTCGTACGCCTTCGCGCCCCGCGAACGCGGCGGCGACGGCGCAACCGAGGTGGAATTGCGCTGAGAGGTTGTCATGCTGAGCGGAGCCGGAGGCGCAGTCCCGCGCTTTAGCGCGCAGCATCCTCTCGGGAGCGTTGGTGTACATCCCCCTATAATGGACGCGACGGATTCCCATGAGAGGGATGATCGAGATGCAAACGGTGGGACTTGGGCTGTTGCTGCTCGGACTGGTCGGGTTGCTCGGGGTCGGGGTCTACTACGCGCTGGCGGAGCTGTTCGCTGCCGACGAGGTCCCGTTCCTGATAAGGCTCTCCGTCGCCGCCGTCATCGTCGGGTTCGTAGTGCTGATGGCCTCGGTCGTCCGCGACCGGATACGAGAGAGCAAGACGGAGCGATTCGAGGAGGTTGACCGATGATCCTTGCCACGTCCGACTCAGTCCCCGGGAAGCGCATCACCGAAGTGAAAGGCCTCGTCCAGGGCAACACGATCCGTGCGCGCAACATCGGACGCGACATCGTCGCCGGCCTGCGCAACATTGTGGGCGGCGAGGTGACGGAGTACACGCGGCTCATGGCCGAGTCGCGCGAGCAGGCCATCGCCCGGATGGTGGAGCAGGCCGAGGGTCTGGGCGCGAACGCCGTCGTCGGCATGCGGTTCGTCACGTCCATGGTCATGCAGGGCGCGTCGGAACTGCTTGCGTACGGGACGGCGGTCGTCGTGGAGGACGAAGGGTAGGGGTCAGCCTGCCTGCGTCTTGCGGTAGTCGGCGATGGCGTCCTGGAGCGTCGTCCAGCTGAGCAGGGCGCACTTGATGCGGATGGGGAACTCGCGAACGCCCTGAAGGGACACGACGTCGCCCAGCGCGTCTTCCTGCTCCTCGGTGATCTCTTCGCCCTGCATGACGCCCTTGAACGTCTGCACGAGCGCCTCCGCCTCCTCGATCGTCTGACCGCAGAGGCACCCCGTGAGCATCGAGGCCGACGCCTGGCTGATCGAGCACCCCTCGCCCTCGAACCCGGTCTTGGCGATGCGCCCGTCGGCGTCGAGGCTGATCGTCAGCACCACCTGGTCGCCGCAGAACGGGTTGAAGCCTGTCGCCTGCAGGTCCGGGTCGGGGAGCAGCCCCTCGTTCCGGGGGCGGCGGTAGTGGTCCAGGATGATGTCCTTGTAGAGGTCATCGAGCCGGTCGGGCATCTGCATCGCCGAAGTACTCCATCGTATGCCTGAGCGCGGAGATGAGCACGTCCACCTCCTGCTCCGTGTTGTAGAGGTAGAAGCTCGCCCGCGCGGTCGCCGGAACGCGCAGCTTGCTCCGCACCAGCGGCATCGCGCAGTGGTGCCCCGCGCGTATCGCGACGCCGAAGCTGTCCAGCACCTGGCTGATGTCGTGCGGGTGGATGCCGCTCATGTAGAACGAGACGACTCCGCCGCGCACCGAGAGGTCAGTCGGGCCGTACGTCTCCACGTCCTCCAGCTCGCGGAAGCGTTCGAGCGCGTAGCCCGTCAGCGCTATCTCGTGCTCGCGGACCTGCTCCATGCCGAGGCCGCTCAGGTAGTCAACCGCCGCGCCGAGCGCGATGGCGTCCGCGATGTTCGGCGTGCCGGCCTCGAACTTCATCGGCGGGCGGCTCCATGTCGCGCTCTCGTACGTCACCTCCAGCACCATCTCGCCGCCCCGCAGGAACGGCTCGACCTCGTCGACGACGTCGGGTGAGATGTAGAGCGCCCCGATGCCGGTGGGCCCCGCCATCTTGTGGCCGGAGAACGCCATGAAGTCGCAGCCCATCTCCTGCACGTCCACAGGCATGTGCGGCACGCTCTGCGCTGCGTCGACGAGCACGCGTGCGCCCACGCGGTGCGCCGCCTCCGTGATCTCCTTCACCGGCGTGATGGTGCCGAGCACGTTGGACATGTGCGTGAGCGCAACCAGCCTCGTGCTGGGCGTCAGCAGCTCGTCGAGGTCGGACAGGTCGAGCGTGTAATCGGGGCCGACGGCTATCAGGCGCAGCTCCGCGTCGTTGACGCGCGCGACGTGCTGCCACGGTACGAGGTTGGAGTGGTGCTCCATCTCTGTCGTGACGATGCGGTCGCCGGCGCCGACGCGCTCCGCCGCCCACGTGTGCGCCACGAGGTTGATCGCCTCCGTCGTGTTCCGCACGAAGACGATGTTCTCCGGCGACGGCGCGTTGATGAACGCGGCGACCTTCTCGCGCGCCTCCTCGTAGGCCATGGTCGCTTCCATGGCTAGCGTGTGCGCGCCGCGGTGGACGTTCGCGTTGTGCTGCTCGTAGTAGTCGACGAGCGCCGCGATGACGGAAGCGGGCTTCTGCGACGTGGCCGCGTTGTCCAGGTAGACCAGCGGCACCCCGTTGACCATCCGGTCCAGGATGGGGAAGTCCTTCCGCACCTGCGCGATGTCGTACATCACCGGCTCCCGCTCAGGCACTCGGCGACGGCCTGTTCGACGTGCTGCCGCACCGCGCCGTCCTCTATCGCGTCCAGCACCTCGCTCACGAAGCCGTGCACCAGCAGGTTGCGCGCCACGTCCTCGCCGATGCCCCGGCTCTTCAGGTAGAAGAGGGCGTCGGCGTCGAGTTGCCCCACTGCCGCGCCGTGCGTACAGGTGACGTCGTCGGCGTATATCTCCAGCTTCGGCTGCGTGTCCACCTCTGCGTCGGAGGAGAGCAGCAGGTTCTTGTTCACCTGGTGCGCCACCGTCTGCTGCGAGTCCGGCCTCACGAGCACGCCCCCGGCGAACACGCCGTGCGACGCGTCGTCCAGTATGCCCTTGTAGACCTCGTTGGACGACGCACCGGGCGCGGCGTGGTCAACGAACGTCTGGTTGTCCACGTGACGCTCATCGGCGCCGTAGTACAGCCCGTTGAGGTCCACGCTCGCGCCGGACGCGCCGAGCAGCGTGGCGGTCTCGCGGCGCACGAGCCGCCCGCCGAGGTCGACCACGACCGATGAGATGCGGCTGTCGCGCGCCTGCTCCATGCGCGTCGTGGCGATGTGGAAGGCGTCGTTGCTCTCGCGCTGGAGCGTACAGAGACGGAGGTTCGCGCCGGGGGCCGTGACGACCTCCGTGAGCGCGTTGGTGAGGTACGTGCCGCCGTCCAGACTGTGGAAGCTCTGGAGGACGGTTGCGCTGCTATCCGCGCCCGCCGCGATGAGCACGCGCGGGTGCGTGACGACGGCCTGCGCGCCGGTGGAGATGAAGAGCAGGTAGATGGGCTCCGGCACGAACGTGCCGTCCGGTATCTGCACGAACGCGCCATCGCGCAGGAACGCCGTGTTGAGCGCGGTGAACGCGCTCCCCGGCGCCGGAGCGAGCCGCCCCAGGTGCTCGCGCACGAGCGGGACGCGGTACTCGATGGCATCGGCGAGCCGTCCCACGACCGGGCCGTCGCCGTGGCGTCCGAGCACGTCGCTGTGCAGTCCGGCCTCGCTGACCGGCTCCGTCGAAAGCCCCGGCTCGTAGTGGCCGTCCACGAACACGAGCTGGTGGACGCGCGGGCAGGGGAGTTCGTACGCGTGCAGGTCGATGCCTGCGCTTGCGTCCGGCGCGTGCTCCGCGAGTGTGAAGGTCGCGTCGGCTATCGGGCGGACGTTGGTGTACTTCCACGGCTCGTTGCCCCTGCGGGCGGTCGGGAAGCCGAGGCGCTCGAAGTTGCCGAACGCGTTCCTGCGGACCTCACGCAGCCACGCCGGGCTGATCTCCGCGCCGTTGTGCTCGAAGCGGCGGAACTGCTCGGACCAGGATCCGGTGACGGTCGCGTGCTGGGTCATCGGAGCGTCAGACGCCTGCTCCGGCCTCGAGCCAGTCGTAGCCGCGCTCCTCGATCTCCTTCGCGAGCGCCCTGCCGCCGGAGCGCGCGATGCGGCCGTCGATGAGCACGTGGACGTGGTCCGGTTCGAGGTAGGAGAGGACGCGGTCGTAGTGGGTGACGAGGATGGTGGACGTTCCGGGGACGCTGAGGTCCGTGATGCCGCGCGCGACCTCGCGGAGTGCGTCCACGTCCAACCCGGAGTCGATCTCGTCCAGGATGCGCAGGCGCGGCTCCAGCACCGCCATCTGCAGCACCTCGTTCCGCTTCTTCTCGCCGCCGGAGAAGCCCTCGTTGACGGCGCGCTTGGTCATCGCCGGTTCCATCTCGACGGCCTTCGCCTTGCTGCGGATGAGCCGGTCGAACTTCAGCGGGTCGAGCTGCTCCTCGTCTGCGCTCTTGCGCAGTTCGTTGTAGCCCGCGCGGAGGAAGTGGTCCATCCGCACGCCCGGTATCTCCACCGGATGCTGGAACGAGAGGAACAGTCCCCTGCGGGCGCGCTCTTCCGCCGGAAGCGCGAGCAGGTCTTCGCCGTCGAACGTCACGCTGCCGACGGTCACCTCGTAGCCCGGACGCCCCGCGAGCACGTACGCGAGCGTGCTCTTGCCGGAGCCGTTCGGCCCCATGATGGCGTGCGTCTCGTCGACGCCGACGCTCAGGTCGACGCCCTTCAGTATCTCGATGCCGTTCACTTCGGCACGTAGCCCTCGTACTTCCAGCATCAGCCGACCGTCCCTTCCAGGTTGACTTCGAGCAGGCGGTCCGCCTCGACCGCGAACTCGAGCGGCAGCCGCTTCACGACGTCCCGCACGAAGCCGTTGACGATGACGGACTGCGCGTCCTCGCGCGCGAGCCCGCGCTGCTGGCAGTAGAAGAGCTGCTCCTCGCTCACCTTCGTCGTGGACGCCTCGTGCTCCACGCTCGCGGAGCGGTTCTGCACCTCGATGTACGGCACCGTGTGCGCGCCGCACTGGTCGCCGATGAGCAGCGAGTCGCACTGGGTGAAGTTGACTGCGCCCTCCGCCTTCGGCATCACCTTCACGAGACCCCGGTACGTGTTGTTGCCGTGCCCCGCGGAGATGCCCTTGGAGATGATGCGGCTGGACGTGTTCTTGCCTATGTGGGTCATCTTCGTGCCGGTGTCGGCCTGCTGGCGTCCCTTGGCGAGCGCGACGGAGTAGAACTCCCCGGTCGAGTGGTCGCCCTGCAGCAGCACGCTCGGGTACTTCCAGGTGATGGCGGAGCCGGTCTCCACCTGCGTCCAGGAGATGCGCGACCGGTCGCCCGCGCACTTCCCGCGCTTCGTGACGAAGTTGTAGATGCCGCCCTTGCCGTTGTCGTCGCCGGGGTACCAGTTCTGGATGGTCGAGTACTTGATCTCGGCGTCGTCCAGCGCGACGAGTTCAACGACGGCGGCGTGCAGCTGGTTCTCGTCCCGCATGGGGGCGGAGCAGCCCTCGAGGTAGCTCACGTACGAGCCCTTGTCCGCGATGATGAGCGTGCGTTCGAACTGCCCCGACCCCTCCGCGTTGATGCGGAAGTACGTGGAGAGCTCCAGCGGACAGCGGACGCCCGGCGGGATGTAGACGAACGAGCCGTCCGAGAACACCGCCGAGTTCAACGCCGCGTAGAAGTTGTCCGAGTGCGGAACGACGGAGCCGAGGTACTTCTTCACGAGCTCCGGGTGCTCCTTAACCGCCTCCGACACCGACGAGAAGATGACGCCGTATTTCGCCAGCGTCTCCTTCGCCGTGGTCATGACGCTCACGCTGTCGAAGATGGCGTCGACCGCCACGCCCGCGAGCCGCTTCTGCTCTTCGAGCGGGATGCCCAGCTTCTCGTACGTCTTCAGGATCTCGGCGTCGACCTGGTCGAGGCTTTCGAGTTCCAGTTTCGGCTTCGGCGCGGCGTAGTAGCGTATCAACTGGAAGTCGATGGGCGGGTGCGTGACGTTAGCCCAGGTGGGGAGTTGCGCGTCGCCGAGCAGGCGCATGAAGTGCTGGAACGCCTTCAGCCGCCACTCCAGGAGCCACTCAGGCTCGCCCTTCCGTTCGGATATCCACCGCACGATCTCCTCGCTGAGGCCGGGCGGTGCGGACTCCTCCTCGACCTCGGTAGTCCACCCGTACTTATAGGACTGCTCGGCGAGTTCTTGGACGGTGCGGTTCGTCATTTCTTCTTTCCCCTCTCCCCCTTGGGAGAGGGCGCCGCCGAGGCGGCGGGTGGGTGGGGGTGCTATTGTCGACTGCGGAAGTCAACAATAGGCTATGGCCGTGACCCTCTCCTGTCAAGGACGCCACGCTCACGCACCCCGGTTCAGGTACGCCTCCAGCGCCTCGCGTGAGGTGTGCCTGCACATGAAGCGTGTCTCCGAGGTCAGCTTCTCCATGCTCACTGTCCACGGCCACCGGATGAAGCCCAGCCCGGACGATGGCGAGTCGTTCTGCAGATGGGCGCGCCACGCCAGCTCCGTCAGTGCGGAGGCGAGCGGGCCCGGGAGCCGGACCAATCGCTTCCCCGCAAGCGACACGGCCTCGCTCCAACGCACGCTGCCGGCCCCTCCCACGTTGAACACGCCTGGGTGCGGCTCCGATGCGAACTTCACCAACACCTCCGCGAGGTCGTCCTCGTGGATGAACTGCATCCGGGGGTCTTCGCCCCGGACCCCGATGAGCAGCGGCTTGTCCAGCGCGACGGTGATGAAGTTCGCCGCGTTCGGCCCCATCACGACGCAGCTGCGCAGGATGGAGACGCACGCCTCCGGGTGCTCGCTGGCGAATGCCTGGAAGAGCGCCTCGCACGCGGCCTTGTCCTCCGCGTAGGCGAACCGCCTCGGAGGGCGGAGCGGCGCATCCTCGGTCAGCGCGACGGGGTTGTCGCGGCGCGGACCGTAGACGGTCGCGCTCGACATGAGAACGATGCGCTCCACGCCCGCGTTCGCGCAGGCGCGCAGCACATTTTCGGCGCCGCCGACGTTGATCCGCCTGCCTTCCGCGCGCTTGCGGAGCTGCCGCAGCACGAACGCCAGGTGCACGACCGCTTCCGCCCCCGCGAACGCGTCGTCGAGCGGCTCGGTCATGTCCTGCTGGATGTGGGTGTAGCGCTCGTGCTCAATGGTGGCGGGGAGCACGTCCACGCCTGTGACGCGCTCGACGTCCCGCGTTTCGAGCAGGCGCTGTACGAGGCGCGTGCCGATGTAGCCTGACGCGCCGGTGACAGCCACGGCGCGCGGCGCGCTCACCCCGCACCGCGCTCCGTCGCGGCAGCCTCGTCGGAGAAGTCGAAGCCTAGCTCCCCGAGCCCCGCGACCTCGAACCCCAGACCTACCTTGTGCGGCCCCGGCGCGACTGCCCCGCCGCGGTAGGAGATGGTCGTCGTCTTGTTCATCGCGAGTGTGAACGGCACGCTCTCGGACACCGCGTCGAAGGTAGTCTCCTCGCCGTCGATCTCGAACGTGGACGCCGCGAGGTCCAGCGGCTCGCCGTCCAGCGTCAGCGGCAGCATGCGCTTCGCGTAGCCGGAGCCCAGCTTGTTCTGCAACTGGAACGTGAAACCGTCCGCGGTTGTGGTGAGGCTGCCCTTCACGTACAGCCTGCGGAGCAGGAACGGGGGGACCTTCATGCGCTCTCCACCTTTCGGCTCATGCGGAAGAGCGCTATTTCAGTAGCGATAGCTTCTTCCGGCAGCGGCTTTGGCGTGCCGAGCGTCTTCGCCGCAGCGTAGATATGTGCGATGTGCTCCGCCAGTTGGCAGACGTGCAGCGCCTCCGCGAGGCTGCTTCCGACGCCAACGAGCCCGTGGTTCCTGATGAAGGCCGCGTTCCGTTCGCCGAGCGCCGCAACGACCGCGTCGCCCAGCTCCTCCGTGGCCGGGAACGCGTAGTCGGACACTTGGATGCTGTCGCCCAGCACGATGACCATCTCGTCGATCAGGGGCGGAAGCGGCTCTCCGGCCACTGCAAGGGCGCTCGCGTAGACCGAGTGCGTGTGCATCACCGCGCGGACGTCGGGGCGGGCGCGGTAGATGGCGACGTGCATCAGCATCTCGGTCGACGGCAGGCCGTCGCCCTCGACGGCATCGCCCTCGAAGTCGGTGACGACCACCTCGTCGAGCCCCATCGTCTCGTAGTCCTTGCCCGCGGTCGTGATGGCGAGCAGCTCCTCGCCGCGTACGCGCGCGCTCACGTTGCCGGACGACCCCACGACGAGGCCGCTGCGGTGCATCGCCCGCGCGCTCTCGACCACCTCGAGACGCAACTGCTCGTATGTCGTTCCGTTCGCCGTCATCGCGGAATAAGCATAGCAGCGCACATCGCGCGTGTGGGAGGCGCGATTCCCCTCTCCCTTGAGGGGAGAGGTCGCCGCACAGCGGCGGGAGAGGGTGAACCGGCGGGGTGTGTGGGGGCATGGCTCGGTCGTTCCTGCGAAGGCAGGAACCTCGCTTGGTGTAGGGGCGTCCCTCGTGGGCGCCCTCTGGTCCCCTCTCCCTTGCCTCCTACAGCTCCTCCGCCAGCGCGTCCAGCCGCTCGCGAAGGCGCAGCCACCGCTCGTACGACTCCCCACACTCCCGCGAGCGCGGGCCGGGCTCGACGCTCGTGCCGTTCGCGGCGAGGTCGGCACAGCGTGCCGCGAGTTCGCTCGCAGGCGTGGACGCCAGCACCGCCGCGCCGGCCGCGGTCGCATTGTGGTGTACGCGCACCGGCTCGCCCAGCACGTCGGCCAGCAGTTGCGGGAAGACGGCGCTCTCCGCCATGCCACCGCTGAATGCGAACGTCCCCGGCTCCGTCCCCGCGACGCTGCGCGCAAGCGCGAGGCTTTCCCGGATGGCGAACGCGGCATTCTCGTACGCGGCGCGGGCGATGTCGGCGGTGTTCAGCCCTTCTTGCGTGATGGGCGCGGGCATGAGCACGCCGCCCATGGTGATGCCGGGATCGGCAAGATCGATGGCGCGCGGGCCGAGGAACGCGGTCACGGGGCGCTCGCTCTCGAATGCAGAGCGCACCAGCGCGTCGACCCGCTCGAGCGACGCGCGGGGCGCGAGCAGCCGCCGCACCGCGTCGAGCATCCGTCCGGTGTCGCCGGGGGTCGCTTCTACCGTCCACCTGCCGTGGGCGCCGTGCAGCGACGTCCACGTCCGCGACTGCGGGTCGAACGCTGGCGACGCCGTCGTCACCTGCACCGGCGCGCTCCATCCGGCAGCGCACGCCGCGGCGCCCTCCGTCGCTGCGCCGCAGCCGACCGCCGCGGCGTGCGAGTCCGGCCCTGCGATGTGCACCGGCGTCGTGTGCGGCAGACCCGTCGCCTCTGCTGCCTCTGCCGTCAGTTGCCCCACTGGGGCGTCCAGGGGCAGCACGTCCGGCAGCAGGCCGAGCGGTACGCCGAGCCGCTCGAGTAGCGCCTCCGCCGGCTCGCCGGACGTCACGTCCAGCAGGCCGGACTCCGCGAGTCCCTGCCTTGTCTCGGCGAGCGTTCCGGTCAGTTGCAGCGCAGCCCAAGCGTCGAGCCCGGCCGTCTTCGCGATGCGCCGTGCCGTGCGGGGGCGGCTCTCCTGCCACCACGCGTACTTGGCCGGCGCGAACAGCATGGAAGGCAGGTGGCCCGTCGTCCGGTAGATGAGCGAGCCGTGGGCGTCGTCCATCGCTCCGCCCTGGAAGACGGCGCGGGTGTCGTTGTTCGCCCCCGCGCTCAAAGTCGCGATGTCCGCGTCGAAGAAGCACGTCGCGAGCCGCTGCGCCGTCACGGCGACCGCGGCCACGTTGCGCGGCCCCGCGGCTTGCGCTCCCTGCGCCAGCACGTGCAGCAGCCACTCCCGGAGCAGCCGAGGGTTGTAGGCGTGCGCCAGCGTTCCGGCGCGGTCGTTCGTGACGGGGTAGGGGGCGCGCGCGGCCTCCACCGGCGCGCCCCCGTCGGGCGCGACAAGCGCACACCGCAGGCGGCTGCTGCCGAGGTCGAGCACGAGTATCACGGGCGGCATAACGCGCGGAAGCCTACCATCCGCCTGCCGGCGCCGCATTGACCGCCACGCGCTGCTTCCGGTAGAAAGACACCATGAAGAACGGGTTCAAGGTCCTCGACAGCGACATCCACGTCATCGAACCGGCGAGCCTCTTCGAGGACTACCTCGAAGCGCCGTTCCGCTCCCGCATGCCAGTCATGCAGCGCAGCGACGTCACCGGCGTCGACACCTGGGTGATCGACGGCAAGCCGTTCCCGCTCTGGAACGAGTGGCCGGAGTTCGCGAAAGCCAACGCGCTGCTGAAGACGAAGAAGGAGCGCACGCCGTTCCAGGTGAAGGCGTTCGAGCACGGGTTCGACGCCGCGACCACCCTCGAGGCGATGGACATCGAGGGCGTGGACGTCGCCGCGCTCTTCCGCACCAACGGCGGCACGTGGATCGTCGGCCTGGACGACCTCGAACCCGACTACGCCGCCGCTCTCTGCCGCGCCTACAACAACTGGATGCGCGACTACTGCGCTACTGACTCCGACCGGCTGAAGGGCATCGCGCTCCTCCCGCTGCAGGCGCTCGACCTCGCCATCGAGGAGGCGCGCCGCGCGGTGACGGAGCTGGGCTTTGTCGGCGTCACCGTCCACACGGAGCCGGTCAACGGCCGCCTGCTCTACGACGAGGAGGTGGAGCCGCTCTGGACCGAGGTCGAGCGCCTTGGGGCTGCGGTCTGCCTCCACGGCACGTCCACCGCGCCGGGCCGCGAGGACATCAGCCGCAAGTTCCTGCGGCACCCGTCGCCGCGCACGATGACGCACGCCCTCAGCTTCCCCACGCAGATCATGGGAGCGATGGCCGGGCTCACCATGACCGGCGTGCTGGAGCGCCACCCCGCGCTGCGCGTCGCGTTCCTGGAGGCCAACTGCGGATGGCTGCCCTGGCTCCTCTACCGCCTGGACGACCAGTACGCCAAGTACGTGGAGACCGATCTCTCCCTGCAGCCGAGCGAGTACTTCCTGCGCCAGTGCGTCCTCTCGATGGAGGCGGACGAGGAGCTCGCCGCTGACGTGATGGAGCGCTACGGCAACGACATCATGGTCATCTCCACCGACTACCCGCACCCGGATAGCGCCTTCCCCCACGCCATGGACGAGTTCTTCGAGCTCGACCTCCCGGACGAGTCCCGTCGCAAGGTGCTCTGGGACAACTGCGCCCGCCTCTACGCCCTCGACGGATGACCACTTCCATCGTTCCTGCGCAGGCAGGAACCTCGTAGCCCACCTCTCCTCTTGGGAGAGGTCGCCGAGCGACAGCGCGGCGGGTGAGGGCTGCCGCCCTAACCCCTCCTCCGCCCCCACACGTCCGGGTTAACGAGCCGCAGCGGCTGCTCGCCGCGTGCGAAACGCTCGAAGTCCTCGGCCACCATCGCCGAGTGCCGCTCTATCGTCTCCTGCGTCGCGCCGCCGATATGGGGCGTGAGCAGCACGTTCGACAGGCCGATGAACGGCGAGTCCGGCGGGATGGGGTGCGCCTCGTGTACGTCGAGCGCGGCCCCGGCGAGCCTGCCCTCGGTGAGCGCCGCCGCCAGCGCCGTCCGGTCGGCCACCGACGAGTTGGTGACGTTCACGAGGTACGCGCCGGGCTTCATCGCCGCGATGCGGGCCTCGTTGAGCATGCCCATCGTCTCCGGCGTGTCCGGCACGTGCATCGACACGAAGTCCGATGCGGCCAGCAGCGCTTCGAGACCGGTCATCTCCACGCCCTCGGCCTCATGCACGTACGGGTCGTAGGCGAGGACGCGCATCCCGAACCCGGCGGCGATACGCGCCACGGCACGCCCGATCGCGCCGAAGCCCACGATCCCCAGCGTCGCCCCAGCGAGCTCGCGCCCCCGGAAGCGGACGTAGGGCTCCGTGGGGTCCTCCCACCGGCCCTCGCGAACGTACCGCTCTCCCGCGCTCGTGTGACGTGCGAGCGCCAGCATCTGCGCGACCGCGAACTCGGCGACGGCCTGCGCGTTCCGTGCGGGCGTCCGCACGATGGCGATGCCGCGCTCGGTCGCGGCGTCGAGGTCGGCATGGTGCATGTCGCCTCGGCAGATGGCGGCGATGCGGAGCCCGGGCGCGGCGTCGAACAGCTCCTCGAACAGGAAGTCGGCCTCGACCGCGAGCGCGTCGAACCCCTCGTTCGTCAGCCGTGCGCCCAGCTCCTCCGGGTCCCAGAGCGTGCGCGTCTCCGTCCACGGCTCGTTCACCACGCGTCCCAGCGCGGCCAGCCGCGCGAGCCCCTCGTCCGAGAACGGCGCAAGCACGAGCGTGTTCATCGGGCACCCGCCATGCTCCCCACCGCCTCCGCGGCGGTGTTGCCGCTGCGCACGGCGCTCTCCATCGTTGCAGGCCAGCCGGTGTCCGTCCAGTCGCCGGCGAGGAAGAGGTTGGGCAGGGGAGTGGCGGACGGCAGGCGGTTGTCCGGCCCGTCCGGGAGTGAGCGGAACGTCGCCCGCTGCTCCTTCACGATGACGAATCGCGTGATCTCGGCGTCCTTCGCGGCGGGGAAGAGGCGCGCCAGCTCCGGGATGAACCTCTCGCGTAGGGCGTCCTTCGTCATCGGCCAGAACTCCCACGCTCCCGACAGCGAGACCGTGATGTACTGCCCCGGCCCCTCGAGCCCCGCGATCTCTGTGCGGTTGAACACCCATTGGACCGGGCTGTCCACGAACGCGAGGAAGTCGAAGTCCGCGACCTGCCGGTTGTACCAGACGTGCAGGTTCACGATGGGCGACCACGTGTGCGTCGCGGCGGGAGCGAAGGCGGCGTGCTCCCGCAACTCCTCCGGCAGCAGGCGGAGCAGCACGTCCGGCGTCAGCGCGCTCACGCAGGCGTCTACGGGCAGCGTCTCGCCGTCCGTGAAGCGCACGCCGGTGACGCGCCCGTCCTCCACGACGATCGCGTCCGCCGTTCGGTCGAGCACCACGTCTGCGCCCGCGCTCGTGAGCCGCTCCCGCACGGCGTCGCCCATGATGGCGGAGAGCCCCGCCCGGGCGAAGCCGATGTTGCCCCCGTTGCGGTCCCGCAGCAGCGCCTCCTGGAAGAGCATGAACCCCGCGCTGGCGGAGACGTCCTCCGCCGAGTCGTTCAGCGCCGGGATGATGAGCAGGTCCCAGAACGCGTCGATGGCCCGCTCCGACTGCCAGTGCGAACGCAGCCAGCGGTGGAACGACTGCCGTTGTAGCGCGGGGCGCTCTCGCTTGCGCTCGAGCCACATGAGCAGCAGCGCGGGTATCGCGCGGAGCCGCTCGAACATGCTGACGTGCGGGTAGCGCAGCAGCGACGGCAGCAGGTGGAACGGAGCGGGCAGGGGCAGGCCGGAGAGGATGCCGCGCCTGCCGTCCGGCGCGCGCACCTCGACGTGCAACCGCTTCTGGCGGCTCGTCAGTTCGAGCGAGCCGATCTCGTCGAGGAAGCGCCGGTAGGCGTCGCAGCAGCCGAGGAAGACGTGCTGCCCGTTGTCGATCTCCTGGCCCGTCTCGCGGTCGACGAACGAGTACGCCCTGCCGCCGAGGTACGGCCTGCGCTCCACGAGCGACACGCGGTAGCCCGCGTTCACCAGCCGCCACGCCGTGGCCATGCCCGCCAGCCCGCCTCCGAGCACCGCGACGGAGGTCAGCGCTTCAGGACGCTGCGGAGCCGGGCCGTTGTCCACAGTCTGCATGTCAGGTTGAGCTTCTCCCAGGACGAGAGGCTCACGCGCTTCGAGAAGACGTCCCAGCCGCGCGAGCCCATCCTGTTCAGGAGGCGATTGTAGAGGTGGTGCAGCCCTTCCGCACAGCCGCGCGACTCCGGCTCCAGCAGCGGCATCAGCCGCGAGGCCGAGTCGAAGTAGCGTTGGGCGCGGTTGGCCTGGAAGCGCATCATCGCCCGGAACCGCTCGTGGACGACGCCGTCGCGCAGGTCGTCCTCGGTATAGCCGAAGCGCGCCATCTCGTTGAGCGGCAGGTAGACGCGGTCGCGCTCGATGTCCTCCCGCAGGTCGCGGAGGATGTTCGTCAGCTGCATAGCCAGGCCGAAGTCCACCGCGGTCTCCTGCGCGAGCGGCACGTCCCGGTAGCCGAAGATGCGGATGGAGACGAGCCCGACGACCGAGGCGACGTGGTAGCAGTAGTGCCGCAGTTCGTCGAAGTCCGCGAACCGCCTCGGCTCGAGGTCCATCTCAACGCCCGTGATGATGTCCTGGAAGAGCGATTCCGGGATGTCGTACGTGATTGCCGCGTCCGCAAGCGCCGTGAGGATGGCGCCGTCCGGGCGTCCGGCGTAGGCGTCGCGCAGGCGCTCACGCAGCGCGGCGAGTTCGCTCCGCTTCTGCGATGGGGCGCCGTCTCCGTCCGCGATGTCGTCGGCAAGGCGGCTGAATGCATAGGCGGCGTAGATGGCGCGCCTGCGGGGATGGGGCAGGGTGAGGAAGGCGTAGTAGAAGTTGCGCGCCTCGCGCTTCGTGACGGCCTGGCACTCCTCGTACGCGGCGTCGAGCGCGGCGTTGTCCGTCGAGGTCGTCATGGGCGGCGCAGCACGGTCAGCCGGACTGCTGTCGAGAGGATGAGCCACAGTTTCCGGGGGCGCGTAACGACCGGACGCTCGCTCAGCACGTCGTAGTCCTGTTTGCGGATGGCGTCCAGCACGCGCATGCCGCCTTTACTGAAAAGCGCGATAGCCAGCCGGGCCCGTCCGTTGAGGCGCGCCGCCAGTGGCAGCCCCTCCTCGAACAGTGCCTGTGCGCGGTCGACCTCGCACCGCATCAGGTCGCGGAACGCCCTGTCCGCGACGCCGTTCGCAATCTGCTCCTCCGTGCAGCCGAATGCCCGCATGTCCTCGAGCGGGATGTAGATGCGGCCTATCGCGTAGTCGCGCGCCACGTCCTGCCAGAAGTTGGCCAGCTGGAGCGCGGTGCACGTCGCGTCGGAGAGCCGCACGTTCTCATCGGTCGCCTCGCCGAGCACGTACAGCACCATGCGCCCCACGGGGTTCGCGGAGTGGTCGCAGTAGTGGAGGACGTCGGCGTACGTCTCGAAGCGCCCCAACCCCTGGTCCATCCGGTTCGCCTCGATCAGCTTGCGGAACGGCTCCTCCGGTATCTGCGCGCGCCGGATGGTGTCCTGCAGCGCGACCATGATGGGGTGCGTCGGCTCACCGGTGTAGGCGCGCGTAAGCTCCGCCTCCCACTCGTCGAGCAGCGCGAGCCGGTCGCCCTCCGCTTCGTCGCCGAGGTCGTCGGTGTGACGGCAGAAGGCGTAGACGGCTTCGAGCGCCGGCCGGTGCTGCCGGGGTGTGAACCGCGAGATGACCGTGAAGTTCTCGTAGTGCGAGCGCGCGAGGTCGGCGCAGTAGGCGTAGGACTCAGCGAGGGAAGGGGGTTGGGCTGTGGCATGGAACAGCGCCATGCGGGGCCTCAGCTTCCGTAGACGCTGATGACTACCTCTCGCGTCCGGGGATGGTCGAGTTCGACCAGGAACACGCTCTGCCATGTGCCCAGCGCGAGCTCGCCATCGATGATGGGGATGGTCTCGCTGGACGGGAGCAGCAGGTGCGCGCAGTGCGCGTGGCCGTTCGGCACCTCGTCCGGCGTCATGTTGACCGTGCGCACGGCGAAGTCGTTGTGGGCGTAGTAGGCGTCTTCCGGCGCGATGTTGCGCAGGAAACGCTTCATGTCCTCGATCAGCAGGGGCTCGTGCTCGTTGATGACGATAGAGGCGGTGGTGTGGGCGGTGAAGACGCACAGCAGCCCATCGCGCACCCGGGAATCGGCGAGCGCCCATCGGACGTGCTCGGTGATGTCGTAGAACTCGGGGGCGTAGCCTGTCTCGATGCTTATGCGGGTTACAGTGGTGCTCGTCATGCCCTCATCCTCGGGGTACGGCCATTCTGACTGAGAAGGCCGGAGTTGATACGGCTCTTAGCAACGTAGCATTGAGGGTATTTCAAAGTCAATGCCTTAGCGCCCCGTCAGGGATATTGAGAAGCGGCTCACCCTCTATTGCCATGCCCCCAGTATCGCGCCTCCGAGCAGCATCTGGAGGAGTGGGTAGCCCGCGTCGATAACGTACAACTTCAGGCCCCGCGACTGGAAGGCATAGTTGGGGATCTGCCCCACGCCCGTGACGATGATGCCCACGATGAGACCCACGAGCAGCCCTTCCGCCGCGCCTGCCGCGCCCGTCGCCTGGACGAGGATGGCGAGCACCACCGCTCCGATGACGGAAGCGAGGGCCGCGAGCGCGTAGGGCGACGCGTTGTTGCCCTCCTGTACCTGCTCGCGCGTGAGGTTCGCCGCCGCCATCCACGGCTTCGAAAGCGCCATGTAGTAGACGGCGCCCAGCACGTAGGCGGCAACCGCCGCCACAACGACGGCCAGCCAGTTCAGTTCACCCAGGTCGATGCTCATGCGTCCTCCTCTCCAACTACATGTCCCGTGTGGCGAAGAACTCGGCAACCGCACGGAGCAACTGCTTCGACTCCTCCGGTATGGCGAGCGTTTCCACGGCAGCGACCGCCTGCCGGGCCTGCTCCTCCGCGATGCGCTGCACGTACGCATCGCCGCCGAGGCGTTCGAGCATCGCCATCACGCCGTCGAGCCGCTCGCCCTCGATCTCCTCGGCCCGGTACGTCTCCTCCAGCCATGGGAGCTCCTCGTCCGAGGCGTTGTCGAACAGGTAGACCGCGGGGAGCGACTTCTTCTTCCTCCGGATGTCGGCCCCCACCGCCTTGCCGGTGAACGCCGGGTTGCCCCAGACGCCGAGCCAGTCGTCACGCACCTGGAAGGCGAGGCCGAGCCGCATCCCGCATTCGCCGAACCCCCGCGCCGTGGCGAGGTCGCCGGTCGCGACGAGCGCGCCCATGTGCATCGCGCTCTCCAGCAGCGCGCCGGTCTTGCGTCCGATCATGTCCAGGTAGTCGGCGACGGACACCCGCTCGGCGGCCTCGAAGGAGAGGTCGAGGTATTGCCCCTCGATCATCTCCAGGTACCGCTTCGTCAGCTCGGCGATGGTGCCCTGTGCGACGTCCGGCGTTGTGCCTCCTGCGGTGAGCGCTCCCGCGGTGTGGTCTGCGATGACGCGCATGGCGTTGCCGGCGGTGAGCGCCGTCGGCACTCCCCAGAGGTGCCACAGGGTTGGCGTTCCCCGGCGGGTCTCGTCGCCGTCCTGGATGTCGTCGTGGACGAGCGAGAAGTTGTGGATGAGTTCCAGCGCCGCAGCGGCGGGGAGGGCGTCGCGCCAGTCACCTCCCGACATCTCGCACGCCGCAAGGCAGAGGATGGGGCGCAGCGCCTTGCCGCCACCCCGCGTAGGCGTGCCCTCGACGTTCTCCCAGCCCATGTGGTAGCGCAGCATGGGCGCGAGTTCGCCGCCCGCCTCCACCGCCTCGCGGAGGCTGTGCTCCACGTCCGGCAGGAAGCGCCTGGCCAGCTCGGCTATCTGCTGCTCGGCGTTAGCCTCCATAGGGTCCGTGCGTTACGCGCCGAGTTCCGTGATGAGCTCTGCGGTGTGGAGCACGCCCAGACGGAAGTAGTCGAGCCGGATGTTCTCGTTCGGCGCGTGGATGCGGTTGCCGGGGTAGTCGATGCCGCAGGACGCCACCGGGACGCCGAGGATGTGCTGGACGGGATGCTGCGGCCCCGTGCCCGTCATGCTGGGCACGATGTACGGCTCGCTCTCGTAGACGCGCCGTGCCGAGTCCGCAACCTGCCGCACGAACGGGTCCTCTATCGACGTGCGCGCCGGGTGCTCCGACGTGAGGCTCGATATCGTGACGTCGCTGAAACCGTTCCGGTCCAGGTGCTCCCGCAGGCTCTGCAGGATCTCCTGCGGGTCCTGGTTCGGAACGAGACGGAAGTCGAGCTTGGCCCGCGCCACGGCGGGCAGGATGGTCTTGGCGCCCTGGCCGGTGTAGCCGGCGCCGAACCCCGCGATGTTCGCCGTCGGCTCCATGATGAGGCGGCGGCGGAACTCGTAACCGGACGCTTCCCCGACCGCCATCTCGACGCCGAGGTCGTGCAGGAACTCGCGGGACGTGTCGGGCAGGGCGGCGATGGCCTTCGTCTCGTTCTCCAGCGCCGGTCGGATGCGGTCGTAGAAGCCGGGGATGGCGATGCGCTCGCTCTCATCCTTCAGCGTGTTGAGCGCCCAGATGAGCCGCCACGCCGGGTTCGGTACGACGGGCGCGTAGGAGGAGTGGGAGTCCGTCTTGGCGGAGCGGCACTCCAGCTCCACGTAGAGCAGTCCCTTGACGCCCAGCATGACCATGGGACGCCCGTCCCAGTTCACGCCGCCGCCCTCCCAGATGCAGACGTCCGACTTGATGCGCTCCGCGTTCTGCTCCACGAAGTCGTGGAAACCGGGGCTGCCGATCTCCTCCGCGCCTTCCAGGCACCAGCGGATCGTGATCGGCAGCTCCCCCATCGTGTCGCGCACTGCCTTGACGGCGGCGAGCCGTGCCGCGATGGGCCCCTTGTCGTCGGAGATGCCGCGCCCGTACAGGTAGCCGTCTCGCTCGGTCGGCTCGAACGGGGGCGTCTCCCACTCGTCGAGCGGGTCGGGCGGCTGCACGTCGTAGTGGTTGTAGAAGAGCAGCGACCTGTCGGATGCGCCCTTCAGCTCCGCGATGATGCCCGGATAGCCGGGATCGGCGGTGGGGACGAGGCCGGCGTCGAAACCGGCGTCGCGCAGCATCTCCACCACCATCTCCCCGCACTCCAGGACGCCGAGCCGCTGTGCGCTGATGCTCGGCTGCCGCGTGAGCCGCTTCAACCCTTCGATGGTCTCGTCGAGGTGGCTGTCTATGTGGTCGGTGATCGCTTGCTTCATCGTCATCCCTTTGCGTACGGTTAGGCCTTCGCCCGCTGCTGGCGCCGCCGCTCCGCGCGGGTCTCGTGGATGATGGGCCAGACGGACTCCGCCTCGCACTCCTCGCCCTCGCCGACCTCCCGGAGGTCGGTCACGTAGACCTCGCGGGCGGGCTCGCCGGTGGACTTCACGTCGTTGACGTGCATCCACGTGTGGACGGCGCGGTGTGCATCCGCTATCTGCTCGTGCGGGCCCTTGTACTGGGCGATGGCGAACTTCCCGCCGGGGAGCGAGTTTGGCTGCACGCGCCCGTTGCCCTCCACCTCCACGTCCACCGGGTAACCCACCTCGACGTCCACGAGGAATGCGCCGACCTCGTAGTAGACGCCGAAGCCGGGGCCGGTGGGCTGCACGCCGACCGACTCCAGGTAGTCCGCCGTCTCCTGGAGCAGCTGGACGACCTTGGGAGTCACCTTGTTGATAGTCGTCTTCGCCCGTACCGCCGCTATCTTCTGCGGTTTGATCTCCCGTATCTGGATGCCGAAGTCCACGTCGACCTCCTTTTTACCGTGACCTTAACCGCCTCCGCCCGACGCGCCCTCCACGATGCCGGGGGCAGTCATGCGCGCCGGGTCCAGCAGCTCTTCAAGTTGCTCGTCGGTGAGACCGGCCTCTGTCTTCGCCAGCTCCCGTATCGTGGTCCCCTGCGCTGCGGCGGTCTTGGCGATGGCCGTCGCCTTGTCGTAGCCGATGGCGGGCGTCAGGCCGGTGGCCATCATCAGCCCCTGCTCGACCATGTCCGGCCCCTTGCTCGTGGCGTTGATGCCGCGCAGGCACTGCTCCTCGAAATTCGCCGTGGCGGACGCAAGGAGCGTGATGGACTGGTGCAGGTTGTACGCCGCGACCGGCCAGTACGTGTTCAGTTCGAGATACCCGCCCTGCGCCGCAGCCGCGACCGCCGCATCGTTGCCGATGACCTGGCAGACCACCTGCACGACCGATTCCGGTATGACCGGGTTCACCTTGCCCGGCATGATGGACGAGCCGGGCTGCACCGTGGGCAGTTCCAGCTCGGCCAATCCCGCACGCGGCCCCGACGACAGCCAGCGAAGGTCGTTCGCTATCTTCTGCAGCGATACCGCTGCTCCGCGCACCGCGCCGCTGGCCGCGAGCATCGTGTCCTGCGTGCCCTGCGCCTGGAAGTGGTGCGCGGTCTCGCGCACCGGCAGGCCCAGCTCCCCGCCGAGCGACGCACAGGTGCGGGCGGCGAACTCCTCGTGCGCGTTGATGCCGGTGCCGACGGCGGTGCCGCCCAGCGCGACCTCGCACAGTGCGTCAACGTGCGGGCGCAGGCGCGCGATGCTCAACTCCAGTTGGCTGGCGTACCCCGCGAACTCCTGTCCGAGCCGGATGGGCGTGGCGTCCTGCAGGTGCGTCCTGCCGGTCTTGATGATGCCCCAGAACTCCTCCGACTTCGCCGCGAGCGCCGCCCGCGCCTGTTCGATCGCGGGGATCAGCTCGCCGTTGAGCGCCTCGGCGGCGGTGAGGTGGCTCGCCGTGGGGATGACGTCGTTGGACGACTGCGCCATGTTGACGTGGTCGTTGGGGTGGACGTTCACGCCGGGCGTCAGCTCGCGGGCGCGGCGCGCGATGACCTCGTTCGCGTTCGTGTTGGTCGACGTGCCGGAGCCCGTCTGGAAGAGGTCAACGACGAAATGCTCGTCCCACTTCCCGTCGACCACCTCGGTCGCAGCCGCCTCGATGCTGTCGGCGACGGCTTGGTCGAGCAGCCCGAGCGCGGTGTTCGTCCGTGCCGCTGCGCGCTTGATGCGGCCGAGCATGTGGATGAAGGCGGGAGGGTAGCGCAGGGTGCTGATGGGGAAGTTCAGCACGGCGCGCTGCGTGGACGCGCCCCAGTAAGCGTCCGCCGGCACCTCCATCTCTCCCATGGTGTCTTTCTCGATCCGGGACGCTTTCGCTTCGGTCATCTTGACGATAGGCTCCTTGGTTGGCGGGCGTCGCCGCCGGTTTCTCACGGTGCCCCATCTTATCAAAACAGGGAAGGCTGACGCCTTCTCGCTGCCGTATGGGGAGAGTAAAGTAGAGTCTCCGAGAAATACCTCGCGGCATAGGCCGTCTGCAGTGTGAACATGACCGAGAAGTCTCCTGCCCGACAGGCAACCTCCGTAATCCTGGCCTCGATATTCCTATGGGTACTCCTGCTCCTCGCGATGTGGTTCGCGGAAGGCACGGACCGTACCTTGGGGCACGGCCCGCTCCCGAGTGCGCTCAGCGGTCTGGCCGCGTACCTGCGGACGATACTCGTTGGAGTTATCGGCATCGTCGTGGGCGGTGCGATGATCGTGGGCGTTCGAGGCAGCGCGCGGTTCGGCGCGCGGTACTCGTGGCTCATCTACGTCTTCGTCGTAGCGCCGCTGGTCCTCATGCTCTTCATCCCGCTGGAGCGCTTCAACTCCGGCACTTTCCTCGGCCTGCCGGCGTTCCTGGTCGGCATCCCCGGACGGATGGTCATCGCGACGTCGCTGGGCGCTCTGCTGCTCGGAACGCTGGGCCTTCGGGTGCTGCTCAAGGCTCCGCCGGACGAGGGCGCTGCCGCAGCATTGACGCAACGCTCGACTGGCGGCGGCGCGGGGCGGGACGCTGCCCCGGGGCGGTTCACCGGCCTCGCGTGGCGCGCGCTCTCCTTCATGCAGGAGGAGGCGAAGCGTTTCGAGCAGTCGAACATGGGCACCGAGCATCTGCTCCTCGGCGTACTGAGCGACTCGCGCTCGCAGGCGTCGCGCATCGTGTTGGAGCTCGGGGCCGACCCCGCTTCCATCAGGCGCGAGATCGAGAACATCATCAGCAGGCGCGGGCCGCTCTTCGGCGGGACCGCGAGCATGACCCAGCGCTGCCAGCGCGTGATCGAGCGGGCGGTGCGCATATCCCGTAACAGCGGTCTTCGCACCGTCGGCACCGGCCACCTGCTGCTCGCCCTCGTGGAGAACCCCGAGGACGTCGCCGGGCAGCTGCTCGATAGCTCCGGCGTCACCTCCGACCGCGTGGCTTCGGTCATGCGCGGCATGCCCCCGGAAGCCGACTAGGCCTCCTGACCTGTCATTCCGGAGCGGAGCGCAGCGGAGTCCCGCGCTTGAGCGCGCAGGATCCTCTCGGAGTGCTGTCTGGTGTAGGGGCGTCCCTTGTGGGCGCCCTTGCCGCCCTCGTCCCTGCGGCGCGTGTGGCGGTATCTCCTCCTCCGCGCGGCGCATATACTAGTGCCCTGGGGCCGGTAGCTCAGTTGGTCAGAGCGGACGACTCATAATCGTCTGGTCGCGGGTTCAAGTCCTGCCCGGCCCACCACTTCCGGCTGCGGCGTACCGTACTGCGAACCTTCCCGCGCCGACAATATTGACATAAGGTATCAATACTTGCGAAACTGGACATTCGTATACGAGAGTTCAGGAGGGATGGCCGCATGAGCAGAAAGGGCGCCCAACAGCAGCAGGACCAGGCCCCGAAACGGTCGCGCCTCCGCCAGGTCGCGATCGTGGGAGCGGGGCCGGCCGGGCTCGGATGCGCGGCTGCCCTCAAGGAGTTCGGCGTCAATGACATCACGATCCTCGATCGCCACGACGTCGGGGCCTCGTTCCAGATGTGGCCGCAAGAGATGCGCCTCCTCACGCCGTCGTTCACTTCGAACGCGTTCGGGTTGCTCGACCTCAACGCGATCATCCCCGGCACGTCGCCCGCCTACACGCTCGACCGCGAACACCCCAGCGGGATCGACTACGCCAAGTACCTCGGCGCCGTCGCTGATCACTATCGGCTCCCCGTGAAGCCTGGCGTCGACGTCTGCTCCCTCACGCCCGAGGACAACGGAACGTTCACGCTCACGACGACCGGCCGGCCGGTGCGGGCGCGGCACGTCATCTGGGCGGCCGGAGAGTTCCAGTATCCGGAGCTCCATCCGTTCCCGGGCGCCGATTCCTGTTGCCACTCCTCCGAGGTCCGCACGTGGCAGGAACTCGAGGGCGACCGTTTCACGGTGATCGGCGGCTACGAGAGCGCCGCCGACGCGGCCGTCGCGCTCGTGCGGTTGGAGAAGAACGTGACCGTTCTGGCGCGGACGGCGACATGGAGGAGTGAACACCCGGACCCGAGCATCTCCCTCTCCCCGTATTCCCGCGAACGTCTCGAATGGGCCTACTCCACGGGCTTCCTGGAGCTCATCGAGGGCGTCGACGTCACGTCGGTGCGCGAGGACGGCGGCAAGTGGGTCGTCCAGGCCTCGGACGGCCGCGAGTGGCCGAGCGAGACGCGCCCGGTCCTCGCCACTGGCTACAAGGGATCGCTCGGCCACCTTGACGGCCTGATCGAGTGCGACGAGGACGGCGCTCTCGTCGTCACGGAAGAGGCGGACGAGTCCACGCTTGCGCCTGGTCTGTTCATCTCCGGCCCCATACTCGAGCACCGGGGCGTGAACTTCTGCTTCATCTACAAGTTCCGGCAGCGCTTCGCGGTCGTGGCCGACGCGATCGCACAGCGCCTCGGAAAGGACACCACGGAAGCCGTTGCGGCCCGCCGGGCGGCGGGGATGTACCTGGACGACCTCTCCTGCTGCGCGGAATCTTGTGCGTGCTGAGCGACGCGACATCGACGTCGCGGCGCCTCCTGCCGCGGTGAGGGTAGGGTGGCGGATCGAACCGCGGCGCGGACTCCTCGACCACGCGATCGCAGGTCCCGCGGCTGCTGTCGCCCTCCTCATCCTGCCGGCTCTGCTCGCCGTGCTCGGCGCGAACCGGGTTGCCGCCTGGCTTGAGCCGCTGGCGCTGGCGATCACGACACCCCTGGCGGGGAGGATGGTGGGCTGGCCGGGACCGCTCGAGGCTGTGCTCGCCGGTGACTACGGACTGCTCACGATGGGGCCATTGCTCTTCGTGTGGGCGGTCCCCACGGTGCTGGTCTACGCGGCGCTGATCAGTGTCTACAAGGCGAGCGGCCTCGCCGACCGCATCGGGACGGCGCTTCACCCGCTGTTGCGGCCGGTCGGCCTGCACGGGCGCGACGTGACGCGAGTGCTGATGGGCTTCGGGTGCAATGTCCCGGCAGTCGTCTCGACACGCTCCTGCTCTGCCTGCACCCGGCCGACGACCGTCGGCGCGATCTCCTTCGGCTCCGCCTGCTCGTACCAGCTCGGCGCGACGCTTGCGGTCTTTGCCGCCGCTGACAGGGCCAGTCTCGTCGTGCCGTACCTGGCGCTGCTCGTCGCAGCGACGCTCGTCTACACGCGCCTCATCAGCCGCCCTGACGCGCGGTCGGCGCTCAACGCACTCCTCATCGAACCGCGCACCTTCCTCACCCGGCCGTCCTTCGCGGCAGTCGGGGCGGAGGCACGAGGGACGGTCGGGGCGTTCTTCCGCACGGCGCTTCCGACCTTCTTCGCGATCGCGATGGTCGCGTCGCTCCTCCAGTGGTCGGGCGTGCTCGATGCAGCGGGGCGCCTGCTGGCGCCGGCGATGGCCGTGTTCGCACTGCCGGTGGACGCGGCGTTGCCGACCGTGCTCGCCGCCGTCCGCAAGGACGGCATCCTGCTCCTCGCCGAGGAAGGCACCGTGGCCTCGTTGAGCGCGACACAGTTGCTGGTGGCCACGTTCCTCGCCGGGACGGTGCTGCCATGCCTCGTCACCGCGATCACGATCGGGCGCGAACTCGGGCTGCGGTTCACGGGCAGGCTCGTCGTGCAACAGGCCGCCTTCGCCGTCGCGGTAGCCGCCGCCGTCGGCTGGGCCTCGGCCGTGTTCGGTGGGTGACGGTCCACGTCCGGGCCGCGCGGAAGCTGCGTCCCCTTCAGTCAGCCTCCTGGTCGCCGGATGTGTGGGTCCAGCAGGTCCCGAAGGCCGTCACCCAGCAGGTTGAACCCCAGCACTGCGACGAAGATGGCCGTCCCCGGTAAAAGCAACAGGCGGGGTGCGGTCTGCAAGTACGGACGAGCGTCATTGAGCATGGCGCCCCACTCCGGCGTGGGAGGCTGCGCCCCTAGCCCCAGAAAGTTAAGGCCGGCGATCCCCAGGATGATCCAACCGACATCCAGGGAGGCGATCACGATGATCGGGCCGAGGATGTTTGGCACGATGTGCCGCAGGATGATGCGCAGGTTGCTGGCCCCGATGGCCCTCGCTGCCGTCACATACTCCATCTGTCGCGTCCCCAGAGTGATCCCGCGAATGATGCGGGCGTGGCCCACCCACCACACGGCCCCGACTGCCAGCAGCACGTTGAAAAGACCGGGGCCCAGAGCTCCTGCCACGGCCAGCGCCAGGATCAGTGAAGGAAAGGCCAACAGCAGGTCCACTACTCCCATCAGGGCCGTGTCGGGCCAGCCGCCGCGGTATCCGGACACTATGCCCACCGCCAGCGCGATTGTCATGCTGAGGACCATGGTGGCGACGGCGGCCAGCAGGGTCATACGGGCGCCGTGGACGATGCGGCTGAAGGTGTCCCGGCCCAGGTGGTCGGTACCCAAGGGATTTTCCAGGGAAGGCGGGAGCAATTTGTCAGACAGACTGATCTGGGTTGGGTCATCCAGGGGAAGCCAGGGGGCCGCCAGTCCCGCCAGCAGCAGGAACACCACCAGAAACAGCCCCAGGGCGGTTCCCGGCTCCCGCAGCAGCCGGGTCCACTGCCAGCGCCGCCGTGGGCCGGTGTGGACAAGGGAGAGAGAGAACCGCTCCCTGACTTCTTCAGGAATACCTGTCATTGGCCGTTAGAACCCATCCGGTTCGTATCGCAGGCGCGGGTCGGCGATACGCAGGGCAATGTCAGCCGCCAGGTTGGTCAGCAGGACCACCACGGCGATGTAAGTTACGAACCCCTGTATCACCGGGTAGTCCCGGGTCAGCGCTGCGCCCACCATCAGCTGACCCAGACCTGGCCAGGTGAAGATGGTCTCAATGATGACGGCGCCGCTGAGCAGGTAGCCAAGCTGCACCCCGGTGGCTCCGATGGCCGGTAGCAGTGCGTTGCGCAGGGAGTGCACGATGACGACGGTCTGTTCGGGCAGTCCCTTGGCCCGCGCCGTGCGGATGTATTCCTGCCCCAGTGTTTCCAGCATGCTGGCGCGTATCAGCCGCGTCAGCTGTGCCATCGGCGCAAGGGACAGCGCGATGGCCGGAAGCACGGCCTGGGCAACCGAACCGTAGCCGATGGCCGGCAGCCAGGAAAGTTTCACCGCGAACAGGAAGATCAGTCCGAACGCCAGCGCGTAGGGTGGAGCCGCCGCGCCCAGCAGCGCCACAAGGCGTGCGATGGCATCCACGGCGCTACCTCGTCGCCGAGCGGACAGTACGGCCATGGGCACGGCGACCATCAGCGCCAAGCCGAAAGCAGCCACAGTGAGCAGGGCCGTTGGGACGGTGCGGCGCGCCAGCTGGTTGGCCACGGGCTGTTCCGTCACGTAGGAGCGGCCCATGTCACCTGCCAACGCTTGGGACACCCAGCGAACGTATTGCGCCGGAAGAGGCGCGTCCAGGCCCAGCTCGGCGCGCATGGCTGACACTGCGGCCGGGCTGGGCATCTGGGCAGGGTTGCGCTGGCGCAGGACGATCTCGGCGGGATCGCCCGGCGCCAGGTTCAGCAGCGTGAAGCTGACCGCAGAGATTCCCAGGAGGAGCAGCGGTAGCGTGGCCAGCCTTCGAACCAGGTATGCACGCATGCCGAAGGGTCTTTATTCCATATCCCGTTATCCTGCTCCCTTGCTCACTCGCTCAGTCCGACGCGGTGATTGAAGAAATAGTGGGAGGTTGGGTGGGCCTCGAAATCGGTGACCCGGTCACTGAGGCCGTACACCATGTTCACATGCGCCACCGGCAGGAATGCCGCTTCTTCAGTGACCACCGCCAGGGCCTCGCAGGCTATCTCCTTTCGACCCTCCAGGTCGGTCACCGAGACAGAGGGGGCGACTATGTCCGCCAGGCGGGAAGCGTCGTAGTGCCCATAGTTATTGGTCCCGCTGCCGCTGGCGTCGCCCTTCAACCCAGCGAACTTGCTGATGTTGTACACCGGGTCTCCACCCCCTTGCACGACAGTGTTGTACCAGCCGAAGAGGTCCCATTTGGGTTCATTGACCACCGACCATTCCGTTATGAGCACCTCGGCACTGATGCCCACGTCAGCCAGCATCGCCTGGGCGGCCTCGGCCATGATGGGCAGTTGGAATCGCTCGGGGTAGCCGCCGATGATGATCTCCAGAGGCTGACCTTCCTTGTCCATGATTCCGTCGCCGTTGCTGTCGGCGTAACCGGCCTGGGCCAGCAGACCGCGGGCTTCGTCAGGATCGTAGCCCGGCGCGCTCACGCCGGGACAGGGCGCCAGGACTTCAGGGAGCAGCAGCTCTGCGAAGGACCCGGATCCGGGAGGAGCGACCAGACGGGCGATGCCCTCCCGGTCGATGGCGTGCGCCACCGCCCGGCGCACCAGCGGATCGGCCAGGATGCCCCGCTCGAAATTGACCCACCACAGGACCAGGGAGGTGCCTATGCCGGAGGTCTGAGTACGTGTGCCCGGGTGGGCGTTGATCGCCTGGGCGCCATCAGGTGATACGTTGACGATGATGTCGACGTCTCCGGCCTGCAGGGCCAACTCCCGGCTGTTGGTGTCGGGGATGGCAACGTGATCGATGCCGGCCAGCGGGGGCGTTCCCCTCCAGTAGTCGTCGTTGGCCACACTGTACAGGTATTCCTTCTGGACGTACGCGGTGGGAACGTACGGCCCCGTCAGGGCGCGGGCAGCGATGAAATCGCCCTCGCCGGCTGCATCCGCCGCCGCCGCGTCGGTGATGGCGAGGGCTGGCAGGATCAACAGGCCCGGCAGGGTGGGTTGTGGGGTCGTCGTTGTGATGGTGATGGTCAGCCCGTCTTCGACCGTTATGGTGTCAACGGTCAATGTACTGGCCGCCGCTGGCGACAGTCGGATAGCCCTCTCCAGGGAAGCCTTGACCGCTTGTGCATCCATCACGTTCCCGTTGTGGAACTTGACTCCCTCCTGGATTCCGATCCTCCAGGTCAAGGGGTCCACCTGGGTGGCCTCTGTTGCCAGCCACGGTTCGGGACTGAGGGTGGTTCCTGACAGTCGGAACAAGGTCTCTGACATTCCCGATTGCGTGCCCACGTAACCGCCCTCCACCGGGTCGAGGGGGCTGTCAAGCCAGATGACGCCGGCGTTCAGGGTGGGACGTTCCTCATCATCAGACCCGGTGGCGTCTGGCGACTCGCAGGCCAGCACCAGGGCCAGTAACAGGGCACACGCCCCGGGAGCTATATATCTGATACTGGGTATCATTAGATGGAACAAGACGATCCTCCTTATGGTTACTGCTGTCTTATGGCTACTGCCGTCCCTGCTGCTGTCGGCGTCTGGCCGCGCGGTTCTGCGGTTCCGGTGGTGCCTGTGGTGCCAGCCAGACCGTCACGCCGCCCTGGGCGTCGAGGGCGGCGAGCGCCTCACCGTCGGGCCGCCAGTACAGTGCGGCCACTGCGTGCCCCAGGTCCACGGCTCCTGTCCGGTTGCCTTGTCCGTTTCTCTGAAGCGACCACACACCCACGGCGCCGTCGCGGCTCCCCGATGCCAGGCGCATCGCGCCGGGAGCGAAGGTAAGCGTCGTGATGGGTTGAATATGAAACTCCAGGACGCCGGGCCGCGTGCCTTCGGGGCCTCTCCCCTGGAAGCTCCAGACCGTCACGTCTTCCCCGCCGCCGGTGGCCAGAAGAGTGCCGGTATCGTCGAAAGCCAGGGCCGACGGCTTGGCGGGATAGCCGGACATCATGGAGTCCTGCTCCGTGGAGCGGCGCCAGAAGTGCACCGTGTTGTCTTGGCTGCCGCAGACCACGATATCCCCGTTCGGGCTCAGTACCATCGACACCAGGGAGCCCTGCCACTCCAGCTTCTGGCGAGGTTCGCCGGTGAACGCGTCGAAGAAGGTCGCTCGGCCGTAACAGGCCGTCGCCAGCTCCCCTCTGCTCGACCAGGCGATAGCACTGACCGTGCTGGGATGATCGTCGGACCGCCAGACCTCCGCGCCGTCCGCGTCATACGTGCGGACCTGCCGGGAGCAGGAGGCCGCCAACCGTTGGCCGTCCGGCGACCACGCCACGTTCTCCACCCAACCGCCCCCAACGTCGATCGTCCGGACCACCTGGCCATCGGCGGCGCTCCAGATCAGGACTCGGCCGTCCTGTCCGGCCGTAGCGAACGGGCTTCCGCTTGGGTGGACCGCCATCGAGAGCACACCGCCGTCATGGACCCCGCGCCGCTCCCAGAGGGCTGCGCCGGACTCTCCGTCGAATGCGTAGATGCCGCCCTCGGTATCGCCCACCACCAGCGCCTCGCCACACAGGGTCCAACCCCCGGCGATAGCGTAGTCGCCGACCGCCGCGGACCAGCCCCGGCGAAGAACGCCCTTCGGGCTGCCGGCGTTTAGATCAGACATGCATCGAACCCCTTCCGCATACTCTCCTCGTCGAGGTTGCGGCCGATGAAGACGAGTTGATTGCGGCGGGGCGTGTCCCCCCATTCGCGGTCCGGCTGGCTGTCGACGAGCATGTGGACACCCTGGAATACGAAACGACGGGAATCACCCGGGATGCTGAGGAAGCCCTTCATTCGGAAGATGTCCACCCCACGCTCACTGAGCAGCTTTCCAAGCCAGGCGTCGAGCTTCCTGGGATCAACGTCGCCGTCCTTCTCGATCGCGATCGAGCCCACCGTATCGTCGTGCTCGTGCTGCGCGACCCAGATCCGCTCGGCCTCGGCGGGGACCACCGCTCCGTCCGTGTTCCTCAGGTGGATATCGAACTCCTCCCGGAGGTGCTGGGCATAGAGGCCGAACTGCCCCGGCGCATCGATCTCCAGGAAGAACGACTTGCGCCCTGGGGGATCGAGCCGGAGGTTCACATGCTTTCCGACCGGGACCTCTCCCCCTGGATGGATGATCTCCGAAGGTTCGGCGTACTGCCGTACACACCACTCCGCGCTCTCCCGCAGGGCAGCGTCGTCCGTGGCCTGGTCGGGCACGACGACGAGCGACATCGCCGGATCGGGTCCATCGGTGAGGCAGAGTTCGTAGCGGCCTGCATCGAGCCGGTAGACCCCGGTCCATTCGAACGGGTACTCCGGCTCGAGGAAGGTGGGACGACGCTCGAGGACCTGGTCCAGGTCGAAGGCGGCGAGGTCGAGCACCGTGCCGACTGGTACGTTCGCCCGCTCGCTGCGCACGACTCGCGCCATGCGGTTCATGCCTCGGAGCCGGGCTTCGAGGCTGTCGAGGGTCTCGCCGTTGACGAGGTCCGTCTTGTTGAGGACGAGTACGTCTGCGAACGCGATCTGCTCCGTGCTTTCGTCGCTTCGGCCGAGCTGCTGCTCGATGTGGGCTGCATCGACGAGTGTGACGATCCCGTCGAGGGCGTACTCGGCGCGAAGCTCTTCGTCCATGAAGAACGTCTGAGCGACAGGGCCGGGGTCGGCGAGCCCCGTGGTCTCCACCAACACGTAGTCGAACTTGTCGCGGCGCTTGTTGAGGTTGTTGAGCACCCGGATCAGGTCTCCGCGCACCGTGCAGCAGATGCAGCCGTTCGACATCTCGAAGACTTCCTCGTCTGCGTTGATGACGAGCGCCTGGTCGATGCCGACCTCCCCATACTCGTTCTCGATCACGGCGATGCGCTTGCCGTGCTCCTCCGTCAGGATCCGGTTGAGCAGGGTCGTCTTTCCGGAGCCAAGGAAGCCGGTGAGGATGGTGACAGGTACTCTGCGCTGCGTTTCCATGGGGGACCCTCCTTTAGGATTTATTGGGACGCAGTACTAATAGATACTAGCATAGTGTCACAGATTTACCCCTGTTAACGATGTTCATATCGATATGAAGTATCGATTGCAGATAGTAGACCGCTGCTGCTGTCACTGTCAACAGAGACCATCCGCATGACAGAAGGGCCAGCGCATGCTGGCCCTTCCTCGTTCGTATGCAACGTGCGGACTAGCCTGCCTCTGGCTTCTCCGGGTACTCGAAGAAACCGGCGCAGTACGTGCTCGGGCGCGGGTCGTCCGGGTTCGCTGCGTAGTCGGGTGCCCCGCGCGGGTACACCAGGACACGTGAGCGGCCCTGCGGGTCGCACATGGCGACGGGGGTCGATGCCAGCACGTTGAAGTCGGTGTCGGTCACGGTGATGCCCGCGATCCCTTCCGACATCACGCGCTCGAACCGGCCCATGTCGAAGCGTGCGGCGAAGTTCCCGGCTTCGTCCACCGCCTCGATCGGCGGCTGCACGTTCTCGGTGATCTCGTTGGTGACGGTGCCGGCGAAGCCTCGCCCGACGCTCGTCTGGATCAGGACGTGCACCTTCTGCCCCGGCTGGAAGCCGGTGCCCATGATTGCGAAGCTGCTGCCGCTGTGCAGCTCTCCGACGCCCGGCCACACCGACACGCTCGGTGCGGAGTCGGCGTCCTGTCCTTTAGCCTCGGAGCCGAACGGCGTGACTCCCGACACCAGAGCGGCGAGTAACGCCAGTCCCAGCGCCACGATGATGGCTGCGGTTGTGGTCTGTCGAACGATTGTGCGGCGCATGGGTGCCTCCTTTGTCGGTCGCGGTGCGGTTTACCGCCCGAGAAGCCAGTCGAGTATAACGCGGTCAGGCCAGATGACGTGCATGATTGCGTCCAGGACTCCGAACACGACTGCGGCCACGAGTACGCCGGGCACCAGTGCCCACAGCCTCTTGCGGCCTCGCCATTGCAGCGTCGCGAACCCGAAGAGGACTGCGAACGCAACGGTGGCGTACTGGAGCCCGACGATGGCGCCGCCGATGACCATGGCGGCGAGCCACGCCGAGATCCCGAGGAACGCGCGGAATGCTACCCGGTCTGTGCCGGTGCGCATCCCCAGGTCCATGATGTCCACCTGCTCCGAGCGGTAAACGTTCATGCGGAACGTCTCGTACAGGATGAGCGGGATGAGAGCGGCGCTCAGGTACAGGGGGAGGAACTTCGCGGCGCCGGTGCTCAGTCCGCTGACGTCCACGAGGAATGCGATGACCACGGCAAGCATCGCGAAGGGGAAGAGCGAGTCCCACGTCCAGCGCGGACGCGGTCGGCCCAGGAGCCTGCTCCCCCATCCGGAGGCTGTCGCCGCGGGGCCGTCTCCCGAGCCGCCCTGCACCGGTGGGACTCCTCCCTGCTGCGCGGCGGCCGAAGCGATCTGACCGACCGCCGTCCCACGGGCCATCGCCTTCGTCAGGTAGATGACGCTGAGGACCGCGAAGATGAGCAGGATGATCGAGATGGGCCGCGTGAGCATCCCCAGTGGGCCGAACACGCCCACCGCCGTCCACAGGTTCTTCTCGATGATAGGCCCCAGGATGAAGCCGAGGATGAACGGGGGGCGCGGCCAGCCGAGCCACTTCATCGTGAGGCCGAGCATGCCCGCGCCGATGAGCACGAGGATGTCGCCCCACGCCGTTGTCGACTGGAACGCTGCGATGAACACCAGCGGGAACAGTGCGGCCGCCAGCAGCGGGTAGGGCACCAGCGTCACCTTGGCGATCTGGCCCGTCGCCACCATCCCCAGCATCGTGATGAGCAGGTTGCCCAGCGCCAGCGTCACGACGATGGCGACCATCACGTCCAGGTGCTGGTCGAGCATTCCCAGGCCGGGCGCGATGCCGTAGAAGAGGAGCCCGACGAGCACGATGGCCCACGACGACCCACCGGGGATGCCGAACGCCAGCGTGGGGATCGCCTGGCCGCCCTCCTTCGAGTTCTGCGCCGACTCGGCGAACAGGACGCCGTCCAGCGACCCCCTGCCGAACTCCGTCTTGTCCTTCGACAGCGCGATGCCGAATGCGTACGAGAGCCAGTCGATGACGGCGCTGCCGATCCCCGGTATCGCGCCCATGAACACGCCGAACATGCTCTGCCGGATCGCCACCCGCCACTTGCCGGCGCCATAGCGGACGCCCGACATGACCTCCCGCGTCGAGACGGTCCCCGGCGCGGAGACCGGCCGCCCTGTCATGGTCAGGTCGATCAGCTCGGGGAGCGCGAAGAAGCCGATGAGCGTCGGGATCAGCGGGAGCCCGTCCAGCAGGTAGATCTGCTCGAAGGTAAGCCGTGGAAGGCCCTGGATGCCGTCGGTGCCGATCGTGCTGGCCAGGACGCCGAGCAGCCCGGAGATGACGCCCTTGATCATCGCGCCCCGGCTCAGGACGGATACCATCAGCACGCCGAACATCGCCATCGCTGCTATCTCGGGGAACGAGAACCGGACGAGTACAGGGCGCATGAACGGGATCATGGCGAGCAGCGCCACCGCCCCGACCACGCCGCCGATCGCCGACACGGCGTAGACGGCCCCCAGCGTGTGTGCGGCCCGCCCCCGCATCGCGAGCTGGTGACCTTCGAGGAACGTGACCTGCGTGGCGGCGCCCGGGTAGCCCAGCAGGACGGCGGGCACCGAGTCCAACGTGTTGTTCAGCCCGCCGAGGGCCGCGAGGAAGATGATGCCGGCGGTGGGGTTGTCGCCGAAGTTGAACAGCAGGAAGGGGATGGCTATCGCCGCGATAGTCGTGCTGCCCAGGCCCGGGATGAGGCCGATCGTTCCCAGCAGCACGACTGCCAGGATCAACATCGTCCAGTAGAGCGGGTCTCCGAGGAACCCGAGGGCGGCAATGTACTCGGCCACGCTGCCTGACTCCTTAGGCGTTAAGTGCTATGTGAGCGATGAGCAGCTGCGCTTGCCGCAGCTGCTCACCGCCTCGCACGTCTACTGCGGAAGGAACTGTGCGTACACCGCCTTGATCTCGTCAGCGTTCGCCGCCCAGTTCTCCAGTTCCGCGTCCACGACCTCGGGCGCGAGCCTGCCGCCCTGGTCGACCGGGAGGCCGACGAGGCTCTCGTATATCTCCTGGTACTCGGGGTCGTTGAACATGTCGTCGAACGCCTTGCGCAGCACGGCAAGTACCTCAGGCTCGATCGTCTTCGGCGTGAAGAGGCCGCGGTAGAACGCCGTGTCCTCCAGGTTCATGCCGGACCAGATCCCTATCTGCTCGTCCGTCAGCAGTTCGCTGATGTGCGGGAGGTCGTCCGGAACGTCTATCTCGCCGTTGTTGGCGAAGACGTCCTTCGAACCCAGCATGGCGAACGGCTCCACGACGCCGTCCGCGAACCAGCCGGGACGCGAGCCGGGCGTGCGGTACCACGCGCTGCCGGAGATGTAGCTGTCGGCGTCGCCGCGGTCGAACGTTGTCAGGTAGGCTGCAAACCCGGAGCCGATCCCGAAGAGCGGCCGCATCGGCAGGTCGAGCCACTGGGCCAGCGCCAGTGCCTTCGCCGTTCCGGTCTCGGACTCGGTGTTCAGCCCCACGGTGAACTCCTCAGTGCCGCCGGAGGCCTCCTGGATGCGGCTGTACGGAGCGTCCCCGGAGACGATCCACATCGTCGTGCGCTGCATGATGCCGCCGACCGACGTGTAGTCGCGGAAGTCGTAGCGCACGCCCGGACGCAGGATCTGCGAGATGGGGTTCGCGCCGGTGTTGGCCAACAGCCAGAGGCCGTCGTCCTGGGCGTTCTCGTGCCACCAGTTCCCGCCAAC
Source organism: Dehalococcoidia bacterium (assembly GCA_034422595.1). Classification (GTDB taxonomy): domain Bacteria; phylum Chloroflexota; class Dehalococcoidia; order Lucifugimonadales; family Australimonadaceae; genus Bin16. Next base: position 115,676 of record DAOUJO010000001.1, on the reverse strand, counting down.
GGTGCCCGCTGCGCCGTCCTTGTTGACCACGATGGACTTCGGGTTGCCGGGGATGTACCTCGGCAGCACCCGCGAGACCGCTCGTGCGTGCGCGTCGATGCTGTTGCCGGGGTCCCACGCCACGACGATCCGCAGCGTCTTGCCCGAGAAGTACGCCTCGGCATCGAACGTCGGCGCGGGGACCGGTGTGGGAGTCGCCGGAGCGCTCGGTTCAGCTGTCGCCGGGGCTGGAGCGTCGGGAGCGGTCGTTGGAGTGGGAGTAGGGGGCACCGGCGTGGGCGTTGCGGTCGGGTCGGAGCCACAACCGGCAAGCGCCGTCAACAGCCCGGCCGTGAGAGCAAACCCCAGAAGAAGTTGCCACATCCTGTTTCTGTTTCTCATGAGGCCCTCCTGCTCCGAAATTCGCCATCGGATTCGGCGCTGGCAGCAATCATCAGCATCGGTATAACTCGTGTCAAGCGAAACACGCCCTTCTTCGGGCCTTAGTCCCGCTCGTCCTCCAGGAACCACTCGGTGGGGAGTTCGCGTCCCAGACCGGCCTCTTTCGCCAGTTCGTACGTCCGGTATGCAACCGCCGCGAACTGCAGCCCGGAGCCCGGCACGTTGTAGTAGCAGGTCAGCTGGTCGTCGCTCGTGCGTCCCGGCGCCTTCCCCGACACCAGGTCGGCGAGCGTCGGGGAGTCGCTGCGGTCCACGCCCCGGTAGGAGCTGTCGAAGTGTCCGGCGGGCAGCCCCGAATACTCCTCGTCCTGGCCGACGAAGAACCCCTCGGCGCCTCCGTTGTTATGGCGCACCACGACGTCGAACTTCTCGACCGTCGCGGGCGGCAGCTCCTTCGGTACGACAGGGGTCACGTGCATCCCGGGCGTGACGTACTGCGGGTGGATGATGGGCTGCGCCGAGTCGGTGCAGCCCGCAACGATGTCCGTTCCCTCGCTGACCTGGTCCGGGCTGTCGACGGCGATGACGTTGATGTCCAGCTTGTCGCTCATCTCCGCCGCGTACGCCTCGCGGTGCGCCTTGGTGGGGCTGTACACCTTGCAGTAGTCGATCTTGCGCACCTTGGCGAACGCCTCCAGGTACGTCCGCGCCATCCCGCCCGAGCCGAACATGCCGACCGACGTGGCGTTCTCCCGCGCCATGTAGTTCGCCGCGACACCGGCCGTCGCGCCGACGCGCATGTGCTGGATGTGGCCGTCGTTCAGGATCGCCAGCGGCTCTCCGTCCCACACGCTGAACAGCATGATGATGCCGCAGTACTTGCCCGGCTCGACGCAGTACTTGTCGAGCGTCTGGCCGTCCGCCTCCCACGGGTAGTACATGATGTCCGACTTGAACCGCATCGCGAACACGCCCAGTCGGCGGCTCGCGCCCTGCAGCGTGCCGAACACGTAGTACTTCTCGTCGCCGACGGGCACCCACACGTCCCAGCGGCCCCCGGGAGGAGCGGTGACAGCTTCCTTGTTCGCCAGGTCCTTGTACGCGGTATCCAGGTACTCCAGGCAGTCGTCCATCGTCAGGACGCGCCGCGCTTCTTCCGTGTTGATGAGCAGAGTCACGAGTCACCTCCTGCAGCGGCTCATACGCCCTTCGTTGGCCGGCGGCGCCATCATGCGCCTGCCTTGGGCGATGCGCAAGTTCGTTGCGAGTGGGGCAGGGCGCCGGTGAGGCTTCATCGCATGGCGTAGAATCCGCCCATGATCATCGACGTCCACGGCCACTACACGACCGCCCCGCGCCAGTTGCGCGAGTGGCGCGCCCGTCAGATCGAGAGCGCCGGGCGCCCCTTCACCGAGCCGCTGTCGATCAGCGACGACGAGATACGCGAGACCATCGAGAACGGCCAGCTCCGGCTCCAGCGCGAGCGCGGAACGGACGTGGCGCTCTTCTCGCCGACCGCGGGCGGGATGGGCCACCACTTCGGCGACGCCCGGACGAGCCTCCAGTGGAGCCGTACCGTGAACGACCTCGTCCATCGCGTGTGCACCATGTTCCCGGACAACTTCATCGGCGTCTGCCAGCTCCCGCAGTCGCCGGGTGTGTCCCCGACGGAGTGCGTCGCCGAGCTCGACCGCTGCGTCAACGAGCTCGGGTTCGTCGGCTGCAACCTCAATCCCGACCCGACCGACGGCTACTGGACCGACCCGCCGCTGACCGACCGCTGGTGGTACGGGCTCTACGAGCGCATGGTCGAGCTGGACGTCCCCGCGATGGTCCACGTCAGCATGTCCTGCAACCCGAACTTCCACGGGACGGGCGCCCACTACCTGAACGGCGACACGACGGCCTTCATGCAATTCCTCCTCTCGGACCTGTTCAGGGACTTCCCGACGCTCCGGTTCGTGCTTCCTCACGGCGGCGGGGCCGTCCCCTTCCACTGGGGCCGCTACCGGGGCATCGCGCAGGACATGGGCCGGCCGCCCCTCGACGAACTGCTGCTCGGCAACCTCTACTTCGACACCTGCGTCTACCACCAGGAGGGCATCGACTTCCTCGTGAAGGTCATGGGCGCGTCCAACGTCATCTTCGCTTCCGAGATGATCGGCGCCGTGCGCGGCATCGACGATCGGACAGGCCGCTACTTCGACGACACCAAGCCGTACGTCGACGCCGTCCCCGGCATCACCGAGGACGAGAAGCGCCGGATATTCCAGGACAACGCGCTGGACGCATACCCCCGGCTCCAGAGCAAGCTCGCAACCCACCTCTCCTGAGGGAGAGGTCGACGCGCGAGAGCGCGGCGGGTGAGGGCCCTCCGGTGTGGGGCACGTGGCGTGCGGGCCTTGTCATTCCGAGCGGAGCCGTAGGCGTAGCCGAGGAATCTCTCCCGTGCTCTAGCGCGCCCCTTCCCCCTCGATGGGGGAAGGTTAGGATGGGGGTGAACCGGTTAGGGTGCAGGGCTGAGGAGTTCTTGTAAGGAGGGACCCATGGGCACGATCCGAGTACTCTGGCGCGATGCCGACCGCCTCCCGTACCTCTACACCGTGCGGCATGCCGCCGTGGCCTACGGAACGGAGGTCGTCCTGGAGCGTCCCGAGGGCCGCGAGTACGCCGAGTTGCTGTTCGACGGCAGGGGAGAGGTGCTCGCCGAGAACTACTGGAACCAGCAGCTGAACCGCGCGAAGGGCATGCCGCTCGTATCCATCGCGGCGGCTGTCACCACCATCAACGAGCGGCTCTACGTGCGCCCCGGCGTCACGAGCCTCGACGGACTGCGCGGCAGGCGCATCGCCGTTCGCGATGCCCGCCCTACCAACCTCATCGACCCGCTCTGGCTCCGGCAAGCTGGGCTCACGGACGTCGAGATCGTGCTGGTGCCCGACTCGGAGGGTCGCTGGATGCCGTGGCAGCGGGTCGTTGCCGGGGACTGCGATGCGGCCGTCGTCACGAACCTCTTCTCGGATGCGGCGGTCGAAGCCGGACTCGTGCCGCTCGACATCGGCTCCTTCGGCTTCCTGGGCGGGGTCGTCTACACCACGTCCGAGGGACTGCTCGAGAGCCGCGCCGGGGATATGGAGAACCTCGTTCGGGCCGCGTTTGACGCGGCGAGGCTGTTCAAGGAGGACAAGCAGGCCGTGCTGGACGTGATGACCTCCATTCCGGGGGGGCTGATGACGTCGCGAGGCGCCACGATTGACACCCCTGAGGAGCGCGAGATCGTCTACGGCCACCTCGCCGGAGAGCTGGCCGACCCGCCGGTGCCGATGCCGCACGCCATCGCCAACTTCTACGACATGGCCGTCGACGAGTACCCGGAGCTCGTCGGCTACAACCCCCTGCAGATGTGGGACCTGCGCATCGCCCGCCGCATCATGGACGAGCGCCGTTGACACGCATCCCGCCGGGGCTATAGTTGCAGCCATCCCGCCCGGCTCCCCACCGGTGCTGCATCAGCGGAGGTGCGTCATGTCCATCGCCGAGGACAACGAGATCCTGACCCGCGTGGGACGCGGTACGCCGATGGGCGAGCTCTTCCGCCGCTACTGGATACCGGCGCTGCTCTCCGAGGAGTTGCCCGAACCGGACTGCGCTCCGGTGCGCGTCAAGCTGCTCAACGAGGACCTAGTCGCCTTCCGCGACAGCAACGGCAGGGTGGGGCTGCTCGGCGAGTACTGCTCGCACCGCAGGGCGTCGCTCTTCTACGGACGGGTGGAAGACTGCAGCATCACGTGCATCTACCACGGCTGGCGGTACGACGCAGACGGCACGGTGCTCGATATCCCCGCCGAGCCGGAGACCAGCAGACTGAAGGACACCATCCGGCACACCTCCTATCCCTGCGAGGAGCGTAACGGCGTCGTGCTCACCTACATGGGACCGAAGGAGAAGATGCCGCTCGTGCCCAACCTGCCGTGGTTCACCCTGCCGCGCGACCACGTCGTCGTCGGCAGCAAGCTCTTCCTGGAGTGCAACTGGCTCCAGGCGCTGGAGGGCGACAACGACAGCATCCACTCGGCGTATCTCCACCGGCGCATATCCGCCGAGGGAGACCCCATGAACCAGGCGCGCAGGCGCCCGGCCCGCGTCGCCATCGACAGGCTGCCGTGGGGTGTCCGCGCCGCGACCATCTACCCCTACGACGACGCCCGGGAGATGGTGCGCACCAACACCTTCCTCATGCCCTGCATCGGCAACACGCCGCGTGGCGACTCGCCCAACGGCTACAACGAGGCCGTCCACACCATCTACCAGGTGCCCGCGGACGACTACACCAACTGGCGCTACGACTTCGAGGTCTGGTGGGACAAGACCGTCGACGACTCGTACGCCCGGAGTGACCGCGCCGAGGTGGGGCCCGGCTTCATGAGCTACTACACCCGCGCCAACGACTATCAGCTCAGCCGGGAGGAGCAGAAGTCGGGCGACTTCTGGAGCGGGGTCGCCGCCCGCAACCACACGCAGGACAAGATGGTGACCGAGAGCATGGGCGCCATCAGCGACAGGACCCAGGAGAACCTCGGCGCAAGCGACATGCACATCATCGCGATGCGCCGCTTCATGCTCGAGGCCGTGCGCACGATGGCGGAGGGCGGCGACCCGCCGGGCCTCGCCTGGACGCCGGAGGAGAACCAGCCGCACGACTACCCCTACATGATCACCTCCGTGCTCCCCACCGGCGCAGACTGGAAGGAGTGCCTCCCCAAGATCTAGCACCCTGTCATGTTGAGCGGAGCCGCAGGCGCAGCCGAAACATCTCTCGGGTGGCTTGGTGTAGGGGCGTCCCTTGTAGGGCGCCCTTCGCATCCCACCTCTCCTGGGGGGAGAGGTCGACGCGCTTGCGCGGCGGGTGAGGGTAGGCCGGACGCGGGGCGAAGCCCCCGTCGTTCCTGCGGAGGCAGGAACCTCGGATCCCTACTCCCGGCTGGGCCCGACGCGCACGTCCCGGAGGTTCGGGTCGCTGGCGGCGACGTGCAGCAGTTGCAGCGGCTCCGACCCCGAGCTCTCGAACCAGTACTTGAAGCCGTGCGGCATGACGACCCCTTCCTGCGCGTGCAGCTCGGCCAGCAGGACGTCGCCCTCGCCGTAGAACCTCGCGCTGCCTTGGAGCACCATGAAGAACCCGTCGCTGTTCGTATGGTGGTGGAGCTTGTTCTCGCCGCCCTCCTTCACGAGCTGCATGTCCGCCCACAGCCTGTCGGTATGGCAGAGGGGCGTCAGGTTCTTCGCCCGGTCGTTGTCCGGACGCTCGTAGCTGAACCGTTGAGGCTCCATGCGCTTCGACCTCCCTCTATCGCTGCTGTGGGAGTACCAGTCTCCCCTACAGCCCCGTGATGTTCCCCTTGCTGTCCACGTCCAGCGCGCGCGGAGAGCCGGGGAGGCCGGGCATCGTGACGATGTTCCCCGCGATGGGGTAGACGAACCCCGCGCCGGTCGACGCCCGCACGTCCGATATCTCGAACGTGTAGTTCGTGGGCCGGTTCTTCAGCGACGGGTCGTGCGAGATCGAGAGCGGCGTCTTCGCCATGCAGATGGGCAGGCCGCCGAGCCCCTGCTCCTCGAACCGGTCGAGCTGCCGCGACGCCTGCGCGCTCCAGCGCACGTCCGACGCGCCGTACACCGTCTCCGCGAGCACGCGCACCTTCTCGCGCAGCGGAGCGTCGAGCGGGTAGAGCCACCGCGCCCGCGGCGGCCCCGGCTCGGATGTGCGCACGACCGCCTCCGCGAGCTCGACCGCGCCCTCGCCGCCGTCCTCGAAGCCGCTGCAGACGACCGCTGCAGCCGCTCCCGCCTCGATCGCAGCGTCCTGCATCACCACCGTCTCCTCCGGTGTGTCGGAAGGGAAGTGGTTGATGGCCACGACTACCGGCAGGCCGAACTTGCGCACGACGCCGACCAGGTGCTGGAGGTTCGCGCAGCCGATGCGTACCGACAACGGGTCGGGGTAGTCCAGGTCCTTGATCCCGACGCCGCCGTGGTGCTTCATCGCCCGTACGGTGCCGACGAGCACCGCCGCGCTCGGGCGCAGCCCGCTCGTGCGGCACTTGATGTGCATGAACTTCTCGAATCCGAGGTCCGCGCCGAACCCGGCCTCGGTCACGACGTAGTCCGCGTAGCCGAGCGCGAGCCGGTCCGCCACGACCGAGCTGCAGCCGTGGGCGATGTTGCCGAACGGCCCGGTGTGGACGAACGAGGGCTGCCCCTCCGTGGTCTGCACCATGTTCGGGAGGATGGCGTGCCGGAGCAGCGCCATGAGCGACCCGACCGCCCCCACGTCTTCTGCAGTGACGCGCGCCCCGCCGCTGCCCGTGGCGACCGTGATCCTGCCGAGGCGGGCGCGCAGGTCGTCCAGCCCGGACGAGAGCGCGAGCACGGCCATGATCTCGGACGCCGTGACGATGTCGAAGCCGGTCTCGCGCAGCGGGGCGTTCGCCGAGCCGCCGAGGCCGGAGACGATGCTGCGCAGCGCGCGGTCCTCGATGTCGACGACGCGCCGCCACGTGATGTCGGACGGCTTCACGCCCTCGATGCGCCCGCGGTAGATGACGTTCTCGGCGAGCGCGCCGAGCAGGTTGTGCGCGGAGGAGACGGCGTGGGCGTCGCCGGTGAAGTGGACGTTGATCTCGTCCTCCGGGATGACGCGCGCCATCCCGCCGCCGGTGCCGCCGCCCTTGATCCCGAATATCGGGCCGAGCGACGGCTCGCGGAGCGTCGTCACGACGTTCTTGCCGATCATCCCCAGCCCCTGCGTCAGGCCGACGCTCGTGGTCGTCTTGCCCTCGCCCGCGGGAGTGGGGTTCACGCCCGTCACGACGATGAGCTTGCCCTTCTGCTCCGGGCGCATCGCGTCCAGCGACACCTTCGCCTTCGTGTCGCCGAACGGGATGAGGTGCTTCGGAGCGATGCCGAGGCTCCGCGCCACCTCGCCTATAGGTCGTAGTTCATCCATACGTTCATCCGAGGTGAGGGTGGGTCCCCGTCCTACGCATCCTGCAACGCCTCGTACACCTTCTCCGCCGTCGCCGGCAGGTCGCGCACGCGCACCCCGCACGCGTCCGCGATGGCGTTCGCGATGGCCGCCGCGGTCGGCGCGTTGGGGCTCTCACCGATCGCCTTGATGTTGTACGGGCCGACGCCCTGGCCCGGCGTGTCCAGCACGACCGTCGTCAGCTCCGGGATATCGGCGATGTTCGGTATCTTGTAGTCCGCGAACGAGAGCGTGGAGATGAAGCCGTTCTCGCGCACCAGCTCCTCCTGCAGACCGAAGCCGATGCCCATCATGGCGCCGCCGTTGATCTGCCCTTGGTGGCCGATGGGGTTGATGATCGTGCCCGTGTCGTGGACGGTCGTCAGCTTCGTCAGCCGTATCTGGCCGGTCTCCGCGTCGACCTCGACCTCGGCGATCTGCGCGCAGTAGCCGGTGACCGGGTTCTCGTAGCCACCGGAGGCGACGCCGCGCCCGACGACGGGCGTGCCCACGCGCGCGATGAGGTTGCTCCACGGCTGCGACTCCCCGGTGTCCGTCCGCACGAGCATCTGCCCCTGCACGACGAGCTTCTCCTCCGGCCAGTTCTGCAGCTCCGCCGCAAGCTTGAACAGCTCTTCCTGCGCCTGCCCGACGGCGTCGTGCGTGGCGACCGTGCCGAGGTTCGTGACGCGGCTGCCGCCCACGCCCTGGTCGTTGTCGAACAGGCCCGTGTCGGCGACGACCATGCGCACGGCATCGGCGGGGAGGCCGAGGTCCTCGGCCACGACCTGCTGCAGCACCGTGTACGCGCCCGCGCCCTGCTCGAACAGGGGAGTGGTGATGAGGACCGAGCCGTCAGCCTCCATCGACACCTGCGAGTTGATGCGTCCGCCGCCGGGCGGGCGCTCGCCGACGGAGACGCCCCGGCCCACGCCGGACGCTTTCGGCGCGTTGTAGCCCGACGCTTCGACCGCAACTTCGAGCGCCTCCGCCGCGCGGTTCTCCACGAACACGTCGCCGAGCGCGGTGGGCTCGCCGTCCTCGACGAGGTTCATCAGGCGGAACTGCACGGGGTCCATCCCGAGCGCCTTCGCGACCTCGTCGATGTGCGATTCGAGGGCGAAGACGGCCTGCGGCTCGCCGGGCCCGCGCATGTGGCCGCACGGCGTGTTGTGGGTGTAGACCATGTCCTCAACCACGCGCGCGTTTTCCGTTCGGTAAGGTCCTCCCGCCGCCTTCGCGCCGCCGAGGTGCCCCGCGGGCTTGAACCCCGCGTACGCGCCGCTGTCGAACACGATGGATACGTCGTGCGCGGTGATGGAGCCGTCCTTCTTGACGCCGGTGCGCATCCGCAGCTTGGAGTAGTGGCGCGGGTTCGCCGCCAGGAACTCCTCCGCGTAGTCGAACACCATACGCACCGGCCTGCCGCCGACCGCCTTCGACAGCACGTAGCCCAGCGCGACGTTCATCGGCGACCCCTTGCCGCCGAAGTCGCCGCCGATCGTGACCGGGTGGAAGACGATGCTCTCCGGCTCCACGCCGAGCGGCCCGGAGATCTGCGACCGCACCGCGTACGGTGCCTTGCCCGGCGTCCACACCTCCGCGGTGCCGTCCGGGTTCACGCGCACCGTGGCGTTGTGCGCCTCCATGTACGTCTGGTGTTGCGACGGCGTCGTGTACGTGTTCTCGACCACGAGGTCGGCCTCCTGCAGGCCGGCCTCCACGTCGCCCTTGCTCCACTCGAAGTGGACGACGACGTTGGTCGGCTCGCTCACCTCGTACAGCAGCCCCTTGAAGCCGTGCATATCCGGGTTCACGAGGATCTCGTTCTTCATCGCCTCCTCGGGGTCGGTGACCGCGGGCAGCTCCTCGTAGTCGACGTCGATCAGTTCGAGCGCGCGCTGCGCGATCTCCTCGTCGTCCGCGACGACCGCCGCGACCTGCTCGCCGACGAACCGCACCTCGCCCTGCGCGAGCACCGGCACGTCGACGATGCGGCGTCCCCAGCGCATGTTGTCGGGGATGTCGTTGCCGGTGAGCACTGCGTGGACTCCGGGCAGCGCGAGTGCGGCGGACGTGTCGATGCCGCGTATGCGGGCGTGCGGGAAGGGGCTGCGGAGGGTCTTCGCCCACAGCATGCCCGGTATCTCGAAGTCAGCGCCGTAGTTGGCCGCGCCGGTTACCTTGTCTTTCCCGTCGATGCGGGGTACGGGCGCGCCGACGACGCGTGGTGCGGTGGTCATATGCTCTCTACTCCTGCCGAAGTGGTGTATGGCGGCGCGTAGCATAGCAAACCCCGCGCTCCCTCGTGCCTCCGTCGTTCCTGCGAAGGCAGGAACCTCGCATCCCCTGCCGTAGTACACTCCCCGCCCATCCCCAAACGGAAGGACAGGCAGGATGCGTATCGAACTGACCAGCATCCACGTGGACGACCAGGACAAGGCCCTGGCGTTCTACACGGAGGTGCTGGGCTTCGTGAAGAAGGAAGACTTCCCCGTGGGCGAGTTCAAGTGGCTGACGGTCGCCTCACCCGAGGCGCCGGACGGCGCAGAGCTGCTCCTGGAGCCGAACGACAACGCTGCTGCGAAGGCGTACCAGAAGGCGATCTACCAGCAGGGCATCCCGCACGCGGCGTTCGCGGTCGACGACATCCAGGCTGAGTACGAACGCCTCGAGGGGCTGGGCGTTGTATTCTCGATAAAGCCGATCGACGCCGCGGGCGGCTCGCAGGCCATCTTCGACGACACGTGCGGCAACCGCATAATGATCTACGAGATACTGAAGGGCGGGTAGTACACTCCCCGCCGCACCCTGCGTACGAAGGAGCCATGAATGCGTATCGAACTGACCAGCATCCACGTGAACGACCAGGACGAAGCCCTGGCCTTCTACACCGAGGTTCTCGGCTTCGTGAAGAAGCAGGACTTCCCCGTGGGGCAGTTCAAGTGGCTGACGGTCGCATCGCCCGAGGCGCCCGACGGAGTCGAGCTGCTTCTGGAGCCGAACGACAACCCCGCTGCGCAGGCGTACCAGCAGGCGCTCTACGAGCAGGGCATCCCGCACGCGGCGTTCGCCGTTGACGACATCCAGGCTGAGTACGAACGCCTGAAAGGGCTCGGCGTCGCATTCCCGACTGAGCCGGTGGACGCAGGAGGGGTCGCGCAGGCCCTGTTCGACGACACGTGCGGCAACCGCATACTGATGTACGAGGTGCTGAAGGGCGGGTAGGGGAAACCCCTTGAGGTGAGTCGAGATTCGCTACGAACCGGATGAGAAGTGTCCGCCATCGGTGGCGGTAACTTCAGCGGCGCAGATATTCGTTCCCAACACCATCGGTCTCATCATGCTGGCGGTGCTGGTGATACGCGCAGCCGGCGAGTCCGAAGCTTACCTGGGCTGGGCGATATTCGCTGCCCTGGTCGTCTCCGGGGCCGGAATGATCTTGCACACCCTCCGGCTCCGGTATTTCGGTTCGGGCCGCCTCGTCGTCACCAACTTCAACGTCCCGTTCCTGGCCGTTTGCGCCCTGGCGCTCCACGCTGGCGGCCCCTCACTGCTGGCGAGCCTGCTGGTGGCTTCCACCCTGTTGCAGTTCGTCCTGACCCTGCGGCTCGCCTCCCTCCGCCGGGTGTTTACGCAGACGGTCAGCGGAGTAGTGATCATGCTGGTGGCGGTATCGGCGGTGCCCTTCATCGTACGCACTGCCGTTGTTCCGCCGGAAGGCGCATCGGCGATGCTGTTCGTGGCGCCGGGAGTGGTTGCCCTGGCCGCCGGGGCATTGATATCCCTGCAGGGTACGCCGGCCTGGCGTATGTGGATCCTGCCGGTCACGGCGGCCGCCGGTCTGGTGGTGGCTGTTCCCTTGGGCTACTACGATACCGGCATCATCGCCGGCACCCCATGGGTGAGCCTGCCCGACTTCACATGGCCGGGGCTGGACCTGACCTTCGACACGGATTTCTGGGCCCTGCTTCCGGCCTTCGTGTTCGTCAACCTGACCGCCTTCATGAAAGCGGTGGGAGACCTGTCGGTGATCTACCGCGCTTCCTACAGGAGTCATTCGGCCATCGACTTCCGCTCGGTGCAGGGAGGCCTGGGCGTCTACGGGCTGGGCACCCTGCTCTCCGGCCTCGTGGGAACGTTGCCCGTCGCGGCGCCGTGGGCGGCCACCGTGGTCTACATAGGCTTCACCGGCGTCGCCGCAAAGAGCGTCGGGATATACCTGGGCCTGCTGACCATGCTGGTCGCCCCCTTCTCCAAGCTGATCGCCGTACTGGTCGCCATTCCCAGCCCGGTGGTCAGCGCGGTGTACGTCATCATCTTCGGCATGCTGTTCGTCGAAGGTGCAAAGACGGTCTTCACGGGCCGGGTCGACCAGAAGAAAGCCACCATCGCCGGCGTCTCCATGGTGCTGGGCCTGTCTGCCGGGACGTTCAGCGGGTTCTTCGAAGGGATCACGAGTCAACTGGTGGGCAATACGCTCTTCTTCGGCGGTACGACTGCCATAGCCATGACCGTGTTCTCCGAGCTATCGAGCTCCCGCCCGAGGAAACTGCGGACCGACCTCGCGCAGTCTTCGCTCCCTGCCGTTGACGACTTGCTCAGCCGGTTCGCCGACAGGCAGTCCTGGACGGAAGAAGGGAAGGACCGGCTGCGCCTCGTGGGAGAAGAGGTGATGCTGAGCCTCCTGGAAGGAGAGAACGGCGGCGCGGACGGTCAGAAGCGGAGTCTGGTCGCCACCGTCCGCCCCGAAGGCGGCGCCGCCGAGCTGGAGATAATGGTCGCTTCGGACGACGTCATCCAGGGGAACATCGAGAACCGCATGGCCTATCTGGACGAGAGCCAGGCGCTGGAAGACGAGCAGGAACTCTCCATCCGCATCCTGCGCCACTACGCCTCGTCGGTGCACCACCGCAAGTACTACGGCATAGACGTCGTCAGCTGCCGCGTGGACAGATAGCGCCCGGGGATACTCTCGCCGGATGCAGGAAGCGCGCGCCCCGGCGGACGCGCGCTTCCTGACTCGACGGCTGTTCTACGGTTTGGACCCCTAGGGCGCGGGATCGCCCGGCTGGTCGTCGTAGTAGCGCGACATGAAGACCAGCCCGTCGTGGCGTACTGCCCACGTATGCGCGTACAGCGTCTCCGACGACCTCGTGTTGGGGAAGACGTAGCTTATCCAGAGGCCGTCCTCCGTGGCTTCCACCATCTCTTTGCCGATCTCCCGCTCGCGGAACGTGGCAAGGTTCTTCAGGTCGGTGCCTATGAGATGTTGGGCGAGGGGAGCGACGCGGAGGATGTCGTTCTCGTCTGCCAGGGTCAGACCCCACTGGCCGTCGAGGCTCTCCTTGCTGTTGTAGTGGGCTACCGTGGCCTCCAGCCCGTTGTCCTCGTAGTACGCGATGGCCTGCTGCACGTACGCGGCGGTCTGGCCCGCGGGGTCCTCGGCCGGCACGTAGTAGCCGGAGGCGAAGAGCATCCCGTCGCGGCGCACGGCGTAGCCCACCTTCGGGACCTCCTCCAGTGTTACCGGGTGGGGCCACAGGTACTCGACCCAGACGCCCACCTCGGTGGCCTTGGCCAGCTCCTCGCCGAGTCTGTATCCGTCGGAGCCCACCACGTCGTTGATGTCCGTCCCGATGAGCTGCGGCAGCAACGGGTGGACGTGGTAGATGTCCGTATCGTCGGTGGCGAAGAGATACCACTCGCCCTCGAAGCTGGCGACGCTGTTGTAGTAGTTGAGCATCGCGTCCAGGCCGTCCTGCTCGTAACGCTCGATGGCCCGTTCCACGTACTCGACGGTGTACTCCCTGGGGTCGGCGTCCCGCCAGGCCGGTTCCCCTGTTTCGGGCTCGCCTGCGTAATAGCCGGAGGCGAATATCAGCCCGTCGTGCCGGATGGCCCAGGTAACCTTCTGCTGCTCCTTCCGGGTAACGGGATGGGGCCAGAGGTACTCCACCCACACGCCTTCTTCTGTGGCCTGGGCTATCTCCTTCCCCAGCTCCTGCCCGTCGGAGCCGACCACGTCCTTGATGTCGGTGCCGATGAGGTGCGCGAAGATGGGATGGGCCAGGTAGATGTCGTCCGCGCCGATGAGGAACAGGTAGAACTGCCCGTCCAGGCTGTCCTGGCTGTTGTAGTGAGCGATGACCGCATCGAGGCCCTCGCTGTCGTATCTGGCTATGGCCTTGTCCACGTACTCCTGCGTGGAGTCCGCTATGTCTTCCACCAGGGCCGAATGGCTGGCGGAGAACACCAGTCCGTCGTGAAGAACGGCGAGGACCCGCCGGGGCTCTTCCTGCTTGGTGGCCGGATTGATTCCCCGGGCCGTATCCCAGCCGCCTGCTTCGGTGGCAAGGCTTATCAGGTCCCCGAAGGCGCTGAACCGCGAACCGGGGCCGATGTATTGGCCCACCAGGGCGGGTATGGGGCGGTACGCCAGCAATACGCTTTCAGCCTTGTCTATGAGGATCAACGACCTCTCGTTCTCGATGCTCGCCTCGGACGCGTAGAACTCGACGGTGGCCTCGAGGCCGTTCTGTCCATAGAACTCTATGGCCTCCGTCACGTAGGCGTGGGTCAGCTCCTCGTCCGACGGAGCGGGCTCCGGTGTCGGGGTGGCCGTCGGCGCCGGGGTCGGGGTGGCTGTGGGCACCGGCGTGGCCGTAGGGTCGGCGCTGCAGGCAACTCCAAGGACGACTAAGGAGAGCAGGGCAGGCAGGATGAACAAGAGGTTCAGCCTGTTCGTTACCCGCCGGTGCGTCCGTCCGGTCTGGTTCACCGCTGGCTTTCTGGTCTGCTTCGTTCGCACGTACATCTCACCCCATTCAGGATGCGAAATACCCTATCACAACGGCACAACTCCCCTGTGACTCCAGACGACCGCGGGGCGTTCCGATACCCCCATCCTGTCCATCCTGTGTGTCGATGTTCGTTTGCCTCCCGTGCGCGTACACTCCCGTCGTCGAACGCTCAGCACAATAAGGAGGCGCGGCATGTCCGTTGAAGGCAAGGTAGTCGTCGTCACGGGCGGCGCGAAGGGCATCGGCCGGTGGGTGGCGAAGACGTTCGCGAAGGAGGGCGCGCGCCTCGCGATCGCCGACGTCGCGCCCATGGACACCGTGATGGGCGAGGTGCAGGCGCTCGGAGGTGAGGCCATCGCCGTCCGCACCGACGTCTGTGTCGAGGATGAGGTGCGCTCGCTCATGGACCGGGTCTACCGGCGCTACGGGCGCATTGACGTCCTCATCAACGACGCCGCCATCGTGACCCACTTCCACGAGGGCGCGCCCCGCTGGCCACGTATCCGCGACATGGACGAATCGTTCTTCGACAAGGTGATGCGCACCAACCTCGGCGGCACGTTCCTCTGCACCAAGCACGTGCTCCCGTACATGGAGTCGCTCAATGCCGGGCACGTCATCCACTTCGGGCAGGGCACCCTCAAGGTGCGCCCGAGCGCCGCGCCGAACATCGGCACGTGCGTCTACGGTGTCTCGAAACTGTCGATCCGGGCGTTCGCCAAGTTCGTCGCGGAGGAGGAGCGCGAGTTCAACATCTGCGTGCTGAGTATGGGGCCGGGCAGCGGTGGCGGGGACGAGCGTGCGCGCGAGACGGGCGCCGGCATCCCCGGCGGTGGCGGCGGCATCGTCACCGAGGACAGCCCGCAGTGGGCCCGCGAGAGCCCGCGCCCCGCGCAGGTGGAGTCGGTCGGCGACCGCTACGTCCTCGCTGCACAGGCGCCGATGGACTTCTCCGGCCACCAGGTCACCGTCCGCGACGGCGCCCTCGCCATCGTCGAAGACTAGCGTAACGCGGCGCGGGGCAGTTGTTATCGGATACTCGCGTATTCGAAAATAGCGCCGCTGGTTATTTTCGCTGCCGCTAGTAAGGAACTGACGTGGAGTTCAGACGAGACTGAAATGATGGACTCGGGATCGAAGCCGATGGTGGGCCCGATCGAAGCCGTAGGTCTGGGCTTCCGCAAGTGCATTCGGTTCGGTGGGAGAGCAACTCGGGCTGAATACTGGTGGTGGGTGCTCTTCGTCTTCCTTGGCCGAGCCGTTTTTCAGGGCGTTGACGATGTCATAAATTCGGAAACCAGCTTAGGGGAAAACCGCTTTAGGATTCTGTTCACTATGGCAATGCTGCTGCCGACGATGGCCGCCACTGTCCGCCGTCTGCATGACATCGGCAAGACGGGCTGGTGGCTGGCGGCGTGGCTCGCCGGCCTCGCGTTGGTCTTGCTGAGTCCGGTCGCGGGCACCTGGGTCTTGGGCGCCTCGCTGGACCAACTTGCGGACCATGGTGGCTTTATCGCACTGGTGTTCATCGCATGGGCGGCGCTCGGCGTCTGGTGGATAGTCTGGATGGTGCGGCAGGGCGAGTCTGGCGGGAACCGTTTCGGCCCCGACCCTAGAGCATAGGGCTGGAAGGAAGTCAGGGCGTCCTGACACAGATGACCTCCCGATCGCCCAGTACCCACGACTGGCTGGTGGGAGAGTAGAAGTAGTCCCAGGGTGTGGGGCAGTTCTGTTCTGCTTGGTCGTGGAAATAGGCGTCTCTTGGGAACGCATCGTTGGCAGGAACGGAAAAGACGTCGACGATTTGTAACTCCCAACCGCCGGAGCAATCCACGAGTTCGACCAGCAGGCCGCCAGTTTCTGGAGCATCGTTGTAGCACGCTCCTGCATTGAGGCGCTCCAATCCAACCAGGCGGTCCAATCTCTGAGGATCGACTGCGGACAATCCAAAGCTCTGTTGAAGACAGTCGACTTCCCTATGTGCCAATAATCCCCAGAATGATTCCCACGATTCTCGGAGTGGATAGAGAAAGTCGGTGTACCGCCGGTCGCATCTCTCAATGGCCAGCCTGGCGAAGAAGTCCTCTCCCGGGTAGTCGTTGGAGTTGTCGACAGTGAATGAGTTAACCACCCTGTATTGCCAGGATCCGGAGCACGGGACTATCACGACTGATTCGATAGTTACCCCTTCTTCAATGGTGGAATCGATACAATCGCCGTCCTGAATGTCTACTAGGTCTATCTCAGCGCTGAGTGGTGTAGGCGTGGCGGTCGGAGCGCCGGAGGTGGCCTGCGTCCGGCCAGCCTCATTAATCTCCCGGATGCGGTCGGCGTCCGACTCGCACGCTGTGAACAGGAAGACGCACACCAGTCCTGATACGGCCATCAGCCGAAGCCAACTGCTCTGTGATTGCATGAGTTGCCTCACTGCCATGCACCTATTGGCTTTCCCCTGGCGGGGAGAGCACGCGGGTGATGTCCCCCTCCGGCACCCCGAACTGCCGCAGCACGTCCTCCGTGTGCTGGCCGAAGGTGGGGGCGGGCAGCCGCACCTGGCCTGGCGTCGCCGACATCTTGACCGGGATGCCGAGGTTGTTGATGACCCCCGCGACCGGATGCTCCAGCGGCGCCACCATGCCGCGCGCCATGACGTGCTCGTTCGCGAAGACCTCGTCCATGCCGTAGATAGGCCCCGCCGGGACGCCTGCGGCCTCGAACACGGACAACCACTCGGCGGAGGTGCGTATGCGCGTCGTGCGCTGTATCTCCTCGGCGAGCGCCTCGTAATTACGGACGCGGTCAGGGTTCGCCGCGAAGCGGGAGTCGGTCAGCAGGTCGGGACGCTCCAGCGCCGCGCACAGGCGCTCGTAGTTCGCCTGGTTCGCCACGCCGATGTTGAAGTAGCCGTCGGCGCTCTGCATCGCCTGGTACGGTGCCACGAGCCGGTGCGCCGACCCCTTGGGGCCGGGCACGGCGCCGGAGCCCCAGTATTCGGCCGCCTCCCAGACGGTGAGGGCGATGGCGGCCTCGAGCAGCGACGTGTCGATGACCTGCCCCTCGCCCGTCTTGAGCCGGTGGACGTACGCGGCGAGGACGCCGTTGGCCGCGAACAGCCCGGCGCTGAGATCGGCCAGCGGGATGCTCACTTTCACCGGCGGCGAGTTCGGGTAGCCGGTCACGCTCATCATGCCGGACATCCCCTGCGCGAGCAGGTCGTAGCCGGGACGGCTGGCGTAGGGGCCGGTCTGCCCGAAGCCGGAGATGGAGACCCAGATCAGCTCCGGGTGCTCCCTGCACAGTTCCACAGGGCCGAGTCCCAGCCGCTCCATCGTGCCCGGACGGAAGTTCTCAGCGAGCACGTCGGCCTGCGCGGCGATGCGCCGGAACACGCTGCGGTCGACCTCGTTCCGCAGGTCGAGGACGATGCTCCGCTTGTTGCGATTGATGCCGAGGAAGGCAGCGGACTCCCCGTTGATGAACGGCGGCCCCATACGCCTGGAATCGTCGCCTCCCGGCTTCTCCACCTTGATGACGTCCGCGCCCATGTCCGCGAGCAGCATCGTGCAGAAGGGGCCGGCCATGACCTGCGTGCAGTCGAGGACGGTGACGCCCTCCAGCGGCATCGGAGGCATGGCGCTACCTCCCCTGGAAGCGCGGCGGGCGCTTCTCCATGAAGGCCCGGTATCCCTCCTGTCCGTCCTCCGTATCGAAGATGGAGAGGGGCAACCAGCGCTCCTCGTCGGACAGGGCTGTGAGACTGGGATTCGCAAGAACCGTGCGAACGATGCGCTTGTGCGCGGACTGTGAAAGTGGGGCGTAGGTCGTCATCTCCCTTGCCAGTCCGTAGGTGTGCTCCACCAGCCGGCCGGCGTCGACGACCTCGCTCAGCAGGCCGATCCGCAGCGCTTCCTGCTCGTCGATGCGCCGCGCGGTCAGCAGCAGGTTGGCCGCGTGTCCGGGTCCTACGAGGTGTAAGAGTCGCCGCATCTCGTTGTAGCCCACGAGCACCCCGATCTTCGCGACCGGCACCCCGAACGTGCTGCCCGTCGCCGCGATGCGGAGGTCGGCGGCCATCGACAGCTCGCAGCCGCCGCCGACGCATATCCCGCGGATCATGCAGATGACGGGCTTGGGCATCTGCTCGACAGCGTCGAGCGCGCCCTCGAAGGCGTCGGCGTACTCCCGGGCGAGGTCGCTGTTGCTGCGGTGCGCAGGGAAGTCCTTGATGTCGGCCCCCGCGGAGAACGCCTTCTCCCCTGCGCCGGTCAGGATCACGACGCGTACGCTGTCGTCCGCGCCGAGCCGCAGCGCCGCGTCGCGCAGTAGCCCCCACATCTCGAAGTCGATGGCGTTGTGCTGCCCCGGCCGGTTCAGCGTGATCGTCCCGACCCCGTCCTCCACCTCGACGAGTACCTTGTCGCTCATGGGGAGCAAGTATAGCGGCCATCAGCCTCGCCGCGCCCATTCGACCGCGTCAGCGATGTCTCGCCCGGCCCACAACATGCCGGGAGGCCCTCACCGTCGGCTGCGCTCATAGAGAGCACGCACGACCGCAAGTCCGACCACCGGCACGATCAGTATGCCCAGGAAGATGAGCCAGTTCGAAGAGAGCACAGCGGCAAGCAATGACAGTGGAACCACGATGATCACAGCCATCAATGCTTGGAGATCGCGCTGCGGAGAGCGCGCAGCACGCGCAGGTTGCTCTTGAATGTCGCTGACAACCACTGTGTCTGCCGCGTGGTCGTGAGGAGCGCGCTTGGTGGACAGCATGGAGCAAAGGATGACAGCAGCGGCGCCTGCGGCGAGGAGCACGGCAAACGGGGAGATTAAGGCGCCAGGTCCTCTCCAGAAATCCACGTCTTCGTAGAAGGGCAGCTCGAGCGCCCAGGGAGCAGCCAACATGCCCAGGGAGCCACCTCGAAAGAACTCCCGACCGAACAAGGTCGCCCGGGCGCAGCGAGAGCCGTCTGTGTTGACGACGGACAAGCCAAATATCTGCTTGCCCAGGGTCCTTCGCCAGCGCCAGTGGGAGAGGAGGGAATACAGCGCGTAGTAACCGGCCCACATGGAGAGGGACCATATCTGAACGGTCCCTTCGTCCGCAGTGTGCCGGAGGTCCGGGGCAACCCATATGTGAACAGGCATGAGCGCCAACAACATGAACGGGATAATTGCGTCCAGGGCTCCGGCGAACATGCGCGGGGCTGTGTCAGCAGGGCGCGGAGTCTCGTGCGTTCCCAATGAGTACCCTTATGTTTGCGCCTACAGATCCCCGCTGACCAGCTCCGTGTAGTACTTCCACACGCCGCCCATGGGGATGGGAGGCATGTGAGCGAGTGGGCGTGCGAGGTGCGGCGCCTGGCTCATCGCGGCCTGGCCCGTGGCGAACTCGTCCATGTTCTCGTCGGGGATGCCCTTGTAGTCCGGCCCGAACGCGGCGAGCGCCACCCAGTTGAGACGAGACTGCTCTTCTAGGTGCAGCATGTTCATCACGGACTGCTCCATGTTGCGGCCCGTCGTTACCGCGCCGTGCCCGCGCAGCAGCAGCACGGGGCTGTTGCCGATCGCCCCGACCACTTGCATGCCGTCCTCCTCTGTGATGATGAGCTTGGAGTGCGGGAACACGGGGATGTCGTTCCGCACGAGCTGGTGTCCCTCGTTCGACATCGCCTTGAGTTTCACGTCGTTGAGGCCGAGGACGTTCGTGTAGCGGGGGTGCGTGTGGACGACGGACAGCACGTCCGGGCGCTCGCGGTAGATGCACGAGTGCATCTTCACCTCGTAGCACTGGGAGGTGCCCTTGGGACCGTCGATGAAGTTGCCGTCCATGTCGACGACGATCATCTCCTCCGGGCGCACGACGTGCAGGGCGTCGGTGGCGTAGCCGCGTCCCTTCACGATGAAGAGGTCCGGCTGGTTGGGAACGCGCATGCTGACGTGTCCGAGGGAGGCGAGGATGTGCGTGGCGAGGCCCATCTCCGCCAGGACGCGGTTGGCGATGGCGACTTCCCGTTTGACTTCGTCGATTTCGCGTGACATGGGGGCTCCTCCCTGGTTATTGAGACTTCCCCGCTTGTTATCACCGGCCGCATGGCGCGTCAAACGGGCGCGTGGTACTCGAACACCTCCGCCGACGCTGCCGCCTCCGCAACGAGCGCGGCCACGTCCAGCCGCGCCTCGTGCTCCGCGATCTGCTCCGGCTTGACTGCAGTGGCCGGCGAGCGCGGAACGAACAGCGTGCAGCAGTCCTCGTCCGGCAGGATGGACGTCTCGTACGTCCTGATCGCCTGCGCCTGGTCGATGATCTCGCTCTTGTCGAGACCCACGAGCGGGCGGAGGATGGGCATCCCCGCGGCCTCGTCGACGGTTGCGATGTTGCGCAGCGTTTGCGAGCCGACCTGCCCGAGGCTCTCGCCGGTGACGAGCGCCTGCGCGCCCTCCCGCGTCGCGATCGCCTCGGCGATGCGCACCATGAAGCGCCGGTAGGCGATGACGCGCAGCGGGCCGGGGACCTCCAGTATCACGCGGCGCTGCACGTCGGCGAACGGCACGAGGTGGAGGCGCGTGTCGTACTGCCACGCGTTGAGCGACTCCGCAAGCTCCTTCGCCTTGTCGCGCGAGCGTCCCTCGACGAGCGGGAAGGCGTGGAAGTGGACCAGCACTGCCTTGCAGCCGCGCCGCATCATGCGCCACGCGGCAACCGGCGAGTCGATGCCGCCGGACATCATCACCGCGACCTTGCCGCCGGTGCCGACGGGCAGGCCCCCCGCGCCCCTGTAGTCGTCTGCGTAGACGAATGCGTCGTCGCGTCCGACCACGACGCGGAAGTCGGCCTCGGGACGCCCCAGGTCGACGCGCGCGCCGGTGGCCTCGCGTATCTCGTCGCCGAGACGCACGTTGAGGTCGTGCGAGGTGAGGGGGAACGTCTTGTCTGTGCGGTTCGCGGAGATGCGGAACGTCGAGAAGGAGTGTGCCTGCGCCGTCTCGTGGAGCAGGGCGGAGACCGCATCGTACTCAGGCTCGGTGCGTGCGGCGAGGCTGAACTTCACCGCGCCGAACACCCTCGCCGTCCGCGCCCTGACCGCGTCCCAGTCCGCCTCGGGCGCGAGGCGCATACGGACCAACATGCGCGTCGCCCACACGCGCTCGACGCCGAGCCCGGCGGTCGCTCGTTCGAGGTTCTCGACGAGGCGTCGCACGAACATCGGCTGGTTCTTGCCCTTCAGTCCGATCTCGTGGAACCGGACGAGCACGTCACGCGGCTGCTGCACCCTGCCACTCCTCCTGTCGACGGTTGATTGTACCGGCAGGCGCCCCGAATGCGCCGAAAACGTCCCATATCACGCGTGGCGCGCAGCGGTGGGTGTGGGATAATCGACGTACGATGGCAGATGCGGAACTGCAGATCGACCTCCCGGATGCGCCGGCAGATTCGCTGACCACGGAAGACCTGCTGGACATCTACGCCACCATGCTCCTCGTCCGCACCCTGGACGAGCGGGTCTGGGCGATGAACCGGCAGGGCAAGGCGGCCATCGTCGCATCGAGCCAGGGCCACGAGGCCGCCCAGCTCGCCTCCGTCTGGGCTCTCCGCAAGAACGCGCCGGACTTCTTCTGCTTCACCTACTACCGCGATCTTGCAGTAACGACAGCTCTCGGGCTGACGGCGGAGGACTCCTTGCGCGGCTTCCTCGCCAGGGACGGCGAACCGCTCTCCGGCGCGCGTCAGTTCCCCCAGCACGGGGCTGCGCCGGAGCTGAAGTTCATCAACCACTCCAACGTCATCGGCACGCACGTTCCCCAGGCCGTCGGTTGGGCGCTCGGGGTGAAGATGCGCGGCGAGGACACCGTCGTCGCCTGCTTCTTCGGCGACGGCACCACGAGCCAGGGCGAGGTGCACGAGGCGATGAACTTCGCCTCCATCCACAAGCTCCCCATCGTCTTCTTCGTGGAGAACAACAAGTACGCCATCTCCGTTCCCATGTCGCGCCAGATGGCCATCGAGCGGTACGCGCTGCGGGCCGAGGGGTACGCGATGCCGGGTACGACGGTCGACGGCACCGACGTGCGCGCCTCGTACCAGGCGGCTTCGACCGCGGTACAACTCGCGGCCATGGGCGGCGGGCCGAGCATCGTCGAGTTCGACGTCGAGCGTTACCTGCCGCACACGAGCGACGATGACGACTCCGTCTACCGCGACCGTGAGGAGATAGAGGAGGCCCGCAAGCGCGACCCGCTCGAGAAGCTGCACACCCTGCTCTCCGGCGCGGGCATGCTCTCCGAGGAGCGCGACGCCGCGATGAAGAAGCGCGCGCGGGACGAGGTGAACGTCGCGACGGACGCCGCCGAGGCCGCCCCGTTCCCCGGCGACGAGGACGTGTTCCGCCACGTCACGAGCGAGACGTAACGATGTGTCTGATCCCCTCTCCCTTGACGGGAGAGGGTTAGGGTGAGGGTGAAACGATGGCAGTCGTCACTGTCATAGAAGCGATACGCGACGCGATGCGCGAGGAGATGCAGCGCGACGGCTCCGTGTTCGTGATGGGCGAGGACGTGGGCCGCCGGGGCGGGGTGTTCCTCGCCACGAAGGACTTCCTCGACGAGTTCGGCGAGCAGCGCGTCGTCGACACGCCCCTTGCCGAGGCCTCGATAGCCGGCATCGCGGTCGGCGCGGCGCTCTCCGGCCTGCGCCCCATCGCTGAGGTGCAGTTCGCGGACTTCATCTGGCCGACGGTGAACCAGATGATCGGCGAGGCCGCGCGCATACGCTACGGCTCCAATGGCAAACTGAACGTGCCGATGGTGCTGCGCTCTCCCTACGGCGGACACGTGCGCGGCGGGCTCTACCACTCCCAGAGTGTCGAGTCGTACTTCGCGCACACGCCCGGGCTGAAGGTCGTTGCTCCGGCAACCCCGTACGACGCGAAGGGTCTCCTGAAGGCTGCGATCCGCGACGACGACCCCGTCATCGTGTTGGAGCACAAGCGGACGTACCGCTCGGTGCGCGGAGACACGCCGGACGAGGACTACGTCGTGCCCATCGGCTCGGCGGAGGTGAAGCGCGAGGGGACCGACGCCTCTGTCGTCACCTACGGCCTCACGCTGCACTACTCGATGCAGGCGGCTGCCGAGCTGGAGAACGAGGGCGTGAGCGTCGAGGTCGTCGACCTCCGCACGCTCCGGCCTCTGGACACCGAAACGGTGCTGGAGTCGGTGCGCAAGACGAGCAAGGCGCTCGTGGTGCACGAGGACAACGCCGCCGTGTCGGTGGGCTCGGAGGTGAGCGCGCTCATCGCCGAGCACGCGTTCGAGTACCTGGACGCCCCGGTGATGCGGTGCGCGGGGCCGGAGATACCGGCGATGCCGTTCGCGCCCACGCTGGAGGCGGCCTACATGCCCACGGCGGAGAAGATAGCCGCGAAACTCAGAGAACTGGTGGCGTACTGAACATGATCAAGATCATCGAACTGCCGCAGGTGGGTGAGTCGGTGACGGAGGGCGTCATCGGCAAGTGGCTCGTGGAGCCGGGGCAGCACGTCGAGAGATACGACCCCCTCGTGGAAGTCGTCACCGACAAGGTGAGCATGGAGGCGCCGTCGCCGTTCACGGGCGTGTTCGTCCGTGCCCTCGCCGAAGAAGGCGAGACCGTCCCGATGGGCCAGCCGATCTGCGAGATGGAAGTGGAGGGCGACGAAGAACACCTCTCCCTTGAGGGGAGAGGTAGCGCTGAAAGCGCGGGTGAGGGTGAACCTGTGGCGGACGAGCCTGACCCCCTCTTCCCCGAGGCAGAGGACGAGGCTGCCGAAGACGCCGGACGCGTCGGAGGCGCGTGGGCGATGCCCGCCGCGCACGGCGCGGACCCTCAGGAAGGCGGGCAGGGCGAGGAAGCCGGTCAGCACGCCTTCGAGTTCATGGACAGCGTCCGTAGCGTCGGCCCCACGGGCTCCGGCGAACGCGGAGAGGGACGCCCCGATGCGCTGCAGGAGCAGGCGCTCGCCGAACGGGAGCACGAGACCCCTGCGCCGAGCGTCGCGGCGCCGGACCGCAGTCACGTTATATCGCCGCTGGTCGCGAGGCTGTCGGCGCAGTACGGCATAGACCTGTCGACGGTCCGGGGCACCGGCACCGGCGGCCGCATCACGAGCAAGGACCTGCTCGAAGCCGTCAGCCGTATGACCTCCGGAGCGCAGGAGGAGGAAGCAGGAGAACACCTCTCCCTTGAGGGGAGAGGTCGCGCTGAAAGCGCGGGTGAGGGTGAGCCGGAAGAACCGGAAGCCGCTGTGGAGCCTGCACCTGAGGAGGTTGCAGAGGAGGCCGCCCCCGAAGCGCCGGAAGCCGAGGCCGAGGCTGAGGCGGCAAGCCCCGTCATTCCCGCACAGGCGGAGGCGGAAGCCGAGGCTGAGGTCACGGAGGAGGAAGTCGCGGAGGGAGAGGAAGAGGCGCTAGGGGAAGAAGGGGTTGAGGATGTCGAAGAGGCGCTGGACGAGGCTGAGGAAGAGGAAGCCGCGCTGGGCGCCGTTGCCGTCGAGCCCGCTTCCATCCCCGTCATTCCCGCGGAGGCGGGAACCCAGGAACCTCCCGCTGACGAGGACGTTGCTCCGGAGCAGCCCGCCCCCGCCGTAGCCGAAGACACCTCCGTGATGCCCCTCACCCCCGTCCGCCGCATCATCGCCGAGCACATGGCGCGCTCCTCCCGCGAGATACCCGCCGCGTGGTCGATGGTGGAGGTCGACGCCACCCGCCTCGTGCGGACGCGCGACGCGCTCAAGGCGGCGTTCGAGGAGAGGCACGGCGTCCCGCTCACGTACCTGCCGTTCGCGGCTGGCGCGGTGGCCGCTGCCCTGCGCGAGCACCCGCGCCTCAACGCGCGCTGGGACGACGGCCACATCACGCTCAACAACCGCGTCAACCTCGCGGTCGCGGTCTCGACCGAGGCCGGCCTCATGGTCCCCGTGCTGCGCGACGCTGACACGCTGACCATCGGGAGCATCGCCGCCGAGCTTCGACGGCTGTCCGACGGCGCGCGGGCGGGTACGCTTGGCATCGAGGACGTGCAGGGCGGGACGTTCACGCTTAACAACACCGGCGCGCTCGGCTCGGTCGTCTCGGTGCCCATCATCAACCACCCGCAGGCCGCGATCATGACGACAGAGGCCATCGTGAAGCGTCCGGTCGTCGTCGAGGGCGACGCCATCGCCGTGCGCTCCATGATGAACCTCTGCCTCACCTTCGATCATCGCGTCTGCGACGGTGCGGAGGCTGCCGCGTTCCTGAGCGCGGTCAAAGCCCGCCTCGAAGTCATCGACGAGAGCATCGGGCTCGGGTAGGGCGCACGCGGCAAACCTCGTCATTCCCGCACCAGCGGGGATCCAGGTGCGCGGGCAGCGCACGCCGGGGTGCGGAGCGGGGATTGGGGTGTCATGTTGAGCGGAGCTGGAGGCGGAGTCGAAACATCTCTCGGGGGACTGAACATGACCGAAACTGAGATTACGCTGCGCTACGGCATGAACCCGCACCAGACCCCCGCGAGGGCGTTCGTCGACCAGGGCTCGCTCCCGTTCGAGGTCCGCAACGGCTCGCCCGGCTTCATCAACCTGCTCGACGCGCTCAACTCGTGGCAGCTCGTCCGCGAGCTCCGCGCAGCGACCGGCATGCCCGCCGCGGCCTCGTTCAAGCACGTCAGCCCCGCAGGAGCGGCGGTCGGCGTGCCGCTGAACGACACCCTCGCGCAGGCGTACTTCGTCGACGGCTCATCGCTATCCCCGCTCGCTGCCGCCTACGCCCGCGCTCGTGGTGCCGACCGCGTGTCGTCGTTCGGCGACTGGATCGCGCTGTCGGACGTCGTGGACGAGTCCACCGCCCGCCTCATCCGCCGCGAGGTGTCGGATGGCATCATCGCGCCGGGCTTCACGCCGGAGGCGGCTGAGCTGCTGTCAGGGAAGCAGGGCGGACGCTACTGCATGCTGGAGGCCGACCCGGACTACGAGCCGCCGGACGAGGAGACGCGCACCGTGTTCGGCGTGCGGATGCAGCAGGGGCGCAACGGCGCCTCCGACTGGGCCGCGCAGCTCTCCAACGTGACCGGCGCTGACGGCGGACTGCCGGAGTCGGCGCGGCGCGACCTCACCGTGGCGCTCGTCACGCTCAAGTACACACAGTCCAACTCCATGTGCCTCGCGCTGGACGGACAGGTCATCGGGAACGGGGCAGGGCAGCAGTCGCGCATCCACTGCACGCGCCTCGCCGCCAGCAAGGCCGACACCTGGTGGCTGCGCCAGCACCCCGTGACGCTCGGGCTGCCGTTCAGGGAGGGCATCGGGCGTCCCGAGCGCGACAACGCCGTCGACGGCTTCCTGCGCGACGACCTCGCGCCCGCCGAGGACGAAGTGTGGCGCGCCGCGTTCGCCGGGGTCCCCCAACGCCTCACCCCCGCCGAGCGCCGTGCGTGGCTCGACCAGCTCACCGGCGTCTCGATGGCCTCCGACGCCTTCATCCCGTTCCGTGACAACATCGACCGCGCTGCGATGAGCGGTGTGAAGTACCTCGTCCAGCCCGGCGGCTCCGTCCGCGACGGCGACGTCGCCGCCGCCTGCGCCGAGTACGGCATCGCCATGGCCATCAGCGGCGTCCGCCTCTTCCACCACTAGGTGAGCCCCATGGAACTGACCCTGCTCGGCACAGGCACGCCTCAGCCCAGCCCGCAGCGCGCAGGGCCCAGCAATCACCTGCGCATCGGCGGGGAGTCCGTCCTCGTCGACACGGGGACCGGCTGCGTGCGCCGCATGGTGGAGGTGGGGGTGGACACCACCGAGCTGGACTACCTCTTCCTCACGCACATGCACTCCGACCACACCATCGACCTCGCCCACGTGCTGCTCACCGGCTGGATCCGCTACCGCAAGCGACCCTTCACCGTCGTCGGCCCGGCGCGCACGCGGGACTTCGTCGAGCGGCTCGTCCACGCCTTCGAGGAGGACATCCGCATTAGGCGTCTCCACGACCGCGTGGGCGAGGACGTGATGAACGTGCGCGTCGTCGAGGTGGACCACGGCGACCGCGTCGAGGGCAACGGCTGGCGCGCCACCGCGCTCGAGGTCGAGCACGGTTACGTGAAGCCCGCGCTCGGGTTCGTGTTCGAGGAGGACAGCAGCAGGCTCGTCATCTCCGGCGACACCGCGGTGAGCGATGCCATCGTCGATGCGGCCGCGTCCGCTGACATGCTGCTGCACGAGCTGATGTACACGCAGCCGCACCGGGGCGGGCCCGCGCCCGACGGACGCGACTACCACGAGGTCGACCGCGAGGACCTCACCGAGTTCGCGCGGCGCATCGCCAACTCACACACGTGCCCGCACGGGCTTGCGGAGGTCGCCGCCCGCTCCGGCGTCCCGCACGTCGTCGCAACGCACATGGGCGAGGTCGACGAGCCGTGGTCGCGCGAGGTCATCTGCGCCAGCTACGAGAGGACGCTCACCTTCGGCGAAGACCTGATGCGGTTCACGGTGTAGCGGAACCATGGCACGCCACGGCGAGGTCCACTGGCTCGGCGAGGGCATCGACTACGCGTGGGCGTGGGGGCTGCAGCGCGAGCTGCTCGAGGAGCGGGCTGCCGGCGAGCGCGAGGACACGCTGCTGCTGCTCGGTCATGCGCCGGTCTACACCGCGGGGCGTCGCTCCGTGCCGGAGGACGTGCTCGCCCAGCTCGATGCCCCGCTCGTCGAGACCGACAGGGGCGGGCAGACGACCTACCACGGGCCGGGGCAACTCGTGGGCTATCCCATCGTGTCGCTGGCCGATCTCGGCCTGGGGCCGAAGCGGTACGTCGAGGCGGTCGAGAGCGCGCTCATCGCGGCGCTCACCGAGTACGGCGTCGAAGGGCGCCGCGAGGCAGGGCTGACGGGGGTGTGGACGGATGCGGGGAAGATCGCGGCGATAGGCGTCAAGGTCTCGCGCGGCGTCACGATGCACGGCTTCGCCCTGAACGTCGCAACCGACCTGCGGGCGTACGAGGCCATCGTCCCGTGCGGCATCGGCGACAGGCCGGTGACGTCGCTGCACGCGCTCCTGGGGCGCGCCCCGGAGTTGAAGGAGGCCGCGTACGTCGTGACGGAGGCGCTCGGCGCGTCGCTCGGCATCGCGTGGCACACCCGTTAGGGCGAGTTGTCATTTCGAGCGGAGCGCAGCGGAGTCGAGAAATCTCTCGGGGAACGTCCACATGCGTTAGCCCCTAACGTGCACCCCTTTTTCATGTACGGGCAGGTTGCCGCTCCCTAGAATTGCTCCATGCCCGCAACCCGCGAACTGCTCGCGCTGCAATCCGTGGACGGTGAGCTTGCCGTCCGCCGTGCGCGGCTGAGCGAGATTGCGCCGCTACTCGGCGACGACTCCGCGATACGCGCACTGGCGAGCCGTCTCGCATCGGAGCAGGCCGAGGTCGACTCGGCCCTCTCCCGGCAGCAGGAGTTCGACTCGGCCATCGCCGGTTTCACCGAGCGCGTGGACGCCGCCGAGAAGAGGCTCTACAGCGGCGTGGTCGTGAACCCCCGCGAACTGCAGGACCTTCAGGCCGACGTCAACATGCTCAAGCGGCAGCGCGGCCACGAGGAAGATGGGCTCCTCGAAGTCATGGTGGAGCTCGACACGGCGCGAGGCAAGCGCGACGCATCCACCAGGGAGCTGGAGTCGCTGAAGGCGTCGTGGGCTGCCGAACAGGAGTCGCTCACGGCGGAGAAAGCGCGGGTGGAGGCGGAAGTGGCCGACTTCGAGCGCCGGCGCGCCGACACAGTCGCCCGCACTCCCGCGCCCGAGGTCGCGCTGTATGAGCAGGTGCGGAGGAACCACCCGCGTCCTGTAGCGCAGATGCACAACAACGCATGCAACGCGTGCCGCGTCGGGGTCCCGATGCGCACGGCACAGGAGGTGCGCACCTCCTCGGCCCCGGTTCGATGTCCGAACTGCGGGCGCATCCTGCTTCCGGAGTAGAAAGATGCGAGCTATAGGCTATTTCACCGTGGACACGGAGGCCCGGAACGCCCGCGCATCCAGCGAGGCGCTGATGCATGCGTTCCACGAGTACTGCGAGACGAGGCGGCACATCCCGCACGGAACGTTCGCCGACCTCAAGGGCGACGGCGGCGGCGAGGGCTGGCAGGAGATGATGGACTTCATCCGCGAGAACCGCCAGGGCTACCTCGTCGTGACGCCGGACGCGGCCCACCTCGGCACGACGTTGGAAGAGCAGGTGGAGCGCGTGCTGGAGATGGACGCCCTCTCGTCCAAGGTCGTGTGCGACGACCTCGACCTGCCGGACCCGCTGCAGAACGCGCTGCGCAACTCGCGGAAGGCGGCGCAGCGGAGCGAGCGCATCAGGGCGGGGATGATGGCGAAGGCTGCGAAGGGCCTCGCCCTCGGCAAGCCGCCCTACGGCTACTACGTCACCGCTGACGGCGCCTTCCACGTCTCGCCGAAGGAGTCGGAGGTCGTCAAGACCATCTTCCGCCTCTACCTCGAGCGGGGCGGCAGCGTGCGGTCGGTCGCCGCGGCGCTGAACGCACGGAACGTCCGCACGAGGAGCGGACGCCGGTGGAGCCTCGTGACGGTGCGGGACGTGCTGCGCAACGCCGCGTACATCGGCACCTACCACCGGTTCGGGATGCGCATACCGGGGAGTTACGAGCCCATCGTCTCGACGTTCGAATTCCGCCGGGCGCAGGACCGGCTGCAGGAGCGCGGCCCGTCGCAGCGCACGTCCCGCCCCGCGCCCGTGTTCCTGCTCTCGGGCGTGCTCTACTGCCACCACTGCGGCAAGCGGATGATGGGCATCGTGCGCCGCCAGACGTGGAAGCGGAAGGACGGCGAGCGGGCGAGAGCGCAGTACCGCTACTACCAGTGCCAGTCGCGCATCAACCGCAACCAGTGCAGCTACCGCACGATGAAGGCCGACGAGCTCGAGGCTGAGGTCGTGAGCGTCGTGCGCGAGCGGCTTGCGGCGGGTGAGCGCGGCGACGATCCCGGCGACGTCTCGTGGCTCGCCGGCGACAAGGCGCGCTCCGAGGCGACGATGCACTCGCTCGACCGGCAGTTCATGGAAGGCGTGCATCGCGCGGCGAACGGGACGATGTCGCTGTCGACGCTCCGGGGCGGCCTGGAGCAGCTGCGCGCCATCAAGCACGACCTGGGCGAGCAGGTGCGGCAGGCGGGCGACAGCGCGGCGGCGCGCGCCCGGCTCGAAGCCAACGTCACGAAGATCCTCAACGAGTGGGACGGTCTCCCTGACGCCGACCGCCGCGACCTGCTCCGCTCCGTCGTGTCGAAGGTCGCCGTCAAGCGCGGCAAGCCGGAGGTCACCCTCCGCTAGTCTCCCCGTCATTCCAGCAAAGGCTGGAATCCAGCGGTGACGGGTGTGGGTGCTTCCGCAGGCGTATACTGGTTGCGTCAAGAGGGCCGGGCGGCCGCTCCGGCGTCGCCGGGGAGGAAAGTCCGGACTCCGCCGGGCAGGGTGCTGGGTAACGCCCAGGCGCAGCGATGCGACGGAAAGTGCCACAGAGACGATAGCGCCGATGGCCTCACACTCGTGTGAGGGACAGGCAAGCGTGAAACGGTGCGGTAAGAGCGCACCAGGTTCCGGCGCAAGCCGGGATGCTGGCAAACCCCACCCGGAGCAAGGCCAAATAGAGGGACATCCCCGCCTTGCGGGGAGCAGCGCCCGGCTGTTCGTCCCCGGGTAGGCCGCACCGATCCCTTCCGGCAACGGGGGGACCAGATAGATGGCCGCCGCCTCGCAAGCGCGAGGTACAGAATCCGGCTTACAGGCCCTCTTGACGCTTGCCTGCGGAGGCAACATGGGCATCCTGGCATGGCTCACCCGGCGGCGCAAAGGCGCCTGCGAGCACGTCTGGCAGGGCCGCGATGGCATCTGGTGCTACACCTACCATGCTGAGCTTCGGGACGGCGGGTGCGTGATTCGATGCATGATCTGCGGCGCCGAGACCGACACGCAGGAACGAAGGGGCTAGACCAGCCAGAACGCGATATCGAAGTCTGTCCACTTGCCGACTCCCCATAGTTGCGCAGGCAACACGCCACCGGTTATCATGTGTTTGAGCGCAACAGCCGGTTGATCCGGTTGGCGCGCACAACGAACGGGGACGAGCCCCGGCCACCAGAGGCCGGGGCTCTTTTGGTTAACGAAGGGTCGCAAGCATCACGAAGGGATGGCACTGAACGGAAGACACGCATGAGCGCAGAGGTCCGCTATCCACAGTACAGGGACGACCCCGTCGGGTTCGTCGAGAAGGTGCTCGGCGCGGCGGGGAAGCCGTACTCGAAGCAGCGCGAGATGCTCGAGGCCGCCGCGAAGTCCCGCCGCGTCTCCGTCGCCGGGGCGAACGGCTGCGGCAAGGGCTGGGTGCTCGCCCGCCTCATCCTCTGGTGGGTCGAGACGCGCGCCCAGGCGAAGGTCGTCGTCCTCTCGTCCACCAACCGCCAGGTGCGCGAGGTGCTCTGGCAGGAGCTCGCCGCCGTCTGCGACGCCGCAGGAGACGCCCTCAGCGGCAAGCTCACGAAGGGCAAGTACGTCATCTCTCCCGAACGGTTCGCCATCGGCTTCGCCACGAACAACCCGGACAACATCCACGGCTTCCACTCCCCGGAGCTCCTCCTCATCGTCGACGAGGCGCACGCCGTCAAGGAGTCCCACTTCGACGCCGCCGTCCGCCTCAACCCGTCCCGGACGCTCCTCGCGGGTAACGCCTTCTCCACCTCCGGCACGTTCTACGAGTCCCACCACGCGAAGCGCCATCACTACCACCACATGCGCATCTCCGCCTACGAGACGCCCAATCTCACCGGCGAGGAGCCCGGCGCCCCCGGCCTGATCGACGCCGACGACATCGCCGACAAGGCGCTGCAATGGGGCGACGACCACCCCAAGTTCATCGCGGCCGTCTACGCGCAGTTCCCCGACGCGCTGGAGGACTCGCTCGTGGGGCGCGCCGCAGTCGAGGAAGCCATGTGCGAGGACGCTCCCTCCGGCGAGGGCGCGCCGAGCGGGGAGGAGGACGCACAACAGCCCGTCTACATCGGTGTGGACGTCGCGCGGTTCGGCGACAACGAGTCGGTGCTCTGCGCGCGCCGGGGACAGCGCGTCGTCGCGCTCAAGTCGTTCGGGCGCGTGGACCTCATGCGCGTCGCGGGCGAGACGGCGCTCATGGCGCGCGAGCTCGGCGCGGAGGCGATATTCGTGGACGAGGGCGGCCTCGGAGGGGGTGTCGTCGACCGCCTGCGCGAGCTGCAAGCGCCCATTCACGGCGTGCAGTTCGGGCGGAAGGCGCCGCACCCCACGCGCTTCGCGAACTACCGCTCCGAGATCTTCTGGGAGCTGCGCCGTCTGCTCAACGACCGCCTCATCGCGCTGCCGGACGACGAGGAGCTTGCCGCGCAACTCCTCTCCCTGCGCTACGACGTCTCCAGCTCCGGCCAGGTGTGGATGCAGAGCAAGCGCGAGTTACGGAAGAAGAATCTCCCCTCGCCCGACCGCGCCGACGCGCTGGCGCTCGCGTTCATGACCCCGCCGTCGCTCCAGATATGGACCGGCTACGAGCCGTTCCTGCGGCGCCCTCGTCCGCCGGTCGGCATCCCGGCGCTCCCGCCCACCAACGACGAGGACGAGGAGGATGGCAGGGTGGACTCCACCACCCGGCCACCGCCTAACTTCGGCGTGTGGTGATGGCGGCGATTGTCATTCCGAGCGGAGCCGTCGGCGATAGCCGAGGGCGGAGTCGAGGAATCTCTCGGGTGGCGTGCCGTTGTGCGCCGACGTTTTCCCCGAGAGATGCTTCGACTGCGCTTCAGGCTGTGCCTTCAGCTTCGCTCAGCATGACAGCCCTACTGTGCATGACAGGACTACCGCGGGATCGCCAGCTCCAGCGCGGGCGGCTCGTCCACCTTGGCGTAGAGCCAGTCGTGCATGTGCTCGTACCAGGACTCGCCCTTGGGGAGCGTGCCGATGGCGGAGCGCACGCGGTACCACTCCGGGTTGTCGACGCACGGGGGCGTCACGTTGTCGTAGTGGAGCGCCTTCGCCGCGTTGAGCAGGCGACGGCGCACCTGGATGATCATGCCGTCGGAGCGGCCGAGGTGCTCGATGTTGCGGTTCTGGACGGGGCCCATGCTCTCGGTGACGGCCTGGTCCTGCAGGAAGACGGTGGAGATGCCGGTGAACGTCTCGGTGCGCTGGCGATCGCGGTCGATCTCGTAGTCGTTCGTCTTGTTGGCGCGTGGGCGGAAGCGTCCGAGCCCGCCGGCGGTGTCGGGCAGCAGCTCGCCAGCGGGGTGCGTCGCGTTGCCGAGCACGCCGAAGCGCCTGCCGTCGACGATGCTCTTCGTCGGATGCCAGGAGACCGTCCAGACCATCGTGTGGTGGTCGTCCATCGGCACCCACATGTGGCCCGGCACCGTGCCGCCGGGAGCGGCGGGGAAGAACGTGAAGATAGGGAAGAGGAACTGCGTGATGCGCCAGTAGGTGGTCTCCTCGTTCTCCTCGCGGTTCGCGCCGTAGACGACGCCGTACTTCGTGGGGACGACCTCCAGCGTGGGGTGCTTGTCGTTGTGCCAGACGCCGATGTTGCCGGAGCCGTCCGGGTCGAGCCTGCCGTGGAGGAAGAAGAGGTGGCTCGTGTCGATATCGCCCTCGAGGCCCTGCATCCAGTTGCAGGCGCGCTGGGCGAGCGAGAAGTTGCGCTGCTCCTCCGGCATGACGGTCCACTCGAAGTCGGGCAGGCCGGGCGGGTCGCCCTCGCCGAGGTACGCCCAGACGACGCCCCCGTGGACGGCGCCGCGGTACGCCCACGCGCGTATCTTGTCCTTGAAGTTGCTGTCGCCGGGCTCGTTCGGCTGGTCGACGCACCGGCCGGTGACGTCGTACTTCCACCCGTGGTAGACGCAGCGCAGGCCGCCCTGCTCGTTGCGTCCGTAGAAGAGCGATGCGCCGCGGTGGGGGCACGTCTCGGAGAAGACACCCACGTCGCCGTTGGAGTCGCGGAACACGATGAGGTCCTCGTCGAGCAGGCGGAAGCGCTGGGGGTCGCAGTCGGGGCCGCCGAGCTCTTCGACGGGCATGACGGGGAGCCAGTAGCGGCGCATGAGTTCGCCCATCGGCGTTCCCTTGCCCACCTGCGTCAGCATCTCGTTGTCTGCCGTGCTCAGCATGGCGAATCCTCCGTGTCCCGCTTGGACTGCGCTCCGATTACGCGCTATCTTATAGCCGAGTCGTCACGGTTGCCATTGTGACGGCGAGAGCGCTCCTGCTTCAAGAGGGCAGGAGTGCGGAGGAAGGAGCACTCATGGCCATCAATCCGTACACGCTACCGGCGGACCTGCAGGGCTGGCGCGGCGAGTCGATCCCCGGAGCGCACAAGCGCAAGTGGTTCACGCTCGTCGAGAACGACAAGTGCCTCGTGACAGCGCTGCTGCTCATCCCCGGCGAGGTCGGCATCCGCCACTCGCACGAGTCAGGCGAGCTGTCCGTCCACTTCTCGGACGAGATGCGGCCCGAGGTGACGTGGAACCCGCCCGGCATGGTGCACGGCGGCGTGCCTGCGCCCGCGAACCCGGTCGAGGCCGCGGTTGAGGGGCTGATAGACGAGGAGGCGATCAAGGCGTCCGGCAACCCGGAGTTCGCCCGGTTCGTCGCTAACGTGCTCGAGGCGCACGTGAAGCGGGTCGACGAGATCGTCGCGGAGCGGACACGCCCCGCGCCCGCGCCGCGCGTCATCGTGGACGTGCTCTTCCCGCCGTTCAAGACGACCATCGTCGACCCCGGCGTCGCGGACGGCAAGACGGTCACCGGCCAGTGGTACGACTAGCGGGTTTTGCGTAAGGGCAGGACGAGCGGGCAGGCTCGGGACAGCAAAGGAGGCGTCCGATGGCACGAACGTACAACGGCCCGATCTACGACGGCGACGGCCACGTGCTGGAGAACAAGGAGGCGATCATCGACCGGATGCCGGCCGACCTCCAGGCCAGCCGCGCGGTGACCCGGATGCGCAGGCGCGGCATCTTCCCCGAGCTGGACAACTACCACAACCTGCTCAGCATCTCGCCTGAAGGCTCGTTCTCCAACCCGGAGGAGGTGCGCGGGTGGACACGGTTCATGGACGAGCTGAAGATCGGCGGCGCCGTGATCTATCCGACCGACGGGCTCGCGGTGGGGCGCATGGTCGACCTCGACCAGATCGAGATGGTGACCAGGGCCTACAACGACTGGGTGTACCAGGAGTACCTGCAGAAGGACGACCGCCTGCAGGCGGTGGCGCTGCTGCCGATGCAGGAGCCTGAGCTTGCGGCCGTGGAGTTGCGGCGCGCGGTGGAGGAGTTGGGCATGTGCGGCGGGATGCTGCCCGCCACCGGACTGCAGGGCCACCTGGGCGCGAAGCACTTCTGGCCCGTCCACGAGGAGGCGGACCGGCTGGGGTGCTGCCTCTCGGTGCACGGCGGCTCGTACCCGGACCTGGGGTTCCACGACCTGAACATCTTCGCGGCGATACACGCGATGGGGCACCCGTTCGGCATCATGATCTCGTTCATGGGCATGCTGTTCAACGGCGTCTTCGACAGGTTCCCGAACGTGCGCTACGGCTTCATGGAGGGCGGCGTCTCATGGTTCCTCATGGCGCTGGAGCGCGGCGAAGGCTCCTACAACGCGTTCACGCCGCTCGACCCGAACCGGCGCTTCCTGCAGTTGCGCGACGGCGACAGCGTGCGCGACTACATCCTGCGCCTGGTCCACGATGGCCGCATCTTCGTGGGCGTCGAGGGTGACGAGCCGGACCTCGCCCACGCCGTGCGGACGATCGGCAGCGACCCGTTCATCTGGTCGAGCGACTTCCCGCACGAGGTGACGGTGGAGACGTGCGCGCTGGAGATACGGGAACTGGTCGAGAACGAGGAGGTGCCGGACGACGCCCTGGAGGCGATCCTCTGGAAGAACGCCGCGCGGATGTACGGGCTGCGCACGCCCGCCGCGGCGTAAGGGGCCCCGGTTCACCCTCACCCGCCACTGTGCGGCGACCTCTCCCCTCGAGGGAGAGGTGGTCAGAGCTGGCGGAGCTTGGGGTCGAGGTAGTCGCGGAGCCAGTCGCCGAGCAGGTTCATGGAGAGCACCGTGAACATGATGGCGAGGCCGGGGATAACCGACAGCCACCACGAGGTGACGATGAAGTCGCGGCCCTCGGCGACCATGACGCCCCAGGCGGGGTTCGGCGGCGGGATGCCGGCGCCGAGGAAGCTGAGCGACGCCTCCAGCAGGATGACGTTCCCCACTTGGAGCGTCGCGAGGACGATGATGGTGTTGAAGACGTTGGGGAGGATGTGGCGGAAGACGATGCGGAAGTTCGATGCGCCCGCGACGCGGGCACGCGCGACGAAGTCCATCTCCTTCAGCGTCAGCACCTCCGCGCGCACCTGACGAGCGTAGCGCGACCAGAGCAGCAGCGCGACGACGGCGACGGTCGTGGCGGTGCCGGGCTCGAACAGGACGACGAGCACGAGCGCGAGCAGGATGAGCGGCATCGAGAGGTTGATGTCGACCAGCCGCATGATGACGTGGTCCCACCAGCTCCCGAAGTAGCCCGCGACGAGGCCGAGCAGCGAACCCACGATCCCGCCCACGGCCAGCGCGGCGAGCGAGACGAGCGCCGCCGTGCGCGCGCCGAAGATCATGCGGCTGAGGATGTCGCGTCCCTGGCGGTCGCTGCCGAGCGGGTAGCTCCAGTCGCCGCCGTCGGTCCACGCGGGAGGCAGCAGTCGCGCGCGCAGGTTGCCGTCGATGGGGTCGTGCGGCGCGATGAGCTCGGCGAGGAGGGCGGGGATGACGAGGACGATGAGCAAGACCGCGACGGGTATGACGGGGTAGCGGCGCAGGAACGTCCAGACCCGTCCGACGGCCCGGGCGCCCGGCGCGCGCGCGACAGGGGCAGAGGAGGTTGCGACAGCCATGTCAGCCCCTCCCTCCGCCGTAGCGGACGCGCGGGTCTATGTAGGCGTAGAGGATGTCCACGATGAGGTTGATGGTGATGAACATCGCGGAGATGAGGATGACGAGTCCCTGCACGACGGAGTAGTCGCGAGCACGTACCGAGGTCAGCGCGAGCTGGCCGATGCCGGGCCATGCGAAGACGGTCTCCAGGGTCACGACGCCGGTGACCATGATGCCGGCGATGATGCCGAACAGGGTGAGCGGGGGAATGGCGGCGTTCTTGAGCGCGTGCTTCCAGATGACCTTCCACTCCGGCGCGCCCTTGATGCGGGCGAACTTCACGTACTCGCTGTCCAGCACGTTCAGCATCGCTGAGCGGGTGAGCCGCATGAACGCGGCGACGGAGAACCAGCCGAGCGCGATGCCGGGCAGGATGATGTGGGTGAAGCCGCCCCGACCGGAGACCGGGAGCCATCCCAGGTTTACTGAAAAGATCCAGATGAGGACGATGCCGAGCCAGAAGGGCGGGAGCGATTGTCCGAGGAGGGCGATGAGCTTGCCGATCATGTCGATGGGGGTGCCCTTCTTGACGGCGGAGATGACGCCGATGGGCACCGCCATGAGGACGCTGACGAACATGGCGAAACCGGCCAACTGCAGGCTCGCGGGGATGGCGCCGCCGATGAGGTCCATCGCGCTCTGGCCCTGGAACTTGATGGAGGGGCCGAAGTCCAGCCGGAGCGCGTTGCCGACGAAGAGGAAGTACTGCTCCCAGAGCGGTTTGTCGAAGCCCCAGAGGGCGGCCACGCGCCTGAGGTCCTCCTCGGTCGCGTCGGCGGGAGCGAGCACGTCGAGGGGGCTGCCGGTGATGCGGACGAGCGTGAAGACGATGATGCTCACGCCTATGAGCGCGAGCACCGCCTGGAAGAGCCGGATGATGATGTAGCGTTGCACGCGGGCTATGTTAGCGCATCGCCCCCGTTTCCTTCTGCACGAGGGCCATGGCGCGGACGCCGGCCTTGTAGTGCTCCTCGGGCGTGACGATGGGGCCGGGGTGGTAGGTGTAGTCGTTGCCGGGGGTGAGGAACTCCTCGTACAGGAGCTCACGGTGCCCAGGCCAGGTGACGGTCATGGCGTAGCAGGCGAAGCCCGGCACGTAGAGCCGGGCGGTGCCCCGTGCGTCGGTCTTCGAGCGGCCCAGGCCCGCGACGGCCAGTTCCGCGCCCGCCACGGGATCGCCGTTGCGGTCGAAGATCTGCACGCTGGCGTTGGGGCGCGGCAGCAGGCCCAGGGAGAGCCTGCGGCGAAGCCTCTCTCTGCGGCTGAGCAGCGCGTCTTCCGCGACCTCTCCGACGACGTCGGACTCGAAGCCGGGTCCCTTGGGCGTCCGCCAATCGGGGCCGTACTTCCGGCGCAGGTACTCCTCGGGCGGGTTGGGGGTGCGGAAGCGCTCGCCGATGAACTCGATCTCTCCGAGGGTCTCGAAGAGGTGCAGCGGCAACTCGACGCCGGGGAACTCGTACGCCCTGCCGTTGATGATCTTGTGGCACGTCCAGTCCGTGCGTATGCCGTCCTTGATGAGGGCGACGCTGACGTGACGGACGTTGGGCCTTATGCGCGGGTAGAAGCCGTGCGACCGGAACGCTTCGCCGACGCGATAGATCGTGTCCATGTCGAGGCCGTGCATCCCGATGACGCCAGCCGTGTCCATCTCGTCGTCCCAGGGGATGAAGCGTCCCTCGCGCACGGCGCCCAGGAGCGTGCCGGAGCCGATCCAGAAGTGAACGCCCTCCTCGTCGAAGATGCGTTTCACTTCCTTGAGCCGCGCTGCGGCGACATCGGGATCGAGGGGCGTCGGGTCCTTGATGGTCTTCTCGTAGGCTGCTTCGCCTGCTGTGTCCCTTTCGGTCATGGTTGCGCCTCCTGTGCAGGTTGCTTCAGCCGCCAGCCGAGAGATGCTTCGACTCCGCTGTGCTCCGCTCAGCATGACAGCCCCCACTCCCCGAGGGCCCTCACCCGCGCGCTGAAGCGCGCTGCCCTCTCCCTCAGGAGAGGGGGCCAGGCAATACCCACCCAACACTACCTCCGCAGTACCCTCTCCCCAGCCCTCTCCCCTTGTAGGGAGAGGGGGCCAAGCAAGGGGGCGAGGTTCCTGCCTTCGCAGGAACGACGAGGGGCGGGCTCAAAGCGGAGCCCGCCCCTTGAGCGGTCGTTACTTGGCGACGGCGCCTTCGAGGTGGTCGATCGGCGCGCCGGAGACCATGCCGGAGTAGATGAAGTCGGCGACGACGTCGGGGTCGGCGACCACCTCGTTCGGCAGGTAGAAGAGCGGGATGTCCTGGTGGAGGTTGTAGTACATGTCGCCGAGCGTCCGCAGGAGGTCGTCACGGTCCTGCGGCGTGTTGGTGTTGAGAGCTTCACGCATCAACGCCTCGGCGTCCGGGTCCTGCAGCCCGATGTAGAGCACCGGGATGAGGGAGCTGCCGTAGACGTGCACGGTCACCAGCTGGGCGCCGCTCGTTGCGATGGGCACAACGTGGTTGTCCCAGCGCATCTCGCGCTGCTTGGTGCGGTACTCCGCAGAGTCGACGCTCTGTTCGATGACGTCGACACCGATGTCGCGCCAGTAGTTGGCGATGGCCTGCATGACGTCCACGCCGGCGGGGACGGCAGGCTGGACGGTGAGCTGGATCGTCGTCTGCAGCTGGTCGATGCCGAGTTCCTGCAGACCCTGCTCGAGGAGCGCCCTCGCGGCGTCCGGGTCGTAGCCGTACTCGTCGTCGAAGCGGGTCACCCACTCGGGGTTCCAGCCCACGCGCTGCGCGTTGTCCGGCAGGTAGTGGTTCTTGTACATGGTGAGGCCCTTACCCGCGAAGAAGGCGTCGTTGAGCTCGTCGCGGTCGATGGCCTTGTTGAGCGCCTTGCGGACGTTCAGGTTGGCGAGCGGCGTGTTGGGGTAGGCGGGGTACTCCTTCTGAGCGAGTTCGCCGCTCCACTCTCCGTGGCGGTCGTTGGCGAGGTTGGGCCCAGCGGGGACGTAGACGCCCTGCCAGGCGAGGAAGTAACGCGCCGCAGGGACCTGGGCGGTGAAGGTGACGAAACCGCGTCCCTCCGCGTCCACCAGCAGCTCCTCGGGCAGCTTGGCGAGGTGGACCTCGCCCGCTACCAGTTTCGCGTGCCGAGTGGATGCCTCGTTGATGAATTGGAACTCGAACTCGGGGAAGTCGGGCGTGTCG
This sequence comes from Dehalococcoidia bacterium, assembly GCA_034422595.1. Classification (GTDB taxonomy): domain Bacteria; phylum Chloroflexota; class Dehalococcoidia; order Lucifugimonadales; family Australimonadaceae; genus Bin16. The sequence goes on along the minus strand of DAOUJO010000001.1, from coordinate 75,254 downwards.
CGCCAGTGGTCTTCCACGCGCTCGTAGACGACGCCGGTCTGCTCGTCCATGGAGACGATGGTGTAGGGGCCGGTGCCCGCGAGCGGGGCCTCGTCCCCAAGCGGGTCGCGTCCGCCGACGAGTTCAGCGAGGCGCGGGTCGTCCTCGTAGTTGGCCCATTCGGAGGACTGCTTGCTTGCGAGCAGTCCGGGACCGCGGGAGAGGAAGTCCGCCTTGCTGGCGATCTCCATGCCGCCCTGGATCTCCGAGATGACTTCGAAGACGTCAGCGTTCGGGGCCTCGGTCCGGAAGACGACCTCGTAGGGGCCGACGATCTCGACGTCCTTGACGATGTCGCGCATCGTTCGTGCCTCGCTGCCGACGTCGTCCGGCAGGATGTTCATGAGCCAGGAGAAGCGGACGTCCTCGGCGGTCATCTCGCCGAAGCCGTTGTGGAACTGCACGCCCTCGCGCAGTTTGAACCGCCAGGAGTGGCCGTCGGGCTCGAGGCCATATTCGAGCGCGAGCTGGGGCACATAGGCGCCGTTCGTCTTGTCGAAGCCGACGAGGTACTCGTAGTGGGGGCGGATGTACCAGTTGCTGGCCTGACCGGGGATGCGCCGGATGTTGCTGAAGTCGGTCGGCGACGCAACAGCCATGACGACGCGGTCGACCGACGGCCCGCTATCGCCGCACGCAGCGGCGGTCAGTGCGAGCAGCGCACTCAGAGCCACTAACACGAGCAAACGAGTGTGATTCCTGACGGTACGCACGACGCCTCCCTTATCGCGTATGAGCGTATGCTGTTGCGAAACCGTGCGCCCCCGTTAAGATTGAGGTGCACGGCTGCAGGAGCAGGGGCGCATTATACGCACGGAGACGCAGGCACGCCAAAGGCGCGTGCGCCGATGAAGAGTAAAGGAGGCGCCGCATGTTGAGCCACGCTGACAACGAGCTCATCACCCGCACGGGCAGGGGCACGCTGATGGGCGCGCTCTTCCGCCGCTACTGGCTGCCCGCCCTGATCTCCGACGAGTTGGAGGCTGACGGCGCTCCGGTGCGCTTCCGCCTGCTGAACGAGGACCTCGTCGCGTTCCGCGACACGAGCGGGGAGGTGGGCATCCTCTCCGAGTACTGCCCGCACCGCGGGGTGTCGCTCGCGCTCGCTCGCAACGAATACGACGGCCTCCGCTGCCTCTACCACGGCTGGAAGTTTGACGTCTCGGGGGCGTGCGTGGACATGCCGACCGAGCCCGTGGAGAGCGGCTTCCGCAACAAGGTGCGGGCAGGGGCGTACGCGGTTCGGGAGCACGGAGGCGCGGTGTGGGTATACATGGGCGCTCCGGAGAGCGAGCCGCCGTTCCCCGCCTACTACTGGACGACGGTGCCGGACTCGAACCGCATCATGGCGAAGTGGATACAGGACGCGAACTGGCTGCAGAGCCTGGAGGGCGGCATCGACACGGTGCACGCCTCGTTCCTGCACAACAGCGCGGAAGGGCCGATGGTCGCGCCGGGCGCACGAAGCGGGAACAACCTCATGTTCAACGACACGAGGCCGAAGCTGGAGATAGAGGAGACGACCTACGGTTTCCGATACGCGTCGATACGCAAGGGGCCGGACGAGGACAAGCGCTACGTGCGGATCACGCCTCACATCATGCCGGCGTCGTCGTACCCGCCGTTCTCCCGTGAGGACAACCGCATCTGGAACATGTGGGTGCCGCGCGACGACGGCACCTGCTGGGCGTGGGACGTGTGCTTCAACGAGACGAAGCCGATGTCCGACGAGCTGAAGGAGCAGTTGAAGGAGTACCGGGGCTACTACGCGTTCGACCCGAAGACGTTCGTGAAGTACGCGGGGCCGCAGAACATGTGGCTGCAGGACCGCGAACTGATGAAGAAGGAGAGCTGGTCCGGCATCCGCGGGCTGTTCGTGCAGGACAACGCGGTGCAGGAGAGCATGGGCCCCATCGTCGACCGCACCATCGAGCACCTCGGCACGACGGACGCGGCAATCATCAGGGCGCGCAAGCTGTACATCAAGGCCGCCATCGCGCTCGCGGAAGAGGGCGTCGAGCCGCCGGGGGTGTGGGAGCAGGGCGACTACGAGCTGATCAAGTCGGACGCATACGTGCAGCCGGTGGACAGCCCGTGGCGGGTCGAGCGTCCGCTGGAGGAGCGGTTCGCGGTCGGGGTGTCGTGAAAGGGAACACCCTCACCCGCCGCGCTGTCGCGCGTCGACCTCTCCCCGAGGGCGAGGTGGAGGAAGCAGCCCGAGAGATGCTTCGACTCCGCTGCGCTACGCTCAGCATGACGGCACCCCATGCCCCGCCCGGCCCCCGGAGTACCCTCTCCCTAACCCTCTCCCCTTGTAGGGAGAGGGGATCAGACGCCCCTCCAGGCCCCGCCCCGTGTGCCCGGCAGGGCACGCTGGATTCCCGCCTCCGCGGGAATGACGAGCCTGTAGCCCCCGTCCAGTTCCGCCCTCACCCGTCGCGCAAGCGCGTCGACCTCTCCCCGAGGGCGAGGTGGAGGAAGGGCGCCCACAAGGGACGCCCCTACACAGGCGAGGTTCCTGCCTTCGCAGGAACGACGGAGGCTGCGCCCACGTCCAGTTTGCCCTCACCCGCCGCGCTCTTGCGCGTCGACCTCTCCCCGAGGGCGAGGTGGGGGAAGGGCCCGAGAGATGCTTCGACTCCGCTGCGCTACGCTCAGCATGACAAGCAGAGGACGTAACGAGTGAGAGAGACGACGAGCAGCGCGGGGCAGGGCGGCAACGTCGTGCTGGACGTGCAGGAACTCCAGACCCATCTCTTCACGAGGTGGGGGGTTACGCGCGCGGTCGACGGGGTGAGTTTCCAGATACGCGAGGGCGAGACGCTCGGGCTCGTGGGGGAGTCCGGCTCCGGCAAGAGCATGACCGCGCTCTCGCTGCTGCGCCTGCTGCCGGAGGCCGCGCGCATCGTCGGGGGGCGCATCCTGCTCGACGGCGACGACATCGTGGGCATGCGGATGTCGGACGTGCGCCAGATGCGGGGGCGCAAGATATCGATGATCCTGCAGGACCCGCAGACGGCGCTGAACCCGGTATTCACCATCGGCAACCAGCTGACGGAGTCGATCGCGGCGAACAGGGGCAGGGGCGGGGTTCCTGCCTCCGCAGGAGTGACGGAGAAAGGCGCAGGAACGACAGGAGTGGGCGCAGGAACGACGGGCAGGGGGCGGCAGTCGGTCAGGGAGCGGGCGGTGGAGGTGCTGCGGATGATGCGGGTGGCCGCGCCGGAGCGCCGTCTCTCCGACTTCCCGCACCAGATGAGCGGCGGCATGAAGCAGCGCGTGGTCGGCGGGATCGCCATCGAGAGCCAGCCACGGCTGCTCATCGCGGACGAGCCGACGACGGCGCTGGACGTGACGATACAGGCGCAGTACCTCAACCTGCTCAAGGAGATACAGCGCGAGACGGGCGTCGCCATCCTGTTCATCACGCACGACCTGGGCGTCGTGGCCCGGATGTGCGACAGGGTCGCGGTGATGTACGCGGGCCGCATCGTGGAGCAGGGAGGCATCCACGAGATATTCGACAACCCGTCGCACCCGTACACGCAGGCGCTGCTCGGCTCCATCCCGAAGATGGAGGAGCGGGTCGACCGGCTCACCGCGATAGAGGGGCAGCCGCCCGCGCTGTTCGCGCTGCCGCAGGGCTGCCGGTTCGCGGTGCGCTGTCCCTACGTCCACGACCGGTGCGAGGAGACGTACCCGTCGGAGTTCACCGGCCCCAACGGACACACCGCCGCCTGCTGGCTGATGGAGGAGCAGTGGAAGCCGACGTCCTCGTAAAGGCCGAGAACCTCCAGAAGCATTTCCCCGTGACCGAGGGGCTGGTGCTGATGAAGACGGTGGGCTGGGTGCGCGCCGTGGACGGCATCAGCTTCGAGGTGCGGCGCGGCCAGACGCTCGCGCTCGTGGGCGAGTCGGGCTGCGGCAAGACGACGACGGCCAAGCTCGTGCTGCGTCTCGAAAGGCCGACGGGCGGCACGATCTCGATGGACGGGCAGGACATCCACGCGCTCGGCGGGCAGGAGCTGCGGCAGTTCCGCATGCAGGTGCAGGCGGTATTCCAGGACCCGTGGAGCTCGCTCAGCCCCCGGATGCGGGTGCGGGACATCATCGCGGAGCCGCTCGTCGTGAACAGGAACGTGAGCGCGCGCGAGGCGCGGGAGCGCGTGCTGGAGCTGCTCAACGACGTGGGACTGCGTCCCGAGCAGGCCGACCTCTTCCCGCACGAGTTCAGCGGGGGCCAGCGGCAGCGCATCGCAATGGCGAGCGCGCTCAGCGTCGAACCTGCACTGATCGTGCTCGACGAGCCGGTGTCGGCGCTCGACGTGTCGGTACAGGCGCAGATCATGAACCTGCTGCGCGACCTGCAGGTGCAGCACAACGTGAGCTACCTGATGGTGTCGCACAACCTCGCGACGGTCCGCTACCTCGCGCACGAGGTTGCAGTCATGTACCTCGGCGAGATCGTCGAGCGGGCAGAGACGGACGACCTGTACGAGCACCCGCTGCACCCGTACACGCAGGCGCTGTTCTCGGCGGCGCTTCCGGCGCACCCGGCGCTGCAGCGTGACGAGATGATCCTGCAGGGCGAGGTGCCGAGCCCGCTCAACCCGCCGTCAGGATGCCGCTTCCATCCGCGGTGTCCGTTTGCGAAGGACGTTTGCGCGGAGGTCGCGCCGGAGTGGAAAGAGGAGACGCCGGGGCACTTCGTGGCGTGTCACTTGTACTAGGGGGCGGCGTTGACCGGCAAGCGTCGCGCTCCTAGACTCCCGTTGTCCCGTTCAACGTAGCCAAGCAAGGGAGGCCAAGCCATGTTGACGAGGGAAGAGAACGAACTGCTCTGCCGCACGGGGCCGAGGGACCCCGCAGGGGAGCTGCTCCGGCGCTACTGGCAGCCGGTCGCGCTGGCGGAGGAGATCGAGCCGGGCAGCGCTCCCATCCCGGTACGCGTCCTGAGCGAGGACCTGACGCTCTTCCGCGACCAGTACGACCGCCCCGGGCTCGTGGGCCGGCACTGCGCCCACCGCGCGGCGGACCTGAGCTACGCGCGCATCGAGGACGGCGGGCTGCGCTGTCTCTACCACGGCTGGCTGTACGACATCCACGGCAACTGCCTCGAGCAGCCGGGCGAGCCTGAGGGCAGCACGTTCAAGGACAAGATCCAGCTGCTCTCGTACCCGGTGATGGAGCGCGCGGGCGTCGTGTTCGCGTACCTGGGGTCGGGCGAGCCGCCGCTGCTGCCAGCGTACGAGTTCCTGGACATCGCGCCGGAGAACCGCGTCGTCACGAAGATCTACCACGAGTGCAACTACCAGCAGGGGAACGAGGGGAACATCGACCCGCAGCACCTCTCGTTCCTGCACTTCTTCATCCGGGAGGACGCCAGCGGCAGCAGGGTCGCGACCGGCAACGTGCAGGGCGGGGGTGCGACGTCGAACCGCATGATGGGCGACGACCCGTCGCCGACGATCGAGGTCGAGGAGACGGACTACGGCATCCGCATCTACGCGGTGCGCGACACGGACGCGGGCGACGATTACGTGCGCATCACAAACTTCATCTACCCGAACCTGGCGTCGTTCCCGGCGTTCCCGGGGGTGTACGGGGTCAACTGGCACGTGCCGGTGGACGATACGCACCACTGGAAGTTCATGTTCATGGTGCGCTCGGAGGGGCCGTTGCCGAAGAACGCGCTCGGGCTCACGATGTTCGAGGGGCTGAAGGACGACTACACGAACGAGCGCAACCTGCGGAACCGCTACCTGCAGGACCGGCAGGAGATGCAGACGCGGAGTTTCCTCGGCATGGGGCCGAGCTTCCCCGTCCACGACATGTGGGCGACGGAGGGGGAGGGCGCGATACAGGACCGGACGACAGAGCACCTGGGCTACACGGACAAGGCGGTCGCGCTCTCACGTCGTCTGCTGCTCAAGGCGACGCGGCAGGTGCAGGACGGCGCCGAGGCGCCGCACGTGGTCCGGGAGGCGTCGGCCAACGTGTTCAATCACATGGGCGCGTGGCAGGAGGTCATTCCGAAGTCGGAGGAGTGGTCGTCCGTGTGGAAGCGCAACGCGGAGGCGCTGGCGGCGCGGAGCGGCACGAACGGGCACTAGTTTGGAGTGAGGTTGGGTAGGGGGAGCATGTTTACCCCGTGCCCCGTCCGACCCACCCTCACCCGCCGCGCTGCCGCGCGTCGACCTCTCCCAGAGGGAGAGGTGGGGAATGCTCCGAGAGATGCTTCGACTCCGCTGCGCTCCGCTCAGCATGACAAGGCAACGGTCACCCGCGTTGACACTTCCGCGAGGGGCGGCTTACCGTTGCGCGCTCGCGAATCCGGCGGGCTACGCATGGCGTAGTTCTCTGCGAGGCCAGACCCTTGCGGAACTCACCTACCACACCGCCCCGGAGTACCCTCTCCCTAACCCTCTCCCCTTGTAGGGAGAGGGGACCAGGCCGCCCATGACCCGCTCTGTCCTGTCCGCTTTGTGTGCAGCCGCCATTCTCGTCCTGGCCGGAACGCTCCGCTGTGGCGATGCCCCGGAGCCAACGCCTACGCCGACACCGGGGCAGGCGAGCGTCGATGCCGGTACGGTTGAACCTTCACCTGACACGTCCGACGCGGACTTCGCCGTGTGCCACGCGACATGCATCGCGAAGGGCGGCAGCGATGCGAACTGCCGCACGTTCTGTGCAGGCGGCACGGTCGAGCCTCCGGCGAAGGAAGACGCGGGCGGCAAAGGCGAAGAGGACGACGCGGGCGGCAAGAGCGAACCTTCGACAGGGGACGAGGCGAAGGACGACGCGAAGCCCGCGAGCGCAGACCCGCAAGCGTGCTACGAGGCGTGTATCGCGAAAGGCGGCGACGACTCGACGTGCCGGGGGTTCTGCGAGGAGGGGAAGGTCGGCGTTGACGGGGAGAAGGACGGCACGGAGTGGGCGAAGAAGCCCGTTCCCGATACGAGCGCGTCCCTGACGTTCGAGCACGGCGGCGTCACCCGGCACTACCTGCACCACGCGCCTCCGGACCTGCCCGCGAACGCCCCGCTGGTCTTCTTCCTGCACGGGCACGGAGGGAACGCCGGCGAGACGCGGTCGTGGGTCGGGCTGGACCGCGTCGCGGACGCCAACGGGTTCGCGGTGGTCTATCCGCAGGGCAGCGGCGACTACGAAGGGACGCCGTACTGGAACGCGCACACGTTCCCGGGGGTCGACGACGACATCGGCTTCCTGAGCGCGCTGGCACGGAGCCTGCAGGGCGAGCACGGCCTCGATCCGGAGCGGACGTTCACAGCAGGGTTCTCGAACGGCGGGATGATGAGCTACCTGCTGGCGATGGAGGCGCCCGGCGTCTTCCGAGGGGCGGCGTCGGTCGTGGGGGCGGCGTGGGGCAGCGCGTGGGAGGACCGGGAGAGCGCGAGCACCGGGTTCCCGCTCCTCCAGATATCGGGGCTCGACGACGCGGTCGTGCCCGTCGACGGCATCGTCGACCCGAACGGCGGGCAGGGCGCTCCCGCCCACGACGAGATCATCGCGTACTGGAGCGAGCGGAACGAGTGCGCGACGGTGGAGACGGATACGCTCAACGCGAACACGACGCGGATCCGGCACGTCGACTGCGCGAGTGGCAACGAGGTCTGGTACTACAGGGTCGACAACTTCGGGCACGAGTGGCCGACGGTCGACGGCAGCGCGGGTTTCGGGGGCGCGGAGGCGATCTGGGAGTTCTTCGGGAGGTTTTAAAGTTAAGTGCGGCCTCTTCGCGAAACCTTCCCTGAGAGGATGTTGCGCGCTGAAGCGCGGGACTCCGCTGCGCTCCGCTCAACATGACAAGGCGCGTTGACACTCCGCAGGGTGCGGCTTACCTTTACTCGCGCCATGCTGACGCCTGACCAGAACGATCTGCTCGCCAAGGTGGGGCCGGGGACGCCGATGGGGCGGCTGATGCGCCGCTACTGGCATCCGGTAGCCGCCGTCGGGGAGCTGGACGACAACCCGGTGAAGCCCATCCGCCTGATGGGCGAGGACCTGGTGCTGTTCAAGGACGTGTCCGGCGAGTATGGGCTGCTGGAGCGACACTGTCCGCACCGTCGCGCCGACCTCTCGTACGGCTGGGTGGAAGAGGAAGGCGGTCTGCGGTGCAGCTACCACGGGTGGCTGTTCGACACGACGGGCAGGTGCATCGGTCAGCCGTATGAGCAGATCGCGCACCCGGAGGCAAACTTCAAGGAGAAGGTGCGGGCGACGGCGTACCACGCGCAGGCGAAGGCCGGGCTGCTGTGGGCGTACATCGGCGAGGAGCCGGTCCCGGAGCTGTGGGACTGGGACCGCTACTACGACCGCGGCTACAAGCAGGTGGTGTTCTCGGAGATCCCGTGCAACTGGCTGCAGTGCCAGGAGAACTCGATAGACCCGGTGCATTTCGAATGGCTGCACTCGAACCAGTCGCTGCGTCTCAAGGGCGACCCTGACTACTCCCCGACGCACACGCGCATCGGGTTCGAGGAGTTCGAGTTCGGCATCCGGTACCTCCGCATCCGCTCGGACACGGACGAGGAGAACGAGCTGTGGAAGGTGGGGCGCGTCTGCCTGTGGCCGAACGCGCTCTACACCGGCCACTTCGAGTGGCGGGTGCCGGTGGACGACGAGCACACGCTGAGCGTGGGGTGGTTCATAGACCCGATCCCGGGCGAGCAGCCGTTCGAGCAGGAGCGCATCCCGTACTGGCACTCGCCCATCGTTGACGAGCAGACCGGCCGCTGGATATCCAGCCACATCATGAACCAGGACTTCATCGCGTGGGTGGGGCAGGGCGCCGTCTCCGATCGCTGGAACGAGCACCTCGGCGAGAGCGACAGAGGCGTCATCATGCTGCGGAAGCAGTTCATGGACGACATCGCGGTCATCGAGGACGGGGGCGATCCGAAGGGCATCCTGCGCGACGCGGGCCGCAACGTGATGGTGCCGCTGCCGCGCATCCGCGCGGAGATCGGGCAGTTCGCGCCGACGAAGCACCCGCCACGCTTCCCGTTCCAGGTGGACCAGCCGAAGGAGATCGAGGCGGAGTACCACGCGCTCTGGGCGGAATACGGCGGCGAATTGCCCGCCTGAAGCGTCATTTTCCCGCTGATCTTCACAGAAGCTGTGGCATCGGCGGAATCGCCGTTTGACAAGCCTTGCAATGCCGTTAGAATGTACTCCACAGTTCCTGTGGGGATACGCGGATGAAGAACATCACCGTGACTGTGGACGACGAAACATATCGTTCGGCACGCATCAGAGCGGCGGAATTGGACACATCAGTGTCCGCGATGGTCCGCGAGTACCTCCGATTACTTTCCGTAAGACAGGTGGAGGAAGCGCGCTCCGAAACCGCGGGTCAACGGCGCGACAGGCTGTTGCGCGAGGTCATCCAGGACTTCGACACGCGCGGTACAGCGTTGCGGGCAGCGGACCATCTGTCCAGGGAAGAGCTGTTCGATCGCGCTGCCGCGCAGATAGACGCCGAGGTGAAACGCCGCAACGAGCGGAGCCGCGACCGGCGTTTCTAACCCTACGTCTTACGTCATGTCACTGGCGGGCGAGATGCCCATGCCGTCGAGCATGGCCCTCACCTTCGCCTCGATCTCGTCGCGGATGCGGCGGACGGTTTCGATGGGCTGTCCGGCGGGGTCGTCGAGACCCCAATCCTCGCTGGGGACGAACACGGCAGGGCAGGCCTCGTCTATGGCGCACCCCATCGTGAACGCGTAATCGGCCTCGTCCACCATCTGCTGGTCGATCAGTTTCGGGTACTGCCCCGTCAGCGGGATGCCCCGCTCCACCATCGCCTGCGCGACGAGCGGGTTGAGCTCGCTGCCGGGCATCGTGCCCGCTGAACGAGCCTCCACAGTTTCACAGGAAAGCGCCCGCGTGAAGGCTTCGGCCATCTGGCTGCGCCCCGAATTGTGGACGCACACGAACAAGACCCTCACGATTGCCCTCCATCCTCGCCGCGCAGCAGGCGGTAGCAGAGGGCGGCGAGCGACGTACCGGCCAGAGGCCCCACGACGTATATCCAGAAGCTGCCGAGTTCACCCACGACGAGGGCAGGGGCAAACGAACGCGCCGGGTTCATCGACGCGCCGGATATGGGACCGGCGAATATCGCCTCCAGCCCCACGGTTGCGCCGATGGCTATCGCGGCGGCCTGGCCGACGGCGCGGACGTCCGTCGCGACGGCCATGATGACGAACATGAGGATGAACGAGAGCACCGCCTCCAACGCCAGCGATTGCAGGTCGCTGCCGGACGGGAGCGTCGCGCCCATCGAGCCGACGCTGCCGAACATGGCGAGGAGCGAGAGGCTCGCGACGGTTGCGCCGGTCAACTGGGCCGCCCAGTAGAGCGGGGCCATCCGAACCGGAAAATGACGCGCGAGCGCGAAGGCGAACGTGACCGCGGGGTTGATGTGCGCGCCGGATATGTGGCCTGTCGCGTAGATCATCGCGGCGACGGTTAGACCGAACACGATGCCGATGCCGAGCGTGCCGATACCGCCGCCGTTCAGGTCGTCGATGATGATGGCGCCGGTCCCGGCGAAGACGAGGACGAACGTTCCCACGGCCTCGGCAGCGAGACGGCGCAGCGTCGGTGCGTACAGCATGTGGGGATGATAGACGGGGGGCGTCGGGATTCGGGTTAACGTTCCGCTAACGGTGGGAGGGGCGGTTTGACCTGTCTGGATTGAGGGCGTAGGTTGCCGTGAGCAGACCCGACGGGAGACAGGATGGCTTCGTCCGGCTCGGCCCAAAGCCCACAGACCCCGAAAAGCAACCTGACGTACCTGCTGCTCACGCTGCACCTGCCCTCTATCTCCATGGGCCTAGGGCTGGGCCTCACCGTGCCGGTCATACCGGAACTGGCCAAGGAGATGGGGGTCGACCTGGAAGGCGCGGCCCTCGTCTTCGTCTTCCAACTGCTCGGGACGTTCGCAGCACCGTTGCCCACAGGGTTCCTCATCGACAAGCTCGGACGCCGCCGCGTGCTGCTCGCGGGGCCCATCATCACGGCGATAGCGTCGCTGCTCGTCGCCAAGGTCGCACTGGAAGGAGCGGACGGTTCGTACGTGGAGCTGCTGATCTACCGCTTCATCGCAGGGTGGGGCGAGCAGATGTGGATGATGAGCCGCATCACCGTCATCGCGGACACGGGCGCGACGAACCAGCGCGGCAAGCAGGTGACGCAGATGTTCGGGGTGCAGCAGATCGGCAACCTCTCCGGCCCGGTGGTCGGCGGGTTCGCCGCGGTGCTGCTGGGGCTGTGGGCGCCGTTCGTCATGCACGCGGCCATCGTCCTCGTCGCGCTCATCCCCAGCTTCTACCTGCTGCGGGAGACCGCGCCGCCGGCGAGCCCGCGGCAGGCGTCCGCCTCCGGCGCGCCGACGCAGGGAGTCTGGCGTCACATGATGGCCGCCCCGATCCCCGCCGTATTCGTGGTGCAGTTCCTGGCGAACGTCACGCGCGGCGGCGTATTCGGCGGGGGCGTCATCGTGGTCTATGCCGCGTACGCCTACGGGCTGGAGCCGGACGAACTCGGCGTGCTGCGCGGCGCGATGGCCGCGGTCGCCATCCCCATCGTCTTCACCGGCGGCTACGTGATGGACCGGTTCGGGCGGAAGTACACCATCGTCCCCGGCCTCATCCTCTCCGGGGCCTCGATGGTGTTCCTCGCCGGGATCGCGTACACGGAGGCTTCCTACGCGTGGTTCGTCGCGGGCTTCGTCGCCATACACATGTCCGCGAACATCATCTCCGGCAACATGCAGACGCTCGGGACGGACGTCGCGCCCGCGGAGGCGCGCGGCAAGTTCTTCGGCGTGTCGCGCACCGTGGCGCAGGGAGGGATGGTGCTCAGCCCGGCCAGCTTCGGCTGGCTCACGGCGCTCTCCACGGCCACAGTGGGGTTCGGTTTCCTGGGTGCGACCGCCCTTGTGGGGGCCGTTATCGTGATTGCAGTGATACCGGAGACGCTGCGGCGGGGAGATCCCACCCCCGCAGCACAGTCAACCGCAACCCCCACCGCCCCCGGAGGGCCCTCACCCTAATGACAATCTCCCACATCCCCCCACCCGGAGTACCCTCACCCTAGCCCTCTCCCCTTGTAGGGAGAGGGGATAATACACTCCAACCTCACCATCGAGTTGTGCGCAGGGACAAGTAAGGAGGAGGGCGTCATGGACTACCTGGACGAGAACAACCGGCTGATCACGGCGCCGGAGCCGCGATGGATAACGAGCCCCAAGCGCCTGCGGGTGTTCTTCGGCGGCGAGGCTATCGTCGACACCACGCGCGCGAACCTGTTCCGCGGCGGCGGTCCGCCGGTGTACTACTTCGCGAAGGACGACGTGCGGCAGGACGCGCTCACGGCTACCGGGCGTACCGAGACGAACGCTCGCGGGACGATGTCACTGTTCGACGTTCGGGTGGGGGAGCGCTCCGTGGAGGGCGCGGCGTGGGAGTACACCGAGACGGCGGACGACGTGCCGTTCCTCGCGGGGACGGTGGCGTTCCGCTGGGGCGAGATGGACGCCTGGTACGAGGAAGAGGAGGAGGTGTTCGTCCACGCGAAGGACCCGTTCAAGCGCATCGAGACGTTCAGGTCGGCGCGCCACGTCGAGGTGTACGCTGGAGGGGAGAGGGTCGCCGACAGTACGTCATCGGTGGTGCTGCTGGAGCCGGGCCACCCGTTGCGCTACTACCTGCCGAAGATGGACATCCGGATGGATCTGCTGCTTCCCAGCGAGACGGCGAGCCGCTGCCCGTACAAGGGGAAGGCGAACTACTACTCCGTGGAGACGGCGAGCGGCTTGCTGGAAGACGCTGCGTGGTGCTACAAGTATCCCACGACGGAAACCGCAGGGGTCGCAGGGCTGGTCTGCTTCTTCAATGAGCGGGTGGACGCCATCCGCGTCGGCGGAGAAGAGTTAGAGAAGCCGGTGACCAACTGGCGGCGATAGGAGGAACGGACATGGCCGGAACCAGGAACGGGTACTCGGAAGCGGAATGGCAGGCGCGGGTGGACCTCGCCGCGGCGTACCGTCTCACCGATCACTTCGGGATGACGACGCTGATCTACAACCACATCACCGCGCGGGTGCCGGGCACGGACGACCAGTTCCTCATCAACGAGTACGGCCTCGGCTACGACGAGGTGAAGGCGTCCAACCTCGTCAAGATAGACCTGGACGGCAAGGTGCGGGAGGAGGGCGATCACCGGATCAACTTCGCCGGCTACGTCATCCACTCCGCCGTCCACGGCGCGCGGCACGACGTGAACTGCGTGATGCACACGCACACGCCATACGGCATGGCCGTCTCCGCGCTGGAGGAAGGACTGATCCCGCTGCAGCAGGACACGTACCGCTTCCACGAGCGCGTCGCCTACCACGAATTCGAGGGCGTCGCCGTCGACACGGACGAGTGCGAGCGGCTCGTTACCGACCTCGGCGACAAGGATGCGATGATCATGCGGAACCACGGGCTGCTCACCGCAGGCCGCACCGTGGGGGAGGCGTGGGCGCTCATGTGGCAGCTCGAGCGTGCATGCCAGGTGCAGGTGCTCGCGCAGTCGACAGGGCAGGCGCTCCACCAGGCCCCGCTGCCCGCCATCGAGAAGGCCGCCTCGCAACTGAGCATGACCCACGGCTCGATGGAGTGGGGGTGGCTGCTGCGGGTGCTCGACCGGAAGGACACGTCGTACCGCGAGTAGGGGGGCGTTCACCCTCACCCGCCACGCTGTCGCGCGTACCCGAGAGATGCCTCGACTCCGCTGCGCTTCGCTCGGCATGACAGGTGCCGCTCAGCTTCGTTCACCCTCACCCGCCGCGCTGTCGCGCGTCGACCTCTCCCAGGGGGCGAGGTGGATAAGGGCTGCGAGGTTCCTGCCTTCGCAGGAACGACGGGGGCTACGCCCGCGTCTGATCCACCCTCACCCGCGCTTGCAGCGCGACCTCTCCCCTAGGGCGAGGTGGATAAGGGCGCTTCGCGCGCTGGATCCCCGCCTTCGCGGGAATGACGGGGGCTGCCTACGCGCGCTCCAGGGCGTTGACGATGGCGTCGCCGATGGCCTGTGTCGAGGCTGAGCCGCCGAGGTCCACGGGCATCGTTTCGCCGTCGCGGAGGACGCTCTCGACGGCGGCGTCGACGGCGTCCGCGGCCTCGGTCTCGCCGAGGTGTCGGAGCATCATCGCGGCGGAGAAGACGGTCGCCATGGGGTTCGCGATGCCCTTGCCCGCGATGTCGGGAGCGCTGCCGTGGACCGGCTCGAACACGGAGGGGAACGCGCGCTCCGGGTTGATGTTGCCGCTCGGCGCGAGGCCCATGCTGCCGGTGATGATGGCCCCGATGTCGGTGAGCACGTCGCCGAAGAGGTTGCTCGCGACCACGACGTCGAACGACTGCGGGCGGCGGATGAAGTTCATGCACGCCGCGTCCACGAGCAGCGACTCGGTCTCGATGTCCGGGTACCCGGCCGCGACCTGGTCGAACACCTCGTCCCAGAGCACCATGCCGTAGCCCTGTGCGTTCGACTTCGTGATGGAGGCGACGCGCCGCTGCTTGTTGCGGGAGCGCGCCAGCTCGAAGGAGTAGCGCACGACGCGCTCGATGCCGCGCCGCGTGAACACGGAGGTCTGCACCGCAACCTCCTCGGGGAAGCCCTTGTACTGGAAGCCGCCGACGTTGGCGTACTCGCCCTCCGTGTTCTCGCGGATGACAATCATGTCGATGTCGCCGCTCTCCATGCCTCGCAGGGGCGAGGTGACGCCGGGCAACAGGATGCTGGGCCGCTGGCAGACGTACTGGTCGAAGCCTCGGCGCATCGGGAGCAGCAGGCCGTTCAGCGTGACGTGGTCCTGGATGTCGGGGTGTCCGACCGCGCCGAAGAAGACGGCGTCGAACCCGCGCAGGGCGTCCAGCCCGTTCGCGTCCATCATCCTGCCGTGCTCGAAGTAGTAGTCGGAGCCCCACGGAAACTCGGTGTACGTGAACCCGACGCCGAACCGGCGTTGCGCGGCGTTCAGCACCTTGATGCCTTCCTCGATGACCTCCGGCCCGATGCCGTCTCCGCGGATGACCGCGATGTTGTGCTTGCCCATGCGCGGAGGATACAGGGAATGAACATCGATGCACAGGAACGACGGGTTGCGGGTCTGACGTTACAATTGGGCGAGCAGGGAAGAGCCATGAATCCGAAACGCCGGATGCATCGTAGTACCTCACGTAGAGAAAGAGTGCCGCGCTATGGCGAGCGGTGAGAACGTGTCCCTCACTCTGACTGCCCAACCGGACGCTGTTCTGGCTTCCCGCGTTGCGGGCGGTGACGCGGGCTCGCTCGAAGAGCTCTACAACCGCTACGGCGTGCAGGTGTTCAGCATGGCGTACGGGATACTCAGGGACTACGCGCTTGCCGAGGACCTCGCACAGGAGGTCTTCATGGCCCTCTGGACGCGGGCAGGGCGGTTCGACGCAGCGAAGGGTGTCTTCCGGCACTGGTTCCTGCACCTGGCGCACAACCGCGTGATCGACGAGGTGCGCCGCAGGCGCCGCGTCGCCCTGATGGACGCGGACAGGGCGCCGGAGGATGCGACGCTCGGACTCGTGTCCAACGGCGACACCGCCGACGAGGCGATCACCGCCGTGCTGGTCGGCGAGGCGCGCGAGGCCCTGCGCGCATTGCCGGAGGAGCAGCGGGTCGTCATCGTGATGGCATACCTGGAAGGCGCGACACAACAGGAGATAGCGCAGCGCACGGGGACACCGCTCGGTACCGTCAAGACCCGCCTGCGTCTGGGACTGAGCAAGTTGAGGCAGACGATGAATGCACCCGCACCGGAGGGGGCGTGATGGCCGACGAGCCGCAGTACCCTCACCCTGACCCTCTCCCAGAGGGAGAAGGGAATGAGGCAGGAGACGAGATAGCCGGGCTGCTGCCGGCCTACGCTCTCGGGGCGCTGGACGCAGCGGACGCGCTGGTCGTCGAACGCGCCATCGACCGCGAGCCACGCTACCAGGAGATGCTGGAGCAGCACCTGGAGAGCATCGGCGCGCTCGCGGCCTCCCATACGTTCGCCGTTCCGAGCGCCGAGGTGCGCGAGCGCATCATGGGACGGGTGCGCGCTTTCGAGGCTGCGCCGGTTGTCCGACCCGCGCCGCGCGTGCCGTTCGCGCTGCTGGGCGCCGCCGCCGCGCTCGCCGTTATGGTCGTCGGGCTGGGCGCTTTCTCGACGATGCAGCAGCAGCGCGTGGTGCAGTTGCAGGACGAAGTGGAGGTGATGACGGCGGAGGCGGAGGGCGTGCGCAGCGATCTCGTCGGGCTCAGCGACATGGTCGCGGACAGCGTCGCCATGACACCGCTCACACCCGCGCAGCCTGTCGCACAGACCGAGGAGGCGCCGGAGGAGCAGGGGCGGCCGCATCCCGGCAAGCACGTCCGGGGCATCCTCATCACGAGGCCGGACGGCCAGAGCATGCTCGTCGTGAGAGGCCTCAGCTCGCTGGAGCCCGGCTTCATCTACCGCGCATGGTGGTGGGACCAGGAGCACCAGACCAAGAGCGCGGCGGTGTTTACCGTGGGAGAGGACGGCTACGCGTGGGTGCAGCTGCTCGGACACCCGGGCGGCATGAGCAGGCTCGGCGTGAGCGTCGAATCGGAGATGGGCGCGGTCGAACCCGGGCCGCAGATCGTGCTGCACGCCCACGTTCACGTGGTGGACGGGGGAGGGGAGCCGGCGCAGTAGGCGGGCAACCCTCACCCGCCGCGCTATCGCGCGTCGACCTCTCCTCGGGGGAGAGGTGGGCATACAAGGGCAGCCCCAAGGGATGCTCCTACACCAAGCACCCCGAGAGATTCCTCGACTCCGCTGCGCTTCGCTCGGAATGACAACCCCGCCGGTCCCGCCCCGAGGGCCCTCATCCGCCGCGCTATCGTGCGTTGACCTCTCCCCTCAAGGGAGAGGGGGGACCCTCACCCACACGCTGGCGCGTGTTGCCCTCTCCCAGGGGGCGAGGGGAGCCAGACATGGGCACCCACAAGGGATGCCCCTACACCAAACTTCTGGATTCCAGCTTTCGCTGGAATGACGGGGCTGGGCTAAAGGAACTCCGGTGGGCGGTGCTCCGCCCAAGGATGCGCGGCCTCGAACGCGGCGGATGCCCGGAGCAGCGTCGATTCCTCGCCCATGCGCCCCACGAGCATCAGCCCCACGGGCAGGCCCTCGGCGGTGAAGCCGCACGGGATGCTGGCTGCGGGCCTTCCCGTAAGGTTTGCATGCAGGCAGAACGGCGTGAAGCCCCACGAAGGGTGCACGTCCCGCCCCGCGATCGTCTTCGGGTTGCGCTCGACCGGGAAGGCGGGGACGGCCATCGTCGGGAGCGCGAGCACGTCGTACCGCTCGAACAGTTCGTCGAACCAGTGGCGGTGCCACTCGCGCATGTGCAGCGCCTCGGCGTATCGCGACGCCGGCCATGCCTTGGCGTCGGTGAGCCACTTCAGCAGCATCGACGGCAGGAAGTCGCCCTGGCCTCCCTCGATGGCCGGGCCGAGGGCGATGCAGAGGTCCGTGAGCATGAACGTCACGAACGCCCAGATGGCGTCGTCCGTCGTGACGGCGGGCATGTCTTCCTCGACGCTCGCGCCCAGCTCCGCGAACGCCTCCGCACCCGCCTGCGCGAGCGCCAGCACCTGCGGGTCGGTCGGCTGATCGTCCATCGCGCCGCCCCACGCGATGCGCAGGCCGTCGACGGAGGGCGCTTCGATCGCCGCGAGGTAGTCGCTGGAAGGCTGCCCCAGCGAGCGCGGGTCGCGGGCATCCGGCCCGGCGAGGATGTCCAAGAGCAGGGCGGAGTCGCGCACGTTCGTGGACAGCGGGCCGTTCTGCGACAGTCCTCCCCAGGTCGAGCTCGTGGTGTAGTCGCCGGGCACGCGTCCCGCGCCAGGCTTGATGCCGTAGACGCCGCAGAAGCTCGCGGGGATGCGGATGGAGCCGCCCGCGTCGCCGCCGTTGCAGAGCGGCACGAGCCGCGCAGCGAGCGCCGCGCCCGAGCCGCCGCTCGACCCGCCGGACGTCCGCGTCGTGTCCCACGGGTTGAAGCACGGCCCGGAGATCGTGCTCTCGGTCGTGCCCTTCCAGCCGAAGTCCGGTGTGTTGGTCTTGCCGACGATGATGGCGCCGCTCGCGCGGATGCGCTCGGTGACGATGTCGTCGTTCTGCGGCACATTGTCGCCGAACAGCAGCGAGCCGAAGGTGGTGCGGATGCCCTTCGTGGCGTTGAGGTCCTTGACGCCGAAGGGGACGCCGTGCAGCGGCCCCAGCTCCTCGCCCGCGATGACTGCCGCCTCCGCGCGGTGCGCCTCCGCCATCGCCTGCTCCGGCACGGTGGTGATGAACGCGCGCAGCTCGCCGTCGTACTTCGCGATGCGTTCCAGGAAGTGCGACGTCACCTCGACGGGCGAGACCTGCCGCTCGCGGATGAGGCCCGCCAGTTCGGAGGCTGTGAACTCGGTAAGGTCGGCGCCTGCCATGTTGCTTACCGCGCCTCCGCGAAACGGGTGGGGGAGAACGGCGAGATGTCGATGTCGCTCTTGCCGTTCGCTATCTGCTGGGCCATCGCCTTGCCCGAGATGATCGCGAGCGTGATGCCCTTGTAGCCGTGGCCGGTCGAGAGATAGAGCGACCCGGTCCCGGGCACGGCGCCGAGGAGGGGCATCTGGTCCGGCGAGTAGGGGCGCAGGCACGCGGTGAGGTCGCGTATCGGCGCGTCGAGCACGTTCGGGGCGATGCGTATCACCGCTTCCAGGATGCTGTTCTGCGCCTCCATCGTCGGGTAGGGGTCGAACCCGGCAAGCTCCTCGGTCGTCCCCACGAGCAGGTCACCGCCCGCCTTCGGGAGCACGTAGCCGGTCTCGTGAAAGATGGAGTGCGTGGGCATCAGGACGCCGTCGGGAGGCGAGAGGTGCACGATCTGCCCGCGCAGCGGGACAACCGGCACCTCCATGCCAAGCCACTCCGTTGTGTGCTGCGACCACGGGCCGTTCGCCACGAGCACGGCGCCCGCCTCGATGCGCTCGCCCGATGCGAGCGTGACGCCGCACGCGCGGTCGCCGTCGCGCAGCACGCCGTTCACCTCGGCGGTGCGTATCGACACGCCGCGACGCTCGCACGCCTGCGCCAGCGCTATGGCGAACGGGTACGCTTCCAGCTGCTTCTCGATGGTGTAGGCCGCACCGAACGCGTCCTCGGTGAGCCACGAGCCGAGCGAGCGCACCTGCGTCTCGTCGAGCCACTCGACGTCGATGCCTATCTCGCGCTGCCAGCCCATCTGCGCCTGCAGGTCGCTGGCCTCCTCCTCGTCCAGCGCCGGGCGCAGGATGGGGATGTCGGAGAAGAGGTAGTCGACGCCGGACTCGGCGATGAGCGTCCCGGCAATCTCCGTGTGCATGCGGATGGCGTCGAGCAGGAAACGCGTGTACTCGACGGAGTAGCGGTGCCTGCCGACCGCCCCCAGCTCGCCCGCCGCGCCGCCGGACGCGCCGCTGGCGACCGCGTCGCGCTCGACGATGACGGAGCGTATGCCGTGGTCGGCTGCGAGGAAGTACGCGGTGGAGCAGCCCATGACTCCACCGCCCACGACAACGACGTCGGCGGTCCCGTTCGAGGTCATGGAGATGTCACCGCCTCGCCCTGGTAGATGCCGGCGTACGGCGTCTCGGTCGCGTCGTCGAGCGTGAAGAAGACCATCTGCACGATGCGGGCGTTGCGGGCGAGTGTGAGCCCGTGCGGATTGTAGACGGCCACCTGTATCTGCGACCTACCGGTGTAGCCGGCGTCCCAGACGGCGTTGTGCGCCGCAGCACCGTTCCGGAGCAGCGTGGAGCGCGGCTTCGCCAGCGCCATGACGTGGCGGGGCAAAGCGACGGTCTCGTTCAGGCGCACGGCGTACACACCCGGCTGCAGGTGCACCCAGCCGTCCGCGTCGAACGCCAACTCCTGCGTTTCGGCGAGGATGCGGTGGGCGTTGCTGACGCCGATACGGCCTGCGCCGGTGAACGCAGCGATGGACTCCAGCGTCATGTCGAAGCCGTTGGCCTGCAACTGCTCGTCGATGTCCAGGAACCCCGCGATGAGCGGCGGGGCGTCGGAAAGCATGGCGCGTATCTGTTGCGATGAGAGGACGCCCATCGGCGTGATCGACCTCGGCGGACGGGATGGCGTCTCAGACTATAGCAGCGCAGCGCAGGGGCGCCAAAGGAGGCATCTCGTTGTCGCGGGCTATAATGACGTGAGTCAGTGTCCGGCCCGCGTTCGACAGGGCGAGCCGGAGCCCCAGGAGCCAGTGTGGACTTCGACATCACGTTTCGCGGCCTCATCCTCTTCGGTCTGGAGATACGCTACTACTCGCTGGCGATCCTCGCGGGGCTGCTCGCGGGCATCGTCCTGGCGCAGCGCGAGGCGAGGCGTCTCGGTGAGAACCCGGACCACGTCCTGAACATCGCGGTGCTCGGCGTCGTGTTCGGCCTCATCGGCGCGCGGCTCTACCACGTCATAGACCTGTGGAGCTTCTACTCCGAGAACCCCGGGCAGATATTCGTGCTGCGCGCCGGAGGCATCGGCATCTTCGGCGCGATAGCGGGCGCCGCGTTCGCGCTCGTGGCCTACGTCTGGTGGGTGAACCGCCGTGCGCGCGCAGGACGGGGACAGCGCATCCGCGCGCTGCGCTGGTTCGACATCGGAGCGCCCGCTTTTCTGCTAGGACAGGCCGTGGGAAGGTGGGGCAACTTCTTCAACAAGGAGCTGTACGGGCCCGAGACGAGCCTGCCCTGGGGCATCCCGGTGGGGCCGGAGCACCACTTCCCGTGGGACTCCGGCGCGGCGGCGTACTTCCACCCGCTCTTCCTCTACGAATCGCTGCTGAGCTTCCTCGGCGTCATCGTGCTGTTGTGGGTCGGGCGCCGCTTCGGCAACAGCCTCCGGCAGGGCGACCTGCTCTTCCTCTACTTCATCTGGTACGCGCTGGAGCGCTCCGCGCTGGAGTTCATGCGCATCGACAACTGGAAGGTCGGCGACGTGCCGGTCGCGCACCTCGTCTCCGCCGTGATGATCGTCATTGCGCTGCTGGCGCTCTTCCTCTGGCGCAGGCCGCCGTATCTCGCTCTGGGCAGGGAAGACGCCCGGCGGGCCGACACGAGGCCGGTGGAGCAGCCCGCAGCCCGGTCGCGGTCGGCGGAGCGGCGGGCACGCCGCCGCACGCAGGGAGCCGAAACGGACACGGAATCCTCGTCCTGACAATCACCCAGAGTACTGGGCCAACCCGGACGCTGCCTGCCGGTCGAGCATCCACGTCAGCGCACCGTCGTGCGGCGCGACGAGTGCGGCGGGCAGGGGGGGACCGCTGTCCGCCGGGTGCAGCGCGAGCCGCAGGGCCTCTGCCTTGTCTCGTCCCTGCGCGAGGAAGACGACGTGCCGCGAGGCGTTGATGAGCGGCAGGGTGGCCGTGATGCGCCAGGAGTCCATCCCCGGGACCCAGTTGGCGGCGAAGAGCCGCTCGCGCTCCTCGATCGCGCTCGTGCCGGGGAAGAGCGACGCGGTATGTCCGTCCGGGCCGATGCCGAGCAGCAGCAGGTCCGGTCGCACCGGCGCGTCGCCGGAGATGCGGCGCAGCGCATCCTCGACGGAGGCTGCGGACTCGCCGGGGGAAGTGCTCTCCGTCGGTACGGGAATGACGTTCGCCCTTGCGGCGGGGCCGTGAGCGAGCAGCGCTTCGGTTGCCATCCGCCGGTTGCTGTCCGGGTGGTCGGCTGGCACCCAGCGCTCATCGCCCCAGAACACGAACGTGGCGCGCCACGGCATCGCGGTCGAGTAGGGCGGTTCCGTGAGTTTCCGGTACAGCGCTTCCGGCGTGCTGCCACCGGACAGTCCCCACACGAAACGCCCGCGCTCGCGGACGGCCTCCTCAGCCGACGCCAGCACGAGGTTCGCCGCGGCCTGTGTGAGTGCGGTGGGAGTGGGGAAGACGCGGACGTCGGTCATGGTTCGCTAGGACTGGCGCCTCACGGCATGGCCGCCGAACTGGTTGCGCATCGCCGCGAGCAGCCTGAAGCCGAACTGGGTCTCGTCGCGGGAGCGGAAGCGCGCTTGGAGCGCCATCGAGATCACCGGCAGCGGGACCGCAAGTTCGATGGACTCCTCCACCGTCCAGCGTCCTTCTCCGGAGTCGTCCACCCACGGCACGATGGCCGACAGGGAGTCGTCCTCTTCGAGCGCCGCGGCGGTGAGGTCGAGCAGCCATGAGCGTACGACGCTCCCGTGCCGCCATATCTCGGCTATCTGCGCGACGTCGAGGTCGAGGCTCTGCTTGGCGCGCATCAGCTCGAAGCCCTCGGCGTACGCCTGCATGAGCCCGTACTCGATGCCGTTGTGCACCATCTTCACGAAGTGCCCGGCGCCGAGCGGCCCGACGTGGGCGTAGCCCTTCTCCGGCGTTGGCGCGAGCGTGTGGAACACGGGTTCCACCAGCGCGACGGCCTGCTCGCTGCCGCCAACCATGAGGCAGTAGCCCTCCGCAAGCCCCCAGATGCCGCCGCTGACACCGGCGTCGACCATCTCGATGCCCTTGCGCCGCAGGGACTCGCCGCGACGCATCGAGTCGTTGTAGTTCGAGTTGCCGCCGTCCACCACGAGGTCACCGGATTCCAGCACGTCGCCAAGCGCGGCGACCGTCGCCTCCGTCGGGTTGCCGGACGGCACCATCACCCAGACGACGCGGGGCGCCTCGAGCGCCTCCACGAACCCCTCGAGCGAGTCCACGACCTCACAGCCGGACGCTGCGGCTGCCTGGCGAGTGTCCGGGTCGCGATCGTAGGAGACGACGCGATGCCCGCCCCGGCGCAGGCGTTCGGACATGTTGCCCCCCATCCGTCCCAGCCCCACCATGCCGATGTCCATAACCTTCCTCCTGTTCACCCTCACTCTGACTCTCTCCCTCAAGGGAGAGGGGACTATCGTGTTCTAGCTGCGAGCCTGGGCCAGCAGGCCGCACTTCGCCTCGATGCTCTCCAGCAGTTGCCGGTACGAGCCGGCGAACGCGTCCACGCCGTCGCTGAGCAGCTTGTCCGTGACGGCGTCCATGTCCACGCCCGCCTCCTTCAGCGCAGCGAGAGTGGCGTTCGCCTCCTGTTCCGTGCCCTCCAGCGTCAGTGCGGAGACGCCGTGGTCCAGCGTGGCCTGCAGCGTGTCGGGCGGCATCGTGTTCACGGAGTCGGGGCCGATCAGGTTGTCGACGTAGAGCGTGTCGGGGTAAGCGGGGTTCTTGGTGCTCGTGCTCGCCCAGAGTGGACGCTGCACCTGCGCGCCCTGCGCCCGTAGCGCGGCGAAGTCGTCCCTCGCGAACCGCTCCTCAAAGAGGGCGTACGCGGCACGGGCGTTCGCCACCGCCGCCTTCCCCTGCAGCGACGGCTCGGCGCCACTCTTTTCGAGTGCGTTGTCGACCGCAGTGTCCACGCGGCTCACGAAGAACGACGCCACCGACGCGACGCGCTCGAGCGGGCCTCCTCGCTGCGCGAGCGCCTGCAGTCCAGCGACGTAGGCGTCCATCACGCGCCGGTAGGCGTCGAGTGCGAAGATGAGCGTGACGTTCACGTTGATGCCCTCGCCGATGAGCTGCGCGATGGCGGGCAGTCCCTCCGGCGTTCCGGGCACCTTGATCATCACGTTCGGCTCACCGACTGCGGCCCAGAGGCGTCGCGCGTCGCGCACAGTGCCTTCCGTGTCGTAAGCGAGGGTAGGGGCGACCTCGAGCGAGACGAAGCCGTCGCGTCCGCCGCAGGCGTCGTAGGCAGGGCGGAGCGCCTGCGCGGCAGCACGGATG
The DNA here is from genome assembly GCA_034422595.1 of Dehalococcoidia bacterium. Taxonomy (GTDB): domain Bacteria; phylum Chloroflexota; class Dehalococcoidia; order Lucifugimonadales; family Australimonadaceae; genus Bin16. Next base: position 51,315 of record DAOUJO010000001.1, on the reverse strand, counting down.
TCCTCGGCCGCGAGCGCCTCGAATATCTCCGTCTGCGTCTTCCCTTCGTTCGACAGCGCGGCGAGCGCCTCGTCGTAGTCGGAGCTGCCGGAGATGGCTTTCTCGAAGATGGTGGGGTTGGACGTGAGACCGGTGACGCCGTCCCGCACGAGCCGGTCGAGTTCGCCGTTAACCAGCATGTTGCGGCTGATGTAGTCCACCCAGGTGGACTGTCCGAGCGCAAGGTTCCGGCGGATGGTGTTCTCCATGATGCTGCCTCCTGATGTCACTCGTGAATCTACGCTTCCGCTGCAGCCCTGCGCTCCAGCGCCTTCACCTTCTCCAGCCTGCGGACGTGGCGCTCCTCGCCGGTGAACGACGCTCCGAGGAAGGCCGCGATGACCTCCCGAGCCGTCTCCGGTCCGATGACGCGCCCGCCGATACAGAGCACGTTCATGTCGTCGTGCTCCACTCCCTGGTGCGCCGAGTAGGTGTCGTGGCACATCGCGGCGCGAACGCCCGTGACCTTGTTCGCCGCGATGCTTGCGCCGACCCCGCTGCCGCAGACGATGACGCCGCGCTCCGCCTCGCCGCCGGCGACGGCCCGCGCAGCGAGCGCGGCGAAGTCGGGGTAGTCGTCGTCCGGGTCGAATTCGTGCGCACCGAGGTCGAGCACGTCGTGACCCCATGCGCCGAGCATCGCGGCAACGTCGGTCTTCAGTGTGAACCCTGCGTGATCGGCTGCTATGGCTATGCGCACTCCGGCTCCCGGTGCTTCGTCTTCGGGCGTACGCAGCATCGCTGAGTACACCCCTATCGTAGCAGCAGTTCGGGTCGCCGGGGTTAACATTCCACCCGGATGAACACGGTCGATTTTCCAAGAGCGTCGTTCGCACGACGCTTAAGCGGGGCTACCGCCCAGCGTTTTTTCCGTGCCATCCTTAACGGCAGGAGCGGGCGTTAAAAGTCCATAGCGCCATGAACCGCTCCATGCGAAGCAGGCGAGGCGCTACGGAGGGAAGGACAGGAGCGGGTGACTAGGCGACAGGGTTCTTGCGGGGCCTGCCGCGGCGCCGCCCGTCCGAGGTCCAGAAGTAGACGGTGGTGGCGGACCGGCGAACGTCCAGGTTCTTGCCCAGCGCCTGCGCAGCTGCGTTGAGCCTGCGCCGGATGGCCTGTGTCGTTTCGCCCTCTCCGGCCTCCAGCTTGCCGGCCTCTCCGGGGGCTACGCGCTGGATGTACCCGATGTATTCCTGCAGCAGCGCCGCGCGCTTGCCCGTTGCGCTGTTTGCGCGTGCTTCACCTATCGAAACGATGTCGAAAGTGGGCATCCCACTTACCTCCTGTATATGGCAGCCGCATCAAACCGCTGCCCTTTGCGTGCGCAGGATAGCGTGCTGAATCCGACAAGTCCAGTGCAGATTCCGATAGCAAGGTCTGAACGCGTTTAGAAGCCTGCCATAAGGTGCGTTGAGAGTGGTTTGTTGGAGGGCGGAACGACAGGTGTTGACACGGCTTATGCGCCGGAAGTTCTGCACAAGAGCGTGGAGGCGCAGCACCCGGCTATCGAGGACCGAGGTGGAGGACCGTGTGCGGGCGCCGCCTGCAGCTCGTCCATGCTAGGATGGGGTAAGCCCGCACGCCCGCAGCAGCGGACCCACCCACATCGGAACCATGAACCTCCCACCCATCGTAGACGCTCACCGCCAACCCGCAGCGCCGGATACCGCTGAGGAGTTCGCCGCGCTCCTGGCGTCCAACGGCGTGCAGCGCACGGTGCTCGTGCAGCCCGAGCCTTCGGACGAGGCCACGAACGCCGCGCTGGCCGCCGCAGCGAAAGACGAACTCGTTGCCGCGGCAACGGTCTGGGCGGACGTTACGTCGCGGGACCTCGGCAAGACGCTCAAGCAACTGGAGCGCAACAAGAAGGTGCGCGGGCTCTGTCTCCCGGCGCATCGCGAGGAAGACAACCACTGGCTGACGCAGCCGGCCGTGCTGGCGGGTCTCCGCGAGGCAGGGAAGCGCGGCCTGAGCCTGGACGTCATCGTGGCGCCGCGCCAGGTCCCCTCCGTGCGCGATCTAGCCGAGGCCGTCCCCGACCTGCGCATCGCCCTCGCGCACATCGGCTCGCCGTTCATCGCGCGGAGCGAGCGGGAGCCTTGGGGCGTCCACATGCTCAACCTCGCGCCGTGCACGAACGTCTCGGTCAAGTTGAGCGGACTCGTGACGCTCGACACGGAGCCGTGGAGCACGGCCCACCTCAAACTGTTCGTGGAGCCGATGGTGCGGCTGTTCGGCTACCGCCGCATGATGTTCGGCAGCGACTGGCCGAACCACCTGTCCGTTGCGTCGTACGAGCAGGTGGTGCAGGCAACGATCGATGCGGCGGGCCCGATGACGGACAGCCAGCTCGCCGACGTGCTGAGCGGCGCCGCCGCAGCGTTCTACCACCTCGACTGACGCGGCAGCACGGGCCCGATTCGTTACGATTTCGTTACGCCTTGCGCCGCACCCCCATTTCTCGCTTGCCCCGTCACCTGCCAGCGCATATCCTCTGCGTTAACGCAGCACGTTCGGATCCCTCGGGGACGCTGCCGCCGGACGATGAGAAGACAATTCCTAACGACACTTCTTGCGCTGGCTGCGCTGACCGGCCTCCTGCTCGGATGCAGCGCGGAGGACACGCCGCCTCCCACACCCAACCCGAACGTGTCCGACACGAGAAACGGAGCACAGATGCCGCAACAGTACGATACCCCACCGGCCCTGACGATAGACCCCGAAAAGAGCTACACCGCAACGTTCAAGACGGAGAAGGGCGACATCGTCATCGAGCTCTTCGCCGACAAGGTGCCCAACACCGTCAACAACTTCGTCTTCCTCGCCCGCGAGGGCTTCTACGACGACACGACCTTCCACCGCGTCATCCCGGACTTCATGGCGCAGGGCGGCGACCCCACCGGAACGGGCAGGGGCGGCCCCGGCTACCGCTTCGCCGACGAGTTCCATCCCAGCCTGAGGCACGACAAGCCGGGCATCCTCTCCATGGCCAACGCCGGACCGAATACCAATGGCAGCCAGTTCTTCATCACCCACGGCCCGACGCCGCACCTGGACAACCGCCACGCCGTGTTCGGGCAGGTGACGGAGGGGTTGGACGTGCTGATGTCCATCAGCGTCCGGGACCCCCAGGCGGCACAGACACCCGGCGACGCCATCCACACCATCGAGATCGCGGAAGGATAACGGGCGCGGCCTTACGAACGCGCCCGCCGGACAGGAACAACAACGCGGAAAACAAGAGAGAAGAAGGAGGGACCACTGCAATGATACGTGCGGAATATATCTGGGTAGACGGCACTCAGCCCACGGCGAAGCTCCGCTCCAAGGCGAAGGTCATCGAGAAGACCAACAGCCTTGCGGACCTTCCCATCTGGGGGTTCGACGGCTCGTCCACGAACCAGGCCCCCGGCGACGCATCCGACTGCGTGCTGCGGCCCGTCTTCTGCTGCCCCGACCCCATACGCGGCGGCGACAACATCCTCGTCATGAACGAGGTGCTGCTGCCGGACATGTCCGCCCACCCCACGAACACACGCGCGGCCTGCGCCGCTGCCGCGGAGAAGTACGCGAGCCTCGAGTTCTGGTTCGGCATCGAGCAGGAGTACACGTTCTTCAAGGGCACCCGCCCGCTCGGCTTCCCGGAGGGCGGCTACCCCCCGCCACAGGGCGGCTACTACTGCGGCGTCGGCGCCGACGAAGTGTTCGGACGCCCCGTCGTCGAGGCGCACCTCGAGAACTGCCTGCAGGCGGGGCTGGGCATCTCCGGCATCAACGGCGAGGTCATGCCGGGACAGTGGGAGTTCCAGGTCGGCCCGCTCGGCGCGCTGGACGTCTCCGACCAGCTCTGGGTTGCCCGCTGGCTGCTCTACCGCACCGGCGAGCCCTTCGACATCAACGCGACGCTGGACCCCAAGCCCGCGCGCGGCGACTGGAACGGGGCAGGGGCGCACACCAACTTCTCCACGAATGCCATGCGCTCCAGCTACCAGCCCAACATCGACGCCGCCGAGGCTCTGGGGAAGCGCCACGACCTCCACATCGCCAACTACGGCTACCGCATCGAGGAGCGCCTGACCGGCCTTCACGAGACCGCCTCCTACAAGGAGTTCAAGTACGGCGTCTCCGACCGCGGCGCTTCCATCCGCATCCCCTGGCAGGTGGAGGTCGAGGGCAAGGGCTACATCGAAGACCGCCGCCCGAACGCCAACATGGACCCGTACACCGTCACCCGGCTGATCATGGAGACGGTTGGCGAAGCGGCCATGGCCACTGCGTAAACACTGGTTGCATCCATTACGATAGGAGCCGCCCATCGGGCGGCTCCTTCTCATACAACCTCCTGCCAGGAGTGATGCAATGGCGACCCAACAAGTAGAGATCGTTGCCAGGAATCCGGACATCGTCGGGGAGAACCCGCTGTGGAACCCCGACGACCGGCGCCTCTACTGGACCGACAACCGGTCGCAGCGCGTACACCGCCTGGACCCGGCGGCCGGTACGGTCGAGACGGTGGTCGAGGGCCAATCGTTCTACGCGTTCACGCTCCAGGCGGACGGTTCGCTGCTGCTGTTCATGGACCACACGCGGGTAGGGGCGGCGCAGGCCGGCGGCCGCGTCCGGCTCATCATCGACGGGCTGCCGGGGGAGGGCGAGGCCCGCTTCAACGACGTCGTTGCCGACCGGCGCGGTCGCGTCGTGGCGGGCGCCATCCCCCCTGAAGGCGGGACCGGCTCGCTCTACTCGGTCGGGCCGGACGCATCAGCCGCACTGCTTGCAAGCGGCGTGGAGATGCCCAACGGCATGGCCTTCTCGTCCGATGACCGGCTCCTCTACGTCGCCGAGACCCGAGGCAGGCGCGTTGCGCTGTTCGACTACGACCTCGACTCAGGGACGGCCTCCAACCGGCGTGTCTTCATCGACCTCTCCGGCGAGGAAGGCGGCTCGCCCGACGGCATCACGCTCGACGCGGACGGCTGCCTGTGGGTCGCCCTGTCGGGCGGCTGGTCCGTCGTGCGGTACGATCCCTCAGGCGCGGAGATAACGCGGGTGGAGTTTCCCGCGCGCAAGATAACGAGTATCGGCTTCGGGGACGACGATCTCTCCACCGCGTACGTCACGTCGTCGAGCAGGCAGTCCACGCCGGGTGAGGAGCTCGGTCAGGAGGGCGGGGCGCTCTTCGCGTTCCGCCCAGGCGTGGCGGGCGTTCCGGAGCACCGGTCGAGCGTCAACACGGAGGGCGGGCTGCCTATCCGGTGAAGGTGCGGCGGAACTTCACGAGGTTCTCTTCCACGACGACCTTCGGGCGCTGACGGGGCTCGCCCGTCTCCTCGATATCGACGTGGATGAACCATGGCCCCGGCTCGCGTATCGCCTGGTCGAGCGCCTCCTCGAACGCCTCGACGGTAGCCGCGCGCGCGACGTTCGGTATGCCAGCCGCACGTGCGACCCCTCCGAGGTCGGTGCCGGTGGAGGTGTGCGTCGGCTGGCCGCCCGTCTCGTACCACATCTGGTTGTCCCAGACGATGTGCACGAGGTTCGGCGGGGCCTGCCGCGCTATCGTGGCGAGCGAGCCGAGGTTCATCAGCAGCGCGCCGTCGCCGTCGGTGACGAACACCTTGCGGTCCGGCGCGGCGAGCGCCACGCCCAGCGCGATGGACGACACCAGCCCCATCGCTCCCCAGGTGTAGAGGTTCGCGTCGCGGTCGCCGGACGCGTGCAGGTCGAACGTCGCCGGGCCGAGGTTGGCGATGACGGGTTCGTTGTCGAGCCTGCGCACGAGCGCGGCGATGCCCTCACGACGTAGCACGTTTCGCTCCCACCAGTTGGGCGTACCAGAGGACGGCTACGGGCATACGGCTCGCGAAGGAGAGCTCGATCGCGCCGTCGACATACTTCTGCACCTCGTCCTCGCGCTCCGGGGCGTAGTGCTGGATGTGCAGCGTGTCCAGTATCGCGGGTATGGGGCGCGCGGACGGCACCTGCACCTCGTTGAACTCGCTCAGCCCGCCGCGCATCCCGATGAAGAGGGGGACGGGGATGCGGTACGCGGTAAGCAGCTGCGCGAGCGCGTTGATCGTGTTGCCGAAGCCGCTGCTTTGCATAAACATCGCGGCGCGCCCGCCGCCGGCGTAGATGCCCGCGGCGATGCCGATGGCCTCCTCCTCGCGCGACGCGGGCACGACGGTGAACGAGGGATCGGCTTCCAGCTTGGAGAGCACCTGCCAGTTGATGGCGTCCGGCACGTACGTCGCGTGCCACACTTCGTGCTCGCGGAGGCTCTCGACTACAACGTCAGACCAGTGCATGGCCGATGGATTATAGAGCAACAGCGTCTGCTGTGGTGACGCCCCGTTGACGCAGCAGACGCGCCCCTCATAGCCTGCTTCCCCGAACCACGCTTCCCGGGAACCAGAACGAGCCGTATGCGAGATTCCGCCTCCTCCGCCCTCGAAGGGCCCATCGACGCTGTCGTCTTCGACTACGACGACACGCTCGTAGACACCTTCCCCGCCCGCGTCGAGGCGATGCGCTTGACGTTCGAGGAGGCAGGGTTGCCCTACGACCCTGCGGAGTTCGTCGAGACGATGCGCGGGTCTCCGTTCCGGCCAGCCTTCGATGAGATGAGCGTCGCCCGGGGTTGGAAACTGGACCTCATGAGCGTCTACCTCCGTCACTACTGGAGCAAAGGTCCCGGCTTCGTCTACCTCTTCGATGGTGTGCGTGGGATGCTGGACGCCTTGGAACAGCGTGGCATGACCATGGGCATACTCACCTCGAAGTCGCACGACATCAGGGTCGAGGGACGGCGCGCAGGTACGGTGGTCGAGGCAGAGGAACTTGGTATCGGCGGCCACTTCCCGCATATCGTTGGCTTCGAGGACGTTACCCACCACAAACCCCATCCCGAGGGGCTGGAGCGCCTGATAGCCCGCATGGGCGCGATTCCAAGCCGGACCCTCGTGGTGGGCGACAGCTGGTCGGACGTTGAGGTCGCCAAGAACGGCGGCTGCTGGAGTTGCCTCGCAACGTGGGGCCTCGACGACCCCACCGAGCAGCTCTCCCGCGCCGCCCCTGACTTCATAGCAGGAACCCCGTCGGAGTTGCTCAGCCTATTCGCCTAAGTGGGTTCAGGTTTAGAGGGTCTGCGCGCAATTACGGACACGCGTGCGCTACAATCGCCACAGAACGACCGAATGCCGTACGGTCGAAGGAGGTTCCGCCGCATGCTTACCGCACAGGAGAACAAGGACCTGACGAGCGTCATGCCCGGCACGCCGATGGGCGAGCTGTTCCGGCGCTACTGGCACCCCATCGCCGCCGCCGCCGAGCTCGACGAACGTCCCACCAAGCCGGTACGGCTGCTCGGCGAGGACCTCGTCCTCTACAGGGACAAGTCCGGCACCCTCGGACTCATCGACCGCTTCTGCCCTCACCGCCGCGTCGACCTCTCCTACGGCATCCCGGAGGAGCACGGCCTGCGCTGCATGTACCACGGCTGGATGATGGACGAGACCGGCCAGTGCATCGAGCAGCCGTTCGAGGAGACGGTGCACCCGGACGGACGATTCAAAGAGAAGGTGAAGGTTGCCGGGTACCCGGTCGAGTCCTACGGCGGACTCGTCTTCGCCTACATGGGCCCACAGCCCGCGCCGCTGCTCCCGCACTGGGAGACGTTCGAGTGGGAGGGCGGCTGGAGCGACATCGGCATCGTGGAACTGCCGTGCAACTGGCTGCAGTGCATGGAGAACTCGATGGACCCGGTGCACCTCGAGTGGCTGCACGGCTACTGGGGTGTCCGGCAGCAGCAGGACAAGGCAGTCAGGCTCGGCCTCGCCGAGGCCGACTCGTTCCCCACGGTGCCGCGCAGGCACCAGAAGATCGGGTTCGACGTCTTCGACTACGGCCTCATCAAGCGGCGCGTCGTCGAGGGGACGACCGAGGAGGACCACGACTGGAAGGTCGGCCATCCCGTGCTGTTCCCGAACGTGCTGTTCGTCGGCAGCGTCGTGAACTGCACGCTCCAGTACCGCGTGCCGGTCGACGACACCCACACGATGCACATCACGTGGTTCTTCTACCGGGCCGCCGAGGGCGCCGAGCCTCCGAAGCAGGAGAAGGTGCCGTACTGGTACGTGAACCTGTACGAGCCGGACGGCACGCTGATCCCGGACCTCGTGAACCACCAGGACTTCGTCGCGTGGATCACGCAGGGCCCGAACGCCGAGCGCGAGAAGGAGAAGCTCGGCGAGTCCGACCGCGGCATCATCCTCTACCGCAAGGTGCTAAAGGAGCAGGCGGGCATCGTCCAGGACGGCGGCGAGCCGATGGGCGTCGTGCGCGACCCCGAGGTGAACAAGCGCATCGACCTGCCGCTCGAACGCTGGCAGGCGCTCTCCGACGTGACGTGGATGACGCGCTACATGCCGCTGCAGCAGGGCGAACCTGCCGAACTGGTCTCGACCATCGAGCAGGTGCTCAGCACGTGGGCAGGGGAGAAACCCTGGACCGAGGCGCAGGCCACGCTCAACCAGTAAGGCCGCGCAGCGCAGCAAGACGTACGAGAAGGGGGCGCCCTCTTGGGCGCCCCTTGCTTATCTTCCCCCCGAGAGATTTCTCGGCTTCGCTCGAAATGACAGGGTTCCTACAGGTTGTAGAAGTCCTTGGCGTTCGTCTCCAGGATCTTCTGCGCGACGGCATCGCTGATGCGCCCCTCGCTTGCCCACTTCTTGACCTCGTCGAGCGCCGCGAGGTTCGCGGACGGGTCAGAGTGGCAGTAGTCGGTGCCGATGATGAGGTTGTCCTCGGTGCCGAAGTCCAGCAGGTGCTCGATGTGGTCCATGGGGTCTATCGTCACGTACAGCCGGTCCTCCTTGAAGAGGTCGCGCTGCAGATCGAACGTCGCCGAGCGGTCGTGCAGCGCCAGCGACCGCTGCACCATCCCCAGGTTGGAGAGCGCGTAGGAGATCCACGCCGCGCCCGCCTCGATGAACCCGAACTTGAGGTTCGGGAACTTGCTCGGAAGCCTGCTGGAGACGACTGCGAGGAAGGCCGCCATGACCGGGAAGCCCCGGTCCCACTCGCGGCCGGGGAGGGGGTGGCCGGTGTGGATGCAGAGCGGCATGTTCAGCGAGTCCGCCTCCTCGTATACCGGGAAGAAGTGCTTGTCGTTCACCGGCTTGTCGAGGTCGAACCCGCGCTTGAAGATGGCGCACGCGCCGTTCTCCTTCGCCCAGCGCAGCTCCGCGACCGCCTTGTCGGGGTCGAGGAGGGGCAGGACAGCGGCCCAGCGCAGGCGTCCGTTGCTCATCGCGCAGCGGTCGGCGAGCCAGCGGTTGTACGCGCCGGCGAGCTCCGCTTCCGCGTCCGCGTCCTGCGCGCCGTAGCGGATGAAGAACGTGGGGAAGATGATCTGGGCGTCCACCCCCATCTTGTCCATGTCCTTCAGGCGGCCCGCGACGCCTGCCGCGTCGTCCAGCTCCCGGTGCTCGCGCAGCGGGTGGTGTATCTCGTCGCGGATGATGCGCGGCTGCAGCCGGTTCTCGACCAGCCACCAGCGGTTGCCAAGCGCTCCCGCGATGCGCACGCCCGGCGCCTCAGGGCGGTCCGCTACGGCGGAGCCAACCTTCGCATCGGGCGATATGGAGACCGGCACGTACTTGGAGCCCGCAGCCTCCAGACTCTCCCACGTGGCCTCGTTCTCGTCCACGTGCGTATCAGCGTCAATCACACCAAACGTCGCCATGGCTCTGACCTTCCTTTACGCAAATCTAGCGTTCGCTGGCCCTGTCCGAGCGGGCCGTCCAACCTCTCACCGGCAAATATACTACGTCCGCCATGCCAGAGGCGGATGAGGATATGGATACTTCAAGGCTGCGAGGTCCCTGCCTCCGCAGGAACGACAGGCGCCTTCGTCGGCTGGGTCGCGAACACCATGAGCAGCAGCATCAGCACCGCGACGCTTGCGAACAGGATGAATGCCCCAGTGTAGCTGCCCGTCTCGTCGCGGATAAACCCCGCCAGCACCGGCCCGAACGGGCTGATCATGCGGAACGGGGCGGTGAAGCCCTTGATCGCTCCCAGCGACGCTCTGCCGAAGTAGTTCGCGAGCAGCAGCACCTCGATGACGTTCCGCATCCCCGCCGCCACGCCGAAGATGACCGCCCAGAGGACCGCGAGCGGGAACCCGCCAGCCGGGATCAAGAGCAGCCCCATCGTCGTCAGCACCAGCACCGCCTGCACCATGGCGCCCAGGCGTACGTGCACGCGCTCCATGATGAACCCGGTGGGCAGGATGGAGGACACCGACGACATCCCGAAGATGGACACGATCGCCACCGCCTGCCCCTCGCTCAGCCCCCGGTCGTGGAAGATGGGCGCCATGTGCAGGTTCGTCGCTCCCTGCACGAACGGCGTGCAGACCAGGAACACGGTGATGAGCCAGAACGCCCGAGTGCTCCGCGCCTCCCGCAGCGTCCACGACTCTTCCTCGACGACGCGCGCCTGCGGCCTGCGGTCTCCCTGGGCGTTGCGCAGGTCGGTCGTGCCGTCCGGCAGCATCCCGTGGTCCTCAGGCTGGCTGCGCATCAGCACCAGCGCAGGCCCGATGATGGCCAGGCATGCGAACCCGGACAGCGCCACGTACGCTGTCCGCCAGTCGGACGCGTCCATGATGAGGAAGCTCACGATGGGGAGTACGACCTGCCCCGAGCGCTGGCCCATCGACTTGACCGCCAACGTCCGCCCGCGCTGCCGCACGAACCACTTCGCTATCGCAACCGACGATCCGATCTCCACGCCCGCGATCACCGAGCCGCGCGCCAGCCCGAAGAACGTCCAGAAGTGCCACGGCTCCTGTATCGTCGACAGTCCTATGAGCGCCCCGGCGAGTCCCACCCCTCCCAGCGCCACCACGACGCGCGGCCCATACTTGTCGACCAGCCATCCCGTGAGGCTCGACGCAACCGCTCCCGATGCGCTCCCGATGAGGAACCCGGTCGCGATCGTCGTGTACGACCAGCCCAACTCGTCCTGTATCGGCTTGACGAAGACCGTGAGCACCGGTCCGAAGCCTGGCACCTCAGCGAACGTGGCGACGAATGCCGCGCCGACGATGGCCCATCCGTAGAAGACGCGGTGCGCCGGCCAGAAGCGCGGTATCCCCGGCGGGCGGGGGCTGGTGCTGGAGGGATTACGCAGCGCCGAACGCTTTCCGCAGCTCGCCTGCCGCCTCGTTGATGGCGTCCCACGTCCGCGTGAATGGCACTCCCGCGTTGAACAGCGCGTGGACCTGCCCGTCGTAGCGGCTCAGCTTCGTTGGCACACCCGCCTCCTGCAGCCTGGCTGCGTACGCCTCTCCCTCATCGCGCAGAGGGTCGTACTCGCACGTCAGGACGAATGCGGACGCCAGGCCGGACAGGTCGCCTGCGGCCATCGGCACGACGTACGGGTTGGACGCGTCCGCCTCATCGCGCACGTAGCATTGCCAGAAGTAGACCATCGTGTCGTAGTTGAGCCCGTAGCCCTCTCCGTTCGCGATGTACGATGCACGAGTGAAGTCGCTGTCGACGACCGGGCAGATGAGCGACTGATGCGCGAGCCCGGGCTTGCCCTCATCCCGCGCCCGGAGCGCGACCGCCGCGGCGAGGTTCCCGCCCGCGCTCGATCCCGCAACCGCCAGCCGCGACGGGTTGCCGCCGAACGATGCTGCGTTCGCTGCCGCCCACACCGTCGCCGCATAGCAGTCGTCGAGCGGGATGGGAAACTTGTGCTCGGGCGCGAGCCGGTAGTCCACGGATGCGACGATGGCCCCGGACGCATCCGCCAGCGCCCGGCACGTGGGGTCGTTCGTTGCGATGCTGCCGACCACCCAGCCGCCGCCGTGGAACCACACACACACGGGCAGGGGGGCCGCGTCGTCCGTCACGGGGACGTAGACCCGCACCGGAACGTCGCCATGCGGCCCCGGCGCGAGGAGATCGCTCACCGACGCGACCTCCGGCCCGGGGATGCGCGGCTGCGATTCCGACATCGCGCGCGCCTCTTCGGGGCTCACCTCGTGCTGGGCGGGCAGGCCCATGGCGGCCTGCTTCTCCAACGAGGCTTTCGCTTCAGGGTCGAGCGGCACGCCGCCTCCTTCGGACCGGATGCGCCGGAGTATACGCGACGCCTACGCGGTGCCGAACGCCTTCCGCAGCTCGCCTGCCGTCTCGTCTATGGCGTCCCACGTCCGCGCGAACGGGATGCCGGCGTTGAAGAACGCATGGATCATCCCGTCGTAGCGGCTCAGCTTCACCTGCACGCCCGCGTCCTGCAGCCGTTTCGCATACGCCTCGCCCTCGTCGCGGAGCGGGTCGTACTCGCACGTCAGGACGAACGCGGGCGGCAGGCCGGAGAGGTCTTCCGCGAGCATCGGGGCGACGTAGGGGTTCGACGCATCGGCCTCGCTGGAGAGGTAGCAGTCGAAGAACCAGACCATGGAGGCGTACGAGAGGCCGTAGCCCTCGCCGTTCTCCTTGTACGAGGGACGGCTGAAGTCCCGGTCGGTCACCGGGTAGATGAGCGACTGGTGCACGAGCGTCGGCCCGTTCTCGTCGCGCGCCCGCAGTGCGATCGTCGTCGAGAGGTTCCCGCCCGCGCTCGCGCCCGCGACCGCCAGCCGCGACGGGTCGCCGCCGAGCGACGCCGCGTTCTCCGCCGCCCAGACCGTCGCCGCGTAGGAGTCGTCGAACGGGATGGGGAACTTGTGCTCCGGCGCGAGCCGGTAGTCGACCGACACGACGATGGCCCCCGCCGCGTTCGCGAGCGCCCGGGCGGTCGCGTCGTTCGTCTCGACGCTGCCGATGACCCAGCCGCCGCCGTGGAACCACATGGAGACGGGCAGGGGGCCTGCATCGTCGGTCACCGGAACATACACGCGCACGGGAACGTCGCCGTGCGGCCCCGGCGCGAGATGGTCGCTCACCGACGCCACGTCCGGCCCCGGCAGGTTCGGCCGGGCCGCCTGCAGCGCGCGCGCCTCCTCAGGGCTCGACTCGTGCGGTTCGAGCACACCCATCTCGATGCGCTTCTCCAACGACGCTTTCGCTTCAGGGTCGAGCGGCATGACGCGCCTCCTGCAGACCGGATAGGCCGAGTATACGCGTGGCGTCGGCCTGTCATGTTGAGCGGAGTCGGAGGCGGAGTCGAAACATCTCTCACGGAGTGTTGACGCACCCTAGGACGCCCCCGAGAGATTCCTCGGCTTCGCTGGCGCTCCGCTCGGAATGACGATGCCCCCTACGCGGTGCCGAACGCCTTCCGGAGGTCTGCGGCCACCTCGTCCATCGCCTGCCACGTCCGCTCGAACGGGATGCCCGCGTTGAAGAACCCGTGCACGACGCCGTCGTAGCGCGACACCTCCGCCGGCACGCCCGCGGCGCGCAGCCGCTCCGCGTACGCCTCTCCCTCATCGCGCAGCGGGTCGTACTGCACCGTCAGGACGAATGCGGAGGGCAGGCCTGACAGGTCCTCGGCTGCCATCGGCCTGGCGTAGGGATTGTCGCCGTCTGCCTCGTCGGCCAGGTAGCAGTCCCAGCAGTAGTGCACCATCTCGAGGGAGAGGTTGTAGTAAGCGGCGCCGTTCTCCGCGTACGACGGGCGCTCGAAGTCCCGGTCGAGCACCGGGTAGATGAGCGACTGGTGCACGAGGTCCGGCCCGTCGTCCTCGTCCCGGGCCCGCAGCGCCACCGTTGCCGCGTGGTTGCCGCCCGCGCTCATTCCAGCCACCGCCACCCGCGACGGGTCGCCGCCGAACGACGCAGCGTTGGCCGCCACCCAGGCCGTTGCTGCGTAGGAGTCGTCGAACGGTACGGGGAACTTGTGGTCCGGGGAGAGGCGGTAGTCGACCGACACCATGATGACGCCCGCCCTGTTCGCCAGCTCACGGCAGTTGGCGTCGTTGGAATCGATACTGCCGTAGATCCAGCCGCCGCCGTGGAACCACATGCAGACGGGCAGGGGTCCGGTGTCGTTGGTTATTGGAACGTACACCCGCACGGGCACGTCGCCGTGCGGCCCCGGCACGAGGTGGTCGCTGACCGCGGCGATCTCCGGCCCGGGCATGCGCTGCAACGCCTCCTGCCTCGCGCGCAACTCCGCCGGAGGTATCTCGTATTGCGCGGGCCCGCCTGCGGCGGCTCGCCTGTCCAGCGCAGCTTTCACGTCGGGGTCGAGTGGCATGAGCGCCCTCCTGGAGACCAGATGCGCCGGATTATACGTGGGGAGGGGTAAGGTGAACGGCCTCATCCTGGACGCGCAAGTGTGTGTAAAGCCACCGTTCGCGATTCTCGTGTTATGCTTGCACGACGATGTACAGGCGGCTGGGCAAGGAGAATCGCTGGTGGTTTCCGCTGAAGGCAGCGGAGGCCCTGTCGCGCGCGTAGGCGATACAGAAGAGAAACGGCACGGGGCGTCCCACGAGGCGCGACGTGCATAGCAGTGCAGGACCACGCCTCTCGGGGCAGTGGTTCTTTTTTTGCGCACGGAACCTGTACAGATATCACGGGTAAGGGGGTACCGCCGATGGCTCAGACCAAGATATACGGACTCAGGGAAGAGTTGGCGCCTATCAGGAGTGAACTTTCAGACACTATCCACTCCTGCGTGGTCGATGCGTTGGAGTATCCGCCTGACAAGCGGTTCCATCGCTTCTTCCCGCTTGAGCGGGAGGACTTCGTCCACCCGCCGGACAGGTCGGACCGCTACACCATCATCGAGATGTCCATGTTCGAGGGCCGGTCACCGGACGCGAAACGTACCCTCATCCGGCTCCTCTACGAGAGGATCCGCCAGAACCTGGGCATCGAACCGCACGACATCGAGATAACGCTCTTCGAGTCTCCGATGCAGAACTGGGGCATCCGCGGCGTCCCCGGCGACGAAGCCGCCCTTCCGTACAACGTCAACGTCTGAGGCGTAACGTTCTAACGACCACCCGCGCTATCGCTTGCCATGTGCGGTACAATCCCGCCAACCGGCCCGGAAGTGTATGGAGCACGGGGAGGCAACACATGCTCAGCATCGAGGAGAACGAACGGCTGTCGAGAGTAGGCCCGGGCACGCCCATGGGCGAGCTCATGCGGCGCTACTGGCACCCCATCGCCGCAGTCGGGGAGCTCGACGAGCGCCCCACCAAGGCGATGCGCGTCCTCGGGGAGGACCTCGTCCTCTACAAGGACAAGTCCGGCACCATCGGGCTGATCGAGCGGTTCTGTCCTCACCGCCGTGTCGACCTCTCCTACGGAATCCCGGAGGAGAACGGCCTGCGGTGCATGTACCACGGCTGGATGATGGACGAGACCGGCCAGTGCATCGAGCAGCCCTTCGAAGAGACCGTCCATCCGGACGGACGCTTCAAGGAGAAGGTGAAGGTCGCGGCGTACCCCGTCCAGGTGCTCAGGGGCATGATATTCGCGTACATGGGACCTTCCCCCGTGCCGCTCCTCCCGATGTGGGAACCGTTCACGTGGGACGACATCTGGTGCGAGGTAGCGCTTGCGCCCCTGCCGTGTAACTGGCTCCAGTGCCAGGAGAACTCGCTGGACCCGGTGCACCTGGAGTGGCTGCACGGCTACTGGGGCGTCCGCCAGCAGCACGACAAGGCGGTGCGCCTGGGGCTGGCGAAGGCCGAGGAGTTCGGCGTCATCCCCCGGCCGCACCAGAGGATCGGGTTCGACCTGTTCGAGTACGGCGTCATCAAGCGCCGCATCGTCGAGGGCACGACGGAGGACGACGCCGACTGGGCCATAGGGCACCCGGTCATGTTCCCGCAGATCCTGTTCGTGGGCAGTACCGTGCGCGGTTCGCTGCAGTACCGGACGCCCATCGACGACGAGAACTGCCTGCACATCACGTGGTTCTTCCTGCGCACCGCGCCGGGGCAGCCGGTGGTACCCCAGGAGCAGGTGCCGTACTACCACGTGCCGCTCTACGGCGACGACGGCCGCCTCATCGAGGACCTGGTGAACCACCAGGACTTCGTTGCGTGGATCACGCAGGGCGTGATCCCGCCGCGACACCGCGAACACCTCGGCGAGTCCGACCGCGGCGTCATCTTCTACCGCAAGCTCCTGATGGAGCAGATGGACATCGTGGCAGACGGCGGAGACCCGATGGGCGTGGTGCGCGACCCTGAGGTCAACAAGTGCATCAACCTGCCGCTGGAGAAGTGGCCGGCGCTGAGCAATCCTGCGCGGATGGCGCAGTACGCGCCCTCGCAGGCGGGCCAGAGCCCGGAGCACATCAAGCGGCTCGAGGAGTTCCTCCGCCCGTGGGCGGACGCGCCGCCCTGGCAGGAAGCCGCGGTCTCCTGACCGGGCATCGCAGGCATGATCGAGGCCGCCAGTGAACCGCTCACCGGTGGCATTGCTCCGCAGCCCCACGGCCCGCGGCCTCGGCAACCTGTACGCCGGAACGCTCATCTCCGGCTCCGGTTGGGCGATGGTGTTGCCGGTCACGCCGGTGCTCGTCGACCACTTCGGCACCCGGAAGATGCTCATCGGCGGGCCGGGGCTCGTCCTGCTGGGCGCGCTCGCCGGCGCGGTCACGCCGTGGTTCTGGCCCATCCTCCTTGCCACGTTCCTCGTGGGCGTAGGGGACAGCCTCTGGGCGCTCGGACGTGAGATCGCCGGTATCGACCTCGTGCGCCTCGACCAGCGAGGCAGGGTGCTCAGCGGCTTCCACGGGATGCACTCCGGCGCGCTGGCGATCGGCCCGCTGCTCGGCGGCTTCCTGGCGGAAACCATCGACTTCCGTGCGACGTTCGTGGGCTTCGCCGCGCTGACCGGCATCGCGGTCGCCCTCGGCCTGTTCGCGCACGATACCTATGCTCCACGCGCCGCATCGAAGCCTGCGAGCGCTGTTCGCAGGGGACTCGTGCAGCGGGTGCGGGAGTTCGCCGAGCTGTTCAAGCAGATCGAGCCCGGCCTGCGCATGAGCTACTGGGTGTTCGTCCTAGCGACGTTCGCAGGGTTCACGTTCCGCATCACGCTGCAGAGCGTGCTGCCGCTGTACGCGGACGCGGAGCTGGGCCTGACGCCGACCCAGATCGGCGCGCTCTTCTCGATATCGGGCGGTGTGGTGTTCGCGATGATCGTCCCGGCGGGGTTCGTGCTCGACAAGTTGGGACGGAAGTGGGCGACGGTCCCGAGCACGTTCCTGCCAGGCGTCACGTTCCTGCTGATGCCGTTCGTCGACACGTACGCGCACCTGGTCGTGCTCGTCGGCGTCATGGCGGTCTGCAACGGGCTCTCGCTCGGCTCGCTGGCCGCGAGCACGTACGACGTTCTGCCCGACCACGTGCGGGGCCGCCTGCAAGCGTTCCGGCGGACGGTCGCGGAAGTGGGAGGTGTCGGGGCGCCGCTGATGGGCGGGGTGCTCATCAACACGGTGGGTCCGACCGCGCCGTTCATCCTCTACGCGCCTGTCCTCCTGATCGCCGGCCTGCTGCTGGCGTTCGCCACACGGGAGACGCTCGTTAAGCGCCGAGCGGCGTGAGGTGTACTGCGAGGTTGCGCCTTCACCCTCTCCCTAACCCTCTCCCCTCAAGGGAGAGGGGACCAGTCCCCCCGAGAGGATATTGCGCGCTAAAGCGCGGGACTCCGCCTCCGGCTCCGCTCAACATGACAAGGCAGCGCCCCGATCAGACCGGCAGGCTCGACACGTGGGTCGAGTTCACGGTGATGCGCCCGCCGCCGGGCTCCGTGACGGTGAAGGAGTTGTGGATACGGCCCCGCTCGATGGGGGAGGGTGAGAGGCCGCGTTCGGCGAAGGCGGCGTGCGTGGCGTCCAGGTCCTCGACCATCAGATCGAAGGGCGCGTCGCCGGCCCGGGCGTTCTCGTCCGCGACCAGCACGAGGTGCGTCCCGCCGCGCAGTTCGAAGATGGCGACGGACTCGTTGCGGAACATCGGCCTCATGCCGAGCTGCTCCATGAACGTCTGCGACTCCGCGAGCTTCGCGGTCCCCATGCTGACGTGCCCCACCCAGACCGGCGGCCTGCTGTCGTTCTGGTCTGCGCTCATCGCTCCATCTCCTCCGGTTGCGCCTGCGGGGGAGGAGCGTCGTCTCCCCCGAGGAACGCCTTCAACTGCTCCGCCGAAGCGCGGCTCATGCCCTTGATGTCTGCCAACTCCTCGACGCTCGCGGCGCGGACGCCCGCCGCGCTCCCGAAGCGGCGTATCAGCTCGCGTCGGCGCTTCGGGCCGATGCCCGGCGCGTCGTCGAGCCGCGAGCGCGTCGCAGCCCGCGAGCGCCGCTGTCGATGGTACGTGATGGCGAAGCGGTGCGCCTCGTCTCGCACGCGCTGCACGAGGTACAGCCCCTGCGAGCGCCGGGGCAGGAGCACCGGCTCCGGCACATGCGGCAAGAACACCTCTTCCTCACGCTTCGCCAGCGAGCAGAGCGGGATGTCCGTCAGTCCCAGTTCAAGGAAGACCTGCTGCGCAGCGTTCAGGTGTCCCTTGCCCCCGTCGATGACGACGAGGCCGGGCACGAACCCGAACGAGTTCTGCGTGCTGCCCCCGTCGTCCGGCGGCCCCTCGGTTCCACCGGCCGCCGCGGCATCGGAGGGCAGGGGGGCGCTTGCCGCCGCCTCCGCTTCGGCACGCCGCTGCTCGCCCAGCCTGCGGAAGCGCCTGCGCAGCATCTCCTGCATCGAGGCGTAGTCGTCTATCCCGTCAACGCCTTTTATCTGGAACCGGCGATAGTGCCCGCTCTTCGGGCGTCCGTTCTCGAACACGACCATGCTGCCGACCGAGTTGGTGCCCTGGATGTTCGAGATGTCGTAGCACTCGATGCGCCGGGGCAGCTCAGGCAGGCTCAGCGCCTCCTGCAGTTCGGCCAGCGCCTGCAGCACCTTGTCGGACTCGTGCAGCCACTGGATGCGCCGCTGCGTGAGCGCCTCCACGGCGTTGGCGGCCGCCATCTGCACGAGCTGGCGCTTCTCTCCCCGCTGGGGGCGGTAGATCGAGACGCGCCGCCCCCGCTTGCCGCTGAGCCAGTCGGCGATGGCCTCGGCGTCCTCGATGTCGTGCTGCATCAGCAGCGTCCCCGGGATGTCCGTGGACGCCTCGTAGAACTGCTGGACGAAGTGCTCCAGCAGGGCAGGTTCATCCTCCGCCTCGCCGCCCTCCATCACGAAGTGGTCGCGCCCGATCAGCTTGCCGCGCCGCACCCGGAACAGCTCGACCCACGCTTCGCCCTTGTCGTAGGCGAGCGCGATGACGTCCGAGTCCTCGTTGCGGTTGGAGACGACCTTCTGGTTCTGCGAGACGGACTCGATAGCGCGGAGTTGATCGCGCAGGACCGCAGCGCGCTCGAACTCGAGTGCCTCGGACGCGCGCTCCATGTTGACGCGCAGCTCCATCTCCACGCTCTCGGAGTCGCCCTCGAGGAAGCGCAGCACCTGGCGTATCACCTCGCCGTAGCCGCCGGCGTCCACCACCCCGATACAGGGTGCGACGCAGCGATGGATGTAGTACTCGAGGCACGGGCGCTCGTCGTTGCCGGTGATGGTCTTGGTGCAGGAGCGGTAGGGGAAGAGCTTCTTGAGCAGGTCCATCGTCTTGCGAACGGAACCGGCGCTGGCGAACGGTCCGAAGTAGCGTGCGCCGTCGGCGAGCACCCGCCGGGTGAAATAGACCTGCGGGAACTCCTCGGCGAGGTCGATCTTGATGTAGGGATAGGTCTTGTCGTCCTTGAGCCGGGCGTTGTAGAAGGGTTTGTGCTGCTTGATGAGCAGGTTCTCCAGCAGCAGCGCCTCCTGGACGGACTCGGTGACGATGAACTCGAAGTCCGCGATGTGCCGGACCATCGCCTGGATGCGCAACTCCTTGCCGTACGGCGTCTGGAAGTAGGAGCGCACGCGGTTGCGGAGGCTCGCAGCCTTTCCGACGTACAAGATCCCTCCGTTGGCGGACTTCATCAGGTAGACGCCGGGCTGTGCGGGCAGGGCGCCGAGGCGGTTCGCGAATTCCGGGGCGCGCGGTTCTGTTCGGACGCGGGTGGTCATGGCTCCAAGTGTACCGCGTGCGCGCATCACCTTCAGCGAGGTTGTACGGCTGCGCCCTCCGAGAGGGAAGTGTTTGACGGCGGCAGGGATGTAACCTGGCTGTAACCGTTAGATTAACGTAAGACTAACCGGCTGAAATCCTGTTTCCAGCTATTGCATAATCTGTCTGGCGCTGTTAGATTACCTTTGTGGTCGACGCGGATGAGAACACGGGTAAGTACCCGATCAGCGTGGTCGCAAGACTCACCGGCGTGCCGGAGCACCGACTCCGGGCGTTCGAGTCAGCGGGGCTCATAGAGCCCGAGCGTACTGAGGGAGGTACGCGGCTGTACTCGGACGTGGATGTGGGTCTCGTGATACGCATAGCGGAGCTATCCGACAAAGGCGTCAACTACGCAGGTATCCGAGAGGTACTTGACCTGGAAGCTCTGGTGCAATCCGAGGCTTTGGAAGAGAACCCGGACAGCGAGGAGAACGAAGAGGGAACAGAATAACGCTTTGGCGCCTTGGCTCCGGTGGGGAACAACACCCCACCGGTCCGCTCCAGTCCCGGGCGGACGCCCCAACGCGAGCACGCGTTCACTCCTGAACAACGTGCTCGTACTTGGCTCAGCGCATAGCACAGCCCAAGCGAGAGAGAGGGGAGAACGAATGGATTGGGTAGTGTTATCGTTGCTTGCAGCGGTGGCTTTCACCGCATACTCGCTGGTCCAGAAGCGCGTGCTGGACCGACATGTCGACGGGGCGGTGACCTTTGCGGCACTCGCGTGCATTCCACACGCGTTGATCGCCAGCGTTATCCTGCTTGCAGACCCTCCGAACTGGTTCTCGTGGCCCGTCCTCGCAATGGCCTTCGCGGGCACGTCGCACGCGGCCATCCAACTGCTCAGCGCCCACGCGTTCCGCAGGGAAGCGGACATCTCGCGAATCGTCCCCATCATGGACGCCTTCCCCCTGTTCGTTCTCGGCATGGCGATCGTGTTCCTGGGCGAGGCGCTGACGCCCCTGAAAGCAGGCGCTGCGCTCCTCGTGACCGGCGGGGTGATGGCCGCGTCGTGGCATCAGTCGCTGCCGGGCGCGCGCATCAGGCTGAACCGCTCCCTGATGGTCATCCTGGGGGCTGCCTTCTTCATGGCAACGTATTCGGTACTGGCGAAGTCGGCGACGGGACAGATGTCCATCCTGCAGATGTACGCTGTGTCCTGGATGTTCTCAGCCCCCTGGTTGATGGGTACCTCGTTATTGAGGAATCCCTCCGGCCTGTACACGGCACTGACCTCGAGGCCGGCGCTCATCTCCACGGGCCTGGCGCAGGTCATCATCCTGTTCGCGTTCGTGGTAGCGCTCAAGGCGTTCGAGTTGGGCCCGGTATCACTGAGTTCGGCAATCATGTCGACGAGGCCCGTGATGCTGCTGTTCTGGGTGGCGGCGAGCGGCATGAGTGTGCGCGCCGTGCTGGGCAGGCGGGAAGGGCGTTCCCGCTGGGTGTCGGCCTCGCTGGTGACGACAGGCGTTGGGGCGATGGCGGTCTAGGCCGCTTCCCGGCGCGCTCCGCGCCCCTCCGGGCGAGGTGAACGGGTATACAATGCTCCCGACACCACAGGAGGGGCGCACATGGCCAAGGTTCTCTTCAGCGTCGGCGGGAGCTCCGGACTCGAGTGGAGCGATTTCCTGCACATATGCCAGACCTGCGATGAACTCGGGTTCCACGGGTTCTATCCGTCGGATCACCTGATGCAGATCAATCCGGGCCGGGGAACGACTCCGGCGCGGCTCGACGGTCTGACCGTGATGGCGGCGATGGCTGGCCACACCAGGAACCTCCGGCTGGGCATGCTGGTGATAAACAACAACTTCCGCCACCCTGTCATAACGGCAAAGATGGTCAACACCATCGACCACGTGTCCGGTGGACGGGCGGAGCTGGGCATCGGCAGCGGCAACGTCAAGCACGAGTTCGACGTGCACGGCATCCCGTTCCCTCCGTTCAAGGAGCGAGCCGACCGGCTGGACGAGGCGCTCTCCGTCATCAAGGCGATCTGGACCGAGGAGCCTGCCTCGTTCCAGGGCACGTACTACTCGCTGGACGAGGCGCCGCAGATGCCGAAGCCGGTGCAGCAGCCGCACCCGCCCATCATCGTCGGGGGACGCGGCCAGCGCACGATGCAGATCGCTGCGAAACACGCCACCGACTACAACCAGATCGCGCCGCTTGAGGAGGCGAAGGTGAACCTGAGCCGGATGCAGGCGGTCTGCGACGAGGCAGGCCGTGACTTCTCCGGCATGCGCCACTCCGTGCAGATGCAGATCAAGCTGAGCGACGACGCATCCGAGATCGAGGCGACCGTCGCCCGGGGCGCTACGCTGGCAACGCAGGAGACCTCCTACTACGCGACGCCGGAGGACCAGTTCCGTGACAGCATGCTGCTCGGCTCACCGGCGCAGATCACGGAGCAGCTGGGCAGGTGGGTGGACGCCGGCATAGACCACTTCATCCTGATGACGCCCCGCCCGTTCGACGCTCGCGTCATGGAGCGTTTCGCGCAGGAGGTCGCTCCGCAGTTCGCGTGAGCGACAGGCGAACCCGGAAGAGGAGAGACGAGCACCATGCCCCGCTACTGGCTGTTCAAGTCCGAACCGACGACCTACTCGTACGACGACCTCGTACGCGACGGCGTTGCCGAGTGGGACGGCGTCCGCAACTTCCAGGTGCGGAACTGGCTGCGCGACGACATCAAATCCGGCGACCGCCTGCTGTTCTGGCATTCGAGCGCGAAGCCGATAGGCGTCGTGGGCATCGCTACCGTCGTACGGGAAGGGTACCCGGACGATACGGCGTGGGACCCGGACTCCGACCATCCGGACCCGAAGAGCACCCCCGACAAGCCACTCTGGTACATGGTGGACATCAAGGCGGACCAGAAGTTCGCGGACATCGTCACGATGGAGGAGTTGCGGGCGGAGCCCGCGTTGGCCGAGATGGTGGTGCTCAAGCGCGGCAATCGCTTCTCCATCACCCCTGTCACCGAGGAAGAGTTCAACACCGTGCTCCGGATGGGGGAAGCCAAAGCAGGCCGATGACGCTGGCTGGGAGAATGCGCCGCGGACGTTTGCTGGCATTCGCGGCGGCAACGGCAGCGATGGCTTGCAGCGCACTGCCTCTGTCGGCACACACGACGCACGAGGGCAGCCAGACGCTGTACAAGGGCCCCAGCGGGCAGTACGAGGTGCTCGTGGAGGCCGTGCCGCTCGTCGGTTTCCTCGAGGTGACAGTCGTCGTCGATCCGGTTGCCGACGACGCGAGCGGCGGCCGTGACTCTTCGCCGCGCATCGTTGTCATGGCATCGCGCGAGGACGTGAGGATCGGGCCGGAGGTAGCGCGGCAGGCAGGGGCGCCGGTGAACGAGTACGTGGCGGTCCTGAGACCGGAGACGGCCGGGCGCTGGGACATCGTAATCAACATCGACTCGGAGTTGGGGTCGTCGTCACTGACGCTGCCCGTACAGGTGCGGGAGAGCAGCCGTGGGTTCCCGTGGACGGCGCTCATCGCGGGGCTTGGCATCGTGCTGCCCATCCTGTGGCTGGCGTTCGTGCCCCGCAGGAAGCGACAGCGGGAGCGGTGAGACCACCGCCCTCTACAGGCAGAAGGTGAAGGAACGAGGTATGCAGTCAATCAGGAAGGCCATCGCCGTCCTGCTTGCCGTGGGGATGCTCTCGGCCGGGTGCGGGATAGTTGGGGGGGATGCCGGAGTCGAGCCGCACACCCATCCTCCCGGGACAGGCCCGCATGCCCACGACGGAACGATGGCCGACGGCAGCATGACGCACATGCCGGTCGAGGCGCCGGAGGGCATGTCGGTTTCGCTACAGCTGATCGCGGACAGCGTGAGCGGGTACAACCTGCGGATCGCGACGCAGGGGTTCCGCTTCGCGCCGGAGAGCGCCGGCGGGGCGCACGTCCCGGGCGAGGGTCACGCGCACCTGTACGTGAACGGCGTCAAGACGCGCGTCTACAGCGAGTGGTTCCACCTGGACGGCCTCGCGCCGGGGACACATGAGGTCCGTGTGACGCTGAATGCGAACGACCACTCACCATACGCCGCCGGGGGCGTCATGCTGGAAGACAGCCTGAGCCTGCAGGTTGCGGGGTAGGGCCGCCGAGGGATCAGTACCGGGAGGCGCGGCCGGGGTCTACCTGCTTGCCGGTGACAAGGTAGACGACCTGCTCGGCGATGTTCGTTGCCCGGTCGGCGATGCGCTCGAGGTCGTGCGCCGTCCAGAGCAGGTGGGTGGCGCGTTCGATGACCTTCGGGTCCTGCACCATCAGGAGGAGCAGTTCGCGGTAGACCTGGTCGTAGAGCGCATCCACCTCGTCATCGTCGGCCAGCACCTGGTACGCCTTCTCGACGTCGTGCTTGACCAGCGCATCGAGGGAAGCGCGAAGCATCGCGTTGGCCTTCTCGGCCATGCGCGGGATGTCGACCAGCGGCTTTATCGGCGGCTGGTCGCCCATCATCAGGCTGATCTTGCCGATGCCCTCCGCGTAGTCGCCGATGCGCTCGAGCTCCATCGAGACGTGCAGGGCGGCGATGAGCATGCGGAGGTCCGACGCGACGGGCTGCTGGATGGCGATGAGGTCGACGGCGCGTTCCTCTAACTCGGCGCGCTTCCTGTCGATGATGTCGTCGTCGCGGACGACCTGCTGCGACAAGGCGAGATCGCGGGTCTTGAGCGCCTCGACGGCCAGGAAGGTCGCCTTCTCCACCATGCTGCCCAGCGCAAGGAGATCGTCCTGAAGGTCCTGGAGGTCCCGGTCGAACTCCGCGCGCTGGTGTCTGCCCATCGGTCTGTTCATCATCACGTCCTCCTGGCACGCCCCGACACTAGGTTAACCGAACCTGCCGGTGATGTACCCCTCGGTGCGTTCGTCCCGGGGGTTGGTGAATATCTGGTGCGTGTCGCCGACCTCCACGAGGTAGCCCGCCCGGTCCTCTCCCATCGTCATGAATGCCGTCCAGTCCGATACCCGCGCAGCCTGCTGCATATTATGCGTGACGACGACGATGGTGTAATCCCGGCTCAGCTCACGCATGAGGTCTTCTATCGCGAGCGTCGAGATGGGATCGAGGGCGGAGGCAGGTTCGTCCATGAGGATGACGTCCGGCTGCACCGCGACGGCGCGCGCGATGCAGAGGCGCTGCTGCTGTCCGCCGGAGAGCGTGAGGCCGCTTGCCTTGAGCCTGTCCTTCACTTCGTCCCAGAGCGCGGCCCTGCGCAGGGAGCGCTCCACCGCCTCATCCATGTTGCCCCTGAAGCCGTTGATGCGCAGCCCGAAGGCGACGTTGTCGTAGATGGATTTTGGGAACGGGTTAGGTTTCTGGAAGACCATCCCGACGCGGAGCCTGATCTCCGTTGGGTCGATGCTTGGGTGGTAGATGTCCTCGCCGTTGAAGAGCACCTCGCCCTCCACCCGCGCGCCGGGGATGAGGTCGTTCATGCGGTTGAAGCAGCGGAGCAGTGTGCTCTTGCCGGAGCCCGACGGGCCGATGAGAGCGGTGACGCTGTTCCGCGTCACGTCCAGGCTGATGTCGCGGAGCGCTCTGAACGAACCGTAGTACATATCGAGGTTCTTGACGCTCAGGGTCGTGTCGGTAGCGGTAGCTTCCGTCGTCGTTGTCATTCCTCGGACCTCTTCTGCGTGCGGTTGCGGATGTAGATGGCCACGGCGTTCATGGAGAGCAGAACGAACAACAGGACGATGATGCCTGCAGCCGCGATGCCGCGGAACTCCGGCCTGGGTTGACTCACCCAGTTGTATATCTGGATGGGCATCACCGAGAACTCATCCAGTGGGTCGGTGGGGATGAAGGTGAGGAAGACGAGTGCGCTGATGGCAATCATGGGCGCTGCCTCCCCGATGGCCCGGGACATAGCGAGGATGGTGCCTGTCAGGATCCCGGGGAGCGCGTGCGGCAGAACGACGTCCTTCACGGTCTGGAACTTCGTTGCGCCGAGGCCGTAGGACGCCTCGCGGTAGGTCGAAGGAACGGCTCGTATCGCCTCTCGGGAGGCGATGATGACGATGGGCATCACCAGGAGTGACATGGTCATGGCACCAGCGAGGACAGTCCTGCCCAGCGCCAGTATCTGCACGAAGACGGCGAGGCCGAGCAGTCCGTAAACGATAGAAGGCACGCCGGCCAGGTTGGAGATGTTCACTTCGATGATGCGGGTGAACCAGTTCTTCGGGGCGTACTCCTCCAGGTAGACGGCAGCGCCGACGCCCACGGGGACCGTGAAGAGGCCTGTGAGGCCCATGATCCATATCGTCCCGAAGATGGCGGACTTCATGCCGGCCTGCTCGGGGAAGCGGGAAGGGTAGTCCGTCAGAAAGTGCAGGCTGAGCCAGGGCACTCCCTGCCATAGCACGCGCAGGAGCAGGGCCGCGAGCCCGGCAAGTCCGAGCAGGATGGCTGCGATAAAGATGATGTACGCCACCGTGCCGATGCGCTTGCGCACGGCAAGGCGCGGATTGAGCAGCGCCGTGACCTCAGCTTTCGCCATGCTAGTACTCCTCCCGGAAGCGGCGGACGAGGAAGTGTCCGAGCACGTTCATACCGAGCGTGAACACGAACAGAAGCAGTCCGACCGCGAAGATGGTGTTGTACTCCAGCGAGCCGTGCGGGGTCTCTCCGAGCGCGAGCTGCACGATGAACGCCGTCATCGCCTGGATGCTCTCGATAGGGTTGAAAGTGAGGCGCGGCGTGGCGCCCGCGGCGAGGGTGACCAGCATCGTCTCCCCGATGGCGCGTGAGAACGCCAGGATGAACGAGGCGACGATGCCGGAGAATGCTGCAGGCACGACGATGCGGAGCGAGACCTCGAGCCTCGTTCCGCCGAGGGCGTACGCGGCGTGCCGGAGCGAGCGGGGCACCGCGACCATGGCGTCCTCGCTGAGCGACGAGACCATGGGGATGATCATCAGGCCCATCACCAAGCCGGCGCTCAGTGCGTTGAAGACCAGCAGGTCCTCCTGGAAGACACGGATGGGGATGCTCTGCAGGAGCGGGGTCACGAACGTCAGGGCGAAGTATCCGTAGACGACGGTGGGGATACCCGCAAGCACCTCCAGGACCGGTTTGATGCTGCGGCGGACCTTGTCGGGCGCGTACTCGGAGAGGTAGATGGCTATGGCCAGCCCGGCAGGCACCGCGACAGCGGCTGCGATAGAGGCCACGAGCAGCGTGCCGCTCACGAGCGGCAATACGCCGTAGTGCCGGTTGCCCTCTGCGTCCTTGAGGATAGGAGACCAAGTGGTGCCGAAGAGGAATTCCCACACGGGAATCTCTCCGAAGAAACCAAGGGACTCTCTCAGCAGGCTGACGACGATGCCGAAGGTGGTGACGATGGACATCACAGCGCAGGCGAAGAAGAGCCAGTGAACGATGCGGCCCTGTAGCGCGCCACGCTTGCGGTTGCGGCTCAACTGCATAGTTGCCTGGCGCCGTCCGATCTGTGCTGGGAAACCATCTCGTGCCGTAGTGTCCATCACATATCCTCGCCGCGTCTAGCCCTCCCGATGTGAAACGGAGAAGTGGGGCGGTGGCACATCGAGCAGATGCTCGTGGGAGGAAGGCCACCGCCCCACAGGGGACGCTGTCTCTAGAGTCCGGCCGCGGCCTTGTTGTCGGCGTAGACGCTGCGGTCTACGGGGACGTAGCCCTCTTCGCCGGTCAGCTGGTAGCCGTGGTCCATGTAGTACGTGACGAACGCCTTCACCTCAGGCTTCTCGAGGCTCTTCACGTTGACGTAGATGAAGAGTGGGCGTGAGAGCGGAGTGTAGGAGCCGTCCTCGATGGTCGATGGTTCAGGAGTGATGCAGCCGTCGCCGTTGTCGATGGCAACGATCTTGAGGCTGTCCTGGTTCTCCTGGTAGTAGGCGTAGCCGAAGTAACCGAGTGAGCCGCGGTCGCCGGCGATGCCCTGGACGAGGACGTTGTCGTCGGCGGAGGCGGTGTAGTCGGCACGCGACACCTGCGCCTCGCCGTTGACCTCTTCCGTGAAGTAGTCGAAGGTGCCGGAGTCGGTGTCGGGGCCGTAGAGACGGAGTCTCTGGTCGGGGAATCCTGCGCGGACACCCTGCCAGTTGTTGATGGAGGAGCCGGGTTTCCAGATCTCGTTGAGTTCCTCGACGGAGAGGCAGTCAACGAAGTCGTTAGAGGGGTTGACCATGACGGAGAGGCCGTCGGTGCCGACGCGCATCTCGATGAACTCGATGCCATTTGCTGCTGCGGCCTCGGCCTCGGAGTCCTTGATGGGCCTGGAGGCGTTGGAGATATCGGTCTCGCCAACGGTGAATCGCTTGAAGCCTCCGCCGGTGCCTGAGACTGCGACGTTCACCTGCACGTCGGGCTGTTCCTTGCGGAACTCCTCGGCGACGGCCTGGGTGACGGGGAAGACGGTGGAGGAGCCGTCGATCTGGATGGTGCCGCTGAGCTTCTCCATCATCATGGCCTCCTCCGGCTCCTTCTCCATCATGGCGGTGGGAGTGCCGGACTGCGCCGCGGCCTTGTTGCCGGCGTAAATGCTGCGCTCGACGGGGACGTATCCCTCTTCGCCGGTCAGCTGGTAGCCGTGGTCCATGTAGTACTCGACGAAGGCGAGTACCTCAGGCTTCTCGAGGCTCTTCACGTTGACGTAGATGAAGAGGGGACGTGAGAGGGGGGTGTAGGAGCCGTCCTCGATGGTGGAGGGCTCAGGAGCGACACAGCCGTCGCCGTTGTCTATAGCGATAACCTTGAGGCTGTCCTGGTTCTCCTGGTAGTAGGCGTACCCGAAGTATCCGAGGGAGCCGCGGTCACCCGAGATACCCTGGACGAGGACGTTGTCGTCGGCGGAAGCGGTGTAGTCGGAACGGGAGACCTGGGCCTCGCCGTTGACCTCTTCGGTGAAGTAGTCGAACGTGCCGGAGTCGGTGTCGGGTCCGTAGAGGCGCAGCCGCTGGTCGGGGAACCCTGCGCGGACGTTGCTCCAATTGTTGATGGAGGAGCCGGGCTTCCATATCTCGTTGAGCTCGGCGACGGTGAGACAGTCGACGAAGTCGTTGTCGGGGTGGACCATGACGGAGAGGCCGTCGGTGCCCACGCGCATCTCGATGAACTCGATGCCGTTCGCCTTGGCGGCCTCGGCCTCGGAGTCCTTTATGGGTCGAGAGGCGTTGGAGATGTCGGTCTCGCCGACGGTGAAGCGCTTGAAGCCTCCGCCGGTGCCTGAGACGGCGACGTTGACCTGCACGCCGGGCTGTTCCTTGCGGAACTCCTCGGCGACGGCCTGGGTGACAGGGAATACGGTGGAGGAGCCGTCAATCTGGATCGTGCCGCTGAGGCTAACCGGAGCCATCGGAGTAGGCGTAGCACCGGCTTGGGGGGGAGAGGTCGGTGTTGCGGTCGGGTCCGACTCGCAAGCACCAAGAAGGACGGCAAAAGCCGTCAAGAGGAGCATCAGCCCGCTCAGTCTGAGGTATCTGGTCGGTATCATCCTGCCTCCCTTGGGGGTTGGGTTACATCATCAGCGTAGGGAGGCGAAGTTAACGGCGAGCGCGGGTCACCTTTAGCGGAACGTTAACGGCGTCAACGAGTTTGCAGTAAGGATGGATGTCAGGCTGGGCGAGGGAGCGTGAACCAGAACGTGGAACCCTCACCCAGCGTGCTCTCGACGCCGACCTCACCGCCGTGCAGCTCAACGATGTGCTTGGCTATCGCCAACCCAAGCCCCGTTCCCTGGTCGCGGCGGGAGCGGTCCACCTTGTAGAAGCGCTCGAACAGATGGGGCAGGTGCTCGGGGGCGATGCCGGGGCCGCTGTCGCGTACCTCGACGAGCACACTGTCCCGGTCCGAGTCGTTCGCGCACAGCTCTACGGTCCCGCCCCGCGGAGTGAACTTCAGTGCGTTGTCCAACAGGTTGGATACGACCTGCCGCAGTTTCTCCGCGTCTCCCAGCGCGACCACGCTCCCGGAGGTATTGACGGTCACAGCGACACCCGACTCCGCGATACGGTGTTCGAGGTCGGTGCAAACGGCTGCGAGAGTGGCAGCGGCGTCGACCGGCCCAGTGTGCAACTCCGACTGCCCTCTCTCGATCCGGGAGAGCTCCAGGAGGTCGTTGACCAGGGCGTCCATGCGGTCGATCTCACGGTTGATGCGTTCCAGGAAGTCGGTCGCCGTCGCCGGGTTACTCACTGCACCGCCTTCGAGCGTTTCGACCATCGCTTTGACCGACGCCAGGGGGTTGCGCAGTTCGTGCGAGACATTGGCAACGAACTCGCGCCGAGTCGTTTCGAGTTGGCGCAGGGGCGTGAGGTCATGCAGCGTGAGGAGGACGGAGGTTTCCTGCTCGTCCGACTCGGTTTCGGCGGGGGTTGTGGTGATGGGAGTCGCCGTTGCGCTCATGCTGCGTCGCGGGTTGGCGAGCGCAAGCTCCGTATAGGTGCGTTGATCTGACTCTCTGCAGAGCGTTACGAGCGCCCGCAGTTCGTGATCGCGCAGTACCGAGCTCAGCGGCGTGCCGACAGGCGCTTCGACGCCAAGCAGTTCATGGGCAGCCGGGTTGGAGAGCGCGATGCGGTTCTCTCTGTCGACCAGGATAACGCCGTCCGCCATGGTATCGAGCACCGCGGTCAGTTGCTCGCGGTGGTCGGCGAGTTGGGCGAAGAGGCTGGCCAGCGCCTCAGTCATCGCGGCGAACGGCGCCTGCAGCCCGCTCAGGGTGCTGGAGGTCAGCCGTTCCGGGCGCACGTCGAAGTTTCCCGTGGCGATGCGCCGCATAGCCGCCACTGCCGCTCGGGTCTCACGGGCAGCCGCAGCACCGGTACGGAGCTCCCGCACCGTGACCAGGAGCAAAGTGGCAGCCACGAGGAAGGAGAGGAGAGCGATCAGCGGCTCCGAGGCGGTGACGGCCAACAGTCCGGCGAGCAGCGAGAGCAGCGTCAGCGCTCCCAGGACGATCACGGCGCCTCTCAGTGCGGCCATGCAGGCTCACCTCAACCTTCGAAGCGGTAGCCGACCCCCCGGATCGTGATGATGCGCGCAGGAGTCGAAGGGTCGGCCTCTATCTTTTCACGGAGCCACCGCACGTGCACGTCCACCGTACGGACGTCGCCGATGTAGTCGTGCCCCCACAGCTGTTCGAGTATCTGGTCCCGAGTGAAAGCGCGGCCGGGGTTCCGCATGAAGAGCGCGAGCAGGTCGAACTCCCGTGGCTTGAGGCGTAGCTCCTCACCGTTAAGCGATGCCTGGTGCGCGTCCACGTCCACGGCGAGCGAGCCTGAACGCAGGGGTTCAGCCATCCGGGCGGATGCGGTCTTGCGCGGACGCCGGAGCATCGCGCGCACACGGGCCATCAGCTCGCGCATGCTGAATGGCTTGGTAACGTAATCGTCCGCCCCGATCTCCAACCCGACGACGCGGTCGATCTCCTCGCCCTTCGCGGTCAGCATGAGGATGGGCACGTCGGTCTCCCGGCGAAGGATGCGGCAGACTTCGATGCCGTCGAGGTTGGGGAGCATGACGTCGAGGATGACGAGGTCGGGGAGGGCGGCGCGGGCGGTCTCGAGTCCGCTTCCTCCGTCGGGCGCGGTGAGCACAGCGTAGCCCTCGTGCTCCAGGTTGTAGCGGAGCGCCTCTACGAGGTTCTCCTCGTCTTCCACCACCAACACAGAGTGGTTCGTCATGCGAGTCGGCTCCGTTCAGGGCCCGCAGGCCTCGCAGGTTTAAGAAAAAGTGTATGGCCATTGCGCAAGCGAACGCTTAACGGGGCGTTAAGGGGCTGCGTACACACGTGGCAAGTTTAACAAAGCTGCTGGCGGACATTGATGCGGCAGAGTCGGGCTACGTACCCCGGATCCGCTCCAGCAGCTCGCCGATGGTCAGCCAGTAGTAGACGATGAACGTCCCGGCGACGAGCAGCATCACGGCGCTTATCGTGCCGACGTGCGGGAGCGCCCTGCGGAGGCCGGTAGCGATCGCGCCCTTGAAGAGGGCCATGCCGATGGTCAGGGCAAGTATCACGGAGCCCATGCCCAGCCCGTACAGGACGAACTGCAGCACGGAGTCCAGGAAGGTCTCCGCGGTGAACGTCCCGCCGATGACGGCGAGGAAGATGGGCAGCGTGCAGCTGAGCGAGGCGGTCCCATAGGCGAGGCCGAAGGTGAAGTAGCTCCGCACGCTCTTGGTGTTCGCATTGCCAAAGCGGGAAGAGATGCTGGCTGCGAAGTTGTTGTAGAGCTTGCCGCCGTAGAGCAGGTACGCTCCGGCCACGACGAGCAACACACCGATGATGAGGCCGATCCAGGGGAAGGCGTCCGCTATCCCGCGCGCTCCGAGTCCGATGGGGGTGCCGACTGCGGCGAAGAGCACTACGAACCCCACTGACACCGTCGCGCCGACGAGCAGGGCCCGGCGCAGCCTCGAGACAACACCGCCAGCAGCGGCCTCTCCACCTTCGCTTTCGCTCAGGTAGAGACCGAGGTAGGCGGGGAGCATGGCAAATCCGCATGGGTTAACGGAAGAGACCATCCCCGCGCTGAATGCGAACCCGAAGGGGAACAGATCACCGAGATCGCCAAGGAAGTTGCCGGATTGAGCGGATACGGACTCCACGCCCTGTGTCACCGTGCCGAACTCGCTTCCGGTGATGAATGCACCGACGATCGCGACCGCGAGCGACCCCACGAGCGCAAGGATCGGCCCGGCCGTTCCCCAACTGATGTTCTGTACCGCGGCACGCATCGTTATGCTCCCAGTTCCAGTGGTCCTACCCGGCTCTCTCTATATGATACGTCCGGCGGAGCGCGGAGGCTCTGTTATCCCTGCGCGGGCGTGCTAGCGCCAGCGCAGGCTTCTCCTGCGCATGCCGAACGCAACGGCGATGAGCAGGCCGCTCGCAACGAGTGTCAGCGTGAGTGCGAGCACCTGCGCCTCGTTCGTTCGCCCCGTCAGGACGGCTTCGTAGATGGCTATGGGCATCGTGCGTGTGCGCCCCGGGATGCTTCCGGCCACCATGAGGGTTGCGCCGAACTCACCCATCGCCCGCGCGAGCGCGAGGCTGACGCCGGTCATCACGGAGCGCCAGGCGAGGGGAAGCGTTATGCGCGTGAATATGGTCCGCTCTGTCTGCCCCAGGGTCCGAGCCGCGTCTTCCAGCGTATGGTCCACCGACTCGAACCCGGCCTGTGCGGTGCGGATGAGGAAGGGAGCGGAGACGAAGAAGGCCGCGAGCGCGGCTCCGCTCCATTGGAAGACGAACGTAAACCCGAACACCGCATCGAGCGCCTCGCCCAGGGGTGAGTTGCGCCCCACAGCGAGCAGCAGGTAGTAGCCGAGAACGGTAGGAGGCAGGACCATGGGGATGAGCACTGCCGTGGAGAGAAGGTCGTGCACCCATCCGCGCAGACGCGAGAGTCCCCATGCAACGGGGATGCCGACCACGAATGCAAGCGCCGTACTTGCGACTCCGGTCTGCAGGCTCAGTCTGAGGGCGTCCCAGTCCATAGATCACTCCGCGCCGTCAACCTTACCAATCTCTGGCACGTAGCCGAACCTCTCCCACGTTTCGACGGCCTGTGCGTCGACCATCGACGCGATGAAGCGCTCCGCTGTTTCCGGCGCGCTCGATCCACTGCTCACGCCTGCGGTGACCTCGAGACCGGCGCTCGCTTCCGCCGGCAGCGGGGCCAGCGCGCGGATGCCTCCAGCGTCCGAGGCGATGAGCAGTGAACGGGGAACGAAACCGACCTCCGCGTTGCCGCTCACCACGAACTGCAGCGCGTGCGCGACGTTCTCGCCGTAGACGATCCGTCCGGCTGACTCCTCCCAGAGACCCGTATCCCGGAGATAGCGCATCGCCGCTTCCCCGTACGGCGCGATGTCGGGATTCGCAAGGGCTATATGTCGCACCGCGCCGCCGCGGAGGAGCGACGGAACATCATCGGCCTCGTGGCTAAGGTTCGTGATAGCGGCCAGTTCGCCTGTCGCGAGCACGGCGGCGCTCGCGGGAACCAGCAACCCGTCGCCGGCGAGGGCAGAGGTGTACCGGCTGTCCGCTGAGACGATGAGGTCGAGCGGCGCGCCCTGGCGCAGCTGCTCAGCGAGCGTGCCGGACGCGCCGGTAACGAGCGTAACGGAGATGCCGTGCTCGGACTCGAACCGCAGGGCGAACTCTTCGGCTACCGGCTGGATGCTCGCGGCGACACCCACCAGCAAGGCAGGTTGGCTTTCACCATCGCCGGGTCCGCAGGCGGCGGAGAGCAGCGCAAGGAGCAGGGCAACCGCCAAACCGCTCAGCCGGAGCGTCGTGAGAGTGCGCCGCTGACCGAGCGCTGAAGGAGTGCGGGCTGCGCTAGAGCGATTCAAGGACTGCGCCGGCGTGGCCCTTCACCTTTACATCCCGGAAGACGCGCTCAACGACGCCTTCTTCGTCTATGACGAACGTCGTACGCGCCACACCCATGTAGGAACGCCCGTAGTTCTTCTTCTCGACCCAGACCCCGTACGCGTTGACGATCTCCCTCTCCGGGTCGGCGACGAGTGTGAACGGCAGGGAGTACTTGCTCTTGAAGTTCCGGTGGGACCTCACGCTGTCGGTGCTGACGCCGATGACCACGGAGTTCTTCAGGGAAAGGGCAGGGGACAGGTCCCGGAAGTCGCACGCTTCCTGCGTGCAGCCCGGAGTGTTGTCCTTCGGGTAGAAGTAGAGGACTACCTTGCTGCCCCGCAGCGAGCCGAGCGTGAACTCAGCGCCGGTGTCATCTGCAGCAGTGAAGTCAGGCGCGGTGTCACCAACCTGGACCATGAATCCCTCCCTGAGCGTCTCGTGCGAGAGTCGATCCTGAGAGTAAATCGTAAATCTCAAGGTATCCCGGGGCAAGCCTGACGCCTCAGAAGCCTCGTAGAGCGATTCCATGAGGTGAAGCCGACACACAGGTCACCCAGCGCCGGTGAAGCGGCCTTCACGCGCTCTTTCCGCGAGGCCCCACCACAGACCCAATGGAACGCGCAACCGCTCGGTGGCACACGGCGCACGCCTCGGCGCAGGAATAAACAGAGACTCCGGCAGCAGTTCGCAGGAGCAGCCACGGCAGTTTCCAGATAAACCGACAGATAAACGCAGAGAAATCTGCAGCATTCTTCTATTGTTTTATCTGCTTCACTCCTGCAGAATCCTTCAGGCGCACAGAAAAACTCTGTGCCGCGGCAGAATGAACAGCAGCGGAGGGAGAGGAAATGGCGAGACTGGGCCAGTACAGCTACCCGGACATCAGGTTCGGCGACGCGGTGGAGATAGCGAACCGCATCCTGAACAAGTTCAAGGGGACAGTGAGCGTGAAAGGCCTTGCGTGGGAACTGGGGATGGCCGAGGGGAGCGGCACCCTGTTCGCGAAGGTCGCGGCGCTCCGCGATTTCGGCCTCGTGGAAGGCCGTGGCGAGCTTCGCATCTCTCAGCTGGCGCAGCGGGTCCTGCACCCGGCCAGTTCAGAGGAGTGTCTCGAAGCGACAGCCGAGGCGTTCCAGCGCGTCGAACTGCTGAGCCAGCTCTACACGCGGTTCGAGGGGGAAGTTCCGGACGACATGAGCCTCCTGGTCGGGCTGGAGGAGATCTCCCGCGCCCCCCGGGATGAGATCGTCAAGCGCGCTCCGCTCATCCAGAAGCATCTGACCGATGCCATACGGGTGCTGGGCAGGCCGGCCAAGGCAGAGAGAATCGCAGAACATTCTGGCAAACGCCAGAGGATTGCTGCCGAATCTCCGTACGTCGCTCCTGAGACGCCCGCTGAAGAGCCGGCTGCCGACGGGCTGCACATTACGGCTGCAGGGCGGCGGCTCTCAGTCCCGCTGACGGCCGAGTACATCGAGGTGGCCATCAGCCTTCTCCGCGCGATGCAGGTGGAGATGCGCCGGGAACCTTCGGCTGAGCCCGTGATGCCGCTCTTCGAAGGCGTGGAGTTCGACCTGGGAGATCAGTTGGACACGTGAGGCGGGGACTGGCGCCCCAGACAGGATTCGAACCCGTGACCCGCTGCTTAGAAGGCAGCCGCTCTATCCTACTGAGCTACTGGGGCCTCTCTTCGACTATAGTGCCGGGGCGCATGGGGGTCAATCAACCCTCCGTGCGCCCCGGTTGCGTTTGAAATCAACCCCATGCGGAGGCGATTCGATCCCATGACGTACCAGACGATCAAGTTCGAGACCGAAGGGCCGCTCGGCGTGCTGACACTCAACCGCCAGGAGCGCCTGAACGCCATCAGCCGCGAGGTTACCCAGGAGCTGCAGGACCTGGTGACACGCCTGGAGACCGACGACGAGGTCCGTGTGCTCATCGTCACCGGCTCAGGCCGCGCGTTCTGTGCCGGCGCCGATATCAAAGAGCGCACCGAGAACCTGGACGACATCTCCCTGGCGCGTACTTCGGCCGTCA
The DNA here is from genome assembly GCA_034422595.1 of Dehalococcoidia bacterium. Classification (GTDB taxonomy): domain Bacteria; phylum Chloroflexota; class Dehalococcoidia; order Lucifugimonadales; family Australimonadaceae; genus Bin16. Next base: position 14,757 of record DAOUJO010000001.1, on the reverse strand, counting down.
TCTCTCCTACGTTCCGGCGGCTGGAGCGCCTCAACCAGGTGAGCATCGCCGCGGTCAACGGTGTTGCGGCAGGCGGCGGCCTCGAGCTGGCGATGGCGTGCGATCTGCGGATCGCGAGCTCCGAAGCGCGGATGGCGCTGCCGGAGCTGACGCTCGGCATCCTGCCGGGCGCCGGCGGTACGCAACGGCTGCCTCGTCTCATCGGCCCCGCGCGCGCCAAGGAGATGATGCTCTTCGGCAGGTTCATCGATGCGCAGACCGCGCTCGAGTGGGGGCTCGTGAACGCCGTGTCGTCGCCCGGCGCGCTGATGGCCGAGGCGCGAGCCTGGGCAGCGCGGCTGTTCGAACTGCCGCCGCTCTCGCTCGCGAGCATCAAGAATGCTGTCAACGTGGCGATGGACGTGGACCTGGACACCGGCATCCAGTATGAGCAGCGCTGCTCGGCGATGCTCGCGCTGACCGAGGACAGGCGGGAAGGGCACACTGCGTTCGTGGAGAAGCGCCCGCCAGCGTTCGTCGGACGCTAGAGGGCAGAGGCTGCTTCAGCTGCCCCGAACCGCGTCGCGATCCAGTGCATCGTAACGGGCCCAAGGCGGTGGCGCGTGACGCTGCGGATCGACATCGAACCGACGTCGGCAGATGTCGTACAACGCTCCTGGACGAGCCGGCCGAGCGGACGCGACGCCACGATCGCGAACATGGTGTTGGAGAAGGCGCGGCTCAGTCCCCGGCCGCCGCCTCCGGCCATGCGATAGCCCCCCAGCGAGGCCATCGTCGCGAGGGCTGCGCCCACGACGATGTTGGTCCCGCAGAACGGGGATACAGCGAGGCTGGCTTCTCCTGCCTGCATCCGTCGAAGCGCCTCTTTCGCCGACTCCTCGACCTGGTGCGTGGGGATGTCGCCGAGCACGAGGAATCCGGCCGGTATCGAATACCCCGCCACGGGCCTGCCGCTGGCTGACGGCAAGAGTAGTAGCGCGATGGTCGCGTGCTCCAACCCGTGATTGCGCTTCGTTCTGGCCCAGGGATTCATCGTCTTCTTCCGTACGGCCGGTCGCCGTCAGCTCGATTGTATAACGGCTGCGGGCAGTGTCGCCTCGAGCGGCAGGGTAGGGCAGTGGTACGAGTGCGTCTGTCAAGGGGCTGGTGGCAGTACGCCTACGTCAAGGCGCCTATGTCAGGCGGACGATCTCGATGCCGGCGAGGGTCAGGGCCGTCACGATGATGCCTGCTATCACGACCCCGGCTGCGATGGCAGGCAGCCCGCGGCGTACGGGTTCGTGCAGGGTCCAGACGATGAGCGCACCGGTCCATGCTCCGGTGAGCGGCAGAGGGATGGCTACAGCCAGGACGATGCCGAAGAAGCCGTAGCGCCGGACCCGCGGGCCCCAGAACTGCTGGATACGGGAGGTGCGCCAGCGCAGGAGTCCCCCGACGATGTTCTGCTGGTCTTCCACTCGTGCGCCGACAGTACGTAGCGCGTAGAGGATGAACGGCACCGGGATGATGTTCCCGACGATCGACAGGCCAAGCGCTTGCGGCCAGGGCATGTCCATGGAGGTGATGGCGAGGGGTATGGAGGCGCGCAACTCCCCGATGGGGGTCATCGCGGTGAGCAGGACGATCAGCTCGTCGGGCAAGGGAGAGAACCTCAGGATCTGGGCGTCAGCGCCGGCTGGCGAGGTCGTATTCTATCTGAACCGGGAGCGGGCAGGAGAGTGTTCTGGACGTTTCTTATACTTTGTATAAGTCTTTGGATAACATAAAGTCCGGAAAAGTCGTATGCCAAACATTGGCATGAGTGTCATCCGAAGGTGTAGAATCTGTCTTAACATTCCGTAAAGGGGAGGGTAAGCAATGGCGCGCAAGACCCGGCTCATGCGGCAGGTGGAGGAGCGGTTCCATCAACCGCTCGAACGTCTGTTGCCTGAGAAGATCAATGAGAACGGCCTCTCGGCCACGGCGGCTGAGTTGGAGGTGTCCAAGGCCACGCTCGGCTACTGGCTCCTCAAGCTCGGCATCAACGTCCGGCGCGTTGCACTTGCTCCGGGGGAGACCCTAGAGGTCAAGCGGGCAAGCTGAGCAGCGTCTCGTGACGTCCAAGAGAGGCGGACCGGCGATCTGGGGAGATAACGCCGACCCGCCTCTCTTTGCGTCAGGCACTATGGTGAACCGAGGCTTGCTCCCGGGGCGTGCTTCCTTGACACAGCGAAGCGACGGGTGATACAACGTGATAGAAATCACAACTGCCCTTCATCCTCCGACATCCAGAGGCCGCGTGCGACTCCGCCGTCCAATACTTCCCATACTGTTCACCTTCACAGCCTTGGGCCTACTCGCCGTTGTTGCGGCATGCGGGGGGACCGGCGTAGTTGCTACACCTGAGTGCTATCTCGCCCAGGAAGGGCAGATCGTTGGCGCGGCAGGAGCCGATTGCGAGCCGCCCGATGATGTGGAAGTCCTGCCGACTCCGACGCCCACGCCCGCTCAGTCAGGCGGCGGCGCAAACGATGCCCGGGTGCTCTTCATCACGTACGCCTGTGCCACCTGTCACGAGTTGGACAGTATCCCTCAGTCCAAGGGCAGCAGCGACGGCCCCGCGCTCGCAGGTATCGGTTCAAAGGGGGCGGACTACATCCGCACATCCATCCTGGACCCTTCCGCCGAGGTCATCGAAGGCTACGAGGACGGCTTGATGCCGCAGGACTTCGCGACCCAGATCTCCACCGAAGAGCTGGACATCCTGGTCACCTTCCTGTCGAGTCAGTAGGGAACCCCGAGCGGCAGCCAGCGCGCCGGGGCAGCCACCCTCAGCTTTCGTCCGTTTTCCTCCGTCTGTTCGTTGACCCCTTCTCGGCGCGTCCCCTATACTGCGCTGCCAGTGCGGCCAGAGTTCCCTGCCGCAAAACCACAACGTATTGAGGTTTGAAGATGCAGTTACACTGCCTGCAGGAGAATCTCAGCCAGGGACTCAGCATCGTGCAGCCTGCGGTCGCCACACGTACGACGCTCCCTATCACGCAGCACGTTCTCCTCGCCACGGACGAAGGCCGGCTGAAGCTCTCTGCCACGAACCTGGAAGTTGCCATCAGCACGTGGATAGGCGCCGACATACAGGAGGAGGGAGCGGTAACGATCCCAGCGAGGCTGCTGACCGACTTCGTCAACTCGCTCGGGCGGCAGACCATCAAGGTACAGACCGCTTCTCAGGGAGGCGGCATCTCCGTTGAGGGCGACCGCACGAAGGCCAACATCAACGGCACGGCTGCCGAGGAGTTTCCTCCCATCCCCGCTGTAGACCAGGGCGTCTCGACAAAGATGTCGGGCAGGGCGCTGCGCGACGCGATCCATCAGGTGGTGCTCGCCGCGGCGGTCGAGGACTCGCGTCCGGTGCTCACGGGCGTGAACATCGAACTCGACGGCACGAACGTGACGTTCGCTGCCGCCGACGGCTTCCGCCTCGCAGTGCGCAAGGCCCAGTTGCTGGAGCCCGCCAGCGAAAAGGTCTCGGTCATCGTTCCGGCCCGCACGCTCTCTGACATCGAGCGCCTCTTGGACGGCGACGACCCGGTCGACATCGTGGTCACGACACAGCGAAGCCAGGTCCTCTTCCGGTTCAAGAACATAGAGGTGGTCTCACAGCTGATCCAGGGGACGTTCCCCAACTACACGCAACTCATCCCGCAGGAGCACGGCACGCGGGCCATCATCGGGTTGAACGAACTGCAGCGCGCAACCCGGACGGCGGCCATCTTTGCGAAGGACGGCTCCGGCATCATCAGGCTGCAGATGAGCGCCGAGGGCGGCGCCCCGGGAGTCCTCACGATATCGTCGCGGGCGGAAGAGGTCGGCGACAACACGGGCAACCTCGAAGCAGACGTTGAAGGGGCCGAGGGCAAGATCGCATTCAGCAGCCGCTACCTGAGCGACGTGCTCAGCGTCATCGGTAAGGACAAAGTGGCCCTGGAGATGACTACCTCTTCGAGCCCCGGGGTGATCCGCCCCGTAGACGACGGCGGCGAGTACGTCCACGTCGTCATGCCTATGTTCGTTCAGTGGTGAGTGAACCACACATACCCTGAAGGAGGTCGGTGATGAGCGCGAGGGCAACCCGCATAGGATTGGTGGTTGTGCTGGTTATGTCCATGAGCATGTTGATAACAGCATGCGGAGAGGACGAACCGGTAAAGATCGGCTCGCTCATGGAGTTCACGGGTGAGTTGTCCGAGTTCGGAACGCTGATGGACCAGGGAGTGATGCTTGCCGCTACCCAGGTCAACGAAGCCGGAGGTGTGCTCGGCGGACGCCAGATCGAGGTCGTATCCGAGGACGCCGGCACTTCCGACGTTACCGCCGTGGACGCCGCCCGCAAGCTCGCGGACGTAGACAACGTATCCGCAATCGTTGGCCCCTTGCGCAGCAGCCACACGCAGGCAGTCGCGCGGGCCGTTACGATCGACGGGGAAGTGCCACTGATGTCGCCGTCGGCGACGTCTCCCACCATCACCGTGCTGGACGACAACAACTTCGTCTTCCGCACTGCCCCCTCGGACGCCTTCCAGGGCGTTGTCCTGGCGAATCTCGCCTACGGACTTGGCTACCGCTCCGCAGGCGCGCTCTACATCAACGACGCCTACGGACAGGGCCTAGCCGACCAGTTCGAGGCGTCCTTCACGGCGCTGGGCGGGCAGGTAGTGACTGTCCCGCATGAGCCTGAGCAGCCTTCCTACGCATCAGAACTGGCCCAGGCGACTGCGAACGACCCCGACGTGCTCGTGGCGATCAGTTTCCCCGTCAGCGCGGGCGTCTACATCCGCGAAGCCATCGAGAGCGGCGCAGCCGACACCTTCCTCTTCGTGGACGGCAGCAAGTCCAACGACCTGATCGACGCCGTCGGCGCAGAGCACCTGGAAGGGATGTACGGCACGGCTCCCGAGGCGCTGGAGAACGCCGACCGCGCCCAGTTCGATGGCGACTACATGGCCGCGTACAACAACGACCTGTCGCTGCCGTTCATCCGGGAGTCCTACGACGCCGCGGTCATCTTCGCGCTCGCCGCCGAGGCCGCGGACTCCTCCGACCCCGTCGCCATCCGGGACGCGATACGTTCCGTCTCCGCACCCCCGGGCGAAGAAGTCGGCCCCGGCGTGGAAGGGATCAAGCGAGCGCTCGAACTCCTCCGCGACGGCCGGGAGATCAACTACCAAGGCGCCTCAGGGCCCGTCGACGTGGATGAGAACGGCGACGTAACCGGCGCGATGGGCATCTGGAAGATCGCCAACGGCGAACTCGTTACCGAGCGCATCGTTACCGAGTAGCCCAGCCGGACAGAGCGGCATCAGGGAAGCGCCCGTTAGTTCACCAGCAGAGTTGAGGGACGGACGGGCGCAGCTCTATTCGTCGGCGACGGCCCTCCGCAGCCGCCAGCGCGCCAGCCACCGGTCCCGCGCACGCAGAATCTCCGGCGTGACGCCGTTCGGCGCATACAGGAGCACCAATACCACCAGAGCACCGACCGAGAAGTAGCGCACGTGCGGAGAACCCAGCGGGTCTGGCAGGAACTGCGACCCGCTCCATATGCCCCACACGATGAGCGCCCCCACGATGGGCGCGTACAGCCGCCCGCTCCCCCCCACCATCAGCATCGCCCATATGATGAACGTGCCGAGCAGCGGCGTGAACGCGGACGGTGAGATAGCACGGAGGTTGAAGGCGTACAGCGCCCCGCCGATACCCATGATCACCGCGCCCAGGACGAAGGCCTGCAATTTGAAGCGGAACACCTGCTTGCCGCTCGCTTCAGCGGTCACTTCGTCCTCTCGTATGGCGCGCAGCACACGGCCCCACGGCGAATGCACGAGCGCCCTCACCGCGGCGAACAGCAGGACGAACACCGCCAGCACCACAACCAGGTAGATCCGGTCGTAGTCCTGGGGGGAGACGACGCCGTCGAACACACGAGGGATGGTGTACAACCCCTTGCTTCCGTTGCTCAGCCATCGCTCATTCAGGAATACCAACCGAACGCTCTCCGCTATGCCCAGGGTCGCTATGGCCAGATAGTCGTCCCGCAGCCGGATGGTTATCGTCCCGACCACGAGCGCTACCGCCGCCGCCACGAGCGATGCCGCCAGCAGCCCGCCAACGAACCACAGGTCCAGCACACCGATCACGGGCAGCGCGTCGAGCCGGTTGGCCAGGTCGCCGGCGAAGAGGTAATCGTCAACCTGCGCCGACTGTGGAGGACGGATGGTCAAGAGTGACGCCGCGTACGCCCCCAGGGCGAAGAAGCCCGCCACTCCGATGTTGAACAGCCCGGTGTAACCCCAGTGCACGTTGAGGCCAAGCGTGAACACCGAGTAGATGCCGACCAGGATGGCGAAGCCGGTGAGGAAGTCCAGCATCAGCCCTTGCTCCCCAGGAGCCCGCGCGGCCTGAACAGCAGGACGATCACCATGACGGTGAACGCTATCGCGGGCTTATAGGTCGGCAGCGCCCATGCCGTGGAGACCTCCATCGAGATGCCGATGAGCATCGCCCCCAGGAAGGCTCCGTACGGGTTGCCGATGCCTCCGACAACCACCGCGGCGAAGAGGGGCACGAGCATCTGGAAGCCGATGGTGGGTTTCAGTTGAGAAGTCGCGTTGAAGATAACGAGCAGCACGCCCGCCGCTCCCGCCAGCGCTCCCGCGATGCCCCACGTCCACAGCAGTACACGGTCCGTATCGATGCCACTGGCGCGTGCCAGATCGGGGTTGTCGGAGGTTGCGCGCATCGCCTTACCCTGCTTGGTGCGCGTGAGCAGCAGGTGCAGGGCGATCGCCAGCACGAGCGCAGCGCCGCTTACGAACAGGTGGTTCGGCGCGATGCTGATGTCGGCGGGCAGCGAAAAGTGCTGTCGACCCTCATTCGGGAAGTAGCGAACGGGCGTGTCCCAGATGATCTGGACGATGCCGCGTATCGCGATGGCGAGGCCGAGCGAGGCTATCTCAATCGTCACGATGTTCGCCCGACGGAGGCGCAGCCTGCGGAAAACGAAGACGTCCATCCCCACGGCCAGCGCCGCCACTGCCGCCATGCTCACCGGGATCGCGATGAGCAGCGGAAATCCGAACGTGAAGGGCCCCAGCCCTGTGTGTTCCGGCAGGACGCTGACAAGGAGGAAGAACGCCACGTAGGCGCCCATCGTCATCATGTCTCCGTGTGCGATATTGGCGAACCGCATCACGCCGAAGACCAGTGTGATACCGACCGCGCCCAGCGCGAGGACGCTGCCGAGGAAGATGCCGTTCGCTGCGAGCCCGATCTCGCTCAGTGCGAGGACCACGAAGACGATGGCGAGCACAGCCTGCGCGACACGGCTGGCTCGTGCCACCGCGGGACTGCTCATCGTGCGTGCGGTAATGAACATGGCGTTCCCTATTCGTTCCCCAGGTACAGCCGGCCCACCTGCGGGTCGCCGGCCAGCTCCGGCCCAGTGTTTTCCAAGCGCACTTCGCCCACCGCCAGCACGTATCCCCGGTGCGAGATCGCGAGCGCCTTCTTCGCGTTGTGCTCCACCATCAGGATCGCGACTCCGGTGGCGTTGATGTTCTGAATCATCCGGAACACGGTCCCCATCAACAAGGGCGAGAGTCCGGCGGTGGGCTCGTCCAGCAACAGCAGTTTCGGTTCCAGCATCAGGGCGCGCGCCACGGCCATCATCTGGCGCTGCCCACCGGAGAGCGCCCCGGCCTTCGCATCGCGCTTCTCCGCGAGGTCAGGGAACAGATCGAACATCTCCCGGATACGGCCGTCGAGCTTGTCGTTCCGCAGGAAGCCGCCCATCTCGAGGTTTTCGGTGATGGTCAGGGTAGGGAAGACGTTCTCCGTCTGCGGGACGTAGCAGAGCCCCAGCGGGATGCGGCGGTCGGGGCGCAGCGCCTCGATGCGCCGGCCGTCGAACCATATCTCTCCCGCCGATGCCTGCACGATGCCGACGATCGACTTCATCATCGTGGACTTACCGGAGCCGTTCGGGCCGATAATCGTCACGATCTCGCCCGCGTCCACGCGCATGTCCACGCCGTGGAGTATCTCGGTGTCGCCGTATCCGGCGCGTACGCCTGTGGCATCGAGGAGCGGCATCGCTCAGTCCCCCAGGTACGCCCGGACGACGCGGTCGTCCTGCTGTACGGCTGCCGGAGCGCCCTGTGTGAGGACGGAGCCCTCGCTCATCACGATGACGTGGTCGCACAGGCGCATCACGAGCCCCATGTCGTGCTCGATGATGAGGAATGTGATCCCCAGTTCCTCGCGCGCCCGCCGGATGCCGTCCACCAGCCGCCTCAACAGCGTGGGGTTCACACCCGCGCCCGGTTCATCGAGCAGCACCATGCGCGGCTTCGCCATCAGCGTGCGCGCCAGTTCCAGCAGCTTCTTCTGCCCACCGGAGAGTCCCTCCGCCGGGAGGTCCGCAACCTCTGACAGCCCGGTGAACTCGAGCACCTCGCGCGCCTGGGCTTCAATAGCCCGCTCCTGGCGTTTCACGAGCCAGCGTGCCGCGACGGCCCGCCACATGCTCTCTCCGAGCTGGTCAGACGGCACGAGCATGAGGTTCTCGAGGACGCTCATGCGCTTCAACTCGCGGGGTATCTGGAAGGTTCGGACGATGCCCTTGCGAAAGATGAGGTAGGACGGCAACCCGTCGATGCGCTGGTCCCTGAACGTAACCCGCCCCGCGGTGGGCTTGTGGAAACCGGCGACGAGGTTGAACAGCGTCGTCTTGCCCGCGCCGTTCGGTCCGATGAGGCCGGTGATGGAGCCCTCATCCACGTTGAGCGAGCAGTTGTCGACGGCGCGCACGCCGCCGAAGTCCATCACCAGTCCGCGCACGCGCAGGATCGCAGAGGCCATGCCTCCTCACTCAGGGGCGGGATGGCGCGGATTATACGGGAACGAACCGGTCAAGCATCGCCGGCCCGCCAAAGCGGAAAGCAGCGTGCCGTCAGTACGGCCAACTGATGCGGCGGATGCCACCCTGCGGCTTATTCGCCTGTGGTAGCTGCCGAGCGGTTCTTCTTCGGGCTGTTGTTGAAGCCGATGTTGTCCTCAAACGGGTGGAACTCTCGCGCTTCGTGACAGTACTTGCACTCACCGGCCATCGTGGCGCTGGGTGAACCGACTATCCAGTGGTGCGCCCCGGTGGGGGACAGGTTGCAGTAACTCGCCTCGAGGGTCATCTTCGGCTGTGCCTTCGTTGTCATCCCAAATCCTCCGATCTCTGCATAGCCAAGGGGGTCTGAGCCCGTGGCTCGTCTGTGGTGGAGATGGGGGAGAGTCGAACTCCCCGTCCAGAAGACGCTCAGCGCGGATGTACTACAGGCTTAGCCGGCGTTTGGTTGGGTGACTGGGCGGGCCCACCGGCGGGCCGTCCCGCCACCTGCCGCGAAGTCTTGAGTGGCTCGCAGCGGCGTCAGAGCCACTGCACCCCGGCTGTATGACGCTTCCGGTAGCCGCCGGAGTGGGCTATCGGGGCGTGGCTACGCTGTTTAGGCAGCCAGTGCGACTGGTTCGTCGGCAGTTGATGTTTTGCCGTCTGATTAGCGAGTGGGCGGCGAACTCGGCCTGCAATCCTGCCAAGCTGATCCCCTGTCGAAACCACGCATCCCCACAGCAGACCAGTTGCACTACTATCGTACAGCGAGGGCAGGGGGCGGTCAAACGGCGCGTGTCAGTCAGGCCTCCCGACGGAGGGCGCGCGCTATCTCCCTGTCGGACTCGCGCCGCATGATGGCCTGGCGCTTGTCGTAGCGGCGGCGCCCCTTCGCCAGGGCCAGTTCCACCTTCGCGTGATGTCCCTTGATGTAGATGCGCAGGGGAACGATGGTGAGGCCGCGTTGCCCCGCGGCGCGGCTGAACCGCTCTATCTCGTCCGAGTGCATGAGCAGCTTCCGTGAGCGCGTCGGCTCGTGCCCCCATGGCCCTGCGCTCGTCCACGCAGCGACGTGCATGTTGTGGAGCCACATCTCGCCGTTGCGCGCCTGCGCATAGGCGTCGCGGATGTTGATCCGGGCATCGCGTACGGACTTGATCTCCGTGCCGGTCAGCGCGATGCCTGCCTCGATGCGGTCGAGGATGTCGTAGTCGAAACGCGCCCGCCGGTTGTCCGCCACGGTCCGGATGTACGGTCGACCGGGCTTCTGCTGCTCCGGTTGCTTCTTCTTTTTGCGTTTGGGAGGCATCGCTCAACGGCCTGTGATTCGTTCTAATTCGGCAACCGCGGCTTCCAGCTGATCGTCGGGGAAAGAGGCAGGGTTCTGCCCGGGTTGGATGCTGCAGAGCGTCTCCAGCGCTTCCGTGAGTTCGCCGGAGCCAACCAGCGGAACGGCCTCTTCTTCATAGGCCGCGCAGAGGGTCCGCGTCAGCTCGCCGATGCGCCCCTGCGCCCGCACGTTCACCTCGCGTCCGACGCACACGTCCGGCTCGATTCCTTCCCCTTCGATCATGCGTCCGTCCGGCGTGAGCCAGCGTGCGATAGTGAGGTTCAGCCCCGCGCCGGACTCCAGGTCGCGCAGCAGGTTGACCGCGCCTTTCCCGAACGTGCGAGTGCCGACGATACGGGCGCGCCCGTGGTCTTGCAATGCCCCTGACACCACTTCCGATGCCGATGCGCTGAAGCCGTTCACGAGCACCACGAGCGGGAGGTCGTAGGCCGTTCCTTCTCCGGTGACGTGCTCCACGGTCTCGTTGCCGTTCGCATCCACCCAGCGGATGACTTCGCCTTCCTCGACGAACTCCGAGACGACGCTCACGGCAGCGGTCACGAGTCCACCTCCGTTGTTCCGCAGGTCCAGCACGAGCCCCCTGGCGTCGAGTCCGCGCAGGTCGGCTATGGCGCTCCGTAGGTCGGCGCCGGACTCCGCGTCGAACGAGGAGAGGCGTATGTAACCGAAGCCGCCGGGGAGGACCTGGGAATGCACGGAGCTGACGCTGATCGTATCCCGCACGATGGGGATCTCCACGGGACGCGAGATGCCGGCGCGCGAGACGCCGAGCACGACCTCTGTGCCTTTCGGCCCGCGTATCAGCGCCACCGTCTCGTCCAACGTGAATCCTTCGATGGACCTGCCGTCCACGCTGACCAGGATGTCGCCCGGCATGAGCCCGGCGTCGAAGGCGGGTGAGCCGGGGAGCGGCCCCAGTACGATGAACTGGCCGTCCACCTCAGTAACGCTCGCGCCGACGCCCTCGAAGTCGGGGTGGTCTCCCTCGAGCGACAGGTTGAACGCCGCATAGCGCTCGGGATCGAGGTAGGAGGTGTACGGGTCGTCGAGGTACTCCAGGAGCCCCTCGATGCCCGCACGCTCCATCTCCGCGGCGGAGAGCTTGTCCCGGTCGATGAAGTCCTCCTGGAGCACTTCGACGACTTCGACGAACTCGCTGTGCTCCTCCTGTGCGCATCCGGTCCCAGCGAGGATGGCCGCAGCCGCGACGGCGGTATATGCCGCTGCGCGCACCCCGGACAACTGCCTCGCCATTCCGAACGCTCCAGCAAGAGAGTGGGCCGCGCGGCCGGACGGCTGCCACTGCGCGAACCTGTATCTTTCAAGGATACGTCACCGGGTAGAAGGCCATGCCGGCTGAGGTCGCGTCCCGCAGTGATGCCGTCGCCGGAAGGGGGGAGGAGCCCCGATGGCTGGAGGGAGGAAGATGACGTTGCTACTGTGATTACTTTACATAACAGCAATAGTGCGCAATGACACCTGGGAACGATCAAGCACCCCGCGAGGCCCCTCCAGCCGCCAATCCGACCCAATGGTCAGACAGCGCCGTGAAACGCGTTCTAGCGTGCCGGGAAATAGCCCATGCCCTCGTTGGCGTCCTCGAGGCCGCCCCGGTACAGGAACTCGCCCTGCGGCGTCGTCTTGCGCGCCGTGAGCGCGTCGAAGTCGATGTGCACGACCTCGCCGCCCTCGCATTCCACACTGACGTGCAGATCGTCCTTCTCAGCGACCTTCACCGGACGCCGCTCGAAGACGTTGCCTTCGCCGACCATCAGCTTGAGCAGCGGCTCCAAAGCGAGGACGGCTGCCGCCGTGCCCATCTGCGATCCGTCGGCAACGAGGAAGCAGTCGTCCTCGCAACTGTAGAAAGGATGCTCAGGCAGTTGGAAGAGTTCGTCGTCAGCCATGGTTCCTGTGAGTCGCTCCTCGTCTGGCTTTCGCGGCTGCAAGCGCCGGTTCGGCGCCGGATGGTACATCATCGTTCACCTGCGTGGACACTGCCTCCAGCAACTCGTACAGCCCCGCGCCGCTCACCGCCGACGTCAGGACCGCCTTGATGCCTTCCACGCTCGGCACGGAACCCGCGCCGTTGCCGGAGTCCAGCAGGTCCACCTTGTTCAGCGCCAGCACGCGCGGCGTGTCGGTGAGTTCCAGATCCCGCAGGATGTCCTCGACCACTTCCACCTGCTCGGCGGCGTTCGGGTGCGAGATGTCGACGACGTGCAGCAGCACCGACGCTTCCTGCACCTCTTCGAGCGTTGCGCGGAAGGCCGCGACGAGCGTCGTGGGCAGCTTCTGGATGAAGCCCACCGTGTCCGTCAGCAGCACCTCGCCGCCGTCCGGCAGGCGCACCTTGCGCGTCACGGGATCGAGTGTCGAGAAGAGCTGGCCGCGCGCGAGCACTCCTGCGCCGGAGAGCGCATTCAGCAGGCTGCTCTTCCCCGCGTTGGTGTAGCCGACGAGCGCCACCACCGGGAGCCTGTTCCGGTGCCTGCGGGCGCGGTACTGGGCGCGGTGCCGGCGCACCTTCTCCAGTTCCTGTTTCAGCCGCTGGATACGCTGGCCGACGAGCCGCCGGTCCGTCTCTATCTGCGTTTCGCCGGGGCCCCGCGTGCCGATGCCGCCTCCGAGGCGCTCCAGGTGGCTCCACTGACCCGCGAGGCGCGGCAGCAGGTACTCGGCCTGCGCCAGTTCGACCTGCAGGCGTCCTTCGCGCGTCCTCGCGTGCCTTGCGAACACGTCCAGGATGAGGGCGGTGCGGTCGATGACCTTGACGTGCTCGCCGAGCGCGCGTTCGAGGTTCTGCTGCTGCGTGGGCGTCAGTTCGTCGTCGCAGATCAGTGTGCCGAAGCCGATGGAGCGACGGGCATCCGCTATCTCCTGCAGTTTGCCCTTGCCGACGTACGTGTGGGACGGAGCTTCCAGCTGCTGGGAAACCGAGCCTGCCACCTCTGCGCCTGCGGTGTCGGCCAACTGCGCGAGCTCTTCGAGCGAGTCGGCAACCGTCCAGGGCGAGCGCCGCCCCTTGATGCCCACGCCCACGAGCAGCGCCTGCTCAGGCGTCCGGGCTGTCTCTATCGTTCTGGATCGTGCTATGGGTGAGCCGCTCCGGTTTGGTGCCTTCGATTCTACCTGCCGATGTCCAGTACCGAGAAGGCGCTCGTGTCCTTATCCCGCCGGAGCGTCCGGCAGCCGCCAGCCCTCAAGCCGGCGCAGGCCTTCGTCCACGCGCTCGTCGGGCGTCGTCAGCGAGAGGCGGATGTAGCCCTCGCCCGCCTCGCCGTAGCCCCGCCCCGGCGTCACGACGACGGCGTGCTTGTCGAGCAGTTCGGTAGCCAGCTGCGCGGATGTCCAGCCGTCCGGGCAGCGCGCCCAGATGTAGAAGCCGGACTTCGGCCTGTTGACCTCGAGGCCGATGGCTGTGAGCGCGTCCACGACGCGGTCGCGGCGCCTGCGGTATATCTCGTTGTTGGCGGCCAGCCACTCGGGCGTGGTGTTGTCCAGCGCCTCGATGCCCATGTACTGCACGGCCTGAGGGATGCCGGAGTCGAGGTTGGACTTCACGCGTACGAGCGCGTCGATGAGCTGCTGGTTGCCGACGGCCATGCCGATGCGCCAGCCGGTCATGTTGTACGTCTTGGAGAGCGAGTGGAACTCGATACCCACGTCCATCGCGCCGGGCGTCTGCAGGAAGCTCGGGGCCTCGTAGCCGTCGAACGTCACCTCAGAGTAGCAGGCGTCGTGGCAGACCGCGACGTCGTACTTCTTGGCGAACGCCACGACCTCCTCGAACAGTTCAGGCGTCGCTAGCGCACCCGTGGGGTTGTTCGGGTAGTTGATCCAGAGCACCTTCGCCTTGCGCGCGACGTCCTCCGGTATCAGCGAGAGGTCCGGGTGGAAGGCGTTCTCCTCCAGGAGCGGCATCATGTATGAGGTCCCGCCCGCGAACATGGTGCCGACCGCGTAGACCGGGTACGCGGGATCCGGCACGAGCGCGACGTCGCCGGGATCGATGAGGCAGAGCGCCATGTGGCCGATGCCCTCCTTCGCCCCGATGAGCGGCACGATCTCCTTGTCGCCGAGTTCGATGTCGAAGCGGCGGGTGTACCAGCGCGCGACGGCCTGTCGCATCTCCGGCAGGCCGTCGGACTCCGGGTAGCGGTGGTTGGGCGGGTCGTCGGAGGTCGTTTTGAGCGCGGTCAGGATGTGCTCGGGCGTCGGGATGTCGGGGTCGCCGATGCCGAAGCTGATGACGTCCATGCCCTGGGCGCGCTTCTCCGCGATCTTCCGGCTGATCTCGAGGAAGAGATACGGCGGGAGCTGGTCGAGCCGGTTGGCGAGTTGCATACGGAAGGAACCTCCGGGTCACTCAGGAATTTTGTGCGCCGCGCCGGGCGCCGGAATCGATTATACAGGCGCGGCGTGGGCGCGAGCGTCAGATGGCGACAGAGAGATTTTTCGGGGGGGGGGGGGGCGTACCCCCCATTCCCCC